>JADQBQ010000021.1 GCA_016278505.1 Clostridiales bacterium
AGTCTGTAGGCACCAGCGGTGAGGAGATAATGTCCTTCCTGGAGGAAAAAGGTCACCCGGCATTAACTATGGATCCCTTAATGTAAAAGAGTTAAACTAGATAAATAATGCCTTACCGGAACCCAAATGGGTTCCGGTAGAGCATGCTCTTTGCTGCAATAATTGATTGAAGAAAGGAGTAGGGAGTATGGGTTTGACAGGTTTAGCAATTTTTAAGCAATTACCAAAGACAAACTGTAAAGAATGTGGTCATCCAACCTGCTTGGCTTTTGCAATGGCTTTGGCCAGTGGCAAGGCAAGTTTGGACAGCTGCCCACACGTATCTGACGAAGCAAAGGAAGCCCTTGATTCCGCATCGGCTCCGCCCATTGCCAGCCTTAAAATTGGCACTGGTGATAATGAACTTACCGTCGGGGGAGAAACGGTATTGTTCCGTCATGAAAAGCGGTTTGAAAATATGACCGGCATTGCCATCTGCGTATCCGACAATGAAGACGTGGCTGCCAAAGTTGATGATATTAATAAGTTATTCTTTGACCGCGTTGGTCAAACTCACAATGTAAACCTGGTAGCAGTTAAAAACGATTCCGCTGATGCAGGCAAGTTTGCCGAAGCGGTTAAGGCTGCTCATGATAAGTCTAATTTCCCGCTTATATTAATCACAGAGGACCCGGCAGCTGCCGAAAAAGCACTGGAGGTTTGTGCTTCCGGCAAGCCTTTGCTTTACGGGGCAACCAGTGATAACTATGAGGCCATGACAGAGCTGGCCAAGAAAAATGAAGTAGTGCTTGGCGTAAGAGGTAATGACCTAAATAGCTTAGCTGACTTAGTGGAGAAGATTCAAGAGCTCGGCTATAAGCAGTTGGTTATTGACTCCGGCAGCCGTGAAGTGAATAAAGTTCTGGCCGACCAAACCCAAATGCGCCGTCAGGCACTGCGCAAGTTCCGTCCTTTCGGCTACCCCACACTTACTGTAGTCGAAAATGATGATCCTATCCAGGCAGTAGCTGATGCAAGCGTATATATCAGTAAGTACTCCGGTATCGTTGTTTACCCTTCAGCGGATCCGGCTGAGATACTGCCTCTCGTTACTCTGCGTCTGAACATATACACGGACCCGCAGAAACCTATTGCCGTGGAGTCTAAAGTCCATGAAGTTGGTACTCCGGACGAGAATTCGCCTGTATTTATTACCACCAACTTCTCTCTAAGTTACTTCTGCGTAGAAGGTGATGTAGAGGCAGGCAGAATATCCGGTTATATTCTGCCTGTGGATACTGATGGCATTTCTGTTCTGACCGGATGGGCAGCAGGAAAATTCACACCTGAAAAGATAACTGATATGTTAAAAGAGACCGGAATGGCAGATAAAGTTAACCATAACACCATCATTATCCCCGGTGGCGTTGCAGTTCTAAGCGGTAAGCTGGAAGAGTTAAGCGGCTGGAAAGTAATGGTGGGACCGCGCGAGTCCACAGGTATTCCCAGCTTTATGAAGCAGCGTTGGAATGCCTAACGGCATCAAGTAACGGTATCACAAGAATCTTATCGTACCCTGTTCCGATAAATACTAAAGTCAATGCAATATTCATAGGAAGGAAGTGGCCATATGGCATTTCATATCGCAATAGCCGGAAAAGGAGGTACGGGGAAAACTACCCTTGCTTCAATAATTATCAGGCAGCTGATTAAATATGGCAAAAAGCCTATTCTTGCCGTTGATGCAGATGCTAACGCTAATTTAAATGAGGCACTGGGTCTCGATATAGAGGATTCCATTTCAGAGCTCCTGGCAAGTTTATATAATGCAACGGACTCTATTCCGGCCGGTATGACGAAAGATCAGTACATGCAGTACCGTATACACCAGTCTCTGTCGGAAGGGGATAATGTAGACCTCATGGTTATGGGGGGGCCCGAGGGTGCCGGCTGTTACTGCTTTGCAAATAATTTGCTGCGCGGTTACATGGCGGAGCTCGCCGAAAATTATCCTTACCTGGTAATGGACAACGAGGCCGGACTCGAACATCTGAGCCGCCGTACCACACAAAATGTGGACTGCCTCTTTGTTACCAGCGACGCCAGCGCCCGGGGGATTAGGTCCGCCGGACGCGTAAAACAACTGGTGGATTCATTGAAGTTAGACATTAAGCAACTGTACTTGATAGTCACCAAGGTGGAAAAAGATACCCTCGATTCGCTAATGCCGGAAATTGACAAAACCGGATTGGAATTGGCAGGAACTATTCCCATGGACAGCGATGTTTACGAATACGACCTGCACAGTAAGCCGTTGTTTGACTTGCCGGATGACTCAGCCGTAGTAAAGGCCGTTACACAGATCTTGCAACAGTCGGAAATAATATAAGGAAGTGTGCTAAAAAACACCTTCCTTAACTTGGTTTCCTTTGTTGCAAGAAGATTTACACCTGAACGAAAGGAGCGGAACAAATGGCTGTTAATATAGTAAAGGAAAAATGGACCAGCAAAGTTGGCGAAGTGGTCCTTGGTACTGAGAATACCGTAACAATGGGCGGCGAAAGCACATTGCCATTTCTACACTTTGAAGGCGCAATTCCCCATCGGCCTGTTATGGCCCTTGAAGTATGGGATATGGAACCGGCTGAATGGCCTGAGCCTGTAAAAGAACCGTTTGCCGGTGTCATGTCGGACCCGGTTGCCTGGGCTAAGAAAAACGTTGAATACGGTGCAGACATTATTGCATTGCGCTTACAAAGTGCAAATCCGGATTTTGAAGATACCACCCCCGAAAAATGTGCCGAGACGGCCAAAGCAGTTGCAGAGGCAGTTAATGTACCTCTTATCATACTCGGATGCGGTGCAGAAGAGAAAGATGCAGAAATTCTTCCTGTAGTGGGCGAGGCCCTTTCCGGCAAAAACTGTTTGATCGGCCCGGCTACTGAAAATAACTACAAAACACTTACTGCTACCTGCCTGGTTCACGGACACAGCATTATTGCTTCTAGCCCGCTGGACATTAACCTGGCTAAGCAGCTCAACATTTTGATCACTGAAATGAACTTGCCTGCCGACAAGATTGTCATTGACCCTCTGGTTGGCGCATTGGGATACGGTATTGAGTATTGTTATTCCATCATGGAGCGCTCCCGTCTGGGTGCTTTGATGGGTGATAAGATGCTGTCCATGCCCATTTTCTGTAACGTTGGCCAGGAAGCATGGAAAGCCAAAGAGGCCAAGGCAGAGGATATGCCTGAATGGGGCGAGCAGAAAAAACGTGCCGTCCTGTGGGAAGTAATTACATCTTCCGCCATGGCACAGTCAGGCGGCAGCCTATTCATACTCAGGCACCCTGAATCAGTAAAACAGCTCAAAGTCCACTTCGATAAGCTTATGCAAAGCAACGAATATTAGAAATAAGGGGAGGTTAAAATATGATCCTTATTGGTGAGCGTATTAACGGCATGTTTACGGATATTCGGGATGCCATCCTGAGTAAAGATCCCGGGCCAATAAAAATGCATGCTCAAAAACAATACGAAGCAGGGGCACGTTACCTTGATGTAAACACCGGTCCTACCGTGGACCCCAAGGAACAGCCTGAAGTAATGGAATGGCTGGTTAAAGTTACCCAAGAGGATTGCCCTCTGCCGTGTTGCATTGACTCCACCAACCCTAAGGCCATTGAGGCCGGTCTGGCGGTTCATAAAGGGAAAGCCATGATCAATTCCACTACCGCCGACCAGTTCAAAATGGACCTGTACATTCCGTTGGCTGCTAAGTACAATGCTGCAATAATAGGGCTGACCATGAATGATAAGGGTGTTCCTAAGAGTGCCGCTGACCGTGTCGCACTGGCCATGGAAATTGTTGTTAATTGCGACATGAACGGTGTTCCCACTGATGACCTCTTCTTAGACCCGCTGATGCTGCCTTGTAATGTGGCCCAGGAGCACGGCGTAGAGGTACTGGAAACCTTACGCCAGGTAAAAACTCTGGCCGACCCGGCGCCAAAAACAACCATGGGACTGAGCAACTCTTCCCAGGGGTGTGCTAACCGTCATTTAATTAACAGGACATTCCTCATTATGAGCATGGCTTGTGGACTTGATTCCGCCATTGCTGATGTTTACGATACTCAAATGGTGGAAGAAGTGGCAGCAGCCCGCGTTCTGATGAACCAGGATATTTACTGTGACTCTTTCGTCAAAACGTACCTGCAAAGATAATTTTTTTTCTAAAGGGCAGAATTCCTAAAAGGAGTTCTTGCCCTTTTTTTACATAATCTTAACGATTTTATCAAATCATTACTAACCTTTTTCACCATTTTTCACGGGTGTTCAGAGGAATTGACAGCCTCATAGAGAAATATTATACTAGGAACAAGATGTGGGTATCCCGGCTCAATTTGAAACCATGCAGTATCTAGCAAAATTTCTTAAGTTTATAAAGGCGCCATTAATAAGGTTAACCTAAGACTGGTAGCGTTTCTTAATGACCACAGGACAGTTCATCGGTTAAAAATAACCGAAAGTTTAATTTTTTTCTAATTGTTTTATATGTACCACCTTTCACATCAGTTTGTTAAATATTTAAGTCGGGATTCCATTGAGTTATCGTTGACCAGTTAGCTAAACGGTTACCTTCTTGGCCGGGGGTTTTATAACCAATTTATATCCCCCCAATAGCCAAATCTAGGAGGACGGATGTGATGCTTAAATGAGTACCACTAAACCTGACAAAATCGGTGCTGTTCTGGTAGTTGGTGCTGGTATTGCCGGCATACAGGCATCCCTCGACCTGGCCGACTCAGGTTACTATGTATACCTGGTTGATAAATCACCGGCCATCGGCGGAACCATGCCTATGCTCGACAAAACTTTCCCCACCAACGACTGTTCCATGTGTATTTTGTCTCCCAAATTGGTGGAGTGTGGCCGTCACTTGAATGTTGAGACTCTCAACTGTGCCGAATTGTTAGACCTTGACGGAGAGCCCGGTAACTTCAAGGCTACCATCAAAAAGAACGCCCGGTTGGTTGATCCGGACAAATGTACCGGCTGTGGTTCCTGTGCAGAAGAGTGTCCTGTTAAAGTGGACGACGAATTTGATCAAAAGCTGGGTAAGCGCAAAGCCATTTATAAGCTTTATGCCCAGGCATATCCTAACGCGTATGCAATTGACAAATCAAGGTGCCTTAAGGTTAAAAAGCCCAAAGCCTGTGGTAAATGTTTAGAAGTCTGCCAGGCAAACGCTATTAACCACGACATGCAGGATGAAACCATTGAAGTAGAAGTGGGTTCTGTTATTTTGAGCCCGGGTTTTGAAAAGTTTGATGCCAGTAAGTTGGATTATTATGGCTATGGCAAAGTTCCTAATGTACTTACCAGTCTAGAATTTGAGCGCATCCTAAGTGCCTCCGGCCCCTTTGGAGGACACCTACAGCGGCCTTCCGACGGCAAAGAGCCGAAGAAGGTTGCCTGGCTACAATGTGTAGGTTCCCGTAACTGCCGTGAAGACCACGGGTATTGTTCGTCTGTATGCTGCATGTATGCCATCAAAGAAGCTGTGATTGCCATGGAGCACTGCGAATATCCCTTAGATACATCCATCTTCTACATGGACATGCGCACCTACGGCAAAGACTTTGAAAAGTACTACGAAAAGGCCAAAAATGAGCAAGGCGTAAATTTTGTAAGGTCCCGCATATTTGATGTTAAACCGAAACAGGATGACAGCGGAGACCTCATTATTCGCTACGCAGCAGAAGACGGTAACGTCAAAACGGAAGAGTTTGACATGGTAGTTCTTTCTGTAGGCTTAGAGCCACCAAAAGAATTTACTGAAATGGCTGGAAAGCTCGGCCTGGAATTAAATAACTTTAACTTCTGCGAGCCAGAGCAGCTCACCGGTGTAGGAACCAGTAGGCCCGGTGTATACGTTGCAGGCGCTTTTAGCGGGCCCAGAGATATTCCTGAAACTGTTATGCAGGCCAGTGCTGCTGCTGCCAATTCCGGTGCTATCCTGGCGGATGCCCGCGGGACAAGAACTAAGGAAAAACAGTTCCCACCGGAGAAAGATGTTGCAGGTGAAGTTATCCGCACCGGCGTGTTTATCTGTCACTGCGGAATCAATATCGGTAGCGTAGTCAATGTTCCCGGTGTTGTTGAATACGCCAAGACACTGCCTGGTGTTGCTTACGCCGATGAAAAATTGTATGCATGCTCACAAGACACATCGGCTCAAATTACCGAAGCCATTAAAGAATACAACCTTAACCGCGTTGTTGTAGCTTCCTGTAGTCCCAGGACACACGAGCCTATGTTCCAGGAAACACTGCGGGAGGCCGGCATAAACCCCAACTTATTTGAAATGGCAAACATTCGGGACCAGTGTTCATGGGTACACATGAATGAGCCTGAGAAGGCTACAGAAAAGGCCAAGGATCTTGTAAAAATGGCGGTCAGCAAAGCCGGATTGTTGGAGCCTATCCAAGGTTCTGAACTGGAAATGAACCACGATGTACTGGTAATCGGTGGCGGCGTTTCCGGTATGACTAACGCCATAAACCTGGCTGAACAGGGGTACAAGGTAAGCCTAGTTGAAAAAGAAGATAAGCTTGGCGGTACCGCTAACCGCATTCGTTACGGTATGAGGGGTGAAGATGTACAGGCCTTTGTAGGGGATTTAGTTCAGCAGGTAAGCGATAACCCTTCAATTACCGTATTCACCGGTGCTGGTATTGAGAGTGCAGCCGGCTTTGTGGGCAACTTCACTACCCAATTAACTAACGGTCAGGAAATTCAGCACGGTGTTACCGTTATCGCTACCGGAGCAGACGAATATAAGCCCAGCGAATACCTTTACGGTCAAAATGATAGGGTGATGACCCTGCTGGAGCTGGAAGGTGCCTTTGACGACGGAGACGCCAAAGTTGCCGAGGCTAAAAACTTTGCCTTTATCCAATGTGTAGGCTCCCGTGATAGTAAGCGTCCTTACTGCAGCCGCATTTGCTGCACTAAATCCATTAAGCTAGCCTTAAAAGTAAAAGACAAGCATCCCGATGCCAACGTATATATCCTTTATCGTGATATCAGAACTTACAGCTTCTTTGAAGAAATGTACCGTGAAGCCCGCAACAAGGGTGTAATCTTTATCCGGTACTCTGAAGATAACAAGCCGTTAGTTGAACCGGGTGATAACACCGTTAAGGTAACAGCAACCGATCACGTTCTGGGTGTACCGGTAGTTATCGAAGCTGACGTACTCGGCCTCGCTGCTGCCATAGTTGCTCCTGCAGAAAGCAACAGCAAGCTGAGCCAGTTCTATAAGGTACCACTTAACCAAGAAGGTTTCTTCCTGGAAGCACACCTTAAATTACGTCCGGTTGATTTCGGTACTGATGGAGTATTCATGGCCGGTTTAGCCCACGGACCTAAAAACCTGGAAGAGAATATTTCCCAGGCCAAGGCTGCTGCCGGCAGGGCATGCACCGTACTGGCTAACGAAACCATTTCTGTTGAAGGTAAATGTGCATCGGTTAACAAACGTTTGTGCGCAGGTTGCGGTGCATGTGAGTCTGTGTGTCCGGCACAAGCAATCTCTATTGATGAAGAAGAAAAAGTGGCTGTAGTCAATGAAGCTCTGTGCAAAGGCTGCGGTGCATGTGCATCTTCTTGTCGGCCTGGAGCGCTGAACGTCAAGGGTTGCACCAACGAACAAATCGTAGCCATGATAAATGCGCTGTAGCAACTGGGGAGGGAAATGAATAATGGAAAGGGACCCGAAGATTGTAGCGTTCCTATGCAACTGGTGTAGTTATGCCGGCGCTGACCTGGCGGGTGTGGGAAGGATGCAATATCCCACTAACGTAAGGGTTGTCCGTGTACCGTGCTCCGGCAGAATTAACCCTTTATTTATAATTAATGCTTTACGTAACGGCGTTGATGGCATTCTTACCTCCGGGTGACACCCCGGCGACTGCCACTATGTTAGTGGCAACCTGGTAGCCCGAAGGAAATTTGTCATGCTTAAGAGCCTCTTAGAATATATGGGGGTTGACGAAGGCCGTGTTAACTTCTCTTGGGTTTCGGCTTCTGAAGGCGGCCGTTTCGCTGAGTTGGTTGGTGAAGTAACAGAAAAAGTGAAGCAGTTGGGGCCCAATGAGGGCTTAATTGACAAGAAAGCGGGGTGTTGCGGATGTCAGGAATAGAAAATGCGGTTCAAGATGCGGCAAAGAAACTATTGGCAGAAAACAAAGTCGATGTAGTAATTGGCTTTGCTCAAGGCAGCCAGCCTCTCCGCAGTACTCCTGCCTTCATCCGCAAGCCGGAAGAAGCAGAGAAATTAACGTGGAATTGTACCTGTGAAAACAACCTGGCTAACTACCTGCGTAAAAAAGAACAAAAAATAGGGGTAGTTGTAAAGGGATGTGACTCCAGGTCAATCTTAGCTTTAATGAAAGAAAACCAGATTAACAGGGATAACCTTTATATCATCGGTGTTCCCTGCAGTGGTATGATAGATAGAAAACAGGTTGCTGACCTGTGTGAAGGCAAAGAAATCATTGCAGCAGAGTGTACAGATGACGCTTTAGTACTCAAGGGGCATGATTTTGAGAAAACCGTTAATATCGTTGATGTTCTCCACCGTTCATGTGCTGCTTGCACTCATAAGAACCCGGTGATATATGACGAGATGGTAGCTGAAGCTGTTACCGAGCAAAAAGAAGACTTTGCCGACATCGAAGCATTTGAAGCAAAATCCACCGCCGAAAGGCGCGCATATCTATCACAAGAGCTCAGCAAGTGCATTCGCTGCTATGCTTGTAGAAATGCCTGCCCCATGTGTTACTGCGAACAGTGTTTTGTGGACTGCTCCACTCCTGAATGGGTAGGTAAGAGTGCTTCTGACATTCAAGATAACATGTTATTCCAGGCTGTTCGGGTATTTCACGGTGCCGGCCGCTGCACTGACTGTGGTGCTTGCGAGCGTGCCTGTCCCATGGGTATTGACCTGCGCATCTTGACCCGCAAGCTGGTCAAAGACGCTAAGGAACTATTTGATGCCGAGGCAGGCGTTAAAATGGAAGATAAGCCGGCTCTCTCCACCTTTGAGTCCGACGACCCACAACCTTTTTTGGTGAAGGAATGAGGTGAAATATATGATAATTACTAAGCAAGATATTCCGAACTTCCTGGATAGCCTGAAGAACAATTACCAAGTATTTGCACCGGTTAAGCAAGATAATTATACGATGTTCAAAGCTATCACTTCCGGTTCAGATGCAATACTTGATTATAGTAATTCTAAGATTCCCCCTAAAGGGATTCTGTTCCCGCAAACAGAAGAACTGTTTTCTTACAAGGTGGACAAACAAGGTGCACACCTAGAGGAAAAAATAGACAGCGAGCAAAAGGTTATCTTCGGTATCCGCCCGTGTGATGCCAAGAGCATTGCCCTTTTGGATAACGTTTTTAACAATGATAAGTACGAGGACCCCTATTACCTCACCCGGCGGGAGAATACCGTACTAGTTGGGATAGGATGTAACCAGCCGCAAAGCACTTGCTTCTGTACATCTGTTGAGGGCGGTCCCTTTGATACCACTAACTTAGACCTGCTTTTAGTAGACATCGGAGATAAATACGTGGTAGAAGTCCTTACCGACAAAGGTAAAAAGGTTTTGACCTCGGCAGCATGCTCCGATGCCTCTGAGGCTGACAAACAAGCAGCAGCTAAAACCAAGGAAAGTGCAACAGTTGTATCCAAAGTTAACCTTGACGGCTTAAAGCAAAAGCTGGACAGCAATTTCTACGACGAAATTTGGGATTCTATTTCTGAGAAATGCATAGGGTGTGCTGCATGCACTTACTCCTGCCCCACGTGTCATTGTTTTGACATTGTAGATGAAGCAAAAGATTGCGACGGATGCCGCGTACGTAATTGGGATTCCTGCATGTTCCCGGAGTTTACAATACATGGTTCCGGTCACAACCCGCGGCCCAGCGGTAAAGAGCGTTTCCGCAACCGCGTTATGCATAAATTCAAGTATTTCATAGATGTAAATAACGCCACGGCTTGTGTAGGTTGTGGCAGATGCATTCAAAACTGCCCTGTAAATCTGGACATCCGGGAAGTATTGGCGGATATTCAGGGTTCGGAAGCGAGGTCGGTTAGCTAATGAATAATCCTTATCTGCCGCTACCAATGAAGTTGGTTAAGAACTTTACAGAGACCGAGGATAAATTAATTCATACCTTTACACTGGAGTTTCAAAGCGAAGAAGACGAAAAAAGTTTTGCCTATACACCCGGACAATTTGCAGAGCTTTGCGTCTTTGGTAAAGGTGAGGCTCCTTTCGGTATTGCTTCGTCCCCAACTGAAAAAGGCCAACTGAAGTTTTCCGTAGCCAAGGTGGGGGTAGTATCTACTGCACTGCATCTTATGGAAGAGGGCGCTACCGTAGGAGTCCGCGGTCCTCTGGGAAATAGTTTCCCGATGGAAGATTTGAAAGGCAAGAATCTGGTGGTTATCGGCGGTGGTTTTGCTTTCACCACACTTCGTGCACTGTCAACTTACATCTTGCACCCTGATAACCGTGCAGATTTTGGTGACTTGACCGTAATCTACGGTGCCAGGAACCCCGGCCTGCTGCTATATAAAGAAGAGCTTGCCGAGTGGGAAGGCCGTTCCGACATTAACCTTGTCCAAACCATTGACAGGCCTGCAGATGGCTGGGACGGTAGAGTGGGCTTTATTCCTGCAGTGGTTGAAGAGGTTGCCCCCAGCGCTGAAAACACCGTTGCCATCATTTGTGGACCTCCGGTGATGATTAAATTCACTATGCCCGTACTGGAAAAACTGGGCTTCAAGCCTGAGCAGACCATTATGTCTTTGGAAAACAGGATGAAGTGCGGTATCGGTATGTGTGGTAGATGTAACGTTGGAAGCCAGTATGTTTGTAAAGATGGTCCTGTATTTACCAGGTCGCAACTTTTAGAGCTTCCCAACGAATATTAATTGAATGAGTTAATGCAAATGGTTAAATTTTAACCTTAAATGGCCGGAACCAGTTCCGGCCATTTAAGGAATGACAATTTCCGCAATAGTCTGACACATATACCATTTCTTTATCATCAGACAGCGCGGAAGGTACCCATAACGAATAAACATATCGTCATTCCCGGGGAATGACCCGTGAAATAAAGTTTAAATTTTCTGGTTTTGGTCACTTATTCCGGGAAACACACCTGAGACTGTTATTATTTATTCAGTCAATTCGTCATCAAGCAATGATTTGGGTACCGAAGTAGTTTTTTAGTAACACAGTGGAGAGTGGAGAGGGTATCGATTTTTAACACAAGTTTACACATCGACACCGTCCCAAGGCGGTGTACTCCAAAAGGATGGATGTGATGCCATGAGTTCTGGTAAAGTCGGGGCTGTGATGGTTGTAGGAGCGGGGATTGCCGGTATACAGGCGTCCCTGGACCTGGCCGAATCCGGCTACTACGTGTATCTTGTGGAGCAATCACCAGCTATAGGCGGCGCTATGCCCATGCTGGACAAAACATTTCCAACCAATGATTGTTCCATGTGTATTCTATCTCCCAAACTAGTTCAATGCGGGAGACACCTGAACATTGAAACACTAACTAATTCAGTAGTGAGTGAAGTTGAAGGGGAGCCGGGAAATTTTAAAGTTAGTATTCAGCAAAAAGCCCGGTATGTTGATCCTGATAAATGTACCGGCTGTGGCTCTTGCGCCGAAGAATGTCCTGTTAAGGTAGATGATGAGTTTAACCAGGGACTGGGTAAGCGTAAGGCCATTTACAAATCTTATGCCCAAGCATATCCAAATGCCTATGCTATTGACCCAAGTAAGTGCTTAAAGATGAAGAAGGCTAAGGCATGTGGCAAATGTCTGGAAGTATGTCAGGCAGACGCCATTGATCACGAAATGCAGGATGAAACCATTGATATTGAAGTTGGTTCCGTCATTCTTTGTCCTGGCTTTGAAAAGTTCGATCCCACTGATCTGGAGTACTACGGCTATGGTAAATTCCCCAATGTTGTTACCAGCCTGGAATTCGAACGTATTCTGAGTGCATCTGGACCGTATGGGGGTCACTTGCAGCGGCCTTACGACGGTAAAGAGCCTCTTAAAGTCGCCTGGATACAGTGTGTGGGTTCCCGCAACTGCAAGATAGAAAATGGCTACTGTTCATCTGTTTGCTGCATGTACGCCATAAAAGAGGCCGTGATTGCCAAAGAACACAGCAAAAATGACCTTGACACTTCTATTTTCTTCATGGATATGCGTACGTATGGTAAGGACTTTGAAAAGTATTATGACCGGGCTCGTGAGGAGCAGGGCGTAAACTTTATACGCTCACGGATCTTTAAGATTTCTGAAGTGGATGAAGAAAGTAAAGACCTAACCATCAGGTATGCAGATGAAAAAGGCCAATTACACAATGAAGAATTTGATATGGTAGTGCTTTCCGTTGGTCTCGAGCCGGCTCCCAGTGTTATTGAGCTGGGCAAGAAGCTGGGGTTAGAGCTTAACCAGTTTGGTTTCGCTGAGACAGAGCCTATGACCGGGGTCAATAGCTCTAAGGAAGGCATATACGTTGCCGGTGCTTTCGGCGGTCCCAAGGATATTCCGGAAACAGTTTTATCAGCCAGTGCTGCGGCAGGAGCATCTGCGAGCCTCCTGGGTGATGTGCGCGGTACCATGATCAAGGAAGTAGAGTTCCCACCTGAAAAGGATGTCAGCGAAGAAGATCCACGTATCGGCGTATTTGTCTGCCATTGCGGTGTGAATATCGGAAGCACTGTGAATGTCCCCGGAGTGGTAGAAACCGCTAAAGACCTGCCTAACGTTGCGTACGCAGGCGAGTACCTTTATGTCTGCTCTCAGGATAGCCAGGCATCGATCAGAGAAGCGATAGAAGAACACAGGCTGAATCGGGTGGTTGTTGCTTCGTGCAGTCCCCGTACCCATAAACCCCTGTTCCAGGAAACCATGCGGGAGGCAGGCCTTAACCCCTACCTCTTTGAAATGGCTAATATACGTGACCAGTGTTCCTGGGTGCACATGAATGAACCGGAAAAGGCTACAGAGAAAGCTAAGGACCTAGTTAAGATGGTTGTAGCTAAAGCTGCCCTTTTAGAGCCGGTAAAACAGATGTCTGTACAGGTAACTCCCAAGGTTCTGGTAATCGGTGGCGGCGTAACCGGCATGAGCAATGCCATCAGCCTGGCAGAGCAGGGTTATAGCGTTCACATTATCGAAAAATCAGATCAGCTGGGTGGCAATGCCCTGCGCATTAAGCAAGGTTTTAAGGGTGAAGATGTGCAAGCATTTGTGGCAGACTTAATTAATAAGGTTGAGTCCAGCGACAATATAGAAGTATCTACAGGTACCGGGGTTTCTGAAGCGTCCGGCTATGTAGGGAACTTTAAAACCACTCTGACCAACGGTGATATTGTAGAGCATGGCGTTACCGTGGTAGCCATTGGCGGTCAAGAATACAAGCCTACAGAATACCTGTATAACGAACACGACGCCGTATTCACCCAGCTGGAGCTGGAAGAAGCAATAGCTGCTAATGACCCCAAGGTAACACAGGCGAAAAATATTGTCTTAATACAGTGTGTAGGTTCCAGAGATGCTGAGCGGCCATACTGCAGTCGTGTATGCTGCAACAAGTCTGTAAAACTGGCTCTGCACTTGAAGGAAATTAACCCGGACGTTAATGTATTTGTTCTTTACCGCGATGTCCGGACGTACGGCTTTTACGAAGAAAACTATCGCCAGGCCCGGCAAAAGGGAGTTATCTTTGTTCGTTACAATGCCGAGGATAAACCCAGAGTGGAGGCCGCCGGCAACAGCCTACAAGTGACAGTTACTGACCATGTTCTTGGTGAGCCAATTGTTATTGAAACCGACGCCGTTGGACTGGCAGCCGCTATACTGGCACCTGAAGACAACGAACAAATGAACCGTATGTTTAAAGTCCCCCTTAACGCTGACGGCTTCTTCCTTGAAGCTCACATGAAGCTTCGTCCCGTGGATACGGCAGCAGATGGTGTGTTCATTGCCGGTCTCGCGCATGGGCCCAAGTCCATGGAAGAGAATGTTGCCCAGGCTAAGGCTGCAGCAGGTAGGGCTCTCACCATATTAAGTAAGGATTCCTTGGAATCCTCTGGTGTGGTAGCCGTTGTTCAACCGGACAAATGTGCGGCTTGCCTGACTTGTGTGCGTCTGTGTCCCTTTAGCGCACCGCGTATTAATAACTACGCGGCCGAGATCGAAGCAGTACTCTGTCAAGGTTGCGGCAGCTGCGCAGGTGAATGTCCCAATAAAGCCATCACCTTACAAAGTTATAAAGATGTTATGCTCATGAACATGGTAGATTCGCTATATAAGGAGGTGCGTTAAGGTGGCTGAATTTGAACCTAAAATTGTAGCATTCTGCTGTCACTACTGAGCATACTCAGCTGCGGACCTGGCAGGTTCCATGAGACTTCAGTATGCTTCAACGGTAAGAATTATCGAAATGCCATGCACTGGTACCATTGACCACCGCGTACTTCTTAAAACCTTTGAGGATGGTGCTGACGGTGTATTTGTCGCAGGATGTATGGAAGGCGACTGCCACTTCCTTAAGGGAAATATACGCGCTAAAAAACGCGTCAATATGGTTAAAAATATATTGGAGGAAATTGGTTTTGGTGGAGACCGCCTGGATTTCTTCAACCTTTCGGCTGCACAGGGACAGCGGTTTGCTGAAATTGTAACCGAAATGACCGATCGCATTCGTGAACTTGGTCCCACTCCCCTGAATCAGAAAGAAGGTGACACAGCATGATAATAGCCCAACAAAAATCTATTCAGGATATTGCCTCGATGATCGAAGACTGTAATAAAGTGTTGTTGGTGGGCTGTGCAGGATGCGTCACTGTCTGCCTTGCAGGCGGAGAGAAGGAAACAGAGGTGTTAGCTGCTTCTCTTCGCATCAAGCGGAGGTTAGAAAATAAGCCTCTGGAAACAGTTACTTTCGTAGCCACCCGCCAATGTGACCCTGAGTATATTGAAACCCTGGAAAGCTACGTAAAAGATGTTGATGCAGTTATATCTCTAGCCTGTGGCGTAGGGGTGCAGTACGTGGCCGAGCGCTTTTCCGATAAATGGGTAGTACCGGCTCTGAATACCAACTTTATCGGCGGCTCGCTAAACCATGGCGAGTGGGAGGAGCGGTGCGGTCTCTGCGGCGACTGTGTTTTACACCGTACAGGTGGCATATGTCCCATTATTCGATGCTCCAAGAGTATCTTGAACGGGCCTTGCGGCGGTTCTCAGTATGGCAAGTGTGAAATCAGCAAAGATATGGACTGTGCCTGGCAACTTATCTACGACCGCATGAAAGCCCTGGGTAAGCTCGACAAATTGATGGAGTACCAGCCTCCCAAGGATTGGTCCAAATCTCGTGATGGCGGCCCACGCAGGGCTGTCAGGGAGGATGTGATGATAGATTGAAAACCGAGAGCAAACTCGAAAAGGTCTTAAACAGCGGTAAATTTGCTGTCACAGCGGAAATAGGGCCACCAAAACACGCATCCGGCGACGGGATGAAGCACCATGCCGATATGCTGGTAGACTACGTTGACGCAGCAAACATTACTGACAGCCAAACTGCCATCGTGCGCATATCCAGTATCGCCGGTGGTGTGCATATCAAGGAAAAAGGTGTAGAGCCCATCGTACAAATGACCTGTCGTGATCGCAACCGTATTGCCATGCAGGCTGATATACTTGGTGCTTATAGCTTGGGCATGAGAAATCTTCTCTGCCTATCGGGTGACCACCAGAAATTCGGCAACCACCCCACCAGTAAAAACGTATATGATGTGGACTCTATGCAGCTTATCCATCTGGTGCGTAGAATGCGTGATGAAAAACTATTCTTCTCAGGTGAAGAAATTAAAGAGAATGAACCACGCTTTTTTGTGGGAGCAGTAGCCAACCCATTTGCCGACCCCTTTGAATTCCGGGTAGACCGCCTGGAGAAAAAAGTGGAGGCCGGGGCTGAATTTATACAAACCCAGTGTATCTTTGATATGGAGCGCTTTGAACGCTTCATGGAAATGGTACGCGAGCGTGGCATTGACGAGCGAGTACACATTTTAGCCGGGATAACTCCCATGAAAAGCTGGCGTGCTGCCAAATACATCGGAAACAATGTTAGTGGCATGATTGTACCTGATGCACTGGTACAGCGCCTGAAAAACGCCGAGGACCCCAAACGTGAGGGTATAGAAATGGCTATTGAGCAAATTAACTATATCAAAGAAAATGTGAAAGGCGTGCACGGCTTCCACGTTATGGCCATTGCATGGGAGGAAGTTGTACCGGAAATTGTTGAGCGGTGCGGGCTTTATCCCAGGCCGAATGTCGACTAGTTAAGTTGTTTAACTTTGGTAAAAGTAAAGACTCGTAAAGAAGAGAGGAGCGTGCGCTCCTCTCTTCTTTATCTTTAATATTTAAAACAAAACTTTATATTACTATAAAATTACTTGACACTTGTAAAGTAAAAAACTATAATTACTAATTAATAAGACAATTAGCAATTACATGAATAAAATGGTATGTCTGTATAACACAGCGGTCTCGCACAGTAAATACGAGGAGGAGCATCATGAGACAAAACGGAATCAACGGATTGGCAAAACCTTCAAAACAAGAAAGCCAACCACCGCATCAAAATGTAACCCAAATGAATAGTACAGAGGATACAAAAACTGTTGATGTCTACGTCTGTATGGGGACCGGATGCTATCTGCGCGGTTCTTATCATGTTCTTAATAAATTCATAGAAATGGCCAGACATCTTAACCTGGAGCAATATATAAATGTAAAAGGCACCTTTTGCTTGGAACATTGTGACAGTGGGGTATCTATAAAAGCAAACGATGAAATAGTCACAGGAGTTAATGATGCTAACGCCGAGCAAATTTTCAAGACCCACGTAGCAATGAAAGTTGATCCACCATGGGCATCACGTTAAAATAACACCGTCAGGTGTTTTCTTTAATTTTACGGAAGGGAAATGGTTATGGGACGGATAGTAACTAATCAAGCAAAGTGTCGCGACTGCTACCGTTGTATTCGCACGTGCCCGGTAAAGGCCATACGCATAAAAACGGGCAATAAGGAAGAGGTACATGCCCAGGTCCTGGATGATTTTTGCTTAATGGACGGTGCATGCGTATTATCATGTCCTCAAAAAGCAAAGCAGGTTGAATCCGACATTCCTCAAGTAAAGTACTTGTTAAAGCAAGCTGTCCCTCTGGCAGCAAGTGTTGCCCCGTCCTTTGCAGCCTCTTTGCCCCTGAATAATCCCGAAATATTTCCAGGTTTGCTGAGGAAAATGGGCTTTAAGTTGGTTCAAGAAACAGCGCTTGGGGCAGAGCTTATTACCAGTGATCACAGGACAAGCAAATCTAATCAGCCGGAAATAGACAGCGCCTGCCCGGTGATTGTAAACCTGGTGGAAAAACACTTTCCTAACCTAATACCCATGTTATCTGATTCGGTTTCTCCCATGATAGCTCATGGCCGCTATATTAAGGCAAATAATAATAATTTACCTGTAGTTTTTATAGGACCTTGTATCGCAAAAAAGGGCGAGTCCTTAAATAATGGGATTAAAGACGCTGTAGACTTTGTGCTGGGATTTGATGAAATTTGGGAGTGGATTGAAGAAAGTGGCATCGACATAAACTCAAACGGACAGGCCTATTTTGATGAGCCCATTCCTAATTTGGCCCGTCTCTTTCCGGTGGAAGGCGGCATGTTACGCACCACTTTCCCGGAGGCAGATAAATTTGATGTAGATGTCTCGTCCATCACTGGTCTGGAAAACTGCATCAGTTTTTTGGAGCATATATCCAATGAAGGAAAGTCTGACCTACCCCAATTAATGGAATTACTGGCATGCAGCGGAGGATGCATCGGGGGACCGCGTACCGCTACCGAAACTGATGTTTTCATAAAAAGGCAAAAAATAATTAAGTACTTTAATTCCAACAAGCAGCATCTAAACAAGGACAGTAAGAAACAACTTAAAGAGATCTTCCTACCACCGTCCATGTTACACCGTAAATACTTAAACAAGCGCCTGGAACGTCTAAACCCCAGTCAAGAAGAAATTAAAGAAATTTTAGCCAAGACAGGAAAGTACCAACCCGAAGACGAATTGAACTGTGGAGCTTGTGGTTATGACACCTGCAGAGACAAAGCAGTGGCAGTATATCAAGGAATAGCTGAGGTGCAGATGTGCATTCCTTATATGCGCAAACGGGCAGAATCCCTGTCCAATGTTGTTTTAAATTCCATGCCCAATGGAATTTTGATCGTAGACAATAAGCTTAATATATTAGAAATTAACCCCCGAGCCAAGGAAATGTTTCAATGCACCGGTCAAGAAGTAACCGGCAGACATTTAGATTGCCTCATTGACCCTGTCCATTTTCAAAAAGCTCGCCAAGAACAACAATTGTTGAATGTACTTTCAAATTATACCCAGTACGGGTTAACTACTCGCGAAATTATATTTCCTTTAAAAAGTGAACAATTAGTGGTGGGTATATTTGTAGATATAACCTCAGATCAGCGTCATAAGGAACAGTTAGACCAAATGAAAGGCCAGACAATTGAGCGGGCACAGGAAGTAATAGAAAAACAAATGAAAGTTGCCCAGGAAATCGCAGGCCTGCTGGGAGAAACAACAGCCGAAACCAAAGTGCTCCTGACCAAGCTCATTCAATTAATGAAGGAACCGCCGGCACCGGACGAAAGGGGACCGGAAGATAGATGACCATCCACTTGGATATCGGCATATCCCAACTAAAAAAGTCCGGCGAGGAATTATGCGGTGACACTGTTGAGATACAGCAGACTAAAGACTCAAATATTATTGTCCTTTCTGATGGTCTGGGCAGCGGGGTAAAGGCAAATATCCTTTCCCAAATAACAGCTAAAACGGCAAGTACAATGCTAAAAAAAAGAAGTAAGATAGAAGAAGTAATCGAAACCCTGGCCCACACTTTACCCATGTGTCAGGCAAGACAGCTAGCTTACAGTACCTTTACCATTGCCCAGGTGTTTTCAGATGGTCAAGTATACCTGGCGGAATATGATAACCCCCAGGCATTTTGGGGACACCAAGGAAAAGTTATTCCCATCCCCAAACGAGAACGAGTAATTGGTGGAAAAATAATTAAGGAATCATATTTTACCGCTGTTGACGGAGACTGGGTAGTTATTGGCAGTGACGGTATTTTACATGCCGGAATAGGGTCCATCTGGAATCTCGGCTGGGGTTGGGATAGGGTCAGTAAGCACCTGGAAAACACAGCATCCAAAGAAAAGGCGGCGGCTGACTGGGCTGGCGATATAACCAGGCTTTGCAGCCATTTGTACGGGGGAAAACCCGGGGATGATGCCAGTGTTGTGGTCTTAAAAATACGTAATCCTCGCCGTCTTACCGTTCTTATCGGTCCCCCCGCCCAGGAGGAAGATGACGACAAAGTGGTAAAGAAGTTAATCGAATCTCCAGGTGAAAAAATAGTCTGTGGAGGAAGCACGGGAAATATTGTGGGACGGTGTATGGGGTTTGAAGTCAAAGTAGACCTGAAATCAAATGATGAGAGGGTTCCTCCTACTGGAATAATACCCGGCATCGATCTGGTTACCGAAGGCACTTTAACACTGGTCTACGCCGTGGAACTTCTAACGTCTGACCCCGAACCAACGCTTTTAACAAATAAAAAGGACGGGGCAAGTAGGTTGGCTGCCAAACTTTTAGAGGCAGACTCCATTCACTTTATCGTTGGCACCGCGTCAAACCCGGCACAAAAAAACCCTAGTTATCCTTCAATTTTTATTTATAAGCAGCAAATAATAAAAGATTTAATTCAATTACTAGAAAAGAGACAACGAAAAGTAACTGTTGAATATTATTAATAACAGTGCGTGTGGGCACTAAAAAAGATGGAAAAGATATTAGTAACAACCTTGTTTAACGGAGGTAAGCTAACTTGCTTGTAGATTACCACATCCATCCTGATTACTCCATTGATGCCAAGCCGCACGGCATCAACGCATACTGCAGGCGGGCAGTAGCACTTGGCCTGCAAGAAATATGTTTTACTCCTCACTTTGAAGTAGACCCCAGCCGCAGGCATCTGGATTGGTTCGTAAGGGTAGAGGGCAGAATCACGCCCATGGATAACCTGTACTGGCTAAATCATTACTTTGAGGACATTGCAAAGGCAAAACATAAATATAGCCCTATGCTTAAAATAAAGGCCGGCTTGGAAGTAGGCTACGAACCGGGGCAGGAGGAAGTAATTAAAAACATTATAAATGCTTTCCCGTTTGATTTTGTATTGGGCTCCATACACTGCCTGGAGCATATAGCTATTTCCTCGCAAAAGGAGTGCCAACAATACTTCCAGGGCAAAGACGCATTAGAAGTGTGTGATGCTTATTACTCCCAGCTGGACAAAGCTGTGGAAAAAGGGCTTTTTGACGGTATTGCCCATTTAGACCTCTACAGGCGTTACGGGCAAATGCTTTTAGGTAATGATATTAAAAAATGCCATACAAAGTTTGCAGAGCCGGTACTTGAAAAAATGGCGGAAAAAAATATGGCCCTGGAAATCAATACGTCATCAAGGCGCAGAGGTTTAAAACAGTTTCATCCGTCTGAGTCACTCTTTCAAATGGCCGTCAAAATAGGGATAAAACAATTTACAATCGGCTCAGACGCCCATGAATTATTAGATTTAGGCGATGGTATTACTGAGGCGAAAAATTTTCTAAAAGGCTACGATTTTAAGCCCACAACGTATAAGTTGAGACGTGCGGTGGAATAAACGCCAGCACACTGCCGGGGAAAAGATTGGACAACCTACCCGTAATTGCCATAGAATAGTGACATCACCGAGCTGGAAGGGGCGATGCACTATGAACTTGGGTAGCTTCAATAAAACAGTGAAGCAATATCGCCAGGGAAATATGACAGCAGCTTTTGGAACGGAATTGATTACTTTGGGATCAACTTCCATACCTAATTTAATGCTGAAATTTTATAAACAAATAGGTATTTCAGATGAAGAAATGATGTTGTTAATTCAATTGTTTAGAATCAGAACAGAAGAAAAGAAACTAAATCCTACACCGGAATATTTATCAGGCTATTTAACCAACTCAGTAGAGAAAATCAAAGAGTTACTTAATAGATTATTAAACGATGAGATTATTACATCAACCCAATATTACCATAACGATGCTGATGAGGTTTTTACCGGGTATGACTTGGAACCCCTGATGGAAAAACTTTCAGAAATATGGGCCTGCGCGAAAGTGCAGGAAATTGAGCAAACGCAATTTTTATTGGAGTCTCACAACAAAAAAAATCAACCGCCTGCCTACGAAGGAAACCTATACCACACCTTTGAAAAAGAATTTGGCAGACCTTTATCCCCGATGGAAATCGCCCAAATCCAAAGATGGACAGAGGACTTCAGTAACGATGATTTTATATTGGAGGCACTCAGGCGGGCAGTTCTGATGGGCAAATTAAACTTTAAGTATATAGATAGCATCCTCTTGGAATGGAAGAAGAATAATTTGCGCACCCAGCGCGATATTGAAAATTATGATGATGAATTTAAGCACAAAAGAGCCAGGGTCCCTGCCAAGCAAAAGAAAAGATACGCAAGGGAAGCCGATGAGCAAAAAGAGTTTTTCAAAACATTATATATGGGTTAGGAAGGTTGTTTATGGGCTTTTTTTGTAACCGCTGTGAAGACAGAGGAATCATCTTAAAAGGGGATACTGCCATCCCCTGCAGCTGCTCTGAACAAAGAGCTATTTTTAAACGCTTTAAGGATTCCCGCTTACCTTTAGCCATGCAAGATGACACCTTTGATAATTTTTCTTTTATATACTACTCCAAGCATAAAATGGATCCCATTAAAAATATTTCGTACTATCAACTGGCTGAAATGGCCTACGGGGCGGCAGAAAAGTTCGTAACCGACTTCGAAAGCAATCCCCACATAGAGGGACTTCTTTTCACAGGTCCGGTAGGAAGCGGCAAAACTTATTTAGCCTGCTCTGTGGTAAATTCACTTTTAAAAAGAGGCCAAGCCGCACTTTTCATGGTAGTCCCCGACTTGTTAGACATGCTAAAGGCAACTTATAATGTAGACAGGAATGACATTTCATACACAGAACAAGAATTATTGGAAACAGCCCGTGAAGTATCATTATTGGTTTTAGATGACCTTGGAGCTCATAATTACACAGAATGGACCAAAAACAAACTGTACTCCATAATAAACTACAGGTTAAATCACAGGCTGGCCACTATTATAACCACTAACATTAGCCCGGAAGATTTGGGAGAGTATTTGGGAATTCGGACAAGATCCCGTATATTCCAAATGTGCTGTCCATACAAGTTACTTGTGGACAAGGATATCCGGGGTTTGAAACGAAGAAACAGTTTTCATAGCAGATCTTAAAGCAAAGCATCAAAAACCCTCTTTGTAGAGGGTTTTTTTGATGCTTTTGAACATAAGAATGTAATTTTCGTTAATTTGTTATCATTTTCATGTATAAAATGGCTATGTTTATGTGCAAAATACTTTTTGTGAGAAAGGAGGAGGTTATGTTTAAAAGAATTAGTCTCCTTTTATGCCTTATTTTAGCTTTAATAACTGTACAGTTGAGAACACCTGATATAAAAGCTTGGTCTCAGGAAGTACCTGTCCAAAGCCCTGTTGTTTGTTATACAGTTCAACCGGGGGATACACTTTCTGAAATTGCAGAGGTATTTAATGTGTCTCTTAATAAGTTAGTGGAGGCAAATAACCTGCGAAGCAGTACAATACGGCCCAATGAAATTCTGGTCATTCCAGATAAACTGAAAACATCGTCCCTTTCCAGGGGAAACATTCTGCGTGATGAATTGATACTACTGGCAAGAGCCATACACGCAGAAGCGAGAGGTGAATCTTTCACCGGAAAAGTTGCTGTGGGGGCAGTAATACTAAATAGAGTCTCCAGCCCCAAATTCCCAGGCACAATTGGGGAGGTAATTTTACAAAGGGACAAGCACACTGTTCAGTTCTCGCCAGTAGCTGATGGGACGATTAATCTAACCCCGGATGAGGTTGCAATAAAAGCAGCTCTGGAAGCTTTAAGGGGTACAGACCCTACCGGTGGGGCACTGTTTTTCTACAATCCTCAAATTGCTTCCGACCAGTGGATAAAAACGCTTCCAGTGGTAACAAGAATAGGTAACCACGTTTTTGCCACAAAAGCTTAGAACAATTAAAGGGGTGGACAAAGTCCCACCCCTTTTTCAATTCTTACTCATAGCTTTTTTAAATTCGTGTATGCTAATCACAGAGATATTGACAGCCTTTACAATTAGGCTTGTCATATTCTCCATCTGCCTCTTTACTGCCTCTTGGATATCTCTGCTTACAATATCTAATCTGCTACCCATAAATAACCCCAATTCCAAGCCCAGTGTAATTCCATCTTCATCGCGGTGTAAATGTATACCTTTAACAGCTTCAACCCCTTTTATCTGTTCAGCTGATATTTTAGCAATATACATAAGAGCACTCTGGGAGATGGAGAGCTTGCCATAATAAGTGAATGTTGGGCGAACCACTGATTGTTCAAGCCAATCCTTGCTGCCGGTTTTGCCCTTGCGCCGCAAAAATACTTGTAGCGGATCTATAATGGTTTCTGATATAGTCTTCCTTACCTCCACAGTAGGTGCTGGAACTACGTGTCTACTGTATTGACTGCGCATCATTCGTGCCTTGCGGATTTCCTTGACCGAAGCTACATCCCCAATGCGCAAAATTTTATCAACAGGTGGCAGCCCCAACCTTATTGCTATTTTTTCCACCATATTATCAGAAGTACCTAGAATTAATATCTTGGATGCATTTAACAATAAAATCGCTTCTTTTACACTTTTTGCATGTTGGTCATCCATAAACAACGCTGTTTTAATGGCACCTATTCGAGTGGGTTGGCATTTTGATGATATGCCGGCAATGATTCTATTATCTTTGATTAGAAGACCATCATCAATTACCGCGTCTGCCACTATATTATGGGCCACTATATTAGCTCTGTGACTCTTTCCTGTTCCACTGGGACCCACCAAGGCATAAACTTCCAAAAACACCACTCTCCCTCATGGTTAGGGGATTCTTCATGACTACCTTGATTACCTTTAACTCTTACTATTCTATGTATGGAAGTTTTTCCAAGTACCAATATTTTAAACTTTCCCTTGGGCAGGAACACCCGTCTTGACCCAAGAATAATAAATACTCATCCGTGTAAATGAGGAGGGTGCCAGTTTTGCAAAACGAGGTAATATTACTTTTAGAAAAACGATTTACCTTAACGGGCGAGGACAAGAAAATACTTGAGCAAAAAACCAGGAGCTTAAACCGTTCAGACCGGCACTATTATTTTAAGGAGTTAAAGCCCCGGGAAAGGGAATTCAAACAATACTTTAAAGAAATTGTACACGACACAGACGCCCAGGAGCTAAAAGACATGGTGGTTACAAATCTGTTGGAGCGGGGGGGGGACCCAAGCATAGCCGACGGATTATTGATGGATGTCCTTGGCAGAATAGAAGTTTACCACCAGCTCAGAAAAAACGCTGAACAAAAGGGTATCAGGCTAAAAGCATTAAACAACTTCGGGGGAATTGGCTTACTAATAGGACTAGTAGGATTAATAAGTGCAGTATACTTGTATTTTCTGAACAGGTAATGATTGATTATAAAGAATGGTTCAGTGGGGGAAGACCCCCACTGTCGGTTATGAAATCCTGTATATCCAATTCATGCCGCTATTATTATCCCAATTTTCTATGTTGTCCTTGAAGCAAAAATTTAACTGTCGGTCTTGCATTTGTACGGTTTTTTCCCATCCCGCACCTGTTTGTTCCATAGGAACGTCCAGGACAGAATTCCAATCATCAATATTACCAAAACCCGCATGCATCCAAACCTGGGCTGCTCCTGACTCTCTTAATAAGCCGTTATATCTTATTCTTACGTTTGTCCCGTCTTCGGACATGGGTTTCACCTGGACACCCTGAATTGGCGAAGAATAGTTGTAGGGCTGCAATGTGTCCATTTCTCAACACCTCCTGAATCATTTATTCTAGCATTCCTATTTTGAACAGATTGTTGCTTAAAATTGCTTGCCAAAATTATGAAATATTGCACACCACTATTACCACTGCATTCCTCTTGACTTTTGGCCAATTTTGTAGCATAATAGTCTTTGCGGCAACGGGATGTAGCTCAGCTTGGCTAGAGCGCTCGGTTCGGGACCGAGAGGCCCGCAGGTTCGAATCCTGTCATCCCGACCAATTTACTTATCAAAAAAACCCGTAAGGCTTTGATACTAAAGGGCTTGCGGGTTTTTAATATTTTTTGGGGACTGGGCTAATGTTACCGTAAGTACAGACAACGCAGACGATCCTAAAACTGCGAAAATAAAAGAGGTTGCGGTCACTGGGCGTATCAAAATCATTTTGTTTCCTTTAGGAGATGTTCGGCAAAGGCAACAAGATCCTTGGAAACAGGACACCTTAAATATTTTACATCAAGGTCATTTATTCTCACCCTGTCCAAACCATCGCTATCTTTAAATAGCTTTAGTAAATAAATTGCCCTTTCCCGGTCAGCTATATGATATTTATCCAAGCTTTCCGCCCTGTCATCAGGCAAACAATGATTTTCTACAACATACCTCAAAATCTCGTTTTCCTCATTTCTTTCCCCGTCAATTAGGCCCAGTGCTAATGCTTTATGCATGCTGTTGATCCCGTGTTCATAGCATAATCCATCATGGGTTCTGCCGATATCGTGGTAAAAAGAGGCTTTAACCAATAGGCCGGTGTCAGCTTCGTTTAAATCCTGCAGGTAACTTAGCGCCATGCTCAGGATTAAGACACGTTTGGCGTGCAGAACACCATGTATACTATGTGGTCTATTAAAATAGGTAGAGAATTTATCGTTAAAGGCCTGGTTGTAATAGGTTTGCATATAGCCCTTGCTCTGCAAGGCATCTAACAATTCTTTAATATTTAGCATTTTGACCTCCACATTTTTATAACGATACTATTGGTGCCATAACTGTTTTCTTATTGGGGTAAAGTATGGTAGGGGACATTTGACACCTATGGTCTATTTCACGCCGACTAAAAGGTTAAAAAGAGAGGAGATAAACAATGGAAAGTAAGATAGTTTATTTTGAAAGCATAAAAGTGGATAATACTGCAGATACATTTAGCTTAGTAAAGGAAAGAATGGATAACCTGGATGTGAAAAAAATAGTGCTTGCCTCAACTACCGGTAAAACAGCCCGAAATGCGATGGACTTTTTTAAAGATAGCGGAGCTCAATTAATTGTGGTACCCCACCAGTTTGATTTTATTAGAAAGGAAAACCCGTTTCCTCAGGAGTTGGTTCAAACCTTGCGGGATGCCGGCCACGAAGTACATTTTGGCACCATGCTTTTCCATACCGACAGCATGTACGGGTCTACTACTCCAACTGTTATGGCTAATCTGCTGCGCTGCTTTAGTCAGGGGGTTAAGGTCTGCTTTGAAATAGTGCTCATGGCTACTGATGCGGGATATTTAAAAAGAGGCGAAAAGCTAATCGCCATAGCCGGCACAGGACTGGGTTCTGATACCGCTCTGGTAATGCAGGCAGCCTCTTCACAAAATATCAATAAGCTTCGGGTCAACGAGATGATATGCAAACCCCTTAACCCGTGGAATATAGATGAATTAAAGGAAAAACTATCAAAAGAAAAAGCGGATTGAACTCTAAAAAGAGCTCATCACCTAACATCGGTGGTGGGCTTTTTCTTTTAGTAGTGGCCACACTAACTATATACTACTACACCAAATAAAAAACGATTAGAGTATTTACCAATATATAAAAAAACAACACAATAATAGTTGACTTTATAACTCGCTTTCCTTGATTGTCGGTTTTTAGCCACTGGAAAAAAGATAATTTAACTTTGCCACTTTGCCTACGGTAAACTTCATAGATAAACCAAGCAATGAAAAAAAGAGGCGCAAATGTCCCCAGCGCCGTGGAAATAGCATTTGTTAAAGCAGCAATCGAATTCATAAGAAAGAAGTATCTCCTTTGGTTGGTTTACTATTGGATTAATTAAATGAGATAAGAATAGTTCCACCGCTAATCCAACTACCACCCATTTGCTTCCCTCCTAATTATAAAATAATACTCCTAACCGTGTCACTTGTTATTGGGTGAGTGGTGATCCGAACCTTCACCGGTTACCGAGGAAAAAAATAATTCCTAAGCCTTAATCTACCTTGTGCCAGCACCTCTGCCATCTTATTTTTGTCCAGTCCGCTTAAACCTGCAATTTCCCAATACGAAAGCTGCCACATCTCCCTCAAGACTATAACCAGCCTGTCAGTTAGTTCTAAATAAAGAAGTGCCTGTTGTATCTGCTCAGGACTGACTTCCAGGTAAGGGTTGTTTCTCTGGGAGTCAAAATTCTTGAGCTGTACCGGGCCGGGATTATTTAGGAATAAGGTACATAAACTTTTTAGGGCTGGTTGTAGAGTTAGAGTTTCTTTGTTGTTAATCACTGTGTTTATCGCTTTGCTAGTAAGGGCCTCAGCGCTACGGCGTTTCCCGGTCAACCTAAAAGCAGTAGCATAAATCCGGTTAACTATTTGTTAAACTGACTCGACTTTATCTAATGCCCCGCCCGGTTTGGACACGGCACTCCCTCCTCTGCTTTTCCTATATAAATAAAAGAAACACCGGAAATCAAACCGGTGATAAACTTTTTAAAAACCTCTATATATATGAGTGTCCTAAACGGGAAAAATGTTACACATGCTTTAAAAAAATATTTAAGTATTTTTTAAGCACTGAAAAATTTCCATTTTTCTTCAAAAAAATAAAGGAGAGTGGATATATGTCAAGAACATGGGGATATTTAGGTGATTAAATTTGGAATTTACAACTTGGGAAGAATTATTAAGTATCATTGAATAATACAAACGTCGCAGGCTATACGAGACAGACCAGGATGAATTACAAATCCTCCATTGCTTGTATACGCCATCTTCACCAAGGCCACTGAGGGCAAAAAAATGAAAGATCTTATTTCCCAAATTGCCTGCCTAAAGACCCCCGGCAGCTTTTTTTATTATTAGCCGATAAAATTTTAAAAAGACTGTAACATTCCTTATCTTTTGGACACTGGAATAAGTAGGACGTGTTAAGATGACCAAGAATACTGTAGATAAATTATACCGTCGGCACAGGGCATCAATATTCAGGTATTTTTATCGGATGGGTGGAAATTATCACCTGGCGGAAGAGCTCACCCAGGAAACCTTTTACCAGGCTGCCGTCTCGCTGGACGGTTTCCGGGGGGAATCTGCCCTTTCCACCTGGTTATTCCGCATCGCTTTTTACGTTTATACAGGACACTTGCGCCGTAATCGTGAAGTACGGTCCCTGGACCGGGATATTCCCGATAACAATAGGGCGAGGGACCCGGCCCGGGCTGCTGAAAACGCGGAGACTATGCGCCTGGCCGGAAATGCTCTGCAAAAGCTGCCGGTTAGATACCGGGCGGCAATAGTGCTGCGGGAAATAGAGGGACTGACTTTCGAGGAACTGGGCGCCGTGCTGGACGTGTCCCCCTCTACGGCACGGGTAATCCTTTTTCGCGCCAAGGAAAGGTTTCGCAGTCTTTTTAATCAACTAACTGAGGGTGATAGCAGTGACTGATAGAGAATGCCAAATAATTCGCGACCTTCTGCCTATATATAATGATGGGGAGGCCGGAGGAGCCACCGGAGAGTTTGTGGAGCAGCACCTGGAGAAGTGCGCCGGCTGCCGGGAATTGCTTGCAACATACCGGCAGCCTGTTTTTCCTGGTGTATCCGATGCTACATATTCTACTCCAAAAAAGACCGGCTTTGCCGGCAGGTTCCGCCGGGTGGCAGCGCTGGCAATGGTAATCCTCCTTTTCACTGCCACCGCCATCGCCTGGGCCTCTTATAACGCGGGTAAAAACCTGGCCTTAAGGGACCCTTCCTTTCAGCAGGCCGAAAAAATGGACCTTTTTACCGAGGTGAACAAGAGCAAAAAATTGGGCCCGTACGTTGTTACGGTTAACCGGGTTTTGCTGGATACCGCCCGTACCACGGTATTCTACCAGGTGGAGCCGGCAATGGAAGGTGGGGACTTTTTAGAAGTGAGCATGACCGACGACAAAGGAGTAAACTACCAGCCCCGGAGTGGCCGGGGCCTACACAGCAAAAATTTTGTGTACGACCTGGAGCCGGTAAACCTGGATGCTGAAAAGATTACCCTTACCTTTAATTCTGACAGCATACCGGTGGAAGCACGTTTCACGATACCAGTGGATCCCACACTGGTGGCACAGAATACTCGGGAGCTGTACCCGAATCTTACAGCACAGACAGGGCCGGTGGAGCTGAGCATAGACAGAGCCGTGCTGGGCCTTTCGGAAAGCATTTTCTTTTTCCGTGCCCGCTGGCCACTGGAGCCTGGGATTGCAGGAGTTGGTGTCGAGACAGCGCCTCCCATGTATACGGAAATGGGGCCCAACGGGCCTACCATCGCTGAAACCCGCATAAGCCGACCGCTTCCTGCCCCGGGGATCAAGGGAGCTAACACCGGTCTGCCGGGGCCGTGGGCACGAATGGTGGATTTAACCAACGGGAAAAAGGTAAAGCTCAGGGAGACCCGCACCTCAACCGACACCATAACCGGCGGCATAGACGGGGCCTTTCACTTTAATGCGGTGGATCCGTCGGCCCGTGAACTAGAACTCACATCACCGGTCCTTTACCTGTACCGCTTCCCGGAACAAGAACAAGTCCTGGAAATGGAAATACCCCGGGAAGGAGAAAAGACGGTTAACAAGATATTCAAATGGGGACCCCTTTCCTACACACTGGAAAAGGTTGCTCTAGAGGATGAAAAATTAGCTTTTTATCTTGAATACAGCGGTGCCGGTGATAAACCTTCAGATTACTACCGGCCGGACTTTAGATTAAAGGCTGGCAAAATCTGGAGAAAGGGCCCGGTATTGGAGCCCCAGGACGGGTCCCGGGTAAAGGTTACATTTCACTTTTTGCCTGACACCGAAGAAACAGCTCTGAAGCTGCGCAGTGTGGGTGAAAAACTGGAGCGGGTAGAGTTTAAAATATTGTTATAAAAATTTTGAGATTAGGTGATATCTATGGATTTAAATGCTACATCCATTGCCCAGATAGTTAATTTTATTATCCTCATCCTGTTATCTTGTTTGGTGTTGAATTTAATTACGTGCAGCCCACGATTGTATGTTGCCAGGTAATTATACTTGGAACCAGCATCGGGAGGATAAAATGTTTGAAGTATTCAAGTTAGCGCCTCTGGACAGGAGGGCAAAATTAACAGCCGTTATTGCATTTATTGGGGCCGGCATTATTACCCTGGGCTTTATTTACCTTTTGCCGTTCCTCTTTGCCCCGCGCAAATATTTATTGTTACCCAGAGGGATCGAAATCCGCTCGCTGATTGCGACTGATCTCATTGAAAGAAACAATATTAATTCCCTTGAGATTTTAAGGCCAATAAAGCACGGGGCCGGGATAAATACCTGTACGAGTGATTTTTTCGGCTATTCCGGGGAGTATGCTTTGGCCGATGGCAGCATGGCCAGGGTTTACGCCACCAGTTGGGAGCGCATGGTAAAAATAACTACCTGCAAAGGCGGCCCCTACCTTTTATCGCCTTTAGAACCTGAATCATTCGTGCAGGCGGTAAAGCAATACTACCTTAATAGCGGTGAATAGGGTGAGTTTAAATGAAAAAGTGGACTGCCGCAATTCCTGTTTTGGTTATTATTTTCGCATTCTCTATAATACTGCAAGAAGCAGGGCATACTATCACGGTAAAAGATATATGGGCGGTAATTCAACCATCTGATAATGTATTGTACGTTATCGCTATGCTGCTGGGGCTGGTGGTGCTATCATATATACAAGACTACCTTTTTTAAATTACTGGCTGCATCCTTGACCCTGCATGTTTTTCTCTGGCTGTCCAAGATGTTTGTGAATCGAGCATTAATGGAATCCTTTGCAAATGGAAAAATGACGCTGCAGCCAATGCAACTGGTTAGCTGGCTTAATTCTAGCCTGCAGCAAGCAGGAGGACTGGTTTTTGTATTTCTAATTGTTCTGGCCTTTGCCAATTATGGCTACCAGGTGAAGTTTAGCTCCTGTTTCAAAACGCGCTGGATAATTCTTGCTACTTCTATTTACATTTTTGCAGTGGTAATAAGTTCTCCGTCAATAAAACCTTTGTTAATGAATTTTAATCTGCGTTTTTTTACAGCTCAAATGATATTAAGCGGGATTTCCATTGCCGTTTATATATACGGAGTAATTATATTGCGGCACAGGCGGAGGGCCGGTGATAATTCTCTGCTTAAAGGGCTTTTAATTTTTTCCTTAATAAACGCTTCTTATCAAACAGTAATATTAATTAACAATTTTTTTACAATATCTTTTTATTTGGCCGGTAAACAGTTGCCGACGCCTCATTTCCTTTTCGTTTTCTACTCTATAATCAATATTGTAATGCCCGCTATTCTTGTGATAGTGCTGTTTAGGCAAAGTGGGATTGGAAAATGGATAACAGGCAAAATACGACATTGTTTTTTCTTAGGGTGGTACAGTCGGCTTTGGCTCAACTACTCTTTTGGCCTGCGGTGATAGCCGCAATTTGTCTGTCGATAATAGGGATAGTTAAGCGTTGGCCAGTTTTATTGATCTTAGGTGCGGTGTTGATCTTGTTTTTTTCCTGGTTCCTTAGCTGCACACCTCTTTTTAGGTTAATTGGTCCAGTGTTTCCTTTTCTTCAGATTGGGGCGGCATTAGCGGTATGGAGAGGATACCCCTGGGCAGCATGGGCGCTAATGGCACCTTTATTTCTTATCTCTGGTTATTTAGGAATTGCTGTTTTCCTCGAAAATTTTGGTATTCACCTTGGGGAAATTATCTTTGGTATGAGGGAGACTATCAGGAATATCGTGATGAATTCAGCTATAATATAACCTTTCGTGTTCCTGATGTCGGTTCCTTGAACAATAACCCACGTTCGATGCAATGTACATTTTAGGTGGTGGTTAGTTTGCCCGGAGAAATCTACCTAATTTTTATTATTGGGCTCATCCTTTTTACATTGGTGCAGATAGCAATTGACAGGTCTAAAAAAAAGAAAAGAAAGCATAAAGTGCTTTCCAAATTGAATAGAGGTACCTACAACCCTCATTTAGCATTTACGATAATATGGTTTGCCATATTTTTCATGTCAGCTTTCTCACTTGTTAACGAAGTTAAAGAGTTATACCAGTTATTAGGGAAAGAGTATATAAGCAGTGTTGGGCAATCATTGAGTGTTCATTATCTAGAAAACTTAAGGGAATATTTTTATGAAAATTCTATGTTGATTAAATTTCATGAGGTAACTCACTATCAAAGACAATTGCCATCCATGTTAACCTGGGCTATTGGTTCATTTTGTGTCTCTGTATGGAATCTATATCAATTATGGCAGGATAGTGAAATCCTAGAAGATGGATTATTCTTTTCAGGGCAACATATAGGCTGGGACGAAATTATTAAGTATAAATGGAACAAGAAAAAAAGGCCTATGAGTAAAGAGTCTAAATACTACAGTTTGCTAATTGAATATAAAAAGTCAAAAGCCGGCCGTATAGCCAATTTATTTAGATCAAATGTCAATAATGAGGTCACCTTTAAGGTTGAATGTCTCGCCAAGGACTATGTTGATAGCCTATTAGAAAAATATGGGCTCGAATCTCCAAAACAGTAGCAGACATTCCTTAAAAGTAGAAGGTGATTATCTATATCCCTTGATTGCATAAATATTATAAAAAAGGCCTAACAAATTTCATGACGCATGTAAGCTCCTTATAGATGGAGGGTATATGAGGATAATCAAGTTTATAATCGCTATAGGCTTGCTAATGGTGATTCTGTTCGCAGCCCTTATTCTAAAAGATTTATGGATTATGGATGACAAATACGACCTTACCAGGGAAAACCGCCCCTGGTGGCACGAAAAGATAAATTTCTCAAAGAATATACAGGCAGAAGATATTGAGCAACACGTTGTGGTGGCAATAGTTGATACCGGGGTGGATAAAGAGGACTTTCCTTATCCCAACATTGTTCAGGGCTATAATACTGTTGACGGCAGTGTGGATACCAGTGATAAGCACGGGCACGGAAAGGTGCTTGCCCACCTTGCAGCTTCTCCAAAAATTGGCGTAAATCCCTATGCCACTATATTACCGGTAAAAGTTCAAATAGTATGATAGACAAGCCGGAGACTGTGTCGAAGGGAATTGTGTGGGCAGTTGATCACGGTGCCGACATTATTAATTTAAGCCTTGGAAGGGCACCAGCCGAGAATAAAGTACAACCAGGTTACCGCGAAGGAGTGGAGTATGCATTAGAAAAAGGTAAACTAGTAATTGCCTCGGCCGGAACCAGTGGGAAAGAACTCTTTTATCCCGGTGCAATTGAAGGGGTAATTTCCGTGGGAGGATTAGACGAAAATCTCAATTATAGATCCAACATTGACGTACAAGACATAGATATTTTCACTGTTGATCCCAAAAATCCGGCTAACTCAAGTTTCCCTACTGCCATAGTGTCAGGTGCCGCATCTCTCATCACCGCCCTGGATGAAACTATATCTTCAAAAGAGGCCATGAACATCATTTTGGAACAGGCAGATGTAATAGATATTAATGGTCAAAACGCTAAACTACTTAATATGGATAGAGCCATCGAGTTTTTAGACCGGACTGATCCACGTTAAGTTCGGCCGGGGGGGGGCAAGGGTAATTGCAAGGCTGTCCGGTAACAGTAAAATAGAATCCCGAGTGCATAAAATTAATCACGTGGTGAATACTGCCACCCGAACAGCCGTGGTGGAGATTGATTTACCCGGTGCTGCAGATAATAAGTATGAGCTGCTACCGGGGATGAGCGCAGATGTTTCCGTTGTTTTGGAACCATAAAAATGAAACCCTGCTTGTACCGGCAGGGACGGTTGCCTGGTTGGGTTCAGGAAGCCCCGTGCTTTGTATCAACATATTTTACGGCATTAAGGGCAGCCACTTGTCCTTCACCGACTGCCTTGCTCAGTTGATAAGGCTGGCCTGTGCAATCCCCGGCGGCAAAGATTCCCTCAATATTGGTAGCCAGGTCACGGTTTACTTTGATCCCGTCCGGTGCTACTTCCAAACCAGAAACAAGCTGGTCCGGCAAAATAGCGTCTCGAATCACGAAAATTCCGTCTACCTCCAATTGCTGCTTTTCTAAGGCCACCCCGGTAGCCCAATTTTCTCCCGTAATGGCTTTGGGAACATCCTCAATAACTTTAATCTTTGGGTTCTGGATTACCTCATTGGTTTCGTTTTCTTCTTTCAGCAGAGGAATCACCGTGACCTCCGCAGCTATTTCAGACAGAAAGTTGGCCTCGTCCAGAGCCTCCTGGTTATAAGCCAGAACCGCTACCCGTTTACCTTCAAAAAGGGGCCCGTCACAGGTGGCACAGTAACTGACTCCCCGGCCCAAAAGTTCAATTTCATTGTCGATTGGCTTCACAGTACTTACCCCGGTGGCCAGGACTACTGTCCGGGCACGATAACTAACGTCTTGAGACTGCAAAGTAAAACCGCTTTCACCGGGATAAATCCCGGTAACTCTAGCTCTATTTATGCTTAAACCAACACTTTCAATGTGTTTTAGAAACTTTTGTCTTAATTCTTCCCCTGTAATATCCCCAAAGCCAAGATAATTATCAACTTTAGGAGAACTATGGAGCTTGGGGCTGCAAAACTCCGAACCCAGGATGATCACTTTTTTTCTGCGAATCTGCCCATTTAGGGCTGCAGATAAACCAGCCGGACCGCACCCAACAACAGCAATATCATAAATTTGTTCTTCAGGCAATTTAAAAACACCCCATAAGTTTATGTCCTAAATACGGCTTTTTTTATTTTAGTTCCTGTTCTAAAAGGAGCACAATAGACACGAGAAGTGCAAGGCGGCAAAGGCTTTGAGGCGCGGAGCGTATTGAAATACGTGAGCGCCGCAGAAGCCAAGCCAACGCAGAAGGAAAGGCGAGCTGTAATCAGTTCCCTCAGTGCGAGCGTTTCCATACTTTATTATATTCTTGCCATATATATGGCAAGAATATAATAAAGTAAAGTGCAATTCGAAGTGGATCTTGGGCGGACTTTTCGAACAACCTCTTTAAGGTAAGGAGAACCATTAATATCTCCTTGAGATTCGCAATAACACAGGTATTTCAGCCGTTCTATTTTAAAATTTGAATTCGCCAGCATTTCCGGGGTCAGGCTTGAATAATTCACTAATTTGAGTCAAAATTGTCCAGGTGATAAACAATGGTGATGGAAGCAGGATCCATTATCCAGGAGCTTAACGATATCCAGAAACGGATTATGTCAAGGAAATTATCCGAAGTTTAAAGTGAATAAGTAAATAATTCAAGCCTGACCCCGATGGTTAATCCAACTTGTTTGATAGCGAAATGTCAACCTCTAAAGATTTTAATCGTAACCTTTGGCAAATAGACGAATCTTACATGCAAGAAATAACTGCAATGAAAATGAAAAAATTTGATAATGGGTTTCAAACCGGGTTAAAGAAATCGTTTAACGAATTGTTTACCATTTTCTTGACGGAAAAAACGTTAAAAATGCACTCTAATTATTCGGATGCAGAGAATAGGTTTGAACGATTTAAAAAGTATGCTGCAAATGATTTTGAATATGAAAAAGGTTTGTTTGAATAATAAAAATTAAGCCATCATACAATCCCCTTCAGAAACTCTTTCACCTTTGATATCCGGACGCAATAGTTCTGATTATCGAATTCTGGTATTCCCCGTGTATAGCACCATCAGCCATCTTCAGGGGGGTGAGGTTATTAATAAGAAGTTACAAAAAGGTAATTTTAGGAACTGGCATTTAACATGATCATAACTGGTAAAGATATTTCATATAAGTACCATTTATGCTATAATGGGTACAAACTAACAGGGCTTGTTAGATTTTTAACAAACGGGAGGGGTATTGGTGAATTTACTTATTATGGGACCACCGGGAGCCGGTAAAGGAACCCAGGCTGAAAGACTAGTTAAAGAAGTGGATATTACTCACATTTCTACAGGCGATATGTTCCGTGCTGCTATAAAAGAAGGCACAGATATGGGCAAAAAGGCCAAGGAATTTATGGACCAGGGTGCTCTGGTTCCAGATGAAGTTGTTGTAGGAATGGTTAAAGAGCGTCTTTCCAAGCCTGACTGCGAAAAAGGCTTTTTGCTTGACGGTTTTCCCAGGACACTTGAACAAGCGAAGTCATTGGACGAGACCTTAAAAGACCTGAACATAAAGATCGACGGTGTAATTAACATTGCCGTACCCAGGGAAAGATTAATGGCCAGATTAACCGGGCGTAGGATTTGTAAGGATTGCGGTGCCAGTTTCCATGTAATGTTTAATAAGCCTAAAGAAGAGGGAAAATGTGATGCGTGCGGGGGAGAGCTTTACCAGCGCAGCGACGACAACGAAGAGGCTGTGGGCAAGCGCCTGGACGTATACGAGCAGCAAACACAACCTTTGATTGATTACTACACCAATCAAGGCCTCCTACTGGAAATCAACGGAGACCAGGACATCAACAAAGTTTTGGACGATGTGCTTGCAGCAGTAAAGAAGTAAACCGATTTAAACCCCCGGTCTATCCGGGGGTTTTTTATTTAACGCAAAGCTTATGCTAGTTAAACAAGGGGGATTTTTGTATGAATCAGTACGCTGGGTTAGCAGGGGTTTACGATTACCTGGTGCAGGGGGTAGATTTTGAGGGGTGGATAGATTATGTGGAGCAATTATTGAAAAAATTTAATGCTTCGGCAGTTTCCGTTGCCGACCTGGCCTGCGGAACCGGAAATACTAGCATTCCCTTTGCCCGGCGGGGATACCTTACCACCGGAATTGATATAGCACCGGAAATGATTACCCTGGCCAGAGAAAAGGCCCACGCGCAAGGTATTGATATCCAGTTTGCCGAGCAGGATATGAGATTGCTTCACTTGCCCCGTAAGTTTGACCTCATTACATGCTTTCACGACGGGCTTAATTATTTACTTTCCCAGAAAGACTTAAGAAAGGCATTCCAAGGTGTACATAGGAACCTGGTTCCCGGAGGAATGTTTATATTTGATTTGAATGCGGTTAAATGGCTTTCAGGCAGTAAAAGAGAAACTACCTGCATTGATGAACCTGAACTTACCATAGTTTGGGAAAGTTTTTATGACCACTCCCAATCCATCTGGCAAATCGATGTAATAGGCTTTATGAAACAAGGAAGTCATTATAAAAAGTTTAAAGAAAGCCATCAAGAAAAGGCATATTCTCCTGCAGAAATAATACCCCTTTTGGAACAATCAGGATTAAAATTTTTAGATGTGTACGATGCCTTTACTTTTAATCCGCCGGGCGATAACAGCCTCCGACATTTTTACATAGCATCCAGCTAAAGTTCTTAAGAGTGGAATTTGATTAAATTAAATACTGAGGTGAAGTAAATGAGTAAAGATTTAATTCCTGCTTCTAATTTTGCTATCATAGGCGGTTCCAGTACCTTTTCGCTTAACTTTCCTGAAGATTTAAGTAACGACTATGCTAATTTAGAAATTAAGGATAGTGACATGTTTTTTTCTACTCCTTACGGTGAAACCCCTCCTTTTAAGTTTTTTACAATAGGTGGGAAAAACGTTTTAACTGTGAAAATGCATGGCTGGCGCCATGGGGTTTCCAGGGGACAAGCATCACAGCAGGTGTTCTGGGTTCTGCAACAGGCCGGTGTCCACCAGATCATAGTGGAGGGCGGCGTGGGTGCTATCAATCACCTGCTAAGACCTAAAGACCTGCTGGTGACCTCAGATTATTTAGATTTTACCATGCGTAAAGATGTAGGCCTTGGAGGTCAACACCTGCTTATCATGCGCGACCCAGTCTGCTCAAAAATAAAAACATCTTTACTTCAGGCCATAGAGGAGAATAAACCTGTTTATGCCCGTGTTTTTGACCGCGGCATCTATGCAGTGACCGACGGCAGGCACTTTGAGAGCAGGGCAGAGATTGCCATGCTCAAAAACATGGGAGCAGACATTGTAGGGCAGAGCATGTGCCCTGAAGTATACTTGGCCAGGGAAATAGGGGCATGTTATGCCAGGTTGGACATGGTGGTCAATTATGCCGAGGGGATAGTGGAAGATTGGAAGCACGACGAACTAAAAGAAATATATTACGGGGAGGCAATGCAAATAGGTAAGATTCTCTTGGATGCCGTTTCCTTAACAGAGCCCCGAAAAAGATGTGAATGTGTTGAGCTAAGAAAAGAGACTATCTTAAAATAATAGATATAAAATTCCAGTAATAAATAGCGGTATCTCCTGCATAATATTTGTTAGAAAAAGAAAAGAGGTGGTGGCCTAAAGAAGCCAATAATTGTTTAAAATAGTAAGTGTAATTAGTGAAAAGGGAAATTATAGAGTAGCGTCTTTGAGATCAGATAAAGGAAGAAAAAGAGGATGGCGGGCTGATGTCTCGCCATCCTCTTTCAATCAAATTAATCTTTTTGCTTACTGGCATAGTATTCTAATTTTCCCATGTAATCTTTGATTTGACTGATCAGTAAAATATATAGTTTCAGCTCACTTGCAGAACACTCCCGCACTAACAACAACAACTCTTGAGTTAACAAATCCCGAGAGGAAATGTTACTTTGGCTTTCATTTTCACTTTCTCCTATTAAATTCTCTACTTTTAAATTTAACGCCCTGGAAATTTTACTTAAGGTCTTAAGAGAAGGAATCTTGTTACCCCTTTCCACCTGGCCTACATAACTGTAATGTAAATTTGCCCTCGCAGCCAGGCGCTCTTGGGTAAGGCCCAGTTTAAGCCTTGCATCCTTTATACGACGCCCAATCAATCCATCCTTCAGCCCGGGCAAATCAATCGCCTCCAAATTCAAAATCTTAAATCGACTTTTCCTTTCACGTATTGACGGTTATACTCTGAACAAGTTAAAATATACTGATAATTGTTGCTATTGAAAGGAGTGTATTTATTGGAAAAGCAAGACATTGTAATCATCGGTGGTGGCCCGGCCGGCCTTGCAGCAGGCATATATGCGTCAAGGGCAGCCCTTAAGGTTACACTATTGGAAAAGGGAATGCCCGGTGGATTGATGGCAAATACCGAGATTATAGAAAACTATCCTGGCTTTGCCGAGGGTATTGGCGGACCGGAATTAACAATGCGGATGCAGGAACAGGCAGTTCGTTTTGGATTACAAATTGACAACACCGGTGTGGAGTTAATCAAATCCACAGGCAATGAATTTAAAATCAAAACTGACGAAGATACTATATCTTCAAAAGCCGTTATCCTTGCTTCCGGTGCATCTCCCCGGTGGCTGGGTGTAAAAGGTGAAAAAGAATTTCACGGCAAAGGAGTTTCTTACTGCGCCACCTGCGACGGTGCATTTTTTAAGGATAAAACTGTTGCCGTGGTTGGAGGCGGAGATGCTGCCGTTGAGGAAGCACTCTTCTTAACTAAATTTGCCGAAAAAGTGTACATAATTCACCGCCGGGATGAATTGCGCGCTACTAAAGTGATCCAGTCAAAAGCTTTGCAAAATTCGAAAATAAACATAGAGTGGAATAGTGTGGTAGATGAAATCAGAGGCTCCGCTACCGTAGAAAACATTACGCTGCGTGATACCCAGGACAATTCCACTCGAGAATTAAACGTTGACGGTATTTTTATTTATGTAGGTACCCAGCCCAGTTCCGAACTTGTGGCTGACATGGCTGAGCTGGATCCCAGGGGTTATGTTATAACAGATGATGAAATGAAAACTTCACAACCGGGCCTTTTCGCTGCCGGAGACGTGAGACAAAAGCTTCTCAGGCAAGTGGCAACCGCGGTTGCCGACGGTGCAATTGCAGCCTTCGCAGCAGAAAAGTACTTGGACGATAATGCCGCAAAAAAGTAGCTGTATCTATTGATACAGCAGAGAAAGGGAGAGGAGATTAGGTTTTTTACTTTTATTATTGATATCTTATAACCTTTACCACTATTAAGGAATGCTTAATTGCTTAACGGCCATATTTACTATACAAGTGGGCATATGCATCGGGTTACAGGGAAAGTTTAAGGCCTACCTTACAGGTAGGCCTTTTAAATGTAAAAACGACCACTTACCAACAGGATTTTTACCGCTGACAGCGAAGTTTGTATTAAATATTCTAATTGTTTAAACATCATCTGGAGGTGAATGACTTGCAAGACCTAATCGATAGGTTTAAGTCAGGTGAGCAGCGGGCACTGGCCCGTCTTATCTCAAAACTGGAAAATGAAGCCCCCGACCGGGAAGAAATTTTAAAGAAACTATTTCATTTGACCGGGAGGGCTAAGATATTAGGAGTTACAGGTTCCCCCGGTGCAGGCAAGAGTTCATTAGTTGACCAATTGGCAAAGCTAATCAGACAAAGAGGAGAAACCGTCGGTATTGTAGCAGTAGATCCAAGTAGTCCTTTTTCAGGAGGGGCACTTCTGGGAGACAGGATCCGCATGGGTGAACTGTCCATGGACAAGGGAGTATTTATTCGCAGTATGGGTACTCGCGGCAGTCTAGGGGGATTAGCCAAGACCTCAAAAGAGGCTGTTAAGGCCATGGATGCCTTTGGCATGGACTGGGTAATTGTTGAAACAGTTGGAGTAGGCCAGGCTGAACTGGACATTATGCACGTAGCCAATACAGTTATGGTTGTACTCACTCCGGGAGCAGGAGACGCCATTCAAACCTTGAAGGCCGGTATTATGGAGATTGCCGATGTTTTTGCCGTTCATAAGTGCGACCTGCCTGGGGCAAATAGAATAGCAACCGATGTTGATATTATGTTGGACCAACAGGGTAACCAAAAGGATTGGAGACCACCGGTGATTCAGGCTTCCTCGGCAAAGAACATCGGGTTAAGCGAATTATTGGACAAAGTTATTGAACATTACCAGTACCTTAAGGATAATGGCTTGTTAGAAGCCCAGCGCCGCGAAAGGGCAAAGTCAGAGACATTGGAAGTTGTAGATTACCGCTGGCACCAGCTGGTTAGAGAGCATACAAATTACCCCGGCAAGGTTAGTGAAATGCTGGAAAAGGTTGCGAACATGGATATGGATCCTTACGAAGCAGCAAGTTCAATTCTGGAATTTGTCACCACTAATTTCGATTGGAATGAACTTACAAACCCTGGTTTAAAATAGGTCCGTAAATCAAAGTAAGTAGGAAGGTGAAATAAATTGGGTAAGGACAATGAACTGGCAGAGAGAGCTGCTTACTTAGTGGATTACGTGGACCTGGCCCTGGAAAAGATAAAGAATCTACCTGAAAACGATGCTGCAGAATACAAATCTTTTATGCATGGACAGGTATATGGCATAGGAATGGCGCTTCGAATTTTATTCCCTGGTGAAGAGAACTGGGGAGAAAAGGCGGCGCTAAAAATAAGACCGGTTCTTACGGAGCACAAGTGCGAATGCGAGGATTAATAATACTGTCTAGTAAAGGCCTCAGAGGGAATGCGTTGAAATTAATGCAGCATTCCTTTGGGGTTTATTTTTTTTGCCAGAATTACAGGATTGCTTAGATTCTTAAAAGACTAACGGCAAGGCTGAGTGAGCGAGAAACATTCTTCAGCCGGAATGAAGATAACCGGGGTAAAAGGCTTTGGGGAAAACATTTGGGGTATTCCTTTAGGGTCGTTTTCTGACAGGATTAACAGGATTTGCAGGATTGTTTTTGAGCAGGATCATTACTTAAGAGCGTAGATACATCATGTTTCTAAAAGAGCACTATTAATTGAAAACAATGAAAAAACAATGATTTAGTATTTATTAATAATTCGAAAGTCTTTATCACCTAAACAGAGCTTATGGACCAGTCCAAAATATTAAAACAACTAATTCAAAAATGTTTTTTAAGACCCCAAAGCACTACCCCAAAGCATCCTGCAAATCCTGTAATCCTGTCAAAGAATACCCCAAAGGAATACCAAAATCTCTTAGTCTTTAAATCCCATACCTTTTAAGACTACCTTCTTATCGTATCCGGTAAATAAATCTCTGGTTCTTCAATCCCACCCCGGAGAGGTAGGGATTTTTCCAGTAGATAATACCCTTTGCTATCACGGCTGATAACCGTTGTAGTGCAAACAATGTTGCCAGCAGCACCACGCACCGGCTTTTTCTCATAAGAACGGGTCTTGGCCTCAAGAATCTCATCCGGGGATTCCCCAGCTTTCACTATGTAATCAAAATAATAAAAAGCCGGCCACTCCCCATTATCATCCCCAACAGCATCCAAAGCTTTTTCTTCATCAACGGGCCGGGTAAACTTACAGGTTTTAACTGATCCCTGTTTGGTTAGGTTAAAATCACCTATATTTTCAGCCAAAGAAATATGATGCCCCAATCGTACAAAACCTGACGCTATATATATTTCATAAGCCACCCGAGCACAAATGGAAGCATCTTTCAAGGATGCCAGCAGCCGGTCAAAGCCGGCAATGTGTTCAAGAATCTTTATGTCATTAACCAGCCTAACCAACAACAACGCCTCAGCAGAAGGTGTCAGTTGTCCGGTAAGTTGGTAAAGGGCCGTCTGCTCGCGGCAAACATACCACATGATGGCCACTGGAGAGACCCCTGACTGCCGAAAATCCACGTATCTCCCCGAGGTGGTCCTTTCCGGGTCAAAATCTTTCATTTGGTCTACACTATCTTTCAGCCAACCTGACCCCAAAGTGTGCTCCACAAAATCTAAAGCTTCCTCAAGCTGTGCCGGTTCCAAATTGAGTCCCCCTTCAATCACAAATCCCGTCATTGGAAGGAATTATTTTTATTAAGGCGAATTATATCATATAATTTTAACATAGGCATACCAGCCAAAGGCGTGATTATATGCAAGATTATTGTGTTTGTGACCTGGAAACTACCGGGCTGGAACCTCGCCAGGACCAAATAATTGAAATAGGGTTAGTTAAGGTGCAGCAAGGTGAGATAAAAGAAACCTTTGAATCTCTGGTTAATCCGGGGACTCTGTTACCTGTAAAAGTGAAAAGGCTTACCGGCCTGCAGGATGATATATTTAAAGAAAGCCCGTTTTTAAGTGATATTGCCCCCGACATCATTGAATTCATTGGAGATCTTCCCCTTGTGGGGCACAATGTTTCTTTTGATGCTTCTTTTCTTGCATGGCATCTGGGCATAGAAATCCCAAAACAATTTGATACATTGGAGCTGGCTAGAATAATTTGCCCCGATTCCCCCCGGCACCGCCTGCATGATCTTTGTGTTTCTTTAAACATAGAGCTGTCCCACCGGCACAGAGCCCTTTCCGATGCCCGGGCCACCGCCCAGCTGTCCTTTGCTCTAATGCATAAAGTGCAAAATTTAAGTCTGGCCTACCTGGCACGTGTAAACAACTTTCTCAAGCAGGCAGATTCAGCCTGGATTGCTTATACTGCTTCTATTATTAAAGATAAAATGCGTACGCTAACGGGCGAAGGCCTTAAAATTAGTTACCCATTACCGGATACAGTCAAAAAGAGAAAACCGAGACCTTCCCAAATTACAGAAATTATACCGGTAAACAAGGAATATATAAAAAGTTTATTTTCCGCTACCGGCCCTCTTAAAGATCAATTAAGCTACTTTGAAGTACGGCCTCAACAAGCACAAATGGCCGGCGCGGTTACAGACTCACTTAACGAAAATAAGTGCCTCTTAATGGAGGCTGGTACTGGAACAGGAAAATCGCTTGCCTATTTAATTCCTTCTTTAGAGTGGGCCCTTGCCAACCGCCAGCGGACCCTTATTGCAACTCAAACTATAAACCTGCAAGAGCAACTTTGGACCAAGGACATTCCTATTCTAAAAAGCACCCTGGAGAATGATTTCTGTGCCGCACTGGTCAAAGGACGGAGTAATTACCTTTGCTTGCGGCGTTGGGAAACTGTCCTGGACAGAGAACTGCAACTAAAGGAGGAGGAAGCGCATTTTTTTGCCCGCATACTGGTTTGGTTGGGGAAAACCGAAACAGGGGATAAAGGTGAGTTAAACCTTAGTAAAAAAGAGCAGGAATATTGGCTGCAAATATGCTCTGACCCCGAAATTTGCCAGAGTTCCTATTGCCGGTGGTTTCACCGCCACTGTTTTGTAGGCAGGGCAAGAATGAAGGCAGAAAATGCAGATATTATTATTACAAACCACTCTCTTCTATTCTCAGACTTACGTTCCGAGCATAAGATACTACCCTCATTCGGTCCATTAATTATAGATGAGGCTCACCATTTGGAAGATGCGGCAACGTCACACCTGGGCAAACAAGTATCGCGTGTAGTGGTGCGACAGTGGTTGCAATCAATTTATAAAACCGCCGGCAAGCTAACCGCATTAATACCTCCCAGTGAAGACAGACAGTGGCAGGAAGACTTAAATAACATCAGAAAAGAGAGGCAAAACGCTGGGCAGCAAGTTACCCAATTTGCCCAGTCTATAGGCATGTCTCTTAAACCTTTAGGCAACGAAAGCTTTTTTAAGACTGCTATTCGCCTGAGGCCAAATGAAGACATACACCAGTTCCTTAAATCTGAAGGGGCAAACTTAATTACAACACTTAAATCGGTAATGCAAAGCTTGAAGGAATTACTTATCTTACTGGAAATGTTTGGTGAAAGCGATGAATTGTGGTTGGAACATGCCTGGAACATAAAAGAACTGATTATATCGGGCGATAACATAACCAGTGACTTGGAATTTATAATTGGCGTTAAGGATGAAAACCATGTGTATTGGGTTGAAATTAATGGGGATAGTGATTTCAACCTGGTGGCAGCCCCGGTAAGGGTAGGTGAATTGCTGTTTAAAAGCCTCTTTAAACATGAGAGGGGTCTGGTACTTACATCAGCAACTTTAACCGCAAATGAAAGCTTTCAGTATTTTATAGAGCGCACCGGTATTAACCTGTTGCCGGCTGAAAAAGTCTTAACTAAAGTTGTCCCTTCTCCCTTTAATTATGATCAGCAATGCATCCTTTGTGTAGATAACAACATAGATATTCCCGGGTCTGTACCTGAGGAGACGTATTTCAACCAGCTGGCCGAAAGTATTGCGGAATACATACTGGCTATGGATGGCAGGACATTGATATTATTCACATCACACAATGCCCTCAGAGAAACCTATAACCGCCTCAAAGGCCCCATGGAGCAAGTCGATATTTGCCTCTTGGGTCATAACTTGGACGGCGGTCGTACTCATTTAATAGAACAATTCCGGGAGAGTCCTCGTTCTGTACTGCTGGGTGCTTCAAGCTTTTGGGAAGGAGTGGATATTCCGGGTTCTGCTTTATGTAACGTTATAATCGTAAAACTGCCCTTTTGGCCTCCCAATATGCCGGTAGTAGAAGCCCGATTGGAAGAACTTGACAGCAGCGGACTCAATGGTTTCAGCCATTTCACCCTGCCGCAGGCTGTCATACGCTTAAAACAAGGTTTTGGGCGGTTAATAAGGACAGGGCGAGATAAGGGCTCTGTAATCATTATGGACAGAAGAGTCATAACCAAAAGATACGGAAAAGTATTTTTAAACTCATTACCGATAAAGACTCATATCCGTGGGGATACCGGAATAATTAAAAAGAGAATAGCAAACTGGCTTCAAAACCCGGAACCACCCCCCCGCTGGACTTCAATAAAAGATACAAATGACATCAAGAGAAACCTGGAAATGTGGAGGAAGAGACACATTTAACAGTAACCTTAAATAATATATAGGGTAAAGGCAAATAAAAGGGGTGATTGTATTTTGCGTGTGTATTTTGTCCGGCTCCCGTCTTTCTTGAGAAACATTTTATTGAAGGTATGGAAGTAATTACAAGAGACAGGTCGTTTAGGCCTGTCTTTAACTAATGCATATTAGGACAAGCAGCAGTGCGACCCCCTTTGCAAAAAAAGACTCACCCATGTATTTTTAACACCGGGGTAAGTCTTTTAGTCTTTTATCTTTTAGTTTGTTAATTGGCGACAACATAGCTTAAGATTTTAGACCTACGCCCAAAACACCTCCGATTCCACCGGCTATACAGGTCACCACCAGCTTTTGTAAAATTTCAAAGAAGGCCGTACTACCGGGGAAAAACAACGCAACTAAAAACCAGGATACAGCAAAAAAACCAATACCAACTGCCAACCCGTGGTAAATGCCACTGGTTCCTGCTCTTTTAGCGGCGTAAGTTCCTCCGGCAAAAACACTAATAAATAAGATACCCATAGCACCAAAAGGCATGACCTGTTCCGAGAAACTAGAAAAATAAAAGATCAAACCCAAAACTGCAGCTCCTAATATAGAAATAACCAGGGCTACCACAGTGCCCCTTATCACAGAATAAGCACTAAACGACAAATTACCGGAAGGGCCTTTATTAAAAGCCGTCACCTCTACACCTCCCCAAAACCGTTTTCAGTATTTATACGTCAACAATTACCAATTAAGACCTATTTTTTTTTACCTCTAATTATAAAATGGCCGCATAAAAGCGGCCATTTCCCTTAGCTATTTTTATCCTGCTTATTCTTTTCCCCTGGTTCTTCGTCATCTACAAAATTGTGTTCCCATTGACCGTCAACGTTAATTTGGGTAGCCGAGCCTGTATTTTCTTTAATCCAGGCATCACCCGTGTCAAATTTTTCGTATTTGCCTGATTTACGGCGCACATAAGCCCTCCTCTGTAAAATAAAATTTAAATACTGAAAACAACACAATCTTATTTTTCACCCTTTACCGCCAAATAATAAGATCACAGAGGTGCAATGTTTGCCTTTACAGGAAATATAAACAGACAGCTGCGTAATTAGTCATGATTCAGCATTTTATGCTGTCAAAAGGGTAAAGTATTTGTTGGACGATTCATGACAAAGTTGGCAGGAAACGGTATCTTCAGGAAAGAATTACCTCTTATATCGCAACTGCGAAGGGGGTGTACGCAGTGTGGAAAAATGATAAAGTTGCAAGCAACTCAAAATTTAGCCTTCTGCGCCTCTCCGCCAAACTCCTGGAGTCCGTAGGTGCTCACACTCAAGCCCTGGGTATTGTTGACCGGGTAATAAAAAACAATGTCCCCACAGCCAATCTGCACCTGCAGGCCAGCAGGCTATGTTTAAAAGAAGGTCAAATAGATCGTGCTGTAATGCACTGGAAAAAAGCGGCCGGCGCCGAGAATATAGGAAACTTTTTATACTGGCTAAACAAAATTTACAGGCCAGCCGAAAAAACCGTATGCAAAGTACAGGCTCAGCAAGTGCAATTCCAGGACTGGGAATTACAGCAGCTAAAAGGTGCAGATACCTCCACGCGAAATCCCAGGAATGAAGAGGGAGCCTTAAACGATGTCGGCGTAAACCTTCTGCAATCTCAAAAACCTGCTGACGCTCTTTCCATTTTTAATGCCTTAATTAATAACGGATGCTCTGACCCCGGCACCTTCTTTAATGCAGGGCTGTCTTTGAGCAAATTATCCAGGCACGAAGACGCTGTTGAACATTACACAAAGGCTCAGGCGCTGGGATTAAATTCCATTGAATTATTAAATAATAAGGGCTACAGCCTTTTTCATTGTGGCCAATATGATGAAGCGCTATCTTGCTACGAAGTTGCTCGTGGAATGGCCCCGGGGGATACCATTGTATTAAGTAATCTGGCCTCATGTTACCAGTACTGCGGGGACAACAAGAAAGCCATGGCTTGCTTTAATTCAGCACTTTCAGTGCATCCGGGCGATGACACACTAGAGAACAACCTTGGCATTTGTCTGGAAAATGGCGGTGACCCCAAAGCAGCATTGGAACATTATAATCGTAGTCTACTGCTTAACCCCAATAATACATCTGCAAAAATAAACAAAGCAGGATGCCTGGCAAAACTTTCTAAACCCACAAAGGCTTTAGAAATATACGAAGACTTACTGCAAAGCCACCCGGCAAACCATCACATTTGGGGCCTCAAAGCCGAACTGCTATTGGAGATGGGACAAGCCAGTGAGGCAAGGGAAAGTTTCAAACGCGCTTTAGGTCTTACAAGTTAAAGAAGAACAGGGATTCCCCGTTCTTCTTTTTTTGTTGATGAACTTAATTTCAAATATCAAGAAGGACAGTCCACCTTTAATGACGAAATATTTAAAATAATTAGTATGAGTTATAATAAATTGGCGTATTTGATTAAAGGATTTCCCGGCTTGGTGCAGAACAAACAAAAGACCATGAGAACCGGGCTAATTTTGAGTTACAGTGGGAGGGATAATGCTAAATGATTGATACTCCAAAAATAGAAGAAGCTATTAAAATAATTCTTGAGGCTATTGGGGAAGATCCTGACCGTGAGGGACTACAGGAAACGCCAGCCAGAGTAGCCAGGATGTATAAAGAAATTTTTTCCGGTCTCTGGGAGGAGCCGGAAGCACACTTGGAAAAAGTATTTGCAGAGGAACATGAAGAGATGGTCCTGGTTAAGGATATTCCCATTTACTCCATGTGTGAACACCACCTGCTACCTTTTTACGGACAAGCACATGTTGCATACATACCACGCAATGGGACCATTACTGGCTTATCCAAGTTAGCCCGGGTTGTAGAAGGTTACGCTAAAAGACCACAATTGCAAGAACGTCTCACCGGACAAATCGCAGATAGTATTATGAAGCGACTAAATCCCCAGGGGGTGCTGGTTGTAATTGAGGCAGAGCATATGTGTATGACTCTGCGAGGAGTAAAAAAGCCAGGCTCAAAAACCGTTACATCGGCGGTAAGAGGCCTGTTGGGAAAAAGTCACGCCACAAGGGCAGAAGCTTTTTCATTGATTTATAATCGATAGGAGGAATATAGTTGGGCCAGGAGTCAGAAAATAAGTTGCAACAGATAGCCTTTAAAGAATTCAGCTCTTATTCCGATATGTATAAGGTAGTAGATTTTTTAAACAAAAACCTAAAAGATAAAAGCCTGTTATTTGGATTATCAAAAGTGGAAAACGGAAACATGTTAATATCTATTTATGAAACGTAATAAAAACCGGAGGTCTTTATGCGCATAATCCTTAGCAATGACGACGGAATTCACGCCGATGGTTTAAGGGCTTTGAAAGAAGCACTGTCACCACTGGGGGAAATATATGTTGTAGCCCCTGACAGGGAGCGCAGTGCCTGCGGACACGGTATCACTGTTCATTCCCCTTTAAGGCCCCAGGAAGTAGCCATGGAAGATGTGGAGCAAGCGTGGTCAGTAGACGGAACCCCGGCTGATTGTGTTAAACTCGGAATCGAAGCCCTTATCCCAGCTCCCCCGGACATTTTAGTGGCAGGGATTAACTTGGGCGCTAATTTAGGTACTGACGTCCTATATTCGGGGACGGTATCAGCAGCTATAGAGGGTTTAATTAATGGCATTCCTTCAGTGGCAGTATCCTTGGCCACCCGTAAAGACCCGGATTACTACCAGGCGCAGGAATTCATCAAAGACGTAATCAAAAAAATATCTGACACCGGATTACCCCAAGACTGTCTATGTAATATTAATATCCCGAACCAAAAACCTAAAGGGGTACTTGCGACCTCCCTGGGACGTAGAAAATACGAAAACATATTCCATAAACGCAGTGACCCTAAAGGACAACCGTATTACTGGATGGGAGGTCAGCCACGGGACGAGAAAGCCCCAAGCCGCTGTAAAGACTTCATAACCGATACAGAAGCAATCAAAGAGGGGTATATTTCCGTCACGCCTGTTCATTTCGATCTGACTGATTATAATTCTTTGCAGCATTTTTGCCAGTGGTTTAATAATCAAGAGATGGCTAATCACTAAAGCCATCTCTTTATTTTATCCTGAAAGCACCTTTAAATCTTGCCACATCTTGACTTTTAATACCGCCTATGAGGGACATGATAATAATGTAAACGGGTACACCTATTAATAATGATAGTATGGTGCGCATCTTTTCCGCTTCGATCCAACTTATTAATAATGAATTAAAATTAACTATGACCAGCATCATTACGACAGAGGCAATCACCGGTTTTACGAACCATTGTAAAATTTCTAACCTGACCCCACTCAGGAGTTGTAAATCTCGATAGTTAAGCCAAGCAGCAACGGCGTAAGAGAAAGATAAGGCATAAGCCGTACCGATAATTCCCAATGCTGGTATAGCAGTAAAATAATAAACACCTGTCACTTTTATAACCGACCCTACTATCAGGTTTTTTAAAGGCTTGTCTGCCCTTCCCATACCCTGCAATACCCCTGTCGTTGTCTGCACAATAAATAAGAAGGGTCCCCCCATTGCAACTGCTCGCAAGACATTCCCGGCCTGAGGGTAGTCAAAAAACAAAAGGCATAACTGTTCCGGCATGGTCAAAAGTACAATTGTCGCCGGCATACCGACAAGCATAGTAATCCGCATTGATTCACTCACTCTGCTGCGAACCAGTGATAAATTATTTAACGCCACGGCATCTGAAACGGCGGGCACCAAGGCCGTGGCTAACGCAAAAGTGATAATCCCGGGGGTAAGCGTGAGTGTCATGGCGATACCTATCAATTCCCCGTAGGCCGCCGTAGCCTCTGACATAGTTAAACCTGATGCATGTAACCGATAAGGTATAAGGATGGCATCCACTGACATAACCCCGGTTGTAACCAGTCGTGTTAAAGTTACCGGAATGGCCAGGCCAAAGATGCGAACGGTTGACGCAAGAAAAGGAATATTGGGAACAGGTGCCAGTGCAATGCGGGGGCGATGGTAAAAATAAATACCCAACATTACTAAAAAGCCGGTTAATTCACCTAGGATAACTCCCAGGGAAAGACCTATTGCCGCGTACTCAATTCCTCGTGGAAGCAAAAAGTAAGCTATACTCAAGCCCGCCACTACCCTGATTAATTGTTCTGTCATCTGGGTAACGGCGGTAGGAGTCATTTGCTGCAAACCTTGAAAATACCCACGGAAAGCCGAACATAATGACACTATTATAATTCCTGGAACCAGGCTAAGAAAGCAATAATACACCTTTGGATTAGGAAATACATGTTCTTTTAAATATGGTGCACCTGCTAGTGCGACCACCGTAAAGAAGACACTTAAGCAGAGAATGAGCAAAAACGAAACCTTAAAAATTCTAAAAGCTCCGGCAAAGTTATTCTTAGCCGTTTCCTCTGCAACTAATTTCGCGATGGCCAGAGGGATCCCCATAGTGGCGGCAACTAAAACCAGAACGTAGATGGGATATACCATATTAAAGAGCCCCACACCCTCGGGGCCTATTAACCGTATCATTAGTATTTGGTAAATAAACCCTACGATACGGTTGATAAAATTTGCAAATAGCAATATCATAGCTCCATAAATAAATGATTGCTGAACCATGGATAAAACCCCTCTTCCATGTTAAGAGACTACTAAAATTTGTATGTTCCTTATGGAGCTACTATGTGGTATTTTATGTAAAATAGTTTTATAAAAAATGCAAGGTAATATTTTTAATCACAAGGATTTACGGTTTTAATGTAGAATTAATAGAAGTTAAGCCCAGTGTACCTTTGGGGTTCCGTGGGTCTTTATGTTTCTACCAAATTAGTCCAATTTTGTTGCTGTAAAGTATAGAACTGGGGCTTTTAGGGAATCCATTATTTACAAAAGGGGGTAAAAGAGTTTGAAAAATTATCCGACCGATAAGCTCAGAAATGTGGCTGTTGTAGCCCACGGTGGGGCCGGAAAAACTTCGCTGGTTGAAACCATGCTTTTCGATACCGGAGAGATAAACAGGATTGGTAGAGTAGAAGACGGCACTACTACTTCCGACTATCATCCGGAGGAAATTGATAAACAGATCACTATTCATACCAGTCTGGTTCCCTGCGAGTGGAACCAGGTCAAGATTAATTGCCTTGACACCCCGGGATATGCCGATTTTATCGGTGAGGTAAAAGGAGCACTAAGAGTAGTCGACACGGCTTTGTTTGTTATTTCCGCAGTAGACGGTGTGGAGGTACAAACTGAGGCTATTTGGAACTTTGTCCAAAAGGACAATCTGCCCAGGGCTATTTTCGTTAATAAAATGGACCGGGAGAATGCTGACTATTTCGAGGTAATGAACCAAATTAAAGATAAGCTGGGAGCTAACCCGGCGCCCATGCAACTACCTATAGGTATGGCCCTTGATTTTTCAGGCATTATAGACCTTTTGGAACAAAAGGCCTATAAATTTGACGAAAACGGCAAACCGCAAGAAATTCCCGTTCCAGATGAAATGAACAGTAATATCGCTGAATACCGAGAACAACTAATTGAGGCAGCGGCGGAATGTGATGATGAGCTGCTTATGAAATACCTGGAAGGCGAAGAGCTAACCCTGGATGAAATCCAAGCAGGATTAAAAAAAGGTATAAAAGAGTCCAAAATTGCCCCGGTATTTTGTGGTTCAGCTGCTAAAAATATGGGCATAACTAGCTTAATGGACAATATGGTTAATTATCTGCCCGCCCCGGAAGTTGATGAGAGCGAGCCACTTTCAGCCTTGGTATTTAAAACACTGGCAGACCCTTACGTGGGCCGGATGAACTTCGTTCGCTTATTCTCAGGCAAGCTTACAAATAGTACAAACCTGTATAACAGCACTAAAGAAAAGAACGAAAAAATAGGTCAAATTCTTTACGTACGGGGTAAGAACAGTGTTCAGACCCAGGAGGTACCTCCCGGTGATATTGCTGTTTTGGTAAAATTGCAGGCAACCGGAACTGCCGATACGCTCTGCACCAAAGATAATCCCCAAACCTTAGAAGGGATTGACTTCCCTGAGCCAACTTACACAGTAGCTATCCAGCCCAAAAGTAAGGGCGATGAAGATAAACTGGGGAATGGTATGTCAAGGATCCTGGAAGAAGACCCTGTACTCCAAATGGAAAAGAGTGCTGAAACCAAGGAAACCCTCCTTACCGGTATGGGTGATGTTCACCTGGACATAGTTGTAAATAAGCTGAAGAACCGTTACGGGGTGGATATTGAGGTTTCGACACCCAAAGTTCCCTACCGGGAAACCATTCGCACCGAAGTAAAGGTAGAGGGTAAACACAAGAAACAATCCGGTGGACACGGTCAATTCGGCCACGTATGGATCCGCTTCTACCCCACAGAGGGAGAGTTTACCTTCAGTCAGAAGATTTTTGGTGGCTCAGTGCCCAAAAACTATATACCGGCAGTAGAAAAAGGGTTGCAAGACGCTCTGCAAGAGGGTGTCCTGGCAGGCTATCCGGTTTCCGGGTTGGGTGCCGAGCTGTATGACGGCTCTTATCACCCTGTGGATTCATCAGAAATGGCCTTTAAGGTGGCTGCCTCCCTGGCCTTCAAAAAGGGCATGGAGAAGGCCAGTCCGACCCTGTTGGAACCAATTATGGAAGCAGCGGTAAAGGTGCCGGAGAGTTTCATGGGAGACATTATAAGTGACTTTAACAGCAAACGAGGAAAAATTTTAGGCATGGAGCCCGCAGGAAACGAGACTACAGTTAAAGCACTGGTTCCGCTGTCTGAAATGTATACCTATGCCATTGACTTAAAGGCTATGACCCAGGGACGCGGTTCATTCTCCATGCAGTTCAACGGTTACGAAGAAGCACCGGAGCGCCTGGCACAGGAGATTATTAAGAAGGCGCAGGAAGAAAAAGAAGAAAAGTAAGCTAGCCTTAATAGCTTAATAGCTAAAAGCCGGGATTTGAATCCCGGCTTTTTTTATGCTTAAAAAGCATTAGGATATCCGATAAAGTACCATGTTTACCCACCCCCAAATACCGATAAACCGATACTCATTGAAATCACAAATTAATATGTATTAGAAAAGGGAGTGGGGAGGGAGTAAAGATTGAGAAAAAATTCATATTAAAAACAGGCATTATAATTATCATTATATTTATGGCAGCGTTCACTGGTAATAAGATTGTAGAACATGCCGGTACAGGCGGTTTCAAGAATTACAGTTTTGAGCAAATTTCGTTAAGAATGAGGTTGCCTCAAACCACAGTGGTAACAAAAGAGTACATAACCAGCCAGGAAATTTTGTTTAGTTCATATTTGAATGATAAAAAACTTGGGTTCTGGGGATTCGTCCAGCTTTGGAATATATCCAATGTCGATAGTTTCTTGAATAGAAGTAAATCACAAAGCGAATTCAACTTTATCAACTATGAAAATCGAAAAATCCAAAATAAATATGATAAAGGTTTTAGACTTACGTGGAGCGCTAAATTAAGAGATGCCCGGGTGCTGTTGGGTACAGAATATTTTCTTCCAGCCCCACATGATGATAGGGTTTTAAGAATATCTTTCTTTGCGGACAATAATTTTGGGCGAAAAAAATTAAACCGGTTCGCTGAACAAGCTATTGCCTCTCTGGAATGGCAGCTTGGACAGGATAATCCCGTAATATATCAACCTTAACTAATAAAAACATGAGACAGCCTTTTATTTTTACTCTCCCACCAGCAATGCAACCGGTAGATCTTGAAACACCCGGGAAAGTGATAATCCCCTTAAAGCATCATTATTTTCTGTGGTCAAAGGATCACCCGTAAAGATGTTGCGCCAACGCGCAGGGGCATGTTCAGGCACGATTAAATAATTGTCCGCCCAAGTTTCGCCCAGGGGAAGTTCTATGGCGAGGGAGTTTATTTCCCCCTTCTGCGCCTGTTTCACACTCATAAAACGTGCCATCAGTCGGGGAACAACTACCATAGCCCAATCATTATCAAAACGACGTGCAAAGGCGCAAATATAACCTGAATACATTCCGTTTCCCTTAACCGGTATATATTCGCCGCGAGAAAAAAGATCCGGCCAATCACGGCGAAAATGCAGGGCTTTGTAAGTAACAAACATTTTTACACTACCGTCGTCCCAGCAGTCCACAAGTTGTCCGGCTAACTCCCTGATGTTACCCTTCTCCTGCCTTTGCAATTCCTCCAGCATGACAGCCCGTGCTTTGAAATCAACCGGGCGCCTATTATCAGGATCAACTAGGCTGAGGTTCCAGAGTTCTGTTCCCTGGTAAAAGTCAGGAACCCCGGGTGACATCGTTTTTAGTAGCACTTGGGCCAACGACCCCAGTGCGCCGTAGAAAGCAATGATACGTTGAAAATCTAAAAAATCCTGTAAAAATAGATTCTCTTCCGACGGCTTCAAAATGCTCTTGGTGAATTCAATCAGGGCATCCTCATAATCGTTATTGGTATAAAGCCAGCTGGTATACACATTGGCTTCCCGAGCCGATTTTATTAAATAATCCTCCAGCCTTTCTTTAAACTCAGGCAGTTCTTTCTTGTTCAAAGGCCAGGCACCCAGCAACGTCTGGTAAATTAGAAGTTCTGCATTTCCGCCGGGTACATGTTGGCCGTTCAAAACCATTTTCCGGGTTTTATTCCACCTACGCCATTTCTTTAGATGCTGTGACCAAGTAAATGGTATCTCGGACAGTACATTTATCCGTGCCCGCACATCTTCGCTACGCTTAGAATCGTGGGTTGAGGTTGCGTTAAGTGTATGAGGCCAGCGCTCCTGTCTTTTCAGGTTGCGGCGATGAAACTCCGGTACGGAAATTCCTGTGTCCCTGGGATCACCGCCCACCTCATTAAGGGATACAAGCTGGTTATAAACATACAGCGCCGTGTCTTCAAATCCTTTGGCCATAATAGGACCGGTAAACTGCTGCCACCGCATTACAAACCGCAACCACTCTTTTTTTTGTTCCGGAGCCAGATATTCCGGGAAGTCAAGCAGCAATACACGCCGCAGCCAATCACAGGTCGGGCCAATATCGGGATATTCCCGTACAGCCTCTTCTATGGCTTGCTCTATTGATTTTCTTGCCTTTTCCGTGACTTTCAAACCGCGCGTATAGGTACGGTAAACGGGGAAGCAGGCTATTATCTCCCGTAGCCCATGTTCCAACTGGGTAAATGTAAAATCCCGGGCATGACGTTCCTGCTCCGCTATAAGTTGCAGTTCACGGGTTAGATTTTCAATCTCCACGGTAAAGAGCTGTGCCATTACCCAACGCTTTTGCGCGTAAACAATTTCGTCAAAGTCAGGATCAAAACCACAGGCCCGTTCGTAAATACGGTCCAGGGCGGTCGATTCGTGCCTATCCACGAAAAGCCTGTTTACGGTATTCATAAAATCGTATCCGGTAGTACCGTATACCGGCCAATCGGCCCGTAGTTCCTCGTCTTTACCTAAGATTTTTTCCACCACCACGTAAAAGCCCTCTTCTGAGGATAAAGATACCTGAAGGCGCCTAAGGTATTCATACGGGTCATACAGGCCATCAATATGATCAATGCGCAGGCCTGTTACCTGTCCTGCCTTAGCAAGCTTTACTATCAAGGCATGGGTAGCCGAAAACACTGATTCTCTTTCTACACGAACTGAAACCTTATCATTTACGTTAAAAAACCTGCGGTAGTTTATTTGCTGGTTAGCAACCCGCCAGTAAGCAAGCCGGTAAGCCTGCCCCTCCATCAGCTGGTGCATAGAATTAAAACTGCAGGGATCTCCTTTAATTCCATTTATTTCCTGCATAACATTATCCATGTACGCTTTTACTTGCGTATTACTGTTATACAACTGCCAAAGCTCTTCTAAAGCACCTGCAAACCTGGTTTCAAAAGCCTGTTCTGTAATCAATTGCAAAAGTTGCCTCACAGCCGGGCCTTCTTTATCCAAAGCCTTAATGTGGCGGCCCAGGATCGGGCCATACGATTTAGGGCTAACCGGCCAGCTTTTTTCATAGTACGAAATCCAAAAACCATTTTGATCAAAAATCAAGGACAACTCCTGTTTTTCCAATACTTCTCCGTAAGGAGCACCCAAAACAGGCAGCAAAACCTTATTTTTTAACCCTGGTTGAGAAGTGGTCCAGTTAATGTCAAAATAACCGGCATAAGGTGATTCTATACCGTGACGAAGAACATCCAGCCACCATGGATTTTCTATACTGGCCGCCATATGATTAGGGACAATATCCATCAATAATCCCATTTCATAGAATTCTAGCGTTGCGGCAAAGTGGTCAAATTCATCTTTGCCACCGAGTTCTGGATTCAGGCATTTGGGGTTGGTTACATCATACCCGTGGGTACTTCCCCGCTGAGCCTGAAAAAGGGGAGAAGAGTAGACATCAGTAATTCCTAAGGCATTAAGGTAGGGTACCAATTTCCCGGCCTTGGAAAAGGGAAAGTCTTTATTAAACTGCAGCCTATAGGTAGCAACCGGAATCCGCAAGCCAGTCATATTAGATTCCCCTCCGCATCTCCAGTTTATCTCCCAGGCTGGAGAAATAATGTGCCCACGCCCGGGAATCTTTATCTCCCTGCTGGGCCTCGTCAGTCACCTTTGGAAATTCTTCATGCAACAAACGGTAATATATATTTTGCACTTTCCACATGTCCACATCAAAAGGCAGAGATCGCACTAAACTCATTATTCTATCCAAATTTTTTAGTAGAATAAGATCCCTTGGGCTTTCTTTTAACCTTTCGGCTATTTGTTCTACTGTGTGCTTAAGGGTATACCCCAATTCTGTATCATCAAGGCCCACATCTAACCTGCGGACCTCATTTAAATAACACTTGATGCGTTCAAAATCAGGTTCTTCATTTTTAAATGCCTGGCGCAACCCGTCATTAAGAACAAATTCAGCTGCAGTGTGCAGTGCTTTGGGCCGCGGAATATCCAAGTCCTTCAAAAAACGCATAAGTGGAGCATGGCGGTCATAAATCTGTTTAAATTCCGCTGTAACATGATCTAATGTGGAGTTCAAGATAACTTCCATTATTGTCTGCTGCTGATCTCCGAAAAGTTGCCTTGCAGAATAAGTCATTCCTTTAAAATGTCGTTCTAAAAGGCGCATTACTTGAGTGAGGTCACCCCGTTCAAAAGCTTCGGCCACACCTTCCACCATTTCACGATAAGCTTGTTCATCCCTAAACTTCCGAACACCACCGTTAACATTATGGTAGCCGAAATATAGTACCCCGTAACTTAATGTCTTCCAGTTGCGGGTAATTTCGGAAGTCACCCTAACTTTACCCACCGCCAGTTTTGTATTACCGGCCTCAAAATAGCGTTTATCCTCCTGCTCCACCAGGTAACAGTATATTTTAGAACGTTTACTGTAACCGGTAAATAAAGAACTAATAGCATAATGAGCACCTACCTTTTGCAGGTCCACCATGGCCGGTTTAACAAATTTTTTATAGATATGAGCACCGTTTCTATGTTCAGGAATATTGCTTTTCGCCTGCTCCAGTGTTTTGAGAAAGCCAGACTCCAGAGAACCCCCAAACAGCTGCTCACCAAGTTGGATAACGCGTCCAGCATACTGAATAACCTGTACTGTTTCGATACCTGATATATCGTCAAAAAACCATCCACAGCTGGTGTACATCAACATGGCATGTCTTTGCATTTCTAACATTTTCAATACCGTCACTTGCTCTTCATGGTTCAACTCACGTGCAGTATGGCTATTAAAAAACTCATTTATATTTTCCGGCGAACGGTCGAGTACCACAGAAATATAATCATCCCTTGCCACCCAGGGGTCTTTTAGTAAATTACCCGCTTTAGCCTCATATTGAGGGGAAAGTGTGTTTCGCAACCAATTCAAAGCTTTGCGCAGCGGAGTCCTCCATTCCTGTGACCATCCGGGGTTCATACCCGAATTGCAACCACAATTACTTTTCCAACGCTCAATCCCGTGAACACAACTCCAAGAACTGTCTTCAACAATTTCCACTTCATAGGTAGGTGGATAATTTTCCAGGTATTCTCCATAATTTGTGATTTGAGCCAAGTTGTTGGATTCAATATGATGCAAGGCATAGGACAGCGCCATATCGCCGTAACGATGATGGTGGCCGTAAGTTTCACCGTCAGTGGATATATTTACTAATTGGGCTCCGCTGCGGCGGTGGTCAAAGCCATCCAAGAGACGTCGTGCAAAACGCTCCCCATTGGAAAGTAGCTTTTCAAAGGCAACAGCCTGGGAAATAGGCCCATCGTAAAAAAACAAAGACATAGTCCGGCCCGCATTGGGCAAGTGTATCTTATAGGGCATGGAGGGATCAATACCCTTAGGGCCTACATCATGCCAGCTATCTTCACCTATTTTACGAAAGCGCTTGGCCTGGTAGGGAGTAAGTATGGCAAAGCGAACACCTTCCCCGGCCATAATTTCCAAGCTCTCCAAGTCTACGGCCGTTTCAGGAAGCCACATCCCCTCCGGCTTGCGCCCAAAGCGGTGTCCAAAATCTCGTAGCCCCCAAATAATCTGCGTATATTTATCCCTGGCATTGGCAAGGGGCATAATCATATGGTTATAACACTGGGCCAGTGCTGATCCGTGACCGGAAAAAAATTTATGACTTTCTCTGTCAGCTTCTATTATAGCCTGATAGACCTCAGGCTCATTATCCTCCATCCAGTCAAGAAGGGTAGGGCCAAAGTTAAAACTGATTTTAGAGTAATTGTTGACAATTTCTTTTATCCGCCCATCACCGGCTAAAATCCGTGAAGATGCGTTGGGGGCATAGCACTCATCTGTAATCCTTTCATTCCAATCGTGATAAGGATAAGCGGAATCTTGAATTTCAATATCTTCCAACCACGGGTTTTCACGCGGCGGCTGGTAGAAATGGCCGTGAATACAAACATAACGATCCATATTCTTACTCCTCCTTTGCTTTGTGGAATAATATGCAGGACATTGGCTTCAATGTAATTTTGGCATCTCCTACAGATTTTAATTCATTGGGCACGAGACTACCGCCGCCCATCCACTGCTCTTCCGCCGTATCTATCCTTTTATACCAGTTTCCTTGCCCCACGGGTAAATCCACGGTCACAGTATCATCATTAAAAGAGAAAACAAGACATAGCCGGTCTTCTTGATTCCGGTACTTAAGGAAAAGCACACCCTCCCGGTGTCTTTCAATTACCTCCATATCATCTTTTTTTGCTTCCAACAGCGGTTTAAGTTCCCTGCGTTGCCGTAGTAGTTGCCGGTAGAGCTCCCTCAATACCTTATGATGCCCTTTCCGGCACAAATCATGGTTGAGGCGGGAACGCAAAAAAGTATTTTCATCTTGCGGATCAGGCACATCTCCCTGCCATTCAAATTCTGAAAAATCCTGCCGCCGTCCTTTGCGGACCGCATCCACCAGTTCCGGATCCGAGTGACTGGTAAAATATTGAAAAGGAGCTTCCTCACCATATTCTTCACCCATAAACAGTAAAGGTACGAACGGAGATAAAAGCACCACGCAGGCAGCAAGCTTGCGGCCTGTAAAAGGTACCAACGTAGCAAGCCTGTTGCCCTGGGCACGGTTACCTACCTGGTCGTGATTTTGCGAGAACACTATAAACCTGTCCGGCGGGCATAGTTCAGGATAATCACCGTGCCGGCGGCGGCGAAATTCCGAATACTGGCCTGTGTACACATAGCCGGTTTTTAAAGCCCTGGCCATGTGACCGATGCCGCCAAAATCACGGTAATATCCCTGCTGTTCTCCTGTAATTAAGGCGTGCAGGGCATGGTGGAAATCATCACTCCACTGCCCGTCCAAACCATATCCACCTACAACCCGGGGACGGATAACCCGGGGACTGTTCAAGTCACTTTCAGCAATCACCTGAACCCGGCGGCCCAAACATTGTGCCTTTTGATGCACCGCTTCCCCCAATTCTTCTAAGAAATGAAGGGCAGATAAATCCAAAATGGCATGTATGGCATCCAGCCTGAGCCCATCAATATGAAATTCACTCACCCAGTACAAGGCGTTTTCGATAAAATAACGCCTGACATCACTACTGTAACCGCCGTCAAAATTTATGGCCCTTCCCCAGGGGGTGTGATAATGATCAGTAAAATAAGGGCCAAAATCAGCTAGGTAATTCCCTTCCGGCCCCAGGTGGTTGTAAACCACGTCCACAAAAACGGCCATTCCGTGATTATGGCATGCATCTACCAAACGGCGCAGGCCTTCAGGCCCCCCGTAAGAGTTCTGTATCGCAAAGGGATACACACCGTCATAGCCCCAGTTACGACAACCTGGAAATTGGGCCAAAGGCATAAGCTCAATGGCCGTAACACCCAATTCTTTTAATTGGGGCAGAAAATGAATAATATCCTGGAAAGTACCACCATCAGTGAATGTTCCCACGTGAAGTTCGTAGAACACCAGATCCTTTTGATCGAGGCCAAACCAGTGGTGATCACTCCACTGGAAACCATTTGAGTCCACCACCTGTGAAGGACCGTGTACCCCTTGTGGCTGGTAGCGTGAAGCAGGGTCGGGCCGTTCTTTTTCTCCGTCCAGAATATAATAATAAAGACTGCCGCACTCTACTCCCGTTACCACTGCATCATGGTAACCGTGCTTATCCTTTTCCAATACTACCGAACGTTCTTCCGGTTCCACTATGTGCACGCTGACGCTTAACGCATTCGGTGCCCATACACAAAACCGGCAGCGGTTCTTACCCAGGTATTTAGCGCCCAGAGTTACATCCCGAATCACAATTTCCCCCCCCCTGAAGATAGCACGTTGTCAACGCGTGTATTACCCCGCAAGCGCTCCAGCTCTTGTGTGATTTGCATCAAACGCGATATTAAACTAAAATCATCTAAAGAACATCGTGCTTTCCGTCTCCAATTAGGGTGCTCATCAAGTGTCCCAGGCACATTCTGCGACGCCGTTTCCAACCACAAGTCTTCCATATTGACCATAAGAATACGACCGGAACTACTAGCCAGGAATTTAAGGCTTGCCTTTAAAATGTCCTCTGCTGCGAGACTGAAAGGCTCAAGCACTCCCATGTCATTTAAAAAGCAGGCTAGGCACTTGCGTTCGTCTGGACTCTGCCCTGCCCAAAAGGAATTAAAGGGAGGCATGTCATGCGTATTTAAACTAACCAGGGAGTCCCTGGGAACATGGTTAAGTCCTTGGTCTTGGCGTTGCTGAAACGGTAAAATGTACATTCTGTAAATATTGTGCTGTTCCATTTCGGTTCTTACTTGATCGGGAACGGTACCCAGATCTTCACCTACCAACGCTGTTTTGTGACGGTGAGATTCCAATGCCAGTACTGCATAAAACTCTTCAGCCCGGTACCGAACATAAACCCCATTTTCTGCGCCATGACCTCTGGGGATCCAAAAAAGTCTGTGCAGCCCGGCAACATGGTCAAGGCGTAATATTCCTGCGTACTGCATGTGGTTTCGTAGACAATCTACATAATACCGGTAACCTCGTTTACGAATTTTTTGGGGATGGAGAGGAGGAAAGCCCCAATCCTGGCCACTGGTAAAAAAGGAATCTGGTGGCGCACCGGTACTGACATCCAGGGCAAATGATGCCTGCTCGCGCCATACATCATAACCACCGCCGTTTACACCCAGGGGCAAATCCAGATACAGTCCGGAGCCCTGCCGCCCTGGTTGGGTAGAAACAGACCGCAGTTGTTCACGCGCCACCCACTGTATGTATAAGTGATACCGCTCCACTTCCGGGTCATAGTCACTCTGGCGCAACATACCTTCTTGCATTCTTTGCGGCCATGCAGGCCAACCAGCCAACTGCTTTTCCGCAGCAGCCCGGAACCGCGCGTAATCCCGGGCCCCAGGATACTCTTCAGTCCAACGCCGGATAGCTTCCTGTCTTACGCCATCACCTGCAAAACAACAGCGCCCCAGTTCTTCTAAAACCTTCCTTTTTACTGCCATACCCCGGCGGTAATTAACCAGAGGATCGCTTCTTAGGACCTCAATTTCCTTTTGCAAAGCAGATGAATTTAACAGACTTTGTGCCTGTGGACAACGCTCTAACTCCGGAACTGCGGCAGCATTAATATAAAATTCATTCCAAAAAAGCCTACTTACCGGTGAATATGGACTGGGATCAAAGGGCTTATCCATATATGTGGCCAGTAGAGGGAGCGTACCTACTACACTACCTCCCCGGTCTTGCAACCAATTTAACAAAGCTTTCAGATCCAAAAAGTCTCCCGATCCCCAGTTATTACGGGATTGAATGGAATAAAGAGGAAGAAACCCTCCCCAGATTCTGTCTACCCCGTAGGCTTGGCTCGGTGCACAAATAATCAATGTATCCCAGCTATTCGGCCCTTGCAATAATCTAAAGCGGTGGTATCCCCAGGGCAGTACGTAGGGCAATTCCAGTTGCTTAACCACATAACCCGTTCCTTCCACCGGCGCTGCCTGCAAAACTGGAAGCAAAGACAAATCGCTTTTCCAGTTGTAAACTTCACCGTACTCCAATTTTAATTCACATTCGGCCAAACTATCGGCACGGTCCGCCGGCAAATTAAACTCCAAGCACGCGCATTCCCTATCCCAAACTACTACCACAGGCTCAGAACATCTTCGCCACTGCTCCTGTTGATGCTCCCTGAGGGCACTCTCAATATCATGCATATCATTAACCGGGGCCCCTAACGCCATAAGCACCGCTAAAAGTGAATCTTCAGAGGCCCGCCTCAAACAGCCCCTCCCATCGTAATATGATATTTCTATACCATATAGCCGGGCCAGCTGATGTAGCAGACTGACCTCTGTTTCTTCCATTAAGACAACCCCCAAACCCTATAAAAAATACTTAACCCTATTGGAAACCCAAAGACTATCCTTAACTTTATGAATGGCATTAGATGAAATCAGCAATATTGTCCCCAATTAGCCGGTTTTGTATGAAGATATTATTTATTGAACCAATTTTTGCGCTCAGATTTCGGATGCTTCATTCATCTAATATCTAACCAACCATTTAATTAAATTATCAATACTCGGGTGAGAGTACCTTACAATTAATTAGCACCTAAACATTATATAAATTAAAACCAAATTTAGATTTACACATAAGCAGCATAGAAATTTGTCTTTATATCCTTTTATAATTGCAATTAATGTTGATACAGATCATCAAAAACATTTGCCAATATGATGTCATGAGAATATTTAATATTAACAACAATATTCAAGATTAATTATAGCCCTGTGGCTTGCTATTACCTTTACACTATGATAAATTAAATTTAAAATTCCACAGGAGGTGCAATGTTCGGATGGCATTTATTGAGTATAATCCTACAAGAGGGGGGCTTAGGCCTAACTCAGCAAAACTAACTAAAACACATCTTATTTTAAGCCCCGATATGCAGGAAAAGTTAGGTGAATCCACTGTTGCTATTGCTTATGATCCTGAAGAGAAGACAATTAGATTAAAACCAGTTGAAACCGGTGGTCTCAAGCTAACCGACGGAAAACTACAAAGTAAAGGGTTTACCAAACACTTTGGCATTAACACACGCGGGTTATTTAATGCCGAATGGGACGAAAATGACAAGGTTATTTTCATCAAGGTAAACCGTGCTACTACCTAACGTATACTGTAATGAAAAGCGGGCTAAATCAATTCCTTTAACATTATAATAATTGGTCATGAATGTTACTAAAGTATTAAAAAGCCCAGGGCACAACCTGGGCTTTAATTGTCTTTATGCAATTACTTTAAAAGTCTAATTTTAATGAGATTTAATTTTCACTTTAGGTGTTGATTTATCACGACATAAAAGTTACGATTTATAGAGGTGGAGTTGTTTTATTAAGAAACACAAAAAAAGAGTCAGAATTATATTCTGACTCTTTCCAAGAAAGGTTTGATTTCAGCCACTCTTGTAGTGCTAAAATCTTTTGGCAGGGGAGACAGGAATTGAACCCGCAGCCCTCGGTTTTGGAGACCGATGCTCTGCCAATTGAGCTACTCCCCTTTACAAATCACATGTTTTCCTTTCGTAAATGCAAATACTATTATAACTGATTGCATATGCTTGGTCAAGAGAAATTGCTGGTCAGGAAAGGATTTTTATCCAACGATAAGAATAGTATATTATTATCACATATTCTGGAGGTGATGTGGTGACCCCTAAAATAGGCATTTTAATGGGAGGACGATCCGCGGAAAGGGAAGTTTCATTACGCACCGGGGAAGCAATTTACCAAGCGCTGGTGAGTAGTGGTTTTACCACGGAAAAGATTGATGTGGGTTTTGATATCGCAGAACAATTGAAAGACAAGGAAATTGAGTTGGCGTTTATAGCCCTGCACGGACGCTTCGGTGAAGACGGTACTATACAAGGGCTTTTGGAAATGTTGGATATTCCTTTTACCGGTTCCGGGGTTTTAGCCAGTGCCCTTGCCATTGACAAGATCGCCACTAAGAAAATACTTTCCCACGAAGGATTACCAACACCCATTTTCTCTGTTATCGAAAAGAAACGCTACCAAAAGGAAGGGCAGGAAAAGATAACCGGGCAAATACTGGCCAAACAAAAACTGCCACTGGTGGTCAAAGCTCCTACTCAAGGTTCCTCCATCGGCACGTCATTCGTCCGTGACACAAAAGAACTTAAGCCCGCTTTAGAGGAAGCCTTTAAATTTGACCCCGTTGCCTTGGTGGAAGACATGGTAGAGGGTATAGAAGTTACGGCCTCTGTCCTAGGCAATGAGGACCCTGTTGCTCTTCCCTTGATAGAAATATATTCCGCTTCAGGCGTATATGATTATGAAGCCAAATATACCGTAGGACTTAGCGACCATATCATGCCACCGCGTATACCCGATAAGCAACAGGAAGCTATCAAAGAGATGGCGGTAAAGACCTTTAAAGCACTTGGTTGCCGTGACCTAGCCCGGGTAGATTTTATAGTTGACAGCCATGGGGAATCAACAATCTTAGAGGTTAATACCATCCCGGGAATGACGGAAACAAGTCTATACCCTGATGCTGCCAGGGCAGCGGGTATATCTTTTGAAGATTTAACTACAAAGCTTGTCAATCTTGCTATGGAGCGATAATATGCACATCAACCATGAAAATTTAGCATTGGCCATTGACCATACACTGCTAAAACCCGAAGCAACCCGGGCGCACATAACTGAATTGTGCGCCCAGGCCAAGCAATACAATTTTACGACTATATGCATAAACCCTTTTTATGTACAGCACGCTTACCGGGAACTGTCCGGTTCGACCACCGGAGTCTGCACAGTTATAGGTTTTCCCCTCGGGGCAACCCTTAGCAGCATTAAGGCTGCCGAGGCAGCACAGGCAATACGGAACGGGGCATCGGAAATAGATTTTGTGATCAACATTGGGGCATTAAAAGACGGAGACCACAAAACAGTGGAAGCCGATATGTTTGCAGTTGTAAAAACCGTTAGAGAACTTGCCCCTAAAACAGTAACCAAGGTTATCCTGGAGACCTGCCTTTTAAGCCGGTACGAAAAGATTGAGGCCTGCAAATTGGCCTTAAACGCCTCAGTTGATTTTGTAAAAACATCCACCGGTTTCTCCACCGCCGGCGCTAACGTGGAGGATATAAAACTGTTAAAAGAAATTACCGGCTCTGATGTAGGGATAAAAGCCTCTGGTGGTATCAAGGACCTAGTTACTGCGCTAAAGATGCTTGAGGCAGGGGCGGACAGGCTGGGCACCAGTTCAGGAGTGGAAATAATAAGGGAGGCTATGCGAAATGACCATTGAATTTCGCCGTGATTTAAACAAAAGTTTCTTTATTGACCCTAAAAAGGGTGAGAAGTCTGTAACCAGTGAAGTTAGGTATGATCCTTTAACCGGCCACATATCAAGGGTGTTTCCCTTTCGGCGCCTGAACCTTCACCGCCACGACTGGGAGCCTTTCGTGGAAAAATCGCGCCAGCAGTTTTGCCCCTTCTGTCCGGAAAGCTTGGACAAGGCCACTCCGCGTTTTACACCAGACTTTTATCCACAGGGGCATGTCCGAGTGGGTAATGCTGTAGCCGTACCTAACCTGCATCCCTATGAGAAATACGCATCTGTAGTGGTCATGTGCAAAGAACATTACGTGCCCATGAGTGATATTTATACCTCTATGATTGTGGAAAGCTTTAAAGCAGCCCTTGACTATCTGCAGATTGCGCAAAAATACGATGCAGATGGTGCCAGCTATTCTTCGCTAAATTGGAATTACATGCCGTATGCCGGAGGCTCATTAATTCATCCCCACTTGCAAGTTCTGGCGGGGCCCAGGCCTGGCACTTACGATCAAGAAATGTACACAGCAGCTTGTAATTACTATAACCAGACCGGCAGTAATTACTTTAATCAACTGATACAGGCAGAACAGGAAGCAGGGGAGCGCTATCTGGGGCAAACCGGAAAGGTGCATTGGATGACCACCTATGCGCCGCGGCACGTCGCCGACGTCACAGGCATCTTTCCTGACAAAAGCAGCATTTGGGATCTAAATGAGGATGATCTGGAGCAAATTGCACAGGGGATAGTCAAAATAACACATTATTATGACCGCATCAACATGCCCTCCTTTAACGGCGCACTATATTTCGGCACGCAAGGAGATAAAAGCTTTTCTTTAATGATACGCATGGTGGGACGCTTTACAATATTTCCCCTGGTCGGCAGTGATATTACTCACATGCAGGTACTTCACGATGACCCTTGGACTGTTATGCTGCCTGAAAACCTGGCAGAGGACATGAAAAAGGATTTTGCCGGCTGATTAATTAAAAAACCTCTAGAAAATGCTGGGGCTTACAACTTTAGTGAACTGTTAGTGCAGGAATTCACCAGTAAAAAGCGAAATATATAGATTACACAAAAATACTGCTTAGTATTTAACGGAGGTGTATCAAATGGCAAATCGTTGCTTAATGTGCGGACGAATAATAGAAGAGCAGGAATGGAAGAATAAGGATGAAGAGGATGAGGATATCCCCCAAAAAGCGCCGTCATTCTGTCAGCGTTGCATGGCCAAAATAAGAAAAGAATCGGACGACGCGCAAAAACCTGCCAAGCCCATGTAATTAACTCTGGCTTAGGTAGCTTTAGGGGCAATAGGAGGTATTTTTTAATTGCAGAAAAACCCACGTAGAATATTTACCATTATTGCTATTCTAGCTGTTCTAGTTATTAGCTTTTTTAAATGGGGTGTGGGCCTGTATGTGGACTTGTTATGGTTCAAGTCCGTAGGCTACAGCTCAGTGTTTTACACAGTTTTACTGTCGGACCTGGGACTGCGGGTGGCAACAGCAACCTTTATCTTTTTAGGATTACTGATCAACCTGCTCATGACCCGCAAACCTCTGCTGGAGGCAATCAATGCATCCAGGCAGCAGGAAGACGACGGAATAATTACACTGCGCCCATCCCCACTGGGAGAATTTATTACGCCGAGGATTGTGACCTTAATTTTTATCCTTGGAAGTTTGATACTTGCGTTACTAATCAGCACTGCCGTTAAAGATAATTGGATTATTTTGCAGCAATACCTGAATGCAACTTCCTTTGGTATAGCGGATCCCATTTTCGGCAAGGATGCTGGTTTTTACAGCTTCAAACTACCGTTTTACCAGTTTATTTACCAGATTTTAATGTGGGTAACTTTTTTGTCCGCAATCGCCGTAGCCGCTATTTACCTATTCAGTGATTCCACCCGGGGCGGGCTTACCAGAATTTTTAATTCAGTTGCGGCACGATATCACCTTTCAGCCTTGGCCGCCGTATTTTTCTTGATTAAAGCATGGGGCTACAAACTACAGCAATACAGCCTAATGTTTTCCAACGAAGGAGTGGCTTTCGGACCGGGTTATACCGATGTACATGCCCGGTTGCTAAGTCTGAAAATACTGATGGTCATTGCCCTTTTAACAGCCATTGTAATACTTGTAAATATTTTTATGCGCCGCTTTAAAATGGTTTTGTACAGCATAGGCGGTTTGATGGTTGTATCTATTTTAATCGGTAGCGTCTATCCGGCAGCCATTCAGAATTTCATTGTTTCTCCCAATGAAATGGATAAAGAAAAGCCTTACATTGAAAATAGCATTGAGTTTACCCGCTATGCCTATGGCCTGGACAGAATCAAAGAAAAACCTTTCCCGGCCGGGGAAGTGCTTAGCAAAGAACAGGTTAACCAAAACCAAGAGGCCATCAACAATATACGCCTGTGGGATTGGCGACCACTTACCAACACCTACAGCCAGCTTCAGGAAATGCGACCTTATTATGAATTTAAAAATATAGATATTGACCGCTATATAGTTGACGGTAAATACCGGCAGGTAATGCTGGCAGCAAGGGAAATGGATCAGAGCAAACTGCCGGCCAGGGCTCAGACATGGGTTAACCAGCGCCTCAAATATACCCATGGTTACGGGCTGGCCATGAGCCCCGTCAACGAAGTTACCGGCGAGGGTTTACCTGAATTCTTTTTGAAAAACATTCCGCCGGTGGGTAAGACAAACCTTCAGGTAGACAGGCCGGAGATTTATTACGGTGAATCCACCGACCAGTATGTTATTGTAAATGCTACTTCTCCCGAATTTGACTATCCCAGCGGGAATGAAAATGCAATGACCATGTACGAGGGGGAAAGCGGGGTTAAGGTTAATTCCTTTTTCCGAAAAGGAGTTTTCGCACTGGCCTTTGGGGATTACAGGCTATTACTGGCTTCAGACATACAGCCCGACAGTCAGATCTTATTCCGCCGTAATATAAGAGAAAGGGTTCCCCGTATTGCACCTTTTTTGAAGTATGACGGCGATCCCTACATTGTTTTAAGTGAAGGCAAACAATACTGGATGTGGGACGCATACACCACCACGAATATGTTTCCTTATTCAGAACCGTTTAACGGCCGGGATAACTATATCCGCAATTCGGTCAAGGTTGTAGTTGATGCTTACAGCGGTGATGTCACCTTTTATGCAGCTGATGCATCAGAACCGGTTTTGCAAACGTATCAAAACATCTTTAAAGACCTGTTCGAGCCATTATCTGAGATGCCGGAGGATCTACAAAATCATATTAGGTATCCGGTAGATATGTTTATGATACAGGCTGAAAAATTTTCTCTGTATCACATGACAAACCCGACGATGTTTTACAATAAGGAAGATAAATGGAATATGCCTACTGAGCAATACGGTAACGAAGAACAACGAATGGAACCCTACTACACAATAACTAAGCTACCGGGGGAAGAGATGTCAGAGTACGTACTCATAATGCCTTTCACCCCCAAAGATAAGAAAAACATGATTGCCTGGCTTGCCGCCCGGTCAGACGGAAAAAATTACGGTAACTTACTTGCTTACCAATTCCCTAAACAGGAGTTGGTCTACGGGCCCATGCAAATTGAGGCCAGGATTGATCAAGATACTACTATTTCTCAGAAACTATCTTTGTGGGACCAGAGGGGTTCTTCCGTAATCAGAGGAAACCTGTTGGTTATTCCAGTGGAGGATGCACTGCTTTATGTGGAGCCCCTTTATCTTCAGTCTGATCAAAGCAAAATGCCAGAATTGCGCCGCGTAATTGTGTCCCACGGTAATGAGGTGGTTATGGAGCCAACCCTTGACTTAGCACTGCAAAGGATATTCGGTGAAGATACCGGCACTCCAGAGCCGCCTCAGGAAGAGCAACCACCGGCAGATGGGACCGTGGAAACAAACCGTGAATTAATCGATAAGGCCAACCGGCTTTATACCACAGCGCAAGACAGGCTTAAGAGCGGAGATTTTAGCGGTTACGGAGAAACCATGGATGAACTTAAAGATGTATTGCAAAAACTTTCAACACAAGGTAGTATGGAGTAATAAATAAAAAGAACATCAAGGAGGAAAAAGCTATGTTCTTTGAGACCTGGTGGCAGGCAGTGGTGTTCGGAATCGTTACCACCACAGGTATGCTTGTGATAGCAAACTTTTTTCAAACCATGTGGAAAAAGTACGAGGATAAGCCGGATAAACCCGCTACTCAAAGTTGTGACGCTCATCATCATTAAGACTCGATTAAAGAAACTACCGGCCTCATAACCGGTAGTTTCTTTTTCAAAAGGAGCAGATTCTATTATGCCATTTATAGATATGCAACGAAAACGTTATTACTATGAGGCTAAATTGCCTGCGGATCAGGACCCCAAACATATCATTGTATTTATCCATGGTGCCGGCGGGAGCCATATGCACTGGACCTATCAATTGGAGAGCCTGGGGAAAGAGCACCTGGCTATAGCAGTGGACTTACCCGGACACGGCCAATCGCAAGGGAATTCCGCCGATATGATATCGGAATATGTGGATTTCCTGCACACTTTCTCTGAACACCTAATCGGCAGCCCCTTTATTCTAGCCGGACATTCTATGGGTGGTGCCATTGCCCAGGAATTTGCCCATAGCTTTCCGGAGAAATTATCAGGACTGGTTTTGGCAGGTACAGGCGCCCGCCTAAAGGTATTGCCGGCAATTATAAAGACATTTGCAGAGGGTAATGTATTTAGAGAGCTGGTTAATTATTTATACGGTAAAAATGCCCCGGAGCACCTGCTGGACATCACCCGTAAAGATATGGAAACTGTCTCACCAAAGGTGTTTTTTAATGACTTTACAGCATGCAATAAATTTGACATGCTGGATAAACTTACAGAAATTAAAACAAAAACCCTGATTATTTCGGCGGGAGAAGACTCGTTAACTCCTGTTAAATATGGAAAATACCTGGCAAACCGGATTCTATACTCAGAAATGCATATGATTAAACAAGCCGGTCATATGATGATGTTGGAACAACCACAACAATTCAATAAATTGATTAGCAACTTTTTAGCAGGTATTTAAAGCTGCAGGGGGGATAAAAATGGTTAAAAAAATAGGTATACTAACCGGTGGAGGGGATGCCCCCGGGTTAAATGCTGTTATTAGAGCTGTCACCAAAACTTGCTGTAGCGAATACGGGATGACAGTAATGGGTATTGAAAACGGTTTTGGTGGTCTTATACAGAACCGGATAAGGGAATTAACAGCTGCAGACGTAACAGGTATTTTACCCCGCGGAGGTACAATCCTCGGCACCACCAACCGCGATAATCCCTTTCACTACCCGGTGGTAAAAGGAGATAAAAAAGTATTTGCCGATGTATCAGACAGGGTATTCGAAAATATGAGTATACATGACATGGAGGCTCTGGTTGTTATCGGTGGGGACGGCAGCCTGGCTATTGCCAGGCAACTGCACGACCTGGGTTTAAAGGTGGTGGGTGTACCTAAAACCATAGATAACGACCTTTCAGCCACTGATCAAACCTTCGGTTTTGACACAGCGCTGGCAACAGCCACGGAAGCAATAGACAAACTACACACCACTGCGGAATCTCACCACCGGGTGATGGTACTTGAGGTGATGGGCAGGTATGCCGGGTGGATAGCCCTGGCCTCAGGCCTGGCAGGCGGGGCTGATGTAATTTTAATACCTGAGATTCCTTATCAACTGGAAAAAGTGATCGATAAGATAAACAAGCGGAGTCAGCAGCACAAAAAGTTTAGCATAGTGGTTGTGGCGGAGGGAGCTAAGCCTGAGGATGGAGAAATGGTTGTGCAAAAAACGGTCGAAGACAGTTTTGACCCTGTTCGCCTGGGCGGAATAGGTAATGTTATTGCTCAACAGGTTGAAAAACATACAGGAAAAGAAAGCCGGGTAACAGTTCTCGGTCATTTACAAAGGGGAGGTTCACCCACTGCCTTCGATAGAATCTTAGCCACCAGATACGGTACCGAGGCGGCTAACCTTTTGGCCAGGGAAAAATTCGGCGCCATGGTGTGCTTGCAGGGCAACACAATTTCTTCCGTGTCACTGGCGGAAGCTACCGGGGAACTAAATCAGGTCAAACCGGATAATGATATGATTAAGTCCGCCCGCAAACTGGGAATTTGCATGGGGGATTAATTAAAAACAACAAACATGATCCTTACGAAGGAAGGTGCACTTACCCATGAATTACGATATGCCTGTTTACCGCCCACCCAGTGAAGCTTCCAGTCTAATTTTACAGGTTACACTTGGATGTTCCCATAATGGGTGTACATTTTGCGGTATGTATAAAGGAAAACAGTTTCACATCAAGTCCTGGCAGGAAATAAAAATTAAAATCGAAACATGCGGCCGGCAGCCATATGGCATCAACCGTGTATTTCTTGCCGACGGAGACGCCCTTGCCGTAGATACAGGTACACTGCTCAAGACACTGAACCTTCTTTATAAAACCTTTCCTAATCTAGAGAGAGTGGGCATATATGCCGGGCCAAAGGACATACAGGCCAAGTCAAAAGATGAACTTGTAGAGTTAGGCAAGGCAGGTTTGAAAATATTTTACCTGGGAATTGAAAGCGGCAGCGACAAAATTCTTAAGGCTGTCAATAAAGGCGTAAACAGCGAACAAATGATTGCAGCAGGGAAAAAAATAATGGACTCAGGCCTTCAGCTATCAGCGACCATTATACTGGGGTTAGGAGGAAAAGATTTATGGCAGGAACACGCGCGCGAAACCGCCGCCGTGGTGAGCGCTGTAAACCCCACCTACCTGGGCGCCCTTACTTTAATGGTTGTACCTGACACTCCACTATATAAAAAGGTGCAGCGAGGGGACTTCGAGGTGCCCAACTCCAGCGAAATTCTAAAAGAAATTAAGCTACTTTTAACCAACGTTAACCTGTCTAATTGCACCTTTCGTTCCAATCATGCATCCAATTACTTGCCGCTGCGAGGCATTTTAAACCAGGACCGCGATAAGTTGGTTGAATTAATTGAGAATGCCCTGGAACAACCGGACAAGGTACCACTGCGACCGGAATATTTCCGGGGACTGTAAAAATAGTTAAATTTCCATACATTGGCAGGACTTACACCAGTTGGAGGATAATTACTAGTAACATACATTATTTTCCAGAGGTGTTGTAAGTGGTCAAATCTTTTTCAGTTCTGGGCCTTGCCCTTATGGTTACGTTTGTATTCAGCTTTCAGGCCGGCAGTCAGCAATACCAGAGTGATACTTCTGCCGTCAAATCCATTGTACACGGCGCAGTGGAAGATACCGGCTGGATGCGGGCAGCGGATAAAAAAGAAGTACAAGTGTTTTTAAGCAGTTACTTTACCGGCGAACTCTTAAATGACCTGGTTGAACAAACATGGAAATTTGTTAAATCGGACACTGATTGGTATGGAACTGCGATGGTAGAAAAAATGCTGGTTAACTCCATTGACGGCGATACAGTGACAGTGCTAGCATACATTAAGGAAATAGATGTAACAAACAAAGGGAGCACCGGGGCAACAGGGGAATTTATCCTCAAAAAAACCTATTGTGGTTGGAGAATCAGTCAGATGATCATTAGGGAGTAGTGTCTGCAAAATTGGTAAGAATATGATATAATTTATAAAAATTATAAGTGGGTGGTTTGGTGGATAAACTTAAAGTCGGTGTTTTTACTGACAGTTACAAACCTTACACCAGTGGGGTAGTACGCTCCATTGATACATTTACAACAGAATTGGAAGCTATGGGACACCAAATATTTATTTTTGCACCTAACTACCCCAATTGCGATAAAAGGGAAACGGGAGTATTTAGATTTCCATCTATCCCTGCACCTACACATCCAAATTATGCTCTGGCTTTACCTTTTTCATTTCGAATGAGAAATATTGCTGAAAAACTTAATTTGGATATTATACACGTACATTCACCGTTTTTGTTGGGTAGGGTTGGGGCGCGCTATGCAAAACGTATGCAGATACCTTTAGTCTTTACATTTCACACCTTATACGAAGAATATGTACACTATATTCCCTTTGCTCATGGTATTACCAGGGATTTAACCCAACGACTTTCCAGTGATTTTTGCAACCAGTGTGATTTAGTGATAACTCCCACTCAGATTGTCTCCGACTACATTAAATCCCTGGGTGTAAAAACAGGTGTAGTTAATGTCCCCACCGGAATCCAAGTACAAGATTACGGTTCAGGTGATAAAGAGTGGCTGCAAAAAAATTATAGTATTCCAGGCCATGAGAAAGTTCTGTTATGTGTTGGACGCTTAGGAAAAGAAAAGAACCTGCAGTGGCTTTTAGAATCAATTGCTCTGGTCGGGAAACAATATCCGCATTTTCGCCTGGTACTGGTGGGAGAAGGACCGGAAGAAAATAATCTTAAAGATAAGACCGTAGAACTCGGAATTGAAAATAAGGTTACTTTCACCGGAGTACTGCCAAAAGAAAAAGTAATTCATTGCTACAATAGTTCAGATATGTTTGTATTTGCTTCCGTTACAGAAACTCAAGGCCTTGTTATTGGAGAAGCTAAGGCTGCGGGACTGCCAGTAGTAGCTGTTGATGCAAACGGGGTATCTGAAATGGTCGAACATGAAAAAGACGGCTTTCTTACGGAACTAAACCAGGAGGAATTTGCCGGCCGGATTTTGACAATGCTTAAAGACGAAGGAATAAGAAAGCAAATGGCTGAACAGGCTGTAATCAACGTCGATCAAATATCATCTAAAAATTGTGCTTTAAAATTATTGCGCTGTTATAGTGACCTTATAGAAAAACATAATAAGCTCAGTCACAATATATCTAGTATTAATTAAAAGGAAACATCATTATTGAGAGGTGCAAAAAATGACTGAAACAAAGCAAATAACCCTGCACGATATTTTAGGTGCAGCTTTAGTCAATGAAACCCTGGGAGCCAAATTTTACGCTGCTATGGCAGGAAACGCTGAAGAGGATAATGTTAGAGATATTTTCCATAAGTTGGCTGAAGAAGAAAAGGAACACAGACACCTTTTTCAGACCCTAATAGAGCAGCATAAAAATGGTAGCGAGAACGAAACAATACCGGACAACAAATCAGCTTATTTTAAGTTCCTGGCTGATAGTAATATCTTTGCCACCATCATAGAGGCCTTTCAACAGCGTGACCAGGAGCTTTCCGATATCGGTCCCAAGGATGCCATTTCCATCGGTATACAAGCAGAAAAAGATTCCATTCTTTTATATCAAGAGCTTTTTTCCAGTACTGCCGATGACTCGGTAAAAGAGGCGATCAGCAGATTACTAGAGGAAGAAAAAATCCACCTATTGGAATTAAGGCAGCAATTGGAAGAGTTTAAGTCATAAACATAATCAAGGAACACTAAAGTGTTCCTTGATTATGTTACTGTTTCAGGGAGGATAGTATAAAGAGTGGAAAACCTGGGAGTACTGCTGGGAGCGTATGCATTCATATTTGGAGCACGGGTTATCGATATGTCCTTGGACGTGCTGCGGATTTTGATGTTGATGCGAGATAAGAAGGTTCTGGCATCGGTGGTTGGTTTTTTTGAAGTTACGGTATTTGTTATAGCCCTTAACGAAGTGCTTAAGGGGGGCCTGGACGATACAGGCAAAGTACTGGCTTATGCAGGAGGCTTTGCCACGGGCAATTTTGTAGGAAGTATCATTGAAGGGAAATTGGCCATGGGCTATCTGTCCTTACAGGTATTTCCCCCGCCACAATTAGAACAGAGGTTTGTAACAGCTCTCCGCCAACATGGATTTGGCGTCACCACGGTATCCGGACAGGGGAGGGACGGTGAGAGGGTAATTCTTTTTGTTACCCTTAAGCGTAAAAACCTGAACCGGGCCATCACTTTATTGGATGATTTGCATCCCAACGTTTTCTTCACCATTTCCGACGCCAGGCACATAAAAGGGGGAGTATTCCCCGCCGCCAAAAGATAAAGGACTAAAAAGGAAAATCTGCCTCCAATCAGATGTTCGTAAAATTAAATATACAGAAACCAACCATCTGCCGCCGGCATATTTTTCTTTATATGCCGGCGGCTTTATTAAATGCATAATCGGCCATCATAGGAGGGATTATATGAACCACCCCGCAACCAGAGACCTTTTAAATAGAGTTTTTGCTCTAGGAGTTCCGGCGGTTTTACGCATGACCTTACAATCAGTGGTAACCATCGCTGCTTTGATCATGGTCGGTCACCTTGGCCCTCAAGCTATAGCCGCAGTGGGACTGGGCACCCGCTTGTTATTAATTATGATTGCGGTTTTAATGGCCATCAGCGTAGGGGTAACAGCACTTGTAGCACGATACGTGGGAGCGGGTGATGAAGATCGTGTACAAGCAGCAATCCAGCATGCTCTGGTGCTGGGACTTGGCATCGGCATACTGATCGCTGTAGGTGGTTGGTTTTCAGCTCCCGTAATCATGCGGGGGTTACTTTTTCTCCAACCGGACACTGATTTTAATCTAATATCTTTAGGAACCATGTACTTGCGTGCGGCATTGATTCCCATGGTGCTAGGATATTTGCTATTCATAAGTAACGCCATTTTTCAAGGAGCAGGCAACATGAAAACTCCCTTGTACCTTATGGTAGGGGTGAACATAATAAACCTGTCCTTGATGTATGTATTAATTAATGGAACCGGCCCTTTTCCCGGCATGGGCGTAGAAGGAGCGGGCTTGGCCCAGGGATTGTCCAGGGCCATAGGTGGAGTGGTAGCTTTATTTTTGTTGCTGCGGGGTAAAACACCGGTAAGATTAACATTCAAGAATATAAATTTGGACCTATCACTGTTAAAAAAATTGCTTTCCATTGGCCTGCCGGCCAGTGGCGAAAATTTTGTACGCCAGGGCTCTCAGGTGTTATACAGTATCATTATTGCATCATGGGGAACAACCACCCTGGCAGCAAACCAAATAGCGATGAGCATCTTCTCTTTAAGTTTCATGCCCGGCTTTGGCTTTGCATTGGCGGCAACGGCCTTAGTTGGGCAAAGCCTGGGAGCGAATAAACAAGAAACAGCTGTAAAGTATGGCTATTTAGCAACCAAAGTTACATTAATATTTTCTGTCCTCACAGGAACAATATTTTTCTTTTTTGGCAGGACTATTGCCTCCTTTTACACTAATGATATACAAGTGATTAATATCTCATCCTCGTGCCTTCGCATAATCGCCTTAACCCAGCCTGCCTTAGCAGTGGTACAGGTGCTTGCAGGCGCCCTGCGCGGCGCAGGGGATACAAAGTGGGTATTATATATTACCACCATCGGCAATTGGGGCGTGCGTCTTGTATTGTCGCTGCTGCTGGGTTTTTATTTTAACCTTTACCTGGTGGGAGTTTGGTGGGCAATGGCCAGTGACCAATTCATACGTGCCATCCTGACGCTCTGGCGTTACCAGGGCAAAAGGTGGATAGATGTATTTTGGCATCAGGAAAAACACCCCGGTGGGCTAAAGAAGAAATAGTTTTAAGATTTAAGTTATCCTTTAAGTTATCATCTGGGAGATGCTAGTTTACATAAAACATAGCTGAGAATAATCGAACCACATAGAACAAAGTTTCTACCGGCAAAGAAGGAATTCTAAACCATATATGGAATAAATCATTATTCAGAATATTCAAGCCGACATGATCGTGATTAACTGAAAGGAGGAAGATAATAAGGAACAAATTGTAATAAACCTGTAACAACTGAAATAGTTTAAGATCGAAAGGAGATAAGAATTTTATCTATGATAACAGTAATGGCCAGATTGAAAGCAAAACCAGGCAAAGAAAATATGCTGGCAGAAGAAATTGCCAAACTAACTAAAGTGGTAAAGGACGAAGAATCAGGCTGCATAATGTATATCTCTCACGTTTCAACTGAAAACCCTACTGAATTTATATTTTTTGAGAAATACACCGATCAAAACGCATTGGACATTCATCTTGAAACTCCACATTTTAAGGCACTTGCGCAAAAGTTTGATGACTTACTTGATGCTCCCCCGGTATTAGAGAAATTAAAAGAACTACCTTAAAAAGTGGGTTTTGCTTCTAGCGAAACCCACTTTAGTTTAGTTCATACGCTTTATCAATTATGGGATTGTGTGATATGATGAAGTCTAATTTTAAGGTAACTGAGGGGAAGGTTAAAAATGAACTATTTAAAAGAATTAAGTGAGGGCATAGAACATTTAATTACTGCATCGGGTTTTGCAACCAGCTTTCGGTCTCCGTTAATCGGCTGTGCTGCCGCGGATGACCAGGTTTTTACCGGTATCAAGTCCATCACTCACCAGGGGCATATGCTGCCGGAAGACTTGCTCCCGGGGGCCATGTCAGTAATAGCCTTTTTCTTACCATACAGTAAAGAAATTGTACAATCAAACCTGGAAGCAAAAAAGGTATCCAGAAAATGGGCGGTTGCTTACGTTGAAACCAATAAATTAATCAACGATATATGCTTGGAAGCCAAGAAGATATTCGGAGAAGGAGGAATTAAGGTTGCCTGGGAAAAACCAACCCACAGCTTTGATAAACAAAAACTGATGTCTACATGGTCTCACAGGCACGCAGCTTATGCAGCGGGATTAGGTACATTTGGTTTAAACAATTTATTTATAACTGATGCAGGTTGCGCAGGGAGAGTAGGCAGTTTTGTTATCGACGCCTACGTTACCCCCACCCCTAAACCCGGTGGAGAGAAATGCTTACATAAAAAAAGCGGCAAATGTGGGGAATGCGTCAACCTTTGCCCCACAGGGGCCTTAACCGAAGAAGGTTTTGACCGGCAGCGTTGCTACCAGTGGCTCCTTAAGTGGGACAATTATTACTCTGATTTACCATTGACTGACGTTTGTGGAAAATGTTCATTGGGCAAATGCTCAACGACCGGGTACTAAGGGACATTACGACGTCACCATGAAGGTCATAGGATAACATGATATGAAAACATCTAGGGTATTCCTTTTTGGAAAACATTTGGGGTATTTCTTTAAGGTCGTCTTTTTTACGAAAATAAAAGACCCAAAAGAAATGCCCAAAGCCTTAATCGTCTTTTATCCTGTAATCCTGTCTAGGGGTTAAGATTTAAAGATTTAAGACCTTTTTTGACAGGATTAATTACAGGATTGCAGGATAGGTAAGTTAGTGGGGCTTTGGGTCAGTGGCTTGGCTGATTAAGGGGTGTTGTTCGGGGCTACTGTTTAATGATTAAGAGATTCAAGAATTAAGAGACTTTGACGGGATTTATGGGATTTGGGGTTGCTTGGGATTTCGATGGGAGACTTTTACTGTTTGGTACATAAGGAATTTGATGGATTTTTTTCCGGAAATAAATTTTCATTCTAGTTTGTGTATTTTTAAAGACCCAAAAGCAATGACCCCAAAGCATCCTGCAAATCCTGTAATCCTGTCAAAGAAAAAGACCCATAAGCCAAGACCCAAACAATACTTTTAAGCAAGGAAGCAAGAGAACTCTTCCGGGACTATCAAGCATTGTCTAAATCTTGTTTTCCGGGATGTTTCCTTTGCCTGTATTCGTTAAAGTTAATCACTTTATCAGATAAACCGCCTTCTTTTTCAAGATGATTAATGACTTTGGATATTTCCTTCCTTACCTTCCTGTAATCTACATCCATCCAGGCCTTTAAGAGCGGGATAAATTTCTTTTCCCCGGAATTTTTAATCTTATCCAACAACAGCAATATCATACCCCTGTTTCTATCCTTAAGCTCATTTACAAAGCTGTAATCCCCACCCGGAATTAGTGACCTGAGTTTTTCCAGCAGTTCATCCGAATATGTATCTCTTTCAATTTCCCAGCCCATCTTAGTATAAACAATTACAGGCAACCTGCCATAATATGTCACCTCTAGGTATCCTCTTTTAATAAGCCAATCCACCCTGGCTGTTATGTCCTCAATCTTTAAGTCCTTATAAAAACCGTACACAGGACTCTTATCCAGCTCATATTGAAGCAGTTTTTTATCTTTTGAACCCTTCAGTATTTTAGACAGTAGGTTCCTGCCTCCGGTGGCAATGAGATCGTCAGCACCACGTAAGATTGCTTTTATTTCTTCAAACGGTAAATCCATTATGCCCTTTGTATCAAGTTGGTATTTAACCCTTTGTTTCTTTTTACTCATAAATAAACACCCCCGAAAGAGAGTTCTTTTATTAACTTTTTACCACATGGCAGTTAATCCTTCAACTTTTTTTTAGTAAACTTAGGTACCCGGTACCTAGTGTCAAGTATTTGACGCTTCAATTCTGGTCTAACTTCAGTACCTTAATCCGATAATACAGTGTACTGCGTGGAATTCCCAAGGCACGCGCAGCCTCTGCCTTATTCCCACCGGCCTGCCTAAGCGCTTCAATAATAAGTTCCCGCTCGGTATTCCGGGTTATATCTGTCATGGTGGATTTAGCCTTACCAGCAGATGCACGCAGAGCCCGGGCTCTCCTCTTCAAAGCTCTCGGCAAATGCTCAGCTGAAATGGTATCGGCCTCTGAGAGAATTACTAGTCGTTCCAGCACATTGCGCAGTTCCCTAATGTTTCCCGGCCATGAATAATCTAAAAGGAGTGACATTAATTCCGGATCTACCTGATTTACACCACGGTCATGCTGCTGGGAGAATTCCCGTATAAAGGTATAAACCAGTTCCGGAATGTCTTCTTTTCGCTCCCTCAGCGATGGAATTTCCAGAGATACCACATTCAACCGGTAGTAAAGGTCTTCACGGAATTGGCTATCAACAATCATTTCCTCCAGATTACGGTGGGTGGCGGCGATGATCCGCACATCCACCGTAACCGGTTTATTTCCCCCCACCCGGTAAAACACATTTCTTTGAATTACGCGCAAAAGTTTCACCTGCATCTGTGCGGGTAGCTCCCCTATCTCGTCCAGAAAAATAGTTCCCCCGTTAGCAAGCTCAAATTTACCACTTTTGCCTTTGCGGTCAGCACCGGTAAACGCTCCTTTCTCGTAGCCAAATACTTCACTTTCAAATAAGGTGGACGGTATCGCCCCGCAGTTGATTACAATAAAGGGTCTTTTATATCTGCCGCTGGCCTGGTGGATTGCTTCAGCAAACAAATCCTTGCCCGTGCCGCTCTCCCCGCGAATCAGCACCGACGCTTTGGTATCCGCAACCCGCTTAGCAATGGCCACGGCTGCAGCCAGCAGCCGGCTGTGGCCCATAATTATTTGGAAGGGATCATTACGCCCGTTAATATTCTTAATTTCCTTTTCCAATAATCTTACTTGAGTGGTGGCTCTGGACAGATCCTGGTGTAGATGAACCAGCTCGGTGATATCACGTTCAGCGGAAATGCTGCCAATCAGTACATCACCCTCCAGGATGGGACCTGCATTAATTAGCACGTGAGTGCCGTCGCAGGGCTGGTGATATGAATTCCTGACCTCGTGTCTTTCTCTAAATACTCTGGTGGCGACCAAAGTCGTAAAAAAAGAATTAATGGAACAACCGGTTATTTCCTCAGCCGGTATGTTATAAAGCTCTTCCGCCCGCCGGTTCCAAACTGTCACCTTCTCCTCATGGTCAATGATGGTTATGGCCTCATTTACAGTATCCACCACTGATTGAAGCATGATTGCCGTAATACTCAGTCGTTGCCAGAGAAAACGGGTCAGGTGCCCTGGTTCAATCAAGCCGGTAGGATCTCCGTTGGGCTCGCTAACCACAAAAGTAGGGGTAGGTTCCGTTACCAACATGGCAATTAATTGACCGAGATCAGTATCGGCAGAAACCACCTGAACACGCCGGCAATAATCCAAAGCAGAAAGGGGCGTATCCACCTCATTTGATATCATTGATAAGTAATGGCTTGGGCATGCTCCCATCACTCCTTGGGATTCCATAATAATAACACCCTTAAAATCCCCACCCGCTACCAATTCTCGTGCCCGGTCCACAGTGACATCCATTAGGACAGTGAGAACCGGACCCAGCATTATTTCACCGGCCGTAAAAGATCTACATCTATCAATCACCGAACCATCACTCCTTCACACCTAACTATTTCGCGTGAGCCCGAACAACATCCTGTATATTTTCTCAAAGTGCAGCGAAAATTTGACACCTGTCAAAAACTAGACGCTCTTATATACAAAAATTAAGGCTAAGAGGCCTAATAGTGCTGCTCGCCGGTGAGGAATGCTTTTTGCAAATTTAAGTTAATAAGTAACGTTTAAAGCGACTTATCAGAATCATCAAACAATAAAGGGTGTTAAATCTAAATGACATAAAAACTAACGCGAGGTGAAATTTGATGTCCCAAGAATTTGAAAAGAAAGTAGTCCAAAGGGGACTCGAGCTCTACCAGAAGATTGAAGGGGAAACATCGTCTATTTTCAAGAAAGACTTTTGGACCGGGAAGATGATGGATTGGTGTATGAGCGACGAAGCCTTCAAGCTACAGATGTTCAGGTTTGTGGATGTTTTTCCTTATCTAAGCCACTCGGAATCTGTAGCCAAGCACCTACAGGAATATTTTTGCGCTCCCGACCAGGACTTTCCCGCCAGCCTGCAATGGGGGTTGAATAAGCTCTCCCCCAATTCCATGGCTGCTAAAATGGTGGCCAAAACAATCTCCTCGAATATTAGCGGTATGGCCCGGCAGTTCATAGCCGGTGTGGATGCCAAGGATGCTTTACCCGCACTTAAAAAGATACGTAAGGACGGCGTAGCTTTTACGGTGGACCTGCTGGGAGAGGCAGTTGTTTCGGAAAAGGAAGCCGGTCAGTATTATAACAGGTACATGGATTTGGTTACTATCATGGCCAAGGAGCAGCAAAAATGGCAGCCTCTTGGTGGAGGCAAAGGCGAATTTGACTGGGGACATGCACCAAAGATAAACATCTCCATCAAACCTTCGGCCATGTATTCCCAGATAGATCCTAAAAACACTTCTTTTTCCATAGCCAAAGCCAAGGAACGATTACGTCCCATTTTCCGTGCGGCCATGCATGCTGGCTCTTTCGTCATGCTGGACTTAGAGCATACCATGCTCAAAAACTTAACCCTGGAACTATATAAAAGCCTTTTGGAGGAAGAAGAGTTTAACTCTTACCCGTATACCGGGGTAGTAATACAGGCCTATTTGCGGAACAGTGAACAAGACCTTTTGCATTTAATTGAGTGGGCCAAACAAAAAGGACAGCGCATTACCATACGCCTGGTAAAGGGCGCTTACTGGGACGCCGAAGTTATCCTGGCTAAACAAAAAAACTGGGAGATCCCCGTATTTACTAACAAATTTGAAACGGATGCCAATTTTGAGAACTTGTCCAGACTACTGTTGGAGAACCATGATTACGTATCCTTTGCATGTGCTTCCCATAATATCCGATCCTTAGCTTATGTGATGGAAAAAGCTCAAGAACTTGGAGTCCCCGAGGAGCACCTGGAATACCAAGTACTTTATGGTATGGCGGAACCGGTACGTACAGCCCTGCGCAAGGCCGGGCTAAAGCTGCGCCTATATGCTCCCGTGGGGGAAATGATTCCGGGCATGGCCTACCTGGTACGCCGGCTTTTAGAAAACACGGCTAACGAATCCTTCCTCCGGCAAAGTTTCGCCGAAGGTGCCTCTAAAGACTATCTCCTACGCAACCCGCTGGAACTGCTTAAGGAAAACCCAGCTGCTGAACAACCGGTGGTTGCCAAGCCGGAATACGATGATCAGGGAATCTTTAAAAATGAACCCGTCTTGGATTGGACTATGGAAAAGAACAGGCAGAATTTCAAGCAGGCACTGCAAGCGGTTCGGAGTAAGTTGGGTAACCAAATACCCTTGTTTATTGGTGGCAATGAAGTGGCCACTAGAAAAGAAATTATATCTACTAACCCCAATAAACCGTCTGAAATAATAGGATCTGTTGCTTCTGCCGGTCAGGAGGAAGCAGAAAGTGCGATCATCGCCGCTCGGGAAGCATTCCCCGCTTGGCGTGACACTACCCCCCGGGAACGGGCGGAATACTTATTCAAAGCAGCTAAAATAGCGAAAAGCCGCCGCAGAGAACTGGCTGCCCTGGAAGTATTGGAAGTAGGCAGAAGTTGGAGTGAAGCAGACGCTGAGGTTTGTGAAGCAATCGATTTTCTGGAATACTACGGCAGGGAAATGATACGTTTATCCCCTGAACGTCGCATGGGTAGGGCACCTGGAGAGGTAAGCCGCATGTTTTACGAACCTCGTGGACTAGGCGTGGTGATCGCCCCGTGGAACTTCCCCTTTGCCATCTCGGTGGGTATGACTTCGGCCGCCCTCGTCACCGGCAATACCGTTATCTATAAACCAGCCTCCCAATCCCCCGTGGTGGGGGCCGAGGTATACCGCATATTTGCTGAATCCGGCCTACCAACCGGAGTGTTAAATTACCTGCCCGGCCCCGGGAATAAAATAGGTGATTACCTGGTCTGCCACCGGGACACATCCTTCGTAGCCTTTACCGGCTCCATGGATGTGGGGCTAAGAATTAACGAGCTGGCAGCAAAAACCCCTCAAGGCGCCATGGGTATTAAAAAAGTGATAGCAGAAATGGGTGGTAAAAATGCTATTATCATTGATTCCGACGCTGATATCGATGAAGCGGTAGTGCATACAATTTATTCAGCCTTCGGCTACCAGGGGCAAAAGTGCTCTTCCTGTTCCAAGGCCATAGTGTTAGAAGAGAATTATGACAAATTTGTCAGCCGCCTGGTTGAGGCCGCAAAAAGCATTAACATCGGCCCGGCTGAGCAGCCCGAGTCCTATATGGGAGCAGTGATTGACAATGCCGCTCGGGAAAAAATACGGTCTTACATTGAAATGGGTAAAAACGAAGGCCGCATGCTGCTCTGTAGGGAAATACCGGACATGGAAGGGCATTATGCACCGCTCACTGTATTCGACCAGATTAAAACTGACAGTAGATTGGCCCAAGAAGAGATCTTCGGTCCCGTTCTGAGCGTAATTAAAGTCAATGACTTTGACGAGGCTTTACGAGTAGCCAATAACACCCAATTCGCATTAACTGGTGGTGTATTCTCACGCAGCCCGGAGAATATTGAACGGGCCAAGCTGGAATATAGGGTAGGTAACTTGTATATCAACCGTGGTTGCACTGCTGCCATCGTAGAAAGACATCCCTTTGGTGGCTTTAAGATGTCCGGCGTAGGCTCTAAAGCCGGTGGACCTGATTACCTGCAGCAATTCACAGTACCCCGTGTTGTAGTGGAAAACACCCTGCGCCGAGGCTTTGCCCCGGCGCAGGCAGGCGACGAATAACGCCGGTAGCATCCCTGTAATTTGATTGTATTTTACCAAAAACTACTGTAAAATAAGATTAGTAACAGATACCTAAATGATTCAAGAAGCTCCCGGCTTTCAGCATAGGGTAGACGGGATAAAGCTTCACTGTTGCCTTTTCTTACGTAGAAAGATATAATATTATATAGTTTTTTGACTATTTAGTAAGATTTGGCCTGGCAGCAAAATTTCTATCTAAACATAGACTGCGTGAGAGCCGGCATAAGAGCGGAAACAGTGGCTCTGATGCCGGCTATTAATTTTTGCGCGGGACAAGCATAATTCAATTAGAATGTCGACGGATCTACCGTGGGGGAATTTGTTGGGCACCTTTTGCTTCTGCACAAAATGAATTTATTCCTGCAGGGTATCGTAGAACACAAGGGGAGGCAAGAAAATTGTCAACCCAAAGGAGGTGCAGGTTCCGAAAAATAAAATAGTCTTAAAAATGCTTGTCTTACAAAAGAAAACGGGAGGTTACATTATGTCTAAAAAGTATTTTGGTCTTGTTGCATTAGTATTACTGTTGTCTCTAACCCTTTTTGGCTGTGGGGGTCAACAGGCGGAAGAACAGCCCGGCGGTAATGAAGGACAGGCTGAAGAAATTAACTACGATGGCGAAATAAAAATAGGTTTAATGATTCCACTAACCGGTTCTGAGGCTACCTATGGTAAGGACATGGAAAATGCCATGAAAATGGCGGCTGACGAAATTAATGCAGAAGGTGGCATTCTAGGCAAAAAATTAGTTACTATTTCAGGTGACACAGCAGCTGACCCACAACAATCGACATCAGCTGCCACAAAATTGGTATCCTCAGGCGTAGTTAGCGTTGTGGGAGGGTACAGTTCGGGTGCTACACTGCCCACATTAAATGTATTTGCCGACGCTAATATCCCGCAGGTTATTCCAGTGGCAAACTCTACCAAGATCATTGACGAAAATCCTGGCAATGCCATACAGATTAACGGAACAGGATTCCACCAGGCTGAAAAAGCGCTTGAATTGTTCGAAGGTATCTGGGATGTTGAAAAACTGGCCATCGTTCACCAGGGTGACGGGTATTCGGAAGACCTGGCCAAGTTAACCAAAGAAGCATGGGAAGAAGCAGGACATGAAGTAGTTGCCTTTGAAGTAATCAATAAGGGCGAACAAGACTTTTCATCCCTGGTCACCAGCATAAAATCCAAAAACCCGGATGCAGTATACTGGACTGCTTATTATGCTGACGGTGCCCTCCTAATCAAACAGCTCAGGCAGGGCGGCTTCCAGGGTGAAATTGCCGTTGGTGACGGGTCTAATTCACCCAAACTAATGGAAATTGCAGGAAATGCAGCTGAGGGTGTTGTTTGTACTTCTAACCCCATGGTAGAGTATTTACCGGCAGCCAAAGAATTTATGGAGAACTACAAAGCCAATTATAACCAGGATCCGGGACCTTATTCTTCGTTGGCCTATGATGGAATGCATCTGATGAAAGATGCTATAGAAAGAGCCGGATCCACAGACGGAGATGCTATTATTAAAGCCTTAAAAGAAACTGAAGGATTCCAGGGCATCTCAGGTGAAACCACTATTGCCGATAATAATGCTCTCGCCAATAGTAACTTTGTGCTCTTAGAAGCAAAAGGCGGACAGTGGAAGCTAATTGAGTAATATAGAATTTACAAGGTAACAAAATAATTAGTTATATCGGGAGTTATCCTTATGATATTAATTTTAAAGGGTAACTCCCCCTTTCCTATAATCACACACTTAGCCAAATTGGAAGGATGAGGGTATGTCAACATTTGATATTTTTTTGCAACAGCTTGTAAACGGGCTGTTACTGGGTTCTTTTTACAGCCTGATAGCCCTGGGTTATTCGATGGTGTACGGTATTATTAAGTTGTTAAACTTTGCCCATGGGGATATTTATATGGCAGGGGCTTTCGTGGGATTAATAGCACTGTCATTTGTATCGGGTATAGTTGGTGCCGGCTGGCTAGGAATTTTAATATCAATGGTTTTCAGCATGATTGCGGTGGGCCTCCTGGGGGTATTAATTCAGCGTGCAGCCTACCGCCCTCTTCTAAATGCTCCTCGGTTATCCATTTTAATCACAGCCATCGGCGTCTCCCTGGTGTTATATAATTCGGTAATGGTACTCACAGACGGTGAATTTAAGGCCTTTACTACTGACCTCGGTTTTGCAGGAGTAGGTTTGGGTAATGTACATATCACATATACACAAATTATACTTGTTTTAGCTACTGCAGCCTTAATGATTTCTTTAAACCTTTTTATTTCTAAAACTAAATATGGCAAAGCGATGCGGGCTATTGCACTTGATAAAGATGCCTGCCGGCTTATGGGAATTAACGTAAATAAAATAATTGCAATCACCTTTTTTATAGGCTCAGCCCTGGCTGCGGCGGCTGGTATTATGGCAGGTGTTTATTATGGCAGTATTCACTTTTTTATGGGTTTTGTGCTTGGTCTAAAAGCATTTACAGCTGCCGTTATCGGTGGTATCGGAAGCATTCCGGGAGCAATGATCGGAGGATTGGTACTGGGACTTTTAGAAGCCGCAGGAACTCAACTGCCCTTTATCGGTTCTGAATGGAAGGATGTTTTTGCTTTTAGCATTTTAATTCTATTACTTGTGTTCAAGCCCACCGGCATATTAGGTAAAACCGAGACTGAGAGGATGTAGCGCAAATGAGTGCAGAGAACCCAAAAGTAATGGAAAAAGAAATACAAAAACCGCTTTCTCCTGGCCGGTTTACTGATATGCTCTATGAATTGCTAGGTAACAAAAGAATCCGTTACAGTGTTTATGCCGCCCTGGTGATTACTGCACTGGTTATACCCTCCTTTGCCGATAATTACGTGTTGGAAGTTTTTACTAATGCCTATTTTTACATAATATTATGTTTGGGGTTAAATATAGTTGTCGGTTATGCAGGTTTACTAGACCTTGGATACGCAGCTTTTTTTGCAGTTGGTGCGTACACAACCGGCATTCTTACATCTCAGTTTGGATTCAACTTTTGGCTGACCATTCCTTTCAGTATACTGTTTTCAGTTATAGCCGGTGTCATCATCGGCGGACCCACACTAAGATTGCGTAGTGATTATTTAGCTATTGTAACCCTGGGATTTGGTGAAATCACACGAATTGCGGCAAGGAATCTGGAGATAACCGGTGGAGCCAGTGGCCTTATCGGGATAGACAGGCCAATGTTGTTCGGCATGAGGCTCTACCAAATACACCATTTTTATTTCCTATTTTTTGTCTTAGTTATACTGGCCATTTTCATTTCACACCGGCTGTACAATTCCAGGCTGGGCAGAGCCTGGGAATACATTCGTGAAGACGAGGACGCAGCCGAAGCAATGGGAATTGATCGCGTAAGATATAAACTCTACGCATACGTAATGGGTGCAGTTTTCGGTGGAGTAGCAGGCTCTTTCTTTGCTGTAAAAATGACTGCCATTTCGCCTCAAACGTTCTTATTTACCCAGTCAGCTATGATATTACTGGCTGTAGTGCTCGGTGGCATGGGCAAAATCCAGGGCGTTATCGTTGGAGCATTGCTTCTTGTCTTTTTCCCAGAGATATTTAGAGGTATCGGCGATATGAGGATGCTGGTTTTCGGTATTGTACTGCTTATCATCATGGTTTTCCGACCGCAAGGAATATGGCCTACAAGGCGTAGTTGAAAAACAACACAAGGAAGAGGGTTGGTATGGCAATTTTAGACGTTAGAAATCTAACTTTAAGATTTGGTGGCTTAACGGCTATTAATAACCTGAGCTTTGCAATTGAAGACAATTCAATCACCGCACTTATCGGTCCGAACGGTGCAGGTAAAACTTCGGCTTTCAACTGTTTAACCGGTTTTTATAAGGCTAACGAGGGAGAAATATTGTTTTGCGGCAAAAACTTGATGAGAAAAAGGCCGTTTAAAATAACTGAATCAGGCATGGCCAGAACCTTCCAGAACTTAAGATTATTTAAAAATAAGACAGTTTTAGAAAACGTAATGTCAGGCATGCACTGTCGTTGTTCTGCAGGAATTATCAGCTCCATTCTGCGCTTACCAGCCCAGCGTGCTGAGGAAAAAAAGACTAGAGAATTCAGTGAAGAATGTCTTGAATTTGTTGGCATACTTGATCAGAAAGATCGTTTAGCCCAAAACCTTCCTTACGGGGATCAAAGGCGATTAGAATGGGCGAGGGCCCTTGCCACGCAACCAAAATTACTGCTGCTTGATGAACCGGGTGCCGGTTTGAATTACGATGAGAAAAAAGAATTAATAGACTTAATAAAGAGGATAAGGCGGGAATTGGGGATTACCATTCTTTTAATCGAGCACGATATGGGATTGGTGATGAATGTTTCAGAAAAGATTATTGTAATTGATTACGGACAAATGATTGCTGAAGGCACTGCGGACGAAATTAAAAATAACCCACGGGTTATTGAGGCTTATCTCGGCAAAGATGAGGAGGAGGCTGTATGAGTGATGTCATCCTCAGACTTCAAAATTTGGAGACCCATTATGGTAAGATTCATGCTTTGCGTGGAATCAACCTGATAGTTAATGAAGGTCAAATAGTCACCATTTTAGGAAGTAACGGGGCCGGTAAAAGCACCGCTTTAAAAACCATATCGGGTTTAGTACAGGCGTCCGCCGGAACAGTTGAATTTATGGGCCAAGATATTACTAAAGAATTACCACATAACATTGTGGAAACAGGACTAATTCATGTTCCTGAAGGAAGACGCATTTTTAGGGATTTGACTGTACAGGAAAATTTGGACTTGGGAGCCTATACTTTGAATGACGACGTTGAGCGTCGTAAGAGAATGCACCATGTATTTGACATGTTTCCCATCTTAAAAGAGCGCAGAAAACAAGACGGAGGAACTTTATCCGGCGGTGAGCAGCAAATGCTGGCCATTGGCAGGGCAATGATGGTGGAACCTAAACTTCTGCTCTTGGATGAGCCCTCCATGGGCTTAGCACCGATTATTGTGCAAGAAATAATGAAAATCATCAGGACCTTAAACAAAGAAGGAACCACAATACTTCTTGTCGAGCAGAACGCCAAAATGGCTCTTAAACTGGCGGACTATGGATACGTTTTGGAAACGGGTGAGCTGGTTATGGAAGGTTACGGTACGGAATTAAAAGAGGACGAAAGTATTGTTAAAGCTTATCTAGGTGCTTAAATCAGGCTCGAATACGGCATAGATGAGGTGTATTTGTTGAAAACCGGCATTATATTTGACATTATAAAGTATTCAATTCATGATGGGCCTGGAATCCGTACCACGGTTTTTTTTAAAGGTTGTCCACTTTCTTGCCTATGGTGCCACAACCCGGAAAGCCAATCTTCTAACCGGGAAATATTTTTTTGGGAAGACAGGTGTATTGGTTGTGGTGACTGTATCGAAGTTTGTCCCACAGGAGCCATAAATTCCGCAGCAAGGTGTATCCTCTGCCGGAAGTGTGTGGATGTATGCTGTACGGGGGCACGAGAGACGGTTGGAAAAACGGTAACCAGAGATAACCTACTGGCGGAAATCGAAAAAGATGTTGTCTTTTATGACCAATCCGGCGGAGGTGTCACCTTTTCCGGCGGAGAGCCTCTTTTACAAGGGGACTTTTTACTAGATCTTCTCAGATGCTGCCGGGAGAGAGAAATTCATATCGCAGTGGACACCACAGGCTTTGGTGACACTAAAAGCTTACTTCAAATTGCTTCTCATGTGGACTTATTCTTATATGACTTAAAAATGATGGACGAAGAAAAACATAAAATGTATACCGGCGTTTCAAATTATATTATTCTAAAAAACTTACAAGAACTGTCACAAATACATAACCACATCATAGTAAGACTTCCTTTAATTCCAAAGATAAACGATGATGAAAATAACATAAAAAGAACTGGAGAATATTTAGCATCGCTTAAAAACATAAAGAAGGTACATATACTTCCGTATCATAACACAGGCCTTGATAAATATAAAAGATTACATAAGGAATACAAACTACGCGAAACAAAAACTCCTTCCAATGAAAAAATTACAACAGTAAAAAAGCAATTAGTGGATTTCGGTTTACAAGTACAAATAGGAGGTTAGCGGTATGAATGCCAGGGTAGAAAAGCTGCGGCAGGAAAGCATTGATGCCCAAGCTCGTATTTCCAGCGAAAGAGCAAAACTGATGACAGATTTCTATCAAGAAGTCAAGGATAAAGGACCCCTTTCTATACCCATACAGCGAGCAATGTCTTTTAAGTATTTACTGGAACATAAATACATTTTTATAGGAAAAGATGAACTTATCGCTGGCGAAAGAGGCCCTGCCCCCAAAGCAACACCCACTTACCCCGAGTTATGCTGCCACAGCCTCCGGGATCTGGACATACTCAACGAGAGAGAAAAGATTTCCTTTACTGTAGATGACGAAACCAAACAGATTTATGGCCAAGAGATTATACCCTTTTGGCAGGGTAACTCAATGCGTGATATTATTTTTGCGGAAATGTCGGATGAGTGGAACGAAGCTTATGCAGCGGGCATATTCACTGAATTTATGGAGCAAAGGGCGCCGGGACACACAGTCCTGGATGATAAGATATACCGTAAGGGCTTTCTTCAATTCAGGAAAGATATTGAGTTAAGTTTAGAGAGAATCGATTTCCTTAATGACCCCCAAGCTTACGATAAAAAGCAAGAGCTACAAGCTATGCATATCTGCGCCCAAGCAATAATCACATTTGCTGAGCGCCATGCTGAAAAGGCAAAGGAAATGGCGCAAGCAGAAGAGAATCCGCAGAGAAAAGAGGAACTATTAAAAATTGCAAATATATGCAGCCATGTTCCCGCTAATCCCCCCCGCAATTTTTGGGAGGCACTGCAGTCCTACTGGTTCGTTCACTTGGGCGTAATTTCCGAGCTCAACACCTGGGATGCTTTTTGCCCGGGTAGGCTTGACCAGCATCTCTATCCTTTTTATAAAAAAGAGTTGGAAGAGGGGACTCTGACCAAAGAAAAGGCAAGGGAACTATTGCAATGTTTTTGGATTAAATTTAATAACCATCCGGCACCCCCCAAGGTCGGTGTCACGGCGGAAGAAAGCGGTACTTATACCGACTTTGCCAACATTAACAGTGGGGGTTTAAGGGCAGACGGTTCTGACGGAGTTAATGATGTAACATACTTGATTCTAGATGTTATTGACGAAATGAGATTAGTGCAGCCGGGCAGTAACATTCAGCTGAGCAAAAAAAATCCTGACCGTTTCTTGAAGAGGGCTTGCAGAGTAATCCGCCAGGGGTGGGGTCAGCCTTCGATATTTAATGCCGACACCATTGTAGAAGAACAGCTTTTTTACGGTAAGTCCATAGAGGATGCCAGAACCGGTGGTACAAGTGGATGTGTAGAAACAGGTGCTTTCGGTAAAGAGAGTTACATATTAACCGGATATTTTAATATGCCCAAAATATTGGAACTCACTTTAAACAACGGGATCGATCCCCGAACAGGAAAGGTATTAGGCCTAAAGACTGGGGACCCGGCACAATTTGAATTCTTCGAAGAACTAATGACTGCTTATAAAAAACAATTAAAACACTTTATTGAAATAAAGATCAAAGGAAATAACCTTATCGAAAAGTTATATGCCGCCTATATGCCGGCACCGTTCCTATCTATTTTAGTAGACGATTGTATAACCAAAGGAGTAGATTACAATGCTGGAGGTGCCAGATACGATACTTCTTATATCCAAGGAGTGGGCATAGGCAGTATTACGGATGCCATGACGGCCATAAAGTACCATGTGTTTGACCGGCAAAAATTACCTATGCCGGAGCTTTTAGAGGCACTGGAGAATAATTTTACTGGATACGAGAAAACACGCCGGCTGTTAATTAATAAAACTCCTAAGTACGGCAATGACGATGAGTATGCCGATGCAGTAATGAACACTTTGTTTACCGCATTCTGGCGGGAAGTAAACGGCAGAAAAAACACCAGGGGGGGTAACTACAGGATTAACCTGCTTCCCACAACCTGCCATGTTTACTTTGGCTCAGTTATAGGCGCTCTACCGGATGGAAGAAAAGCAGGTGAAACCCTTTCGGAAGGTATTTCACCTGTACAGGGTGCAGATAGAAATGGGCCCACTGCAGTGGTAAAATCTGCAGCAAAAATGGATCATGTGCGCACCGGGGGAACACTTCTTAACCAAAAATTCACGCCACAAGTATTAGAAGGTGATGAAGGAATAAATAATTTGAGCGATTTAGTAAGGTCTTATTTTAAACTGGGTGGTCACCACATTCAATTCAATATTGTGAATGCTGATACCCTCAGAAGCGCACAAGAACACCCTGAAAAATATAGGGATTTAATTGTACGCGTGGCAGGCTATAGCGACTATTTCTGCGACCTCAGCCCGTCTTTACAGGATGAGATAATCGCCAGAACTGAACACAAGTCCTTTTAAATTAAATTGCATAGCCTTACTATGATTACAAATATTTACGAGGATTTACCGGCTGACCGTTTTCACGCACTTCTAAGTGCATATGGGGTCCAGTGGACCAGCCAGTACTACCTACTTTGCCGACAGTTTGACCCGCTGTGACCCACTCACCGTTATTGACAAGTTGAGCGGAAAGGTGGGGGTAAAGTGTTGTCAAGCTGCCACCATGGTCAATCATTACTACCTTACCATAACCTTTCATAGTGGTAACGCTGATTACTCTGCCACTTTGGACAGCTACTACCGTCGCCCCCCATGGCGCTGCTATATCCATACCCGTATGTAGTTTCCTAACCTTTAAAATAGGATGTACGCGATATCCAAAGGGTGATGTAATACTGGTATACCCAGGAGTGGGCCAAAGAAACTCTCCTGATACTCGGGGCATATTCCCCCCGTTTTGCCGGGCCATACGCTGTACAATTGATTCTTCCTCTTCCTCTAACCAGCTTAATTCAGCCTGAAGACGATTCATGTCGCTCCGGGCAGAGTTTAGCAGTTGAAGCCTAGCTCTACTTCGAGATGCCAATTCACTTTGGACAGTTCTCTGACGCTGCAGCATGGCAGCAATACTATCACGTTTTTCCTCCAGATTTTTCTTTTTGCCCTCCAGCTCATCCCGCTGCTTCTGAATCTCGTCAATAAGCTCTGCATCCTGTTCAACGATTCGTTTCACCATTTCATATCTGTTCAAAAAATCGCTGAAGTCTTCAGATGCTAGCAGAACCTCCAAATAACTTACCGGTCCGTTCTCATACATAGCCCGAACCCTTTTGCGAAGTATCTTATCATTTCTATCAAGCTCAGCCTCGCTTTTTTGCAATTCTTTTTCTGTAACACGCAAGGCAACCAGTGCTTTATCCATGCGAGCACTAAGTTCCGTTATTTCCCGTCCTTTTTGGTTAATAACTTTATTTATAGCCGCAATCTGGGCCGTATAACCGCTTACGGTTTCCTCTTGCCGGTCAATGTCCTGACGCTTTTGGTCGAGTTCACTGCGTTTTTGTTGCAATAGCTCGTCCAGGTTATCGCCGTACGCTAATTCCCAGGTACCACCCATAATTAAAAAGACCAGCCCCAGGATGAAAATATTCTTTATCAAACGGTAGACCAACATGTCTATTCTCCCCTTAGCAAGCTAAACTTTTAGGAAACGTCTAACCGAAATTGCACTGCCCATGATCCCCAAAGATAAGCCCATTGCCACCAGGCCAAGCAAAGTATAATTAATCATTGTCTGTGACTGGCTAATTAGTTTCAAAAAGGGTAAAGTATTACTTACCTTTACTACTAGAGTATGGTATCCCCAATAAACCATTCCGGCCGCAATGAGCCCTCCTAGAATGCCCAACACCATTCCCTCCAAAATAAAGGGCATACGTATGAACCAGTTTGTTGCCCCCAGTATTTTCATGATACCTATTTCCTGCCGACGGGCATATACCGACAAGCGAATGGTAGTGGCGATAAGGAAAATAGCCGCAATACCGAGAAGTACCACTATTGCCAAGCCGGAAATACGTACCCAGCGAGAGATAATCATTAATTTTTCTACCACCTCACGGCCATAACGTACTTTCTCCACACCTTCCAAGCCTTCAATTTTTCTGGCTATATTGGACACCATATTAGTTGACAATGCTTTAATTCTATATGAATTGGGCAGAGTATTATTCTCTTCCAGACCATCAAGCACTTCACGCTCGGTGCCAAAACTATCTTTAAGCTCCCCAAGAGCCCGGTAACGTGATATAAAATTAACACTTTGCACTCCGCCCAAGTATTTTATTCGCTCGCCAATACTTTCCAACTCATCTCCGGACAAATCATCTTCCAAAAACACACTTATTTCAACACCTGATTCAACCTGATCTGTCAATTGGTTTACATTAAGCACTAACAATAGGGCACTACCTAAAATTAAAAAGGATATAATCATGGTACAGACAGCAGCCAGGCAAAGTAAGCTGTTTCTATATAATGATTTAAAAGCTTCTATCCAATAGTAAGTAAAGTTATGGAGGTTCAATGGATACTGGCCTCCTTTTCGGTATTTTTTACAAGCCGGCCACCCGAAAGGGTGACAACCCGCTGCTTCATAAGATCAACAATATCCCAAGCATGGGTGGCTACTATAACTGTGGTGCCTCTATGATTAATTTCCTGAAAGTAGTTCGAATTAATATTTATATTTTAGGTAGGTTCAAAAAAAAATCCCGCGAGATTATTTACATTTAAGCGTTTATGAAGTAATTAGTTTCCCCTTCCATTACGCCAGTCAATAAGATTTGATAAGTAAAATAGTTTTTACATAAATGCTTCAAGGGGTTCAAAAAAATAATACATTTTATTGAAGATATAGTTGAACGCCCTATCAAAACTACCAGAAAAGATGTTTGAGGGTTAGTTTACACTGATCGGCATATATCAACTTTTAATCTTAACAATTTCGTTATATATACGAAATTGTTTTGTAATTTGGAGGTCTTAAAATAATGATTAATACCTAGGATTATTTTTCCTAGGTTTATCTATTTAGCATGTTACTTAAGATTCTTCAGATTCAACGGTAATTATTACTATATTATTGAGGGAATAATAGTTGTGCAGAAACAAAACAATCCGTCGCCCAGGAGAATTGCTTGGGTTTTCTTAATATTTTGCTTGGCTTTCACATTACTAATTGGTCATTTGTTCTGGATACAGCTTATTCAAGGAAGGGATTGGCAGCAAAAAGCATCTCAAATGCGCACGAAAAGCAAAGTTCTAACATCACGCCGCGGTCTAATAATGGACCGTAATGGAAACAAGCTGGCCACAAATATTAAGGTGAACTCTATTTATGCCGATCCTCATATGATTGACAGTACTGAACAAGCAGTCAAAGATTTAAGCTTAATACTTGGGGTGAATAAGAAAGAGTTATATGAAAAATTAAATAAGAATACATCTTTTGTTTGGATTAAGCGCAAAGTTGACTATGAAACATCCCAAAAGATCAGAGAATTACAGATTAAAGGTCTGGGGTTTATTGAGGAAAATAAACGTCTGTACCCAGATGGGCAAACAGCCTCTCATGTGCTGGGTTTTACCGGCATGGACTACCATGGATTGCAAGGAATCGAAAAGAGTTTAGATGAGGAACTCCAGGGAGAGGCCGGTGACATGTTAGCCGAATACGGGGCAAAAGGGAGAAAGATACCGGGAAGTACGTCCCGGTACAAGGAACCGGTCCCGGGAAATAACATTGTACTTACTTTGGATAAGCATATACAGTACTTTGTTGAACGAGAACTAAACAGCATTGTCAAGACTTACAATCCCAAACTAGCAGTGGCACTGGTCATGGATCCTAAAACAGGCGAAATACTGGCAATGGGGAATCAACCTACATTTAATCCTAATCGATGGAATGATTCGCCGGAAGAGATTTGGGACAATAATCCTGCTATATGGTACAACTATGAACCTGGCTCCATTTTTAAAATCATTACGGCCGCCGCAGCGTTAGAAGAAGGATCGGCTAACTTAGAAAGCAAATTTTTTGATCCTGGTTATGTAGACGTGGATGGTCAAAAAATTAAATCCTGGAAACAAGGAGGACACGGCAGTCAAACCTTCCTAGAAATAATGCTTAACTCATGCAATCCAGGGTTTGTGAAAGTTGGTTTAACTCTTGGTAGAGAACGCTTTTATAAGTATATTGAAGGTTTTGGTTTTGGAAATGTTACTGGGGTTAAGTTGCCGGGGGAGGCTGGCGGAATATTGATTCCTGAAAGTCAGGCCACCGACTTAAATATCGCTACCCAGGCTATAGGCCAATCCATAGCTGTAACTCCACTTCAGCTCATTAAAGCGGTTTCAGCAGTGGCAAATGGTGGAAAGCTCATGAAACCTCAGCTGGTTAAAAAGATTGTTACTTCGAGTGGGGAAATAATTCACGAATATCAACCAAAGGTAGAACGCCAGGTGATATCAGCCAAAACGTCTCAGGAAATGAGAAGTATTTTGGAAAAAGTTGTGACTGACGGAACAGGGAAGCAAGCTTATTTGGATGGGTACAGGGTAGCCGGGAAAACTGGAACAGCCGAAGTAGCGGGGGACAATGGCTATGTAAATGGGCAATACATATCTTCATTTGTAGGCTTTGCACCGGCCAATAACCCCCGCGTTACCATTCTTATCATGATAGCGGAACCTAAAGGTGATACATACCACGGCGGTCTGATTGCAGCCCCCTCCTTTAAAGCCATAGCTAGTGATACTTTAAGATACTTAAAGATACATAGAAATTATAATTGATTGTTTTCAATATGTTAAATATTTGTAATGATTCTGTTTTTATAATGTAACTTTAGTTCTATATAATCGGCCTAGAGAGTCAATAATAACTGAGGAAAAGGAGGAGTGAGTACTAAAGTCATATTTAATTTTTATCTATCATAATCCAAGGAGGTATGAACATGAAGGGTAAAGTATGGGTATTACTTTTGGGAGTGTCGCTTGTTGCAGCACTCATTGCACCAACCGCTTTTGCATCTTGGCAAAGTGCACAATTGGGTACACCTGATTATCAGGACATGATGAATAATAACAACCAGGACATAATGGTTAGACACGTAGATGTTGAAACAAATGATACTGCAGAAGAAACTAACCAACAATCTGACCCCGTAGATGGGGCTAAAAATAATTATTCTCCCCCACAAACACCGACAAATGATCAATTCACCCAAAATCAAGCACAAGCTTGGCAAGATCATTATTCATACATGAATAACATGATGGGCGGGATGATGGGTGGCTACGGATCTGGTAACGGCAGTTACGGAATGATGGGCGGCTATGGATCTGGCAACGGCGGCTACGGAATGAATGGATCATCATATTAAAAGAATAAAACAGGATATATAGACTTCACAAGCAGCGTAAACCGGTCAACTCCTAAATAAGATCCCGTTTAACGGGATCTTATTTTATATCATAAAACTATAATGTAACACTTACAACTTAATGGATATGCATTGAACATTTCTTTACGAAAAACCTGTTATTTTTAAATCATAACAGCGTTATCAACCTTCTACATATTTTACCTTAAAGTGTAAATAGCTCACGACAAATACTGATATTTTTTTCTTTAAGGTGTTGACAATTAAACAGCGATAATATAAAGTTACTTAATAATACTATACCCCCTGTAGGGTATGCAAAGTTAAAGGCGGTTATCTGATGCAAGGGAACAAAAAAGAGCTTATGGACAGGCTTAAGAGAGTAGAGGGGCAAATTCGAGGCATTCAAAAAATGATAGAGGAAGACCGTTATTGTATTGATGTTTTATACCAGGTCAGTGCCAGCCGTGCAGCCTTGAAAAAGTTAGGGATGCAAATGGTGAGAAATCATACCCGGGCATGTGTTGCCAATGCAATCAGACAGGAACACGGCGATGAAGCAATTGACGAATTAATGCAGTTTTTGGACAAGTTTGTAGACTGACATTCAAAGGGAGTTGGTAGAATGGCAACGGAAGGTACGTTAAAAAAAGCTGAGTTTAAAGTAACCGGTATGAGCTGTGCTGCCTGCGCAGCCCGGATAGAGAAAAACTTAGCCGGGGAGAAGGGCGTGCATGACGCCACGGTTAACTTTGCCACCAGTAAGGCTACCGTAAATTATGACTCTGGCCAAGTTGAGCCTGAATACCTTTCAGAAGTTATTAAACAGGTGGGTTTCGGAGTGGTAACGGAAAATGTAGAACTGCGTATTACCGGGATGACTTGTGCAGCGTGCTCTGCAAGGGTGGAGAAAAAGTTGAATTCCCTCCCCGGAGTGCAGGCTAGTGTCAACATAGCCACGGAAAAGGCAGTGGCGGACTATAACCCGGGCCTTACCGATCTGGGGGAAATAAAAAAGGCCATAGTTGGCATCGGCTACGGGGCGGAAGTAGCTGACACCGGGGGCGCGGATGCTGAAAAAGAAGCACGGGAAAAGGAAATCCGCCGTTTCAAAAACCTGTTCGTATTCTCAGCGGTACTTTCCTTACCGCTGTTGGCATATATGTTTGGCATGCTGTTCAAACTTAACTTGCCGGATATTGTTTATAATCATTACTTCCAGTTAATCCTTGCTACCCCTATCCAATTTATTGCGGGATGGCACTTTTACCGGGACGCTTACCTGGTCTTAAAAAATAAGGGAGCGAATATGTCTGTGCTGGTGGTCCTCGGTACCACCGCGGCCTACCTATATAGTGTAGTGGTGACCTTTTGGGGTGCATCTATCGGCGCAGACGAAGTATACTTTGAAACCAGTGCCCTGATCATTACACTTATATTACTGGGTCGCTTACTGGAAGCAGTGGCCAAGGGGAAAACTTCCGAGGCCATTAAAAAATTAATGGGCCTGCAGGCCAAAACAGCCCGCGTAATCAGGGACGGGCAGGAAATGGAAATCCCGGTTGAACAGGTAATGGTAGATGATATTATTGCTGTACGGCCCGGAGAAAAACTTCCCGTGGACGGTGAAATAGTCGAAGGTTATTCCAGTGTTGATGAGTCCATGCTTACCGGTGAAAGCCTGCCGGTGGATAAAAATGTGGGAGACACCGTGATCGGTGCCACTATCAATAAACTGGGAACCTTTAAGTTTAAAGCCACCAAAGTAGGCAAGGATACAGCTCTGGCGCAAATTGTACGTATAGTGGAGGACGCACAAGGTTCCAAGGCCCCTATTCAGCGCATGGCGGATATTATTTCCGGTTATTTTGTCCCGGTGGTAGTTGGCATTTCACTGATTACCTTCGCCTTATGGTATTTCTTCGGCGACCCCGGCAACTTTACATGGGCCCTCATCAATTTCACCGCAGTATTGGTAATCGCCTGCCCGTGCGCCCTGGGCTTAGCCACACCCACATCAATTATGGTGGGAACAGGACGGGGAGCAGAAAACGGCATTTTGATCAAGGGTGGTGAATTCCTGGAGCGGGCGCAGAAGATCAATGCCCTGGTATTGGACAAGACGGGTACCATCACCCGGGGTGCGCCGGCTCTGACCGATTTGCTCGTATTGGATTCAGTAGCAGGAAGCGAGAAAGAATTGCTGGCCCTAGCAGGCGGAGCAGAAAAGGGCTCGGAACACCCTCTGGCCCAGGCCATAGTGCAAAAGGCTGAAGAAGAAGGCCTGGAATTACCGGTGCCACATCAATTCGAAGCTATTCCAGGACATGGTGTGCTGGCCCAAATGAAAGACCACAAATTATTGCTGGGTACTCGCAAGTTAATGAGTGAAAATGATGTGGAATGGGAGAGCCATGAGAAAAAGATTGAAAAACTGGAACGTGAAGGAAAGACCGTAATGATCATGGCGGCAGCCGGAAAGGCTGTGGCCTTGCTAGGAGTTGCCGATACAATTAAGGATAACTCAACAGAAGCTATACATGCCCTTAAAGAAATGGGTATAGAGGTTTGGATGATTACTGGTGATAACAAGCGTACCGCAGATGCCATTGCCGTCCAGGTGGGCATTGAGAATGTACTTGCCGAAGTACTGCCCGAAGATAAAGCCAGAGAAGTACAAAAGTTACAGGAGAGCGGCAAGGTGACCGGCATGGTGGGGGACGGCATCAACGATGCCCCGGCCCTGGCTACTGCTGAGGTGGGATTTGCAGTGGGTACCGGAACTGATGTGGCCATGGAAGCTGCAGATATTACTTTGATGAGCGGGGACCTGAGAGGAGTCGTTAACAGCATCAGGTTAAGTCGGGCCACCATGCGTAACATCAAACAAAACCTGTTTTGGGCCCTTATTTACAATACAGTGGGCGTACCGGTAGCTGCCTTAGGCTTTTTAAATCCGGTCCTTGCCGGTGCTGCCATGGCGTTCAGTTCCGTTTCCGTGGTAACCAATGCATTACGTTTAAAGAGAGTTAAACTGAAAAGCTAGTAGATATAAATAAGCTAAGGAGGTGATAATTATGATGAGGAAGCGTTTTATGCTTCGCCGCGTGGCAAACTGCGACGGTGGACACCGAATAAAGTCCCGGGCATGACACAAAACTGCCTATAATATACACTGAAGGGCCGTGTGGATATTAATCTGCACGGCCCTTTATTTAAACACTTGATAACCCATACATAGAATTCAATGTATAATCTTTATATTTTTGTTATGAATACGAGATCGTTTTGTAAATTGGAGGTTTTAAAATAATAATTGACGCTTGGATTATTTTTCCTTGGGGGGAGGGATAGCTCTGGAATAACTTTATCATATTAACCCAAGCATGGTTTGACATTCATTATAATTAAACGGGGGTGTAAGTTGTGGGTAAGAATAAAACATTCGTGCTGCTTTTTGCATTTGTCCTTCTATTTTCTTTAGTAGGTATAGCAAATGCTGCTGAAATTGACACGGACCAAATGAAAATGAACAATTCCGCCGCAGTTTCAGAAACTAATGATGAACAAGCAGGGATGATGGACGATAGGGACGGAAATAGCACAGTAGACGGCAATGGCAATATGATGAACAGTGAGAATGAAATTGATACAACTGACGAAGAAAACAGTGATATGATAGGCAATGAAGATACCACAGTGGACATGAAAAATGACAACATGATGGACAGCGGAAAAGACGATATGATGAACAACGAAGATACGAACGATTCAATTGACGGAAACAACAGAGATGATGAGAATGACAGGGTGGACAGGGAAGAAAATAATGATCAAATTAGAGACTTCCCCGGATATAGAATGGTCCCTTATAACGCCAACAACTCATATTTCAACTGTTCTTGGAATAACCGCCCCCAAAGATATAACGGTATGATGGGAATGATGGGTGGTTACAGATAGGCTTTGGCTGATACTCATTAAACAAGCAAAAAGGCCGGAAATACCAATACCCGGCCTTTTTTAATTTTAAATAAGCATTGGCACTACTACAAACAGTAGCGCTGCCGCCGCTCCGGCAGTCAAATTATACGGTGTCATAGCACGAACATAACTCATGTGTTCCGCCTCGGCTACACCTGACGACATGGCAGTCATGCCTGACAGGGGAGAAGTTACATCTCCAAAAGTTCCACCCGAAAACACAGCTGCCGCGGCGAGAGGAATAGAAGCACCCGAAGCGGCGGCCAGGGGAATGGCAAGAGGCATCATAAGGGCCCAAGATCCCCAGGAAGAACCGATAAAGTACGTCACCGCTGCCGTGATTACAAATGCTGCCGCCGGTACCCAAACAGCGGGAAGGGTGGCCCCCAGAGTGGTTTCAATTAACTTTGGCAGACCCAGATCGCGTGAAACCGTTGCAATTGGCCAGGCCACCACAAGAATTACAATGGTGACCATTAATTTATTACCACCCTTTATAAACCCGTTAGTGAGGTCTTTAAGTGATAACCGCTGCAGGAGATATAACAGAGCCGTTATCACCGTAGTCAAAAAGAGTGCTTGAAACATAGCACGCGATGCGTTGGCCTGAGAGAATATTTCCAAAAGGGTGTCTCCCTTGGCACGGCCGTCCAGCCAGACCATAAGGAAACTCAAGGGAATTAGGATTCCAATAGGTATTAGCAAATTCAAAGCCCGTGGAGGCAACTTACTTTTTATTTCCATGTCATGATCATGCTCCATGTTCACAGGGGCATTTGGTCCTTCTCCGTTGCTCTTTTTCATCTCGTTTTCATTGTGCTTCGAAGATGTCACATTAATATCTTTTCCAGCTGCCGTACCCATTTGATCCCGAGCTGTATCCAACCTTCGTGCTTCACCGGGTGTCAGATCTTCAGCCGCCTCGTGACCGAATGCAGGAACACCTCTAACACCGCGCACATTGTTTTTAATACCTTTCGGCGCCGGTTTATGCCTTTCTCCGTCTTCCAGAGCTGCTTTCTTGTCGGCTTCGGCCATCTCCCGGAATTGCCACGGGCTAAAAATTGACAAAAGAGCTGTCAAAATAGCGGTGAAGCTGAAAAAGTTAAAGGGTATAGTTTGCAAAAAAATGATGAAAGGTGAACCCGCAACCCCTGCAGATCTTAACCCCACAGCCAACACTCCCAGCATATAACCCACATACGTAGTAGCAATGGGAATAAGACTGATCAATGGACTGGCAGTGTTATTCAGAGTAAAGGCAAGTCGCTCCGGAGAAACCTTAAACTCTTTAGCCAGGGGTTTAGTAACAGCCCCGGCTGCCACCACCCGAAAGCCGCAGTCTATAAAGGTTATAGGCGCCAGAGCCGCGACTGAGAGAAGTGCCCCACGAGCGCTCTGAACTACACGCTCCATAAGATGCGTAAAGCCGCTTACTCCGCCCGCCAGTTGGATCATGGTTACCAGACCGCTAAACACGTAAAGGAAAAGCAGTACATCCAGGTTTCCCGTATCGGATAACATAGCCAATATATAGGAAATGGTCCCGGAAAGAGACGAAAGAAACCCCGGAGATTTTATAAATGCTCCCAACCAAAGGCCCGCCAGCAGCGAGGGAATTACCTGCCTGGTTATCATCGCCAAAAGGATGGCGAAAACGGAAGGTAAGATAGAGACCCAAAGCCCTAATTCCATAGTAGAACCTCATTTCTCGGATGCTTTATCGACTTTAATTAATCCTTTCTTAATTTCTCCTCTTCACAAGGTGAAAACTTTTGCTTCTGCTGCAATGTCAATCAACTTATCAGCCCCAGCAAATTCCACTCCGTATTGCTCCTTTATCATCATTATTTCAGGCTGATTTTTTATTTTCCCGTAAAAAGTGATATAATATACTGATTTGGGAAAAGGGGCTAGAAACCTTGTAATACAAGGCTTTTTGCCCTTCTCATTTTTTGATGGCCTGATTTATTAGCAATATTTGCTGAATCCGACCTGCCGTCCGGAGTGGTAAATTACCTGCAAACTTTATAGTATCCCGTGATGTTGTGCAAAACACCCTGCACCGCGGGTTTGCCCCGGGGAAGAAGGCGACGAATAATGTATAAATTTGATTGTATTTTACCAAAAACTACTATAAAATAAGTAACTACAGGATAAACATGCTTCCGTGCTTTGCCGGATGAAAGAAAGGCCGGTGTAGACCCTTTCTGATGGTATTTTACCGGTCCGGGGTGCAGATAGTTAACTTGAAATAAACAGCGAGAAGGGCCTACCCTTCTCGCTGTTTACATAATACATATAGCCCTGGAAATATAAAGATTAAGGTGGAGTTGTAATGAAAGTCTATCAATTTATGACCCCAATGCCAGTAACCTTAAAAGAAACTTACAGCATCAAACAGGCCGCTAAGCTATTTCAAAAGCACTCTATAGACGGGGCACCTGTTTTGGGGGAAAGTGGCAAAATTACAGGCATCTTTACAAAAACCCACCTGTATAAAGCAATTGTAAATGAATACGATTACGACACTCCCGTCAATGTCTTAATGAAAAGCAATATTAAAACAATTAACGCTAACCGGCCTGCCAGCGAAGCATGGCAGACCGCACAGAATCATCATATCGGAAGACTGCCTGTAGTTGATGACAACGACAACCTTTTGGGAATGATGACCCGTACAAACCTTGTACGGGCATTTGAGAAAGGTATGCTGGAAAATATAAACCAGCTTAATGCTATTTTGGATTCAGCCCACAACGGGATTTATGCCATTAATAAGGACAAAATTATAATTACCTTTAATAAAGCAGCTGAACACCTTACAGGTCTCAAACCATCTGAAGTTTTGGGTAGGAAACTAAGCGAGTTTACTTTTGACCTGGAGATTCCAGGTATTTTAGAAGGTGGTCAACCGCAGTACGGAAAAAAAGTAGCTCTTAACGGAAACCTGGTTATAGTAAACCGCACCCCTATTATATCCGGTAATTTTGTTATTGGCGCAGTGGCAATTATGCAAGACATATCAGAATTAGAATCCATCTCGAAGGAACTTAGTGAAACTACCGAGCTTTATGAGGAACTTAACGCGGTTTTGAATTCATCTTATGACGGTATGCTTGTGGTTGATAAAAGAGGGCAAGTTATTCAGCATAATAGTGCGTACGAAAAAATGGGATTACGGATAGATAAAACCATTAGCGACATTAGCCTGGAGGCAACAAAAAAAAGTGAACCGGTAACTCTGGTGCATAGCTTAGAGGATGACAGACAATTTCTGCTTACTGCTAATCCTGTTCATAAGAGAGACCGCGGTAAGATAAGCAGGGTAGTTGTTAATTGCAGGGATATAAGCGAATTGAATAATTTACGTCGCCAACTGGAGACCAACAAAGAATTATCCCAAATTTATCACTTGGAATTAGAATCATTGCGCACCAAGTATTTGGGTCACACCATGGTATGCAACAGCCAGGCCATGCGAAATATTTTGGATTTGGCAGTTAGGGTGGCCAGAGTGGACACTTCCATTCTCATTCTGGGGGAATCCGGTGTCGGTAAAGATGTAGTCACTTCTATAATTCACAAGGCCAGTAAGCGATCACAGGGTCCCTTTATAAGGATAAACTGCGGAGCCATACCGGAAAACTTACTGGAATCGGAATTGTTTGGCTATGAACCCGGGGCCTTCACCGGGGCCAGTAAGGAGGGAAAACCAGGGCTGTTAGAATTAGCTCATGGCGGCACTCTTTTCTTTGATGAAGTGGCAGAGTTAACTTTGCCTTTACAAGTGAAACTACTTACAGTGCTTCAAGAGCGTGAGGTCACACGTTTGGGCAGCACAAAACCAACCAGCGTAGACATTAGGGTGATCGCTGCTACCAATAAGAATTTAGAAACTCTCGTCAGAAAAGGGCAATTTAGACCCGATCTTTACTACCGGTTGAATGTTGTTCCAATAACCATACCGCCGCTACGCAAACGGCAAAATGACATTCCTTTTTTAATTATTCATTTCTTGAGAAAGTTTAACGAAAGATATAATTTAAATAAGAGCATATCAGCAGATGCAATGGATTACCTGATTAGCTATGATTGGCCGGGCAATGTGCGGGAGTTGGAAAACCTCATAGAAAGGTTAGCAGTAATAACTGCGTACGATACTATTAATAGCAAAGATTTGCCCACAGTATTCCTACAACAGAACCGCAAACTAAAGCCCCAAAATTACCACGGAGAATTGGGAAATGAAAAGGAACTCATTGAGGAATTGTACCAAAGGTTGAAAAGCACCAGGAAAGTAGCAGAAGCTCTAGGCATCCACCAATCCACCGTGGTACGCAAAATGAAAAAATATAAGATAAAAACGTCAGCACATTAAAGAACCCGATTCATCTAGCATAGCGCGCGAGATGGATTTAACCCAAACCCGCCCCAATTGGCGGGTTTTTTATTGATGCGATGCAGATGATGCGTGATCGATGCATTTCTACTAAATTGCTAGTGCCAGCAAAACAAAAGCTTAATTTTTCTCGCCTGTAGTCACGCATCAGAACTGGCACCTCTTTTGCATCATAATACTTTAAACATTTTTAATATTGACTCTAGTGGCAATTGCAAAAGCTTTCATTCCCCTACTACACTCATCACGCGGCGGTTACTTAGTAACTCACTTACCCAATTCGAACAACTTGCATGATGCACATTGATGCATCTTATAAAACTCAAAGGAGTGATACTTATCAAAGAGGTTGTTATTGTAGCAGGAGCCAGAACAGCTATAGGTGATTTTGGTGGTGCCTTCAGAAACTTAATTTCCTACCAACTGGCGGTACCGGTTATAAGGGAGGTCATTAAAAGGGCGGGTATCGACGGAGAAACCATTGACGACGTCATCTTAGGTAACTGCATCCAAAGGTCTGATGAACCCAACGTAGGCCGGACTGCAGCCCTGATGGCGGGACTACCGGATACCGTTACCGGTATGACTATTCAACGCCAGTGTTCATCCGGCATGCAGGCCATAGTATGTGGGTACCAGCAGATAATCACCGGCGATTCAGACATTGTGCTGGCGGGGGGTACCGAATGTATGAGTTCTGTGCCGTACGCCTTAAAAGGTGCCCGTTGGGGACAGAGACTGCAAAACGGCGAGATGACGGACATGCTGTGGGAAACCTTAACAGATCCTATACACAAGATTCTGATGGGAGAAACTGCAGAAAGACTGGCGGACAAATACGGCATCACTAGAGAAGAACAGGATGAAGTTGCTTTGCGCAGTCACAAAAATGCTGCCAGAGCATCTGAAGACGGAACATTTGCAGAAGAAATTGTTCCGGTAAAAGTGCCACAGCGCAAGGGCCAGGTGACAGCTATCGATAAAGATGAGCATCCCCGGGCTGACATTACAATGGAGAAGTTGGCCACATTAAGGCCCGGTTTCCGCCCCAACGGTACAGTGACTGCGGGCAATTCTTCCGGTCTCAACGATGCTGCAGCAGCGGTAATTCTCATGTCTGCAGAAAAGGCCAGGGAATTAGATATAACACCCTTAGCGCGCATTGTTAGTTTTGCTCGAGCCGGGGTAGAGCCCGACTTAATGGGATATGGTCCTGTCCCTGCCATCCGCAAAGTATTGGAAAGGGCCAACATGGCGCTGGCTGACATGGAATTAATTGAACTAAATGAGGCCTTCGCAGCGCAATACTTGGCCTGTGAGAAACTGCTGGAATTAAACAGGGAAATCACTAATGTCAACGGTAGCGGCGTTGGTATGGGGCACCCAGTAGGGTGTACAGGAACTAGAATTGTAGTAAGTTTGCTGCATGAAATGAGGCGCCGAAATTTAGCCAAAGGATTGGCCTCTCTTTGTGTTGGCGGCGGCATGGGAATGGCCATGATCATTGAAGCAATATGAGAGCTGGAGGTGATGAGATGAATATCCGTAAAATTGGTGTAATTGGTGCCGGAATCATGGGTTCAGGTATTGCACAGGTGGCAGCGCAGGCTGGGTTCAAGGTCATCCTCCGGGATATCAATCAAGATTTGGTCGATCACGGCTTAGCCAAGATAAGGAATAACCTTGAGAAAGATAAAAGCAAAGGAAAACGCACAGAAGAAGGAATAAAGAGCATTTTAAACAACCTGGAAGGCACAGTAAATATTTCTGATTTAACTTCATGCCATTATGCCATCGAGGCTGCAGTTGAGAAAATAAGCATCAAGAAGGAAATCTTCCGCGAACTGGACAAGGCATGTGGACCAGAAACATTCTTTGCCACAAATACATCAGGACTCAGTGTTACCGAAATAGCTGGCGTGACTGGTCGTCCCCATAAATTTATAGGTATGCATTTTTTCAACCCTGTCCCGGTAATGAAGCTGGTAGAACTGGTTAAAGGTGCCAAAACCGATGCCAATACGGTGAAGACTACTACTACACTGATAAAGGACTTTGGGAAGGAGGCTATTTTTGTAGAAGAGGCACCGCTGTTTGCTGTCAATAGAATTCTGGTCCCAATGTTAAATGAAGCCATGTTTGTTCTGATGGAAGGTATTGCTTCTGCGGAAGATATAGATAAGGGGATGCACCTGGGTGCCAATCATCCCATTGGTCCACTGGCACTGTCAGACATGGTGGGTTTAGATACTCTCCTTTTTGTTATGGACACTTTATACGAAGAAACCCGGGACTCAAAATATCGTCCCTGCCCACTTTTGCGCAAGATGGTTCGGGCCGGAAACCTGGGCAAAAAAACCGGACAGGGCTTTTACAACTATAGCTGACGATGTATAACCTAGGCAATATACTGAAAATGACGTCTGAAAAGCACCCTCACCGACCAGCGTTGATTGTACCGGGTAATAAGTTAGATTGGACTTTCTTGGAATGGAATAACCAGGTAAACAGGCTGGCAAACAAACTTCTTAAATTAGGCATAACAAAAGGGGACCGGGTATCCACCTTTTTACCTAATTCGGCTGAGTTAGTGACTGTGCTATTTGCCGTGGCAAAAATAGGAGCGGTGTTTAACCCCGTCAACTGTAATTTAAGCGGTGGGGAGCTGGCCTTTATCTTGAACGATATCGAATCAAGAGTTTTAGTATACGGTGAGCCTGAGAAAAAACGGGTGGAGAGAGCCTATGCCAAAATAAGAAATGTTGAATACTACCTTTATGTCGGTGAAAATTCACCTGAATATGCTTATTTATACTCATCTTTGCTGGAGAACTCCTTGGGTAAGGAGCCCTCTATCTCGGTATCCGAAAACGATTGGTACGCAATCATGCATACCAGCGGTACAACCGGCAAACCCAAAGGAGTTATTCACCGGCACCGGGATATTATGGATCACAGCATGTGCATGATTAATTCACAAAATCTTACGCTCAAGGATAAGGGACTCTCGGTAGCTCCTCTTTACCACAGTGCTGAACTGCATTGCTTTTTTATCCCCAGGGTTCATGTAGGGGCAGCAAATGTAATTTTAGACAATCAAGATTCTTCTAATATAATACAAACCTTAAGCAACAAAAAAATTACTGTTTTTTTTGCCGACCCTCCGAAACTAAAGACTGTTTTACAAGATGTTCCAGGCCCTTTTCAATTGCCCAGTTTGCGCCTTCTAGCTCACGGCGGTGCTCCAATGGAACATGCATTTGCCTTAAATTGCCGAAAGTACTTTAGCGTGGATATCATTCACTATTACGGCATGACTGAGATGGGACCAGCAATATCAGCTTTATGCCCGGAGGACCAACAGCAAAAGCCCGGTTCTGCTGGTAAGGCCATTTTAAACCATGATATTAGGGTAGTTGAACTAAACGGTGACCTACCGTCGGAACCGGATAATACGGTCAAGCCCGGTTTTAAAGGAGAAATCATTGTTCGCGGCACCAGCATGATGCAGGGTTACTATAATCGTCCTGAAAGTACCGCACAGGCCCTTTATGGCGGGTGGTATCACACAGGAGATATCGGCCGTTTTGATCAGGAGGGGCATTTATGGATTTTTGACCGAGTGGACGACGCCATAATCATAGGAGTTGAAAATGTATATCCACGAGAAATCGAAGAGGTTTTACTTGAATGCCCGGGTGTGCAGGAAGTTGCTGTGGTTGGAATAGAAACCAATACCGGTGCAAAAGAAATCACCGCATTCATCGTCCGTGAAGATAAAAATCTTACACCCACAGAAATTAATGATTACTTGCAACAAGCTGACAAGCTAGCGAGCTTCAAAATACCTACACAGTATAAGTTTATTGACCTGTTACCTAAACTGACGACAGGCAAGATATCGAGGCACCATCTGGTTAAACAGTGTCGGTTACAATTTAATTAAAACGATTTTCAGCCTATTAAAAATTTTATAAGGAGGTCTCTCCATGTCCTTTTTACTTCCTTTAAATGAAAAGGAAAAGGAAAATTTTAATGCACTTAATAAGGAAAACCTTGATTTTATTCGTCGCCGCTATAATAAGGTAAACCGGTGGGTAATTGCTGACATGGTTCGCCGTAGTGCTTACAGGTACCCCAACAAACCGGCCTTAATCTTTAATGATGAAACTTTAACCTTCTCTCAATTGGAAGCGGAAGCTAATCGCTTTTCCAACTCCCTTTTGGCTGCAGGAATTAAAAAATATGACCGAGTAGCAATATTGGCTCACAATACCATTCACCATGTAATTACCTGGTTGGGCACCGCGAAAGCGGGCGGAGTCTATTTGGCGGTAAACTACCTGTTAAGGGGAAAAGATATTAGTTTCTGCATCAACCATTCGGAAAGTAAGGTTTTCATTGTAGAAGATACCCTATATGACTTAGTTAAGGACGTTTTAGATGATATGCCTACAGTAAAGACCCTCGTTTGGTCCAATCCGGGTAATGGAATACAGGCTCAGGATGGATTTTATGACTTTGATACCTGGTATAAGGAGCATCCGGCAACTGAACCTGATGTAGAGTTAAACATTGAAGATCCTGTTCAAATGACTTACACAAGTGGTACCGAGACACTACCCAAGGGGGTTATACTTAATAACCAATCGTTGATTTCAGAATATACGGGCTGCATAATCGACGGAGAATATTCCCCTGATGACATTTGCTTAAATGCTCTGCCTATATTTCACTGCGCTCAGAGAGATTGTTTTCTCAACCCCTGTCTGATGCTTGGCGCTACCAATATATTGCTGGAGGCAAATCCAAAGCAAATAATGCAATACATTGAAAAATACAAGGCAACTATGTTTTTTGCTCCGCCTACTGTGTGGATAGGTTTGTTAAGACACCCGGACTTCGATAAATATGACCTTAGTTCTGTGACCAAAGGCTACTACGGAGCATCAATAATGCCTGTAGAAGTATTGAAGGAATTACAAAAAAGATTCCCTAATTGTCAGCGATTTTATAATTATTACGGCCAGACAGAGCTCAGTCCTTACCATACCATTCTCAAGCCTGAGTTTCAGATATCAAAGGCAGGGTCGGCAGGTATGGGCGGGCTTAACATGGAATCACGCATAGAAAATATTGAGCACGAGCCTATTAGCGTAGCAGGAGAGCCCGGTGAAATATGCGGTCGCGGACCACATAGTCTGATGCTTTACTTCAAGGAAGCTGATAAGACTGAGCAAACTCTTGCCCACGGCTGGTTCCATAGTGGTGACATTGGAGTTTTGGACGAAGATAACTATATCACGGTTGTTGACCGCAAGAAAGATATGGTTAAGACGGGCGGCGAAAATGTTCCCAGCCGTGAGGTGGAAGAAGTAATCTACCAAGATTCCCGTGTTTCCGAAGTAGCTGTAATTGGTTTGCCACACGAGACGTGGGTGGAGGGAGTTACAGCGGCTATAGTACCCAAGGCCGGACAAATAATCAAGGAAGAAGAAATCATAAATCTTTGCCAAGAAAACCTGGCCAGATTTAAGGTTCCCAAGGGAATTGTATTTATAGACGAGCTGCCCAAAACCCCCAGCGGGAAAATTCTAAAACGTGATTTACGCCAAAAATATTCTGATTTTTATAAATAGTCTAACATTTACTTTTGTTATATTAACTGCTTACTAATAAAGGGAGGAATCTAGACATATGGACTTTGAGCTAACCGATGAACAAACATTAATGCAAAGCATGGCTTATAAATTTGCTCAGAAAGAATTTGAACCCATTGCCCAGGAATGTGACAGACAGGAGAAGTACCCCAGGGATATTTTTAAGAAGGCTTGTCAAACCGGTTTGGTGGGGGTAATGATCCCGGAGGAATACGGAGGTCCCGGAGCCGGTTTTTTTGAAAACGCCCTGATCACTGAACAGCTCTCTAGAATAGACCTGGGACTGGGGCTTGTGGTGGTGGCGGCTACCTTTGGAGCAGAGAATATATTATTCTTCGGTTCTGAACAGCAAAAACAAAAATACTTACCTCCACTGGTAAACGGTAAAGCTATATGTGCCGGGGCTTATACAGAACCCAATGCAGGTACCGACGTAGCCGGTACAAAAACCAGGGCCGTGAAAGACGGTGACCAGTATGTCATTAATGGAAGCAAAATGTTTATTACTAATGGTACCGTTTGCGACTTTATGGTAGTTTTGTGCGTCACAAATCCCCAGGCAGAAAAAAGACACAGGCAGCACAGCTTGATCTTGGTGGAGGCCGACAGGGACGGAATCACCCGCAACAAAATTAGTGGAAAAATGGGTATACGGGCCAGTGATACAGCAGAAATAATATTTGAGGATGTAAGAGTTCCCAGGGAGAACCTAATTGGAGTGGAAGGAAAGGGTTTTCACCAACTGATGCATTTCTTTGATGTTACCAGAATCATGGTTACCGCCCAGGGTGTGGGTTTAGCCCAGGGGGCTTTGGACAAAACACTACAGTATGTTCAGGAAAGAAAAACATTTGGTAAGCCTCTGGGTTCCAATCAGGGCATACAATTCCAACTGGCGGAAATGGCTACCCGAATAGAAATGGCACGAAATACTGCCTACAAAGCCGCATGGAAAGTAGATAACAATCAAATCGATCCTGCCCTTAATGCCATGGCCAAATATTATGCCGGAGAAACAGCCGTATGGGTTTGTGACAAGGCAGTACAGCTCCATGGAGGATACGGATATATCGATGAGTACGACGTACAGCGGTTTTACAGGGATGCCAAGATTCTAGAGATATACGAGGGCGCCAAGGAAGCGGAAAAGTTAACCATTGCCCGTAGACTTTAAACAAAAAAACGAAAAGGTTAAGATTCTCCTGCTAGGATATTATTGCAAAAATGCTTGCCATTATACAAAGGAGGTGCTGGATTGTCTGGTAGTAACTGGGTAACATGGTATAAAGAAGATTCTATCGGCGTAATAACAATTAATAACCCACCGGTAAATACAATCGGCACGAAACAATTAAAGGAAATGGTATCATGTCTAGATGAAATAAGCGGAAACCCAGAAGTTAGAGCCATTGTTATTACAGGTGCCGGGGATAAAACTTTTGTTGGTGGAGCAGACATTAATGAATTTGTATCTTTAATGGGCAACAAAGGGGAAGCCACCAAATTTGTCCAATATTATCATTACGTTTTCAATACCATTAGCTATTTTCCCAGGCCTATAATTGCAGCCATTAACGGTATTTCATTAGGAGGCGGTTGCGAATTAGCTTTAGCTTGTGACTTAAGATTAATGTCGGAAAAAGCTAAAATAGGATTGCCCGAAATTAATTTAGGCCTTTTTCCTGGCGCAGGTGGTACCCAGCGCTTACCAAGATTGATTGGTGAAACAAAGGCAAAGGAATTACTATATCTTGGGACGCCAATATCTGCCGAGGAAGCTTACCGGATTGGACTAGTTAACCATATAGTACCTCACGGAGAGATTCTGCAATCTTCCAAGGCGTTAGCAAAAGATATTGCTCGTAGACCAGGGGCAGCCATTAAACTCTTAAAACAGAGCATTAACCAAGGATTGCAACTTCCTTTACAAGAAGGTATGCAAGTAGAAATTAATAATTTTGACAGGGTGTTTCTAACCAGTGACGTTAAAGAAGGTGTAGAAGCGTTTTTTGAAAACAGGGATCCTGAGTTCAAACACGAATAAAAGTAATACTATCCGGCAAAAGGCTAAAAATCACCCAAGGCGGCTAGTTCCTTGTACGGCAGGCAGTTTGCACGCCTGCCGTTAATTTTTGCGGAAGTTCAGAAAAAAACCAAGAAAGAGCCAAGTATAAAAGAGTGTGAAAGAAGAGAATGAAAGACGAATCAGATGGGGGATATAAATAGAGGGTATAATCATTACAAACAGACAAATATTATGTAAACATTTTTAAGTTTACATAATATTTATTATCGGTAGCAAATTTTAAAAAAAGATAGCTATCACACAACTTTTATTATCCATATCCATTATTAATCCGTTCTTATTTGGATCTAAATCAATAAACAACCTTGGTGCCATTACACATTACTTTACTTTTAACATTATTCTATGAAAAAAATTCTGTGAAACATGGCTTTCCGCTAAACAGCAAAAATTAAAGTTTAAAGGCTGATTTACTCGCCTGAGCTACAAAGGTGCCCACAGTTCCCTGTATGCCGCAAATTCATCCTTGATTGGAGATCATCCTCTTCGAATGAGATCATTTTCAATTGTATCCCACCTCTCTCTTACCATCCCTTACTGTTTTATGTAAACTAGATCAATGTACAGCTTGAATTGTTTACAAGTAGTTAATAAAACAAAAAAGCCTGTGGTTTATTAAACCACAGGCTTTTTTTACAAATAAAAAGCTATTTTCTTATACAGGATAAAACTCAGTGCTTTGTTTAGCCAGCTCAACGTCAATCTTGAGCTTTTTAGCCATTCTTTCTTCCAGGAACTTAGCTGCTACCTGGGGATATAATGCGACAGAAATAATGTCTTCCTCTTTCTCCATAATTGGTGCAGCCAATTCCTTGGCCTGCGGCAATTCAGGATCAATCAGATCAGCAGGGCGACAGCCAATGGGCTGCTCGTCTTTAATAATCTGCTTGCGTGCCTCCTCGTTGATCGGGGCAGGCGGTCTTCCATAATAGCCGCGCATATATTGCTTAACTTCGTTAGTACACATTTTATAACGACCGGCAAGAACGTTCATAACTGCCTGAGTACCGACAATCTGGCTGGACGGGGTAACCAGTGGCGGCCACCCAAAGTCTTCTTGTACACGTGGCATTTCTTCAAACACTTCCGGCAGGCGGTCAAGAGCATTGGCCTGCTGCAGCTGCGAAAGGAAGTTGGACATCATACCACCTGGGCACTGGTAAACAAGAACTCTTGCATCAGGCCACTTGTTCGACACATCAAATTCAGCATACTCTGCACGAACATCTTTCCAGTAATCAGCCATCTCTGCACAGAGCTCTATATTAATCTCAGGATCATGCGGGGTGTCAGCAAATGCTGCTGCCATTGTTTCCACTGCAGGCTGTGAAGTCTGATTGCTCATTGTTGAGATTGCACAGTCAATGATGTCAGCTCCTGCTTCCACGGCCTTCATGTAAGCCATAGAGGCCATTCCACTGGTATAGTGGCAATGAATCTGAATCGGAATCTTAATTCCGGCATCTTTCATACCCTTTACGATTTCATAAACCATGTACGGCGCTATAATACCGGCCATATCCTTAAGGCAGATGGAGTGACAACCCATACTTTGCAGTTCCTTAGCCATATTTACGTAATATTCAACGGTGTGCACCGGGCTGATGGCATAACAAACGGTACCTTGGGCATGGCCACCTTCAGCAATGGTGGTCTTGATTGATTGCTCCATATTTCTCAGATCGTTCAAAGCATCAAAAATACGGAAAATATCCATACCGTTAGCAACGGATTTTTTAATAAACTCATCCAGCACATCGTCTGAATAGTGCTTGTAACCAACCACGTTCTGAGCACGAAGCAGCATTTGTGTAGGGGTCTTTTTCAGGTGACGTTTGATTACCTTGAGACGTTCCCAGGGATCGTCCCCACAAAAACGCATACATGTATCAAAAGTAGCTCCACCCCATACTTCCAGGGAGTGGAAACCTATCTCATCATGCCGCTCAAGTGCCGGTATAATATGCTCTGTTCTCATCCTGGTGGCCAACAGTGACTGGTGGCCATCACGCATAGTAGTATCGGTTATTTTAACCTTATTCGCACTCATTCGTTAAGCCTCCTATCCTCACGTCCTATGAAATTTAAAGCTTCTCCATTACTTTCCGAACGGATTCTATTGATTTATTTAAAGCGGCTTTCTCTTGGTCGGACAGTTCCAGTTCAATAATTTTTTCTACGCCGTTGCCACCAATGATGGCCGGAACCCCAACGTAGGTATCATTAATGCCATATTCCCCACTGCAGTATGCTGCCACAGGCAATATACGCTTCTTGTCTTTTAATACAGCCTCAACCATTTCAACTACCGACCTTGATGGAGCATAGAAGGCACTACCGGTCTTCAAGTAATTAACAATTTCAGCGCCGCCATTTCTGGTCCGATCAACAATGGCATCAATTCTGTCCTTGGAAATAAGATTTTCAATGGGGATGCCGCCTGCATAACTGTAACGTACTAGCGGAACCATATCATCGCCGTGTCCACCCATTACAAAGGCACTGACATCTTCAAAGGAAACACCGACTTCATCTGCAATGAAGGTACGGAAACGAGCCGAATCCAGTACACCGGCCATACCGAATACACGGTTGGCAGGGAATCCGCTGGCCTTGTAAGCAGCATAAACCATAACGTCCAGCGGGTTGGTAACTACGATTATAAAGGCGTTGGGGGAATGCTGAGCTATTTTTGAAGCAACATCGGATACAATTTTGGAGTTGGTATCGATCAAGTCATCGCGGCTCATACCAGGCTTACGGGCTATCCCGGCCGTTATAACAGCGATATCTGAGCCTGCGGTATCAGCATAATCATTGGTACCAATAACGTTAGAGTCAAAACCTTCAATGGGAGCTGCCTGCCGAAGGTCCAAAGCTTTACCCTGGGGAATCCCTTCCACAACATCGATTAATACAACATCGCCAAGTTCCTTGGCTGCTGCCCAGTGAGCACAAGTAGCTCCTACGTTACCGGCACCCACAATAGTAATTTTTTTACGTTTATTCAAGACGCACCCTCCTCATTTATTCCATATATTTCCGTAATTAGCAATAGGTCTATCCTAGCCAATCTCTACAAGCAAAGCATCTTTGGATACAGCCTGGCCTTCTTCCACACCAATTTTCTTCACTGTACCGGCGCAGGGAGCACCGATCTCATTTTCCATCTTCATAGCTTCAAGAATTATAAGTGCATCGCCTTCGTTGACCTGATCACCTTCGCTGACCAGGACTTTCCAGACGTTACCCGGCATCGGGGCAATAACAGTCCCGGCACCGGCCGGCGCTGCAGCCTTTGGTGCAGGTGCTGCTTCCTTCTTGGGCTCTACCTTGGGCTCCTCAGCCACCTGCTGTGCTGCTGCCGGCGGAGGTGCAGACGCAGCACTGCTGGGTGCTGCTACCGCAGGTTGACCGGGAGAAAGGTCTTCAACTTCTACTTCAAAGGCTTCACCATTAACCGTAACATTAAATTTCTTCACTGTACAACCTCCTTAGTCCTTATCAACCAATTTTACAGACTATTGGGATCTATACTGAGATCTCTTCCCAGCATGTGTTTTACTAACCCCGACTTCTTCCACGGGCTCATGCCGCCCTTACGACGAATCCCGGCGATTCTTTGACCCTCCCCGAGATAACCACCTACTGCCAGGGCAGCCGTAATGGCAGCAACTGTAGACATCTTTACGCCACTATTAATTTTGACGGCTTCTGAACTTTCACCCATTTTTGAATACCTCCCTCCACCACTGGTGGTTGGGTAATTCTATTAAACCGGAATATTTCCGTGCTTTTTCCGCGGATTGTCAACACGCTTACCCTCGCAGGCTTTAAATCCTGCTATGATCTTATCCCTTGTCTCTCTGGGATCAATAACATCATCAATATAACCTTTACCTGCAGCTACATACGGGTTGGCAAAATTATCACGATACTCTTGAACCAGTTCTTTTCTTCTCTCCACTGGGTTTTCAGCTTCTTTAAGTTCATTACGGAAAACAATATTAACAGCACCTTCGGGTCCCATGACAGCAATTTCACCTGACGGCCAGGAATAAACAAAGTCGGCCCTCATAGAGCTACTACACATGGCCAGGTATGCACCACCGTAAGCTTTCCGTAAAATAACGGTGATCTTGGGGACAGTTGCCTCAGAATATGCATACAGCATCTTGGCACCGTGACGGATAATGCCACCGTACTCTTGGTAGGTACCGGGCAAGAACCCTGGGACATCCATAAAGGTTACGATAGGAATATTAAAGCAGTCGCAGAAACGGATAAACCGTGCAATCTTGTCAGATACATTAATATCCAGGCAACCGGCAAGAACCTTAGGCTGGTTTGCAATAATACCTACTGATTTACCTTCTATCCTACCAAACCCAATCACTCCGTTAGCAGCGAACATAGGCTGTACTTCGAAGAAGGAATCCTTATCAACAACAGTTCTAATTACGTCTTTTACGTCATAAGACATATTTGGGCTGTCCGGGATAATACTCATTAATTGCTCTCTGTCGCCACCAGGCTCGCCAGGTTCGAACGACGGAGCCTCTTCCAAATTATTGGAAGGCACATAACTGAGCAATTGTTTTATCATTGCTATGCAATGTTCTTCGTTTTCAGCTGCAAAATGTGCTACTCCACTGGTCTGGTTGTGAGTGGTTGCACCACCCAATTGTTCCATACTGACCTCTTCACCGGTTACAGTTTTAATAACCTGCGGGCCGGTAATGAACATTTGACTTGTGTTCTTGACCATGAAGATAAAGTCAGTAAGCGCAGGAGAATATACGGCACCGCCTGCACAGGGTCCCATTATAACAGAGATCTGCGGAACTACCCCCGAAGCTATGGTATTGCGGTAGAAAATCTCACCGTAACCCTTTAGAGCATCCACACCTTCTTGTATCCTGGCACCGCCGGAATCGTTAAAACCTACAACGGGTGCTCCCGTTTGCATGGAAAGATCTAACACTCTGCATATTTTTTCAGCATGCACTAAACCTAAGGATCCACCGGCAACGGTAAAGTCCTGGGCGAAAGAATATACATTGCGGCCGTTCACTTTACCATAACCGATAACAACACCTTCACCCGGGAACTTTTGCTCTTTCCCTGATGTGCTGCTGGCAAAAACATTAAGCTCATTAAATGTGCCGGGATCAAAAAACTGTTCCAGACGTTCTCTGGCTGTCAATTTGCCGGCCTTATGCTGCTTATCGACGCGCTTTTCTCCACCGCCTGCTTCGACGGTCTCTCTTAATTGCTTAAGCTGGTCAAATTTTTCCTGCATACTCATTGTCTTCCAGACCTCCTATCATTAATCGCGTTCACACAGCTCCACCAGCGTGCCAAATGTTGCCTTAGGATGGAGGAACGCAATTTTAGCTCCACCAGCTCCCCTGCGGGGCTTTTCATCAATGAGTTTTACGCCCTTAGCTTTTAGCTCTTCAAGGGCCTTCTCAATATCGTCTACCCTGTAAGCTATGTGCTGAATACCCTCGCCCTTTTTCTCGATGTATTTTGCAATGGGGCCGTCGGGAGAGGTACTCTCAAGCAATTCCACTTCACTTTCGCCAGTAGGAATAAATGCCGTCTTTACTTTCTGCTCTTCTACAACTTCTGTACCTTCCGCCTTCATTCCCAGTACGTCCTCGTAGAACTTTAAAGCTGCATCCATATCCTTTACTGCGATGCCAATGTGGTCAATTTTCTTGATCATTGTCTTCCCCCCTTATCTAATTCTGCACAAGAAAACACTTTTTCATATATCATTCATGATCATTATTATTCCCTATCATTATTTAAACCCCGCGGCAGGTATCATAACCTCCCGCGGGATTAAACATCTAAGCTTAACTAACTTTGGCTTTCTCCTTAATGTAGTCAATAATGACAGTGGTGGTGGTCCCGGGGCCGAAAACTGCATCAACACCGGATTCCTTTAATGCCGGAATATCATCGTCCGGAATAATGCCCCCACCAAGTACCAATATATCTGAAGCATTTTGTACTTTCAGGCCATCTACGACCTCGGGGAAAAGGTCCAGGTGGGCACCTGAAAGGCAACTTAGGGCGACAACCTGAACGTCTTCCTGTAAGGCTGCCTCAACTATTTGCTGGGGTGTTTGCCTTAACCCAGTATAAATGACTTCCATTCCTGCGTCACGCAGAGCCTGAGCAATAACTTTTGCTCCCCTGTCATGACCGTCTAACCCGGGTTTGGCCACCAGCACGCGAAGCTTTTCGCTCATTTACTTCTCCTCCTTAAGGCAAAGCTAGAAAACAATTTGCTGCTGGTATTCTCCAAACTCTTCCCGCAAAACGCCACAAATTTCGCCTAAAGTAGCGTACGCTTTCACAGCTTCAACGAAGTACGGCAAGAGGTTATCAGTGGTATGAGCAGCTTTACGTATATCCTCAAGCAATGTTTTAACTTTATCATTATCACGCTCACTGCGAAGCTTCTCCAACTTTTCTTTCTGACGCTTACCGACCTCAGGGTCGACTTTCAGCAGTCCCTCAGGCGGCGGGCTTTCCATCTGGAACTTATTAACGCCGATAACCACTTTTTCGCCGCTCTCTACTTCCTTCTGGAATTTATAAGCACTCTGATGAATTTCTTTTTGCATGAATTCAATGGCTTCCGGAGCTCCACCCATGTCGTCAATCTTTTTAATATACTCCAAAGCCTTTTCTTCAATATCATTGGTGAGCTTTTCAATAAAGAAGGAACCACCCAACGGGTCAACGGTATCAGTAACACCAATCTCGTATCCAATAACCTGCTGTGTCCGCAGAGCAATCAGTACAGACTCCTCACTTGGCAACGCCAATGCCTCATCCCTAGAATTGGTGTGTAGGGAGTTGGTACCGCCTAGTACAGCGGAAAGGGCCTCATATGCAGTACGCATAATATTAACATCAGGCTGTTGGGCGGTCAGTGAAACACCCGCTGTCTGGGTATGGAAGCGCAGCATCAAGGATTTAGGATTCTTAGCGCCGAAACGCTCTTTCATTAATTTAGCCCAAATGCGTCGAGCAGCACGAAACTTGGCAACTTCTTCAAAGAAATTGAGATGGGCGTTAAAGAAGAAACTAAGGCGTGGGGCAAATTTATCCACATCCAGCCCTACATCAATAGCAGCCTTAACATATGCCAAACCATCAGCAATAGTAAAAGCTATTTCCTGTACCGCAGTGGAGCCAGCCTCACGAATGTGATAACCGCTAATGCTGATAGTATTCCAATTAGGAACATTTTCAGCACAATAGGCAAAAATATCAGTAATCAAGCGCATTGACGGATCAGGCGGCAATATATATGTACCGCGCGCCATGTACTCCTTGATAACGTCATTTTGGATAGTACCACGGATTTGATCCTGACTTACACCCTGCTTTTCAGCAACCGCAATATACATGGCCAATAAAATAGCTGCGGGAGCATTAATGGTCATGGATGTACTGACCTTATCAAGGGGGATCTTGTCTAACAGAATTTCCATGTCCAACAATGAATCAATGGCAACCCCCACTTTACCAACTTCGCCCTTAGCCAACTGATGATCAGAGTCATAACCAATCTGGGTGGGCAGGTCAAAAGCAGTACTTAATCCCGTTTGTCCTTGATCCAACAGATAACGGAAACGGTTATTAGTTTCTTCCGCCGAACCAAACCCGGCATACTGCCGCATGGTCCAATGCTTCCCTCGGTACATATTGGGCTGAACACCGCGTGTATAGGGGTAACTTCCAGGGAAATTCAGCTTATCCTCAAAGTCAAAATTAGCAATATCGCTGGGGCTATAGACAGGCTTAATAACAATTTCCGAATCAGTTTTAAACTCAGGCTTACGCTCAGGGCGTTTTTGAGTCAACTTATCCAGCTTTTCTTTATATGCCTTCTCGCCAGCCTGGATTTTTTCCAGCTTGTCATTCTCGAACAAGGCTGTTCCTCCTTTCTTTTTACAGTACCTTTTTCAATAGTCCAGGTACTTCAAAGGGTAATGCAGCGACTTGTACACCAACTTCCTGCAAAGCTTCTACTTTGCCGTCGAATGTTCCTTTGCCGCGCTCAATAATAGCACCGGCATGTCCCATTCTCTTTCCAGGGGGCGCACTCTTACCGGCAATATAAGCAACAACCGGCTTGGTCATATTGGCTTTAATAAATTCAGCTGCCTGCTCTTCAGCATTGCCGCCAATTTCACCGACCATCACAATAGCTTTGGTCTGAGGATCATGTTCGAATTTCTCTAATACGTCCACAAATGACAGACCTACTGCGCGGTCACCACCTAGACCAACGACGGTACTTTGACCCAAACCGTTCATAGCCAGGTTTCCTACTATTTCATAAGTAAGGGTCCCGCTGCGGGCAACAACCCCAACTTGGCCTTCTGTAAAGAATTGGTTGGGCGGTATACCAATTTTACACTTGCCGGAAGATACAATACCGAAACTATTAGGTCCAACAACTATGACACCCTTACTTTTAGCATAGTTGACGATTTCCATCTCATCATGGACGGGAATATGCTCGGGAACGCCAACAAGAACTTTGGCTCCAGCATCAATTGCTTCAAATGCAGCATCTTTAGCAAAAGGTGCGGGAATAAACAATACCGAAGCATCAATACGGTTATCTTGTGCGGCAGCTGTCATGGTATCATAAATCGGTACCCCTTCCACTTCTTGGCCGCCTTTTCCGGGGGATATTCCGGCAACTATTTTTGTTCCATAGGCAAGCATCTGCTTAGCATGGAATCTACCCTGGTTTCCGGTCATTCCTTGTACAGCAACTTGAGTATTCTCATCAATAATAATGGCCACTGGTCAATAACCTCCTTTTCTAAGTTTTTTAAGCTTTAGCCAGTTCTACAACTTTTTGCGCTGCTTCATGCATTACTTTATAGGCCTCAACGCCATTCTCACTTAAAATCTTAAGAGCTTCTTCTTCGTTGGTGCCGACCATGCGTATCACTACCGGGACAGGAATTTCCCTGGATTTTTTAACCTGGATAAACGCGTTGGCAACGTCATCGCACCTGGTAATGCCCCCAAAAATGTTAATAAAAACAGCCTTAGGTTTGTTTGCCAGGAGCAGCTCAAGTGCTTGCGCGGTTTCTTCCATACCGGTACCGCCGCCAGCGTCTAAAAAGTTTGCCGGGGAACCTCCGTAGTAAGAAATGGTATCCAATGTCCCCATCGCCATGCCAGCACCGTTGGCCATAATGGCAATGTCTCCACCCAATTCCACAAATGCTAATCCTAGTTCGTGCGCCTTCTTTTCAGTTTCTGTGCGCTCTTCAACCACAGGTGCTTCCTTTTGCCTAAATAAAGCATCATCGTCAATGGTCACTTTGGAGTCGGCGGCAATCAATCTCTCACCACTGATTACCAACGGGTTAATCTCTACCAGCTCGGCATCCTTTTCGTGGAACATCTTAACCAAGCCGGCCATAAGTTTATTAGCTTCTTTAGCCAATGCCCCGGTAAGTCCCAAGCGGCGGGCAGTTTCCCTGCCTAAATATGGACTAAAGCCTACCAGCGGGTCAATATGCTTCTTCATTATTTTTTCTTCAGCAACATCTTCAATCTCCATGCCGCCATCAGCTGAAGCAATAATTACCGGCATTTTAGCAGCAGTGTCTACAGTTATCGACAGATATAATTCCTTGTCAATTTGAATTTTCTCTTCTACCAATAAAGCATCAACTTTATAACCCTGAACTGTCATGCCCAAGATTTCTTTAGCGGCAGCACTGGCCTCTTCAGCATTGTCGGCAAACTTAATACCGCCACCTTTACCCCTTTTACCTGATAAAACCTGGGACTTAACAACCACTGTACTTCCGATTTCTTGGGCAACCTTGGCAGCTTCTTCCGGAGAAGTCACAACTCTACCTTTGGGTACCGTGACGCCATACTCTGCAAATAATTCCTTGCCCATGTACTCAAATAACTTCACTAATGCCTTCCTCCCTCCGATTGATTTGATCCCAGCTAGATTTGTAATTTTTAACAAGCCAGGCATACTAATTTAAAAACTAGTAACTTAGAATTTTTAAACATTTGAATTTATTTCTTCAATTATGTGATATTTCCTTCTATATTACAACAATAGTCGTCAAAAATTTTTACAATTATATAATTCCTAACCTTATTAACCATTTCTAATTACGTAAATCTTCTGATGTTTAAGCATTTTATTAATTTTATTTAGCACCGTAGATTTTAAGGCCTTCTTCATACAGATCCCCACCAAGCGAATCATTAACAACAATTACGGGGAAATCTTCCACCTCTAACTCACGAATAGCCTCAGGACCTAACTCGGGATAAGCCACTATTTTACAAGATTTAATTCTTTTGCTAATCAGAGCTGCAGCGCCGCCAACTGCAGCAAAATAAACAGCCTTGGTTTGCTTCATGGCTTTTATGACTTCAGGCGTTCTTTTTCCTTTACCTATCATGCCCTTTAATCCTTGTGCCATTAATTTAGGTGCATATATATCCATTCTTCCACTTGTTGTCGGACCGGCAGATCCTATTACGTTATCCGGCTTTGCCGGGGAAGGCCCTACATAATAAATAATTTGATCCTTCAGCTCAATCGGTAGTTCTTCACCATTTTCCAAAAGTTCCACAAGCTTTTTATGCGCTGCGTCCCTACCGGTATATATCTTGCCGTTCAGTAGAACTCTTTGACCAATACGAAGCTTTTCGGCTGCTTCCGTTGTGAAGGGAGTTTTGATTGTAATTACTGGAGTCAAGTCTTTGCACCTCCTGGATTAAATTTTAAAATTCTATCTCTTTGTGTCTGCTAGCATGGCAATTTATATTTACGGCTACAGGCAAACTGGCAATATGTGCCGGGTGAGTATTAACATGAACCGCTAAAGCCGTGGTTTTGCCGCCTAGTCCTTGGGGACCAATACCTAACTTGTTTACCAATTCCAGCAGTTCTTGTTCTAAGTCAGCCGCATACGAATCCGAACTTGGTTCACCCACCGGGCGCAATAAGGCTTCTTTAGCCAGCAATGCCGCCTTTTCAAAGGTGCCGCCAATGCCTACACCTACAATTATTGGGGGGCAGGGATTAGGACCGGCTTCCTTAACTGTCTCCACTACAAAATCTTTAACACCCTCCACACCCTGCGCCGGTTTCAGCATTTTAATTGCACTCATGTTTTCACTGCCGCCGCCCTTGGGGGCAATAGTAATCTTTAATTTATCGCCGGGAACAACACGTATATGGATCACTGCCGGTGTATTATCTCCGGTGTTTTGTCTTTCCAGGGGATGCCCCACAATTGACTTTCTAAGATAACCTTCCTGATAACCTTTACGCACGCCATCATTGATAGCATCCTCCAGGCTACCACCTTCAATGTGCACATCCTGACCCATTTCGATAAAGAAAACACTAAAACCGGTATCTTGACACATGGGGACCGACTCGTTCTTAGCAATTTGAGCATTCTCAATCAATTGCTGGAGAATGTCTTTACCGGTAACTGATTGCTCAGTTTCGTAAGCATTTTTGAATGCGTCAATAACGTCTTGTCCTAAAATGTAGTTGGCTTCCTGGCACATACGGGCGACTTCTTCGGCAATTTGATCAACTCTGACGACTTTAATGACAATTCCCCCCTTAGTTATTGAAAACTCTTACATATTCATTAATCATTAAAGCAAAAAATATACCGGAAAAGCCACAGCGTGAAAATACTGGGCAATTCCGGTACATTTTAAGTAACCGCTCATTATACCTGTCTAATTCCTTATGTATACATCTGGAGACAAATGTTTTAATTTATCGAAATGTTATTATTTTAGAATAATTAGAAATATACCCATACTTAACCTCTAATTATTGAAAACTACCGCTTTTCACCTTTTTAAGCTTGTTATATAGTGTGGCCAAAGAAATATTTAAGGCGCGGGCAGCCCTTCTCTTCCCTTCCACTGTACCGCCAAATTTAGCCATAGCTTTTTTAATTAATATCTGTTCCATTTGGTCAATAGGTATAAGTTCTATATCTTTTTCGGGTGCTTCCCTCAACTGGCTGACGTACTGTAAGAAGTGACTCTTAGTAAGAATCTCATCATCAACGGTAACCATAACTCTTTCCACGACATTTTCCAATTCGCGTATATTTCCCGGCCAGTCGTAGCTAAATAGAACCTCCTCACCATGCTGGGACAAACCTTTCACTTTCTTGCCCAGTTTTCTATTTAGTTTAATAATCAAATTATTAGTCAATAGAGGTAAATCTTCCTTACGATATCTTAAAGCAGGAATAGGTATTTCAACCACATTTAATCGATAGTACAAATCTTCACGAAACTTCCCCTGCCGTATCAAACCATGCAAGTCTCTATTGGTGGCAGCAATAACTCGCACATCAACTTTAATAGTTTCATTGCCACCTACCCTCTCAAACTCCATCTCTTGCAGGACACGTAATAATTTACCCTGCAAAATAAGGTTCATATCACCTATTTCATCAAGAAATATGGTACCCCCGTGGGCCAGTTCAAACTTGCCTATGCGGGATTTGATAGCACCCGTGAAAGCTCCTTTAACATAGCCAAAGAATTCGCTCTCTAATAAATTTTCGGGAATTGCAGCACAATTTACTTTGATAAAGGGTTTATCCCTGCGCCCGCTGACATGATGGACAGCATGGGCAAATAACTCTTTACCGGTACCGCTTTCCCCTGTCAATAATACTGTGGATGTACTTTTAGCGGCCCTTTCGCCTATTTGCATACACCTTTTTAGGTCTTGGTTATTACCCAATATGTCTTTGAAGGTATATTTACTGGTTGTCACTTCACCGAACTTATCAGACAGATTCTCAATGATGGTGGTGCTCTGCTGCAGTTTTTCCATTAATTTCATAATATCGGTAAAGTGATTAAATACTACAACTGCTCCTCGGGTCTCACCATCAACAATAATCGGTGAAGCGTTACTGATAACTTCGGCATTACTGCCGCCAACTGTTGTACGGTGACCAAAAATGTGCTCGCCGTTTTCAAGTACCTTAGCTAAAGCTCCCTCCGGTGAAACATCATAAATATTATTACCAATACGTTCCGTGGGCTCTATACCGGTAATATTGGTGAAGGCCGGATTAACATACTTTATAACCCCTTTTTCATTTACAACTTCAATGGCTTCTTGAACGGAATTTAGTATGGTAGACAACTCACCCTGAATCCCTTTCACCTTATCTTCCTCTTGCAAGATAACCTGTAAAAGTTCTGTTGCCTGACCTTCCAAAATTGCTACACCGTTAAGATTCAAACCCATCATCTGACGCCTTATATGTGGCATTCCTGATGTATCAATTATAGCATGTATATCTAAAGAAGGTAATTCAGCTAACTCTTTAACAACATAAATATTCTGCTCCACCAAACTAAAGCTGTCATATCGTTCACCGGCTTGGCAAACAGCCACAACTTCAACCCGCTTAAACTTGTCCAACATATTTAAAACTGCTACTCCTCGCTCATCACTAGCAATAACAGCAACCCTAAATTTAGCCATAAATAAAGTTTCACCCTCTTTACCCCAGAGTTGTATTCAAAGTTGTATTGTCAGATAAGTTCGACAAATATATTATGACTTCCTTCTAAAATATAAAAATAAAAAATAATTGTCCTATGTTTTATTTTTTTTTCGAACACACGTTTTACTGATGTCATTACATATGTTATAATTTCTGTGAGAATATCTGGGAAGGTTGTGAAGCACATGCCCGAAGAATTAACTTCCAGGGAAGAGGCTATATTACGCGTGATTAAAGAATCAGTACATCAAAAGGGATATCCTCCGTCAGTACGAGAGATAGGACAAAAGGTGGGCCTGCGTTCAAGTTCAACTGTTCACAGCTACCTTAGAAGACTGGAGGAAAAAGGGGTTATTCGCAGAGATCCTACCAAACCCAGAGCTATAGAAGTACTGGGCTCAGAGTCCCGTGAGCAACCCGGTACCTTTAATTGGGTTCCGGTCCTAGGGCGAGTAGCGGCTGGGGCACCGGTATTGGCTGTAGAGAACAGGGAAGCGTTCTTTCCTTTACCTATTGAGTTTACCGGTCAGGGTGAATTTTTTATGCTTACGGTAAAAGGAGAGAGCATGATTGATGTAGGCATCTTCGATGGTGATTTAGTAATCGTAAAAAAACAGGCAACGGCTATTAACGGTGAGATCGTTGTGGCACTTCTGGAAGACGAGTCCACTGTAAAACGCTTTATTAAGGAAAAGGATCATATTAAACTAAAACCGGAAAATAAAAACATGACACCTATTATCACACGAGAGGCTAAAATACTAGGCAAAGTCGTTGGCCTTTTAAGAAAGATGTGATCAGTAGTGATCAAGCATGGCTAAGTTATTACAGTCCTTCACGTAGTTGATAAAAGCAGTAGCGGCAAAGCCTCCCCCCAAGGCTTGTGAATTGCGTACTAAATATAGTTTACGTTTCAAATCCAATTCCGGCACTGTTATTTCTCTTATTGTGCCTAATTGCAGCAATTCTTTAACTGCCCACCGGGAAACAAAACTTAAGCCTAAACCGGCCTGTACCGCTGTAATAACCGATCGCGTACTGCCTAATTCAATAGCTACCCGGCACTGTCCCAGGGGGATTCCTTTTTTTTGCAACCTTCTTTCGATAGTTTTTCTGGTCCCCGAACCATGTTCACGTAAAATCAAAGGGTGTTTTTTTAAATTATCTAACTTAATCTCGCTTTCAAATTGCCCCGGTACAAGCACCGGACCAATAAGAACTAATTCATCATCAATCCACGTCTCACACTCCAAACCTTTTCCATCCACCATCGTTCCGGTAACCCCTAAGGCGACTTCCTTATTATTCACCCAGTTGACAACTTTTCCGCTTCCTCCTATTTTCAGGCTGATTTTAATCCCCGGGTGTATCTGACAGAACCCACCCACAAACAGTGGCAGGATATATTCCCCCGGGATTGTACTGGCGCCGATATTTAGTTGGCCCGTTTTAAGCCCTTTAAGGTTGTCTAAATTTTCAATTACTTTATAATGTTGCCTGAGAATTTCCTTCGCTCCAGGGTATAATAGTGAGCCTGCCTCAGTCAGTACTACCCTTTTTTCATTTCTTTGAAATAGGGAAACCTGCAGCTCATCCTCTAAAGACTTAATTTGAAAACTCACCGCCGGTTGACTCATAAATAACTGCTTAGCCGCACCGGTAAAACTCTTTAAATCAGCAACCCATAAAAACGCTTCCAATTGCTTTAAATTCATAATCCATCACTTACTTTCAACACCTGCTCAGCAGCAGACAAAGCTGCAATTTTAACGTGCTCAAAAGTTAGACCACCTTGAAAATAGGCCGCGTAAGGCTCTCTTAACGGTCCGTCGGCAGTCAATTCCAGGGACCCACCTTGCACAAAAGTGCCCGCTGCCATAACTACCGGGTCCTCATACCCGGGCATAGCCCATGGTTCAGGCCGAACATGACTATCTATGGGTGATGCATTTTGTACCGCCTGGCAAAAAGCTACCAATCTACTTGCTGATCCAAGTATTACTGCCTGTACAATATCAGTACGCGATTCTTTAAACGAGGGTGTAACCTCAAAACCTAGCCTTTCAAAGAGCCGTGCAGTGAAAATGGCCCCTTTTAATGCCTGCGATACCACTGATGGAGCTAAAAAGAGTCCCTGGAAAAACATTCTATGCCAATCAAGGGTTGCCCCAACATCACTACCGATTCCAGGGGCGGTTAAGCGAAAAGAAGCAGCCTGCACTAACTCCTTGCGCCCTACTATATATCCGCCGGTGGGAGCCAGCCCACCTCCGGGGTTCTTAATCAGGGAACCCGCAGTAATATCAACACCAACTGAGGGGGGTTCCAGTGTTTCCACGAATTCGCCGTAGCAATTATCTACAAATATAACAGCATTCGGCTGTTTGGCCCTAACCAAGTTTACAATAGAGCCAATTGTATGCACATCCAAAGGCCGTCGCAAACTATATCCCCTGGACCGTTGGATCATTACCATTTTTACAGGGAACTCTAAGGCCCGTTCAATTGCCGGCCAGTCCAGCTCCCCAACTGGTAGTAATTCTACCTGCTCATATTGAATACCCCAATCAGTGAGCGACCCCTGCGGTCTCCCTCTGATGCCAACTACTTTTTGCAGAGTGTCGTAAGGCGCACCGTTTATAGACAATAATTTGTCACCCGGCCGCAAAATACCAAACAAACATAAAGCAATGGCATGCGTCCCACTTGCAATTTGCCCCCGCACCAATGCAGCCTCCGCCCCAAAAATCTCCGCGTAGACATTATCCAAAACTTCTCTTCCGGGATCGTTATACCCATAACCTGTTGATCCCTTTAAGTGATGATCAGAAACTCTTGCCTCTTTAAAAACATTAAGCACCCGATGCTGATTTTCCAGACAAATCTCCCGCATATTCTTGCACGCAGGTTCAATTTCCTTTTCTACTTCACACATTAACTCTTTAAAGTCCAAGCTGCCCTTCATTCTGTCCCTCCGATTAAGTCACAAGTGTCCCGTGCCCCTTGAACATCTCTCCGTTTAATGGCCATCAGCTCTTCCCTGGTGATAGTTCCTTTTTGTACGAGGCGAACCGCCTGTATCCTTATGGCCCGCTCGATAATGTTTCTTACCAATCTGGCATTACCGCTGTGTTGGTGCCGGCTTGACTGCTGCTCTATGATTAATCTAATCTCCTCACGCCCGCCACTGTCCAGATAATATTGCCGCTGTTTGAGCATTAAGTCCCCAATTTCCAACAATTCCTTAGTAGAATAATCAGGAAAATCAATATGAATGGGAAAACGAGACCGAAGCCCCGGATTTGTCTCTAAGAATTGCTGCATTTCATATTTATAACCAGCCAAAACAAGGATTAAGCTGTCCTTATTATCCTCCATACCCTTTACCATCGCATCTATGGCCTCTTTACCAAAATCCTTACTTCCTCCTCTAGCCAAAGAATACGCTTCGTCGATAAAAAGAATACCCCCGCTTGCTTTTTTAATGTGATCCCTGGTTTTTTGTGCCGTATGCCCTATATACTCACCAACCAGGTCGGCTCTTTCCACCTCTATGGAATGACCCTTGGGTAGCACACCAAGTTCCTTGAACAACTTGGCCAGTATTCTGGCCACGGTAGTCTTCCCGGTACCTGGGTTGCCCTTAAATACCATGTGCAGCACTTGAGATTCAGCAATTAGGTTTTCTCTTTGTCTTCGTTTTTGTATTTGTACAAAAGCGCAAATTTCATCTATGGTTTGCTTTACACTTCGCAGGCCGATTAGACCATTTAATTCCTTCTTTATTTTTTCTAATTCTTTGGCTTTATCGGACACAGCCCCACCACGGTCGCCGGAAGCTGGCTTAGATGAACCCTTATTCCTTATCGAATTATCTTTTGCAGGGTGTGAATTACTTTTGCGGTTATTTAGCATCTTTATACGAACCAACTAAGATTCACCTCACCGGACCTTGATATATAATTATACGTCCGGTGGGCCTTTGACTTACCTAAAAAAGATGGCCTCTCCAATGGAGAGACCTGTTCCTTTTATTGGTTATTATTAGGTTTAACCTCCGAAAATGAAGTGCTTACCGCCCGCAGTGGACTGATAGTCGAAATAGCATGTTTATAAACCATCATTTGTTTGCCTTCACTTTCGAGTATTACCGTAAAATTATCAAATCCCCGCACCACACCCCGCAGCTGAAAACCATTGACAAGATAAATGGTTACGGGAACATTCTCTTTCCTAACCTGATTTAAAAATGCATCCTGCAGATTAATTTGCGGCTTTGACATGATAGTCCCTCCGTTGGAATATTTTTCATTAATGGTTCGACACACCTTTACTAACTCCTTCCGCCTGACTGATAATTTCGCAGGCTATTTCCCTAGCCCCTCCGTATTCTTTTACATTTATCCACTTAATTCGTGAGTCACGACGAAACCAAGTTAACTGCCGCTTTGCAAAACGTCTTGTATCTCTCTTGATTAAATAAACTGCTCTTTCCAAGTCTATTTCGCCTTTTAAATACGCTGCAATCTCTTTATATCCTAAACCCTGCATGGATACCAGACTAGTGTCGTACCCGGTCTCTAATAACTTGTTAACCTCTTGCACAAGACCCTGGTCAAGCATTTTATCCACTCTTTTGTTTACCCGGTCATAAAGTTGATCACGCGACATATGTAGCCCGAAAAGGTCTTTATACCATGATTTCTTTTGGCCTGCATGCATGGATGATGCTGGTTTCCCTGTTATTTCATAAATTTCAAGAGCTCTAATAATTCTTTTTTGATCGTTGGGGTGCAGCCGGGATGCAGTATCGGGGTCAACTTTTTTAAGGTAATCATGTAAGGCCATTTTACCATGCAAATGGGCATAATTGTGTAATTTTTCTCTTAAGTCGTAATCAATTCCTACCTCTCCAAATTTATATCCGTCAATAACAGATTGTATATATAAACCCGTTCCGCCTGCCAGTATAGGTAATTTTGACCTACGGCGTATATCAGCAATGGTATCTTGAGCCATTTTTTGATAATGTGCTACACTAAATTCCTGGTCCGGTGCAACGATATCAATAAGATGATGTGTAATCCCTTGGCGCTCTTTGGAAGTAGGTTTGGCGGTGCCGACATCCATGTATTTATAAACAAGCATAGAATCAGCGGAAACAACCTCACCATCGCTAAGTAAAGCAACTTCAACCGCTACTTCTGTCTTGCCGGTAGCAGTAGGTCCTAAAACAACAAGTAAGGGAGCCGGTTCTCTCACCATATACGACCCTCATTTCCAACAACCCAAACACCGTATTGGATGGGAGAATGCTTACCGCCAACCACAAAATCAACACCTAATCTATCAAATTCCTGACTGGTCCTGGTTTCTTTCATAACAACCCGGCGCCGCGCTACCTGTAAAGCCAATTTAATATTTACCCTTTCCAGCGGGCTGTGGTCAGCCAGGGGTCTAAGGCGGTCAACAGAACAACGGGCCCCCAGTTTAGCTCTACGGAACATGGGATCAAAATAAACCACATCGAACGAATCAGGCGCCAAATGGGCCAGGTATTGGCCGTGTTCAGCATTCAATACTCTGACCCTACGCATAGCTTCAATGACTTCCTTTTTTCCCTGTTGCTCATAGCTTTTAAGGCCTATTTTAACCAATGTAGAAATAATCGGGGAGGATTCTATCCCCACCACCTTTCCAGCAGTTCCGCTCACGTAACTGGCCACAATAGCGTCAGTTGCAAGCCCTAGCGTACAGTCCACAATGGAACAACCTGGATAGAGGTCCATTGCTTTAATCATTTGGTCAGTTTTCCCATACTTTATTTCTTTTATACGCATCGCACTTTTGTCCGGATGAAAGAAAAACTCCCCCTGGGGACAGTGGTAAGATGTTTTTATCCTAGACACTACCACAACCCCTGCAACCATATAGCGGGAATACATTTGCTCCAAAGACTGCTTATCCCTGTCCACAAAAGGCAGTTTCAAAATTCTGGCCACTTGCATGGCTTGTTCTTGCACCCTAACGTCAGGTCTGTATGAAGTTGTAACCAAACAAGACAAATGCGAAACCGCACAGCGGTTCCCCATAATATATTACCCCTCCCAGGACTAATTTGTGCGTTTAAACATTTGAGTCAATTCCTGTTGAGTTATTTTAACCATGGTTGGTCTGCCGTGCGGACAGGTGTACGGTTCATTAGTGCATGAAAGTTGCTGCACCAGTGCATCCATGGCACTTAAGGATAGTATTTCGCCAGACTTAATTGCATTTCGGCAAGCTAACCTAATTGTAAAAGCCAGATAAAAATCCTTATCTTTTTGGATATCTGAAAGTTCCTCCAAAAGGTCTATAAGGTCCGTCTCCCCTTTGGATGTGGAAAGGTGAGCAGGCACCCCTCGCAGCACATATGTATCAGCACCAAACTCTTCCACTTCAAAGCCTAGGTTTCTGATGTCCCATAAGTTCTCCTGTAAGAGAACCCGTGACTTATAATCTAACTCCAAAGAAACCGGGGTTAAAAGCATTTGGGTTTCTTTTTGTTCACTGCCCATCATAGCCAATAAGTTTTCGAAAATAATTCTCTCGTGTGCCGCGTGTTGATCCAGTATATATAACCCGTCAGGACCGGCGGCAATTATATAAGTATGCGCTATTTGCCCAATTACGTGTAAAAAAGGAAAGCCTGTTTGAGGCTCACTGTTTTGGACTTTTGCATTACCAATTCTTGCATTAATGTCATAAGGACTTGCTGATGCCTCTCTTGTATTATCTTTACTATTATCATTAATTGAATCTCTAAATACATCACTTTGCAGTTTTTTAGCTGGCGTCTTAACATTGAATTCGGATAAAATATTCTCATTCTGCTGTTTATTCTTTGATTCAAAGTGCTTTTGTACAGGCAAAACGCCGTCCATATATTTTTCAGTCCATACTGTCCCGGACTTTGATTCATTCCATTGCTCGTGTTCCCTTTTTGCTGCCCCACGCTGCTCATAGGTAGGAATCAAGATTTCTTTTTTTAATTGATTTCGAGTTACTTCTTTAATAAAAGAAATTACTTCTGTTTCCCTGTCAAATCTCACTTCCATCTTCGCCGGGTGAATATTTGCATCCACCTGCCCCTGGCCCAAGGAAAGCTTCAAAACCGCCATGGGATGTCGCCCGGTAAGTACCAATCCACCATATGCTTCATCTATGGCTTGATTTATCAATTGATTTCTTACATATCGCCCATTTACAGCAACTGAAATGTACTGCCGCGTTGCGCGGTTTATAGAGGGTTTGCTAATCATACCGGCCAAAGTAATACTGCCTTCAGTGGCATTCACCTCTACCATTTCCCGGGCTGTCTTGACACCGTAAATGGCAGAGATACTATCAATTAGCCGACCTGAGCCGGGTGTATGAAAGACCGTTTTGTCGTTATGTTTAAATAAAAAGCGGATTTCAGGGCGAAGAAGGGCAATATTCTGCACCATGCCGGTAACCAATCCGGCTTCTGTCCCCTTGGATTTCAAGTGTTTACGCCGTGCAGGCGTATTATAAAACAAGTCAGTTACCTGTACAGACGTGCCTGAAGAACATCCAACTGCCTGTAATGAAATGACTTCGTTACCTTTGACTTCTATCTTCTGACCTGCCTTTTCATTTGGTGGCTTTGTTTTTAATACCACCCGAGATACAGCTGCAATACTGGATAGGGCTTCACCCCTGAAACCAAGCGTGGATAAATTGTACAGGTCATTTACACTTGTTATTTTACTGGTAGCGTGACGGTAAAAAGCCAGGCTTACTTCTTCCTGGCTTATACCATGACCGTTATCATATACAGTTATACCGGACTTACCGCCCTCGGTTATCTCTATAGTAATCTGGTCTGCTCCGGCGTCCAAGGAATTCTCAACCAGTTCCTTGACCACTGACACCGGTCTTTCGACCACTTCCCCTGCAGCAATTTGGCCTGCTGTTAACTCGTCTAAAAGAATTATTTTATTCATACGTGGCTCATTCCTATCCTTCAGTACTCCACTCGTGGTTTTTGTCGCGCTCGTAATTTAGGCAAGTATCCAGAGATTTATCCTGCATGTATACATAATCATATTGCTCTTTCTTCTTAGCTTGGTGGTACGCATCATATGCTTCTTGCTGGCACGCCTCGCACGCGGCAAAAGGAACAGTAACGGCAAGAATACGCACAGGAGCACGGTAACCCCGCTCTCCCCTGGACTCAATAAGGAGGTAACCAATGCAATTTGAACATTTCTTGACTTTCTCTATTTGTTCTTCTTCTATATAATCCGTATCGTAGTAAATGAACTTTTTGCGCTGATAAAAATCACCTTTACCAAAAATATTATCAATATCCGCGCTATTTCGTTTTTCCCATACGTCACGCAAATAATCAACCGTTCTGTGTACTTTAGAGGCCCTTTCCGCATTTTCGGTAAACCTGCCCGGCCAGTAATCAGGCTCTAAAACATAGGAATAATCCAAGCGTGCTAAAGCTAGAATAATAGCCAGGTTTAGATAAGGAAGGGCGGTTTCAATGGCATAGCCACCTTCCAACACCGCCATATCAGGATTAAGCTTACGTGTAAAATCCGCATATCCTCTGGCTGTGAAACGCATACTGCCTAAGGGATCAGAATAATGATTATCTTGACCCGCGGAGTTGATAATAAAATCAGGCTTAAAATCCTTAATAACCGGAACAATAAGATTATCTACTATATACTCTAAAGTCTCATCTCCAATACCGGGAGGCATGGGTACGTTAAGAGTGGTACCATAAGCTTGCGGTCCACCCAGCTCATGAGAAAAACCGGTTCCGGGGAATATTGTTCTACCATCCTGATGGAAAGAAATAAATAAAACATCAGGATCATGATAAAAAATATCTTGTGTCCCGTCGCCATGGTGAACATCCGAATCAATAATAGCAATCCTTTTTAGCCCGTGTCTTCTTCGCAAGTAATCAACTAAGACGGCTTCGTTATTAATATTACAAAAACCACGATTCCCATGTACTGTACGCATGGCATGATGACCCGGCGGACGAACCATGGCGAAGCCATTTTTTATATCACCGGAGACTACTGCGTCACCCAGTTGCAGAGCTGACCCGGCAGCGATCAGATGGGCCTCTGTAACCTGGCTTTGCACCCTGGGCACACAAAAATGTACTCTGGCTATATCGTGCAGAGAAGCCAGTCGCGGAGCGTACTCTCTTATCTGAGGGAGATCCATAACCCCTTCTTCGAAAATTTGGTCTCGGGTATATAAAAGCCTCTCTTCCCGCTCCGGGTGGGTAGGTGAAATGGCCCAGTCGAAAGCCGGGAAAAATATTAAACCGGTCTTTTTTTCCATTACTTTATTTCCCCCCCTGCCCCGATATGACCAAGAATTCCTCTGGGCGTTTGCACGTGAATATCATAAATCTTACCTGTAGTCACCCAATTCCTGACCATGTTAAAAACTTCACGGCGAATTATTTCTACATCTTCGATGCGTTGATTTAATCCATATTTATCAGCACGCTTACCTAACCATTTAGAGGCCAAATCCAAGGCTTGTTGTTCAGTGAAATTTGCATCATCCAGTGCCTCCTGAAATCCCTCTTCTTCAATAGAATAATAACCTTGTTCAGTATCAACCCTTAAAGTAACCTCCAAAGTAGGTAAGGCTACAGCAGCTCCAATAGCATTAGCTACGGGAGCATAAGGAGGGATCACCGGGTATGCACCCAGCGTGGCTGCAATTTGAGATATAAAACCCGCTGCCCCACCGCCGACACCGACAACTGTACTTGGTCTTTCTTTTCGTTTTTCGAGCACTTCCCACACCCTGTAAGCCGGCTCTTGTTCCCATTGGGTAAACATGAGCTGTATTTCTGCTGATATAGTATCTATGACTAAGTTACAAACTTTATTAGCCGCCTCACCGGGACTCATACCCAGGGGCGCACCTAAACTATCCATGGCTTCACGTGCCCTGTCTTTATCGCCAAGCCTGGTTAAACCCAATACCCTCAAAGCATCAGTCGGTGTTGGCATCGGGCCACCCTGACAATAAGGAGGACCCAATCTTTCAGAATAAATAATTATCTCTTTACCGACCCTTTCCACAATGCTGTCTCCACCTACCGGTACGGATTTAACCGCCAACGCGCGTACATGGGTGAGATAATCATCAATGGCTGCCCCCTTAGATGCCAGCAGAGGAGATCCACTTAAAATTAAAGCCAAATCAGTGGTGGTACCGCCGATATCAACCACCACCGAAGTTTCACCTGGTGGTGTAAGTGCTTGAACACCCAATGTACTTGCCGCCGGACCGCTAAATATGGTTTCTATGGGCACCCGTGTCGAACACGGTAAAGGTAAAGTACCCCCATCAGCTTTAAGAATAAATACCGGGGCATCAATTCCGCGCTGGGAAAGAGCTGTGATTACCGAGTCGACAAAATACTCATACTTTTCCCTGGTGGCACACGTTAACATAGTCGATACTACCCGGCGCGGGAAATTAAGCTGGCCTGCAACCTGATGCCCCATTTCAACCTGACAGTCCGGGTAATTCCAACGCAGTCTGGCAGCAACTTCCTTTTCGTGACGGTTGTTCCTGGAAGAAAATTTTCCCACCACAGCTACATTTTTATACCCGTCATCTGCCAAGTCCATGATTGCATTTTCCATTTGTTCGCGCCTTAAGGGAATAATCTCCCGCCCCCGGTAATCCATGGCTCCGGGAATAATATAGGTGCCAGTATTAAACTGGTAATGTTGATGGCTCAAACCGGGCCCGGGAATTAGTAATAGTCCCACTGGATCATATTTTTTTTCAACGATCAGATTTGTAATCATGGTGGTGCTTAAAACAACACGTTCCACCAGATCGCCAGAAACACCTTTCATTGCTTTATCCAGTGCTTCTAATAAAGAGGACAGTAGATCCTCTTTAGTCTGCACTTTAGCACTGGCACGAACACACCCTCTGTCCAGTAATACAGCATCGGTGAATGTTCCACCCACATCAATACCTATGAACAACAAATCCACCCCCAGCCCCAATCACAGCAAATAAGCGAATGACCTTAGAACTTAAGAAACACATGTCCTTTACTTTATGAACTTATTTTTCTAACTCTATCAGTATTTCCTGCCACTTAGCAATGGTATTTAGTGCTTCCAAAGGCGTCATTTGCATGACATTAACAGTTTTTAGCTTTTGCAATACATGTAGATAACGGTTAAATTCCTTTTCCCTGGAAACTTTGTCCTCTTGCTCTTCTGATGCTACTGCAATCTCTTGCTTATTTTTTTGATTCTCCTCTAATGCCGTCAAAACCTCCCGAGCTCTTTGTAATATTTCGTCGGGAAGTCCGGCCAGCTTTGCAACTTGAATACCGTAACTGCGGTCAGCCTTACCTGGTTCGAGCTTGCGCAAAAAGACTATCTCTTCTCCTTGCTCCTTTACTGTTACCGAATAGTTTTCAACACAGGCCAAGCTGTCTAAATCGGTTAACTCATGATAATGAGTAGAAAATAGAGTTCTGGCCTTTATATGTTCGTGGATAAACTCGACCATAGCACGGGCCAAGCTAATACCGTCATAAGTACTAGTACCCCGCCCCACCTCATCCATAATAATTAAGCTATGCTCAGTACCATACTCCATTATGTTTCGACATTCACTCATTTCTACCATAAAAGTGCTTCTGCCCCCCGCAAGATCGTCAGCAGCACCTACACGCGTAAAAATACGGTCAGTAATTCCAATTGAAGCAGCTTTGGCAGGGATAAAGCTACCGATCTGTGCCAAAAGAACTATTAAGGCCACCTGCCGCATATATGTACTCTTACCTGCCATATTGGGCCCAGTAATAATCGAAACAAAATTATCTTCATATATGTTTGTGTCATTGGGGACAAATTCCCCGGCATCAAGCATAGATTCCACTACAGCATGCCGCCCCTCAGTAATGAATAATTGCTTAAATTCAGTTAAAGTAGGGCGAATATAATTATTCCTAATAGAGGCTTCAGCCAGGGATAAAAGGGCATCAACCTTGGCCACAGATTCCGCGGTACACCGCAGCTTATTTATATAACTTGCCACTTGCTCCCGCACTTCACAAAAAAGCCGGTATTCCAATTGAACTAAGCGATCTTCTGCACCTAAGATAAGTTCCTCATATTCTTTTAGCTCGCTGGTAACAAACCTTTCGGCATTAACCAGGGTTTGCTTTCGCGTATAGTCATCCGGCACTAGATCAAGATTGGCCCTTGTAACTTCTATGTAATATCCAAAGACTTTGTTAAACTTAACTTTTAAAGATTTAATTCCTGTTCTTTTTCTTTCCTTGGTCTCTAATTCAGTCAACCATGTTTTACCGTCCGAGCTGGCTCTGCGCAGGTGATCAACTTGATCACTAAAGGAGGACTTAATAATCCCTGCTTCCCTCACCGACAATGGAGGTTCATCATTAATCGACTTCTCCAACAATTCATGTATTTCATCCAAGCTGTCAATAGATTGAGCCATGCATTCTAATAGTTCCGTACCTGAACTTACTAAAACATTTTTCAGTTCCGGCAGGATTTTTAATGAATGTTTCAAAGATAATAAGTCCCGGGCATTGGCAGTACCACCCGCTACTTTGCTGCCCAATCTTTCCAAGTCAAAAATGGGATCAAGCAGATTGTAGACCGAGTCGCGCAAGAAAACATCCTCTGTTAACCGTTCCACTGCACTGTGCCGCCGTGTGATTTTTTGCATGTCCATAAGTGGCTGCTCCAGCCAATTACGCAACATCCTGCCGCCCATAGCAGTACAGGTATAGTCTAAACTAGACAACAAGGTACCCCGCCTGCCACCATCCGCTAAAGAAACGGTTAATTCCAAATTGCGCCGGGTAGCGCTATCAAGCACCATAAACTCTCCTGTGGAATAAACTTCCACCCTTCCCAACTGTGCAAGCTTTTGATGCTGTGTTTCATATAAATATGCTAAGAGTCCTCCGGCAGCACACACTGCTGCCGGGTAATTATCTAACCCAGTGCCTTGCAAATTAAACCCGTATTGTTGCTCTAAAAGCTTTTTTGCCCGTGCAAATTCAGTTTGGTGAACATCTAAATTTGACAGCATAAATTTAGCATCACCAATATCCTTCACAATCTCATCGTTGGCCGCTAATACCTCTGCTGGTTGGAGTCTAATTAGTTCATCACATAGTAATTCCCTACCCCTGATTCCGGTAAACTGAGTAGCCATAAAATGTCCGGTTGTGATGTCTGCATGGGCAAGCCCAAAGCACCTGTTCCATTCCACTACGCACGCCAAATAATTGTGTGACTTGTCGTCTAGAATGTTTCCTTCTAAAACTGTCCCCGGTGTTATAACCCTGGTTACTTCACGACGCACTATACCACGGGATTCACCGGGCTCTTCTACCTGTTCACAAACTGCTATTTTATAGTTCCTCTCTATTAGACGGGCGATATACGTCTCGGCAGCGTGATAGGGGACCCCGCACATCGGTATTTTCTGCCCCTGCCCGCCATCTCTGGCCGTAAGGGTTATCTCCAGTGCACGGGAAGCTAGTTGAGCATCTTCAAAAAACATTTCATAAAAATCGCCCAAACGAAAAAAGAGGATACTGTCCTGATACTTTTCCTTTATTTGCAAGTATTGTTTAATCATTGGAGTATACTGCAAGAAAATCACCCATCAATATTATAACATAAAGGTAATTATTACAAAAGATAACCCCGGCTAAGCCGGGGTTTGTAATCGTGCTTAACAGCCACTGTTACAGGACGAACAACATGAATCATCGCAGGACTGCTGCTCACCGGAAATAGACTGAGAAATGATATTATTAATTTCTTCTAACAGTTTCTCAAACTTTTGCTGTTTGTTGATATACTCAGCGATTAAAGGATTGTCGGACATCTTCTGTTCCAATTCTTTGATATTATTTTTTTGACTGTCATTTAATTCTTGCCCCTGCTGCTGAATACGAAAATATTCTTGTTGTTTTTCCTGAAACTCATCAACTATGGCTTTGGCTTCCGGATTCTGCATCACTGCCAGCTGAGAAGTTTTCATCTCGTTAAGCTCTTCGCTGACGGCTAGCTGATCTCCAAGCTCCTTAGCCTTTTCTAAAACTGAAATCATCTTATCCCTCCATATTGTATATAGCACTGCATGAGAATATTATTCTCATGTCAGCCCCTTTAATGGTCTTTCGACAGAAAGACAAGTTCTCCTCCCAGATGAGTGAGGCCAAAATCGGTTATTTTCACTGAAACAAGCTTCCCTGTCAAATCCTCGTCACTGTCAAACATTACAAGTTTATTGTTCCTGGTACGACCACTGAGTCTGTCATCTCTTGTTTTACTCTTTCCCTCCACCAATACTTCAAGTACCTTTCCCACTTCTTTTTCATTGCTTTCTAAGGTAAACTCATTTTGCATTGCTATCAAATCTTGAATACGTTTACTTTTTATCTCATCAGGGACTTGCTGGGACATTTTGGCTGCGGGCGTACCACTCCGCTTATTGTAGACGAAAACAAAACCTCCGTCAAACTTTACCTGCCGGACTAGATCCATGGTATCCAAAAAGTCCTTTTCGTTTTCACCGGGAAAACCAATAATTATATCCGTAGTTAAAGATACCCCGGGTATGGAACCTTTAATCTTGTTAACCAAACGTAAATAATCCTCCCTGTCATAACCCCTATTCATGTGCTTAAGAATTGTTGAACTCCCTGACTGCACCGGAAGATGTATATGTTCACACACTTTCTTGGATTCTGAAAGGGTGCTGATAAGTTTATCACTAAAATCCCTGGGATGAGAGGTCATGAACCTTATCCTTTCAAGGCCTTCTATGTTTTCCAACATCACCAACAGATCCGAAAAGTCAATATCACTATCCAAGTCTTTCCCATAAGAATTTACATTTTGACCTAAAAGAGTTACTTCCTTAACACCCTGCCCAACCATGTTTTTAATTTCATTCACTATATCATGCTGGTTACGGCTGCGTTCACGTCCCCGCACATAGGGGACGATACAGTACGTACAAAAATTGTTGCATCCATACATTATACAAACCCATGCTCTTGGTCCAGAAACTTTTCTTTCTGGTATATCTTCCATCTCTTCCGGTGCCGAAGACCAGACTTCAATTACCTGACGCCTTTTCTCACTGGCCTGGGCAATAAATTCAGGTAACTTATTAACGTTATGGGTACCGAACACAATGTCCACATATCGAAATCTTTCCTTTATTCTCTTACCCATTCCCTCTTGCTGGCTCATACAGCCGCCCATTGCTATAATCAAATTAGGATTTGACTCCTTAATTTTGCGCAGGCGTCCCAATAAACCGAATACCTTATTTTCAGCCGTTTCACGGATGCAACACGTATTGACGACTATAATATCTGCACTTTGGCGGTCTTCAACGGCACTATACCCCATTTTCTCTAACATGGCGGCTATAACTTCGGAATCATGCTCATTCATTTGGCAACCGAAGGTAATAGTGAGATACCCTTTTTTCTTATTATCCGTATTCATTAAATTTCTCTCCATTCAAAAATGTCCTAAAATAATTCCTTCCTATTATAACGCATAAAAATTACGCTAACAAATCAAAAAGACACTCGGTTTTTCCTGGTAAAACAGAGTGTCCTAGTCAAATGTCTTTTAACTTCCGGTTCTACCTCTCTTTAGTACGCAATATTGCTCGAAATATACAGCCATGTACGGGACATATGCATGTCACGGCTCTCTCTGTTTTGAAAGCGGACAACTCATGACTACATCCATCTCTAGGACATGGGGTTACCTCACTATCAAGAACCTGACACCTTGCGTTTTTAAATTACCTTTATTTTCTTTGGGGTTAATACTACTTTTTGTTTTTTGCAGGGTCCCTGTTAGGATAAATAGCCGCTTCCGAATATATGCAACCTACTTGAAATTCATGTAGAGCTACTTGTTTCACCTAATTGAACCGGAGGAAGAGGTAAATTCGATATTAATAATTCTTTTCCGCGCGAACGCGCCTCTCTTGCAACACTGTAATCCAGGTAAAATGGACGATATCTTGCGCCAAAACCACTATAAAGACCACAAATATAAGATGCGTCATCGTAACTAATAAGCCAGTCAAAATATCTATTATTCTTAACAAACTTAGCCAAATTCTTATGATCGTTGTCACTATAATAATGGCGATACATCTGTTTACCCTTCCTATAGTACGGAGGATCAAAATAAACAAAACTGGTTTCTTTAGTAAACACCCTTTTTGCTTGATTCATAAAATTTAATGCATCGTCCCAATAAACTTCAACTTTATCCATAACTAAAGATAATTCATGAATCAATTCAATCAATTTTTCCTTATTAAAACGACAATCGATCATATATTTGGATGATTGATGTATTCCACCTATAGGATTTGCTCTAATAATACCAGAAAAATTAGTGCGATTAAAAAAAAGCCCGGCAAACCCTAAATCCAACAATTCCGCATCAAATGGAGAATCAATCTCTCGTAACGGTTTAAAGTCCAGCCAAGTATCTATATTAACAGGAGTTTTTTCAATTCTGTGACACAAATCGTCCGGACAATGAAAGACACATTTCCAAAAAGAAAATATCAATACATCTCTCTCCACAAGCACCAAACTATCTATAATTCCCTTTTTCAATAGATCTAAGCCTACAACCGCACTTCCAGCATAAGGCTCATAGAATTTGCAACCGCTAAGGTTATTACATTCTAATAATCTCTCCACATATGGAATTAATTGTCTTTTAGCCCCAGGATATCTTAACGGATTAATTGTTGTCGGCATTCACAAACATCCTTCCCCTTGATAAGCAAAATAACATACCTACTGATAGTCAATTATCATTTGTATTAGTGACCTCATCCCGCCATTCGCCATCCCTTCAAGTGTATCCGACGTTGCTCGAATCAACCACGGATTATGTACATTGGCATTTAAAAACTCACGTGACTTGGCCGATACGATTTGGTTAAATGCTCTCCTCATAGAACGGTCAGGCAAAACCTGCCCTTTATTATTCTTAACCTTATCTTCAATGTTACTTAGCATAGGGAATGTATACGTTTTCTTTAAGGATTCCCATTGTCCTGTCTTTTTTAGTTGTAGTATTAATGATTGTTCATAAGCTGATCTGAGTAACATTCCTGCAGCAACTGGATATGCACAATAAGTTTTAACGGAACGTCTATCTACCTTAGTTTTATTTCGCGACATCCTATGTAATTCATCTAAGGCAACAATAAGAGCAGCATGATCGTTATTGCTGGGGAATAGCTTGTTCTCCCACGAAATATATTCAAAAAAAGTAGAAGGATCACTTCCCCCTCCCGTTGGGCCACCAGTCTTTTGTTTACCTTCTCTCGAATTAGCATCTCCTTGTCCATCACTTTTTGATTCAGTATTAGGATTTCCCTTATGATGGGTTCCATAATCCCCCTTATAACCGGAAGCATTTCCGTCCTTATTGTGCTCAGTAGTCTCATTACCTTCCCCATTTTTATCTGCCTTTTCACCATCGAACGTTTCTTGATTTCTAGAAGCAGTAGAGTTTCCTTTTGAGGAACTATTGCCTTTATCTTTATCTGTTATACTATCAATTAATGATTTGACCCCATTGACACTAAATAAGGTGTCCCTTGTATCTACCGTTTCCTTCACGATGGTAGCCTCAAAAACCAATTGAACTATTTTTCTAAAAATATCTTTGGGTAAATCACTTATGGTATTCTGCCTGTTATCGTGTCTTATTTTTAAAATGTCAACAGGTGCAACCTTGTTACCAAAACCTATTTCTTGCTTAGCGGAGAAAATACGCAGAAAAGAATTAATGTGATATGACAAAAAATCCTCTTCAAATTGAGGATGGTTCTTTTTATATTCATTGGAAGCCTTTAATAAAAACTTATAGTCCCTTATATGTTTCCGGATACTATTTACACTGACCCCTGTCATCTCATTTAATTTGCTTATTGAATTTCCCGAATCGTACATATTAGAAAAAAACTGCTTTTTAGCTAATGGTTTCCAATGTTTAACTCCAGAGATATGTCTCTTAGCCATTAAAAGTATTGCATAGTCACGGTCGGGGGCAATGTCTACCTCAAGTTCCTCTATATTGGCTAATGTTCGTTTTGAAGCATTTTTGATTTTATGTTCAAAACCATCTGGGATCAAATCCCTTTTAAGCATAAATTGTAAAGCACAAGCCCTGCGATTTCCCTCCATGACAACATATTTTCCATTTTCTTCTATAATAACGATTCTTTCACCGAGAATAAGTCCTTCATTATCATTTATATCTCTCGCAAGCTGACATACATCCTCATACATTGCCATATATTTCCTAATGGCTGTTTGAGTACGTTGTTCAATTGTCAAGAAACGAGGATTTTGCTCGTCCAATAACAGGTTTAACGGAGAAATCTTTATAGTCATTCAACCCCCCCCAAAAAATCTTTGTTTTATCTTTAATTTTTTAAATTTTATCTTAATTATGGTTGTATTTCAACATTTTCACCTTATAATGGAGGATACAGTTAGACAAATATTCAAGATAGGATACAATTTATCCACTTTATTGTTGCCCCTGTCAAACTTCAGATACTATCACATATTAGGTGTGTTTTTTCTATAGTCTCTTAACTCTTATACAATAGGAATCACATTTAAAGTACACTTTTTGGACCTGTGAACTAAGGTTATCTACCGCGCCGTGCCCTATAGTTTCCATTGATACATTTTTATCTCGATTTTTGTAAAATTTTCAGCCAATTATTACTTGCATAGATATCAATTACATCAAAAACCTTCCTTTTACCGATTTCGGCACATACCGATAAGTGACTTCTATCCTGTTATGCCCTAAATCCTTTGACAACTTCAACCTTGCCAAATTATCAACTGATTGTTCACGCGGGTTCCTACATATCGCCTGGGCTTTTTGTTTAGTAATCGAAAACTCTTTTACAAGGCTTCGCCAATCCTTCTCGTCAATCAGATCATTGATCATTTGAATGTACTCTCTATGGCGTTGAACAGCAAATGTTTTACGCATCCCATGTAATCCACGCCCTTCAATACCTACTTCATGCGACGCATTTTTTATTCGTTTATACATGGTAGGCTGGTTTAATCCGGCAAAGACCGGCCCCGCCGGGTTCTCTTGTACCAGTCTCTCCATTAACCCTTGGTAACGCCTGTCATACTCAACCGTACGCCACTTCCCACCCTTTTCACAAAGAGTAACTGTACCTTTGACTAGATCAATTCTATCTGCGATAATGGCCTTTTCAAAATCCCTGGACGCCTTTGTTTTATTGACTATGACGCCATTAACAACAACTTTACCACCGGTTCTTACAATCCGGCCAAAAATAGATTCAGCCCGGCAACCGGTGGCACGAATAAATTCTAAAGCATCACCAGCACGTTTATCCAACCGGGCAACTTTTTTAATCAACTGATTTGCTTCCTGGTAAGTATAAGCCGGCCCTCGTTGAACTGTTATATCCTCCCGCTTTCTTCTAGGCTTTTCGAATTCATCTATTTTCCACCTCACCTTCCCAAACCTTTCATTGGTCATATTTTCAAGCTTCTGCAACGCCGCACAATATTGATGAACCGTTTCGGGCCGGTGTGTCAAAGCAACACGCTCCAAAAAATTTTTAACTTCCTCCGGCTTTACGCTACAGATTTGGAATTTTTTATTACTGCGCCTTTCAGCCAAATCCTCTGCCCACCTCATACAAGCAGCCCGGTAATCGTCATATGTTTTGGCTGAAGTTATTGAACCTGCCATATTCCCCTGATTTTTTATTTTCTCTTTTGATTGGCCAAACTTTCGACTCATAGAAAACAGTTGGTCCACCTGCCGGAAAATAGTTTTTACCTTAGCCAAGAATACCACTCTCCCCGCCTGCTTTATTCTTAAAGTTCGTCGATGCGATAAGCTAAAGATGACAAGTGGAATTCACTCTTGTCAGGATAAAGGTTTCTTAGCATTTTATAAACATCACTAATATTCCAATTAACTGACCTGTAGTCGTTAAAAGTTGTCATGTACCTTTCATCCAATAACAGAGCTTCTTTTTCCTGGTTACTTAGTTTCGCCACGTTTACAGGCTGAGGAAGTTTTTTGGTGCACACTTCAAATTTGTATTTATCCTTAGATTTATTATCAATCCTTTGATACTTTCCAGCAGAGTAAATGTCCATATGATCATTCTTTAATGTAGCAACTAATTTTTCATTTGCCAATTCTACTGCCTTGTCCCAAGAGCAAGCACCAACATAAACTGTTATATGTACAGAGATATTTAGAGCAACATCCATTAATTGTATTATCCTATGTTTATTTGAGTTTCTCATTAATTTACCTCCCTCGTATAATTCATGGCGTGATGAGTCTTATCTTAAACAATCTATCCCTCCCTCCGGTCGGTGACAGAACCAGGCTACCGCCTTGTTCTGCTGTGGCCTTCCGGCCACTTAGCTTTGCTATTGCCTCGCTGCTACCGCATCAAGGCAATAGCAAAGCTAGGGTAAACCGTACGACCTTCCAGGTCGTTTATTTATGCCTCTCGTCATAAATAAACGACCCACGGTCGCACCTCCGGCCACCCCAACACCTTCCCTGCCGGTCAGGTGATTCATATGTACCGCTAACTCGTCTACCGTCTCGTCACCGGCTTGTCCACACATTCGCAGCTGCGTGGCCTCCGAATGTGTTACAGTCCCACCACTAAGCCCATGCGCCTTTGCGCTCACGACCGGGCACCCTAGCCGCCCTACCAGGCCGCCTTTTATTCCTGGTCATCGGCGTTAAAGCTCCGCACTGAGAAACAGTCGGAAAAAGAATCTTCTTTGGGGAAAGAAGATAAGGCTATTTTGCAGTTTTAACTGCAGTGGGTTCTACAAAACCCATTTCTATTCAACCTGATTACCACCAGGTGAAATTTAATAAACAATAGTGCTTTGTACAGCACTTAAAAACACAGTGTTAATGATTTTTGATACTACCCCTAGCGGGGCGGCCCGGCTTACGCCAGGCCAATACAATTTCGCGTAACCCTCTTTCAAATTCAAGTAATGTTTCAAGCCATTACCCTTCCACGTTCTCTACAGGACGCCAGACATGTTTTTATCATGTTCCTGAACCCAACTAAGGGCATCTTTGCCGGTATAGGCATAAGCGTCAGCGTCACTATCAATATCAACATCTTTTCGATTCTTATGAAAGATCGAAATAATACTTGTACTTAAATCCATCCAGTAATTACTATCGGGATGAAAATAAAAACCAATTCCGCCAGCCTCGTACCAACCGGCAGCTTTAATTATTTCTTTCGCCGCTTTCATCCGAAGAGATCTTTGCTCCGAAGTCTCACGAATTAAGTCTTCGTGAGTTAGCTTCTTACCCATAAGATCTACTCCTTACTTCTGACCGAATTTAGATTACGGTGCTTGAATATCTTTCATTGCTTTCACACAAGGGACATCTATCAATAGACTCCGCTTAAGTGAATCTTTCACCACAGATAATAACCAGCCACTGGGCTTGCTTATTAGTTTAGTGGAGGGCCGAAGCCCTCCAGAGCTAGGCTACCTTAATTTACATAAATACCCGTTTGTTGATAGCTTGATCCCACACGCTGTAACTGCCAACCCATTTTTACCTGTATCGAAATTTTTTATTACTTTAAAACCCTTACTCTCTAAGTATTTTCGTGCTTCGGTTCCGTCTAAGTCAGCGTGCAACTTATAGGCATCATCATAAATAAAGTTCCCCTCAGAAGCAATTTGCTGTAGTTCGGTTTTAGTTAATACCATTGGGTAACCATTTATCATCTTTATACCGGCCCACCGGCCGGTACTCCCTCCTTTCGAATTGGATTTACCGGCCATTAAGGCCTCGTTATTAGATCATATAGCTATTTCTCTTGAATTTTTTTCAGCTTGCTTTCACACAAAGGACACTTATCATTCGCCTCCGTCAAAGTGAATCTCTCATTACACTTTGGACATTCGTACTCACTGACTTGCTTTACACTGGTTTTCACCGTATTCCAGCATTCTAAAAGCGGACCCACAACATGCAAAATTTCCTTTTCAATTACTTGTTCATCACCGCAGCGCAAGGCACCAATAAGATGCCCCATGTGCTCGGCACCGATTATTCCCCAATCCAACGGTTTACGCTGGTCGTCCGCATCTGAATCACCGTGTGCCTCCCGATTAAGTTTTTGCTGTGCCAAAACAGCTTGGACAAAGCTCTGAGCTTCTTGTAAAGTCATTTAAAGTAACCTCCAAATTTCTCCTTTTAACGGGGTAACCTGGGCTTTGCCAGGCCATCACTTTTCGAATTATCTTATTTGCGCTATATCCGCCGGGTGTTCCCCGGTTTCCTCGCCCCATTGTGATCGAGACGCTAACTGCTGACCGCTTTGGTTATAATCCGTACCACAGCGACCGCAAGTGTTCGTAAATCCTTCAAGGTAAACTTCCTCCTCGCACACATTACAAGTACCGACCGCTGGTTCCATATACCTGTGTTCACTCTTCCGAACCCCGGTAAACCGAACGTTATATTCCCCACATATGCAGGCGTTAAGGTTTTCCCGCGCCGCTTGATTCATTTTATTGAACGTAATGTTCCCGTCTTTATCGCAGTCGAAGCCAATTCCCGCACCTGGGCAGTCATTCCACTCAAATTCCAGGCTGTAGCTTATAACCGATACTCGCTCACTTTTTTTGATAATTTCCATTACACTATTCTCCTTTTCTTACTGCTCTCTCCAGCCACTTATTTCTACATGTATAACGGCTGCCTCAAATCAATCCTCTTTCTTTGAAACTCACAAACCTCTTATCGCCGATTACTATGTGGTCAATAATAAAAATCCCCATTACTTCACCAACCTCTACTATCCTTTCCGTAACTTTACAGTCTTCACTGCTTGGCTCCGGGTCCCCGCTGGGGTGATTATGCACCAGGATAATAGAGTCTGCGCTGCGGCGAATAGCCGGCTTAAATAGTTCCCTTGGATGGACCTGTGATGAATTCAGAGTCCCGATTGAGATTATCTCTCTGGCTATGACTTGTCTCTTTACATTTATGAGCAAGGCCACAAAATGCTCTCTATCCAGGTGGCGCATTTCCTCCATCACTAGATTCGCAACATCTTCCGGAGACCTTACTTGCGGCATATCCTCGGGCATGATCCGTGTCACGCGCCTTGCCAGATCAAAAGCGGCACTTAGACGAACGGCTCTTTCCCTGCCAATACCCGGTAAGCTCATAAATTCTTCGGATGTCATATCAGCCATGGCCCGTAGCCCTTGCTTCATTAATGATTCCATGGTTTCATCTGGCACATCACCAAGGATAGAAGCAAGTACGCCTGGCAATTCTGAAGACTCAACTCCGTACTGCATTACCTCTTCTCTAGCTATCGAGGCCAGAGTTTTTTGTGGTTGCATGGCATACTGTTTTAAATAATTCTCGCTCCATAACATATTTACGGATACGGGCCCCAGCCCGCATCCAATCCCCCCTTTCGGATGATTGGTGTACGGGCTGAACGGCCCGGGTTAGTTATGCAACTTTAATCTTTTCACTTAGTTTCTCTACCCGCCGGATTAGTTCTCCGGCAGCTTTTTGGATGTCGCTCCCCAACTTGATAACTTTCTCAATATCTCCCTTGGCCCAACCGGTAACGTATCCAAAGCTGGAAGGAGAAGTATCTACATCAAAGTATTGGGCTACTACGCATGTCGCGCCTTCGGCAATAATTTCAGCCCGTTCGCGATCTACCTGGTCTTTCGGAGGATCTTTTTCTACTATTGAGTGGACAACTTCGTGAAGCAGTGTTGCCGTCAGCTCGTCTCCGGACCAGTTATCACTCAGCACTATCTCCTTATCTATCGTATGATAGTAACCCTTGGCGCTGCCGGTCTCTCCGAATCTGACCGGCACTGGTGCTGCCTCCATTAACTCGTTATATAACTGACGTCCATTTTGGGTATCTCCTTCCAGATCCGGGGCTAATTCCGGTAACGGTTCACCTTCCGTTTGATTAATGTCAAAAACTGTTACGGCACGAAAGCCTTTTAATACCCACTTTTCATCTCCGGTATCTTCGTTTTCTACTTTCCTTGCCAGCGGGGCAAATATCCTAATGCCTTTTTCGCCTTTTTTCACTTTACGTCCCATGCTGTTCCAGGTCTTTAGCCCGGCTACCCTGGTAGCTTCAGGCTTTTGCATAAAGATCAACATTGTGTTGCTAAAAGAGTACCGGTGGAACCGGGTTTGGAACTTTAGGAACTCATGAAATTTTCCGCTGGAAATTATCTCGGATACCCCTGCTTTCAAGTTCTCGTATAACTCCTTAACTTTTTCCCTACCTTTACCCTGTGCCATTTGTGCGGCGCACCGGCCCTAACGGGCCTGGTGCGCCAATCCCTCCTTTCGAGTTGATTGGTATGCAGCAGGCCCTTGTATAGGCCGGTGTTCCTAATGGTTTACTACAGAGGCGTTATTTCCAATAGTCCGGGTAATTTCTCAGTCTACGCACGATCCAGAACCAACTAGTACATTCATATCTTTTTTGAAGTTCCGTATCGATGGCAAACCAGTAGTCTCTGAACCCTTTTTCTTTGGCCCATTGAGCCATAGAAAGCAGTATTTCTTCTTCGGATTTGTCCTTTTCTTCAAAGTCCTTGACTAAATTCTCTGCAAATTCTCTTACTAAAATACACTTTTTCTCAATTGTTAATTTATCTCTTTTGCTCATAATCTTTGGATACCGCAGTCTGTTCGACCCGGTACCCAATCCCTCCTTTTGATTGATTGGCTAACGGGCCCAGGCCCGGTTAATTATTAAGCTTTATCGCAGTTTTCTATCCACATCATACATGGTTTTCAAAATCAACATTCATTTCATCAGATGCCCATTCCGCCTGGTATTCATGATCGAATACTTCACCGGGAACATAACAGTGAAGATAGCAATCATACACTTTCCATTTGCAGTCGGTATCGTCCCAATCTGCATAATAGCGAGTTAACCTGGCCATCTATTTTGCCTCCTCGGCCATCATTTCTTGCAATAATTCGCACTCGACCTGGTACTGTTTCCAATCTGCCTCGAACCCTTCTTTGGCTTGGTCCATCGCGTAATTCTTGGAGCAACAAAGTAAGTTGTGGCAAGCCATTTCATAATACTTTCGAAGCAATGCTCGTTTCTGGTCTTCCTTGTTTTGATAATTTGCACTAATAACGGTCAAACTCTCCGGAGCGTTGAAGAAGCTGCTGTACAACCTTCTCAAGTCCTCTTTTACAGCTACTTTTTCATCCTCCAAAGCCCATAATATCTTCCCTCGGAGATGTTCATAGGCCTCTACTAGCTCTCTCCTGGTTACCCCATCCTTTTCACACTCTTCCTGGCATTCCGCGAGATACTCATCTAACGTCGTATCCAGGCTTATAATATGCTTCCATTTCTCATTCACCCGTTTTGGTGCTTCGCTCTCAATCATTTCTTTAACTTGATCGTGAAACAAATTAAAGAAATACCAATCCATCTGCCGCCTGAGGCAGTCTCCGTGGTTTTTCTCCCATTTTTGGTGTGCCTCCAGCATAATTTCCCAGGCCCACTTCTCAAGCTCATTTTCAAGGATAACTTTCATGTATTCTTCTCCTTTCACTTCCTGGTGGCGGCTGTCATTCCAGGATGTAACCCATGATGTTCCCATCCCGATTCATTGTAGAAATAATAACCACCATATTCATCAGAATGTTCCACCCGGCCAAACTGCCATCCGTAATCCTCATGACCCTGATCCGGTATAAATAAATCAATTGCACAGCCGCAGGTCAGTTCGAAAGCATTATTACCGGAAACTAACGCATAACGGCCGTTGGGCTGCTTTTGCAACTTGCCCTCCGACCGGGGCTTTAAGAGGTATTCAACTCTTTTGTGCAAGCCATTAACGTCATCGGATCCTTCGCATAACCTCATGAGCTCCACTAGTTCTGCCTTTTCGATTCCCTCTAGCTCATCACAGTAAGTGTAGAGCCCTGAGATTTGGTCCATTTGAACCATGGTTTGGCCTAAAATATCTCTTAAACGCTTAATCTCCTGGGTTACTACTCTGTTTTCCATTGTTTTTATCACCTTTCTTTGACTATTGATTTACTCAGCATTTAAATTAATCTCTCATAGCTGTTTAAAGCCATCATCTGAATTTGAGTGTTTTTGTTCAGTAAACATTCGATCAGATATTCGTAGTAGTCAGCTTTAATCGCCAACTCTGCGAAGTCGCAGTGTGCTTGATAACCGCCGGCTGCGAGTGTATTGTTGATCGTTCGCACAAGCAGTGACATTGTTTCATGTGCTTTTTCTAATTTCTCTCGCTTCTTTGCCTCCTGTGCTGCTTGCTGTATAATCTTGTGGCGAACTGCTGGCGAAAGCAGCTTATCCACTTCAATGCCAAAATCCCGGGCAATCATCCGTGCCGCTTCGATAAGTTTAATGTTGAGTACTTTTGCTATTAAGTCGGTCACATCGCCATGCTCACCGCAGCCGAAGCATTTCCATTTTCCATCTGGGAAAATAACAAAGGACGGTGAGTGATCATCATGGTGCGGTAGTGGGCACCGAGCCACCCAACGCCGGCCACGCTGCTTTAGTTCGGCTATTTTGTAGTGATTAATAACATCCACTATATTTAACTGTTTAACTAATCCAAAGATATTTACAGCGTGCATATCATCACCTCACCGTTTATATTTATTTTCCCTTGCAAAAAAACACAAAGGAGAACGCCCCAGGGATATTCCCTGAAATACGTTCTCCTAAATTCCTGGCCAAACTAATTGTGTCTGGCACTGTTACTCTCAGGATTCTGCCTTTACGAATACCGCAAACGCGGTACCGTTATCCATAAGGCGGTATTTTACTTTTACCTGCTTTCCCATTGACTCTAATAATGCCTTTCCGGCTCCGTTCTTGGCAAAGACGGCTCCTTTTTTATCTTTTTCTACATCCTGACACCATGCTCTTACGGTACCAGGTGTTTTCGTTTCCTTAGCTTCTATCACTTTAAAATCTGCTTCAACCAGATCACCGGGTTTATTACCGTTTTCTTTATGTCCGGTCTGTGTTGATTCTTCGGAGTTTTCCTTTTCATTACTTTCGTTGCTCATACTTTCAGGTCTGCCAGATGCAGAGATGCGACCACATTCGTTACCTGTCCAGGCAGCACAACGTTCTTCCAGGCATTCAAGAAATTCCTCTTCCCACTCTTCAAGAGTGTTAGTTTTACCATCAGTATTTGCAGTAACAATCTTAGCAAATTTTTTCTTTCTAAAAGGACATAACTTAGCCATTTCTCGGACACGGGCCCTTGCCCGTATCCATTCACCTCCTTGAAAAAGTGTTTGGATTACGGGCATTAGCCCTAATTATCTTTATGGCGTAATTTATTAAGTAGTTCCTAGTCCAGCCTTAGTCCAATCCGTTCTCCCCGTCCTAAATACATATCCGCAAATTGTTTCACAGGTGTCACTTTCCATATTCTCAATCCAAAACGACTTCCATCTCTTTCCGCTGATCTTGTGGATATACTGCCCCTCGACAACCTCGAACCTCAATCCAAGATAACTGAAGTGCTCTATTGTCTTTGTTTTCTTGCACTCAGTTTCCCAATAGAGCCAGTTTTCTGCATAATCTTTATATTGGTAAGCAGCAAGATCCTTGATTACGAAGGCTCTCCATTCTACATTACTTCTCAAACCTAGTTTTTCACATACTTCCTTTGCCTTTGCTTTCGCCATCTGGTAAATAGACTTAAGCGGCTTATATTCATCTGCATTGCTTTCCGTAAAGAGTATATTCCCACTCTTATCAACAATCTGGAAGATAATGTCGTCACGGATCAAAGAGCTATTCTCCCAATATCCCATGTGAGGGTAAACCGTATACCACATTCCATAATCCGTTCTGTTGAAATACCGTTTACCGTCAACTTCCTTGAAAGTAGTCTGACAGAGCCCGCTGTCTTCATGATGGAACTGAACTTTGATAATCATATCTATTGCCCTTGATTATAAGGCTGTTCAATCACAGCAACTCTGAACTCACTGGAATCTGTGAAAAGAAAGAGTGACCTGGTGACTTCAGTAGTATCCTCAGCATGTGAATCCAGATATTCTTGCAATTTTTCACCAGCCCCAACACTGAAAATCTTCACAACATCGTAGTCAGGGCAAGGGTGTTCAAGTTTTTTCAACCAATTGCAGCTCTCGAATATTTCCACGATATCAACATTTCTTTCCAAACAAATTTTCCTATCGCATATTGCATATTCGGTAGTCATTTTACATTGACTTCCATATTCTCCTCTTAAAAATAACATGTGCTTGTTAATTCCCCCTCACTAAAAAAGGGCAAAAAGGTATTTATCATAACCTTTTCGCCCTGCTTCCTTGCACGTTTTAAGTGCTTATTTGTAAGCATCTTTCCGTTGTGTGATATCCACTACGTGTATTTCTCTGTTGGCTTTATCAAACAGAAAAAATACACGCCAGTCACCCACACGAAGTCTGTACCTTCCCCTCATGTCTTTCAGCTTTTTAATATCCCCACGCGGCGGCATTACCGTTATCCCGTACAATGCTTTTTTAATTCTCTTCTGGATATCGGTATCAAGCCTTTTTAACTTTTTCACAGCCCTTGGGGATAATAAAAGCTTATATCCCGAGTTCTTTCCAGACATCTTCGGCCTTTACACCCTTACCAGCTTTTATTTCAGCTTCCCCTTGAATGATGCCCTCTTTTTCTTCCGCTGTAATTTCCGCTGTCTCACATGACATCTCAAAATTAATCAAATCAATCAACTCTTTCAGATTTTCGTTATCATCGTTTTTGGCCAACAGCTCCAGTATACCAACGGCAATTTTAAGCTTTTCCGCTGGAAGGGCTTCAACTATTTCAATAGCTTTTTGGGTAGCATCCATGGCCATCACCTCAAGGCCATTATATACCCTGTCAGCCCCTCTTGTCAGCATACTTGACATTATGCGATCTCCTTGGCCTTATCAAGGAATTTTATCTTTTCGGCTACAACTTCAGCGGCTTTGCGCCTGATGCCCTGGCTGTCGTCGTATGAACGGATTTGCAACCGTCCCTTAACGGACACCAGCCGGCCCTTGCCTAGATGCTTGACACAGTTTTCCGCAAGCTTTTCCCAGGTAAGGATATCAATGAAATCGGCTTCGCGCTCCCCGTCGGCGTTTGCGTAATCTCGTTCCACCGCCAGGGTCATTTTTGCCACAGTTTTTCCGCCCGGGGTTTTATTTTCCTCCGGATCCCTTACCAACCTTCCAATCAGCCATACTTCATTCATCATTTTTGGGATACTCCTTTCTTTTTTGAAAATAAAAAGCACTCTCTGTTCCGTTACACGAGACGATAGAGTGTCTTTGCTTTCACAATAAAAAATGACACGTCAATACAATAAAGCTTATATTTGCTTTACTGTTGAGTGTCATTGCTTTCAACTATTCTTTTCTTTTAAAGTTTCAATCTTTCTACGTTACCCACCCGGGTTCACTATCCGGTATTCAGGCAATTCCGGGATCATCCCAAACACCTTCACCCTGCGCTAACGCCTTATCAGCACTGGTAGTGCGGGTCCACACCTTCACCAGTGGTTAGGGTTCTCCTTGCTTTTAGCACCGTGGCGGCGAAACCCCCAAATGCCCTGCACGATGGTTAGGCTTGTACTGTATGCGGCCATACACCGGTACAAACCTACTTGCACTGTTTGGTAGAATAAACCGTGTTAAACGCAGTTCAGCACAGTTACTCAATTGTGCAAGCAATTCAGCGAATTTACAAACGCGGTTTATAAACTTAACGCTGTGGGGACCAAGATAAACGTGGTTTATCCGATGGCCAATCCCCTCTGGCATAACCGCTTGTTTCTTGGGTTAGGTTATACCATTTACATGTAACTTACAAAAAAGACTAGCAAATTTTTCATAAAAAATCAATACCTAATATCTAAAAAACTTTTTTGGGCTATGTCGTAAAACGTGTTTTCCCTTTTGCTTAATACCCGGGCCACATCCTTAAGTAGCAGGTCATTGATCCTAAGATTCTCCAAAACATCCAGGTTAACAATAAAAATGGTGTTGTCATATTTGTTCAGCTGTGACCATCTTACCTCTTCCAGGTGGATCAGTCCGTAGCTTTTACCCTTTTTATCCGTTACCTGATTATTACTTCTAAAGGTATATAGGTCACAATTATCGATCAAAAACCTTGATTTTACATATTGCTTGTACTTCTGATCCAGTCCGGCGGTGAAAGGAATATGGTTATATTCTGATTTCATGTCCATGTCGTCAAGGACGTATAACCCTCCTGTATCTACCATATACCAAAAATATTCAACATCATCAAGTTTGATGTGGTTTTCGAAGATCAACCCCGTGAGTATACATTCCTCAATTCTTTTTTTGCATTCCTTGAATTTATAGCCCAAAAAAGGCTTGATTGAATCAAAGTCTAAAATAGTAAACTTGTTAATTAACTTAAGTATTGATATATGATTCTCATCTAGTAGCAGGCTTCGGAAAAAGCCTGCTACATCGTCTTTTGATATGTTTCTTGCTACTAATGGTTTTATCTGAGAATTATACCTTCGTCCTTGCTTCATTGTGATGGATTCAAGGAAGTAATGAGTTTCGTAATTGCACAAAAGCATTACTTATCAGCCCTTTTTGACCGGTTTCGCCCGTGTTTTTTCCAATATTCCCGGTTCTTTTTGCGCCCGCGAATGATTTCGGGATCAAAATATCCAAGGCTAAGCGATTTTTTGTCAGGATCGTATTCGTTTACTTTGAACTTAAATCGTTCACCTATTTCCGGGGTTTTGCCGTTGGCAGGGTAAGGTGCAATACCTACAAGTCCGGCTCTTATGGCCACAAAGATGTTTTTTTCACCGAGGTGAACCACTTCGCCTGAAACTATGTCGCCACGGGAATAACGAACTTCTTGCCACGGATCTACCGGTAAGACTGATATTATACCATTGTCTCTGTCAATTTTTTCGATAATTACTTTTACTCTTTGACCCTCATGGTAAATAGCGTTCAATGGAATTGATCTGGATGTGCCGGCTCTCTTCCGGTCCAGGTCTACTATCACTCCTCCGCCAATATCTAGTCCAACCCATATATCGGTCACAAAGCTGACACAGGCCTCTATTTGCTGTCCTTCTTCCACCATTCTTATGATCCTTTCCCGGGCTTGTTCCACCGGCTCTCGGCGCGTACAAGCAACCAGGTTGTTTTTCTTGTCAATTCCTTTAATTATTACCTTTACCTCTTGACCGACGAAGTAATTCATCATTTTTTCATTGGGCAGACCAGTTTCACTAAAGGGAACCACCCCACGCACATCATATGCTCCGTCAAATTCCAGTTCCCAGGCCAAGCCCTGAAGTGTTTCTTGTTGAACCACGGCAACGACCATGGCATATATTTCACTGTTACGGTCCTTGGCATCATAAAGCTTGTCCCAAAATTCCATACCAGATAAATTCTTTTCTGGTGCTAATAACATATTTTCAACCTCCCATGTTTGTTTTCTAGTTTGCTGACCAGGTTCTAACCTTTCTATCTTTCACTTTACTAATTGGCTGTGGCAGCTCCTCTCCCGTTACTATTGCCTGATCATCAATTTCCGGTAGAAAAACATCAAATCCCCTGGCTGGTATCACCTCCTCCACCGGCAGCATGCCGCATTCCTTTATTTCTTTTGCCTGGGGCAATTCAACCCAGCCGACTTTTCGAAGGTATAATGGGTATGACCACTGTAGAAGTGCAATGCTGTACCTGGGATCTAGACGTAATATTTCGTCTATGGTCATAAGCGGTCTTTCAATCACTGTCCGTTCCTTTTTCTTGAATTCAAAAAGGTGTCTGCCCGGAACGGTTAGATCCTCACTGACTTTTTCTATTTCTACCGGGGCGCTGCCCAGCAAACCGCTGAACATACGGGCTAACTCCCGGTCAGCCGGGGCAACACCGATTAACATTGCCGTGGGACAATTCCCCAGTATTATTTTTGCGTCATCTTGCCCGTAAACAGATTCCAGCTGGGTGGGTGTCTGCAGGATCATTTGAATGTGTATCCCTTTGCTCCGGGCCGTGGATATAATCTCCGGTAGTCCCGGTATCATACCTACGTTGGCCATCTCATCCCAAATGTTTCTGACACCGACGGGTAGTTTTTGCCCGGGGCTCCTGAAAGCTAGTTTATCTAAACGTCTGAATATGAACTTATAGAGTATGGACAAGATGGGTTTTAAATAAATTCCCTCACCACCGGTGGGAATGATAAGAAACAATGCTGTTTTTTTCTGGCCCAGCTGGTTCAGATCAATTTCCTGCTCAGACATCATTGCTGCAAGAGGAGCTGTGGTCAGGTTTTTTAGCACTGCCGTCAGGTTGGAAACTGCGTATTCATAGTTTTTCTTCACTACCCCCCTCCAGCGTTCATAAATCATTGGGCTTATTTTCCCGGCTTTAAAAGCTTCTCTAAAACGTTCATCAAGTTTTTCTTCCGGCCATGAGGCAAGGGTCATTAGAGAACGCATATGTTGCTGCTCTACTGGAAAGTCGCCCTTTAAGAGCCCTATAAATGCCTCCATTAACTCCATGGCCTTAAGTGCAAAATAAGAATCGCTGCCGCCGGAAGCATTTTTTGAAAGTGTGTCTATCATCTCTGAGATTTCAGCATCACTTAAACATTCAATCACCGGATCCCAGCGGTGACTGTGTTCCGGTTGCATAAAATTTAGTACCCACACGTTTTCATATCCCTTTTCTTTAAGCCATTTGCCTACAGTGGCAAACAGCTATGACGATAGGTAAGGTTTTGATGTTATCTACACCTTTTCCCCCGCCTCACACCGTACGAGCTGGTTTCCCAGCATACGGCGTTCCATCGTTTCCAGCTAATTTATATAAGTTACATTACTATCGGTTCGTTACCGACTTTTGACCTTAGATGATTTAATTTAGCGAGTTGCTTTTTATTTAACGAGAGTGTTCGAATGGCACTTATGATCTTCTGCGGATTCGTCATGTGAATTAGTTTGTGTATGGACCAATCAACAATGACGAGATTGCTGTAGTTGTCTGTTCCTGCGAGATATAAAGGAGTAACATGGTGACAGTGAACACGATCTATCCCAATTACCTCACCTGTGACAAAACATTTTCCATATTGGGCGACATATTTGGAGATGCGATTGTCATTATACTCAATACTCCTTGTTTTAGAGTAAGTGCTCATGACTTGTGAGAGAACATCCCTTGATATCGCTTTAAGATTTGTATGGATTTTACTTCTTCCGGCTTCTGTGTAATTACAGGTTTCTTGGGAGAAATTCCAAGGATTTTTATGATGAATACCTGTAACCGGAAGTATGGGTGTGTTTTGAATAGTAATGATTTTCGTGTCAGGTCTGATCCCTTTTGCTCTCTTTTTAAAAGCTGAAGGTGTTTCGCTAAAAGACACAATCTTTAGGTGATTTTGAAGTCGGTTTTTCATGGTTTTAAGTAGAGAGTAGCTAACCTCCGTTAAATCCATGTAGATGGTGGTTGCGTATTTAAAGTAGTTTTGTATTCCTATAAGGGTAGAGTTGAATCGCAAGACACTATCCGGCTCGGGATTCTTTTGTATTTCTTTTACCGTTTCCTTTAGAGTACGCTTTGTTCTTTTGATTGCCTTATCGGTCATGCTTGTTTTTGCGACATATCCATATCTGGATTTGCCTTGCTTGACAATTCTGACCTTAAAACCAAGGAAAGTTGAGGAGTTTTTCTTGAGATTTACTACTTTAGACTTATCCGCATTAACTTCTAATCCTAAGCGTTTGTTAAGAAAATCGATAGTAGCGTGATAAAAACGTTGAGCTTCTTCATACGTTCTACACATGATTTTAAAGTCATCAGCGTACCGGACGATGTACCCGTCTTTTAGATTGGTGTATTTTCGAGCGTAGCTCAAGAACCCTTTATGTTTAGTAGAAACCTTTTGTGGTTTATAGGTTTCCCATTGATTGCTGACCCACCAATCTAATTCGTTCAAAACGATATTAGAGAGTAGAGGAGAAATGATTCCGCCTTGCGGCGTACCTTTCGATGGGATTCCTTCACCTTTGATTTCTGATTTAAGGATTTTCGAGATTACACATAGTAGGGATTTATCCCTGATTCCCATTGTCCATATTTGTTTGAGTAGTTTGCCATGGTTTACATTATCGAAGAATCCCTTGATGTCGATATCCACGCAATAATGGTGTCTGCCGATGTTTATAAGGCTTATCATCCTACTTAATGCGTGATGAGTGCTTCTGTTAGTTCTAAAACCATAGCTATGCTTATGAAATTTTGCTTCGCAAATAGGGTCAAGGATTTGTAAAGTGGATTGTTGTACAAGGCGATCCCAAATAGTTGGAATCCCAAGCGGTCTCATCTTATCGCTGCCTTCCTTGGGAATATACACTCTTAAGACAGGTTGCGGTCGATACTTGTTAAGCCTTTTTCTGACTTCTTTGACTATCGCTGTGTCATTTAAGTGCCAAATATCTTTAATAGTCAATCCATCAACACCAGGCGTTTTGCTACCCTTATTAGTTTTAATATTTCTGTAGGCTAACCGTATGTTTTCTTCAGAACCGATGAGTTCCATTAACTTATAGAAGTTGTTACCGTTAAGACTTCTGGAATATAAGGTGTCATATATTTTTTGCATATCGTAATATTCGCTATGTCTTAACTTGGTTTTCTTGAGCATGGGCTGTAACCTCCTGTCGGAGGGTTACATCTCTTATTCTTACTCGAAACCATGCAAACCGTTAGTAACTTTTTAGCCTTCAATCGACTAGTGGCTATCCCTCCACGTTCATTACACGCTTCATTGGTACTGTGCCACCACTTTCACTGTCATAAATTTAGGTTATACACTCAGCTAATCTCACTGATGTTTTCCCTAAAACCACTTTAACAGGAGCGACCCCTTAGTGTTGACAGTTTTACCACGTTCCGTCATTCCTATCTATACATACACTTTTAGGTTTCCCCTATGAGCCTGCTACCTTGATATTGCCTGTAACAATATACGGACTTTCATAAAGGAGAGTTTTACTCATCCGCAGTAGCGACACTATTTGTGTCAGTAAGCCTTTCGACTTACTCCCGATATAGACCCGTACTATCAGGGATTCGTCTGCACTTCCAGAGCTCGAACCGGTTCATTGTGCATCCTAACCATGAGTGTTTTGTAGACTCCCGGCTTATAGGTTACGCCATCCACCTCTGGACAGTTTTCATATCTTTTCGATTTACGGTAACTCTCAGCCGTCTTCACCGAGCTTCGTACAGTTTGATTGTCGCTAATCTTGCTGCACGTCGGAGTATTAGAGGAAGCCCTTCAAGGCGTTACCCTATCATTTGACTTCTTGGAATGACAGTTCACTGTTGAGCTATAAGCTTGACAGTGCCTAACCTTTTCAGTTAGGAACGTGTCGCGCCACCTTTGGGGTCAATGACGATAATACTTTGGCCTTCTGCGACCGCCGCTATGATATTGCCGATGACAATGCTGAAAGATTTGCCGCTGCCGGTGCCGCCGTAAAAGATGGCGTGGGGTGCAGTTTTGGGTGTGTCTTCCGGCATTTTATCGAAATTCACCCTGACGATTTTACCCTCCAGTTCGCCGATAACATTGCCGCCCGGAAACCTCACCCGCATGTTTTCATTTTTTTCAGGCAGTACCGGTGGGCCTAATTCGCAGTAGCTTTTAACGTCTTTGAGACCGGCCCAGCGGGATGTACCGTATGCCGGATTGTCTATTATTTTTAAGCCGTGGACTCGATTAAAGGCGTTTGCCTTGTTTTGCCGCTTTTTTAACTGCCACCAAGTATAAGCGCCGGCTGCACCGGCACCGAAAAATGCATTAAGCCACAGCCATGTATGTTTTACTTCAGGGTAGGACAGTGATTCCGATGGTTTTGTTAACCATGCCCAGCCGTTACTTATTGGGTGTTTGAAGTAGTAAGGCATTAGTTTGGCATATGTTTCAGGTGTTGCTGCTGCAGTTGCCTTTTTCTCGTCCGGCGAATCAAACATTGGTATGTCATTCCAGCCTGAGGTAACGTCATTAAAACCTGAGATTAAGCTGCGAACTCCGTTGATGGTGTCATGGATACCGGCTGCCAAGCTGCCCAGGGCCCAGACATCGGCAAAATAAAAAAGCGGCACGGCAATAGGGGTAATTCCCAGCGCCAGCGCAGCTTTTTTATGCTCTTTGACCCAATTTTTAATTTGCAGGTCATTAATTCCAACCAATTTAACTTTATCCTTCCGCAGCGGTAACACCTCCGGTCTTACCGGGCTGCGTTATCCGTACAGCTACTTTATCGTCCACGCCCAAGTTTTCCAGAATTATTTTGCCGATGTATATAACGCCCAATTCCCCTTTTTCGGAAATGTCCTCGGCAAAACGGACTTTCTTTGCCGTTTCTTTGTCCCATACAACTTGGGTAATATAGCTATCCCCAGCGGAATTAGCGAAAAATGTTTTGTTCGGGGCTAATTGGACCAAGATTTCATCACCAATGTTTAACTCCTCCACTGCTTGAATGGACAAATATATCCTGCCTATGCGGTCCATGTTTTCTTTAAAACATGCTTTGCATTTAGTGGTTTTTTTAAGGCGCATGACGAATTCCATAACTCCTGTTTCCAAAATTATTACCTCCCGTTGAATTTAAAATTGACTTTGCCCTCCTGTCCTAGTACCAGCGCTGCGTCGAAATTTTTACCTGATTTTGCTTTGAATCCTTTTATGAGTTCGGTCTTACCATTTTGCATGATGTCTTGGGCTTGTTTGGTGGTGATTTTTTTGCCGGCAATTTGTTTCCAGACCACGAATTTGCACCCTTGTTCCCTGTAGCCGCTGCAGCTATATCCTTTTGCCGCCTCTATAACTTCTTTACCGCAGAACGGACATTTGCCGAGTGCTTTTTTACTGCCTTCATCTTTTTTATTGGAGCTATTGTCAAACTGGAATTCAACTTTCCCGTTTTCCAGCTTTAGAATGGCTTCAAACTTATTACCTTTCTTGGATTTAAAGCCTTTAATAACGCCGGTTTGCCCCTTTTCCAGTAACGTCTTCGCCTGGTTGCGGGATATTTTCTTGCCGGCAATCTCTTTCCAGATTACAAATTTACAGCCATTTTCCTTATAGCCGCTGCAGCCGAAACCTTTTTTACCTTCGATCACGTCTTGTTCGCATAAGGGGCACTTGCCCAGTGCATCATTTGCCTGTTGCGGCATACTGCTGGCCTCCTGGTTCCGGGTATTCTCAACTATTTCCTTGGTCAATTCGGTTATACCGGCCATAAATTCCTTGGGATCAGCTGCTCCTTGTTCAATATCGGCCAAGGTTTTCTCCCATTGGCCGGTGGTTTCAGGACTTTTGATTATTTCCGGCACCAGGTCGATAAGAACTTCGCCTTTTTCTGTTGGTACCAGGGTTTTCTTATTGCGCTCGATGTAGCCCACGTTTATAAGCCGGTCGATTATAGCTGCCCGGGTGGCAGGTGTACCCAGGCCGTGGCCTTTCATGGCTTCTTTGAGTTCTTTGTCGTCCAATAGCCTGCTTGCACCTTCCATCGCTGCCAATAGGCTTGCCTCTGTGTAACGTTTGGGTGGTTGAGTCTGTTTTTCTTTAACCTCCGTCTTTTGGGTGTTCACTGCCTCGTTTTGTGACAGGGGCGGCATTGTACCGGCGTTATCATCATTTTCACTTTCCTTTTCTGGTGAGTACACGGCTTTCCAGCCCTGATCCAATTCCACCTTGCCGGTGGTGAGAAAAGTTTCTCCGGCTGCGTCGGTAACCACCCTGGTCTGTTTATATCGTGCCGGTGGGTAAAAGATAGCCAGGAAGCGACGAACCACCAGGTCATAAATCTTAAGTTCGTCGGGTGTCAGTATGCCAAAGTCAGGTTTAGTTTCCGTGGGAATTAGTGCTGTATGGTCGGTAACCTTGCTGTTATCAACGTATCGCTTACCTGGAATACCGGCTTTTTGCACTGTGGTAACAAACGTTGTGTATCCACTCACACCGGCCAGGGCAGAGAGACGGCCCGGTATTGTCCCGGCTAAGTCTTCAGTCATATGCCGGCTGTCTGTCCGGGGGTAAGTCAGCAGTTTTTTGGTCTCGTACAGCGCCTGGGCTACAGACAGGGTCTTGCTTGCCGAAAATCCAAATTTTTTATTAGCCTCTTTCTGCAGATCATTCAAGTTAAACAGCATCGGAGGCTGTTCGGAAGTGTCTTTTTGCTTTATTTCCCTGATTTTAGCTGGCTGACCGGTTACCTTGCTTTCCACAGCCCTGGCGTCTTCCACGGTAGAAAAGCGGTTCTGGTCGCCCTTGAACCATTTGCCCGTATAGGTCTGCCCATCTTCTTTGGCAAACTGAGCGTGCAGTTCCCAGAACGGGGTGGGTACAAAATTTCTGATTTCCCGTTCCCGGTTGACGATTAACGCCAGGGTGGGAGTTTGCACCCGGCCGACAGAGAGAAGGTTATTGTGCCTTACCGTAAAGGCTCTGGTACCGTTAATACCAATAAGCCAGTCTGCTCTACTGCGGGCCTCCGCTGCGTGAGCCAGGCGGTCAAAATCAGTTCCGGGACGCAGGTTTTCAAACCCTTTTTTTACTGCTCCCGATGTTGTTTCCGACAGCCACAAACGCTTAAAGGGCTTCTTGCTGCCGGTTAGCCGGTAAATATAGCGGAATATCAGCTCCCCCTCGCGGCCGGCGTCCGTCGCGCAAATTAGTTCTTTGATATCGGACCGGTTAACCAGTTCCTTGACTACTTTGAACTGCTTTATTGTTTTAGAATTAGGTTTTAACTTAAATCTTTCCGGCAGAATGGGAAGCGTGCTAAGATTCCATTTTTTAAGGCTCTGATCATAATGCTCAGGCCCGGCCAGTTCCACCAGGTGTCCTATGGCCCAGGTGATCACATAGTCGTTGTTTTCCAGGTAGCCGTCTTTGTTTTTAAACTTTCCCAGCGCTCCGGCCAGATCCCGGGCAACTGAGGGTTTTTCAGCTAAGACTAAAGATTTAAATTTAAACACCCCCTGTGTACATAATCAAATCAGCCTGATATTAGTAAAGCACAGATTAGAAACCTCACCCCATGTAGAGTGACCTGAAAAAATCCTTTTGCTCGTCTTTCTCTAATTTAGCCTTAGTAGTTTTTGAACCACGTTTAACTCCTTCAACAATGCTTTTGAGGTAAAGCAAGGGCTTGGATATTTCTTCGGCAGCCATAGCCATACTCAATTCATGGATACCCTCCAGCACCTTTTCGTAGCCATGTCGATTGTAAAGGCTCCCGATAAAAGCAAAGTCCCCATTTTTGGGAACTGCACCTGTGCTTCGGTATTCACCTGTCAATTCAGTTATTAGGTCTTTGGCTGAAGGTAATCGATCTTGGTCTGCTGCGCCCGCTTGTGGACGGCTATCGCTATCGTTTCCGCAATGATCTTTTGTGTTTACCACACCTGTCTGCATGTGGCTATCGCATTTACTATGTTTTTGTAAGTTATTGCTATCAACGGCAGCAGTGGATTGCAAGTCCACTGCGCTGTTGTTTGTATCCGAACGAAGTGAGGATATAAACAATTTATCTTTTTCTTTATTGGGTATTGTTATCTGGGTCTTATTAGGGTCAAGTGGCTTTACCAGGTTGTCAAGTGGCTTTACCAGGTGGTTAAATGAGTTTACCACCCCCTCTTTATTTTTTACCGGTGGTAAAGCTATTTTACTACCCCCCTCTTTTGGCAAGGAAACGGGAGGATTATTAAGTATATAAATCGTGTTAGCGTACTCGCTGTTTGGTCGTTTTTGGATAATCTTTTTTAGCCACTTTTTTTCTTCTAGTTCGCCAAGAGCTTTGGTAACAGTAGGTTTGCTAATTTTGCAATTTTTAACTATTTTTTTTAGTGACGGCCAGGCCTGCCGGTCTCCATTTGCGCACTTAGCAATATACAGTCGAACTAATATAGCATTTTTTGAAAGGTCTGAATCGAATACTTCATTGAAATCCCAAAACCATCCTTTGCTTCGCTTATCTTGCAAATATGCATTTGGTTCAGCCTGGTTGGGTGGTAATTGCTTGTTTTGTGGATATTTTTCTCTCAATGATCATCCCTCAACTTGTAAATGTATTATAAATTCCAAAACATTAATTTTTAATACAGGCAAAACCGGTACCTACCGGTTTATAATTTGCCTAAGTGAACCATTATATTGCATTTCCCCCCCATGCCTTTGGATTAATATGTTACAAGTAAATGTATTATAAAATAAAAAAACGGGGATATCCCCGTTAATACTGTCATATATTTACTTTCCTATATATTAAAGCGTTATACGCCGAATTATATATATCCCTTAATTCATTTAACCTTTCAGTAAATTCAATATTAATTTTAAATATAAAACATGATTCATGGTAATGTATACCTATACCGTTTATATCATTTTCACTTCCTGTATAGAAAAAAATATCATTTATTGGAATGTTTAATTCAAAATCATTTCCATGTATAATAATTTCAGAGGTGGTAAAGATTATTTTTTGAGGTTTAATGATACCAGTTATGGTAGGATAGTGATAAATTTTGTTTTTCCACGGTTTAATTTCAATCTCATCAATGCCATACTTATTACAGTTATCTTTTATTAATTTAATTATCAATGACATTGCAAAATCATACTGTTCACTTAATGATTTATCAATTTCCCTTTTCTTTTGCAAGTAAATTTCCTTTTTTTGTTTTTCGGCCAAAGGATCATAATCTTCTAGTTCTTGGATGAAGCCTAATACTTCATGACGAGGGAAATTATGTAGCAATCCTTCATCTGAAAAATTAGCATTACAAGGTATACACTTTCTACGACCATCTTTCCTTTCCCATTTACTAGCAACATCCTGAAACTTTACATTTTTACTTTTTTCTAACTCTCTTAATTTTTTTACGTCTTCTTCCTTTGTTAACTCTGAAGTAATTTTCTCAAAGTCACTGAAATAAAAGTCTATTTTTTTCAATATGTCCTTGCTGTTAGGAATATTAGTTTTTTTATATACTCTTTGATTAATTAAGCGTTTTTTCCTCCGGCGGACATTAACAAAAGTATGTTCATCATAGTGTATTAATTCGTATTTTCTTAACAAATCAAATGCATTGTTTATATATTTTGCCGGAATATATCTCTTGAATTTTTGTTGCAATTCCAACCTTGCCTCTTCGCGACTGCCTAAAAAACAAATATCTTCCCAACTTGAGAATAATCCGTAAAATACATCTAAAAACGCACTCACTTATAATACCCCCCAAATTCAATATCCTCTTAAGTTTTTTTCAGCCATTATGAATCCCCCATTATTTTACCATGATCAATGTCGACGGTTCACGACCGCTTACTATTCTACCACATTTATTACAGACGGAGAGCTGTACATCCGTACCGGAATACCAAGTTCTTCAGCTACCTGTTTTTCCTGCAGGCATCCACTTGAATTCCACCAATGTCCAGTGAGCCAAAGTTCTTCACACTTCGCTAAAAGCCTGAAACAACACCTCATTATTTTTTCCCTTTCCTCGGGCTCGCGAAAATAACAAAAGTTTAATACAGGCGAAACCGGCACCACTTCCGGGTACCGGTTTGCAATTTCCCTGGCTATTAGCTTGGCTTTTTGATAATTGCCGGCTGGATCCGAAGCAACCGGGTGCGCTAAGTAGACCAGCATGTTTTATTTCCCTCCTCAGTTTTTTTTAAATTTTCAAGAATACTGCAGGATCAATTGTGGCATTTTGGCATTCCGTATCATGTCTTTGTTCGAGAACCTGGTTTGGTTTTTCAATCTTTCCTCCTTTTTTTAAGATCTCTTTAATCTCTTGCAGTTCTTGTTTTAATTCTTGCATAGCTTTAGTCACCTGTCTGCCTTGTTCTAACCATTCTCTGGCAACCCTGCTGCGCTCTCCTTCCGGAAACGAAAACACGGGGTGATCCACTGGAAGTTTAATATGCAAGGATTTGATGTGACCACCTTTACCCTTACGCCCACTGGGTCTCATATTATCTACAACACCTTTCTCGTCACATTATTTTTTAAAAGTGGTGAGACTTGTAAAACACAACAGCGCGTTAAGCTTAGACTTGTTTTACATGATAATCGTCACACAGAATAATTGGGGCGTTTTAAAAAAGGTGTGACGATTTATTTTTAAAATGGTACTTAGGTCTTACAGTACCAGTGGTTTCGTGGTCACACCAAAAAAAATTAATATGGTGTGACCAACTCAAGCTTTGTCACACTTGACTTTTAGCCATTTTTCCACTATTCCGTCACACCTGTTATTCTTTTTTCGTGTGACCGTGTAAGCCCAACTGTCACAAGGGTTAATCACTTATTTTAGAGTTAATTGTCACACCCTATAAATTATTTGCCATGAGCCGGTGTGACGATTTACGTTAATACCACTTCTTAGGCCTTGCGCCATCATCGTTTTCTCGGTCACACCATCTTAAACATAAACATATAAGATGAATAACATTGAATAGGGCATAATTCATTTAACTTTTCTTGGTAAACCCATAACTTTTTCTCTGGTATAGGTTTTTGTCCTAATTCGCATCGAGTAATATCTGTTTGACTGACACCAGTACTCTTAACAAATTCTCTAGCTGTTAAGTTCAGGGCATACCTAACAATCCTGATTATATTACCAGGGCGGAAGCGATAAATCTGAAAATTTGAGAAAAAACGCTCTAAAACCTGATTATTTATATATTTAATCTTCAAAGCAATCTAATCTCCTCACAAAGATTATGTTCTGTCGTACAGAGGTAAATATCCGTTCCACAGCCTCGCTAGAACATAAGAAACCGGTTCCTCCCCTTCACGAACCGGTTGCTTTAACTCTTCACACTTGGTCTTTGTCTTATAACCTTCCGGTACATCCTGCCACCTTGTATAAAACGGCTTGCCGGTTGCTTCCACCTCAGATCGGCGCAAAGAAATTTTCATCCGCTCCTTAGGAGCGAGATACGTCATATAACGCCACCTCCTCAGCTCTCACCAAACTTTAAAAAGCCAAGCGCATTAGCAAATTGCGCATCTGAAACAATGGATGATTCCTTAAGCAGGTCTCTAAGTTCCGGCAGTTCTAAAACACCGCCACCGGCCAGGTAAACCTGCCGCACGAAATCAGCGCGGTCACCCCAGGCAGCCATTACCCCATCCACAATAGCTCTGGCAACAACGCGTCGCTTTTCTTTAAGTGTGTGACTCAAATCTACCTTTTCTCCTCTAAACCATATTTGGCCATCACGCATTACCTGCCCCGTGTAATTAGCAGGTAGCCGTATGCCGGTGCGCTTTAGAAATTCCTCCGACACGGCTTTGTGCACATGTAAAATGCCGACCTCCACACTAACACACATGGACTGAACCGGCCTGCTGCTTCCATTCTTTACTTCAATAGCAACGCAATCTGTTGTCTTATGTCCCACGTCTACCATGGCAATTATGCCGCCTCCAGGTATGTCTGGCACAGTGAGAAGGGCACCGGCCCCCTGCGGGTAAACCTGTATTTCTTCAAAGGACAATGATACTTCCGGAGTTCCATCTACCGCCACTGTGGCACTCAGGTTTTGAAGATGGTTCTGTAGGCTTTTTCCTTGATCCCGGTAATAATCAACCGGAAGACCAACAACCAGCTTATTGATTGATTCGGGTTCCAAAAGAGCTGCCGCTGTAAGAAGCACTATGTCATGGGCCGGGTGTTTGTGCTTCACATCATCTAAGGTGAAGTGTACAGAGTGTCCTTCTTGCACTGCTAATTCTCCAACGAAGTATTCTTCTTTTTGTCCACCTTCTTTACGGATTGTCACCTTATGCCCAATAGTATTGTCAGCGAGTGCAGCCAGGGGCAGATCCCTGGCCGGGCTGATAACCGAGGGGAAACAAATTCTCTTGTCGCTGCTTGACACTGCCTTGGTGTAACCATATCCTACATCTACCGCCACCACGTTTTTCTTTTGGGGAAACTGGCATACTTGTGTTTCTGGAATCGTCGTCATAACATCTTCCACCTTTCGTGATTTTTATTTACCTATAGTGATGGACTTCTTTGCATACCGGCGCTCACTATATTTCGGTCTTCCATTAACGATATAAAAATACCGGCCACCTCAGGGTCAAACTGGGTACCGGCACAGCGAGATATTTCTTCTAAAGCTTGGTTTTTGTCTAACGTCTTTTTATATGGTCTGCTTGCCGTCATGGCATCAAAGGAGTCAGCCACGGCGATTATTCTGGCTGCTATAGGAATATCTTCTCTTGCCAATCCATCCGGATAACCGTTTCCATCCCAACGTTCATGATGATGATATACAGCCTCCACAATCTCTTTATTTAATAGATCAGCAGATAACAATTCTGCACCGATTACCGGGTGCAGAATCATTATCTGCCATTGGGAAGGAGTTAAATTTCCGGGCTTAAATAATATTTGGTTGGGGATACCTATCTTGCCGATATCATGATAAATTGCGGCTTGTTGTATGGTTTCGATTGATTTTTCTGGTAGATTCATTGCTTCTGTAATTATAAGGCTATATTGGCACACATTTCTGTTGTGCCGGACAAGGTAAGTATCTTTTAATAACGATATATAACTCAAATTTTCTAGTACATTTATATTTATCACCCCCTCTTGCTATTGGAACTTATAATTTTACCCTCTAAAATAAAGAAAACCCGGGGTTCCCGGGTCTGTAGGTTTATCAATCGTCAAATATTATATTTTGAAAACCGTCATTGTGTCATTAGACGCGTTTCCGGCTTGATCTCGAACTTCTACACTAATCGTGTGAGCTCCGCCACCACTAATGCCAGTGGCCACCGCATAATTACTTATCGATGTCCAGTTACTCCAACTTCCGGAATCAGCCTTAACTCGAAACTCCAGAGAGTCAGAACTATTATCGCTGGCCTTTACAACAACCTTAAAAGTGGTACCAGTTGTACAGGTAGCGCCGTTATAACCTTTAACTGATGTTATTGTTGGGGGAGCTGAGTCTCCGGTAGACATATTATTTTCTATGTTTGCGACCTTGGTTTCTAGGTTATCAATCTTGTTTTCAACGGTGGGTAATTGCGTATTACGTATATAGTCTGCATCTCCAGCGGCGGCGTCGGCTGATGATTTGGCTTGTTGTGCAGAGGTTTTGGCGCTATTAGCAGCATTTCGCGCGTCTATACTCGCAGAGTAGAGATCACCATATTTAGACTCAAAAGCCTTTTGTATATCTGTTTGACTTGAAGTTATTGTAAATTTACCTGAGTTATATTTCAAAACTGTATCTTGTTTTAAATTAAAAGCTAAACGAATTCCATGAGAATAATCTACATATATTCTATTAACCATACCATTATCCATTACATAATAGGCTTGCCATACATGGTAATTAAGAGGAAATGGCGTACATGTCCAATAATCACCTTTTAACTCCCCTAAATTGACAAACCCGTAATTCTCAGACCACGTATCAGATGAACCAAAGGAGCCAACAATATCTTTTATAGATGGAGCACTTACATTAAAAACGTATTCATCTATGTTAAACGTACAACTATCTACAATAGATTTTAAATAAGAACTTTTGTAGTTATTTGAGCCATCGGTTGAAAATTTTTTATGATATGCCCCTTGATTAGTTGTCACAACCAACCGAGGAGCTTTGCCAGCATGTACTACTACAGCTTCCTTGGATACATTGTATACTCCATTACCTGACACATTGAATCCCGTTAATATCGAACCTACAGCCAAATCTTCAGCAAAAATACACTTCCCATTAGAATATTCTGCATACGCAGGGTTTGTAATAAGAATAGATAACATTAGCAGAAAAAATATCATACAACCTTTTACCTTCATTAAATTTTGGCCCTCCTTATCAAACTGCCTGGTTAAGACATATTTTAGAGTTCGGTTATGATCTGAATTTGCATCATATGCATGTGAGCCGCATTCAATTTCAGTCACAGACACATTGTCAATCACCTCCCATAACAATAGAAAACTTCGAGCGCATACCCGAAGCTAAAATGTATAGATTTAATTTTTGAAACCCAGGGACAAATTTATTAGGCCCCACTGCCTGGATCTTGCCGCCAACAAATGCTGTTTCACACTTCAGGCAAAAAGCGCAGTTGTGGAAAGAAAGGGACCTACCGCAATTTTAGTATGGAATATTCATAAGTTTTCGGGATACAATAAAATCTCGAGCTTAAACTTGTTGTTACCCCTGCTCCTGAATAAGACTTAGCCCAATGATAATAATAAGAAAGATAACAAAAGCATCAATTATTTAATCTTTGAAATCCTTTAAAAAAGTTCTCGTTTTTTTTAATTTCTAAAGGAGGTGAGTTTCCTTGAAAGACAGGCTTATAGCTGGTGGTTTTGCAGGAGCGGTTGCAGGGTTGATTCAAAATCTTTACGGTAATTTAGTTAAGTTCTTAGGAGTTTCTGATAGGGCTTTTGCCGACTTTGCCTTGGTAATGATAACATTTAAACCTTATTCAGGATTTGCAGCCTTTTTGGTTGGTATAATCTCTCATACTATTGTCGGAACAATATTTGGAGTTATTTTTGCCTATATCATCTTGATAACTTCTAGTAGATATAATCTGATTAAAGGATTAGGTTTTGGGGCGGTATTATGGTTTTTACTATCAGGGTTCGGGACAATATTTAGATTACCATTATTTAAAAATATCCCCCCAGGTGATGCTATTAGCACTTTTGTCGGTGCATTAATTTATGGTATTTTAACCGCTTATGGATTAATGTTACTGGATAAGCGGACAAAGTTGCTATAATAATTTACGGCCAACCCAGAAACGCGAGTTACAGTAAACCAGTTTAAAACAAAATAACTGGCACTCCCTACAATGAAAAAGTGTCAAGTTATAATGCTAAAGCCGCAATAAATCAATGGCAACAAAATGCACTACCCATATATGTAATTTTTAATAAATCTTTTCAAGTGAGCATAGGTCAAAATTTGGGATTGTTTAAATACCCAAAAACTACCTACCGATATATCGACTTTGCTTATTCTTTTCCTGGTTTGTTATTATAACAATTTTAAAAATATAAAAATCCAGCCAAAATTAATTTAATCCCTAAGATAACTACTTTCAGGCAAGGAGCGGAAATAAATTGTGTAGATTCACAAAAGGAATTGTAGCAGCAATACCAGGTTGGTTTTTAATGAATTCATGGAGCTATTATTCGAAAAGCATTGGCTTTACCGAATTACGATTTGCTGATTGGGTAAGCTTAACTATATATGGTAATTTAGCTGAAAGCGGGTCAGAGCTTGGTTTTGCTTTATTTCTCCACCTTATGTTTATAAGTTTTTTAACCGTAATTTTTTCTTATTTAATACCATTCATAAATTATAGTTCCGTTTGGTTAAAGGCTATATTATATGCGATTATTGTAGGGTTTTTTATTTACGCTATACCTACATTACTTTCTTTCCCTCATTTAACCAGAACCTCCCTTGGAACTGTAGTCTCCAATTTTACAGGTGCTTTAATCTGGGCATTAACAATGGCTTATACATTATTGTATTTAGATAAAAATATAGAAACAACAAATGAGTTTATACCATAAGAAGAAATTTGGGTAAAACAAAAATACATTCCCCAAAACATACCTTCTGACAGAGAACAAGGAAAGGATTTTTAGGTATAAAATTTTAACATGTTACTACTCATTTTACCTACAATGGGTAACAAGTGAGATTTCGGCCTTTCCGGTTATGGCAAACTATATACGTGGGCTGCAGCTCCTTGGCATATTCCTCTCAAACCTCTCACCTACGCATCCTTAACTCTAGCTGGACGTTTTATCCTACCCTGAATTCTTCATCAATCTTTTTCATGACAGCCATCAAATCTTCTATTTCACCCTGAGAAATCGCATATTTATTTATAAAAGCATTAACCTCTTCAATGTTGTCTTGATAATATTTAGTGAGTGCCGGTGAATCTGAAATTAAGTGTCTAATTGCTTTATCCTCCATCTTTAACCCCCTCAACTGATTAGTGTTAATTAACGAAATGCTGATCGTAAGCCTTCTTTTTTCTTTCTAATGACACTTTGGCGTAGACTTGGGTAGTGTTAGGACTTGAATGTCCTAATATAGCTTGAACGTCTTCCAGACTGGCACCGTGATCCAGCATAGTGGTGGCCATGGTGTGCCTAAAAATATGAGGGTGAATGTTTTTCTTGAATTCAACGCGGTCAGCTATTTTTTTAACTACGTCGTGAATTGAACGTTGTGATAACCGTCTTGGAATCCCCTTTTCGGTTACAAACAATGGTTTGATATCGTCGCTCCGGCTATCAAGATATTTTTTTAGAACATGCCCCGCCCGGGGATTAAAAAAAACGACTCTTTCTTTGTTCCCCTTTCCAGTAACGATTAGACTCCTTGTCTGCCAATTTACATCCAGGCGATCCAACCTATATATTTCATCGAGCCTGCAGCCGGTGGCATAAAGAATTTCCAATATGGCCTTGTCGCGAGGTGTTTTACACCCTTCCCGGAGCACTTCAAGTTCCTCAATCGATAAAGGCTTGGGGATCTGTTGTTTGATTTTTGGTACTTTAATTTTCCTGGTTGGATCTACGTCAACTAACTCCTCAATTACAAGAAAGTTATAAAAGCTTCTTAACACACTGATGTGATACCGAATAGTGCTCATTTCCAAATGGGAATAGTTTGCTAACCAATTCCTTATATCGTCCGTGGCAACCTGATTAATTGTTTTGCTTATATGACGTCCAAAATCTGTTATAGTCCTTTCGTAGTTTTTAAGGGTTTTGGGGCTTAACCCTTCCATTTTTTTGCTTAAAATAAACATGTTCATTTTGTCGGTTATATCGGGGTTTTTCTCCGGCAACTGTTTTCTTATTTCGTAACGATTGAGAAGCTCTGTTAGTTCCTTTTTCGCTTCATGTTGCTTTTCGGGTTGACAGATATCTAATATTTTGTCAATCAAACCTTCCATGGAGTTTGATATCCCTCCCTAATTATCACGTCCTTTAAGAACGACCACCCAATCCTCATATACACTTCCCATTGTCTTAGCTACCCCGGCCCCATAGGGTGGAGCATCCACCGTTGAAAGTTTTGTATCTCCCTCGGTGCTGTGTCCTGTTAAGTCCATCTCAACGATGGTACCATCCGGGCATTCTTCAATACTGGCCTCAGTCCAAAACTCAATAAGCCAGCGGTTGGTAGAGTTGCCCGGGGCTCCGGTATTTTTAATCTTATACACAGTGGCTTCTTTGCCTAAATAGGGAAAAACAGCATCAAGTGAATTAAGCGGTCCAATGCTGTCTACGAGCATTCCAACCTTACCACCTGCCTTAGTTACTGGCAGTTCATCTTCTGTCATACCTTTATTGACTACCAGGTAAGTATTTGGTTGATCCGGAACAGGTGGTGTCTGTCCTGCGCCTGGGCTTACGAGTTCTTTAATCCTTGGCCTCTCCAAACCTACGATACAAAATTCAGCTGGGTCTGACCATTCAGACGGAATCCCGACGGCATCAAAAGTTCTGACTTCAACGGTAAATTCATACTCACCCGACGCCCATAAGGGTCCTGGAACGTCAGGCTGTTCACTGGTTGGTATTTTAAATTGGGGGTCTGAGCTGATAACTGTGCCTGAATCATATACTAATGTGCCATCTGACTGTTTCCTTATAAGCACTTGATATCCTGATTGGGTATCGCCGGGATCGGGATCGCTAAATGACCAGTTGATTGTCGGTGTTGTAGATGCATAACACTGTGCTGGAAGGTTCAAGTCCGGCTTTTCCGGTGGGTTACCGGCCTCCCATACGACTGCTACGTCATTTTTTATAACTTTAGGTGTTTGTTCCGGATCATCGGTTTCCAGCACTGCTTTCCACATGATGTCCCGGCCGGCCGGCAGCTCTATCCATAGTTCCTTTGTATCCTGGTCAGGACCGGCTTTGGAAGCAATGCCTATGTTTGTCCAGGATAATGTATCGGGGTCAAATGCTTCACATATAGCGGTACCGGTATCGTTTTTCAATCTCATTGCTTCGGTAAAATTAGCACCGTCAGTGGTTAAATACCAGGTGACAGATGTTCCCTGAGGCAGGGCGTGGTACGCGCGTATGCGGAGAAATGTAGTGTCAACGGTTGTGTTCTTCACCTGGGACACAACGGTAGCTTTTGGTGCATACCCGCCTAACTCGTTAAGCCCTGAAATGGTGGTTGATCGTTCAGGGTCATAGACAAGATTCCCGTTTTCAAATTTATAATACTTAACGTCATTCCCATCCACAATAATGCGGTCGTTGCTATTCGGGCGCAGCGCAACACAGGTGGGGGAGGATAAACCGGATGTCACGGACAGTGTACTGTTATAACGGAGGGAGTTGCCATCAAAGGAATAGTGTTTAACCTGATTCCCATCTACAATTGCAGTATCCAAGTCATTTCCGGTCCCAATAGCTTTAGGATTATTTAGACCAGTAATAGCGAGAGCCGGGTTTTCCACCATTTGCGTGCCGGTATTCATGAAAAACCGTACCCTGTCCGGCTCCATGATGGCCATATTATTCCGGTCAGGGTAAAGGCTCAGGCCCATAGGGTTGCTAAGGTCTACGCTAGGTTCTAAGCTTGTGTCCCGAGATCCACTTTTGTAAGCCCTAACTTCTTCGTCAATCAATCCGGCCGCAATATCTTCCCTTGCCCCTACAAATAACACACCGGACAGATCTGCAACGCTTAACGCCGGGTTTTCAACCATATCAGTGCCGGTGAAGGAATAATGGGTGGCACCTCTGTCTTTATCCACTACAACTACATCCGGATAAGGTGCCGGTGCCGCTATAGATAAAGGGTTATTTTGTCCGGGTACACTTAAAATGGTATTTTCAACCGTCTGGCTGCCTGTCCAGGAATAGTGCTTGATTTCCGTGGGGGTCATTACGATATAGTCCGCAGATCCGTCCGGCCAGAACGCTACGGCCCCGGGGTTGAACCGTGGCAGGCGTATTTCATTGTTTTGAGTGTCAACGACAGCTGTTGTCTGAGATTGATCTATGACATTAGGGGTGTCCATATTAGTAATTGAGTACTCCCATCTGCTGGTCGCCCAGGCAGGTTTAGCTATAGTGAATAGAATTAAAACTATTAATACCGTTTTTACTATCCTCAGAGAGTACACCCCCTTCATATCGGAACTTCTTTTTAAATGCTTTCAACGTTGGCGATTTTCCAGCCCACGGACGTTTTATACATCCAGACCATCACGCTAACCGGCCTGGAATCAGCCTCATACATTATTTTTGAAACTACCATGTTATTTTTATGCCATACCGGTTCTACCGTTATATCCTGATAGTCCTTTATCACCGGACTCTTACCGAGTGCCTGCATCCCAATCTCAAATTGTTGGCGGGACAATCCCACCAGGTAACGTCCTGCCTCCCTATACCGATTTTGAGCTAAGCATGTTAAGTAGTCGGAGAAAACTTCCTGTATCTTCTGCACATCTGCCTTGCTAATGCCTTTTAAATCAGGAGTTCCATTCAGCACAGGCAATACAGAAGTTACTCGGTACACTTTCCACCCGTTGTCATTTTGAAGCATTAAATTATACCAGGAAACGTCAACATCTCCATCAGAGAGTGCGGTTTCTACGATAACATGTGCCGATGCCCACTGTTTTGACGTGGCCATAACATTGATTTGCATATCAACTATTTTAGCAGCGTACAGCGATTCAACCTGTTCTTTCCTGGTATTGATCGTATAAAGTGCCCGGCCGGATGATGTTTTTTCAACCTCATTCCAATCTTGCTCGGCAAGGGCCGTAATAAATGTTTCTGCGGCCTCTGCCGGACCTTTATACATAAAATGGTTATAGATAAAATAAACAGTTGTCAGAACGGTTGTGAGAATTAAAACACTTATAAAAGCTATTATCTTTTGGTTTTTAATCGGTTGACTCCTCCTCACTCCGGTTATGAATTTTTGCTGAAGCCCAGCGCACAGGCTTTGCCGGGGTTTCCGTGATGGTTTTTAAATTCACCTCGGCTATGGAAACACAGCCCGGCGCATCGAGGATAACGTCGAATGTCCCTCCACCGCCATATGCAATATTAAAATCCGATACAGTAAAGTGCTGTGGGAATCCAAGCCCGGACAAAGGATACGAACTTAATGTACTGCCATCGAAATCGTACTGGTACGCTGCCCGGGCACCTGATGCGGCATAATTACCATCACCGTTATATACAATCAGGCTGTATCTCATGGGTGCCTTTAAAGGTGAGCTGCTCAAAGGGGCCATCGAAACCGGGTCAAGTTTTAAGTTGTCTGCCAGTATGGCACGAAATGCGGCATGTGCCCGGTCAGAACTTATCCTCGGGTCTCCTTCAGCCTGGCTTCTTTCAGTCACCTGGTTGGCGGCAGCCTTGACCGCTTTTTTCAGGCTCTCGTTAAAGTCAATCTCCGTATGCGTAACAGCCTGGCTGTAATCCATACGCCACATGATCATGCTTAAAATAAGGGGGGCTATGAGCAGTAATAATAAAAGAGCGTCTCCACGCTCTTCTTTAATAAACCTATGGATCCACTCTCTCACTGATCACACTGCCTTTCAGGTTAATATAGTAATCACCCGGAGCCCCGGCCCCTACAAGCCCCCCTATACTTAACCCCTTATTTTCCGGTTTACATTTTATCCTCACCGTGATTAAACTGCTTGTTACACTGTCGTTTCTCAAAACCCGGCTGTCCCCCTGGGATTCCCTTGGGCAGTCGATTTCATCTATCGGGCAGTTGATGGTATCAAAATCACTTAGCATTGCGTTTTCATCCTGCGTGGTTAAGTAGCCCTCAACCTGTATGCGGTCCAGGTAAGCGTAAAACTTTGCCTTGGCCTTGTCATATAAATCCATTTGGTTATCATAAAAGATGGGGCTGAACACTAAAAAAGTAAGCGGTACCATTACAAGAATCAGCGTCAGCAGCGCCTGTCCCCTGTTTTCCCTTACAATCCCGAGCTGCCTAAATCCTGAATATACTGCACTCCCACATCGTGAAAAGAGGAAAGAGACAGATTTAAATTCCCTATTACCACAGCAGTTATGGTTACTATAAAACCTAGTCCTAGGAGGTAAGTTATCAATGATACTCCTTTTTCGCATTTTAGCAGCTCCTTTAATTTAGCCACTTGAAATCAACTCCTATTTCAGGGTAAAAGTTTATACTCCGGCAGTTTTAGCTGCCGGAGTATAACCTCTTTAACTACCGCTCTGCAGATCAGTAACCTTCTGGTCGATTGTACCAGAGACCGATGTGCCGACTGACTCTATAGAATTACCTACCGGACTTAGAGCAACCACGGCGGCAAGAACGATTACGATCAAAACCACTGCGTATTCTGCCAGTCCCTGTCCTTTTTCATCCTTGCTTTTACCTTTCCTATTTAGGAAAAAATTCTTTACTTTTTTATACATTGATAGTCCTCCCATAAATTATTTAATATTGCCTATAGCCTCGAACAACACATTTTGAGCGTAATAAGCAAAATTACCGGCAAACAAACCGAAGATACTCATGAAAGGCAGCACCCTCCACAATAGAAGCCGCATTTTTCCTACCGCAAAGCTCTTTTCCTCCATTCCTGCCAATTTGTAATCAATGTTGCGGGCACCCTGGCTTAATACATGGGCTACACTTTCACCTCCTGACTCATATGCTCTTAACAGAACATAGCAAAGTGTCTCAGCCTCTGGAATATTAATCTCTTTGCGTAAACCCTCCAGAGCCTGACGTGGATCAAAAGACCACCGCTGCAAGCACCTTTGCACCGGTGGTCTTAATGAGGGAGTGAGGGCAGCTGCCACACGTAATGAGTAAGGAATATTGTACCCGACACTTAACCTTATACCTAAAGCTTTAAAAAAAACGGAAGCTTCATGTAAGGCATTGCGCCTGTTTTCCTTTTTTAGTATTTTCTGCGTCATGTAGCCTATTAGTATCCCCATCCACGCGATAACCTGTACAGCCATTAAGTTAATAGATGGTGATCCCCACATTAACAACAAGGCAGATATTATTCCTGCCAGTGCGCCGTAGACGGGCAGCCAGTCATACACTGTTCTTTTGCGCCTCAAGTCGTTGCGTAGTTTTTCTTTTAAATGGACTGTGACCTTGAGTTTTATGTTAGAAATACGCTGTAAAAGCAGAAATACCAGGCATGTCGCCAATAAAACGGTTCCTATGGCGAGGATTATTAAAGATAGTTCCACGGCTACACCTCCATTTTTCGGATCGTGGTGTAATCCATCACGGGGCCAAGTGCCACCGATAATAAGTACAAGCATATTAAAAATTTTCCGGCTATTGTTTGAGTCATAAACTCCCATGTTGTGGGTACTACCCGGGTGGCAATGGCATAAGTGGGGAAGAACATTAAAAGCATGGCAATGGACAGTATACGGTCCTGGAAAAGCTTGGCTATATTTTCGTGCAGCCGCTTACGCTTGGATTCCATCTCCTGGCCCAGGTCAACAAACATGGGGGCCACCGCTGAATTAAAATAACAGTCATAGGCCCGGGATATGAAATCCTTACCGTAATTAAAATCCATGTGGCGCAACATGCGGCCAAATGCCTCTTTGGGCTCGTTGGTGGCGATTAAGTCTCTTTCAGCCTGCCGGAAGATGCGCCCAATTGGGTCTGGAATGCTCCGCCCGGTATTGCCTAAAGCACGGGTAACATGAACCCTCTGCAGTTCCGAGGCGAAAACAGGGCACGCTTCCACCAGCTGGTCAAACTTCACCAGCCTTTGACGAAGGATAATATATAGAAAAATCTGTTCCGGAATGACAAAACCGATGACTGCAATTAATATGGCAGCCAGTGCATTGTTAAGAATGCTGCCCAAGAAAATACCGGTGGTAATTGCAAAAGCGAGCAAAACAATATAAACACTGGCTTTAAGACGTGTATTACGACGCTTTAAGTGCTTCTCTACCCGTACCATCCAGTTAGAAACAGTATCGGCACCTTTTAAATTCTTTCTGTTGCTCCAAAGTCGTTTTATTCCCGATATGAAACGGGATATAGTCAAATAAATTACTACGGAAACTGCTATTACCGTAAACAGATAATATAGATGAAAATAGGGATCAAATCTCAAAAATTCAGGCATCAAGCCATCCCACCTTGCTTAATTCATCATTAACAGCTCCGTAAAGCCTCATGCGGGCAATAAACTCTCTAAAGGGCTTGTCCGGGAAAGTCCAGCTGCCGTCCCAGTAGTCGGTTTCCCCCGGCACCCATTTAACCAGGCTTCGATATTCCACTTTTTCGCCTGTATCCCGGGCACAGGTTATGTCCAATATCTTTTTAACCCCGTGCTTAAGGTCGCCGTATACCGTTACGAAGGTATCAAAAGCGCGTATTACCTGTTTTTCAGCTATGTCATGTGTAAGAGCGGTGTTCCTGGACACCAGGATGTCTGCTATCCCTGCCACGGCTTCCCGGGCGGTCCTGAAATGGCTTGTGCTCCAAAAGTGGCGGGCACGTTCTCCGGCCATGATGGCCGCATCTATTTCTTCCAGGCGGAACTCACCGAAGATTAAATGTGTGGCGGACAGCCTTAAACTGCCGGCGAAAAGTTGTTCTAGAGTTCCCCCTCTTAATTGAGCGTGCTCTTCCATCTCTACAACACTTCTCTCAGGGTAAGTACGCTGCAGAAAAAGTTCACGGTCGCTTTCAATGGAAACCGACCGGGTTGCGTGGTCCAGTTCGCCGGTCAACAGCCGGAGCCAGCTTGTCTTCCCACTTTCCGGAGGGCCGATAAACAGTATTCTTGCGCCGTAACGGGCAAGCAGAGAAAGGATGTCCCACCCTCTTTCGTTTACGGTGCCGACTTTGATCAGGTAGTCTTGGTTAAGGTCAACGGCCTTTAATTTCCGTAAATTGATGCATGTGTACTCAGTCAGGGGGCTTCTGAATGCTGTCAATCGTGATTCATCGTTTCTTACGCACTGTACGGTGGGGTGTGAATCGTCAAACAAAGAATCTTGGTCGTGCTTGATCAGTTTTAGAACCAGGTCGGTGACGTGTTTGTTATCGCGAAATTTTATGCCGGGCACCCTTTCCACCTTACCCATACGGGACACGCTGACCATGTCAGGCCGGTCAACGTATACTTCTATTACTTCCGGGTCGTAAAACAAGTCATGTATTACATCCAGCCCCCAGTTTTTCTTAAATATTTCGTAAGCCAGTTGATCAGTTGTCAGTCCTTCTACTTTTAAATCAAATTGAATTATCAGGTATTTTATTTGTTCGGTTAACTTTTTCCCTTCGTTAAAATCACCGGAACTGGCCATGTCTTGGAGTTCACTCGTGGCCACCAGCTCTTCTTCAGACCACCTGGTGCTGTCGGTAGTTATGTTGCCGACCAGTGTGGCACATTCGTCAACTGTCTTGGGTATTTCCGTTATCTGCTCGGGTTTTTCCTCCTCCGTTATTTGTCCCTTCAACTTGGTTAACATCTTTTTCATTTCCATTGGCTGCGTTAACACCTCCTTCTCTCCCGTTTTTAACTGCTAAAACGATGTTTGTTTTTCCGGTTACTGCTCCGTCTACCACCCGGCCGGTCTCTGTTGGTTTTACGGCTAACCTTATTACAGCGGGCGGCTTGGTTGATGACAGGGCCTGGACCGCTTTATCAGTTATGCCTTCACTCTGCTCGGAGTAAATATTGTTTCCCTGGCCGTCCCACACGTTGAGGACAATGGCATTCCAGGCCACGGGTTCTTTCAGTGTTACACCTGACTCGCTGTCCAGTACCAATTTATAAACATCCACCTTGTTACCGGGTACTGCCCCGCCTGCACGGGCCAGGTCTACATTTACACTTACAAAGTCATAGCCTTTTAATAAATTAACCGCAGTTAAGCGATTGCGGTTGATATACTCCCCTTTGTATAAGGGCACTTTTGCAAACTTACCCACTATGTTAGCCGGGTCCACCAGTGTTTCTTTGCCTACAGTACCTGCCGGTATGCTTTCAAATTTAAGGTCACCTGCAGCTATTTTGTGGTATCCGGGTATATTCTGTCCGGGCACTGCTACTTGTATTGTCTCCTGTCCGGTTTTAAGCCGGTCTTTATAGTAATAACCCCCGGCACTGACCATAACTATACTGATTACTAAAGAAGCCAGGAAAAGTTTGTTTATGCGTGGTTTTTTTAATCCTAACTTTAAACCCAATTTTTGCTCACCATCCTTAAATAATTGCAAACAAATTTATGTTCATCAGCGAGAGTAAAATAAATGTCCATAGCCCAAAACACAGACAAAAACCAAAGGCTATTACATTCGGAGAGACCGGTGTATTAGCATCCGGTAAAACCTTTGCTCTGGGTATTTCGCGTTGTTTAACAACTCTGCAAACGGACCATAATACCCCCATTATGCAAGAGATAAAAAGGACCACCATAAAGTTAAAGGGGCCAAGCCAGGCCCCGACCCCCGCCATTAGCTTTACATCACCCATGCCAAGTTGGTTAAGTAAAGCCCCGGGCAGACCGGCAATTAATGCTGCAGTAACACCTAATAATGATGCCTGCCAGTGGCCGTTGTAAATTCCATAAATAATACCCATCAATAAAATGGGTATCGTAAGGATATTGGGCAGGCGGTATGTTTTTAAATCGGTATAAGCGGCCGCAGTAGAGGGTATTACACATCCCCAAAACAAAGGTATGGATATTAGCTCCAAGCAATTAGCCCCCCTTCAATAGCAGGCGATCACCCACTTCTGTCCCCGTATTATTTAATGTCCCGGCTGCAAACTCAAAAACATGTACTACATCCGAATAGAACCCGGTGGCTCGCCACGGGTGCATGTTTTTTTTCGTGCCCACTACCCGCCAGTCTTTGGATACAAAGATTACATCAACGGGAAAACGCATAAAAAAGGTATGCACAGCCGAGCACGGGCGCAGCCATAAGGAATAACCAGGTGTTATTTGAGACCGGCCCATTAAACCTTTAAGGCGTGTAATAAAGGTAAGAGCTGGCTCAATATTGTCAGCTAAAACACTATCTTTGGATCGGTTAACTAATTGAACCATTTCGCTTCCTCCAATCCATACAATTACTTAATCCGTTGGAATGTCGTAAGTTGTTTTAATACTAAAATCCTCTTGATCCCAATAAAGCAATGCCGGCACTGCTTCTACCGGAACGTCCAGTTCATTAACAAAATAGGTTTCTTTATTAAAGCCTGCTGCAATATTGTGGGCCGATTTAATATCTTCAGGGTCTTCTACCCACATGGCCAACAGCGGTAAATCATTACTGATCCGTGGAATGTACTCCTTGCACGGGTCGCAATAGGGATACCATATCAAAACTGGTGATTGTTTAAGGTCTATCCGAACAGTATCACCGGCAAGGTCGTATACCTTTATCACAGAAGGCTCTTTCAATTCGGATTTCTCGGTTGAAGCCTTAACTGTCTCAGGCTTTATGAATTCTCCACTAGCATTGTTCAGGTTCGAGGATGCAAATATAACGTTCCCTAAACTAAACGTCAAAAACATTGCTATTACTACTCCGGATATTTGACTGTGTTTAATCGTTTTCTCCGTAATAATATAACTCAGGAAAAGAGCCCCGTTGACAGCAAGAATAACGAAACAAACATGGCACCAGGTACCGGCTAAAATTCCGGAGAAAAATATTCCGCTTTGGATACCGAGACCTATCGGCAATACCCAGGTTAAACACTTTTTTCTCTTGTGATGATATATAAAAACGGTCAATAAAAAATAAAATGCCCCGGTGTTGGGCAGTAAGGTGTTAAAGAAAATTGAATCACAATTAACTGTGCATACTTCCGGAGCCAGGAAATACGAAAGGGATAACGTAAATCCGGTTAAGGCAAAAAGATAGAACAAGCTTCCCCTCCTTCCTATGCTATTTAAAGAAACGGCCTAGGATGCCAGCGATGCCGCTGCTATTTTTTTCAGTTTTTATTTGCCAATCAGGGCATAATTTGCTTAAAATATGTTTTATCTCCCCCGTAAAATCCGGATTCGAGTCGTTTAGAATGATATTATCGACATGGCCATTTAGCTGTTCTAAAATACTCTGGGTTTCCGGAAGAAAACCCAGGAATTCAATCTGACTGTTATCAAGAATAGAATAATGATCACGCACGCTTGCTGTTATTATTTTGCAGAATTGGCTTGGCTCTAGTAAAGCGGGGTGTCCTGTTTTATTTACTACGATATATGACCGGTCAATTAATCCAAGGCGTTTTAGTGTCGGTAGTAACTCAAGAAACCCAATTACACTGCCGTGGTCCGGAGTAAGAACGATTAATATTGAATCACCGTATGATAATAATCTTTCTGTATATGTGAGACCCGCCGGCAAATCCACGAGCAGTAATTCAAAATGATTTTGTAAAGTGGAAATAATAGCAGCCATTGTATCTGCATTAACTTTTAAATGGTTTTCAGCCGTCCCAACCCCCGGTATAATGTGAAGATTGTTAAGTACGGGATGCGGTATTTGTGCAGCAGTATAGTCGTTTTCATCTTCCCAAAACAGGATCGTAGCAGCTGTATCAACTATGGCGTTTTCAGTCTCTATTCCTAAGGCAGAAACAACCTTCGGGAATTCGGCCAAATCAACTATCCCAATTGGTCGTTTATTGGGAACGTACATAGCTGCCGCTACAGCCAGGGAAGTAAGGACAGTAGTTTTCCCCATACCTCCCCCCGGGGAAATAGCCATCACAGTTTTATTACGTACAAACTTGGCGTTTTCCACTACCTGAATTTTGGGAGGAGCTGGCGTGTTTATATTCTCTACCTCAATATCGCACCTAATAACTGCTTTGATAATATCTACCGTTAAGTTAAGTGTTTCGGCCACACTCTGTTCATCCATATATTTAGCTAAATGATGGATTTCTTCTATAGTTCGCTTGTCCATTTTATTAATGTCCTACCCCCTTTTGAAAAGGCCTAAGAGATTACCTTTCCTTTTTTTTGATTTTTGAACCGGCTTATTGTATTTAAAGCCAGCCAGATTAGCGATTTCTTCAGCCAGCCGGTGCCATTGACTCATGTGATCGTCTAATCCCGCAGCCTCGCCTTTATAACCTAGCAGATTATATTTATCCCATTCATTGGGAATAGTTGCTATAACTTTTGGCAGCATTTTTTTGGGCACGTAACCTATTAACCGCTCATTAAAAGCTTTCTCTACTATTCTGGCATTATGCAACTTAGGTGAAAACTTGTTTAGTACGATTTTTATTTTGTCCGGTGTCACTTTCATTTTCAGTATTTTTCGCGAATGTTTGCTTGTGTCTCCTTGGGAAAACTTAGACTGATCCACTACGGCAAGTACCATATCAACCATCTGAAATACTTCCGGTAACCATGGTTTATCCCAAAAGTTTGATGGTGTATCTACGATTACCACTGTTGACATAGATAAGAGAGCATTAATTAATTTTGCTAGCTCACCTTGCTTAAACATAGTGTCTGGTAAAATCGTTTCGTCCATTGGCCCAGGCAGTATGGTTAGGTTTTCTCGGCCATGTGCTTTAACAAGCACATGGCCGAGAAGCGCAATGTTATAACCGGCTAACGCTTCAATGCCACTGTCAGGTTTAAGATCGAAAAAATTGTGAACACTTGGCCCCGGTAGGTTGAGGTCTACAAGGACAACATCTATCCCCGCATCGGCAAGTGCCATTGCCACGGTAATTGCTGTCGTTGTCTTTCCCACACCGCCCTTATTGGCAACGGTAGCAATCAAAGCACCCTGGTTTTCTCTGACGGGGCAATGATTACCTTTAGCACCGAAAACCTGTTGTTTTTCTTGTGCTTTACTTGGTATTCTTTCAAAGGTTTTTTTCCTTACCACTTTGTATTTTTTGGTCCTTTTAACCATGTTTTGTGATGTAATAATATCTTCATCAACTGTATTATCATCTCTGCTGTCAATCAAATTATTACTCGGTGGACATTCCTGATGGTTTTCTTCCTGCCTTTCTGATAAACTTTTGTCTGTTCTCGGAGTCCCATTTAAAACCTCGTCAATATCCGCTAATAAAGCTGTGAAAAGGTTGTAGGGCCTTTCTCCCGGTAATTCTCCCTTGACTATATTGTTCAGGCCGAAATTTTTAGCCATTCGCTCATATGCCCCGGCCTCCTCATCCATCTTCCCCAGATACAAAACTATTCTGCTGACCGGAAACATTAGTTGGAGGTTTTTCAACAGATCAGAGTGTTTTTCCCCGGGAAGCAGCCTGTCCACTAAAACCACATCCGGTCTTTTATCTCTCATATTTAGGAGCTCATCGGTTGTGGAGCAGGGTTCGAAAACCCATTGATCGAATCCGTAGTCTTTCAATGCTTTAAGTCCCTGTATTAGCATAGGTGCCTTATTGTCGCTAAATGCAATAATGCAATGCATGCTACGTCCCTCCTTTCACTCAACTAGCATCCCCTTTGACCAGCTGTATTTTCTTATCTGCATAGGGCACTACTGCTGTTACTAGATCAGGAGATATTTCAATACCCACCGTTACAGGGTATTTCTTGTCCTCATTTTTTAACCCTTGGGCCACACCATTCTTCATTAAAGGATCAATGTCCCAGCCTTTTGAATCTACTGCATGCAGAACACGCACGGATCTGGCTATTGGCTCTGGTCTTGCGACGTCATTCCTAGTGTCAATAGGGACAAGGTCTACATATTCCCCGGGTAGAGCCAGAGCAGATTTGTGCAAATCCACCTCGATAAAGACTTCAGAGTATCCTGGTCTTCTGGCCAGTCCTTCTCTGAAGGAGTCCTGATAAATGTAATGGCCCTGCCCCACCGGCAATATCAAAGTCTTGCCGGTAAAGAAATCAGGGTCGGCAACCATGTTTTTAGACATACTTTCCGGTACCTGTACTTTTTCATAATCGGCAGGTGTTACCGATGTACCGAAGGGAAGAGTTCTCTTAGCTACCATTACTTCAACTTTTTTATTCTCAGCAATATTTTTACTGTTAGCACCGATTGTAATCAGGGTTGTAAATACCAGTGCCAGAATAAATGATATGGCTATAGCTCTTTTTCTGGTTTTTATCACATCACTCATTTTTTGAATGCCTCCTTAATCTATTAACACCAAAGCGCCCCTGCGGACATACTTTTTTATTTTGTTCTTGTACACAAAGGGAGGGGCCGGTACCGGCCACCTCCCTTTTTCCCATACTGCTAATCCCTGATTCTGTAAGCTTTTTATCCGTCTTCTGAACTTGCTCGGTATAGGAACATTAGTTTCCCAAATATATAGAGTTATTTTTTGTTGGGAAACTTTGCTCAACAACTCCAGATCCTCCCTGATTAAACGTTCGAATTCCGGAATATACTTATCTTTGCGGTCAACATGAAGTTCATAGGCATTGGTAAAAAACACATCCAGGGAAATAAATCTTAACAATATATTGGCGTAAGAGCGGGAAACAGGGAGCAGTGTCAATAACTTAAACCCTCGCTCCCTGCTTTTTTTCGTTGCGGATCTTGCTTTTAAACTTAAAAGGGCTACTTTAAAAACAACTGCAATATCGATCAACAGAATAACTTTTGCTACATTGACATATCCGGCAAAGGACAAAACCACTACTGTCGTGCTGCCCAAATAGAATAGCCAGATAAGTATGTCCCGGCCTTTAATCCCCATGTTCTTTCACCCCTCACGGTGATGTGTAGGTTACTGCATATTTGCCTTCAACGTACCGGCTTATATCCCAACCTTCTCCTGACAGGTCAACGTAAAATGGAGTGGTAAGTTTACCGATACTGACAGGCACTTTGCACGTTATTTTTGCACTTACCGGCGTTCCCCAGGGAACAGGATCGTCCGGAGCCGAAACTGTGACTTCCATCATTGACGGGTCAAAACCTCTGTCCTTGGTGAAGTCTAGCAAGTTTTGGTGTGTCTGGGTGGTATATCCGCCGTATTTACCCTGCGAATTGGCCAGGTAATTAGACTGATTTTGTATTAAATGCCATTTAAATAATGTAACAACAATTGCAGCCAGGAACATAGCCCCCACCACAAAGATAAGCATGGTGAAAATTGACATCACTACTCTATGGATCATAGCAAAAAACAGCCCCTATCTAATTCCGATTTCACTAAGCGCCCAATCAAGAATATCACCGGTTATATTTCTTATCTCGTCAGGGAGAAAAACTGCCAGGGCAACAATAATCAGTACCGTTACTGCTGTCGCTCCGGCTTGCCAACTAAGTTGCGGCATTGTTCCTCTTTCGTCTTTGATCAGTTTAACAATCTCTGATTTTAGGTTTTTCATCTTCAGTAATCCTCCTATTCTTTTATTGTTTTAACCCTCAATACCCTTTGCTACGGCATAATAGTGCATTTTAGTCACCAGGTACTGCTTGCCCAAAATAGGCAGTTCAGTGTTAAGCAGGGGGAATTCCAGGGTGGTCGTATATCCATACTGGCCGGCAACACCTCCCGGGATGGCATCACCCGGCTCCACAGCTTTAAATTCTTGAATGGTTACGTCTCCCGGGATAGCAGAGCCGTGAGGGGTAATTGTATTGCCCGAGGCTGTACCGTCCACCATACCGGTCAGGGCATCTTTAAAGTATTGTTTTGCTATTCCTTCAAAATAGATCACCCTCGCTGAATCGGTGCCCAGGACTGAAGCTTCAGCAGCAAAGTCCATAGCGTTGCCAACCCATGAATAATACTTTTCTTTTTTCATCGATACTCCTAATGTGGCCAGCAATAAAACTGTGATTAATATAACGGTGGGAAAGATGAATGACACCATTAGTTGTGTGGATATAAATCCGGACTCATTTTCTAAAAGACGGTTAACTCGCCTATGGCTCCGATAAGGAGCCACCCTAGTACGATGAAAGACATCACTATTACCAGAATGCACACCGCTCTTTGCAAGCAATATCACACCTCCTTCCATTAATGTAAACCGACATTAAAGCTTAACCCCATGTATTTTGAAATCGGGTACAGGTATACCAGCGCTATTATCGGCAACCCAAGGGCGCACAGCATAGCAAAAGCCCCTGACTTCAAGGATGTGGCTTTTGCTATTTGCACGTCTTTATCGTTTTCGATCTGCCTAAGCAGGTCGTCACAGAGGTTGGGGGTAATTTTATTTTCCCAACCTACTCCCAGTCGAAAGCACACCGCATAAAAGAGCCTGTGTTTAACCTTGTTTGCCAGGTTATCAAAGGCTCTTTGGGGATCACCGGTATTAGACAGTTCCTCTACAGTGACGGTTAATTCACTCTTCAGGGGTTCCGGTAGGTGTTCTAAGCTGTACTCCATAGCCTCCCTGGTGGTTACCCCTTCCAGCTTGAAAAAAGATTTTAGGAACTCCAATAGGGGAGACAACCCATCACACATTTTCATCTGCCAGTTGTTGAATTGGGTTTGAAGTGTTCGCCGGGTCTGGTATGCTCCGAATGTGAATGCAGGAAATACCGCCAACAGAGACCATCCGCCTAACCATTTTTGGGCTATAAGAATTATCAGGATACTAAAAAATGTACCGGCGAAGATTGTTGTGGATAACATATCACCGGTTGACCTGTTGACTACAGAAAGCCAGTGGCTTCCATCTTCATCCTGATAGAAATCCTCAATTTTTCTTAAAACTCTTTCTCTAGTTACAGCCGCAGGACTGGTACCATATTCTTCCGAAGGAACTAAAAGCAAAGAATTAAGTATAAAAAGCAACGCCATTAGGCCCAGGCACAGCAATAACTCCATCTTACCTCCCCCTTACATCGTAATATCATCTGACCTGCCTATTCTCTGGATAAGGAAATAATATCCAACCACCAGGCCACATCCCAGCCCAATCACCAGAGGGTTCTGTTGGTTGATCTCACGGAAAACCGTAGCGTTGAGAAATAGTCCTAATAACAGAACGTATAAGACGAATTTTGCGGCAAACAGGGAATCATATGTGCTTTTCATACGCTCTTTTCTGCGTTCATTCACTTTACTTATGGCTTCGGACAGGTTCATGAGGCCCTCGCTGGCAGCTTTAGCGCCACCGCTGGTGGAAGCTCTCTTTATTATTTGTGCTGCGGCCTTTAGTTCAGGGAGTTTATGCCTGTCGGCCACATTTACCAATAGATCGGGTACTGATCTTTCATAGCTTCCATACTCGATCACGCTGGTGATATTATCGAATTCCGAAGCGAAAGGATCCGGCAGTCTTTTGGCACATTCCTCCATTACCTTTGGTGTGGTAGCATTGGAGCCGTACATACTGGAAGCCACAGAAATAAAGTCCATGACTGCTTCCCTGTTTTTTTCTCTTTGTTTTCTCTCCCTTGCTTCCATGTATATCCTGGGTGCATACCACCCGAATATGCTGCAAAAGAAACCGGACAGGGGCGAAAAATATAAAAAATTGCCCAAGAAAAAAAACACTGCGGCAGACAGAAATGAGAACCCCTTCCGCAGCCACCAGTCTTTTATGCTTTCCTTTTCCGGAAACCGGCCCACAAAGACGCTGTAGAATAACAGGAAAAGGCTAAAGGACAGGCCCAGCATAAGGTATTGGTATTTCATATTAATGCTGCACCTCCTGAGCGTAATGGTGTTTTTCCTTAACTTGCGTATATAATTCTACGTTCTTGGCACCGCGAAAGGCTAACCTTGATAGACGCTTCTGGCTGATGGGTTTATTATATATCCAGCGTCTCACCGTACCTTGGGTGGCTGCATATTCATCCTCGTCTAGCTTGAGAATGGTTTCGTAACCATCATCGGTAATTTCGACCAGCTCCATCAATATGCGCCTGCCATACGCATCCTTGTCAAGGAATACAAGGAAATTAAACATTGATTGAGTTTTTCTGTGTACATTGGTCAACGTAATTCCTTGTTGTTGATACAGGCCAAATATTTTATTTTCGAAGGATATTACGTCACTAGCATGGAAAGTGGCTCCAAACTTGCCGGAAAGCGATTCCGCAACTATAGCTGCGGAAACTATTTCAGCACCCCGTATTTCACTGGCAACGAACCAGTCCGGATTATTCCGAAGGACACTTTCACATATATCCTTCATTGTGAGTATCTTTTTGCCGCCAACAACCACTTCCACCATATTGAAGCAATTGGGTAGGTTCGGCAAAAACATTTCAAAGCTGGTTTCGCCGATAATTACCCTTTCCTGTGGGTTAACGAGACCCATTCGGCCTGTGTAAAAGGTTGTTTTGCCGGAGTCGGTTCTACCGTTAACGGATACACTTGCACCTCCGGGGATAAGCAGATCTTTTTCCATGTCATAATATATCTGTGGGATGGTACCGTTTTTTACCATTGCCTCCAAGGGTATGGGCTCCCTGGCCAGTGGTGTTTTCCGTATCGATGCGGATATGCCTTGCGGGCAAACATTGTAAGCGGCTACCGCCAGCCTGGACATGTCCTTCATCCAGGCGTCTACTATGGGAGCGTCTTTAATTAATTCGCGGCCCGACGCTTCAACAATTTTCCGGCAAAATTTCAGGACAGCGTCATAGCTGTCTTTAAAATAATGGTTACCGGCATAATGAGGCCGTCCGTGTTTACAATAGAATATGTTGGGTGGTTTCTTGCCCTGGGGCACAATCTGCACCTCGGTTATTTCTGGAGCATCAGGACGTCCAACTATAAATTCCATCAGTGGACCCCACCCGGATACCTGCCCCAGCGCTTCTTTTACAACAACGTCCGCTTCTTGGGGTATTAACTGGTTTTTTGTTATTACTGATTCACTGACAAGGGCATAAATGGTATCCCAGTTATTTGCGTCTATCCCCTCTTCAAATATCTGGGGATTCGTTTTTTGTAAATCTGTTATAGCTTCATGAATTATTTTCTCCCTTTCCGCCTTTAATTGTTCTGTGAAATTAAATCCTTCCTGACCTGCTCTGTCTACCATTAACATGCCTCCCTTGTAAGTTTCCTCTAAAAAAATAAACCCCGGTCTAAAGACCCGTGGGTTGTGTAACCAAAACAACCACTTCAATAATCGAAAGGATCCGGCAGGTAAGCCAAGTGTGTTTCTAGTGAATCAAATTTCAGTTTAGCCAAGGTTAATCTTTGCCGTAAAAATATTTTAAATAGAAATAAACAATGTAAATAATAGTTACCCCTGCGGACAGCAGTAGCTTTTGCAAATTTGAATATTCATGAGTAGGTACAAAATTGTTATTTGCACTTCCTATTTTGATCATATCGTCATAGTGTGAAATTATTACATAGCTAAGAAGGATTATAAGAAAAAACAATATAATACTTAGAATTAATTTGTTTGCTGAGGAGGTGTGGAATATGGGAAAAACTTTTTTCTTTATAATTGCATTTATCTTTGTAATACTATTCTCAGTTACCTCAGTGTGGGGTTTATTGAAATCTCCAGAATTATTATTTGGCATAAATGCAGCCACCTCCTTGGTTTATGGTTTTTTTATTGGCTTTTTACTTTCAGTAATCGGCTACGTAATGTTAGTGAAAGTAATCCCGTGGAATAATAGCATGTCATATCTCGTTGGGCATGAACTTTTAAAAGGTAATATTTTTATACTGTTTCTTCTTTCTTTAGCAGCAGGTATACTTGAAGAGCTTTACACAAGAGGATTGTTATTAATTATTTATAATAAAAGATTTGCTGGAGAACTTAACATTGATGTTGCATTATTATTTTTTTTGGTTAATATAATCTGGACGTTGAATCACCTTTTTCATCGCAAAAAAGAGTTTGAGCAGAATATGACTAGTACTATCCAAAAATCAATGCCACACCTGCTAATAATATTTTTATCTGGCATTCCATTTACATGGTTAACTTTTCAGTTTAACTCGTTAATACCAGCAATGGTCGCCCATTTTACTTTAGATTTTGTATTTGGCATTATTTACAGACGACATGTCAAAATATCCCGTTCAAGCGTATCATAGACGAAAATAGCCCTTAATCGAAACGCCCCCGGCACTTAAAAGCCAGGGGCGTTGCAAGTGAATCACTGTTTTGGTTTAGTACGGCACCTTTCCTGCTCCGTTTATCAATAAATTAGCTGAAGCAGTTCCACTATCTGTACCACTACCGGTACGCGTAACGGTGCGGCACCTCCTATTCTCTCCACTACCGGAACACCTTCTCACTTTATATTCGTAGGTGTACTTAATCGCATATGTGGCGGTAATGGTATATGGTTGCGGTTTGTCAGCCATTATTCTTTCTTCGATATGCGAGTATACCCCTGGGGCTCCGGAACCGCTGTTAAACCCGTCGATGGCCCAATCTTCTTTAAATTGGGCTGTGGCGGTATGACCACTAGCGGTCATATTTAAAGTTTTCTTTGATACCGGAGCATATGGAGTGTTGAAAGACCATTGTGGGTGTTGAACCGGTATTGTTATTGATGCAGATGTTATCGACCATGATTTCAGTGTACCTCTGGGGGGATTAGGAGCTGGTGGTTTTAATGTTGCGGTAACCATATCCTCCCATTTTGCTGTATTGGCTGGTCTGTTAGTTGGCGAAATATATTCGCCATAGATATCTTTCCCGCCTTGGCTGGTGGCCTGGAAGCTTAAATTACCGGTACTTGGCGGCGCGGGTGGTTGCCGTACGAATACTGTTTCTTCAATGATATTATCATTCTCAGTTGTTTCTGAGTATTTGTTCTCTAAAGGTGGAGTGTCGATTACTCCTTTTAATACGGTTTCGCCGGATTCCGGGGCTGTCCAGTCGAAAGTATAGGTCTTAATGTCACCGGAGGTTAAATTGTCATTGGTTACCGATTGGCCGTTTTTCTTTAAGGTGGCCCGGTACTGGCCGTTAAAACCTCCGATGGGTACGTTTTCTGCCGATCCAACACCGAAGCATTTAAGCTTTATTGTTGCGGTATACCTTTCCCCGGGTTCAGCTTCGTCACCGGTGATGCCGGGGTCTAAGCTGGAGGCTACCAGGTTGATTTCCTCTTTGGGCACCCCGTACCAGGTGATCAGCGCGGGAAGAAATATACGCCAGCCTTCTACATCGTCTGAAAAAGTTTTGGGAGGCAGACCGTACTGTTGACGTTTTGCCGGGTTGGTTAAATCAATGCCACCGTATCCCTCTTGCATTTCAAATTGGTTCCAGAGCTCTATGATCCAGACGGGAATGGTTTCCCCCTCAAAATACGTCAAAATGGACTGGCGCAATTCGTCATCCATGGGTGCCTCGGCAGTCTTCCCGTTGGCTTCCACCACCTGTGATTCTATAAAATCCTCTACCAATTTAGGTGTTGTAAACTGGGTTTTAGGACGGTATCGGTAGTAAAGTAAGTTATACCTTTCCCAATCATCACCCCACCAGCCCCCGGCGTATTCATATTCATCCCTGCCAAATTCTCCGGTGGCTTCTACACGTGTGATGGTCCAGTCTCCACCCAGTTCCCGCAGCTTGTCTGCCCGGAATGCAGCCTCGGCCACTACATTGTGCCACCCGCCGGGGCGGCCGGTCACCTGCCAGGTGCCGTCGCTGTGCTTCCAAATGTCGTAATAGCCGGTGCTTATTTCCCGGTCGATAACTTCTTCTTCGGGTAAAGCAAAAGCCGTTCCGGCCGGAACGGCAATAAATAAAACCAGTAGCATTAATATTAATTTGTATTTCAAAGTAATTGACCTCCCGTCTTAAAGTTCAACAATCAATGCATGATTACCGTCAGTACCGGTAGCTGAACACTCGGATATTACAATGTGGGTCGTTTCGGTTAAATCCCGGTCATCCCAGCGGTCAATTACACCGTAGTTTTCAGTAAACCTTGCATCCGGCCTGATGCGCGATTTATCCCCGTCAAATCCAACCAGTGTACCACCGCCGCCAACATGGGCTAGGACTTTATCACCCTTTAACAGTCCATTTACATGAACCCCACTAGCCCCCACCTCGGACCGGTAGCCCAAGTCGTACTGGTCAATTGAGATAGTGAAATAAGGATGTCCATTGGCAGTATCGTTGGGATTATAGTCAATATGGAAAATGACATTGTTGCCTACCCGCACACCGTTGCCGGAATTAATTTCATCAAGGGTAATATACATTAAATCTTGATTTTCGGGGCCTTCTCCCTTGACCCAGGAGGCCATAATTTTTTCCCAATAATAGTCATCCCCGTACCCCAGGCTGGCCATGGTGCCGTCCGGCACAAAGGGGCGCACCTTGGAGAGGTCAATCTTTGAACCTTCAACTGGCTGTTCTTCCAATCCTTCTTCCTGCGGCAGCTCTCCACCGATGTATTCTATGACATTAGTAATATCCGGCTTTTCTGTCCCCTTGGGATAGCAAAGCACAACATTGTTTTCCCCGTCCCAGGCTACTTCATAGCCTAACGCTTCGGCAACCCACCGGGCAGGCAGGTAGGTGCGGCCATCATTCAGAAGCGGAGCTACGTCCATCGTTTCAGCCTGATCGTCACTGGTGATCTGTTTCTGACCTACCGAGAGCTCCACCACCGGCATACCCGGCTGGTCCAGTGTAACCGTTGGGCTTTCCCAACCAATATGCTTGTCAACTACGCCCAGGGCGTTACTCAAGTAGCGGATAGGTACAAAAGTCCGGCTGTTTCCGATAAATGGCTCTGCATCCATCTTTACTCCCGGAGTTTGTCCGTTTACAAAATATTCATTGCTGCCGATTACAAAGACTACACTTTTAACAAGCTCCTTTTGCTGGTCGTAAACGTCCACTTGGGTTTTATCCTCGGCGGTGGCCGCCGTAGCAAAGGCCACCAACAAAGCCAGACAAATGACTATAATCAACGGCTTTTTCATCAACCAGTCCTCCTCTATAAATTATTTTCAATTACTTTTTCCTTAAAATATCATGATGTCCGATAGCGTGGAGTATCAGCGTATCACTATTTCGTTCAAAGATAATCCTGATATCCATATTAACGTAAGCTTCCCAAAACGGTGCACCTTTAATTCGGTGTATTTGAAGCGAAGGGTGTTTCGGATTATCTACTAGCAAACGCAATGATTTTCTAGCTTGCTTCTGTTCAGTTTTTGATAACTTCTTAAAGTCTACCTTGAATGGTTTAGTTAGAATTATCGTCGGCATTTTCATCACCAAGCACTTTCAATAAATCATCGGTATTGTCAAATGTTTCAAACTCCCCTTTTTGTAAAGCCTCACAGCTGCGTTTCACTTTCTCCTGCCATTCACTTGACCAGAAATATTCCTGGTTTTTATCGTGCCATGAAACGGGACGTATGAAAATCCCTCCATTTCGTTCCTCCAATGCTACATAATCACCTTCTTGAATGTTGATTGATTTTGCAATTTGGGCAAGACTGATTAACATGCGTTTTTGAACTTGTTGAATTTTTTCAGGCATCCGAATCCCTCTTTTCAGCTATTCTGTAATTACAGTTTAACCGAATTATGGGATTATATCAAGAACTATTGAAATTCTTGTTCTTTACCGGAACGACCCGTAAAACCCCCACCTTTTGGGTATTTTGTATTAATTTGTCTTCCCCTTGTTCCTACCCTCTTTTTTAGCTTCATATAGCAATCTGTCAGCTAGCTCAAAAAGCTTTTGAAAACTATATGCATCTTTTGGATAGGAAGCGCACCCAAAAGAACTGGTTACTGTAAATCTGAACGTCTTCTTTCACGTTGAATATACTGTATTCCACGGCACTTCTTATCCGTATCTTTCATTAATAATCTCTCCCTCGGTTGAAAAATTTAACGACATATAATGAACTCGCCCTTACTTCGGTTTTGAGTTGGCGCTGCGTCCAGTTGTCGTCCACAGGACTTGATGATGTACCGATTTCCAGTCCTACAGGAGTTTACTTGTTTGTGGTATCCCCCGATAGCGGAATTGAATTTACAAATACCGCTACTACTACCCATACCATAATGCCGTTAATAATAAAAATAAGAGGAAGCATGCTTCCACCTCCAGGTTTGAAAATCTTATTAATTCAAAATGTCGTCCAAAATTGTTTCAAATGGATTTTCCTCCAGTAGTAGGCAATAGGGTTTTCTTTGGTTGGACGAGGTAATTAGTTTTTCATGGATGTAAGGGATTGTAAACTGTGATCCGAAATCGCTTTCATTCCAGTTAACTATATGGGTTTGCAATTTTAAGTCAAGCCTTTCCAATTCTGTTAAATGGTCATTTATTAATTCACCTTCCTGCTTACCCCCATGTGTAGGCACGATCAATCTACTAGAACTCTTTAAGGCCGCAAATGTTACCGGCATTTCAAAAACTGAGCTGGTATCAATGATTGTGACAGCCGGTTTTCCGTTAACATGGCGGCGATAAATTAATTGAATAACTTTTTCCAATACCTCCATGGGAATGTCGGGTGTACCGAGATTGCCCAGCTTATTGCCTGCAGGAAGGTAGTTAACGCCCCAACCGTAGTCCATGAGCATTTTTGTTGCAATTTCCGGTTTCAAATCTGCACCGAAGGTCATTACTCCTGCTCCCCGAGCATCATGCGACTCATTAAGTGATGTGTTTGGTATCTTGAACCATTTATCCAAAACCGGACAGGTTAGGTCGTAATTAATTAGGGCTGTATCAAAGCCTTTTTCCGCAGCTGTTACAGCAAGGTTAAAGGCGGTTAGGCTTTTAAGCATTCCCCCCACAGGACTCCAAACGCTAATAATATGGTGAGGAATATAAAGGACTGCTTGATCTGCTTTATTTTTGCCCTTAGATAGTTTTGGAATTGAAAATCCTATTTTAAATTTTTCCTTTGTTTTAAGGAATTTTTGAAACGGGCTTTCTTTTGGGGTTTTACTATTTTCATCTTTCTCTTTTTCCTGCTCCAATTTTATTTTACCGCGAGTTTTTGTTTCGTTATCTTCTTTTGGAGTATTACCACGGCCATCAAGTAAGGGGATTCCTTGTGATGCTGGTGTGGGGTTATTAATTTTGTTTATTACTTGGCCAACTGTGATTTCTCCAAAAAGGATATCGTAAACGCTAAGCCTGGCAACACCCTGTACTACAGGATCAGCTTGCTCAAGAGTGCCGGCCAGAAAAACTATCCTGATGTCAAGGCTTCGGAGCTCATAAGCAATATCAATAATGTCGACAGTACCATCCAACCAGGCTGTTAGAACAACCACGTCAGGAACAGTTTTTTGCGCTACCTGCAAAACCGCCTCTCGATACTGTACGGGTTGATGAACAACTTCTATGTTTTTTTCGTTAGCGACAGCGGTGTTCAATTCCTCAATATCGGTGGCCAGTAAAACCTTCAAAATATTACCTCCCCCTTTCTAAATTAATCCGTCAAATAAATAGCCGGGGTTTATCCAATGACTTCCTTGGCTGGGAATTATTAAGCCAAAATGAAGATGTGGGCCTGTGCTTCTTCCAGTACTCCCCACGTAACCAACTACCTGGCTGGCATTTACTTTTTGGCCGTCTGATGTTGCATATCTGCTTAGATGAGCATAATAGTAGTTATTGCCGTCATCACCTAATAACCATAGTTCGCGGCCTCCGATATTATTGAGTGCCCGATCACTTGCGCTGATCTTAACCGTTCCACCTATAACTGCCCTGAGTGGTGTACCACTAGGTGCAGCAATATCTACCCCTGTATGAGTATGATCACCACGGTCAGCACCAAAGTGGGCAGTAACCCACCATCCGTCCCAATCAACAGGAAAATAATAATAACCACCGGATCCAAGCACTTTCTGATCATGGTATTGGTCAGCTAGCTCTTGAACATTATCAACATACTGCCAGGAGTGGTTATATCCATACAATGCTTCACGTTCATTTTCTTCCCACCCAAGCTCACTGAGGTAATATGCTGCTGAGTAAATAGCATCGGCAGGGTCAAAGGGATTCGCTTCCCCGTCATTGTTAGCGTCTATCCCATATTCAGCCCATGTAGAGGGCAGAAATTGCATAAGACCTTCTGCCAGTTCCCCGGTGTAATTTTCATCACCAATTTTGTCGGGTTGAAAAGAGCTTTCAGTCTTGGCCAGGGCCATCAAAACATACCATGGTACCCCGTACTTTTCACCTGCTTCCAGGAAAAGTTCCCTGTATTCTTCAGGACATTCAGCGAGTACGGCACCAGGTTGACGGTAATTGCCCAACAGCCAGTCAAAGTGCTGTTCTTGTTCGGTAAAACCCAGCCCGGCTTCCAAGATGATTGTTCGTTCGTCCATTGTGACTTTGTCTACATGTAACTCCCGCCTTAGAACTTCATCAAAGGTGGACCAATCGGGTATATAGTTAGTGCCGCTTAGTTTATCCCGGGTTTTTGTTACTTTCCGGGTGGGCGAACTATGCCTTGTTGTAACACGCTCGTATTCGTATTCATAAACCCCTCTATAGGTTTCTGCTTTAACTAATAGGTAGACGTCATCAACATCTCTATCCGTCTCCCAATGGGTTGACTCTTCACCTGTCTCCGGATCTGTTTTAGTTACCTTCCTTTTAGTTACAGTTACAATCGTAGACTTTTCATATGTGTATTCCGGGGCCAGTTCCGGAGCTAATTCGTCAACTTTGCATTCTACCTCTTCTTTGTTTTCAATCTGTGCACGGAAAAAATCGATGGCCAAGATTGTACCCCACTTTAAGAAATGCTTACGTTCCAAGTCCGCCCGTGTTGATTTGGGTTCACCATTGTTAGGGTTAACTTCTGCTACTTTTTCCTCGTATTGAGGTTTCATACTCACTGCAATAGAATCAGGTCCTTCTTCTGAAGAAGCAACAGCGCCGTAGATGATAATAAATAGCAGTAAAACAACCCCTGTAATAATTAAAGTGGGTGCCCCAACGGCACCCACCAACCACAAGATAAGCTTTTTCATTCCTTGCTTTGCAAGTTGTTTTGCCTTAGCTTTTAGAATATTTTTAGTGATACTCATAAGGATTTGACTCCTTGTTTGCTAAATCTTCATCGGGCCAATCGTAACTTGCTCCCCAGCTGTACTGGTCATCCAGTGTTTTAGGTACAAATGTGTCTTGTGTAGGATTTGAGGTGTTTTGATTTTGAGATAGAGAATTACCGTCACCCTCTGCATTTACTGTTTCCAGTCCTCCCACAAACTGATTAACAGACTCTTGATAGTTTTCTTCGTCCTGCCCTTGAATATAGTCCTGCCAGGAACCGGAAGGTTCTGGTGTTTGCTCCGGTGCTTGCTCCGGTGTAGATTCTGTTTGAGGGTTTAAAGAGCCTTTTACTTTTTCTATGCCTTTTCCGGCAAATTCCGTAGTTTTGCCCGCCATAAACCCTCCGGATGCACCACCGGCAAGAGTTCCCAATCCCTTGGCAAAGCTTGGGCTTTCGGCACCATCATTTTTAAACCCTTCTTTCATATATTGGTGTGACTGTCCTATATTCGAAGCGATTCTGCGGCCAAACTGAGAGCCGGCTGCCATTCCGGCTTGTTGTTGTCCCAGTGGAAGGCCCATGGTTAACCCGGCAACACCACCGGCAACAGCGGCACCCTTTGCGGCCACATTATAAGCGGTGCCCCACTTCCATCCTCCCGCCCCGGAGTAAGATGTTTCGTTCGCCCCGCCAGGGCTTTGCTGGGATCCGGAAGCCATAGCTAATGAGGCTGTGCTACCACCACCGCCGCTGGCATCTGAAAGATTGCCCATTTGAAATGGGTTACTCTCTCCAGCGAGCGGGTTGCCGTCACCCGGGCCGCCACCGGTACCACCGGCGCCTGCATTAGAACCAAACTTTAAACCGGCCATTCCCCCGATTACTTTAGGCAGAGCCAGGGCAGCGCCAATGCCACCCGTGGCACCCATGGCCAGGCGCTCTTCCTGTAAGCCGAAAATATTTAGCCATACATTGATTAAGTTTCGGAGAAATTGTCCTATGGGAATAATCAGGGTCACCAGCACTATCTGCGCCCACCAGCCGCTTATTATACTGTTCTCAGGTGCGTTCTCCCACATCAATAAGACAATAACCACTGCCAGGGCATGGGATGCCTGCATCATTATGTTGCTGAATAATTCTCCAAACAGCATTAAAAACGATTGTTGCGCAGGCTTGACCACAAAGGTCCAGATAACCAGGGGTGATACAGTGATTAAGAAAATGATAAAGACTTCCCGGATAACATACAAGATGTTGAAATAAAGCTGTAGGCCTGCGATGTATAGATTGACCAGGGCGGTTGCTAAAAATGAGCCGGTGGATTCCACTTTTAAAGAATCCATATTACCAGAGTGTTGAGCTGCCAAGGTAACTATAAAATTATTAATTTCAAAAAGAAAGCTGGCCATTGGGATAAACATAAATAAAAGGGTAAATCCCAAGAGCCAGCGCCAAATGGCCTCCGAAGCATTAGCTTTGGCTTGCGCTGATTTGGAGCGGCCAAAGGTGGCCCCGAGCCAGGCCAGCACGGCGGCAAAAATAACAACACCCACCATAAATAGTGGGCGGTATAGGTCCCATATAGTGCCTATAGTATCCTGGGTTATAAAATTATTGGGTTGAAAAATTAACTCTGGAATACTTTTAAGGCCCAGTGCCATCAAGGCATGAATAATGGCTTGTGGAATGAGACTGACAAGTTTCTCCACAGTTGAACCTTGATCTTCAACTGAATCCGTCGGGGCTATTACTCCATCGTCTTCCAATTGATCGCGAATGGAATCCTGTCCACCCAATCCGCCCGGGCCAATTGTATCAGCTAATGCCGGGTTGTCATAAAAGCCGTAAAGGGCTAGTCCTGCACCTAAAAAGAGTGTGAACATGGTAAATAAGAGGACTTTGGCGATAGGCTTTAGTAATTTTTTCATTGGCCTACACCTGCCCTTTCTTCCAGGTAGGACGACGATATAAAGGGCTTTTCAAATTCGGCCCTTTCCACCTTGACCAGGGTGCTGCCTGCATTCTCCAGCCTTATAAGCATTTCCCCTGATTTAAATTTGACCAGTTGTCTTTTTTCACCCTCGGACAACTGATATTTTTCATAGATATATTCCAAGTCGGATTCTTCTTGCAATCCCAGCATTGTTTGACTCGCGTTGGTGATAACGGAACTGCCAATGGGGTGTATAGCAAATTCTTTAAAGTCCTGGCTGGAGACAGTTAGGGAACATGTATAGGCTCTGGCTGTTTTCGCAAGCTTGGCCAGAAAAGTAGCTGTTTCCTCCCTCTGCAAATAAGACCATGCTTCCTCGGCTATTACTCTTTTTAACACTGTCCTATCCCTTTTAATAAACTCCTGCCAAACCCAGTGTAAAACTACCTGATTGGCCATGGGCCGGGCAGTATATTCTTCGAGCCGGGAAAGGTCCAGGTTAATTATTGGCTCATTCTGAAGATCTACGGTAGTCTGCCCGTCAAAAAGCCCAAGGGACTGACCGTGCTTGAAGGTTGATAAGCACTTACATAACCGGGAGGCAGCTTCTTTTAGGGAAAGTCTTTCATACAAACTTGAAATAGTAGGCATTTCTTTTTTACGTTTACCTAAAATGAAGGATTCTTCTCCGGTCCTTTGGGGAGCTGATGTATATATGGAATCCGGATCTCCCTCATGGATCCCTTTTGCTTCGTATTCTTCCTTTATGGCTTCTTCGAGGTAAACTTTTTCGTCAATAGTCAGTTCTAATTTGTGTGCTTGGCTGATTAAAGCCGTGAGGAGTCCTTTTACTGTGGCGATATGTTCATTCAAATAAAGTGCTCTGTTACCGTTTTCATCCACGTCTTCGTTTATTTCAAAGATATTTAAGATATGCCTCTCACCCGACTGGCTGAGCACTATATTTATACCAATTCCAAGTGCATCAGTGACTATGCCATATTCACCCTTCCAATCCAATATAACACTTCTTATGTCTTGAGGCAGTGACCGGGTGACTATCTCCTTAATAGCGGTTGTTTTGCCACCGCCGGATTTAGCAAAAATATTCATGTGGTTATTTGAAAACACTGGAGGAGGTAGAAAAGCGTTCAGAAATACCGGTCCTCCCGTTTGAAGGTTGGTTCCAATGTAGATACCGTTTTCATGTGCAAGGTCAGCTTGGTTGAAAGGGAATCCTGCAGTTGTTGCACCGAGATCAAGATTTTTTCTAAAGCTGTCCTCTAAAAAGTTGATTCCGTACGGCAGCGCACTGCGGTAGGCGTCTGTTTGCTGTAAGAATGCTTCCCGGATGTGTATGCCTCGGCCTGATAGACGTTCTTCCAGCATCCTGCACTTATGATCCAGCTCTTGTTTGCTGACTGCGGCTACGTTGGCCACTATGGTGACGTAATACATGGCATTATCACCCAACTGGACCGCTTCTCTAAGGCTCCAGGCATCTTTGTGTGCTTTTCTTAGCCTGGAAAGCTGAGTGGTATCATAGCTGCGCCGTGCCTGCTCCAGTTTTGTTTCCAGGTCACGAATTTCTCTATTAAGAGCGGTCAGAACTTCATTTTCTTTACCTTTTTCAAGGTATATGGATACATCTACATCACCGATGCTAAACAGCCTGTCCAGCCAACCAATCCGGACCCGGTTGGGAATTTGGGTTATGCAGATAGATCTTACCCACCGGCTGCCGCCTATTCTTATATGGTCTTCGTATACTTTATAACCATCGGGGGCAACAATATCGGCCATTGTAGATGCACCGGCGAGAATGTTTTTCTTGTTCTGTTTAGTTAATTTAGTATTTTTTCCTTTGAAGAAGATGATTTTATTAACCTCCCTTCGTCGTATAGAGTGATTTGTGGCCGTGAGTCACTGAATCTTTGATGTTGGTTACATATGCGCGTTTTTTGTTTTGGGCAACATATATTAGGTCAGTGACTTCTTCAGTATTTAGCGGCCGGGCTACGATACCACACCCGTAAAGACCTTCAATAACATGATTTACCCGGCGTTCTAATTCCTGCATTGACTGCCGTGGTTTATCGGCCTTGCAGGAGATAACTGCAAAATACCTCTTAATAAGAACGGGTTGTTGGGCCAGTTTCATGCGCATAAATTCGTGCAGGTTTGCTATATAGTTTTGAAGTTCCCCGACAGCACTTTTGCTTTTGTTTTTTAGAAAATTCAAGTGACCGGATACATCTAAGTACCTGGTCTGAACGTATAGCTGTATAGGATAATTAAGCGAGTTTAAAAACTCCATGAACGAATCTTCCACCTGATTTTGTTCATGGTCAGATAGTAAAGCATAATTAATAGGGTTCACTTCCACTACCAGCGAATAATGCCGGTTGCGGTGCCGAATTACGCCGTTTTTTATGTCATCGACACCGAGGAAGTCCTGCGCGGTTTCCTCTAAATGTTCTTCGTATTCATTTTCTTTTTTAATGAAATTTATCTCTATACGGTTAAACAGTTTCATTTATTCCCCACCTGCCTTTTTTCGCCACGGAAATTCCTTTCTGCTAACATAGAAATGCCACTTGAGTAGTAAGAACCTATCCAGGTACCAGTCGTATTGTACAAACTTATCCAGGTACCAATTGTATTTTTCGATTCGCTTGAATCCCGGGGGAATAGATAAACCAATAGGCAGCAAAAATACTATCGCTTTGGGGATTATCCAGGCGGTGTCCCAGGGAATAGGGTAGCAAAACATATAACCGAGTCCAAATCCAAAAGATATATAAAAGAACTGCCTTAAACTAAGGACACCTCCAAAAGGTTTCGTTTCTTGCCTAAACTGGATGGGGACTTGATAATTTCTCATTACCCCAAGACCCCCATAGCCCAGCCAACTATTTTCCAGACGCCAAAAGCGAGTACGGCACCTATTACGGACTTTGCCAGACCTTCACCGCCCTCTGCCCGCTTGTTGCTGTTTTTACTGCCAAGGGCCAAAGCATTTGTTATTATGTTCCAGGCTGCTATAAAGGCTACGCCCACCATCAAATAGTTCCAGACTTTTGTTACTTTATCTTCAAGATCGTCCCCTGATGTGGAACCGGTTTCGATTGTACCTTGGTCAAAATCGATTTCAGGGGTTGCACCGTTATCAGCGTATGCAATACCACATGTGAACAATAATACCGTTAAGGCAATCAGGGTGATTAGTGCAATTTTCCTTTGTGGATACATTTTTATCCCTCCATTTTATTGTTATTTGGCCTCAGAAAATAAAAAACCGCGCTCAAAACGCGGAATTGAAACGATTATATTATCTGAGCGGTTATTTTACCATGCAGAAGAAAAATGATAGGGCTCCGACTATTATGAGATTTTCAGCAGGAGCATTTAGGGTTATTAATATGCCGGTAATTACGGCCAAAGAGATAAAGGCAATGTTCTTCCAGCAGTATACTACCCACCTGATGTCCTTTTTCCCTCGGCGCAGCATGATAGCTATTTGAACCCCCAGGTTGTAGAGTATTACTGCTGCGCCGGCAATTGCTGCGGAAGGGATTAGTTGTTCAATTGATGAGATTACCTCTGCCTTTTTGAACAATAGTGCCGTGGCAAAGGTTATCAGAAAGATAAAAATACTGGATATATTATAACTGGGTTCTTTTGTGGGGCAGACTACAACAAACTTTCTAAATGGTTTGTTGAATAACAGCATGAACATTGATATTGTAACCAAGATAGAAATACTCTTTCACTCCTTTCATCATACCTACCATTTTGAGCCTGAAAGCCGGGCATAAGTAATTAAACTTCCTGCCCTGCCACCGGCTGCACACAACCATATTCGTATACTTTACAAGGTTTGGATTCACGGCCAAACATATTTTACATTCCCCCCTTCAAAAGGCCCTTAAACAAAAAAAACCGCCAAGCGGCGGTTAAAAACCCTTCCTTTCTTTTCTTAGGAAGGTAATTCGCGAAGGTGACGGTATTATATCCCGTATTTATTTACTTTAGTAATGAGCCTTAATCACTGCACTATTTACCATTTTTCCAGAGTTGATTTTATGAGTTCCACAAAGCTTTTCGCCGTTTTTAACTGGTGGTACGATTCGTCTTTACTGACTACATAAAAATCAGCATAATCAGATGATTCCCGCTTTACTCTGGCTTTATTAATGCTCCTGCCAGCTGTTCGGTCAACTATACCGGTTTTAACAAAGTGTTGATTGAATAGAGAGATTACACCGCTATGTTTTTTGCTGTCAAGTTGTTTCAAAGCTAAAAGTGCTCGTGCAGCGTTAAACATGGCATAATAAGAACGTCCTTGGGAATCGTTATACATGCCAGCATTAAAAAGAATTTCCGCTGATTTAAGATGATCATGTGCTTTCTTAATTCGGTATCGGGCCAGATCCATATCCTCAATCATAACGTTACACCGTCCCGGGTTATTTCATGATAAAACAAGGTTTGATGTTGTTGATTCTTTAAGAATTCTGCGGTTGAAAGTACCACAGGAGAGATCCTAGAAGCATATTTCAGCTCTACATCTAACAAAACATCACTCACGATATCTAGGATGTTCTCATCTCTTTCGTTAACAACTATAAGCACATCAATATCAGATTCATCATGAAATTTACCGGTTGATTTAGACCCAAAAAACTTGAGATCAATCAAATTATCACTAAGAGCACTTTTCACCCTTAAAGAAAATTCATTAAGTGCTTTTTTTTCAAAAGGATTTAAGAAATTCATGGGATTTTCACCCCTAAAATTGTGTTTAACAAAATTATACCATATTCTGTAATTCAGAACAAGTAATGCATTGCTTTCAAATACTCACCTTAAGGATGACTACCAACTTCTACCGTCTTAGCCTTATTTTATCCCCCCGGAATTGATCATGAGGTTTCTACTCTTCTGTTCGAATTTATAAGTTGCGCAACATTTCCATATCAATCAATTCCTTAGCGGGAACCCCCAAATTTATGGCTACATTATTGACGACAGACTCAATTACAAAGAGAAACTTCCCTCTGTTTATATCTCTGCAACCCAGGTCGTTTAATCTGTTGCCATTGATGATGGCTCTTTCTGCGGCCAATTCTAAAACCTTTGTTAGGTTCATTACGTCCCTTTGGTCTATCATAATGTAGCCACCGACATAAACTCACTACCGTTCTTAAGAATCGCCCGTTTGGCTTCCTGATGGATTTTTGTTCTTATTTCATCCCCACTTAACCCGTCAGTCTTCTTGAGCCACTCATCCAGATCAATTGAAACAGGCAGCCCCTTAGAATAATACTCAATTAATCTCCGGCGTTCATCTTCTCCTGGAAGCTCCATGTTTACAACCACAAATCTCCTGGGAATAGCCGTATCAAGAAGGTGACCATGGTTTGTGGCCGCCACCAAAAAAGATTCCGGCGGGAACATGTCAATGTTTTGAAGGATGTTAATGACTACCCGGGACATCTCGCCCACTTCTTGCCCATCACCGCCTCTGTCTTTTCCCGCTGCGTCAAATTCGTCTAGCAAAAGAACTGCCGGCTTTGCACTTACCGTCTCAAAAACCTTACGTATATTGCTACCGGTACTCCCAAGGTAAGAGCTTATTAGGCTGTCCCACCTCACAAAAACTAAATCCATTTCTAATTCTCCGGCTATGGCCATGGCTGTCCATGTCTTACCAACACCAGGCGGTCCACTTAGCAATATCTTATTTAAGGACTCAAGACCATAATTATTGAGAATATCCTTGTTTTTACACTCATTGATTACTTCGATAATAGATGTCTTGATTTCCTGAGAGGCTATCACATCTAATAAGGTAATATCGGACCGGCGTACTTCAACCATGTGTTGGTTTGAATTATTTAGAGTTGACAGTTCGTGCAGCGGCTTGACGGTATATCCGTTGCGTTTTTTACCTGAATAATTATTAAACGTTGCCCTGATCCTGTCGGCCGATGTTCTTTTTCCGGCGCTTTCTTCGGATTTTATAATTCTGTCAACAACATTATGGAATTCGTCTTCCGATTCGTAATGAGCTTTGATTAATGCCTGAACATCCGTGTTCTTAATTGCCTCTCACCATCCTTAGTATTCTTACCAACCAAGCCAGTAAATTATGGACCAAGCCATGGCAACCAAATTACGGCCAGCGCCAGAAAAATGATGCTTACAAAAAATCGTAACATTATTGCCACCCCTTTTAACGTAACCGTAAACTGGCGTATACCTTTTGTAACCCATTAATAATTCCACCTATTTCGTGATATCTTTGTTATGTTCACCATTAAACATTTAGTTGATAGAATAAAACGAATACAATAATAACTGTGGCTAAATATAATGGTGCAATTATACCTCCAACATACTCAACATCTTGATCCGGCGTATGAATGTAAGCTGAAATTAGCATCTGTATAAAAACTAATACTGAGATTGGAACAATTATATACACCCATGATGGGTTGTTTATTATTAGGTCATAAGAGTTATCCACCAAAATCAAAACCATCCTTTTTGTTGCACATTTTTAACAAAATGTTCATTTAGCGAATTCTATGGTGTTTCTCCAAAATAATAACTCATGCGAACATCTGTATGCGATTCTTTCCAGGGTATCAGCACTCCATTTGCGATATGCTTCTAAGTCCCGGAACCTTGAATCAATTCTTCTTTTGGGTTTAACAATAATTTCTACCCCGGTTAATTCCGTTACTTTATTTATTTGCTTCGTCAAGGAAAACCTATTGAAATCAACTTCAATAAATCCTATCTTTTGGGGGATTAATTCAGCTGGAATGATTCCTTTTGGAGCAATGATATAGGTATGTGCCGGGGCTGCACAAAAACCGTTTTTGTAGTCGCTCAGGCTTGCTTTTGCCTCAATACCTTTTATATCGTAATATTTAGGCTGATAACCCTGTCCTTTAATAAACGGATGTATTGTTTTTGCACCGGCTACATCAATAATGTTTTTGCCGGTCAGACAGAAGTCGTAAGAATACATTCCTCCGACTTCTGTTGCCAGTTTATTGTATCCCCAGCCCCAAAGGATGTATTTTGCAATCTCTTTGAGCATAAAATGTGCTTCCGTTTCATTTTTGGGTTGATTAATTGTACCACCTACTAATTCCACATTATTTAGCTTTTTGGTTGTGACTCTGGTGGGATCCCACTCTCTTCCCACGGCCACGGATTTACATGGCCTAGCGTAAACGACAGCCTATCATCAAACCTCCTCCGGCAGAGCCAAAACTAAGCTCCCAACCTCAACAACTCAGTCGATTTGTACAGGTAATAATCCCGCCGCTGCAAAACCTTCTCGTACTCTTCTCGGCCCTCGAAATCATCAACCACTCCCTGCTCATCTGCAGCCATATCGTCATAGCTCGCCTTGCCGTAGCTCGGTGGCAACCACCCCTTACGCTGGCTACCGAAAAGGTTAAACTTTTTCAACAACTCCATGTTGGTAAACTCAAGATGGCAAGTTCCTTTTTTAAAAAACGAAGCCAGGAAGTATTTCAGTTGAATCTTCTTACTTTGCCCTTCTTCCTTCGCCCGTTTCAAGGTTTCGATAAGATCAACATGGTCGGTCAATCCACCATCCAGGTAATTAAAGACCTTTTCAATGTCTGCCAGCTTTTGAATTATCCCGTGGTTATGTTGTAACCGCAGTTTACCACTCCAATCATCCCAAGCATGCATGTTTGGGATGATCACCTTTTTGTTTATCCGCCATGCTTTGTTGGTTTTCCAGCCGTTGTAGTAGTGGATATTTTTCGATGTCTCGTTATACCAACTGTGCTTATACGAGAACTCGTCAAACAAAGCCAGGATGGTTTCCTCAACACTTCTGAGTAAGCTCCTGGATATTTCCTCTTTGATTTGCAAGATGTTGAATACTGAAAAATCATAGCCTTTAAGCTCGTTCATCTTGTCCATGTACTGCTCAAGGAGCTTGCTTGTAAATAATGACGTAAACTCATCGGATAAAAACAGGGCTTCCCAGTATTTATACCGGACCTTCTCGATGAATTCATTTATCATTGCCGGGCCATCCACTTTGCTTTCATTAACGTTCAAAAGAAGAATTGAACCTTTATAGCTATTCTTTTTCAGTGACCCCTGAACCAGCGACTTCATGGCCAGGTATTCGTTTATCAAGGTCGATCCTGCGCGAATCTCGAAGTTGTATTGGGCCACAATCCGGTCGATAAACTCGCCGTGAGTCAGTGCCCGCGGGCCGTGCTGTTCAGCCCGGTATCTTTCCTCCTGGTGCAAGCCTTCCATGATGATGCTTTCCTGCTCTGCTCTGGGTATATCCACCTTGACCAGCGCGATTTCAACGTCGGTTTTACGCTCGGCGCCGGTGAAAGCGCCGTCCATAAACTCAATCTCAGCGCCATACTCATCCAGCCTGTGAACCAAGTCTTTGCGGATGTTGGTATAGGGGTTCCGCAGCGTTTCAGCGTTCAGTAGGCAGACTATCTTCCCGCCGTTTTTCTGCATATCCAGGGCCTTGAGTAGATGTTTGTCACCGGCAGAGAACGGTGGATTTAACATTATCAGGCTATACCGTTTGTGTGTCTCCAACGTCAAAAAATCGTCATGAATAACTCGGTACCCCTTGCCCTTTAAGATGTGCCGCAGGTTGGCATCAATCTCAACCGTGTCAATGTCAAGCTTGGCATTGGAATACCGCGATAACTGCGCCTCATGCTTTTCAATGATGGCGTTCACAATGTCCCCTTTGCCAGCGCTGGGCTCAAGGATGGATCCAATTTGATCGATCTTGAGTCTAGCAAGCATCTTTTCTATGACCTTTTTCGGCGTTGGGTAGAATTCGCATTCAAACATCGGTTTTCCCACCCCCGTTATTACGTATAAGATAGTCACTTGGAATGTTCATTAAGCGTGAACAAAGGATCGGTTAAACAGTGGCATGTCATCCTCTATTCTTCTACGGGCCATGTCTACATATTGTCGTTTACGTTCAATCCCAATATATCGCCTGGCGAGTCGCAAGGAAACAACCCCCGTTGTCGTAGCCCCATTGAATGGGTCTATAATTATATCACCAGGCTTACTACCGGCTAGGATGCAAGGCTCAATCAGCTTTGGCGGAAAGGTGGCAAAATGAGCTTCAGGGTAACTAACAGTTGCTACATTCCAGACAGAGCGCTTATTTCTGGTTAAAGCTGTGGGTGCTACAGGATAATTTGGCATTCCTTTGGTAGGATCTTTCATGATACGATCCGGATATATTTCGCGGTTTCGGTCAGGTCTGTGGCTAACTCTACTTTGTCCAGGCACATTTAACATGGTGGCTTTACCTGATTCACGTTGAAATGTTGCCGACTGGCCTGTCCATTTTTTTGCTTCTTCCTTAATAGCATCCGAATCATAATAATACTTGGATGATTTTGTGAGTAAGAAAAAGTACTCATGTGCCTTCGTTGGCCGATCCGTTACACTCTCGGGCATAGGGTTAAGCTTACTCCATATGTTATCTATACGGAGATGCCAACCGTCTGCCTGTAGAGCAAATGCTGCTCGCCAGGGAATTCCGACCAAGTCTTTAGGTTTCAAACCGGCCATTGCCAAGTTTTTATGTTTTTCATGTCGTCCCATCTTTGGCATTGCTGCATCTGCTGTTGGCCCAACACAAGAATTAGGGCCATTTCCGGAACTTTTCCTATCCCCGCCTGTGCCAAAGTAGCTATCACCCAGATTAAGCCATAAAGTTCCATTATCCATGAGTATTTGCCAAACCTTACGAAAGATCAAGACAAGGTGCCCGACATATGCTTCTGGTGAAGACTCCAGTCCCAGGCAACCCCTCCATGGTGGAATGATAATAGGCGGGAGACCTGGTATGGGTGAGTATAAAATTTCTGGCCAATCTGTAGGCGGAATACCATAGTCCCTTAACCCCCAATAAGGTGGAGATGTAACGCAACAACGTGCCGACTTTTTAAGTATTGTTGGGAGCACCAAAAGACAATCTCCATGTTCGATATGCCAATTTGTATTTCCATTTAAAACATCTTGAATCATTACCGCTTCTCACCTCTGTTGCTTCGCATTCTTAAATTAATCCCACGCCAACTTTGCCACCGCTTGTTCCAAATCCTGAACCGAAGGCCTGGTGTATCTGGCCGTGGTATTTAGATTAGCATGACCCATCAAAGCAGCTACCCGGTCCAAACTCTCCCCGGCATCTACAAGCATTTTCCCAAAAGTATGACGAAGCATGTGCGGGGTAATATTTATCCCTGCTAATCGCCCGTACCTGCTTAAAACATTCTCGGCGGCCCGGGATGTAATATGTCCATCACGGCGGCCGGGAAACAACCATCCCTCTCCCGCCCCGTTCATATATCCTTCCAGAACGCGACGCACTGTGATATTTAATGGCACCTCCCTGTACTTGCCCCCCTTACCCTCCCAAACCCGGACAAATCCAGAGCGTTCACGAAGGACGATATCTTCTAACCGTAGTGCTACTGCTTCCGACACACGCAAACCAGCATGCAAAAGAATCATAATCAGGACTATGTCCCTTTCCTTACCGTATTTTTGCACAGCTCTGATTAAAGCCCCCAATTCCCGCCGGTCAAGCCATCGAGGAGCATTTTTTTGCTCCTGGACCCTCTTTATGCCGGAAGTTGGGTTAAGAGAAACTATGCCATCTGCATGAGCCCAGGTGAAAAAGCTATTTACGACATCAAGGGCATGATTGATAGTGGCAGGCTTTTTGTTCTTTTCGGCCAATTGACGGCGAAAATCAGCCACATTCAAAGGTGTTACAGCGGTTGCATCAAATTGGCCATAGGTCTGCTCGATCCACTTCGTAAATCGTAACAGGGTGCTTAGATAAGAACTAATAGTCCGAGGGGAAAGCCCTCTCCCTTGCAAGTATGTTTTATAGTTACCTAGGATCTCCACTATGCTTCCTCCCGTGATTTCCTTATGCGAATAAAAAATACCCCGTTAACTGGGGTATTTTAGTATGCTTATCAGTAATTTTAGGGCTGGTTTCTTCGCATAATGCCTCTTAGGCGACACATTCGAAACTCAGTTAGCATTCTTAATAATTTGATGGTTTTGGTACCATTTTTTTAGACCTTCAATGCTTTTAATCTCAATATGTGGTGGCAATACTCCTTTGACTAGGTTGTAATAATTATCTGCTGCACGTGAATCAAGGATAGCTATTGTACCCCAATCGTTTTCGTGTCGAAGTAATCTTCCTGCACCCTGCTTAAGTTTTAGCATCATTTCCGGAACATATAGATTCATACGAGGGTCGATATCAACATCTCTCATCTTAAACTCTTTAGCCTGAGTCACTGCATCCTGTGGAGAAGGAAATGGCAATTTGTCCATTATAACTAAAGTAAGGGCATCGCCTACAACATCAATACCTTCCCAATAAGAACCGGTGGCCATAAGAATAGAGGTTTTGTTTTCCCTAAAAATTTTCGCGGCATTCCGGTTTCGCTGATGAATCACTTCCCAAGGAATATCATGCTTTGACTTCAATAACTCATATGCGGTATTAAGCCTTCGGTGGGATGTAAACAAAACTAATGCGCGTCCTAAAGAGCATTTAATTAATTCTTCTATACGCTCAGCTGCTGCCTGAGTAAACACATCTTCTTCATTTTCATTGTAGTGACGCGGTTTTGGCATATCTCCAGCTATGTACAAGGCCACATTGTTCCGATTTACTAAATTACTGTTTTGTCCTTTAAACTCTCGTACTTTTTCTATATCGTTTAGGCCAAGGTTTTTGCTAATGTGTTCGAAATTACCGTTTGCTGTTAAAGTTCCAGATGTCATTACAATCGGTATGCTTTTGTTCCATAAACTATCCTTTAGAAAATCTGCAACACTAATTGGACCGAGGGTAAGGTTTATATGCTCACCCTTGCGCTCCCCTGCCAAATAGTAATTATTTGGTTTAGCTAGCCAGTTTTCTATTATATTCATAATATTATTAATGTTTTGAACTTGTCGGTCAATCTGGCGTTCTATTTTTACATTACTTATATATCCTGCATAAGCACTATCAACACTGAGACTTAACGCTTCTAGGGCCTTTAACATTGCCTTTCCCGCATTAAACAAGTCATCACTACCAGGAATATAAACTTGATTATTATCATCTGGTTCCTGTTGATCTATGTACTTAGCAGCAATACTAAGAAATTTCTCATTGGCCCTATCTAATTCATCATATATTTGATCGTTTATGTATTGGTCTAAAGAACTTATCCTTTTCACTTCTCTTATTAGATTATAAATCTGTTTCGTACTAATTTCCTGAGATAATTCAGATCGTGCCGAGTCTTCTAAGTTGTGAGCTTCATCAATAATTATCATACCCGGCTCTGGCCACAAACATCCACTCTTTTTCCTAAGTATCAAATCATCTATAAGTAAATTGTGATTGGTTACAATAATACCATCAAAGTTGGCTCGAATGTTTTTCTGCACTAACATTCTACACGTCTTTCGATCGTTGCAATCAGGTGGATTACAGTTTCTAACATTTATTAAGTCCCATACTTTATCAGGTAATTCCGGAGCTTTGTTTCGATCACCCGTTGTGGTCGTAGCAACCCAGTCACTTAACTCAAAGCGTTTATCTTCAGATAGAATTTTATTGAGCTTCCCTTTATATAATGCATCACTGTACCTCATTGTACATAAATAATGTGACTTTCCTTTAGCCAAAAAGCCATCCACTCCAGGAAATAGTTTACTAATTGCAGGAATGTCCTTATTGATAAGCTGCTCTTGGAGTGCAATAGTTTTTGTGCTTATTATAATAGGTTTTTTTTGCCAACCATACCTTCTATAAACAGGTGACCTAGTATAATACATTGTCGGCACTAAATAAGCAAATGATTTTCCAGTCCCGACACCGGCCTCGGCAATTAAAATCTGTTTCCTTAATCTTGAAATGCTGTCGGCAATTTCAGTTGCGAGCTTTACCTGTATTGGACGTTTCTTATAATTTTTTATATATTTCTTCAAATAGCGGTTAAAAGTTTCTTCAGTTGAGGTTAATAATCTGGTTTTTCCGGATTCTGCATAGGTGTCAACAGAATTTCCTTTAGTAAGGTTGGTGTTTTTCTTTTTTGGCTTCTCCTGCCCTTGTTTATCCTTTAAACTCTTCTGAGTCCATTTTATAATGGAATGGTTTGATTGTGATTGTTTAGGTTTTTCGTTTTTACTTCCAGTGGACTGCAATGTTTTTAATTTAAGCTCGCCACACCGATGTTTTTCAATAAGTTCTTTGATTAGATCTTGATCCTCTTTGCATAGATCATTTGTTGCCTGAAAAAATTTATTATGACAAGTTTTGCATTCTAATTCAACCTTATAAAATGTTTGAAGACCGGTAAAACTGCAAGTGTTCATACTACAGTAAGGACATTTTTGTTTCAATAGCTACCACTCCTTCGGTATGGTTATTTACTTTTAAGAGCTGTTGACACTTTAAAAAATGTAAAGTCATTCATTAAGATTTCGTCCCTCTTCGTATTTATTATTTACAACAATTTTAGCACACATGTTCTTTATTGGTAAGGGTTTCCTTTTGGGTTTTGTATTTCTCTCAAATTGTTTCAAAAAGAAGGTGACGATTCACCCCCTACTTATTGCACTCCATGCCTGTCCACTATGTATACTTCGTTTTCCGCCTTGTTTTCCCAGCTTACTGCCGGTGTTAGTTTGCGACGACCATTCAAGCTCTTGAAATACATCCTCAACACCATAGTCTGTTTCCCTGGGTGGAGCCGGAGGATTAACCGGACTTCTTTTCTTATGCCTTCTACTTCTGTTCTTATCCTTTATGTCATTCTTAACCCATTTTATGAAAGGTGTAACTGAATCACTGCCCAATATTTTAACAAAAGACTGCAGACCTTCTTTCCCGGAAACATTATATATGTGACGTAATATTTGTTCTCTTCTATCAGGTGATGTCCGGTAATCGCCAGCCAATTCCTTTATTGTTCTTACCTTTACCGAATTATACCTTCCAGCCTTCTTTTCTTCTCGGCATCTTGCAAGACACAGAAAGTAAAAGGGTACCATTTCTTTTTTCTTCGCCACATCTGGCGGGATTGGGTAGTAAGAAACCTTGGGTCTAATACCACACTTTTTCAATACTTTTTGGGCTGCCATTTTATATTTAAGACGGATATTTTCGTTTTTGGGGACAACAACATTTATAATCCGCACGCCATCCACTTCGAATGTTTGAGTATTACTAGTGTTAATGCCTTTATTTATTACTTCCACATTTACACCTCCAACACTTGTACTGAACATGCTTAGCCGGACTTCATTTCGTCCGCACCCGGCCCGCCACGGGTAGGCGCACGTTCATTGGGCCGGATATTCTATGCCGGTATTTTAAAAAGAAATATCTTACGCGGAGCCTGGCTCTTACGCTCGCGCCGGAAAGGTGGAGACTAAAACGGCAACCTCCCCAGGGGATCGTAATACGCGCCTAAGTAATTACTTAGTAAACTTTGAAGTTGTCATTTTTCAGCAATTCTATTACTAAAAAATGCGGGGCATGTTAATAAGAAAAACATCGGGCCTGCTTTTTGGTTACTTCCCCCGTTCTTCACCTAAGTCCAGCCCTTCCCGTTTGCGGGTTTTCACCGCCCTCCCCCCAGGGAGATAATCGGCACACGTCCGGGTACACGCTACCGTCTGTTTGGGTTACGTTCCGCAAAGGCGTCCCATTTACCGGCAGGTTCGCCATCTCCCCGCCGCCACTGCCGAAGTGCCTCCATTTTTGTTGCAACTACCGCTTACTTCGGCTTTTCTCCGCAAAAATAAGTTGTGCGAAGTGTGGTAACTTACTGCCATTATCCGGCAGCACGCCCTTGGGCAACCATTATGCTGCCCAGGGGCCTACCGCCAAAGGTGTTATTTATGTACCGGACCAGGACCATTTAGATCCTGGTCCGACACAAAGGGAGAGGTTAGGTAGACGGCACGCCTTAAGACAATCACTTTTATTTAACCTTAAGGCCTACCGTCTTCCCCCCCCTGCCCCCTAACCGGTTCCTGAAAATATATCATTCAGGAAACCGCCACGTTCAATTTATCAATACGCTTTTGGTGACGCGCCATATCAGCACTCAATTGTTTCTGTAATTTTTGCAATTCTTGTGGAACGTCCTCTGGTTTGAGGCCAATCTTTCCTAAGTAATCAACTAGCTTATTATACTGATTTGTTATTTCCTCTTCTGAAGGGTTCCGCTTATTACACAATTTTTTTCACCCCTCGTGATCTTGGTGTGAATTTCGCCATAATGGCACATTCTTTTGTTGAATTAGAATGGTATAATAAAAGGAAATGTTTACCTTTTTTAATCAATGAATTAACTACAATACCAAATTACATAAACGTATACCCATTCGGCACCATCAACCACCATTTGTTCATCCACTATTTGCGGCTTAGTCTCAACCAGCCACTGATTAGCTTTTTCCCTGATTTCCGTTATATCATCTGCATAGAACCATTTGGTCTGTAGGTGATTGCAATAACGGACAATGAGGTTATATGCGTACTCGGTGCCGTCGCTTTCCAGCCGGCGGGATAAAATGCTATGTCGTTTTTCGACAAGCCATCTATTAAGTCGCTGTTCTAGCTCATCCGGTTCATTTCCGGCGAAAATTTTTATCTGTTGCATGAGATATCCTCACATTGAAAAGACATAAAATAGTTAATTAATTTTGATTAACTGGTATATCCATACTCGAAAGTATGCTATTTGCGGAATCTGAAGATAAAAAAACTTTTATCTCTAAAACTGTTATTATTTTTTGCAGATTTCTTAATGAAGGTACTCTACGTCCTGTTTCTATATCCCAAATGAACTGATAAGAGAGACCTGTTTTTTTTGCAACATCTCTGAGACTCATTTTTTTAGATATTCTCGCTTTATGAATTGCTTCACCTAACATAGCATGCAGCTCCTTTCCCATATAATTGTATGCTATTTGCATATATAACTCAATGTCTTTTGTCTGCTATTTGCGGCATATATATATTGTTTTTTCATTCTCCTTACGTTTTGCTCAAATTTTCTGCTATTTGCATATTGATTACTGTCTGCACGTAGCATATAATCAAGTTGGAGGTTTAACTATGGAAAACAATTTTTTTTCTCATATATTAAGAGAACTTAGAAATGAGCATAAATTAACACTTGAAGAATTGTCTAATGATCTAAAAATATCAAAGTCACTTCTATGGGATATTGAAAAAGGTAGACGGAGAATACACTCGGAGCTTCTTAAATCAATTGCAGATTATTTTAATGTGTCTACTGATTATCTTCTAGGTCGTACTCAAATGGGCAACAAAGGTTTAGTTGGGTATCTTCAAGAGAAGGATTCTCCCTATTTATTAAAAAATGATGAAGAAACAAAAGTCCTTTCCGTTCTTCGTCGTACTCACCCAAATATTGTAAAGCTTATTAAAAAAGCATCCGAACTTCCGGAAGACCAGCAAGAAATGATAGCTGGGCACTGGAAGTGGGCACTGGATGTCGTGCGCCAGCAAGAAGCATACAAAACAAAGAGCGAACAACCTCCACGCGTCACAGAAGAAGAATCCAAATACCCATCTACTGAGGAACCTGAAGATGATATAGACGTCCGCTCTACTGCCATGGCAGCCAACCTCGAAGATGGTACTGAAAGTATACCGTTAACACCCAAACTGGAAAATTTAATTGAAGATAGTATAAAAGAAGCAAGAAAAATAAAACGAGAACGTGAATCACAGCAAGAGGAAAAACGAAAAAAAAGCAAAAGCCAACGACGAAAAGGCCACTACTGACAACCAGTAGTGGCCTTTTAAATTCGACAAAAAACGTCATATTGTAGTCCCTATTTTTTACACAATTGACGACAACAGGAGGTTATGCTTTGCCTTGACAAAAATTGAAACTCTTATTGACATAGCTACAAAAGAAAATATTGTAGTTCTATACCGCCCTTTAAGAGAGAACTCTAATGGAAAAATGCTCGGCCTTTACATATGGGACAAATTGGCACCATGCATACTTTTGGATGAGACACTTCAAAACAATTTACGGTTACAAGTTTGTGTCTTAAGTGAAGAATTAGGGCACCATTTTAACGGTATTCGGAAAAACTTTATGGTCACTAGTACATACCAGGATCGAATAACCGTCGGGAAAGATGAAACCGGAGCATTACGCTGGGCCACTGATTTTCTTATTTCCGATGCCGACCTCATATATGCAGTGAAGGAATTAAAACTACGCAGCTGCTGGGAGTTAGCCGAATACTTTGAAGTTACCCAGCCTTTCATGTGGCGCAAGTTAGGATTTCTTAGAACCTGTTTTCGCTATACGGGCATTAAAGTCCGCAGCCGTGATATTTTTTCTGTTGAATTACTGCCCTGTAATGCTTATTATAAGAACTCATTGTAAGGGAAGGAAGTCTACTTTACAAGGTTATATTATTTTTTTCGTTTAAATTTTTGGTACACTTCTTTAAATCGAGGCTCATCCGGTTGTAATGTTTGGGCTTTCAAAAAAGCGGACTCAACTTCACTATATGGGGCTCTCAACCAATTTAATATCCGTGCAAGGTCAAACCAGCACCATGCTTCACGAGTTGGGTCATTGGAAAGTTGAATGGCACGCCTGAGTAATTCGGCTGCTTCAAGATTCAATCGTTTCTTTGTTTTTATGTCTTCTTTTTTCCATAAAGATCGAGCTAACCCAGCTTTGGTTTGTGCAAATTCATGAACTATTTTTGGATCATCAGGGTTTATAGAATATACTTCGGCAAAAAGATGATGTGCACGCTTTAAATCTTTTGCTCTTTTTAAAAGAATAGCAGCTTCAACAGTGTCATTAAATGTTCGCGAAGAGGGAATGTGTCCTAATATCTCGTTTGCTTCTTTATGTTGTCCTCTATCTATTAAAAATCTAGCTAACGTTAGATGAGGGAGGGATGATTCACTTTTAGGTTCTTCCTGTTCCTTAAATGTTCTTAGTATACGATAAGCCAAGTCTAAATCATGTATTCCAAAAGCATATTCAATAAGCTGGCTTGCAAGGGCACCTGAGGATGGTTGGTGATTAAATGTACGTTCTAAATGTCTTACCGCTTGTTTTTTTTCACCAACAGCCCATAGGTGAGCGGCCTCCCTCAAAGCATGTAAAACCTGATACCTCGGATGTACAGGTAAAATAACTTTAAAATATGTCCTATCGTCATCAAACAAAAATTGCGCTTCTGGAGAGCCGTTTTCATCCATTTTCCGTCTTATTTTAGGAATTCCTGTTCCTCGTGCCTCCGCTAACCGTAACTCTTTAAGGAAATCACCTATACGACGGTTACGAGCGGGAACTTGTGGAACTGTGTGGTCGGGTTCAAGATGTTTTAGTTGAATGCCGGGAACCGGTCCTGGATAACTTATTATTTCCATACGATCTGGATACAGGTAAACTTTATTTGGCTCAGGAGGGCCGTCATATCCCCGGTGATATGCTGCATTTACAATGGCTTCTTCCATAGCTTCATAAGGATAGGGAACTGTACGTTCAACCTCAGCTTGTCCACGAACTTTTTTTAGCAATGTCCCTCCTAAGCTATCTAAATATTCTAATGTATTCTTGATTTGTTGTGGTAAAGGTCCATGAAACACCCGTTCTTCAATTAAATCTCCACCAGCATCGTCACCAAATTGTACGACTTCAATACGTGCTCCCGGAAAAAACTGATCAGGGTCTTCATTAAAAAATAATAATCCCACATTTTTAGGGACTTCATGTGAATTGATGGGACTAGTAATGCGTAATCGATGAAACAATTCTATATTTTCGATATCCTGTCCTATAGATAATAATCCACTGCGAACATCTTTAAGATGTCTTTTTACTAATGTGGGCGAAAGATCTTCAATAGTGGCTGCTAAGTTCCGGCGATCATCGAATGGGATTTTAGCTGCTAACTCCATTAGTTGAGTGCGAAGCTGTTTTTTAGCCTCAACGGTTTCCGGTCCTTGTCTAACAAAATATTCGTAGTTAGATTTTTTTACATTAACATCCATAGGTGCTTGGTGTGGTCGATTGTCGCTACCAGGAGACATTATGATAAGAATAGGTTTTTCGTAATAATAAACTGGAAAGAGTACAGGTTGATATTCCGGATTTATTCGTTTACACATTCCTCTTATCTCTTTTTGAATAGATTCTATGTTAAAACCTTCGAGTCCACGAGGTGGTAAAATCGGCTTACCTTCCTCTTCTTCAATACCTAATATAATATAGCCACCGTTTATGTTGAGTAAGTCATTGGCAAAAGCACAAATGGTTCGCATAACAGCAGCTTTGATAGGTTTATCCCAGGTTGCCTTAAAGTCGATGCGATTACTTTCAAATGCACGCAAGTGAACCAAATCATCTAAGTTAAAAGGAAATTCATTTTGAATCATTAAAGAACAACTCCAATCATAACCATCTTACATATATACGTGAATTGCTTTTTAGGACTAGAATTAACATTTCCCTTGTCAGGTTTCTTAATTATTATACCATATATTGCCTGTTAAAATATAATTTGATTAAAAAAAGGCCATTTTTATCCCACTCCACATAATCTTTCGGTTATGCAATCGAAATGTCATGACAACTCCCCCCGGATAAATCTGGGGGCTTCTTTCCCGTTCGGCAACCTGGTACAGTCCTCAGGCTAAAACCGTGTGTTCAAAATAATTGGTCGGTTTTTTTTGTGATCCTTTAAGCGTATAAAAACAGCCTATGGGCTGTTTTTTAAAGGTTTCAGTAATTTGGTATTGATGTGACACCACTATTTCCAGATTTAAGTGAGGAACATATATCAAGATTCGCATAAGCTACCGTTTTTTAAAAAAAGAGTCATCCTTATCTGCCCAAATACCCTTTAAAGCCTCGGCAGCTGCTTTCCTTCGGGCAATTTGTCTCCACTTTAAAGGATTTACAATGGTGTAAACCGGTTTTTTAGCGGTTTTGGATTGTTGCTTTTTTTTCGTCAACATAGTGCAACACCCTCAATAATGATTCTTGTATAAATTATAACTCACCCAATATTAATTGCCAACCTTTTCCCACAACAAATGGAATGGTAGGTTAAGCCTAATATAGCCATACTGGCTATATTATATTATAATCTGGATAAGTAACGGCAACTCCCGGGAGGTTTCGATATTCTTGCCTAGACCAAAAAAATTGAGACTTAACAGTAAATCTGACTACATCCCCGTAAGAAAGCGCAAACCCAAGGTAGCAATATATATACGTGTTTCCACACACCACCAAATTGACCGTGAATCACTCCCCTTCCAACGTCAAGAACTAGAAAACTATTGCCAGTATATTTTCAATATAACCGACTTTGTTTTATTCGAGGATGCTGGCTATTCAGCAAAAAATACTGATCGCCCCAAGTACCAGGAAATGATGACCCGCATTCGTACCGGTGAGTTCACCCACTTACTTGTTTGGAAGCTAGACCGGATATCCCGTAATTTACGTGACTTCACCGAATTGTGGGACGAGGTCAAGGAATATGAAGTTACATTCGTATCAAAAATGGAGCAGTTCGACACATCCTCCGCCATGGGTGAAGCTATGCTTCGTATCATACTCGTATTTGCAGAACTTGAGCGCAAACTAACCGCTGAACGTGTATATAGCATTATGCTGTCCAGGGCCGAAAAAGCTTTATGGAATGGTGCTCCTGTTGCTTTAGGTTTTGATTGGGATAAAGAAAAGAAGACAGTAAAGATTGAACAAGAAGAAGCCAATCTTATACAGCTTATATATGACAAATATGAAGAAACATATTCCGCATTATCTGTAGCTGAATGGCTGATTAATAATAACAAGAAAACAAAAAGAGGGGGTACGTGGGGATCTAAAGGAGTTATAGATATACTTCGTAATCCTATATATACCGGCACCTATCGCTGGAACTATCGAAAATCGGCTCGGGGCGACCTAAAACCCGAAGATGAAGTTATTACAGTTGAAGACGCTGTTCCCGCGATTATATCAAGGGAACAATGGGAACGTGTTCAAAAACTTCTTGACGATAATTACAAAGGACGAAAAAACCAGCAGCGCAGAGCAAAACACATCCACTTACTATCCGGATTAATTCGCTGTGGTTATTGCGGTAAAAACTATATTGCCAGTTTATCAACCAGACCGCACAGAGATGGTTATCACCCATCATATTATAGATGTGGAACCTATGTACGTAATCGCAATTGTAATAATAAATCGTTTAGTGGATTAAAAATTGAACCATTTGTATTGGAATATATCCGGGCCTACGTTAAATCTTTGAAAAACTCAAAAGGCGGCTTACATCAAAACCTGCTTGCATCTTTCAACCGTCCGGAAATAGAATACATTGATGTACCGGAAACAGATCCGGCCCTGGTAGGCCTATTTAACGGGATGGCTGAAACAGCATCCACTGAACAACATTCTCCGGAAAGTATTAATGACAAAGTTGAGGCACTTAAGAAAGATAAACAAAAAATTGAACGGGCTTTAAGTAGACTTGATGATGCATATTACTTTGCAGACGACATAGCGGTAATCACCAAATCCGAATACTTAATTAAAAAGGCTGAGTTTAAACAAAAACTGGACAAGGTTGACGGTGAAATATCTTCACTATCTAAACAGATGTCCCTTCCGGCTGCCACTATAAACATAGATCTCATCTCACGGTTTCTTTTGATCCAAAACCTTTATACAGCAGATAATATCAAGGACATCTTAAATATCTTGGATAAAAATGTTGTTCAAGATTTCTTACAGCAAGTTATCGAATTCATTGAAGTGGCCAATGGTAAAGTAATCAAAATAGGTTTCAAATCCTCTTATGGAGTAATTACACACCAATTTGTTTACAAATAATTTAAAGCCGGGTGCATATTAACCCGGCTTACTTTATGGACAAGAGAAATATACAAAAAAATATTTGCCAAAATAAACGGCAAATCGTGGATAGTTATTGCCGTGATACTCCTTATCACCCTTGTTGTTTTATTAACCGGCCGTAGATGATCAAAAACCCTTGAACTGTGACCGCAGTTTCAAGGGTTTGAGATAAATCCTCGGTACGAGGATACGACAAGCCGTATTTTCAGTATTGCTTTATTTGGTCAAAAAAACCTCCTGCCGGGTATACTTGTTTGTGAAGGTCACTCCTCTCTATATTTTTCATCATAAATATCATCTTCCATGTTCAACCAAAAATCATATTGAGATCCTACCACTACCGGATTTTCTTCTTTTTTAATGATTGTCATATATGACAGCCCCCTGCCATGGCCTTATTTCCTTTTTTACCTGCCCGAGAACCCCTGATATTACTGGTCTCCCGCATGTGTCTTGCATTTACCATTTCTCAGCCGAAGGTAATGATATGATATTGTTTCAATTTATCACCACTTTTTCTACTGGTTAAAACAGACATTTAGTATTATATCACAATGATTGCAAACGTACACCGATGTACACGGTATAGTTAAACACAATTCCCTACATAATACATGGTTGAAAATGCTTTTTGGGCACCAATACTTTTGCCGTTGGAGGTGTATGGAAATGGAACAAATAGCCGTGGAAACTAACTCACTACAAGAGATAGCGGAAAAACCGATGTCAACGCAACAGGTTACGCAGGATATTATACTTTTAAGATTTCCACTTGTAAATGCCTGCTTAGTCGGTAACCCTGGTATCAATAATAATGAATGGGCGCTTGTAGGTGCAGGTATGGCACATACCGGTAAAGACATCTTACAAACTGCAGAAGGACGTTTCGGGAAGGGAAGCCAACCTAAGGCAATTATCCTAACCCATGGTCACTTTGACCATGTGGGGGCTATCATGGAGTTAATCAATGCATGGAATACGCAAGTATATGCTCACGAATTGGAAATGCCGTACCTTACCGGCCAACAAGATTACCCGCCTGCAGACCCCAGTGTAGACGATGGCCTAATAGCAAAGATTTCCCCCACTTTTCCCCATAAAGGCATGAACTTGGGGAATCGTGTTCAGCCATTGCCGGGAGACGGAGGTGTACCAGGAATGTTTGGTTGGCGTTGGGTACACACACCCGGTCACAGCCCGGGACATATTTCCCTTTTCCGCGAAACAGGGGCGTTACGTTCATTAGTAAATATGCAATTTAAAAACAAGAAAGCGCATATAATCCTGCGCTTTCTTGTTTTATGGTCATTTTATCATCAAATTGGGAACTGTCAGTACAATTTCAGGAAAGATAGTAATTAAGGCCACAATAACAAACATAATAATAAACGAGGGAAGGGCATAAAGAGCAATCTTTAATATGTTTTCGTTAACCAGGCCGTTAATTACAAAAAGGTTGAATCCTACCGGAGGGGTAATCTGGGCGGCCTCAATCATAATCACCAGATAAATACCAAACCAGAGTGGATCAAAACCAACAGCTTTGATCAGCGGCAAAGCAAGGGGAAGGCTCATGACGATCATGGAGAAGCCATCCAACATAAAACCAAGAATGATGTACATGACTGATAAAATAACAATCAATTGGTATTTAGTAAGCCCAAGAGTACCGATAAACTCGGTGAGTCTGGCCGGAATTCCCAAATACCCCACTGCCACTGATAAAAAGGAAGCTCCGGCCACAATTAACATGATCATACAGCTAGTTTTCACAGAACCCTGGAGAGCCTCCCAGAATACTTTAAAATCCATACTGCGGGAGATCCCGGCAAAAAATAGGGCGCCAAGCACACCTACAGAAGCGGCCTCGGTAGGTGTAGCCCATCCGGTATAAATACTTCCTAGCACCAAAACAATTAGGGTTATTACCGGGAGTAAAAGCGGAAGTGTCCGTATACGTTCCTTCCATGTATACTGAACATCCCCGCGTGGGGCAAGATCCGGGTTAAAAATACACCGCACAATAACATAAAGGGCAAAAGAAGAGGCAAGTAGTATACCAGGGATTATGCCGGCAATAAAAAGTTTCCCGATACTCACACCTGATACAATACCATAGACCAGCATTACAATACTGGGAGGAATTAAAAACCCCAGGCTGCCGGCCCCGGCAAGGGTTCCAAGATAAAGTGATTTATCGTAATTTCGCTTTTGCAATTCCGGCAGAGTAATCTTGCCCACCGTAGCAGTAGTAGCGGCAGACGATCCGCTTACGGCAGCAAAGAGCGCACTGGCTGCAATGTTTACGTGCACCAGGCGGCCAGGTAGACTATTCATCCAGGGAGATAAACCTTTAAAAAGGTTCTCGGATATTTTACTCCGAAAAAGGATCTCCCCCATAAAAACAAACAGTGGAAGAGCCATCATGGTAGAGCTATTTGTACTGTTCCAAAGAATATTAGATAGAATTGCAAGAGGTGGGCTGCTTGTAAAGAGCGTAAACCCTGCCATCCCGACTATAAACAAGGTTATGCCGACCCATATACCACTTCCTAGAAGTAAAATTAAAAGACCTAGAATGGTAAAAGATATTACAAATAAGCTCAAGGTAGGTATCCCCCTAAGAAATATACGTTTACAGCTTACGGTCTAACGGCCCAAGGAACTTGACTCAACTTCCTGTTCCTCTACGCGCCCGGAACGCATCTTAAGTATGGCCCGTACCAGCTCAGCGGCAAATTGCAGCGCCAGAACAAGGGCACCCAACGGTATAAAGAATTGTGGGATAGCAAGATACGTTTCCGATATCTGCATAGAACGGGTTTGCGAAACCACAGAGTCCCAAAATAAACGGGTGGTAGTAATGGTGATTAATATACTTACTGACAAACCCATGGCAAATGCATACATATCAAGGAAAAGCCGCGCCTTTCCCTTTAAGACCGTATTTAAAAAGGTGAGGCGAATGTGTCCTTTCTCTTTAAGCGTGTAGGACAGGGCTAGAAAGGTGATGGCTACCATTAAGTAAGCTGTATATTCTTCTGTAATGTACAGTGTCATATCAAAAAGGGCACGAATTACGACCTCGATGATAACTAACGCCAGCCCAAGGAGCATCATGATTCCGGCAACCATACCGCAGCTATGGGAAAGACGGTCACACAGGTTTACGAATTTTTGCATGTCTGCCCCCCCTTTTTTAAAGGTAATAATGTGAGAAGAGTAACCGTCAGATTTTTAACCTTTTCGGTTACTCCTCTCCTTGCTATTAAAAGATATCGGTTAATCAGTATTTAATCGCGCCCAACCTCTTGTTTAAACTTGTCCACAATTTCTTTAGCCTCCGGCGGGGCATCTTGCAACCACTCCTGTCGGATATCTTCTGTAACTGCAGCAAGTTCATTCAGGTATTCTTGGCCAGGCTTAACTGTGGTTATACCTTCCTCATTACAAAGGGCTTCTTTGTCTTTGTCCAGCTGGGCAACTTTTGCCCACATTTCTTCTTCCATTTCCTTACCGGCATTAATTAGTGCTTCCTGACTCTCCTGATCCAACTTGTTGAATGCGTCCAAATTAACCGTTACCATATCAGTCGCCATGGTGACGTTGATAGGCGCATAGTAATTAAGAACTTCCCAGAACTTAGCGTCCACCGCAGTAGGGGTGGATGTCAAAACAGAATCAATAACTCCGGTAGCCAGCGATGAGTACACTTCGCTGAACGGCAGCGGATATGGTGTACCCCCTGTAGCCTCTACTACCAAAGCACCATTCTTATCATAGGTACGGGTTTTAAGACCTTCCATGTCGGCAACAGCCTTTACTTCTTCCTTTGACCACAGTCCGGCAGCCGGCCACGGAGCAATGTATAATATCTTTTGGTTCCATTTCTCTTCTGCAACTTGATCAAAATAAGGGCGGGCTATGTCGTTTAGAATTTTTCCTTCTTCAAAGTCCTGGATCAGGAAGGGAAGGGTAACTACTCCAAAAATCTTTTCGTCTCCTGCCACCCCGCTGGTAAGCATATCAGATACCGGGACGAGCCCGTCACGAACAACCTTTAAGAGTTCCGGCCCTTTATAGCCGAGGGCACCGCCAGTCTGAACAGAAATCTCCACTTTACCATTTGTAGCCTCTTTAGCTTTTTCAGCAAAATCCTTTAAGCCAACACTCTGATGATTTTCCGGGGGCCAAACGGAATTAGCTATCCATTTAACTGGCTCAGATGAGCCGGACTCATCACCTGCATTACCGCCACCGCATCCTGTTACAGCTATAGATAACATAAACAGGGATAAAATCAGTGTTACAAAAACTGGTCTCTTTAATAAACGCATGTAATCAAAACCTCCAATTTTCTTTTAATTAAAGTAACATTCTAAGCAATTGAAATTACTATAGGGTAGCTATCCCCGATTGTGCGCCTTCATCAACCTCCGTGTCCTTTCAGGTGTAAATTTATATTTCTTCAATTTCCACCCGGTATTTCCTGCCTGCCACTTTTACTAACAATAACTTTTTATGTTCGCCAAATCCTCCCGGCTTTTCCTGTATGTCCATCAATTTTTGCGGTAATTTTCTTAGCATATTTTCATATTCTTTGTAAATTTTATGAGCCTGAGCAAGAGTGACCCTGGTAAACTTTATATAGTCCCCGGCATTTGCCTGCGCCAGTTTCCATAAATCAGGAGTTATAACCGTGGCAATCTTAGCGTATCCGCCTATTGTTTGCCGGTCTGCCATCATGACAATAGGGCTGCCATTACCCGGAACCTGAATCGAGCCCATAGGGATACCGTCAGATATAATGTCCGGTTTACTTTTATGTTCAATCTCCGGGCCTTGTAGCCGGCATCCCATTCTATCGGATTCATGCGTTACCAGGTATTCACTTTGCAAAAAAGTGTTGATTCCCTCTTGCGTAAAAGCATTATCCTGCGGGCCCAAAACCACACGTACCACCTGGAGAGAAGATGGTTTATACCTGTATTCTGCGGGGATCAGCCCGGGTGTTAGCACATTGGACTTTACCTGAGATTTTAGTTCCAGCGCATCACGTTCACTTAATGCGCGTCCATTGATACCGCCTATCCTGCCCCGCAGGTAAGTAGAAGTGCTCCCCATAACTGGAGTAATTTTGATCCCTCCGGCTACCGCCAGATAACACCTGCAACCGCTCTGGACCCCGGTGAATTGCAATATATCTCCCTTTGTTACCAGGAAAGATTCCCACGCTCCGATAGGGCGTTCATTCAATTCAGCTCCCAGATCAGCGCCTGTTAGTGCAACTAGTCCCGTTTGCAAAAACTCAATTACCGGTCCCAGAAGTGTTATTTCCAAGCATCCTTCATTTTCTTGATTGCCCACCGACATATTGCCCACCCGTAGGGCATATTCGTCCATGGCTCCCGCTACCGGGACACCCCATTTTTGGTAGTTGAAACGCCCGCGATCCTGAATAGTGGTAAGGAGCCCCGGTTTAATTATTTTCATAAAAGGCAACCCTTTACCCCTCCCCTATCGTCCACCGGCCTGTTTTAACTCGAAACTCACCTTTGTCCACTTCTTCTGCAATTTTGCAATAATCTTCCCCTGTTATTTCATAAAATCTAACATAATCACCCGCGTTTAAAAGTACAGGCTTCTTTTCAAGTGGATTGAACAATTTTACAGGTGTACGGCCAATAAGTCGCCAACCTCCCGGGCTTTCAACAGGGTAGATACCGGTCTGGCTGCCGGCAATACCGACCGAACCTGCAGGGATCTTGCTACGGGGGGTATCTAAGCGCGGAGCAGCAATCTGATCGTCCATCCCACCCAGGTACGGAAAACCGGGTGTAAAACCAAGCATATAGATTAGATACTCTACACCGGTATGAATCCTGACCACATCTTCCTTTGAAAGCCCCGTACATTCAGATAAAAAATTAAGGTCTGGTCCCAAATCTCCCCCATAAGCAACAGGCAAATAATAAACCTTCGGGTTAGGAAAGTCCATCAAGTCCAGATCATTTTCTAGTTCCTGGAGTTTGTCCACCAGCTGATCAACATTCCATATTAACGGTTCATAAAGTATCAGTAGCGAACGATAACTAGGTATGTATTCTATAATTCCGGATATCCCGGCCCTATCAATTGCTAAAGCAAAGCTTCTTACTTTATAATTTATATCCCGGGCTATAGTGTTACCAAATTCCACCACCAGTCCTTTATCACCGGCAGGTAGATACTTGGCCCGTTTATACATGCAAAACGCCTCCGCCTAGTGTTCAGAGTTCACAGGTTATTTAATTAGTAGCTTACCGTATAAATTTTCCCATTGAAATAACGTCTATACCTGCCTCTTCAAGGGATTGCCGTAAGTTAATCATATGCTGAATGGCACCGGGAGTATCACCATGAACACAAATGGAATCGGCCTTGACCGGGAAACTGGTGCCATCAAGTGCTTCAATTTGTCCAGTCTTAATTACTTTAACTAATCTCTTGGCAGCTTCATCGGAATTTTTAATTACACTCTGGGGGTTACTCCTGGATACTAGGGTTCCATCGCTGTTATAATGGCGGTCGGCAAATATCTCGCGGGCGTACTTTAAGCCAATTTCCTCAGCGGCCCACTCCATTTCGGAATTAGCCAAAACCATAAAAATTAAGTCTTTATCTAAATTATATATAACCTGCGCTAAAGCTCTAGCCAATTCCTTATCCACCGCCGCAGTATTATATAGTGCCCCATGGGGTTTGACATGCTGTAACTTTACTCCTTTGGAACTTGCAAATGCTTGCAGCGCTCCAATTTGGTAAATAAAATAATTCTTCATTTCACCCGGTGCCACGTCCATTTTTCGTCGTCCAAACCCCATTAAGTCTGGATACCCGGGATGTGCTCCCAGGCCAATACCGTGGGTCAACGCCATATCTACTGTTTGCGCCATCACTTGAGGGTCACCGGCGTGATACCCGCAGGCTATATTAGCCGATGTTATGTATTTTATTGCTTCTTCATCCATAGCAAGTTTATAAGCACCAAAACTTTCACCCATGTCACAATTTAGGTCTACTTTATTATTCACATCTTACCTCCTTACTCTATTTCCAGACTAGGTCAAAGGACCCTCTTTTCTCTTATCCTTTATTTATTACAACATGAATCGACAAATATCCTTTCTGTTTCTCTAATTGTATTTTTATTCCTTATATAAATGTTTCTAAACCGTGAGCAGCTTCTTTAAGATTCTCTGAGAATAACATTGAAAATGATGACATCTACAACTAATCAGGCTTCTCCCTTAGTTCTTCCCCGTTTGAACCTTCGAACCGTAAGCCAATGCCTGTTACAGCAGCGAGGAACATTACTATAACTAAAAACCAACCGTGGAAAACATAAGGTACGGCCTGTGCAGGATTGATTGCATTTATAAAATCGTATTTCTCTGATAGCCTTGATATTGTTGAAACACCTAAAAGCACACCACCGCTCCACGGGAAAATATAACCTAACGCGGAGGTTTGCGCATCTAGAAAATTAGCCCTGCGGTAAGGATGGATCTTGTAATCTTTGCCTATAGCACTGACAAAAGGAGCAGCTGCAATTTCTGCCGCGGTATTAATGGTTATGAAGGTATTTAGAAAAGCAACAATACCCCATATTGACAATTCTGCTCTTTTAGTAATCCCTTTAATCTTTCGCGCCAGATATTCACGTAAAACATCCATTGTCCCGCCCAGACGAATTAGATACCCCGCAGCTACTATTAAGAGAATTAAAACCGCCATATTAATATATCCGGTAACACCATCAAGAATTGCCCCTTGTATTTTACCTTCCGGCACATTAAACCACAGTATATCGCGTATACTTCCCAACCCTAATACCGGAATAAAAACACTTGCCGAAATAATGCCCCAAGTTAAAGATGTTATCAAGTGATGGTCGCATAATGCTAAATAAATTACAAGCGCAAACGGTATTAATAATATCAGCCCCTGCGGGTTAGCATTCTCATTTATCATACGGACAGCTTCTACAGAATTCACCCCACTGGTACCAGCTCCACCGAGAATAATGAACAATATCAAGGAAGGTATTGCTGCAGCTATCGCGTATTTGAATCGTGATCTAACAACCCCAGGGACATCGGTTTCCTGGGTCACAGCTGAAACAATAGTTGTATCAGAAACAGGGGCCAAGTTATCCCCAAAAGCGGCTCCACTGAGTATGGCAGCAAATAATACCACCGGGTCGCCGCCCATTATTACTCCAGCTGGATACATAAGCGTGCAAAAGGCAACGGTAGTACCGTACCCGGTACCCACCGCGGATGCAAAAACTGCCGCCAAAATAAAAACTGATGTTGTAAACAGAGCACCCTGTACCCCTGTTGCCGCCCCAAGCCAGACAAGACCTTCTACTAAGCCACCTGCCTGTAAAACTGAAGCAAACATTCCTGCCCAGAACCAGGCAATAATGGCGACCACCCCCACGGACTGGGTCATCCCGTCAAAGATTCCCTGGGCATAATGCTTCCACGGGCTTTTAGATAAAAACAAACCTATACCTAACCCTAACACAGCACCGGTCACAAGTCCTTGTTCACTGGAAACACCCAATGAACTTGTTATGACGGCCCACAAAATAAAAAACACCATGGGCAGCGTAGCACCAAGTGCACCCAGCCTAAACTCCAATCTATCAACAGTTTTAGCTCGATCTATGTAATCTTTTCTCTTTCCCTTAATGTGTCCGTATTTTTTAGCCATATTTAACCTCCTCGCATAACAAACCGATGCTTATTGTTATTAAAATGCCCCAAGTTGGCAATGATATTCCTACGCTAACTAGAAGTTGATGTGAGAAATCCGAGGTTTGAAGCAGTAGCGGCCAGGGTATTATTATCTTATATAGACAGTTGTTTTACTAAACCTTATCGCATATACAAATAACTCAACGCTCGGTGCCAGGCACTTTTGTTGAGTTATTGAAAAACAAGTAAGCAAAGCCCTTCGGATGTGATCCGAAGGGCTTTGTAAAATAGCTCTGGCGACGACC
>JADQBQ010000045.1 GCA_016278505.1 Clostridiales bacterium
AAACCTTAGCGCCCCATTCACCATCACCGCAGGTCATAAGTAATGCAACTGCAGCGGCCATTTCACTTTTACCGTTCTTTTTAAGCACCTCAATGTAGGCGGTGTTATATTGCCGGTAGCCATTTTCCTTGACCGTCCCGAATATATTCCGGATGATATTATCCTGCCAGGACAGCAGGTCGAAGGGCACGCCACGCCATTGGCCTTTGGTATGCTTTAAGCAATTGATAAAGTTAACGGCATGCTGCGCTTTTCTTTCATCATACACCGGGGATGTTAATTCTAAAACTTGAAGGCGGCCAACTATGTTGGGTGGCTTTTAACGGTGAGGTTAAAATGGAGATATGGAAGGAATAAAGCATTTTTAATGACAGCGCAAGGAAGGAGGTGATGCCTGTGGTTCAACCGGGAAGGAAACCAAAACCGACTGCAATTAAAAAATTAGAAGGCAACCCTGGAAAGAGACAACTTATACTATGAACTAAGATAAGGGCCTAAGAGCTCTTTTTTCTTTACCGGAAAAACAAGTATATGAGTCAAACTAATAACTTGCTATTACCTGTGTTTAGGGTGATATATAGACTACACCAAACGCAGGGAGCGGATTTACATGACCAAAGATGAGGTTTGGTTGCTACGGGTTAATGTAGATGCAGTGAGGGGTATGGAGTTGCTACTTGAACAGCAAAGAGATTACTGGCTTCTGGATATAGGGAAAATCAACTGCACCTACTACATGTATGCCCCCAGTTCCAGAAGGGCTGCTTTAAAATCTTCTACGGTGCTGATTTCCTTGGCGCTTAACTCTTCAGCAAAGGCCGTATCCAGCAGCTCCTCCGGCAACTCAAAGGCCTTCATGAATGAGGTGCTGCTTGCTGGTAAGCATGTTGACTATGTTCCGCAATGTTATCCCGGTATGATCTTCCAAGTACCATTACGGGGTCAGACTTGAATAATTCACTTATTTCCTTCTTCAAACCTCCGGCTAATTTCCTAAACATACCGTGTTCCCTTACTAACACCCGATTTTATTTTTGATATCATTGATAATGATATATTCAGCTCTTTGGCCAACATTTTTGAAACTCTGTATAAAATACTTTTTCTCCGTTATTGTCCCGGACCGTTACGCGGTATAAGGCACCGGGATAATGAACCCGTAATTTCCTTGCCATTTTTCATCACCAGGTTAATTGCACCATAAATTAGTGAATTATTCAAGCCTGACCCCAAGTCCCACAAAAAAAGGGCAGATCTTGAAACATGGTAAATGCGGCAACCGGCTATCATCGTGTAGTATTATTCTTCGTGTTCGGGAGACTCGGAAACGAAGGTCAGTGTCCCAGCCTCACCGTCGATCTCAATCATCTCGCCATCAGATATCCGCTGCGTCGCATCCTCGATACCCACGATGCACGGCTTACCATACTCCCGGGCGACGAGAGCGCCGTGCTGGAAACTCCCGCCGGTTTCGAGGACGATGCCTGCGGCATTGACAAACAGCGGGGTCCAGCCAGGATCCGTGGCCCGAGCCACCAGAACATCGCCGGGCAGCACGGGTTTTTCTCCGACATAGCTCAACACCTTAGCCGATCCTCTTGCCACCCCGACCGAGATCCCCTCCCCGAGGAGCACGCCCGGGCCTGCAGCCCTGGCCGCAGGGCGCGGTATTCTGCCGCGCGAATCCACTATGGCCGGGAATCTGGCCCCCGGCGTCTGAGTAACCTTTCTCTGATAGGCGCTGTTGCGGTACGCTTGGGCGCGGAGGTTCAGCTTCGAATCTTCAAGGCCACTTCGCAGATCCTCATATGTCAGATCGAAGACCTGCTCCGCTGAGTCCAGCCGACCACGTTCAACGAGTTGGCGGCCCACTTCCAGCGCATGCTTACGCACCTCGTAACCCGCCATTACGAGATTGAACTTATGGATCTCCCGGAAACCGCTGAATGCCTCGACGGTGCGGTACAGCTTTTTCACCAGCCATGCCTTAATCGGGTTCCGGGTTCTGTCTAGCAACTCGCGGTAAGCCTCGCAGCGCTCGCGCTGGCGGCGCTCGTGGGCTTGCTGAGGCTCTTCAGCCGACTCATCGAGCAGCACATACTGCCGCATCTGCTCGAGGATTAGTATGGGGTCATCCACATAGCGAGGCGAAGCGAGATCCAACTCGTCAGGTCCGCGGAATCCATATCTCTGCATGAATGCGTCCCATTCGCGTATAAACTGCTCGGGCAGCTCCCGCGCCCTTATCCGACGTGCCAGAGCGGGAAGATCGGCATACGTCTCCTCTCCTACGGATTCCGCAAGAGATCGGGCAAGGCCGTACATCACTATACCCATCTCAATGGTAATGTTGTGCGGCATCGAACGGAATGCCGCATCGAGGAGCTGCTGCTGTTCACTCTGAGCACGCTTGTAGAGGCTCTGGATGATGGATTTGGCACTTTCCGCTGCGTATGTAAGCGGCATTCCTTCATTCATCAGAAGATGAATAGCCGGTTTCAATGTTCCTTCACCATGCTCAGGTAACGAACGCGCCGTACGCGCCACCTCGGCTAATTGTTGGCGATATCGGTTCACGGCGGCCTCGTAGCGCCTCCGAGCCCGTTCAGGTTTTGTTAATCCGACCAGCGTCTTGCCCACCACCCCGGCGGAGTGGACAATGGCACCTAACACCAGACCCACGATACTTAGCGCAGTCGACTTTCTAGCAGCTTTCTTATAACGTTTCACATCGATGTTGCGCATAACCTGCGCAGTGTGGAAGTCTAGAGTCTCCAGAGACTGTGCGAGTCTCTCTCGCCCAAACCATAAAACTTTGGAGACACTCATATACCATCTGCCACCGACAGTTAGTATGAGTCCATCACTTTCTCGAGTAGAGATCCGCCGACCAGTCGCCTGTCGGATCATCTCAACGAGGGCGTCCTCCATCCACCGACCACCAAGTACCGATAACGGTACCTGCAAGCCCTCCTCGATCAATGTGCCATCCACATATAGCCGCCTGTGGTCACCTGGCTCTGTGAGGAGTTCGTCGGGCAGCGGAAAATACGTTGTAATAGGACGAGCCTGTAGTAAATACAGCTCTCCATCGGATCTAAAAGCCCACTCTACGTCTACAGGGGCAGCGGTGACTGCCTCGACGCGCTCTATCATCTGTGATATTTCCACGACCTGTTCGTCTGTCAGAGCAAACTTTCCTCTGTTTTTGCTCCACTCGTCTTGCCCCTTTATAAGGCTGCCCTCGGGCCGGCACCATAGGTAGTTCTCCTTGGTTCCAAGTTTCTTCTCGGTAATGCGCCGCACACTCTTATCCACGATGAACCGATCTGGGGTCACACTGCCTGAGACTACCGTCTCGCCCAGCCCCCAGTTGGCCTGAATTACTGCCTCGTCGTAATCGTTGTTCTGCGGGTTTAATGAAAAGGCGACCCCAGCGGACTCACTCGCAATCTGCTCTTGAACAACCACGGCGATTTCCACCTGGACGGGGTCGAACCCACGTTGGCGCTTGTAGGAGACCGCTTTGAAGTTCAGGCCGGATATGAACACCGTTCGAACTGCCTCCTGCAGCTTCTCGGGTGGTACCCCCAAGACACTCTCGTAAACCCCCGCAAAAGAAGCTCCCTGCAGATCCTCCTGCGGAGCAGAGGAGCGGACAGCGAAAAGTCCGGTATCCGACGAGCCTTCTGCCATAGAATCCGAACTTAACCTACGTAGCTTCAGTAGTGCCTTGGATAACTGCCGTTCTTGTTCTTCTGTAAATGTCAGCCCCTTACAGGCAGCTTCGAGATCCGCAGTGCGTTTTTGTAGTTCCTCATCCGATGGCTTATCTACGCAGACAGTTGTTATAAAAGCGCTCCACTCCGGCGCTGCATGCAGCTTCTCGAGCCAAGACTTGAAAAAATCAGTGGCCAGGATGAAGCCCTGCGGAACCTGTAACCCCGCACGGGTCATCTCAATCAGTGATAGTCCCTTGCCACCGACCTCTGTAAGACGAGGTGTCTGAGTTGTCGTAAATAAATACAACATATCGCCCATTTTGTCTTCCATCATTTTCTCTCAACTCCTTCCACTATTCTCTCGTAGGGCGATATGCGATTCAATCAAGTTTGAAGCTCTATCACCACTTGCTTACGATCTTATTCGTCAGTCGTCGTTCCCGCCCATATTGTTTGTATCTCTCGTGCACTCTAAAGGCCGGAGCTTCCGACCCGGAGTGCAGGTGCTTCGTTGCTACCCTTTCTCAGGGTAGTCAGGCTCGTTTGGTGCTTCTCGTAGATTTACGCCCAAGAGCGAACCCAAGGCCTTAACGGCCTCGCCAACGTCTAGCTCGGGATCCACAATGAGATGCAACAGCAGCCCGTCACCTAAAGCAGAGAGCAACATCGCAAGCGCTGACGGTGTTAGGCCAGGCTTCAAATTGCTGTGGCCCTGATCGTTGCGTATCAGCTCCTCAAGCGCTTGGCGATAATCACTCAGCAGGTCTGCCAGACGCTTGCGAAGTAGTGGTTCTCGTCCAGCCTCTCGCATGGACTCCATCAACACCCGTGTCTCTACGCTATCGAGTGCGTTGCAACTTGTCAAGGTGGCTGCAATGAGCGCCACCAATTCTGTAACCGAGTTGAGCTCCCGTATCATAGCAATGGGGAACACATCCTCAACTGCTCGCAACACCGCATCAATGAGGAGCTCTTGCTTACTGTTAAAATGATAGCTCACTGTGCCGTGCGGCAAATCAGCCCGTTCTGCAATAGCTCGCGTAGTCACACGCCCCCACCCGAGTTCTACAACCAAATCGGCAGCAGCACGCAACAATCGATCCTTAGTTGCTGAAGAAGCACGTCGATCCTTGTTGTTTAGTTTTTGATTTGAATTTTGTACATTTGAACTGTCCATATGGACAGCATACACCTGTCTCCACATCCTGTCAAAGGTCTCACTATTAATTCTTATTCTGCGGGGTCTAACACACCACCGGGGCTGGCCCCATTAGCGAAGAATTTAGCTCCATATTCTTCCGTTGCTATTGCCACCCCGATAGCGTTTTTAGCCATAGCGATGTGGGAGTATCCCACTAGGCCGTCAAATCCAAGCCCTGGTACATGAAGTACATCTTCATTTCTGAGGATTACTGTGCCGGTATCTTTTTGGTATTGGTAATAAAGCTCTCCTGTGGAAGTGCGGTCCACCGTCATCTTGTCCGGTAGTAAGGGGTAAAGGCCCAGAACATTTCCTCTACCATCTCTGATAATCTGCGCGTAGGCATTTCCCCATAATAAAAGATGACTCATCAGTGTTTCCCTGAACACAAATGAAGTCATCTCCGTGTTTGGTTCGTCATGGAGCATGTAATATAGGCTGTGCTCCAGTGCTTTTTCCTTGCCGCTTTCGGTGTATTTATATAGATGGAGAGGCAAGCTTGCTATGGTTTCAGCCAGAATCCTTACACAGGCATACACCGCGGTGGTCTGCATAGCTGTTCTTTCATTGACGGCTTTTCCGCTTGTGGTGGTGCCAAAGAAAAAGCTGTAAGTGCTTGTCCATAGACTGTTCTTTGGTCCGGCTCTTGATTGGAACAATTTTGAGAAAAAGGGTAGTTTCATAAGCGTTCCTCCTGAAAATGAGCATAAAAAAAGCACCTGCGTTTAACAGATGCTATGATATAAATATTTTTTATAAATAAAAGACCCCTGAAGCTCAGAGGTCTTTTTTAGTTATTTGGAGGCATATTTCAGCCTCGGCCCATAGGGCATTGTATTTGTTGGTGCAGTTACTGCACCAAGGCTCTATTCCTAGAGCATTGTTATTTAATTTTATAGTATATGTTATTCAATTACAAGGATTTTGATCATTTTTTTTTAAAATATAGGTTTCTAATTTTTGCCTCAATCTCGTCCAACTTGTCCTCATCTAAAACAAACCCACTAAATTTATCTCCTGAATGTTTGGGGTTATATATTCTAATTTTGCTCATAGCACAAGTTTGAGCGACTTGGGCCACGCTTCCCTTATTTAGGGAGGCTAATTCTTTTCTGTATTTTTGCAGTTGCCGTGTCTCCTTTGAAAAATTCTCTTTATTAGCTTTCTTTTCGTCTATTTTCTTTTCTAAAACTGTAATTCTTTTTTGTACATCGTTAATTTCATCCTTAAAAATTCCATATCCTAGAAACACTTCGTAATCATCATTAATATCATCAGGACTTTTGCCATCTGGTAAAGGTTCAATTGGTACTACCATTAATACTCTATTGCTTTTTCGATTTCTATTGTCAAGTACTACAGCATAATGCAATCCACCCTGCTCGCTACCAACTTTAAAACCAAAATTAGCTTTGACAATATTTCCCCTCTTATATCTCATTAGAGATTTGTAATCAAAATTTTTTTCATTCTTTAGATAATCTGCTCCCCATTGGTTCAACCAGAATAAAAGTTTCACAGCCGTGCCCATGTCTATATCATTCAAGAGAGTCTCTTTTAATTGAGCCATTACTTTATCAATATTACCTTCTAAATCGTTTTTGTCTCGAACTTTATCCAAAAAAACTCCGACAAATTTCCCCACTTTTCAGTCCCCCAACCATAAATCCCACTACATTTTCCATTTTAGCACACTTTCAAGAAATAAAAGGTAGTTATTTTTAGATAACTTTCTAAAATTTTATTAAATTAATATTAGCCCCCGCTCATCATACACCGATTTCTCGCTGACCCCCTTATTTCGAATACACCGG
>JADQBQ010000022.1 GCA_016278505.1 Clostridiales bacterium
TTTTAATTTGCCGGTTTTACGTTGTGCCGGGTAAAAATAGATAGGTGTACTACATCAGGGTATGTGATTTTTATGTTTTGCTCTTCCCCTTTTACAACATAAACCTCACTCAGTCCGTAGCGCAAAATCAAACTACAATCATCAGTAAATTCACTGTCATAATCCCTTAATGAATTCCTATGGGCCTCCCTTATTACTCCACATTTGAAACCCTGTGGGGTTTGACCTCTCATCATGCAATCCCGATTAGGAATGGAATCTATGCACCTGTTGCTATTCACCTTAATAATTGTATCCGTTGACGGAATTGCCACATCAACAGCATCATACTCTTCCAAAGCTGTTATACATTTACTTATTATCTCATAACTAACAAAGGGTCTAACAGAATCGTGAATGAGGACATTATCATCTTCATTTTCTACAGCATTAATTCCAACAAATGAACTCTCTTTCCTACTTCGCCCACCGTTTAGAATTTTGCAAATCTTCTCATATTCATTTTTCAACACCATATCCTCAACCAACATATTATATAAAGGGTGTACTACTACAATAATTCGATCGATCATATCATGTTTCTCAAACTTATCTATGGTATGTTCCAATAGGGTTTTCCCTGCCACTTTAACAAACTGTTTAGGAACATGATACCCCATCCTATCCCCATTACCGGCGGCCAAAATTATAGCATAATTAATATTAGACAAAAAACCACACTCCCAATTTTAAGCTTGTTCTATCACCCAAAGTTATAACCTGCTCATTTCTTTGCAAAGTGGCACAAAAACGCAAATAGAAACAATTAATTGTGCCATAGTATACGCCTTAGCTATACCCACCAACCCATAGAGTCCCAGAAAATACCACCCCCCTATTAAAGCAATACTGGCAGTAAACATAGCTTGCACAACAACGAATCCTAGTCTACGCTTCACCTGATTAACTGTCATAAAGGTAACATTAATACATTGGGGTAAAATACCAAAGGACAAATATCTAATAACATTAACACCATGCGTTGCATATTGTTCACCGAAACAACTTAGCAACCTTTCGCTTAAAAGATTCAGAATCACAACGCCAAATACACCTAATAGCAAAGAAAAAGCAAGTGCTTTTTTAACATTTTCTTTGAACCTATCAATATCATAGGCACCTTCACTTAACAAGGACTGCCCAACGCCAACAGGAACAATCCCCAAAACCATCGTAATTGTCCATGCAATCCAAAAATAACCGCTATATTCCGCACCTATTCTGTTCAAAACCATAATTGGGTATATATATTGCATGGAAACATTAAACAGATTAACAAGATAATTTCCAAAGGAATACGGCATAATACCCAAAATAAATTTAAACGAACTCGGGAAACGAGGATAAAACCCCAAAAACACCTTAGGCAGGAAAAAAACCCATGCGTACACACATCCAAAAAAAATAGCTATTCCGGTCCCAACAAATATGCCGACACCATTTAAAAATGGAAATATAAAAACAGGAATGGGTATCTTAGCCACACTACTTATAACATTTTTTAATACAACATATTGAGCAGACCTTCCTCCAATAAGTGAATTATCTGTCAGTATTGAAAACAAAGTAATTATTGAACATCCCAAAAACACAACAATCATCCAAGGACTGTCTGTTATGAAGTTCAGATTTGGTGACCAATATTCAATACTCGCAATGTAAATGCTTGCTCCTATAATATTTACAATACCTGACAAAAAAAAAGCGCCATTAATTAGATCGTTAGCGTTCTCTTTCTCACATGGCAAAAATCTCATTAATCCGATACCAAGACCCAAATTCGATAGATTAGCTAAGAAACCGACAGTGGCTACTAAGGCTGAACCAATACCCACATCGTACGCCGTAAATTGATGGGCCATTGTAATCCAGAACACAAAACCAAATAACGATACAATAAAATTGTTTGAGACAATAAAACCCGCATTACGATATAAGCTACCTAACCTTAAGGATAGAACCTTTTGTTTTATATTCATTGAACAATCAACCTATTCTCAATTAGGATTAAATGCTGTCAAGACATCTTTTTAGAAGCGTCAATGATACACAAACTTGAACCTACAAAGACTGATAAAAACAAGAATATATAAACCCAAGTACTAATTTGCAACATGTCTAGATATATTAATAACCTTAACAATCCGAAGATAAGACCAATACTAAACACATCTAAAACATAATAAACAATGTTACGCATAAAAGGAGTGATCAATGATGTTTTGACGTCACACCTCCCAAACGGATGTGAAGATGAGTAATAGCCAAAATTATGCCTTGATTGCAAATCACACTCTCTCTCATATACTAAGGATTGATATAAGGTCCCAGACAGCCTTGAATACTGATGCATTATGAAACTCCAGAAGGCCAGCACTAAAAACAACCAATCCCCACCGATTACCCACAAATAAGCACCAAAACTAGCAAAAACCAAAGGGTTAATAATGAAATGACCTAGGGTGTCAAAATACACCCCTTGCATACTCTGTTGATTCTTAAATCGTGCCAAATCACCGTCAATAGCGTCCAACAACATCCACCCAAAAATCAGTGCAATACCCGTTACATAGCACTTCATCCCAGGTAGCATTAAGAAAAATGCTCCTAATATGCCTAAAAATATTGACATAATTGTGACCATGTTGGGTGTTACTTTTGTTTTTCCCAATATCGGTGTAAAGATTGCCGATATTTTTCTTGTTATTAACTTGCCATAAATCGATTCCCCTGGAAATGACATGACTTCCTTCTGCATCTTCTTAAAATCAGACTTTGCACTCATGACAAATGCCCTCCACTCGTAAGCATATATACATTACCATTATGGTAAAAAAGGTTATTATTATCACTTGAAAGCACTTTATTTGCATTTTTCTTATATCGCAAGTTAGATATGTACCTATCCCACCACATATCGTCAATTGAATCTAAGATGGAGTACTTTGTCTTATTTGTGGGTAAACTAACCTTATTGTTGGGTCTTATAATCTCTGTCCACGGTATCGGCCTAAATTTTTCAGGATATTTCGCCGTACCATAAACTGGATAACCGCCAAGGATTATGGAGTTTATAGCTTTTCTTTCGAAAAAATCTTTTCCCGCAAGTGTTGTATGGGGACATAAATCAGTCTTTTCACTTCCGTAATGGATAAGGATGTGAAATGGCAGTGCAATCATCAGTAATAAAAGCAAAGCCAGTCGTGAGTATCTTTTTTTAAGAAGTCCAAGAGAAAATATCATAGTAAACATCAAAGATAATAAATATACTCTAATAAGTAGTTCGCCACCATAACTATTTAAAAACGTGATAATGGGCAATGATACACCCATGAAAATCAACAATCTTTCTTTTTTCTCATTTTTAACGACTAAACAACCCCATAAGCCCAATAAACCGAAACCAATGGCAAAACATATTTTAACGTAATTTAATATTTGCAATTCAGGAGCAACATTCAACCTATCATCAATATTTGCTTTCCAAATTGAAGTTACATCGAAAAAGCTTTCGATAAATCCAGCTAAATGCGCATCAAAATAAACTACAGCTCCATAAATCATCCATGCGCAAATTAATAACCCAATAATTAAAAATAATTTGAAGTTACTCTTCTTTCCGGCCAACAGTGATAAAAATAAAAACAACCAGGCAATAATTGCTGTCAATATATGAGATATTATTATTGCAAAACCTACTACGAGAACTAATAAGCGGTACCACGGCAAATTTTGCCTGAATTGATGACAACTAACCAATAAGCCAACAAATACTAACAACATACAATAAGCATAACTTTGCGCAGAATAGTAGTCTTGGTTTGTAATGTTTGCAATGAACAGTATTACACATGCAAGGAATGGAGCACCTGGATAATTCATTTTTACACTTGAAAATTTATGTACAACATAAAAAACTATCGGGATTATAAAAATATTTAGAAACAAAGGATAATAAATCAATAACCTGTTCATGTCATTAAGTCCGGCTACCTTGATAAATGCTGTAGACAATATAAAAAAACCAGGCCAATTATGATACCAAAGATTCCAGTTACTCGGTTCTACGGTACCTTTTCTAATTATGAAGTCCGTAAATCCAAGAGTTTTAAAACCATATAAAAATCGCGGCGCTTTCTCTATAACAATTGGGCCTAACCATATAAATAGCACAATTATCATTAACGAAATTGCCAACAACCAATAATTATTTCTAGAAATTAATAAGAAAATGGCCATAATTGCCAGTATGGGAGAAATGAAGACATAAGGATAGTATGAGGCAATCAAACCAAATCGGCCTATATTTGGCTCAACCGTTAACAGCCATCCGGCAAATATCAAAAGGGATATTATTAAGAAGCACTTCGCCAGTCTAACGTCTTTAGCCATATTTATACCTTTCCTGTTCCTTGTTTAAACGAGCACACTTACCCAAAATAAAGCCCCAACCAACCATGAATAGAGAAATATTTAAATAACTTAATTGAAAAAGGTTATTTTTCAAATTGGTAACCTTAAATACGTTTAATATCCTCTTAGGTATAAAGTCAAATAACATTAGCTTTAGAAAAGAATATTCTTCTCCCATTCTTTCTTTTCCTAACAATTTTGAGATAAGAGCTACAGAATATCCCGTTCCAAAAGAACGTTGTGTTATATATGAAAAAGATAGTCGTGAATTTGGTATGTAATGCAAAACTATCGCATTTGGGTCATAAAGAATGCGTGCCCAAGGAATTTTATTTTTTAAACGGATACAAAGCTGTGTTTCCTCTCCGGTGAGTTGGACATTTCCCACTCTACCCATCGAAGCATCGAAAAGACCAACTTTCTTAAACACCTCTTTCCGAAAGCTCATATTACACCCGATTAAATTTCTGACCTCAGATACTTTCTGTGGTTGTCCTTTATAGGTGCAACCTATTATCCAATACAACTCTTGAGGAAAATATGATTTTATTTCATTCCCAGGTACCGCCCTACCACCCACGGCCATGACGTTAGGGTCTTTATAGTGTTGAACTAACTTGTTTAACCACTGATTATTTGACGCGACAGCATCATCATCTAAAAAGACAATAATATCACCATAAGCAACTTCCAAACCAATATTTCTGCTTGTCGATAAACCCCTTCGGCTCTTGTTTAGAATAACCCTTAATTGTCCTCCATATTTTTCATTAAGAGTCTTTAACAATTCATAGTTATTATCAACTACAACAATAATTTCAAAATTGGAATAACTTTGTCTTCGAACCGAATCGATTGCGGCTATTGTCTCTTTTAGCCTTTTTAAGGTATAAGTGCATATAATAACTGATGCTTTCATTCTCTAATCACAGCCCTTAATCTTTTTTATTAATGCCTTCGCAACCTACTGACCAAAAATGGCATATTTTTCAATTCACGGAATCAAAGCAGACTTTCTTCCCTTTTTAACACCTGAATGGTATTGCCATTTAAAACCAAATATCCCCTCCCTATTTCCATGTAAGTATGCGCATCGCTTCCAGTAGTACAGCCCTTATTTAATCCCATAGCTAAATAAAGAGCCTTGGGATTTTTCGCAAAGGAGTATAATGGACCCAAGAAACGAGACAGGATTTGGCAAGGGATAAGCGACACCAACCAAGAAGCATATTAGGAACTGAAAGGAGCATGTCCCATGCCAAAAAAACAGGTGTCACCAGAACAAAAACTACAGATTGTCTTAGAAGCCCTAAAAGAGGAACGTCACATTGCCGATATTGCTTCTGAATATGGAGTTCATTATAGCCGCCATACACCTTTGGAAGAAGGAATTGCTAGACGGTGCTGACAAAGTATATACCATTTCTAAGAATGCTAAGGCTACTGCCAAAGAAAAGAAGCAGCAGGAAGAAACCATCGAGAATCTATATGCTCAAGTTGGCCGTCTAACAACACAGTTAGATTGGCTTTAAAAAAAATCTGGGGGAATTTTACCACGTGAATGAACGCAAAGCCATGGTAGAATGGGATAATAAAGATCCACACTTGACCATCAAGGCGCAGGACTCTTGTTGGTAAACCGTACCAGCCTATACAGAACGGCTCAAGAAGTATCGGAACTGGAAGTTCAGATAAAACATCTCATCGATAAGATTCATACGGATAAGCCATTTAAGGGGTCAAGAACCATCAAGAATGATATCAATGAGAATGAACCTAGGCTTTAAGGTCAATCGCAAGCGTATTCAGCGCTATAATATGCGGGAAATGGGTATTCGAGTCATCTACCCCGGCCCTAATTTGAGCAAGCGTAACAGGGCGCAATATGTCTACCCCTATCTGCTGCGGAATGTAAAGCCGGCTCACCCCAATCACGTCTGGGGAATTGACATCACATATGTCGCCATGGAGGGCCGCTGGATGTACCTATATCTTGAAGATATTCACTCAAATACCAAGGTTCAACATCTATAGTTAGTGCGATGATTTATGGTTTTCTAATAACATTTTTCCACATCTTTCTATCTGCTATATACCTTAGGGAAGCTAAAATAAAACCTAGTGTTGGCCCTATATCTTTCATGAAATTATATCATCTCATAGTCTGAAAATGGCACACATACTAGTTCACTTAAAAGCTCTTTATTCTCAACTAAGGTTAAAATTGTATCATCCGTCACTTCATAAACTTAATCATATGATTGTTTTTTTAATATTTTCAATAAATAATTGACATATTCTGTCTTATTTCCCTTAGGATTTGGGTAAACAAAATGATTATTACAATATGTGGAAAAAGACTGTTGCAAAATCCGTCTCTTTAGCGCATCGACTAAAAAACCTGCTTTACCTATGACCTAATAATTGCTAATGCACTACGCATTTGTGCATCTAAGACCAACACTTTCCATTAGCCATGGGTTCTAATCGCATCCTTTCTTAGCTTATGCACCAAAATCATCCCTAAAACCTTGCACAATACCGACAATCCATGTTTTATAGGACTTCTTTTCAATGTACTATTATAAATTGTCGATATTGAAACTTCGCAAATTTTGATTTTATGTTTTGCAGCTATAAATTGCATCTCAGACTCAACAGAAAGCCCGGTTTCGTTAAACGTCATAAATTTTATTGCTTTAGAATTAAAAGCCCGAAAGCCGCTTTGGGAGTCTGAAACCTTAACTCCAGATCCCAAATTTGTCGCTACATTTAAAACACTTTGACCAATTTTACGATAAAAAGGGATTTTAGCACTATCCTCCAAAAACCTCGAACCAATAACCATGTCAGCATTCTCATTAAGAACAGGCTTAAGTAGATTATCTATTTCAATGGGATCATGTTGCCCATCACCATCCAGGACTACTATAGCCTTAAAATCTAAATCCTTAATGATATTAAAAGCTGTTGTAAGAGCTGCTCCTTTACCTTGATTCAGTGAATGCCTAACGACCATAGCCCCGGCAGATTCTGCTAATGCTGCCGTATTATCTGATGATCCATCGTCGACAACCAGCACAACATCAACATATTCTTTAGAAATTGTTACAACATCAAAAATATATTTCTGTTCATTAAAGCAAGGAATTATTGCTAATATTTTATTGGAGCAATTTTTAAATGAGTGTATTTTGATTTCATTCATGCCAAAACCTCTTCCCCACAATAACCATGATTATGTTAATTACAAAAATATATTTTTAAACCACAACTAATGGACCTTACACAAAATTCCGAGTATATTTAGCAAACCGTGCAATTGCTAGCTATAATTTAGCAAGGATCTCTTCAAAACAAATTTGTCTACTATTTTTGACCGACAACATTCCACGTTAACAAGTCAAGTAGTTAACAAATTATTCATCAATATCCTCAATTATTTCCATTGCGAGATTCTCAAGCATCGTCAAAACTTTTCCACCCTGTTTCATTAGCTCTTCTACTTCATCGCTCGTAAATTTTTTTGCTTTATAGTCACTTTCAACGCGCGCTGTCTGAAGTTTATGTAAGTACTTTCCAGCATCTCGCGGCAATATCCCAGTTTTTACGAAATTTTTATTTACGCGACCAATCACTGCACTATGTTTAGATGGGATTTTTTGTTCAAAAGTTAATACAGCTAGACATGCTCGGTATATGGCATAGTATATTCTATTCACCGTTGCTGGGTACTTGGCCCCTTTGTAACACCATAAGGCTTCGTCCCAGGATTCCCGTGCATTCATTATCTTTGCTTTAACTAGTTCCTTTTTTACATGTTTATTACTCACGCTATAACAACACCATCACTCTGCACATTTTTATAAAAACCATCTGCACGGAATACCGGTGAATTAAACTCTTGCGAATCACAAGGTACTGCTATCACATCTTCATTTTCCTCTATACTCAAGTTAAAAGCTTCTTCAATTATGATTTCACGCACGTTTGAATCTAGTTTGTTTACTACCACTAAAAGGTCAATATCTGAATCGGGTCCGGCAGTTCCCCGTGCATGTGAACCAAACAGTAGGACGCGCTCCAAAAGGACTCCTCTTTTCTTTAAGGCCTTAACATATTTTTCACCTATAGCAACGGCCTTTTGATTAGCCTCGTGGTTTGCAGACTTCACGGCAGGCACCTCACAGTCAATTAAAACTCAAAGAAAGTATTTTTTAACCTCTTTATGAGTAAGAACATTTCTCTCATCAGCCTGCTGTAGACTGTTACTTATTTTGCTTCTTACGTACAAACCATACATAATTTCGTCCCAGGTGACTTCTTTAGGCAAACTGTCAATTAGGCTTTTAGCTTCTTCTTTAGGCGTTACCATAGACCCATACCCCTCAAAACCCTTTTACAATATTATACCCCAATATATTTACAAATTGTGTTTAATAAGGTAATATATTATTATACCCAAACACCTGTTCTGTCAATTCAGGTTTTAACAACTAAATAAGGAGAGAAGTCTATGTCTATGCAAATCCAAAGGAAGCTTGACTATTTCTACATGGAGATGGAGTTTGCCGGTAAAAGCCCAAAAACTGTAGATACATATAAGTTTGCCATGAGGCATTTTAAAAATTTTTGCCGCATTAACAAGGTAAAGTTTGAAGAACTTACATTAAAACAGGGCAAGGTTTTTCGCAACTACCTGGCTCAGCAGGAGCTTAAACCGAATACCATCAATTTATGCATTTCTGCCCTGCGGACTTTTTATGATTATTTAGTTGATGAAGAAATTATTCTACGCAACCCGGTAAACACTGCCAAGCTGCGGGTAAAGATCCCGGAAACTCTGCCCGGCTTTTTGACCGAGCGCGAAAAGATGATTGTCTTAAACTATTTTAATGACCAGCCCAAACACGTGCGCCTGGCTTTTATGCTTATGCTCAGTGCCGGTCTGCGTATTGGCGAGTGTGCTTCACTACAGCCCCGGGATATTTTTGTCCAGGACAGTGCTTTTTTGGTATATGTAAGGGGCGGCAAGGGTGCTAAGGAACGCCTGGCACCGATCACTGACCGGGAAACTGCTTTTGAGATAGTTAATTGGGCTGAAGAGAATAAATACAATGAAATTCTTTTTGGTCTGGCTTTTCATACCCTGGAGTATCACGCCCGTAAGTGCCGCTTAACCACCGGGATAGATTTCCATCCTCACCGGCTGCGGCACACCTTTGCCACGGAGTTACTGCGCAAAGGCATCGCCATCGATGTTGTTCAAGAGGCCCTGGGACACGCCAGTATCAAAACAACCCGGACTTACGCTAAAACATCCCCTACGGAAGTTATTAAACTCGCGACTCATTTATAACATAAGATCAATACAAACAGTTAATTCTAGGAAGATTAAAAAATTCCTGCCTAAATTTTGAAATTGATGGATATTTATGAAAGTTTTTTTAAAAAAAATAATTATTGCATGTGAAGCCTACCATGAGAAAACACTTTTGATACCCTTTTTCAATGCACTTCCGTGTTCGGCAACGTATACTGCCGCTTTAACGAATCCCCTAGTCCAAGGGCCGGCGTTAAAAAGCGGGCGTGCCAATATGGAAGGATAATCTATATCGCCGTACTTGCTAATGATATTTTGCCAGTAGGGCTTATTTAAGAACCTGAGCAAAAGGTCAATGTCACGATCACTGAAGTTTAAATAACTTTCACGGTGGCTGAGGCCGCACCGGATCTCCTGGGAAAATTCTTCGTTCCATAATAATTGGTAACGGGAAAGTGTTTTTTCGGATAAGTTATCTTCTTTTAATGCTTGGGCAGCCACTTGTGCACAAAGCTGAGCCCCTCGCATCCCCGGGTAAATGCCGCCTCCGGAAACCGGTTTAGTTTGCCATGCCGCATCCCCAACGAGCATGGCATTAGGGGCATATATTTTGGGCATCAGCCCCATAGGTACGGTGCCCCCGGTATATTTAAGTATTTTGAAGCCCTTGAAATACTCCGGAAAGCTTTCTATGATGTGTTGGAAAAAATATCTGGGTGAATGGCCGGGCCTGGAAAAGGCGAAGCCTGTCCCTACCCGGCACATATTTTTATTTAACGGTATTAGCCAGCCAAACCAGCCTGGTGCCATATTGCGGCCGACAAAAATGTCTACTAGGTCATTTTCCTCCGGACGAGACAGCTCGACATCAGCCGCATACATTATTGCCCTAGGGCCCGTACAATTTAACCCGAGCCATTTGGCCACCCTGGAATTAGCACCATCGGCGCCGATTATCAAACGAGCCTGGCAGCTAATCTCTTTACTGTCTGTCTGCACAAAGACCTGGAAGCCGCCGGCATTTTTTTTGAGTCCCTTGACCTTGGCACCGGTAAGCACGTCTGCCCCTGCATTTTGGGCCTGTATTGCCAGTTGACGGTCAAAGGCCGCGCGGTCCACTGCCAGGGCATGGACCTGCCCGGTTCTTATGTCAAGCATACCACCCAGGGGCGAGAGTACACGTGCTCCTGTTAATTGGTTAATGATAATGTTTTCAGAGACACCTGCCAGGTTAAGGGTGCGAGGGGAAATAAGCCCGGCGCACTGCACAGGCTCTCCTATTTCTTTGTGTTCTTCTAAAACCAGTGCATGGAAACCTTGGTTGGCCAGCATCTGGGCGGTAAAGACCCCGGACGGCCCTCCACCGACTACAATCACATCATACATGGCTTAATCCTTCCAACTTGTTATGTTTTCCAGGACTATGGTCCCAATGAAATAAGACTAATGAACCATTTTTCTCAAGAATCTCACCGGGTATAATTTAAGATGGGGGTTATGTCTGTAGTTTTGTTATATTGTTCAAATTCTACACAACTTTTTATTGTCCTGCCCAATTAATGATAGATTTGGCTTGACTGACAATATTTCTCATAGATCGACATTGCATTCTTCCTCAATCGCCCATGAACTTTAATCCATTTTTGATAAGTTGTGTTTTTCTATTGATCTTTTGACTACGGTATTCACTCTTAGCCTTTTCAACAATATTCAGGGGAAGGTTAGCCTTTAACAAATCCTGCTTCATTTGAGCCAGCAGGGCGTTAAACCTCCGGTCACATTCATCCTCTAAGGCATTTCCGGCCCCGAGGTATTTCTGGGCTAATTTAATTACCGGCGGGTTCTCACCGTTTTGCTTATAAGTTCTGTATTCGTTCATCCCGCTTGCGGCCAGGTTATTTATCTTTGCGTCATACTCTTGCTTTAGGGCCAGGAATTTGGGCCGGTAGCGTTTTTCGATGTCGCTTACTGTGACTTCCCCTTTTTGCTCACCTGTATTTACACTATCAATCGATTTTGAGTGGGAGGAACTACCGTATTGGTCAGGGAGCGAAGAATCTTTGCTATTCTCGACTGGTTGTTTTTTTTGGCTTTTGGGTTCCGGGCTCTCTTGCCCCCCGTTATTATGAGCTTCGTTTGCAGGTGGCATTTCTTTATTATCTGTTTTTTCTGTTTGCCGTACGGCCGAATTATCAGGTTCCTCGTAGGCAGGAGTAAGGGGATAATAGATAACCCATAATGACATTAAACCGGCCACCAGGATCAATGTTGATGCAATCTTTATTTTTGTCATATTAACACCGTCTCTTAAAAGATTTTGAATACTTTTTCTCCAAATAATTATCCATTCCTGCCAATTTAGACCAATACAGCTTTTGTACCGCATAATAACACAAAGGGGACAGGTACCTGTCCAAAAGCGGCATGTACCTGTCCCCCAACACCAGTTAAACCCCCTGGTGTTTTTTTATTTTTACAACCTTAAATTACTACGAAAAATTTACCGTAAGAGATACGTCTGTGGCATTGCCGCTGTTATCGGTCAGCGTGCCGGTTAAGGTCATTGAATTGACTCCAAATAGCTCCTTCATATCTGCGATGGAAACTCCAATACTAACAATGAGATCTATTGCTTCTACTGCAGTCGGCTCATTACCCTCTAAATCCTGGGGGGTTGAAATAAGATCCGAGACGAGATCTCTCAACTCTTCGGGGACTGAACTCAGGCTTAGGTTTAAGGTAGCATCTTCAGACGCGGTTACGGTGCCGCCGTTAATCATTTCTCCCTGCGGGATATCTATTTCACCTTTTCTCCCGTCCCTTATTTCTATAGGGTATGTGTTGCTGTCAACGGAGATAGTTGCAGATACCAATTCGGGTTTGGTGTCGTCTTCCGGCGCACCCACTGGTCCGCCTCGCCCAACACTAGGCGGGGTTTCCCCGGACGGCATTTCAAATACATCTACTTCTTGCCGGCCGGCAGACCCTACTTGCAGGTCGGAAGTTACTTCCACCGGATCATTTTCCCCTTCGGAACGCGCACGGACCGTGTATGTCCTGTCAGGCAGCACCGGAATCTTATATTCACCGTTATTGCCGGTATAGCAGTTAAAGGTAGGGTTAGTGGTGAATGATACCAGGGCATTCTCTATTCCCTTTCCGTTTTCATCCTGGAGAATACCTTCAATTATCGCTGCCGGCTGCAAGGTTAGATTAACTACAGAGGTTTCGTCCTTTGCTATTTTGACATTACTTTGGTATGCTACTTCTTTATCTGTACTGGCTGTTAAACCATACTCACCGGGTTCAAGCTCCAGTATATAGGTGCCGTCACTGCCGGTTGCAATCTCCGCCAACACCTCAAAACCATCAGCCGCGAACACTTTTATCCCTGCATTTGGTACAGCCTTGCCGTTCGAGATCACTTTACCCCGGACACCGGTCTTGGAAAGCGGATTGTTTACGGGCTGTTCTGCGGGAGTTGTCCCTGGCCCGTATGCCAGCGCGCGGTCCAGAGAAACGACGGCTTCGGCGCGGGTGATGCCCCTTTGCGCCTGGAACATGTTATCTGGGAATCCTCCCATTAGACCGCTGGTTACGGCTGCTCCAATACTCCCGCGGGACCATTGTGGGAAGCTGCCGGCGTCTTTAAAAATTTTAATACTTTCCACCGCGGGTTCCAGATCTAACAGTCTGACCAGGATACTGGCAACCTCCTGGCGCGATATGGTCTTACCGGGACGGAATGTACCATCGTCATAGCCGCCGGTATACCCGGCAGCCGCGGCTGCATATACGTCGCCGGAGTACCATTTTTCCGGTTTGACATCAGTGAAGGTAGTTGAACTGGTTTTTCCCTCTATGCCGAAGGCCCGGTTAACCAGTGTGACAAATTCAGCCCTGGTTACTTTGCCGTTGGGCTTGAAGGAACCGTCAGAGTACCCTCCAGCCAAGCCTTTGTCCGCCCATTCTTTTATTTGTTTTTCCGCCCAGTGCCCCTGCACGTCGGAAAAATCAGCGGCCAGGGCACTTGTGGCAAGCATAAAAACAAGGCACGTGGTTAAAAACAGTGTGGTTAAGCCTTTTTTATGCATTAAATTGCTATCCCCCTTATTTAAATTGTTTTTTAGTTGCATTTCTACCCTCCTTTAGGTATTGGTAAATGGAACTAATATATAGAATATTTTTCTTGAAAAGCATACTAAACCCTGCATGTTTTATCCACTATGCGCAAAAAAAACCACTATCTGACGAAAGATAGTGGTTTTTTCCTTATTTCCTAGAGCTTATCAAATAGGCGGTATAGCATAACCGCAGCTTGCGCCCTGTTAGCCTTTTCCTCGGGTGCAAACTTTCCACCCGGCATACCGGAAACTATACCTTCCCTGACGGCCAGCGCAGCACCGTCGCGAGCCCAATCTGCTATTTGCCCTTCGTCGGTGAAACTATCCAACTCACTGATATCACCAGGCTTAAATCCTTCGGCTGTCATAATCCTAGAGATAATAACTGCCATTTCCTGCCTGGTAATTTTACCGTTGGGATCAAATACGTCTGCTGCTTTTCCTGCTACAATATTATTAGCATAGGCTGTCGCCACAACATCCCGGTACCAGGCACCTTTGGCAACATCTTTAAAGGGCAGTTCAGAACCGTCGGATTCGGGCAAGGCCAATATTCTAACTACCAATGCCGAGAATTCCGCGCGAGTTATGTCCGCACCGGGGTCAAATGTTGAAGCCGTGCGACCGGCAACATAGCCCTTACCTGCCATGATTTCGATGGTGTCTTTTGCCCAGTCAAACTTGTTTAGATCGGCAAATGTTGTCCTCGATGTCTTGGCAAAATATTTACTGAAGTGCGATGTCTTGAACTTAACGGTACCGGTGACGGGGTCATACTTACCGCCCACCTTTTTAAGTTTACCGTCGTCTGTCAGCAGGAATACCGATACCTCATTGGGATTTTCATTCTCTCCCAAGGTATACGGAATAGCTGCCTCTACCGGCTTTTTGAATTTACTTACCTTTTCGCCGCCTACACTGGCATTTAAATCTACTACTACACTGTTAGACGGTATATCTTTTTTAACGCTTTCCGGAATATCCTTGCGATCTACCTTAGCAGCACCCAGGGATATATCTTTCCCTTTTGCCTCATCACCAAAAGCATCCGGCGATACAGTTATATTAGCCACTTCGGTCTTAACTTCCAGCGCATCGACTTTACTATCAGCCAAAGCATCCAGAGTACCGGCCGGAAGTGTAGTCTCCACCTGCTCTTTACCGGTGGCTGGAACCTCTATGGCTACTTTTGTTGTAATATTTGCATTTTCCTTAAGGCCTGCTTCCTGCATACTTTCGGACATTTCTCTTGCTGCTTTCACAGCTGCTTGGGCCTTTTCTCTGATTCTTTCGGGATTTGCCACTGCAGAGGCTTTATCGCCCTCCACCGTAACTTCATCTCCACTTAGCTTGTCTGTTCCTGCTCTGTCTACTGCCTTTTGCGCTAGCTGCCCGGCCTTTTGGGCAAGAGTTTTAGCCTCTTGACCCTTGAGGGTCTCGTTTAAAGTAGCAATGGATTCTATCATCTTACCGGCAATATCCTGAGCCTTTTCTGCATCCATCTTGTCCATGGCCTTTGATGCAGCGTCCATGGTCTTAGATGCAGCATCTGCAACCTTGTTCATGCCTTCTTCGGTAGTTACTTTGCCAGCGGTTTTAGCCAGGGAGCTAACTACCGTGGCTGCAGCATCTCCCACTTTTCCGGCTGCATCCGGGTCCTGTACACGGTCAGCGGCTTTTACCAGCGTTCCGGAAAATTCGGAAGCGGTATCTGCAACTTTCTCAGCCTCTTCGGATGTTTCTGCACTATCGGCTGCGCCATCCAGGCTGTCGGCAGCATGATCCGTGGAATCTGCAACTTCATCATCAGTAGCATCAGGATCGCTTACTGTGTCTTCGGCTTGATCAGCGGACTCGTCAGGGTCAGTAGGATCTGACACAGGACCACCGCCGCCACCGCCACCTGGGCTGCTACCGCCATCATCAGAAGGCTCGTCGTATAAGCTAAGTTCCTGAAGAATTGATTTAAAGGTATCTAAATTATTGGTATCTAGCAAGTATTGTCTTAGGTTTTCTACATTGGTGTAGTTTAAACCATACTTATTTGCAACTTCTTCCGAGACAGGAGAATTATCATTAAAAATCTTCTCAATATCTTCTCTAGGTATGGCCTCGTAAGGATCATAAGTCGAATTAGCTAGATCAACTGCCGTATTAATCAATTGTGTTTCTGTTACTCCGGCATCACTTAGCTTACCTAATATTGTAGGATCAACCTCTTCTTTTACTGTATTGTAGAATGAAATAAGGCTTAACACATTACCGGAAACAAGACCATCAAAGTTGTCATTGATATAACTCTTTGCAGTAGTCATAACATCTGAGACATCTTGTTTACTTAAACCAAGATCTGCAATGGCAGTCCTTTGTTCAGGCTCCAATATGCTATTTAGAATGCTGTCGTTTTCTACAACACCTTGCGCTATGGTTACCGCTTCCAAAGCAAGATTCTTATTGCCGTCCAATGCTTGGAGTTTTTCTACCAAGTCAAGGGCAGCAGTTCCAAAATCATCTTCTGTCAAAGCCCCTGCTGCTCCTAAGCCTATTGTCAGTGCAAATAACAAGCTTAAAAGCAAGGCCATTATTTTTGATCTTTTTCCAACCAATACTTCCCCTCCTTCCACTTCTATTGAAAACTTTAATAACTTATTTTTGTTAAGAAGCCCTGGAACCATGTGGCGTCCAGGGCTTCGAACGGCAATATGTCAATACCTGAGCTGATAATTATGTCCACCCCGAGATGATGCAATTAAACCAAAATTTGAACAACTTTATCGATAACAATAAACGAAAACACAAACAGTAATGGAACAATACCGACATTTAATACCTTGTCCAACGCCGCTGCACCGGAACTGACTTGTAACTCACCACCGGAACTCACCGCTGCTCCTGCCAGTTCTTTAACAACTAGCAAAACAATCAACGAAATGACTGCCAACAAGCCGATTTCCGACACCATGGCCGCACCGGATGCTGTAGTGGTAGTGGTGGTAGTAGTGGTAGTAGTGGTGGTTACTGTAGAAATCATAATATCCCCCCTTTCGACAAAAAGAAGTTATCTTAAAGTATAACACTGAAAGGAAAATATTTCATTAAAAAATTGATGGACAAACAATATAAAGTGTGATATTTGTCATACCGTGCGCCAGGGTCAGACCCACAATTGACTTTTGTTTCCTATAAATTACGGTAAATAATACGGCAACTCCGAAAACAAAGGCCACGTCCAAAACGGACACGTGAGTAATGTGCAGCACCGCAAAGATGAAACTTACAAAAATCAAGGCGAATTTGTCTCCCACAGCTTTAACCGCGGTCTCATACATTATGGCACGGAAAATAAATTCTTCCAGTAACCCTGTACATATTATCAATACCAGGGCGGGAAACCAAATTTGCGCAAAGGTCAACGAAGTAACCATGGGCTCGGGCTGCAAAATAGTGTATTCTATGTATCCCAAGGGAAAACCGATGCACATGATCAAAAACTGCATGGGCAGGTTATTTAAATTTAACCCCAATTCATATGGCTTAAACCCAAGTACTCTGGTAATACCAATGGCAGATGCAAATAAAGGAGCACTGATAACTACATACCATAGAATGGGTGGAATTTCATTAAGGGGCATGGAAAGGCTCATGATCCTCGTCAAAGGTGCCAGTACCAGTGCTAAAAGTAGAAAGTGATTTTCCTTTTTATAGGCAAATGCAGCATGGCCGAGGAGTGCACCGAGCAGTAAAATATGCAAGAAAATCCCCAGTTTTACGTTTTGGTAAGCTACAACTATTTCCGCTGCCGTAATCCCAATGCCATAAAGCCAATAGACCCCTGTATTTGTGTCCCATTGTAGTTTCGGGCTTTTTTTTCTATTTCGCCTTTTCCTTCGCGGTAATAAAACCGGTGTCTGCTGATGTTGGGGATCTACTATCTCATTCATTCTGTATCACGTCCACCCATAGATGAAGTTTGCGGTAAGGCTCCTTATCACCCTCCCGGTACAATAAAAACTCCACCTTTAAATTCTTATGCGGTTGATTAGCTCTAAAGGTAATGGGCTTTTCCCACTTTTCTTCATGAGCCAGTGCTATGGGATATAGTTTTTTCTTCAAGCTACCACCCATGCGCACCTCAACACTGTAATCTATCTCCCTGTACTCGTGGTTAACCACTCCTAAAATAACTTTGCCTGGTTCACCGGTCTTTAGCTCCCGGGGATAACCCTCAGCCATACCTCCAGGCCCCAGGATATAAAATTCTGTAAATTTTTCTCCCACTTTAGGGGTGGTCACCACGTAAACTATGGAACCCACGGCAAAGAGAATAGCGAATACAAGTGCTACGGAAAGGACTTTATCCAAACGGGAAAGCTTTCCCCATTGGGGAGGATTAATTTCAAGGGATAGTTCAAAGCGGTCCTCTCTCTTGATCCTCTTTCTGCGGTAATCGGCAATGACCGACATGGCGGTTATAAAAACAACAAGGGAAACAAGAATGGGGTACAGCCTTATTCCCCATGGGGTGTAATTCAAGCCCAACCCAATTAGAGGAACCACGGCAATACTAAGGCCGAAACTCAGGGCAACACGTTCTATGCCATCCAGGTCACTTTTACCGGGAAACAAAGCGGCAATAAGTGTGTAACCAGGAAAAAAAAGTACAAAAGGAAGCCCCAATAAAACACGTAAAAATTGGATCTGGGTAAAACTGATCACTAAAATTAGTACGACAGAGAGGCCTATGATAAAAAGGAATTCGTTTTTCGCTGCAAACCTCAGAGATAAATCCCCCTTTGCCGATCGATATGTCCGAACAAAAAACTCGACCATGCATCAACCATGGCCGCTTTTTATTAATAGAATGTATTCAAGCAACCTGGCGACCATAGCTATATAGCCTTAGGCCCATGGCTTTGCGCCCCCATCTTTCGATCGGTTTGCCCATTTATATCCAGTTCCTAATCTTTCGACATTGTCTTTGGGTTATCCTGCTAATGGTTCAATAAAAAGTGCCAATCATCATAAAACATGATTGGCACTAAATAATCTTTAAAATCCTATGATTTTTATTACCTAAAACAGTAAATTAGGCAGCCATAAGCTAATAGCGGGCACGTAGGTAATCAATATCAAGCATATTATTACCGCAATCAGCCAGGGCAGGGCAGCCTTGGTGACGTCCATCAAGGGCATCCCGGTGAGGCCGCTGGCCACATACAGGTTCAGCCCTACCGGTGGTGTAACCATCCCCACCTCCATGTTGACGGTCATGATGATACCCAGGTGAATGGGATCAATGCCCAACTGCATAGCCACGGGGAACAGTATGGGCGCCAAAATGGTAATCATAGCTGTGGGCTCCATAAACTGTCCGGCAACAAATAACAGCACGTTGATAATAACCAGGAACATAATAGTTCCTACATTCCAGGCCACGATCCACTCAGCAATGGCATGCGGAATACGCTCCAGGGTCAAAATATGAGCAAACAGCATGGCCATGGTAATGATGAAGAATAGCATGGATGTGGTTTTAGCGGAATCAATAAGAATCTTGGGAAAATCCTTTATCTTTAAATCCTTGTGGATGAACAGTCCTACTACTACACCGATCACGCAGGCTATAGCCGCAGACTCGGTGGGGGTAAAAACACCAGCATAAATACCGCCGATAACAATAACCGGCAGGGTAAGACTCCAGAATGCTTCCTTAGTCGCGGCAATACGATCCTTAGCAGTTGCCTTCTCTGCCTTTTGATAATCGTTTTTTCTGGCGATAATAAAACTTACAAAAGCAAGGGAGGATGCCAGTAAAATACCGGGTACAATTCCGGCCATAAATAGCTTTCCCACCGACTGGTCCACTGTAACAGCATACACAATCAGTGGAATACTGGGCGGAATCAAAATACCCAGGGACCCTGCCGTGGCAATTGATCCCACGGCATAAGGCTTGGAATAGCCGTGGTTTACCATGGCCGGGATCATGATGCCACCGATGGCAACCACCGTTGCCGGGGAAGAACCGGAAATAGCGGCAAAAAGGGCACAGGCGAAGATACCGGCTATGGACAGCCCGCCTGGAATATGACCAACCCAGGCGTTGGTAAGATTAATCAAGCGCTTGGCCACACCACCGGAAGTAAAAATATTACCGGCCAGTACAAAGAAAGGAATAGCCATCAGCGGGAATTTATCCAGGCCCGCGAATAGTCTCCCGGCTAAATCCGGTAAAGGATCGGTGGTAAAGAAAAAGATCGAAACAAATGATGCTATGCCCAAAGAAACAGCAATGGGCAACCCGGATAATAAACAAGTAAATAATATGGCAAAAACAGCCAGACCCATATTCTGGATTTGAAAGGCATACACTACACCGACAAGACACAAACCGATTAAAACAATGGACAGGGCTCTGCCCTTAGGTGAGCCGGGCTGTTCTTGATTAGCTACCTTGTTTTCAGTGACGCTTGCTGTTTTCATTAGAGCCCACCCTCTTCCTCTGCAAAAATCTCTGCTGCCGGTGTTCTAATTTCTTTTACAGCCTCTTCGGCAAATCTGAAGGTCATCAGTCCGAAGGCAACTGGAATAATAGCTTTGGGAATATACATGGGAATTTCCAGTTCCGGCGTAACCTGCCCGAAGGCAATTAGTATCTGTACATGCTGATACCCAAGTATGGTGAATTCAAGGCAAAACAGGGCACTTAGGATTAGGGCGGTTACACTGGCCACCTTTTGCAGTTTAAAAGGAAAATTTTTACGAAGGATATCCACCCCGATATGGGTTTTAGCCCTAACACCTATAGCCCCGCCCACCAGACCGGTAAAAATCAAAAGATAAACCACCAGCTCCTGGGTAAAACCCAGGCTGGATCCAAATCCGTAGCGTAAAACCACCTCAATAAAAGTCAATATGGTGGCAATAATTAAAGCAACGGATACCAGTATTTCTTCCATCCGGCTTATAATTATGTTAAGAAAGTTCATGCTGCCACTCCCCATTTTAACTGGTGCGTTGGCAATATTTCCGGCAAAAAGGGGGCTTAGAAAGCCCCCTTGCGGCGGTCTTATTGTTCACGCAACTCTAATACTGCATCAATAAGTTCTGCTCCTACTTCTTCCCTAAACTGATCGTAAACACCACTGGTGGCTTCCATCCATGCCTGCTTCTCTTCTTCTGTCATGGTGTGGATTTCTTCCAGCGTGCCGTCGGCCTTGATTTTGTCCAGATTTTCCTGGTTCAGGCGCTGGCCGTTTTCACGCACCCACTGGGTGGTCTCGTCCAGGGCTTTTTCCACCTGGGTACGAACGTCTTCCGGCATTCCTTCCCAGAATTCGGAGTTGGTAATAACGGCATAGCCCAGGTAACCGTGGTTACTGAGGGTCATGTACTTTTGTACTTCGTGGAACTTCTTGGAGTAAATATTGGACAGTGTGTTTTCCTGCCCATCGATAACACCTTGCTCCAGGGCGCTGTAAACTTCACTAAAGGGCATAGGAATTGGGTTTGCACTCAGTGCTTCAAATTGTGCTTCCAAAACCTTACTGGACATTACCCTGAACTTCTGTCCTTCAAAGTCTTTAGGCATATAGAGCGGGTGCTCATCCAGAGTCATTTGCTTAAAGCCGTTATCCCACATTGCCAGTCCGAGAAGTTTTTCTTCTTTTAACATAGTAAATAGTTTGCCGCCAATTTCTTCACTTTCCATGGCAGTCTGAACTGCTTTTACATCAGGAAAGGCAAAGGGAAAATCAAAAATTTGCCACTGTGGGAACAGCTTGGATACCTTGGAGGTAGCCGGTGCTGCCATTTGGACGTTGTTCTGCTGTACGGCTGCCAGCACTTCGTTGTCATCATACAACTGAGAGTTCGGGAATACCTGGACATCTACTTTGCCCTCGGTATACTCTTCAGCTTTTTCTTCAAACATTTGAGCAGCTTGCCCTTTGGGCGTATTTTCAGCTACCACGTGAGAGAATTTAATTACTATCGGGCCGTCTCCGGACCCTTCTCCCCCTGCATCTCCGCCACGGGCGCCGCCGCAACCTGCCAACAGCCCGAGAGCCAATAAAACAACCATAGTTAAGGTTAAAAATCTCTTCATAAAACAACCTCCCCAGTCTTTTTTTGAAAATTCATATCCTTCTCACAAATAAGCACACTCGCCCGGGACTAATCAAATGGGGGGTGTATCACCTCCGTTCCTAAAATGAAATGACTATTCTTTTCAGCCCGGCAAACTTATAAAACAGGCCGCCGGTCATGGTGATCAAGCTGCTTGAGAGCGTTTAAGAGGTCTCTTCCTACATAAGAGGCGTAACGCCGGTAGACAGGCTTAAACCTTTCCACCCACTCTTCTCTTTCCTCTGCCGTTTGCACGTGAATCTTCATCTGTCCGCTATCAACCAGGCGCTTAAAATCCTTATTGTTTAATTCCTCAGCTTTAGAACGCTCCCACAGGGTAACTTCAGCCATTGTTTCCTCCAAAATTTGCTGTATATCGGCCGGTAAACCAGCCCAAAAATCCGCATTCGCCAAAACTACGTAGCCCAGGTAACCGTGATTGGATACCGTGAGGTAGGGCTGAACTTTGTAAAACTTTTTAGCATAAATATTAGATATGGTATTTTCCTGACCGTCAACTTGACGTGTTTGCAGCGCTCGGTAAAGTTCACTAAAAACCAGGGGTAAAGGCACTGCCTCCACAGCACGAAACTGCGCTTTTAATACCTGGCTGTTAATCATCACCCGAAAAATAAGCCCTTCGGTGTCTGCCGGGTAAATAATTTTTCTTTTACTGTTAGTTAGTTGTTTAAAACCATTATCCCAAAAAGAGAGGGCCTTTATATTTTTTTCTTCCAGGTCTTGACACAGCTCCTGCCATATTTCTCCTTCCACAGCCCGGTGAACTTGATGCCTGTTACGAAAGGCATAGGGCAGGTCAAAAAGCTGCCAGCGGGGAAACATTTCACCCAGCTTGGACGTGGTGGGGGCAATTAACTGAACAGCACCTGACCGAAGGGCCTCTAATTCCTCTCCGTCCTTGTAAAGTGTGGAATTAGGAAAAACTTGGACCTCTACCCTGCCCCCGGTCCTCTGTTCCACTAATTGAGCAAAACGTTTTGCAGCCAGGCCTTTGGGGGTATTTTGGGGCACCACGTGGGAAAAGCGAATAACAATTTTTTCCTCCGGACTGTACTGCTCTTTGTCGACAACCCGCTGTCCGCATCCCACGGCAAAGAAAGCCAGCAACACTATAAGTATGGCTACGGCTAACCGGGATGTCATGTGAATACTCCTCTCATTGGTAAGGGACTGTTGGAAAAACTCTATAACTTAATTGTTAGAATTTAAAAAATATTGTACAATTATATCAATACTAAAACAACAATTTGTCCTTAATGAATATATAAAACCGCTTTTGGTCTTTTTGTTCGTGGCGTGCGTATACAGGATACTAGATTACGCGGTAACGATTAATAGGCCTTCCCACTCCCCCGTATTGGACTTCCAGCGACACCTTACCCATATTTTCCAGGTACTCCAGGTAACGGCGGGCAGTGACCCGGGCCATTCCTAGTTTCTCGCTGACCTCATATGCCGACACAGCCCGGTTTGATTTAATTAAGAACAATAGAACCTGCTTTAACGTTACCTCACTTAGTCCCTTGGGAATATTTTCTTTAGTGTCATCATGTACAAAGCGTGACCAGGCCAGCTCGTCCAATTCCTGCTGACTAATATCATCCTTGCTTTTAAGGCGGGAATGCATAGCTGCATAATACTGCAGGGCACTTTGCAGCCTATCAAACTTAAAAGGTTTAATAATATAGTCCACTGCACCAAAGCGAAACACCCTGCGCACAGTTTCCGCATCCCGGGCCGCAGTTACCATAATAACATCGGTGGGAAGCTGCCTGCGGCGCATTTCCTCCAGGGTTGCCACCCCGTCCATATCCGGCAGGTAAATATCCAAAAGGACCAATTGAGGGCGATACTTTTGTACCATCAATACGGCTTCTTTGCCTGTCCCCGCAGCACCAACCACACTAAACCCCGCCACGGCACTGACAAAGCCGGTATTTACTTCCACAACCATGGGGTCATCTTCTACTATAAGTACATCCACCATGCTTTTCCCTCCAACTTCTAACTGCGGACACCTAATTTTTGACACTTAAATTCAAACCTGCTCGCTTTGCCCGGGTATATAAACCATAAAGGTGGTTTCACCGCCGGGAGGGCTTTTCACTTCCACCCTACCATTTACCTGGTTAATGTTTCTTTGCACCAGGTAAAGTCCCAGCCCGCGTGATTTGCTTTTATTGGTAGTAAAGCCTTGCTCAAATATTTTTTCTCTTACTTCAGAGCTGATGCCCGGTCCTGTGTCCCGTACCTCAAGTTCGAGACCCGCTTGATCACCGGCAATGGAAAAATACACCCGGCGCTTGCCGTCTTCAACCCTGGACACTGCGTCCAGAGCATTTTCCAACAGGTTTCCTATCACCACCACAAGTAAGCTTATGTCCACACCGCGGGGAATTTCTTTTAACTGTGAGTGGCGATCAATTATCAGCTCAGCGCGAAGTTCCTTGGCCCTACCGTATTTGCCCAATAGAAGACCGGCCAGGCTGTAGTCTTTAATGTTTCGGGTCAGAAAATGGGTAAGTTCCTGCTGTTCCTCGGTTATGTTAAATATATAATCCAGGGCGTCCTGGTAGCGTTCCAGCTGAATAAGCCCGGCAATGGTATGCAGCTTATTCATATTCTCGTGGTTTTGCACCCTCAGGGCCTCAACGAAAGCTTTTACACCGGTGAGCTCTTCCGCCAGCCGGTTTAATTCTGTTTTATCCCTGAATGTGGCCACGGCGCCAACTATGGTATGATCGCGGCGAATGGGTACCCGGTTGGAGAGAATAGTAACCCCGTTAATAATTCTTTCCACATTTTTTTCGGGCTGCCCGGTATGCAATACTCTTACCAGCCTGGTACCCGGACCGAACTTCTGAACCGGCTGCCCGATTACAGATTCATCCACACCGAATATACGCCTGGCTTCGTCATTGATAATTGTTATCCTGGAGTCGGCATCAATGGCCACTATACCTTCCCCCATGGCCTCAAAAATGGCCACCCTTTCTTTCAAAAGGCGCACTATTTCCTCGGGCTCCAGGCTGAACATGGCCTGTTTAACATTACGGGCCAAGAAAAGGGAACCCACTAGTCCCACTACAAGACCAAGCCCCAGAGTAAGGTAAATTTCTATGCGCACGGACTTTAGCAGGGCAAATATGGTAGGAGTGAGCACACCCACTACCACTACCCCTACCTGCCGGTTACCCTCATCAACCTTGACGGGTGTAAAGGCCCTCACCGAAGGACCCAGAACACCTTCTGCCCTGGAAATATATTCGTTGTTGGCCAGCGCAGGGCCCAGGTCAGTCCCGGTAAATTCTCCCCCTATACGGTCTTCCACCGGGTGGGAATAGCGGGTTGCTTCCATGTCCAGGATCACTATATATTCAACTCCGGTTGATAGGCGGGTCTTTTCTGCAATGGGCTGTATTATTTTTTCGCCACCCGGCTTGCCCACATTTTCTTGAATGGCGGTCATTTGGGCCAGTGTACGGGCAATGGCCATTGTCCGCTTACCTCTTTCGTTTTCCATTAAAACTGAAATACGGTGTACTTCAATAACGGTTCCAATGGCCACGGCTATAAAAACCAGGGCGAAGGACAGAAGGGCTATTTTAGTACCTAGTTTAAGCCGCGGCAAGGCCACGTTAGTCAGCTCCCTTGGGTTAGTTGGTTAGTTGGTTAGTTGGTTAGGCGTTAAAAAATGATTTGCTTATAATGTTTCGACAATTTACGGGAATATCCCTCCTGCAAAAGGCCAGGCAAGTGGGGACGGTTCTTGACTTGCCCTTCTTTTATAGGCAATATGGGGTCGGTATTTCTTTGGGGTCTTTAATTTGACGGGATTTAGGAGGATTAGGCGGGATTGGGTTTGCTGAGGGCTGAATGAAAATTTGCCGAAAGGAACGGTAAATTGTGGTATAATAATGGACCGGCGGAAGTAATTAAAAACCCTTGAAGTTGTAGCCATCAACTTCAAGGGCCGTAAATGAAACCCCGACAGACGAGGCACCAACGCCGTATTTCCAGTATTCCTTTATTTAAAATTCATAATACCTTAGTATTTTTAAACTGTCAACATAATAGATAGTACCAGTGGGGACAAGTGGGGACGGTTCTTGACTTGCCCTTTTCATAAGCAATATGGGGGCGTACCTCAAGCTTATTAACTTATTTTTGCAAGATAACAAGCTGTAACATGCAAGATCTTTGAAGGTATTTCTTTGGGGTCTTTTTTTTGGACAGGATTACAGGATTTGTAGGATGCTTTGGGGTCAACGCTTTGAGGTCTTTAAAAGCTTTTTAGAATTATTATAAGTCTGATTAAAAAGTTTCGTTTTGCCCCGATTTAGGTTTTTTTTTTAAATAATCCTGTTGATCCTGTTAATCCTGTCAAAAAATTGTTTTCCCCAAAAGCCCCACATGCAATGCCTTTAATCCTTGGCTCTTAAAAATCCCATACATCCCGAAGAATTCTAATGCCCAGGCACACTAACCCCGAATTCCAGGCCCGGGGATATCCTGGTACCGAACATTATACTGCGCCTCAGGCCGGTTCCTTGGGTCAACCTCCCCTCTATATCCAGAGCCAGCTTAACACCTTCATAAATAGCCTCCGTAGCGCGGCGGGGTTCTCGCGCATCCCCGATTACAAAAACCGGGAAGCCCATATCCCTTAACCTTTCAGACATCTTCTCCACCGGAGTGGAACCCACGGCCAGTACTACGGTATCCACATCTATTTCTCTGCGCCCCCCAGCGTTAGAAACCACTACACCTCTCTCGGAAATTTCATCTACCGGAGTATTGGTAAGTATGTCCACCCCGTATCTGCCCAGGCGCTGCATCAGGAAGGCTTTTCTGGCCGGTCCTTCGTCTTTGCCCACCGTATCATCCATTTCCAGGACCATGACCCTTCGCCCGCGCTCGGCAAGAAAGTCAGCAGTTTCCAGGCCGGTGGCCCCGCCCCCGATAACGGCGATTTGATGGCCCACGGATACTTTTTGCTCCAGTACCTCTTCCGCAGTTACCACCCCGGGTCGCTGTACACCCGGAATGCGTGGTATAAGGGGCATAGAACCGGTGGCTACCACCACCGCATCCGGGTTCTCCCCAGCCACAATTTCCGGGGTAACCCTGGTACTCAACCTTACATGGACTCCCACCTTGGGCAGCATATATGACATATACTCACAGTAACCTTTTATTTCATCTTTCTTGGGCGGATAGGATCCCACCAGGAAAGCTCCACCCAACCGGGCATCGCTTTCGTAAAGACTTACGCGATGTCCTCTGCGGGCTGCGGTATAGGCCATTTCCATTCCACCGGGTCCTCCGCCGATAACCATTATTTTACGGGGTGATACCACGGGCTTTAATTCGAATTGGCGCTCCCGGCCGCAGGCAGGGTTTAAAATGCAGGTGGCGTGTTTCCCCTCCACCAGTAACCTGTCTACACACCCCTGGTTGCAGGCTATACATTTTTTTATTTCCTTTTCCCGGCCTTCCCGGGCTTTAATGGCAAATTCCGGGTCAGTAAGAAGTCCCCTGCCAATGGCTACAAAATCGGCCCTCCCCTTGGCCAGAACTTCCTCCGCTAATTCAGGATTATTTATCCTGTCCACCGCTACAACCGGTACATCCACTTCTTCTTTAACGGCGCCCGCTGCCCAGACGTTAAAGCCCCTGTCCTTATCCATGGGTGGCACCACCCAGTGCAGGGTCTCATAATTACCCACTGAAACATGCAGGCAATCAACACCCCTGGATACCAACATAGGCGCTATCTGTTTACTCATTTCAATGGTCAGCCCGCCTTCCACGTATTCCTCTCCACTCATGCGGAAAATAATGGGATAATCCTTGCCGCACTTTTGTTTAATATTATCAATTATTTCCAGGGCAAAGCGGGCCCGGTTGTTAAAAGTACCACCATATTCATCACTGCGCTTGTTGGAATAAGGTGACATAAATTGCGCCACCAGATAACCGTGGGCCCCGTGTATTTCCACGCAGTCAAACCCGGCTGTTTTTGCCCGAACAGCCGCATCCCCGAAGGCTTCAACCAGTTCTTTTATTTCCGGCACGGTAAGCTCTCTGGGGTGTTCCTGGCAAACAGGACAGGGAATAGAGGAAGGGGCGACGATTTCCATGCCGGTCTGGGCACTGTTTATCTGCCGGCCGGCATGCCAGAGCTGTATGCAGGCCCTGGCCCCGTTCATCCTAATTGCATCGGCCAGTTCTTTCATTCCTGGAATAAACCGGTCATCATAGAGGGAAAAGGACATCCCCTTGGTTGTGGGGTGAACCGCAGCAATTTCCACCGTAACCATGCCGGTACCGCCCCTGGCCCGGGTGGCATAATATTCTATAGCCTGTTCAATAACCTCCCCTTCCGGCCCGTGCATACCGGTACCCATAGCGGGCATGATGATACGATTTTTCACTTCCATACTCCCTATTCTGCCGGGAGTAAAAAGGTACTGAAACCGGGTATCCATAATGGCATTTCCTCCTTGCTATTATCATTTTTACTATAATTCCTCACTTTAGTTTCCTCCCGGTGGAGAAGGATATACCTACAAAAATAAAATAACGGGAACAAAGATAAAACACTCTCGTCTATAAGTACAAAATGATAATAAGGGAGTTGTTTACAAAATGAAACAAAGAAAACTTATAGCAGTTTTTATGTGCCTGGCAATACTTTTGACAGGTGCCACTGTGGCCCAGGCCGCGGAAGAGCAGCAAAATGTTATTGAGGTTCACGGTGAGGGGATAGTTGATGCAGCCCCGGACCGGGCGGATTTAAGCTTGGCCATAGTCACTGAGAACACGGACGCCGGGCAAGTTCAAGCTGAAAACGCCGAAAAGAGCGCCCGGGTTATAAAGGCACTCCAGCAAAAAGGCATATCGGAATCGGATATTCAAACCCAGAACTATCAACTGTCACCAAGGTATGCCCAGCCTCCAAAACCGGTAGAACCGGTGCGGCCAGTGCAATCAGCCATTAAAGAAGCGGCACCAAGAATTGTCGGGTACACGGTACGCCATCAAATCAGGGTCAGTGTGAAAGACATTAATTTGGTGGGAGAACTAATGGACCTGGCGGTCAAAAACGGAGCTAACCAGATATCCAACGTGTCCTTTTCGGTTTCGGATTCGTTGAATTATAAGAAGCAGGCTTTACGCCAGGCGGTTGCGGATGCCCGTGCCAAGGCGGAAGTATTGGCGGGTGCCTTGGGTAAGACCATTACCGGGGTGCAGTCTGCCGGGGGTTCATGGCATGAGTCCAACCCGGGCCCCATGTATTATAAAGAAATGGCCATGGGTGCCGGCGGCAGCGCTATGGATACAGCCATTGCTACCGGTATGGCTCAGGTAAGGGCCAGCGCAAATATTACTTACTTGATTAAGTAGAAGGAATAGAGTACACGATTAATTTAGGGGACAGGCTCCTTTTTTCGCTTTAAACAAAAGGTGCCTGTCCCCTTTTGTTTTCGAGAAAAAGACAAAAGAGTGTTTTAAGACGGGATTTCAGGATTTTTAAAAGATTTGCATGTTGAAATCTGGGGTCTATTTTTTGACGGGATTACAGGATTTGCAGGATTTTTCATGTGCGAATGGCAGAGTTAGGCAGATGGTTTATCTTATTGCTTTCTGTAAATATTTTTATACAGTTATTTAAAGCCCTTAATTAATCAAGGCACCTGCTTCAAAAAACATATCTACACGTTTAGCTATCCTATCCCGTGTGATCCCGTTAATCCCGTCAAAATAAAAGCCCAAAAGAATTGCCCAAATCTTGTCTTAATTGTTTTAAATCTTTATCCCGTGATCCTGTAATCCTGTCTAAAAAACATCCCCGGAGAAATGCCCCAAATCACCTTTACCCTTTCCCCTGCTCAAAATTCCTGGTATCATGGAAAAAATGTGTAATTAAAATGCATATATTTTATATGGCCAAGCAAACTTAAATATCACTGAATACTATTAAAGAAGGAGTGTTTTTGTTGTCCAAAGCAAAAGTTTATTTTGCCAGCGTGAGGGCTCATGCCTTTGATTATGACTACGGTATGGTGGGGAAATTTGAAGAAATATTAAACCAGGTAGACCTGGGTAATTACGTGGAAGAAGATGACTATGTTGCCCTGAAGATGCATCTGGGCTCGCACGGAGCCTACCGCACGGTACGCCCCGTGTTTTTACGCAAACTGGTGGATGCCGTACGTGATCAAAAGGGACAACCCTTTATATGCGACACAGTGCGCATACCCGGCCTCGAATATCTGAGAACCGCCAATAGAAACGGTATCAATGAGCTGTCCACCGGGGCACCGGTACTTATGGCCGACGGGATTTTCGGGATGGATTCGGTAACGGTTAAGACCGGCCCCATTTTAGGGGAAATAGGGGTGGCCTCGGCCATGCACGATGCCCCGTCAATGATCGTAGTTTCCCACTGTAAAGGTCATATTGCCAGCGGGTACGGAGGTGCCATCAAGAACCTGGGCATGGGCGGCATTGCCTTTAAGGATCGGAAAGGAAATGCACAGCGGGGGAAAATGCACTTTTTGCAAAACGCCGAACTTACCTGGGACGAGGAAAAATGCAGCCAGTGCCTGCAGTGTATAAATGCCTGCCCGCACGAGGGCATAGCCTTCGACGAAGGGAACAAGCTCAATATTTACTCGGAAAAATGTGCGCGCTGCGGTCGTTGTGCCCGGGTTTGCCCGGAAGCGGCACTTATACTGCCTCAAAATGATGAGATGTTCCAGGGTGTTCTGGCGGAAGCTGCCGGAGCGGTACTAAGTACATTTGGTAAAAACAAAGTGCTGTATGTTAATTTCATCACTGATATTCATCCCGAGTGTGACTGTATGCCCATGGCTGATTCTGCTTTGGTGTCCGATGTGGGGGTATTGGTTTCGGATGATATAGTGGCCATCGAAAAGGCTACTTTGGATTTGATTGGCGAGGCGCAGGTTTTACAGAATTCCAAGGCCGGGGATAAGGATATTACTGAAGCCGGAAATATTTTTGAGAAGGTTCACGGTAAAGATCCTTATATGCAGGTGAAGGCTGCGGCAAAGGCGGGGCTGGGTACGATGGAGTATGAGCTAAAGACTATTGAGTGCAAGCCCAAACCGGACGGCAGCACCGAGCCTAGGATGTTTGGACATTGACAATGAGGAAAGAAAAGATTTGCATGTTGTACTCTCGGGTCGGTTTTTTGACATGATAACAGGATTGCAGGATTTTTTTGAAAAATTTGCATGTTGGCCTCTGGGGTCGGTTTTTTTGACGGGATTAACGGGATTGATGGGATTTTTAAAACATGTTTAATTTAGACCTAGTAATAAAATATGGTATTCGACAAGACATATAATTGGCGCATAAACAAAAGGCATTTTTGACAGGATTACAGGATTGGCAGGATTTTTGGAAAGTTCATATGTCGATTGCTTTGCTGTAAAAGAGTCCATACTAATTGTTTGAACGAAATCTCTTTATAGTAATTAAAAGAACTTTGATAGTAACTAGAAATTACTTAAGAAAGTAGCAATCCCTATCCCGAGAATCCCGTTAATCCCGTCAAATTAAAGACCCTAAAGGAATACCCTAAAATGCTTTAATGTTTTAAATCCTTCTCTTAATCCTGTAATCCTGTCCAAAAAAGGACCCTAGAGGAATACCCTAAATTATTTAAAGCTCTAAACTACATTGCCGTGAAGCCTATTGGGCGCTCCGGTTTTTCTTCTTTTTCCAGCCGGCCCAGGATGTATTCCTCCCGTGCTTCGGACTGATTATAATAAACAGCCAAAAAAACATGCTCCTCTTTTAAAAGCTTATTCGCCTCATCCAGGGAATAAACTTTCACCAGCTCTGCAATCCCCTTTTTCTGTCCATCTCCACCTACCACAATGTTCTTTTCGGCAGAACCCGAAGAACAACTCACAGTTATCTCCCCCCTTTGTTTTTTTACTAGTGTTCAATATATTATTGTACCAGGAATATTTTTATTTTCCAGATCCAAGTAGAATAAAAATAACCCTGTAATATGCTTTTTATTTGCAGGATAGCACAGGTAAATGCAGAAGTAACTTCAAACCGATAACGGGAGGTAGCATATTATTAGCATGAATGACTTCTATGAACACTTAGCCAACAGGCAGCCGGGCCTGATGGATATAAATGAGTACTTTATTTCCGCCGTACTCCTTCCCATCGTCAAAGTGGAAGGGCAAAACCACATTCTTTTCGAGGTAAGGCCAAAGCATCTGGACCGCCAGCCCGGGGAAATTTGCTTTCCCGGCGGTAAGGTGGAAGAGGGAGAAACCCCGAAAGAAACAGCCATACGGGAAACCGGCGAAGAACTGGGCATAAACGCAGGTGAAGTAGAGGTAATAGGGCCCCTGGACTTCCTGGTTGCCCCACTGGGCACGGTAATTTACCCCTTCGCGGGGAAAATTACCAGCCCCGAAAACATCACCCCCGACCCGGGAGAAGTAGAAAAGGTATTTACCATTCCACTGGATTTCTTTTTAAATAATGCTCCCAACCAAACGGAAGGCGAAGTGGCCATAAGGTACGGAGACGGCTTCCCTCTGGAAAAAGTGCCGCCGGGCTATGGTCCCGGCTGGAAAAAACGCTGGGCCTTTTCGGTATATTATTACCAGTACGGCGAATACTTTATCTGGGGCATGACCAGCAAAATATTGCTTAACTTTATCAATATTATCAAAAGGAAGCGGACAAGGTGCGCACCCTTGATGGAACAATCCGGGTCCACCAAGGTAATGCAGGATTGAAGAAATATTTTAGGCAGGAGTTTTTTTAAAGATTGCATGTTGGGCTCTGGGGTCAGTTTTTTTTGACGGGATTAACGGGATTTTGGGGATCTTTTTTAAAACATTTCTATATTGCTGCGGCAGGTAATGGTGATGTTGCGAGAGATTATAGTTAACGCTATAAACTAAAAGGCATTTTTGACAGGATTACAGGATTAGTAGGATTTTAAAGAGCAGTTCATAAGCTTTTTAAAGATTTGCATGTTGGGCTCTGGGGTCAACTTTTTGACGGGATTGACGGGATTTATGGGATCTTTTTAAAAGGCTTTGCATGTGGGGCTTTGGGGAAAACATTTGGGGTATTTCTTTAGGGTCGTTTTCTGACAGGATTTACAGGATTGGCAGGATTTTTCTTGAGCAGGATCACTACTTTGAGAGCGTAGATAATTCTATCCGTCATTGCATAAAGAAAAACCATTGCCAGATAAACTTGATTGCGTCTGTAAATCCTGTAAAAAATTGGTTGGCCCGCAAAGTACGACCCCAAATGTTTTTTAAGACCCCAAAGCACTACCCTAAAGCATCCTGCAAATCCTGTAATCCTGTCAAAGAAAAAAGACCCATAAGCCATGACCCAAACAATACTTTTAAGCAAGGAAGCAAGAGGACTATTCTAAACACTATCTTTAATCCCTTATCTTTACTCCCTTATCCTGCAAATCCTGTAATCCTGTCTAATGTTATTGCCTTTTCTTTTTTTATCTAATTTCTAGGTCATAGTATCTTTGATGGTACTGTATAAAAGACCGCCCTTGTTAGCTTCCTCGTACAGGTACCTGCGGGAAACCCCCGTAAATTTTGCCGCTTCTGCTACCGCCCGGGCCACGGCTGGAGAGACCCCTTCATTAAATACAGACGGTATTATATTTTCCGCCGAAAGCTGATCGCCGGTAATGAATTCCCCCAGTGCCCAGGCTGCCGCCAGGCACATTTCGTCATTTATAGTGCGGGCGTGGCAGTCAAGCGCCCCCCTGAACATACCTGGAAAGGCCAGTACATTATTGATCTGGTTAGGATAGTCGGAGCGCCCGGTGGCAATGACACCGGCAATATCGTAAATCTCTTCCGGGTTCACTTCCGGCTCCGGGTTGGCCAGTGCAAATATTACGGGTTTATCTGCCATTTTTAAGATGTCCTCCCGGTTTAGAAGGCCCGGCGCGGAAACGCCGATGAAAACATTAGCCCCGGCAATTACTTCTTTCAGACTGCCGTGCCGGCAGCTCTCATTAGTGTTTTCCGCCAGCCATTTTTTATAATTTGTCCCGGGAGGCTGGTCGCTGGCAATAGCCCCTTTGCTGTCACAAACAATGATATCCTTCGCCCCGGCGCTTAACAAGATTTTGGTTATAGCCGCCCCGGCAGCGCCTGCACCGCTCATAACTACCTTTACATTATCCAGGCGCCTGTCCACTACCTTGAGCGCATTTATAAGCCCGGCCAGGGTCACGATGGCTGTGCCGTGCTGATCATCGTGAAAAACCGGTATATCCAAAAGATTTCTCAACTTTCCTTCAATTTCAAAACACTTGGGTGCAGCTATATCCTCCAGGTTGATACCCCCAAAGGACGGGGCAACTGCCACCACACTACTAATTATTTGTTCTGTTTCCTGCACGCTCAAGCAAAGAGGAATGGCATCTATGTTGGCAAATTTTTTAAATAGTACAGATTTGCCTTCCATTACCGGCAGCGCGGCCTCGGGTCCGATATTCCCCAGCCCCAGTACCGCTGAGCCGTCTGTTACTATGGCCACTGAATTACCTTTCATGGTCAGCCTGTGGGCCAATTCGGGCTCCCTGGCAATAACCTCTGAAACCTTGGCCACCCCGGGGGTATAAACAAGGGACAAATCCTCCCGGCTAGCTACATCCCGTTTGGACTTTATCTCAATTTTACCGCCCAGGTGCTTTAGGAAAACACGGTCTTTTACCCTGATCACCTCAACCCCGGTCATACCGTCCAATACCTTTACCAGATCTCCTATGTCATCCCGATTGTTTAACCGGACCATTAACTCTCTAACAACGTGATTTGAAGCGGCAGAAACAAGGTCAATGGAACCCAGGCTGCCTCCTTCTTCAGCTATTACCCCAAGTACCCTGGCCAGTGTCCCGGGCCGGTTGGATAGTTTTAATTGTAAAATAACGTTTAAAGACATTACCATAATCACAAGGCCTCCGTTTTAATATCATTTCCTGCCATTCAGCCTTCATTCATTCTGGCTTGCATCCGCCTGACTGCCTCTATGTGACGGCAGGCAAAATTTGGGTTACTCCGGGACCTGAACCTGAAGGTGCAGCATTCACAGGTGCTGTCTGTGGCCCTGAGTTCATATCGACAGTCATAGTCTGTGACTACCGCCTCGTTTTCATCAATAAAAAATACAACTAAATCACCGGCGTAATATGGTTCGCCTATCTTTACTGTCACTAAAACCACCCTTTGTTTTGCTAAAAATGTTGTTATGCCTTACAATATTCTTCATGAATACCATACATCCTTTAGAAGCCTCTTTCAACATTATATTTTGGCAGACTCTGTATGTGTTAATTGGGATTGTGTTGGTTTGAGGGGGGAGTCAATTGTCGTCTTTACTTGAATTAATGAATCCGGCCCAGGTCTGCCAAGCACTGGGCATAACACCAAACGGCGTTAGAAGATTATCCAGGGAAGGCTACCTGGAAGTAAAGGATATGGTCAGATTTAAAAACGGGGACATGAGTTTATTTAGCATAAAACAAGTCCATAGCTTGTTACCGGTTATGCCTCGTATAAAACAGGCTTGGGAAACACACGATAAGTCGCGGTTTGGCGCCCGCCGGGTCTCCAAGGCCCATGTGCACAGGCACAAATCATATAATAATCAAATAAACCATAAAGAAGAGTTCTTCATGGCTACTAATGCCCTGGCTGAGAAAACCGCACAGCTTATCAAAGCCTGTTACTATCTTTTTCATTTGAACCATTACGCGAAAGCAGGCAATCAATATCTATATGATTTAAAAGAATTGGTTTTGCAGACTTTTGTGGAACAATATACTAGTGATGACCTGGTAAAGGTAAGCTTTATTGAGGGAGACAACAAGGTGCTCCTTTGCCCCGGGTGCAAGGCCCGAGCCAAGGAGCGGGGCATGAGTTACCTGGAGTATTTGGATGCTGAAGGGGCCTGCCCGAGATGCACACGGGAATATAAGTACTACAGCCTGTATGAATTTATTATTAGCTACGATGAATACCGCTTTTGCTTTCACACCCCGTATTCCACGGCCAAAAAATGGTTTAAAAATATCGGGCTGAGGCCCCCGCAGACACACAAACCTCAGCGGGAAGGAGCTTACACCTTCGGCAGGTCGGTCTACGAGTCCGAGGCCCAGGTGGTGGAATTGATAGAGGTGATTGAAGAACTGCAAAATTTCCTGGCTAATTTTGGTGTTGAGGCTTTGATAGAGACTGGTATCCGGGGCTTTTGTGAATAGAATTTTTTTTGGGTATTCCTTTGGGGTCCTTTTTTCTGACAGGATTACAGGATGGACAGGATAGGGATTTTAAGAGACATGGAAAAAATTCTGGGGGCATTTCTTTGGGGTCTTACAATTTTTGACGGGATTTACGGGATTACACGGGATAGGGACTGCTAAAGCCATGGACGTGTTTTCTAAGCTAATTCTGATTAAAAATAAAGACCTTTATAGTACCATAAAGTATTTTAAAAAAACAATTATATGTATATTTTCCATAGCACGGGCCCTCTGCTAGCCTTACGATTTGCTCTTTTAAAAAATCCTGCAAATCCTGTAATCCTGTCTAAATGCTTTTTTTATTGCGCTAAATCTAAATCTCCCCTAATATCACCATAATTGCGACTGCTAAAATTAAACATGTTTTAAAAAATCCCATACATCCCGTTAATCCCGTCAAAAAATGACCCTAAAGCTACGACAAAGTTTTGGAGGGGAAAAGTCGGAATTGAACCGGACCCCGGCCTGGGTTACAAGCCGGCCAACGGGTTTGCAGCCCGCGGGGGGCACCAGCCCCGTTTTCCCCATCTACATTATTCTAAATACCATATTCTAAACACTATCATTGAATTCCTTTATGTTTGTTATTTAATTATTTTATAACCAGCTCTTTGTCGTTAAAAAAAATTTATAACAAAAAAATACCCTCTCTCTACGAGCGAGCACGAATACCTAGTTGCTTTGATAAAAATCTGTCTTTAAGACCCCATAGCCTGACCTTTAAGCATCTGGTTAATCCTGTAATCCTGTCTAAAAAAAGACCCGTAAGCCTGACCCAAATTCTTTTGATCTTTTTTGGTTTTAATCTATCTTGACGGGATTAAAGGCTTTGTATGTGGGGCTTTGAGGTAAACAATTTTTTTTGACAGGATTAACAGGATCAACAGGATTTTTTTAAAAAATAAAAACTCAATCGAAAGTCTTTATCATCTAAACAAAGTTTTGGATAAGTCCAAAGTTCTAAAGCAAACATTTAAAAATGCTTTTAAAGACCCAAAAGCAATGACCCCAAAGCATCCCATTCAATCCCGTTAATCCCGTCTAAAAACAACCCTCAAGCACGACCCCGATTTCTTTTAATTCTTTTTTTTCTTTTCAAAGAGACCCCTAAGCCATCGACCCTTAAGCATCCGGTCAATCCTGTAATCCTGTCAAAAACCGACCCGCAAGCCTGACCCAAGCTCTTTTTAATCTTTTTTTGTTTTAATCTATCTTGACAAGGATTAAAGGCTTTGTATGTCGTGCTTTGGGGACAACATTAATTCTTTGACAGGATTACAGGATCTATAGGATTTTTAAAATATTCTTTAATGACCCTAAAGCATTGTCCCCAGAGCATCCCGGTCAATCCCGTTAATCCCGTCTAAAAACAACCCTCAAGCATGACCCAAATTTTTTTAATCTTTTTCCCAAAGCGACCCCTAAGCCATCGACCCCTTAGCATCCGGTCAATCCTGTAATCCTGTCTGAAAAACGACCCGCAAGCCTGACCCAAGCTCTTTTCCAAATTCTTTTCCAAGCTCTCTACCAGCCCCGGCTATACTCCCCCGCGCAGGGGATGCATGCATATTTACCATCCTTCACCCGGGCCCGGGCCTCCATTACATTTTCACCGCACTGGGCACACTGCACCGACCTAAAAATCTTCGCCTTAGGGGGAAGCTCCATGTCCACAGTCTGAACATCCAACAAATCCTCCGCCGGCATCTCTAGAATTTTCGCCATGCGTTCCTCACGGCTTAAATCTTCCTGCCCTCTCCACGCGCCATCCTTTACCGCCAGGCGCAGGGCCTTTTTGCTATTTCTACTGCCGAGAGTATAAACCTGCTTACCGTAATCCCGGTAAATAAGATTTCCTTTACCCAGCGTACACCCGGTAAGGAACATAATGGCGTCCACACCGCAGGCATCATTTTCCACAATGGCCACCAATTCTTCATCCTCATCCCGAATAGCGTCCATTTGTTTAAGGGCTGTTTCAGCTACCCGGTATCCAATGGCCAAGCCGGGGCAGGAATGCCCGTGAAAATCAACACATTTTTCCCAATTGGTCTTCTCCATACACATTTCCATATCACTCCCTATTGATTATAAAGGTGTTACCGGTGAAACATAAAAAACCACGAAACTATAATCCTGTTTTCGTAACAAGATTATTACCTTCGTGGTAATTATAACAGTATAAATTTACGTTTGCACTTTTTATGTCTATAATGTTCATTTTACAAGCAATCATTTAAGGGGGGAGCTTCGAGCTACATTCTATATTTATAATATTCTCCTCGTCTTAAACATTACCTGCTATTAAAAAATATTTTTCCTCTACAGATTTTATTTGAATAAATCCTTGTACAGCTCAGGTCTTCGTGCCTGGAGAAAAAAGCTGTTGCGCATTGATTCTGATTCCTGCCGGCGGATGGTATTGATGAGTGTTGCATCCAAGCGATTAATTAAAAGCTCTTCCCGGTTATTGAAAGCCTCGCCCACCACATTTCCCTTAGGGTCGATTACCAGTGCGCCGCCGCAGAAGCTTTGCTTCTCGCTGCCCTGTCCCACCAGATTGCAGGAAGCAATAAAAACCGAATTGTCATAGGCCCGGGCTGCAAGATATTTGAGCCAAATACTCCTTCTGTCACCCACTATAGTGGGTGAGGCGTGGGGGGCAAAAATTATTTCCGCTCCCTGGAGAGATAATATGGCACTTATCTCCGGAAAATGCAGTTCCCAGCATATTTCGATGGCAAAGCCGGTACTTTCAGTGTGGAATACGGGGAACTCACCGGCGGGAGTAAAATAAGGCTTTTCACTCTTACCCAGGTGGGTTTTGCGATACTTCTGCAAAGTACCGTCCGGACCGGCCACTAAGTGAGTATTATAAGGCTTTTCTAAACCTGATTCCTCTGCCATACCGGCCAATACAGTGAGGCCTGCCTCCCGTGCCATATCACTAACCGCCCGGGCACTGTCCCCCGGCACGGTTTCGGCAACGCGATGCACATTTCCCCGTTGGTAACCATGAATACAAAGTTCTGGAAAACAGATTATTTCCGCGCCCTGCTCGGCGGCCTCACCAATAAATTTTGACATTTTAGCCAGATTATCCTCAACCCGGCCAAAACGCGCTTCCATTTGAACCAGTGCAATAGTTGTATCCTTCATGTCATATCTCCCTACTTACATGATTGCCAAATCATCTTGATTATTTTCAACATAAAATTACCATATTCCTTTTGGCAACAAAAAACTGGTGAAATACGTCAAATTATACTGGCATATCCTATCACAGGAAGTGTAAAATAAATATGGAAAGGTGGTTGATAAATTGACTTCTCCTGTGCCGGAAAAGAGAACAAGAGCAAGGAAAACAGCACCGCGCATGAACCTGCCGTTATTAATCGTAGCCATCCTGGTTTGGGCCGGGTTGGTATACGGTGGCTTTTACATGGCTAAAGACTATGTCGATAATTCTATCCAAGAAGTCCAAGAAACAAATGCCATGAATGTAAAAGCACTGGATCAAAGGCTAACCAGCATTCAAAATGAGATGGAAGAGGTTAAAGCGGCATTGGCCCAGACTGATGAAACACTTACGAGCACTGACTCAACCAGAAAAGAGCTCAACCAAAAGATCGAGCAACTGGACAAGCAGTTAAAACAGCTGGAGAATAGCCTTAATATATTGAGGGAGTCCGGCGATGTGGAAAATTAATGTCTTTGCGGCTTTTTTATTGGCGCCTTTTTTAGGGGCCGCCATACTACTTTCTAACCTGTCAGCCTATGCCGGTGACCTGCTGCTGCCTTTAAAGGACATTAACACCCCGGTGGGTTCGGTGGAAGCAGAAATGCGTGCCATCCAGGAAAATGTTGGTTTTATTAGCCAGGCCATTGAAGAGCAGAAGCGGGTGTATGAGAAGCAAAAACGAATCCTTGAAGAACTTGCAGATAAGAGCAAGGAACAAAAAGAGCTTTCTGATGAAGTTTACGAGCAGATGATACTGGAAAGGCTTGGCCCTCCTATCGCTTCGCACCGGTCAGATCGCGTGGGAATAAAGATATTTTCCTTACAAGAGTTGGACTACCGGGGCTATATTGCTAAAGTCAAGATATTTGACCCCAGCGCTGTAAATGTAGTGCTGGCTGAAGACAAATGGGGAGAAAGCGAAACCACCAGCCAGGCCGTGGCCCGTACAGGAGCCATCCTGGGTATAAACGGTGGAGGGTTCTATCCTGTTTACCAGGACGGGCGCGAATACATATTACCCATCGGTAATACCATGATCGACGGTAAGTTTTTGAATGGTTTTTCGCCCTCACACGATAATTTATTCTTTGCCGGATTAACAAAACAGGGTGATCTGATGGGCGGAGTATTTAATAATAAGGAAAATTTGATGCAATTGAATCCCTGGCAGGGGGTAAGCTTTGTTCCGGTATTAATTAGGGATCGCAAGCCCATGAACATTCCCCAGAAATGGCAGTATGAGAAGCAGCCCCGTACTATCATAGGAGAGTATGGTAACGGTGATTTAATACTGATTGTGGTTGACGGGCGCCAGTCCAGTTGGAGCAGAGGTGTCACGCTGGAAAGGCTGCAGATTAAGCTGATCGAACTGGGAGTTATTGATGCCTACAATCTTGACGGCGGCGGCTCCAGTGCTTTCGTTTATAACGGAGAGGTGCTCAATCGTCCTTCAGACGGCCGGCAGCGTGCTGTGGCGACTAATATTGTGGTAATGCCCTAAGCAAAATGCGGAGGTTAGATGTTGGAAGTTGGGTCACGGCTTAAGGAGTCAAATTTTTGACGGGATTTAAAAACAAAGAGAAATGAAAAGGCACAAACACATTAGACAGGATTACAGGATTTGCAGGATGCTTTAGGGTAGTGCTTTGGGGTCTAAAAAACATTTTTAAATTATTTGTTAATATATTGGACTGGTCCATAAGCTCTGTTTAGGTGATAAAGACTTTCGATTGTATTTTTCTATTTTTTTAACAATCCTGTAGATCCTGTTATCCTGTCTAAAAAAATTGTTTACCCCAAAGCCCCACATACAAAGCCTTTTATCCCTCTTATCCCAGCAAATCTCACATAAACCATATACACAAACTAGAATTAACATTTATTTTCGTAAAAATAAAAGACCCTTAAGTCACGACCCGCTCTTTTTTGTTTTTAATCCATCTCTTTATCCTGTAATCCTGTCAAAAATAAGACCCCAAAGTCACGACATTCAATTTTTCCCGTCTTTTATATTCAATCCCGCCCAACTTGTGCCCCCTGCAGCAGGCGAATTTTAGTAACCCTCAAACCGTCCACTTCTTCCACTTCCAGCACGGCGTCCGGGATTTGCACCCTGTCGCCTGTCTTGGGAGTCTTGCCCAGCTTTCCAAAGACATACCCGCCCATAGTATCATAGTGCTTGTAGCCTTCTCCCAGGTCCAAGCGGAACTTCTCCACAAATTCATCCAGCAATACCATGCCGGCAATGGAATAACTACCGTCCTCTAACTTCTTAATTTCCTGCGCTTCGTCGTCAAACTCATCTTGGATTTCTCCTACCAGCTCTTCCAGTACATTTTCCATAGTCACTATCCCGGCAGTCCCTCCGTACTCGTCAACAACTACCGCCATGTGCTGGCGCTGCCGCTGAAAATCTCTCAGCAGGCGGTCAATGTGCTGTCCTTCCGGTACATACATAATGTCCCTGCTAATCTCCTTCATGTCATTGCCGGAACGAGCCAGGCTAAATAGGTCCTTGATATGAATCATCCCTATCACGTGGTCAGTATCCCCGGCAATAAGGGGAAACCTGGTATGGCCGGAAGCCAGGGCTATTTTTACATTTTCTTCTATCTCTGTTTCCGTGGAGAGAAAGATCACGTCTGACCTGGGAACTATTATTTCCCTGGCTATCCTCTTTTCAAAATCAAAAACGTTTTGCAGCAGTTCCTGTTCGCTTTCTTTCAGGTGGCCGCTTTTATAACTTTCGGAAACCAGCATGCGCAGCTCTTCCTCTGTGTGGGCCAATTCCATGTCCCCGGCCGGCCGGGAACCCATCATCTTTACCAATAGATTCGCCATACCGTTCATGACAATTATAGCGGGTAAAAACAGGCGGTAAAACATCCGCATGGGTACGGCAAGCATCAGAGAAATTTTCTCGGCGTTTTGAATAGCCAGGGATTTAGGAACCAGTTCTCCCAATATAACGTGAACAAGGGTAATTACCCCAAAGGCAATGGCAAAGGCAACGGTGTGCACCACGGTGGTACTAAAGCCCAGACCCGTCAGGGGACCTTCCACAAGGCGTGCTAAAACAGGCTCGCCCAGCCAGCCAAGACCAATGCTGGACAGGGTAATCCCCAGCTGTGACACTGAAAGATAGGTGTCTAAATTTTTAACGCATGCCATGGCCATTACGGCCAATTTGTTCCCCTGCCGGGCAAGCTCATCCAACCTCGTGGGTCTCACTTTTACAAATGCAAACTCAGCGGCCACAAATATGGCGTTCATCAAGACTAGTAGCAGGGCAGCAAATATCTTGAGCAAGTATATTAAGTCAGTCATCTTATCTCCTATGTCGTAAATTTATTAAATTTTACCACAACCAGTAACCAGTGACCAATCCAAGAGTTTCTTCCTGACAAATAATTTTTGTCGAAGAAAGGAACTTATTATGCACTAAACGAATCTAATAATGTTAAGAAACTAAATTTTCGTGGTTAAAAAGGGAGGAAATATCGCAGCATGCCGAAATCAAAACTGGCTTACGGGTTAATTGGCCTGGCAGTCCTGGTACTATTGGCGGTGATTGTCTACCGGGGGGCACCGGGTCTTTCATTTGCAGTGGGGGGAAATGATAACCAGGGACAGCAAACAGCAGGGAACAAAGATCCCGGGGAAAAAGAACCCCAGATTACGCCTGAAGAAAGAGCCTTAAAGGTCGGGGCCAACGAACTGGGACAAGCACCTATTTTGATTTACCACAATATAGGTGAGCCAGGAGGACGCTGGACCAGGACACCGGAAAATTTCCGCCAGGATCTGGAAGGCCTTTATTCCAGGGGATATGTACTGGTTTCCATGACTGACTACCTGAACAAAAACATAGATATTCCCGCAGGAAAATCACCGGCGGTGATCACCTTTGACGATAGCACGCCGGGACACTTCCGCCTGCTGAAAGACCGAAACGGCGAATTAAAGATAGATCCCGATAGTGCCGTGGGCATATTAAAAGATTTCGAAGTACAACACCCTGAGTTTGGGCATGCTGCAACTTTTTATATTAATGCTAATCCCTTCGGGGGTGAAGAGGGACAGGCCCAGTACTGGAAGAAAAAGCTGCAGATGCTTGATGAACAGGGATTTGAGATTGGTAATCATACCTACAGCCACGCGTACTTAAAAGACTTAACTAACCAAGAAGTGCAGGAAGAGATAGCAAGCCTGCAGGATCATATCCAGTCAGCGGTACCAGGTTACAAACCGAACACCGTGGCCATCGTACAGGACGGTGTACCGGAACCTTACAGTCTATTGACCCAGGGGAAGAGCGGGGAAACGGAATATAAACATAAAGGGGTCTTGCTATGGGCCTGGAGGGCGGAAAACTCTCCTTACCACCGCGATTTTGACCCTTACCGGATACAGCGGATTCAGGTATTTCAGGATCATGGTCAAAGCAGTCTGGTTAACTGGTTAAACAGAATTGATAATAACCGTTACGTCAGTGATGGTGATCCAGATATTGTTTCTATCCCTAAAGGCTGGGAAGAAGAATTCCCGGATGAACATGACTACCAGGTGGTCACTTATGATAAAGAAGGAATGGAACGGACACCGGCAAAGGAAGAACAGGCCGATAACGCCAGAGGAGTACACGTAACCTACTCTTATGCTTCCTCCCAGGAGAGGTGGCAGGACATTATTTCCCTGGTGGAGAACACGCAGCTAACTGCCATTCAATTGGACGTAAAAGATGAGTCCGGGCGGATGGGTTATGATTCAAACGTGGCCATGGCCAATGAGATCGAGGCAGACAATGATTGGCTGCCCATAAGGGACATGCTGGCAGACCTCCGGGATCGCGGAATTTATTCCGTGGCCCGGATTGTTGTCTCCCGCGACCCCGTACTGGCGCAAAACAAGCGGGAATACATGGTGAAATCGCAGAACGGCACGCCCCTGGGAGGCGGGGTTTGGGTAAACCCCCGCTCCAGGGATGTTTGGAAATATAATGTTGATTTGGCCAAAGAAGCTTATGAGCTGGGTTTCGATGAAGTACAGTTTGATTATATCCGTTTCCCGGAAGGGAAAGCAGCGTGGAGCGCCAACTATGGAGAAGAAGATAAAAAACCGAAGGTAGAAGTAATTACCGACTTTTTCCGCTACGCGCGGGAGGAAATAGGCTGGAATAAAAGGTTATCCGCCGCTGTATTCGGCTTTATTGGCTACGCCAAAGACGATTTGATGATAGGACAAAGACCGGAGCGCATGGGTCCTTACCTGGACTACATGTCCCCCATGGTTTACCCTTCGCACTACAGCCAGGGTAACTATGGGTATGCCAATCCCAACGCCAACCCTTATGGCATGGTGGACAAGTCTCTGGCCGACTTTGAACGCTTATTGCGCCCCACCGGATGCAAAATACGCCCGTGGCTGCAGTCCTTTACCTTGGGCGCCCCGCGCTACGGCAGAGAAGAAATACGGGCCCAGATCAATGCCACCGAAGACCACGGCATCAACACCTGGCTCCTCTGGAACGCAGGCGTCTATTACAGCGAAGACTACATCACACCCTAGCAAGTGGGGACGGTTCTTGCCTTGCTACCCTGCCACCTCAATAACTCAAGACTTTGGTGCCTGTCACCAATTTCTTGAGTTATTGAGGTGGGTTAAGATTTCCTATCTCCTTTCGCACTTCTCTTTCCCATCTAATAACTCCAGAATTTTTGGTGCCGGAGAAACATAGCCATCCTTCCAATCTACCATACCCATGCGCCTTAATTCGGTAATCCGCAAATCAAACATTTTCCCTTCCCGGGTGACGCTAAGCAGTGACAGTGCCTGAACCACGACCCCGACGGGGACCGGGCCTACCTCCCGGTGCAAAAGATATGTAACCGCCACCAGGTGCCGGTCATAATTGTTTAATTGTTGCAGGGAAGCTAATCTTAATTTAGCGGCAATGTCCGGTGCCCCGGAGGCGGCTTTTTCTACCAGTTTCCTTTGCCCTATTTTGGCTCCCAGGGCCCTGGCCTCAAGCCTTAATTCCGCCCTTCCCTCTTCCCTGCCACTACCGGAGCCCAGGGAAGTTTGACGAGACCCTGATTTTCCTTCCCGTTCCACACCCAGGGCTATTGCCATGAGCTCAAGAGCCGCTTCCTTGCTCAGATTATCGTTTCTTTCCCGGCACTGGGGAATGTGAATACAAGAAGGGCACCCCCCGCCACATGTACAAGAGCTAATGACCTCGTAGCACCGGTCGATGATTTGTTCGATATTGTCCAAAGCACCTTCGGCCAGCCCCACTCCCCCTTCGTAGTTATCAAAGACATAGATCCTGGACCGTTCCGTGGACCGCAGGGTATCTACATCACTGCGCTCACACATTACCTGCCAGGGAATAACGATATGTAGAAGGTGCTCCAGAGTATGCAGGGCGGAATCCGACTTTTCCCAGGAAAGATTATTTACCTGCACATCCAACCACAGCCCCGTGGTTTTGAGATTAACCGGAGATAGCCGCTGCTGTGGTCGTTGAAATTTTTTTTCTCCTTTTTGGGCGGTATTCACCAGCCAGTAGCCGTCCAGCTCTTTGTTTATTTCCAATTCTCCGGCCCCGGCGGTAAACCGGCCGTACTTTTTTTCCTTACCCGTCTGCCTCAGCTCCTTGGCCTCAATTAAAAGATGGGGCAGGGTTATATAATTGTTTAGGTTTTTGGGCAGCGGTTTTAAGTCGATGGTTTTAGCGCCCTCATCAACCCGGTCGACACTAAACCTGCGATCTTTAATAAACAAAATGGCCCCGGGAAAGGCCTCCCGCAAAACAGCGTCCCGGGTAAATTGTTCAAATACCTTTCCCTCCGGGCCCACAGCCCTAAAGGTTTCGCTTTCACCCCGTAGTCCGAAGCAAGCCACATTCCCTCTGGCACAATATTTTTTTGGCTCACGAGATACCAGCTCCAAATTTCCACGCCGGTGCAAAAACTTAACTACTTCGTAATAATATTCCTGGTCCCAAAAGGAACGGTCCTCTTTTTCAAGTGGTAACTCCCGCGCCGCCATGAGGAGGTGTTCAGCCATAAACTCGGTCTTGTTGGGATCCACCACCGCTTTTTCAAAAGAGCGGCTGAAAAAATAATCGGGGTGACGAACCAAAAACAAGTCCAAAGGGTCTTCCCCGGCCATCAAAACAGCCACAGAATTCTGTTTGTTCCTGCCCACCCGCCCCCACTGCTGCCAGGTGGAGGAAATGCTGCCGGGAAAGCCTGCCAGTATGGCTACCGAAAGGTTTCCGATATCAATCCCAAGCTCCAGGGCGCTGGTGGTGATGCACCCCTTAAGGTCGCCGGAAAACAATCTTTCTTCGATCAACCGTCGGTCAGCCGGCGTATATGTTCCTTTATAGGGAGTTACCATGCCCTTAAAATGGGGGGAATCCTGCAATACCTTGCGATAACTGGATTCCACAATTCGCCTGGAGCGGCCGAACATAATCACCCGCTGCCCGTCTTTAACGTACCGGCCGAGTGCCCGGGCGCCATCTAAATGGGTGAGGCGGCGGCGCAAGTCTCCATTATCATCCCGGTACCGGGGCGGCTCATAAAGAACCACCTGGCGATTCCCGGTGGGAGCGGTTTCCTTCTCCACAGCGCAACACTCATCGCCAATGAGATTGGCAGCGAACTCCTGGGGGTTACCAATGGTAGCGGTGCAAAGTATAAATACCGGATTTGCCTTGTAGTACTGGCACAAGCGGCGCAAGCGCCTCATTACATGACACACCGATGCTCCCAAAAGCCCTCTGAACACATGGGCCTCATCCAGCACCACATAAGAAAGGTTCTGAAAAAAAACACTCCAGTCTCTGTGCCGGGGAAGCATGGTGGCATGCATAAAATCCGGGGTGGATAAAACAATGTTGGAAGTTTCCAGCACTTCCTTGCGAATCTCCCAGGGCGTATCACCATCACAAACCCGAACCTCCGGGCCGGGTCCGGGCCACTGAATCCGAGAAGTTAGTTCTACCATCGCTACCCTTTGATTCTGGGCCAGGGCTTTGGCCGGCGTTATGTAAAGAGCGGTGCCACTTGGGTTGTACAGCAAGCTGTTTAGAACGGGAATAGTATACACCAGGGATTTTCCGCTGGAGGTGCTGGTGGTGACAATGGTATGCCGGCCGGACAATATGTGGCCCACAGCCTCGGCCTGGTGGGCATATAACCTTTTAATACCCTGCCGGGCCAGTGCCTCTAATATTTCCCTGCGTACTTGAGGCGGGTAAGCAGCATATTCACCCTTTCGGGCCTTTATATTTCGCACGGCTATAACGCCCTTAGGATCCAAACGGTGCGGCACAATATTCACATCCACTTCCCGGGCAAGTGGGGACGGTTCTTGCTTGCCCTAAAATTAAAGCTTCTGGCTCCCTCAGATAACTTCCGTCTGCAATAAGATGGAATGTCCAGCTTGATCCCTTAAAGAAATTTTTCGAATATGGGTATTCATCCAATCACCCTATGAAATCAAAAAAGTTGATCGTTCATAATAAAGTTATCTGTTTTTTCGTAACTCAAACGGTCCCTGGTTTCATGGACAAAGGCCAGTAATTCTTCAAACTCTTCATTTTCACGCTGCAGCCGCCGATGCACATCTTGTATTGTTTGCTCGTAACGCCGGTAAGCTTCGTCTGAAATAATATTGCGCTGAATCTCCTGCTCTATAATGAAAAACTTCTTGAGATGCCTTACACTCAATATGAATCCGGTATTCTCGAAATCATTACATAGTCCTTTTTCTAATTTAGCAGCTGGCACAATAAAATGCCCCAATATAAATTCATGCTGTTTTCATTCTTTCCATCCTAACTCCTGGTAACCATTTTTAAACTCCACTGGAGCTCCTTGTTAGGATTGCTTTGGGTAAGAAAAGAAGATGGGCCACAAGGGGTACTCGGTTAACATCTAAATGTGGCAAGTCCTAGAGTGCAATGACTTAAAAGGGCAGTTCTGTTATAATATAATTAACCAGGAAATACCTTTGGCCGGATATTACATGATTATTCGAGAAGGTATTGCTGACCAGAGCAGGACATTATTAAACGGCTATGACGTAAAGTTATTACTATAAGAGGTTGCCCCGAGTTTTGCAATCAATAATTCGATTTAGCAAAGCATTTTTCAGTTGGAGGTCATATGTATTGTAAAGTAATCCCGATCAAGCCTAAATCCCAACAGGCCGACAGGAAAAGATTAAAACGGTACCAAGAACGTGTCCAAAGCTTTCTTAAAGCAGATAATCAACTACCTTCAGTTATAAATGAATCAACCTGTCCGTCGGAGGAAGGGGGTCTTAATAAAATGAGTTATCCGGTAAATGTTGAGCGTTACTTAGAACTGACCAAAATTGAAGAAATTGCAAGCGAAATGATTAACAAAGGTTATAATATAAGCAAGGATCATAAAATATCAAATCTTTCGTACGATCTTTTAGCAGAAAAAAATGGCGAAAAAATATTTATTGAAGTAAAGTCTGGAAAGGCCTTGCAAAATCACAGAGATCGGATCAAGCAAATGGCTTCTACCGCAAAAAAAATTGAAAATGCTGTATTTAAATTAGTGGTGGTAAATCCTCCTCGCACAAAGTCTATTGAAATTGAAAACATTGAAAATATTCTTTACGAATGTTTTATTGAAAAATTACCTAGTGAGCTGGACCAACTATCGACTCATACACTGGTTAGTGGTCTTTCAAATGTTGAAATTACAGATGTCAGTATACGGTAAAGTTGCTTAAGTAGAGGAATAACGATATCACGCGTTTAAAATTGCATATCCACACGATACATTCGATCAAGGACCTTTGTTTGCTCTCTATCGCTTTCAGGAAAGGTTCGAAAAAGTAAATTAGGGGCATTGAGGTTAAGTGCTTGATGGTGTTATCTTCGCACAAGTATACCCGGGCTATGGCCTGCAGCAGGGTTGTTTGGAGGGAATAAATTGATGGAGCGTGTAGCAGTGATTACAGGTGCTACTAGGGGTATAGGAAATGGCCTCTTTCAACGACTTGCTGGTAAAGGGTACAGTGTTGCAACTTTTTATCATAAAGATGAAGAATCTGCGAAGAGGTTCAAGCGGGATGCTATTATTTGGGGTGGAGTGTCAAATTGAGCTCCTTGATATCAGTCAATTCGACGAGCTAGATGGTTTTGTGAAGCGTGTTTATGAAAAGTTTGGTAGAATAGACTATTTAGTGAATAACGTTGGAGTCGATGTTTTTAAAACTATATATGATACAAGTTTTGAGGAGTGGAAACTGTCTCAGGATATCTTACTAAACGCTCCGCTGTACTTATCAAAGTTAGTCCTGCCTGTCATGAGAGCGCAGCAATTTGGCCGGATAGTTAATATGGTTCCACGACGAAGAAATAGGGGGATCGGCGAATATTTTGTTTGATGCAACTGCCAATCATTATCTCCATACTGAAGACATAGCTGCGGTAGGATCCATAATTTCACATTTCCTTATTAAAGAATGTGAACTGATGCAGTAATAAATTCTGTCTGAAATCTTTATTTAGAAAAATTATCCATCAATTATTGTAACCCGATGGTTCCATTAATGGAAATTTAAGCTATTGATAAGCCTGTAAAGGATGTTTGCACTTATTGTTTTATTGCAATTGCTTTAAAAAATGTATAGCAAAAAACTCCATCTGTTTCTGTTGTTCTGTATAAGCCCTTAATTCCTTCATCAAAGGTGTTTTCGTCAATCAGTTCGGCTTCAATAGAAGGTTCACGTATACCTTCTATCATTGCCGTGAAAGTATTCTTGGTGAAACCTTCGACAAGTCTAGGTTTACTTGCATCAACATAAACCATTCGTGGAGATATCTGCATGGAACTGAAACCTACAGCGTTTAAGAGGGGATATAGTTCTCTACCTATGTTAGCATTACCGCCGGCTCTCTTTTGCAGCTCAATTTGGCACTGAATCGTTCTGTGTGCAGCATCATTGTCGGGATAAAAATAAGTGGATCCATGGTCTCCTTCGATAACAGTGATTGTACCGCCCGCTTTGAGAAGTTTTTTTAGGGAGCTTAGTGCCTCAGCCGGCCGTGCCAAATGTTCAAGAACAAAACAAACAAAGAGGTGGTCGAATGATTCCGGCTCAAATGCTAAGTTGAAGATGTCACCTTGGTAGGTGTATTATGCTAATGTTCGTATTCTATAGTCAACTAGAACGAATGTCAATCCATCGGAGACCCAGGCCGTGCTGGACCGAAATCTGGCCGATCCGGAAGTCTATTCCCGCATGGCCAATGCTTACTGGGACAGCGTTATCGCCAGCCGGCCGGAAGCTGTTACCGAAACTGCGTCTGCTGCGGAAAATCTTTCAGCTGCATTGCCCCCGCCACCGGCCGTTGAAAGAAAGCCGGAGTCTTTCCAGGAAAGCGCGTTGCACCATAGGCGGTAGGCCATGCCATTGTCATACCCGTTTTCCCCCTCCAATACTTCGATCGCATTGGTTAAGGTTGATCTGCCTCCTCATATTTACCCAACTTGTTCTGAGCTTCTCCCTTTACTACAAGCCAGTGTGGGTTCTTGATATCGCCGGATTTTATAGCTTCGCCTTTAGAGATGGATTTTAGGGCGTCTTCGGGTAGATTGGCCCTTACCTGGGCTTTGGAATTTGCAGTTCCTATTCTTTATAAAAGTAACCAGGGAATTTAGGGTTTCCCTGGTTACTTTTCTTACTTAGGCATTTTAATTATGGCCTTAAATAAATCCCCGTCTATTTCTATACTGAAGCTTCCTTTTTGAATTTCAACCAGACTTTTAGCTATGGATAATCCTAAGCCACTTCCCTGGCTGCTTCTGGATTCATCTCCCCTTTTAAAACGCTCCATCAGTTCCTCAGTAGAAATGTTAAGCTCGTAAGCGGAAATATTTTTGATTACCAGTTGAACTTCTCTGCCTAAATCTTCAATATCAATATATACCCTGGAGCCCTGCAAAGCATATTTAAAGGTATTGGACAAAAGATTTTCAATGGCTCTCCATAACAGCTTCCCATCAGCAGTTAGAAGTACTCTCTCTTGAGGATAATTAACCTTAAAGTCCAGTTCCCGCTCTTGAATCTTATCATCTACTTCTCCTAAGCCCTGGGTTATCAAAGATACAATATCTATCTCTTCATAGTTTACGGGAATATTGCCACTGGAAGCCTTGGATGCTTCAAATAAGTCGTCGGTCAATACTTTTAGCCTCTGGGATTTTTGATCGATAACATTAAGGAATTCCTCCGCCTTGTGAGGGTCATCCTCCTTTCTTAATAAATCAACGTAGGTTATGATCGAGGTCAATGGTGTCCGGATATCATGGGATACATTGGTGATTAATTCAGTTTTTAACCGTTCACTTTTCAGCTCATTGGCAACGGCTTTATTAAGGCCCTCTGTTATAGCATTGATATCGGCAGCCAGTTTGGCAAATTCGCCATTGCCGGTTATCTCTATTTTATGGTGGAGGTCTCCTCCCTTGACTTTTACTACCCCCTCGGTTATTGCCTTGTATTCTTTGACCTTTTTAAACGCCAGCCAGATAGCTACTCCGATAGTTATGGGAAACATGAAAAAGGTCATGGCAACAATGGCCGGATAGCCAATAACTATCAAAACAACCTTTACTGCAATACTACCGCTATTATAAATATCTTTAACAAAGGTAAAAAATTTCTGAAAAATGAGATAGGTTAGTGAATGCTTAATAAGGGTTCCGTTTTTGATGTGCTTAACTAAAGACAGCACTAATATTAAACCCAATGTACCAATTACCATAGTAATGGGTAAAACAGTTTGATATAATTTGTCCTCAAAAAAGAGGCGATCCATTAAAAAGAGATCCATGGCTCCAAACCAAGCTAATATTAAAGCTATACAGAATACAATATTGAAATCATTATAGAGCCGGTCCACAAAGTTTAACTGAACCTCTTTAGCACCAAAGGACTTCCTGCCTATAATTATTAGGAGATAGATAAAGGCTATGATTAATCCCGCTGTAAAACCCAGCATTAAATTGATGCTATCTGTAATATATACCTTATTTTTCTCCCACTGGGCAATCCTGGGGTTTAAAAACTCCTCCGTAAAGGCGATATATATAGCATCATTTTGATATAAATCTAATCTCTCAATACTATCTCTAATAATCCGGTAATAATTACTATTTTCCTTAACCTCTGCCGGAAAGAGCGTTTCCTCGGTTTTATCAAATATGAAATAGGCAGGATACGCCTTAAAGGCATCTTTAGCGGTGTCAGGAGTATTGGTGAATACGTTTTCACCATCACTGGCGAAATACAGAATACCTTGGGATTCCTCTAAGTTTCTTAAGGCAGCATTATATTGTTTGAGATCTTCAGCAATTAACTTTTCTTCTATCCGGGCGATTTTATCTGCATAGACTTCCTCGAATTTCTTATAGTTTTCCTCCTCGGGTAATCCGGGAAAATAGTACTTATTATAATTCTCCTCATCATCCTTAAATTCCCAAAACAAATTTTCTTTGGCGTTATTAATCTCTTCCTGGGTAATTGTTGCGCCTTTTTGGATATTTTCCTCACTCTTATAATCTTCTATTAAAGCTGTCAAGGTACTGACTACTTCCCGGCTCTCCCCCATATATTGATGGCTGGCAAAATAGTTTTTTTCAAAAGCGACTTCAAAATCCCCTTGATGGAAAGCGACAATATTAATGAACGTTGTCAGTGCACCGGTAAAACAGGCTATGGTAATAATAAAAACTAATATTTTAGTTAGCATTGCATGGCTAAAATTTTTCCACTTTATATCCAATACCCCACACCACCTTTAAATATTTTGGCTCTTTAGAATTTATCTCGATCTTTTCTCTTATTTTCCTGATGTGAACTGCTACTGTGTTTTCCGGATTAAAAGCAGTTTCCTGCCATACCCGTTCATATATTTCATGTATGGAAAATACTCTGCCTGCGTTGGCTGTCAGAAGCTTCAAAATCTTATATTGCACCGGAGTAAGTTTAACCTCTTCTCCGTCGATAGTTACAATCTTACTCTCATCATCTATGACAAGTCCCCCCGTTTTATATACATTGCTTTTTGTTTCCAGGCTGCCTAATGTTGTATACCTTCTCATTTGGGACTTAACCCTGGCAATTAACTCTAAGTGATTAAAGGGCTTGGTAACATAATCGTCTGCTCCCATGTTCAACCCCATTATTTTGTCAGTATCCTCAGATTTTGCCGAGAGCATGATGACCGGTATATTGTTCTTTTCTCTTAGCTTCATGGTAGCTCTTAAGCCATCCATTTGCGGCATCATAATATCCATAATAATGAGATGTATTTCATTTTCTTCTACTATTTCCAACGCTTCTATTCCATTAGAAACTTTGTATACTTTATAGCCTTCGTTGCTTAAATAAATTGTTATCGCATCTAATATTTCCTTATCATCATCACAGACTAGTATATTCAAGACGAATCACCCCAGCATATAGATTTATACAAATTATACCACACCCTTTATTGTTTACTTCATGCTGATGCTATCAACTAAATCTTAAGATATACTCGACATAAATCTTAAGAACTTCTTAAAATTAAAAAACTGAGCTCGGAACCCCCCGATATATCCCGGGGGTTTCGAGCTCAGTTTTTCTAAAGGCTATTTCTCACACCAACCGGATCATTGGTTCCGGGTCAGCCCCGGGAAAGGTTTGACACACCCTTCTTTTTAACATATAATTACATTAACTAATTTAGCTATTATAGCTATTATTGGAGGGGTGTTGATGAAAGTCAACTCAACGGAACTACAGAACAATTTCGGTAAATACCTGATGCTTGCGGCACAAGAAGAGATCATAATTACAAGAAACGGTATGGAAATAGCAAAACTGTCGGCCATCAGAGATGCAGTTTCAGACTGCGGCACGGTGTCTGGAATGGTAATGGAAAAGGTGGAAGCGTATAGTTTTTACGGCGGCAGAAAGGCATCCTATGAGGAGTTTCTGAAGCTGACCGAAGATACCGAGGAAAGATACGAATATATAGATGGTGAAATATACCTGCTGGCTTCACCTAAAACAGCGCACCAGATAGCTTTAACCGAACTGTTTGTGATTTTTTACAACTGGTTTCAGGGTAAAGAATGCATCCCCATGGTTGCCCCTTATGATATCACACTCAAGAGAAACCCGGAGGATATAAATGTTGTCCAGCCCGATATCATGGTCATCTGCGACCTTGAGGAAAAGCTGGATAAAAATGACTATTATCAGGGTGTCCCAGCTCTTGTGGTGGAGATTTTATCGGAGGGCACGCGGAGCAAGGATTTGATCAAAAAGCTCGACCTTTACATGTCATGCGGCGTCAGGGAATATTGGATTGTCAACCCGATAAACAAGGAAGTTACCGTTCATCTTTTTGCGGACAACGATATCAGCAACAATATCACTTTCAAAAAAGACGAAATCGCCCGATCCTGCATTTTTGAAGGACTGTCCGCGGAGCTTGACGGAATCTTTAAGTAAGATAAAACGGAGCGTAGGGGTCAGGCTTGAATAATTCACTAACCAAATAAGTATTATTGAATTTGCCAGTAAAAATAAGAATCCATAAGATATCCGGCATACGAAAGGAGATAGTCTACTGACAAAAGGCATTGCAGTGTAACAAATACATTGTTGGCATAAGAGTTAAAATTACTGTTAACAATGATATCGAAAATAAAGTGAGGTGTAAGTAAGGGAACAGATTCATTTAGGAAATTGTCTGGAGCTTTGAGGAGGAATAAGTGAATAATTCAGTCGAGTAGAAACAGGCCTTTCCCAGCTTATCCACCAGTTTAGGTGCTGCCTATC
>JADQBQ010000009.1 GCA_016278505.1 Clostridiales bacterium
GCAAATCGGTGTTGCTCAAACGCGAAACGATGTTGCCTTAACAGCGAAATAATCAGTACGGGAGTTTGAGAAAGAACCTGCTCTAGATTCTAAGCTTACAACTTGCTCAAAAAAGAAACTCATATACAGTTCAGCTGATCATTTAACAAATAATTCCATAAAAGAGAGATAAATAGAATTAAAAGAATCGTAATGAGACCTATTCTTACTACATTATGCCCCTTGTTTATTGCAAGAGAACTGCCTAAATAATTGCCCACAATATTAGCAATGGCGAGCAGTAACCCAAGTAAGGAAACTACTTTTGCTTCAAGAAGGAAAACTATTAATGCTCCAATATTTGAAGCAAAATTAAACACCTTGGATGTTGCAGAAGCTTCCACCAGGTCCATACTGATAAAAAAGTAAAAAGCCATAATAAAGAAGCTACCGGTTCCTGGTCCGAAAAAGCCATCATAAAATCCTATCAAAGAGCAAATGATGGGAACTTTGAAATAAAGATCTCTTGTAGATAATTTCTCTTCTTCCTCTTTAGCGGAAGATCTATCCTTAGAATGCCGTTCTTTTTTGGGTAAAAGAATTCCTATCATAGCCATTGGTAATAGAATAACAATAATTTTTCCTACAATTTCGTTAGAAAAAATAAGGATTGTCTTTGAACCTATAAAAGCACCGAGCAAAGAGAAAAGGATTCCTGCCGAAACTATTCTCCAAATTATCTTTTTATTTCTTGCAAAGTTTATTAAGGCAAACCCTGTTCCGATTGTTGCAGCAAATTTATTGGTTCCTAAGGCAGTCTGTGGAGGAAGACCAGCTAATAATAATGCGGGCATAAGTAGAAGACCACCGCCTCCAGCAATGCTATCAATAAAACCAGCTAAGAAAGCAATTAAAAAAAGAACTGTTACTATTATTGTCATATCAGTTACTAACAAACGACCCCTACTCACTAAAGGTTTTTAATTGTCTTATTATACTTCCTCTTCCTGGAGTGTAGGGAGATTATATTTGGGTCGATGTTACATGTTAGTGAAGCAACTGTTTTGCCTGTATCAACTACCGATTTATCCAATGTATCAACTGGGGCTGGTTCGTATGATGAGTTTACAACTATTAGGTGGATAACTGCACCCTTTGGGATGGAAACAAGGTCAATAAAAGGCAGTGTTATTTCTAGTACTAGTAATTTAAGTCAACAGCCAAGTTTTAGGATATTAGTAGATGGTTCAGAAGTGTACTATTTGAATAGAGTGCCTGGTTCGTATTATGCAGATTTTTCGGTAACATGTTCAGGTGGAGAACACGTTGAATTCCAAATAAAAAGAGACCCCGACGAAAATTCATACCATAATGACTTCTATCTACAGAATGTATCAATAGAATGGGGCATTAGTTTTGCCGATGAAGAAGCTAGAGATGCAGCCATAGTTGCTAAAAACGCAGCTAATAGCGCGAAGGCGTCAGCAGATGCAGCTCATAGTGACGCTGAAAACGCAGCCGCTCGCACCTGGTATAACGGCAACGAGTCAGCTTATTGGGCTTACTACGGCTACGCAAGAGCAAACTCAGCAAATAGTAATTCAGCAAGTGCAAAGAACATGCTTAATGGTTCGTCTAACGGTGGTAAATCCCTAGCAGATACATGGAATAAGGCCAATGCCGCTAATAGCAATGCCTGGAATGCGAGGAACTCCCTAGCTAATGGAGTAGGTAACAATGGCAAATCATTGACGGCAACTTACGACAAGGCCAATGCCGCATCCGGAGATGCAGACTATATTTGTATTATCCTATCAACCGGCTGCCGAGGTGAACCGGAAACTGAACCGGTATCAACAGAAGTAAGGAGCATTGTAACCCAGTTTTTAGACGCTGAGGAAAACGGCGATCTAACTACTATGAATTCACTCTTAACAGGGGAAGCACTGGCCGAGGCTCAGATTAATGTTAATCGTCAGCAAATACAGAAAGAATACTTTAATATCCAGCTTACGGAAAAAATCGAATCATCAGAGTTGGCCTAAGTATATGCCGACATCACGGCAAAATACAGTGAACCATCATTCTATGACCGGTATGCCCTTAATTTTAGTTTAATTAAAGATAACGGGAGGTGGTTGATTTATAAAGTGGAATCGGCAGCTTTTCAGCGACCGGAACTTTCTCCGGGGGAGATACCCCAAATCGCTCAAAAAACACTGGAAGATTACTTTTCTATGCCTTATGAGCTCAAAAAGTATAATGAGCTGCAATTTTTAGCCGGCCAAGCATTAAACCTAACACCAACACTACAAATGGATACTTACCCTCAAAAACCCCCGGCTGCCACAAGCAAAGGGTTTGAAGTACAGGATATAAAGAGCCTAGGTTACTCTGAAGACTACTGTATTGCCAAAGTAACCTATCATGGTGGCAATAACGACGTTAGAATTACTGCAGTGGTGGATTTATTTGATGCTGGTGGTCAATGGAAGATAATTAAGGTGGACATAATCAGCCAGGAGAGGGGGGAGAAAAGCTGACCAGGTTTTGTCTTTTAATTCTGGTGGTTATAAGTATTGCTTTCCCCTCTGTGGCCACAGCAGAGGTTATTTTAGAAGACGATTTCACAAATACTTCGTTGGTTGATATGACTAAAACCGATGCGGTGGTGGATACGGAGGCCGGAGAAGTTAGGCTGCCTAAGATCAAGATGCCAAACGCCATAGACATGTTGAAATACGGGGAAGGTTATGCCGTAACGGCCAGTGATGGTGTAATTATATCTGAGTACGATGCGGCCACCGGTGCGCTGCATGATACAAAGATTAATTGGCTGACAAATGCCCGGGGCCTGGCAATAAGGCAGGATAACATGAGCCTGTGGGCTATCGGAGACGATCATGTTCAGTACTGCCAGTTCTCCGGGGGAGCTTATTCTGACGATCCCGCCTTGAAAAGCTCAGGACTAACCGAGGTTTTATCTGTAGATTCCATTGATGGTACCGATCAAGCAGTTGTACTTTCCCGCACAGACAGCGGCAAAGCGAAAATTACCAGGTACAGAGCCGGGACATCATTGACCGTTGAGCTCGAAAAAGAACTTGATATCGGCGAACCGGTAGCCCTATCAGTGGTGGACGGTACTCCGGACGTAGTTGTAGTCACAAAAACCGGAAAGCATTATCTAATGTTCGATGATGCAACCCAGGATTACATTGAAGACACGGCCAGAAAAGCCTCAGGGTACTCCAATATTGTTTCGGCCAGTGCCAACCAGGACGGTACAGCAATCCTGGAGGGTGATGAGGGGCAATACCTGCAAGATGATGATGCCGGTGGCGCACAGCAGGTACTTGCGTACAGTGCCGGTCAAGTTCCCGGGGCTCTGGCATTATCACTGAAGCCCGGCGCTTATGACCAGGCTTTTATAACTGAAACGGGAGAAGTACAGTATTTTATTTATGATGATGCAACGGACCAAATGACAAGGGTATCTACAGGTGCTGATTACGACACTGTGAAACTAACAGCCTTAACGGAGACTCCAGCAGGAACCGGTATTGTTTTTTACGTCTCAACTGATTCAGGGGCTACATGGACGGAGATAACGCCGGGGCAATGGGAGGATGTCCCATATGGTAGGGAATTTGTTGTTAAGGCGGTATTAGACACGACTGATCCCTTAAAAACACCGAAAATAACGCACATAAAGCTAGAAGTTACAACTTTAGAATTAATGGACCTCGAAATTGTGGCCATAGCTCTCAATGACCCCGGGCAACCTGAACCTGTTACTTCATTTCCCGCCCGGGTGAAGGCCGGAGCGGAGATAATGTTTAGAAATACAACCAAAGGTTGTGCTGAACAAGTTAGTTCTTTATTTACTACCGGTTTAAATGTTACCTTAACCCCTGATCAACCGGTAACAACGAATGAGAATACGTGGGAAGGTTTCTTTACTGTGCCCGTGGATAGTCTCCAAGGCAGCAATATAGGGGCAATACTTACAGCTCGACGGGGAGATAAAGAGAAACACCTTGTAGTGGATCCCTTTATCCTTGTAGATGGAAAAGTCTATGAATCTGTTAGTTTGAAGCTGACAAGATAATTATTGCAGGGAAGGGGTGGAGGTAATCAAAAGGTCTTGCAAACATTAAATAAACTATCATTCTTAAAAGATAAATGTCTCCGCAATCATCACGGAAACGTTTATCAATACAGTCTTACTATAGCCTCACTAGTGGATTTACCCAAAAGATCACATAAAACGATTCAACAAGCTGCATTGCTTCATGATATCGGTAAGATTGGTTATCCCTAACCGGATATTGTTTAAGCCCGGAAATTTAACTTATGCTGAAGACCCTTTTCCCAAAATATAGAGACTATTGACCTATTTAAAGTATTCAAAAAACGAGCTAATATTATGCCAGTAATAACCATTAATGGAAGGAAGCGGTCGAATAATGTAGAATTTTGCTCTCCATTTCGCACCCACAAAAGGGAAAAGGAAGGAGTTTGGTTTTGTGTGAAAATCCTTTAAGCGTTGGCAAATGTAAATCAATTACCCTGTTTTTTATCTTAGCTGTTACATTTCTATTTAGTCCATTTATAACAACGGCATACAGTGCGGAGTCCTGGGGCGAGCCGATTGAATATGGTAGCACTTCAAGATCACAGGTTATAACAACCGATTTTGGCGAGAATTCATTCCAGAAAGTCCTTGTAGAATTTAATACGGTTGATAATTACGACCGGCATACTTATTTAGGATGGGACGGTAATCATAGGTATTCAACTACTGCCAGCTACGGCGGCATAACCTTTACCACGGATTTTGGTTATGACAGCGGTTATTTCTACTTTACAGAGATCCATGTAAACGGGCAGAGGGTATTTTATGAGATTTACGACCGGAGTTACGGAATATTTCCAAATGCAACGCCGATAGATGAACAATGGATTATTGATGCATCCGAATCCGGACTAAAAATATCGAAACTTGGCGGTGAAACAGTATATGATGGCCCGGCACACACCTTGACCGGAAAAATAACCGGACAGGGACATTCCGGCACCATATCAAAATCAACTGTCCAGGCTGATGAAGGTTTGTTGGCAAGCTTAGGGAAGGCGGTACATTGCTTTTTCGGCAACGATCCTGTAAACCTTTCCACGGGTAACTTTATTTTAGAAAAGACGGACATTAAAATCCCTACAAGGGGGAATTCCCCTTGAATTTACCCGCTTCTACAATTCCACTGACCTTTCAGCTGGTTCCCTTGGGCAAGGTTGGACTCACAATTACAATACCAATCTTACCTTTAATGAAGACGGGTCAATAAGCGCTGCTTATGCTGACGGACACGTCATTACTTTCGATTACCAGAATACCAGCTACACATATGATCTGGTGGGCAATCGGTTGACGGAAACAAACCCTAAAGGAGCTACCTGGACCTATGCCTATGACGCTGCCAATCGCTTGGTCAAAACAACCGACCCGCTGGGGCATGAAAGCAGCTTAGATTACGATAGTGCTGCTAATATAATTACCAAAACCAACGTCAATGAAGCCAGCACATCATTCTCATATGACGCCATTAACAGACTGTCAACGGTCACCGACGCCCGGGGTAACACCACGGAATATTCGTATGACGAAAAAGGTAATCTGACCGGAATCACCGATGCCAATGATCACATCACAGCTTACATGTACAATAAATTAGATCGCTTGTCAGCAATAACAAACCCCCTGGGCCAGACTAATGAATATTCATACGACGCGGTGGGTAACCGCATCACAAGTACCAAACCGGATGGGAACACCATTAACTACAATTATGACAGCAACAATCGCCTGGTGGGGATTACTTACCCCAACTCCAATGAAGTCAGCTTCAGCTATGACGCAAATGGGAACCGGACAGCTATGACCGATCCCGAGGGAGCCACTGCATACAACTATGACAACCTCAACCGCCTCACATCGGTATCAAGGGCCGTTTATTCCATCGGTTATGACTACGATTTAGCCGGGAACATCACTGGTATAACCTACCCTAATGGACTAGATGTAAGTTACACGTATAATGAGCTTAACCAGCTTCAATCAGTATCGGACGCAGTGTATAGTGCAACTTTCACCTACGACGAACTTGGTAACATACAAAAAAAGGAACTGCCCAACGGTATTACAGTAGATTATCAATATGATGAACCAGGACGCCTGACAGTGCTGGAACATGTTTACGGGGAAAAGGTTGTCACCGGTACACATTATACCCTGGATAATATGGGAAACCGGTTAAGCGCTACTGATGAAACAGGTCGGATAACAAATTACACCTATGATGACCTCAATCAACTCTAACCGGGGTGGAATACCCGGATGGCAGTTCGGTTACCTTCACTTACGACCCGGTGGGCAACCGCCTTAGCGCAGGTGAAACAAACTACACCTATGACAGCGCTAACAGGATTATTCAAATGAATGGTACCCCTTACGAATATGACGCCAACGGGAACCTGCTATCCGTAGGAGAATCGGTCTACTATGAATATGACTTTGAAGACCGGCTGATAAGCTTTAATGACGGCACAGATATCTACAAGTACTCCTACGACGGTGACGGTAATCGCCTGACCCAAACAGTGAGTGGGTCAGTATATGATGAACAGTACAGTTACATTTACGATATCAATGCAGGATTACCTCGCCTATTGGTAGAAAAAGACAGCCAAGGCAACACAAAGAACTATCTCTATGCCGGTGATTTATACGGGCGCATTGGCCCCGCAGGAAGATTATTCTATCACGCGGATGGTCTGGGTAGCGTATCCGTGGTAAGCGGTGTTTACGGTGAAGTGCTGAACCGCTACACATACGACCCGTTCGGCAACCCGCTTACGGTTAATGAAACCGTGGACAACCCGTTCCGCTTCACTGGCGAACCGTACGATCCCAGCGGCCTTATATTTTTGCGGGCCAGGCACTATGACCCGTCCACGGGAAGGTTTCTCACCCCGGACACACTTATGGGGCAGTTAGACGACCCGCTGTCGCAGAACTTGTACCTATACTGTGGCAATAACCCGGTTGTTTATGTAGACCCGTCGGGACATGTTAAGATATGTACAGCAAACTCCGGTGATGAATATAATTATACTTGGGGGGAGTTATGGAGAGATCTAAAATCCATTTTTTCGGTTAATTCGGGCTGGAGTGCTAAGGGTGATGCGTTACTGAATATGGTCAGCTTTGATGATGCCGTGGTTATTACAAGCTTTGGGTCAGGTTTTATTAGGGGTAAAGGAAACCCTGCACATAATGCTGCACAGTACCAAAAATTAAAGGAACAACTAGCCTTAAAAGAGATACAAAGTGTTGTAAATACAACTAAACACGGTGCAAAGAGATTAATAGAAAGAGGATTTACACCAAAAAATATAAGTGACTTGAAACTTAGACCCGATATTATTAAAACTCAAGCAGATGGTGCACAAGTGTTTATAAAGCAGGTTAATGGTAAGTATAATGTTATTGTTGAAGGATACAATGGTGTAATCACTTCATTAAAAAACATTAGTGAAAAATCATTAAATAGATTGTCAAATAACTATGGTTGGAGGTAATTTTATGGAGAATAATACGTATCAATGTTGCTTTTGTGACAAAAAAATCACAGCAGATGTTACTGAACTAGTTGTAGTTGCAAATTGGGACAAAGATAAAAGTACTCAACAAGAACAACAGATGTTCTGTCATATGGAATGTCTTAAAAAAGCAGTATCAAGTAAATTCCCTCTATATATAGCTGATTTAGTGGAGTAAGAGGTGTATTCTTTCCTAGGAAGAAATGTTACAAAATCTTCCTAGGATTTTTGTTTTTAGGGGAGGTGAAAAAAGCAATTATTAATCAAAAATAAAGATAACCTGAGTAAGCCCAATTTCAGCTTCGACGCCAATGGGAACCGGACAGCTATGTAAAGTGAAAGATATTCTGTTAAATTTGAATACAATGATGTTGATGAAAAACTTGAAATACATGCAAATAAACAAGGACTGAAATTTCTGAAAAGGCAAATCGAAAAACTTGAAGTGAATAATATCAATTTCCATTTAATGACACCTAGTTGGGGTGGGGATGAATTGTCAGAAGAAAAGCAAGGAGAAAATAACAAACTCATAAATCATGTAAAGATTTTTCATTGGGAGTAGTTATAAAATGCCAACAGTTTATGATTTATTAGAAGTAATTGAGTCTCAAATAAAGGCTTTTGGATATACAATAGACGAAATTGGTCACATACCCCCTATGTTAGGAAAAAAATTAAATAATATGTATGTGAAAGAGCCTTAAGAGGTTTTAACTTCTTGTGGCTCTTTTTGCAGCCTGCCAGGATTATTAACCATTTTATCTTTCATTTGGTACTAAGCTGTAATACAGGACAAAAGCAGACACTGCAAGGTTTAAGCGTGAATTGGATTTAAAAATGTAATACAGCATCAAAATAGCGTTTTTTTATGTATTACATTTACAACTTAAAACCGGTTTAAAGTCAACGGGCAGTAAAGGTTCCCCGGTAATACTAATTAATATTTTCTTGTATTACACGAAGGGTGGTGAAAAGCACGTGAAGTCAGGTAGGAGTAAGGATAAAGGCTGTAATACAAGGATGTTGCCACTCAGACTTCCATTTGACCACCCAATTTTTTCATACCCCGATGGAGAGCGAAGCCGGGTGGCCAGGGAATGGTTAGAGCAAGGTCGGAAGATGACAGAGAACATGGAGGAAATAAAGCGCGATATAGCTTGCATTAAAGAGAATTTGAGCAAGGGAGGGCAGGGTGAACAATCAAACATAGTCAAAGAGCAAAGTGATAGCACGGAAAAGCAGAAAAACAAAATTGATCCGGCAGTATTTTTGGATATATAGCTAACATTATGGATAAAGGAGGTAAAGCACCATGCTGGTTTATTTAGCGCACCCGGTGGCTTCGGATCCAGCCGGCAATTACCAAAAAGCCAAGCCGAACAGCCAGGGAAATTGTGAACCGGTACCCCGAAGTGGTGCCGGTTTCGCCTGTGTTGAATTTTTGTTATTTTCACGAGCCCGAAGAAAGGGAAAACATTATGAGGTACTGTTTCCGGCTTTTAACTAGGTGTGAAGAACTCTGGCTTACGGGACAGTGGTGGAATTCTACCGGGTGCCTCCAGGAAAAGCAGGTCGCCGAGGAATCCGGTATTCCGGTATGGATATATAATCTGCCACCCGTGATAGGTGCGAGCTGCATGGAACAGTCTATAAAGTCTGGTCATAACAATGCGCCGATCAGATTGGCCTTGGAAGATTAGATATATTCTAGTCACAATTGGCGGGGAGGTGACGATTACGCCTTCGGACAGTGGGTACCAGCATAAAACGTTGATTATAAAGGATCCCACTTTGCGCAAAGGTTTTACAACCATACCAAATGCTGTTATGTTCGCAAAAGGGTTGAGTATGTCAGCCAAGTACTTATATGGTCTCTTATTATTATTTGCCTGGCAGGAGGGTGAATGCTTTCCCGGCCAGGCGAAACTTTCTGAAGCTGCGAACTGTACAGACCGTACTATAAGAAAGTATTTGGATGAGCTTAAAAAATATGGCTTGATATCCTGGGTTCAGAGGGGTTTAAACCAAACCAATGTCTATTATATAAATGACTTGGCAAAAGTTAATTGGGCGGAGCCCTTGGGACACAAGGACCGGAAAGAGCGTTCCGGTCCGGATCGGAAAGGGTTTTCCGGTCAAGAACGGAAAGAGCGTTCCGGTCAAGACCGGAAAGGATTTTCCGACAAAGAAGACTCAGTAGAAAAAGACTCAGTTAATAATAGTTGTATTACCTTTACAGGTAATACAACGGAGCAGAGCTCCGTGGAAGCAGGTCGAAATCAATTACCTTCAGCCAAAGATCTGATAACCGAGCTGACAGGAGAATACCGAAGCACAGGTGCGGTTCCCAGAAATGGGGACTTTGCTTTTATCGGGAGCCTTTATAATCGACATGGTTATGAAAAGGTGCTGGAAGGTATTCATGAATTGAGTATGGCTATGGCCGCCGAAGAAATATCCAAGCCGTTGCTTTACCTTAAAAATAAACAGTATTTTGCTGAATCCCGAGTTATTATGTTGTATGCTACTGGAAATAGGTTCGGAAGTTGATTGTGGGAAATTAACGGCATTTTATCTTGAGAAACAATACTTACCACCCGTAGTTTCGTGGGTGGTTTTGTGTTTTCTGGGTTTTATCCACGCATAGCAAGTAAATGTCCCGGTGGCGGCCACCACCATTCAACCGAAGTTCGCTGCCCTGGGGCATTAGCTCCCAATGTTAGACTTTTGTGGATAATGTGCATTAGCAGGATAATACTAAGCAAGATAATACGGATCGCTTCATCGGTTTCCATCCAAGGAGTGTGATGTGCCGGACCTATATAATTTACATTGAAGGCAGATCATATTTCAAATGCAGACACTATTTTCTATTTGCAGGTATTACGTCAGAGGACGCGGAAGGCATACTGCGGCTTCTGCAAAAGGAAGCAAAATATTCAGATAATCTATAATAGGAGTGTTCAAAATGGTTGGAGTAGAAATTGATATGATTATTACAGACAGCTTGAAAGCATTGGAATTATACGAAAAAGTATTTGATATCGAACGTGTTGAGGTTTTAGATTTTCCTAAAGGTGAAAATGAAGTCATTTTCACCCTATATGGAGTACGCTTTCACATGCTTGATGAAAACCCGAAATTAGGGTTGAAAGCACCAAACCCGAATGAATCCAAATCGATTTGGTTTAACATCCTCGTCCCTGACATAAAGGAAACATTTTCAAAGGCAATCAGTGCGGGTTGTACTGAGGTGCAACCGGTGACTGAATTGTCTGATTACGGAGTGTCAAACGCTATATTTAGAGATGTTTTCGGCTATCAATGGATAGCTGCATCAATTGCATAAAGAGGTGAGTTTTGAAGAACGCACACGGCTTTGGGAGGAAAAAAGGGGTAGCTAAAATGGCAAGATCAAGGCAGTGGGGCCTAAAGGTTAAAGTTGTGCCACATTCTGCATTCTGTGCACAAAATGCATCACCTATCCATAATCTAACAATAGGCAATGAACAATACTTATGAGGTGGTGGACGTTGTGCGTGCAGTAAATCCAAGTAATTGTAAGGGAATTGATGTTTCTCACTGGCAAGGGGATATTAACTGGAACCTTGTTAAAAATGACGGTATATATTTTTCTTTTATTAAGGCTACGGAAGGTGTTGATTACGAAGACCCCAAATTTGCAAAGAATTTAAAAGCAGCCAAGAAAGCTGGGGTCTTAGTTGGGGGATATCATTTTTGCACTCCTTCCAGCGAAGAAGATGCACTTAATGAGGCAAAATATTTTATTAATGTAACCAATAAAAACGGTGGGTTTAGAGCTTTTGATTTGCCACCGGTTATTGATATCGAAAAAGATAACGGGCTTAATAGAGAGCAGATTTCAAGCATCGTTCGCACCTGGGTTGAAACTATAAAAAAAGAAACTAAGGTTCAGCCCATCATTTATTCGTATAAAAGCTTTATAAAAGAATACTTAGATGAAAGTCTATTTGATACCCCACTTTGGTTGGCACATTATGATATCAAACAAGCGCCGGGCTTGTTGGGTTGGAAAAGGTGGTTATTTTGGCAGTATACAGACAAAGGCCAAGTTAAGGGAATTAACGGAGCAGTTGACCTTAACGTGTTTCATAGTAATCTAAAAGAATTGCATTTGCTTTGTAGCCCATAAGGTGCGCATACTAAGCCCTAAAGCGGGAAAACATTAATAATAGCAGTAATAAACTCTGGGAGTGAATCTTATTGGAATTACGGGACAGAGTTGCCCGGGGCTTTCTGGCGGGGGTGTCCGGTGGTGTGCTAATGAATATATTGAGCTATGTGTCTTATTTGCTCGGTGTCGCTAATTTGCGCTATATAGATTGGCCGGCTATCATCATCACCGGACATACACCGAATAATGCCCTAGAAACTGTTTTTGCCCTGCTGGTGCAACTTATTTTCGTTGGTTTTCTTGGTATAGTATTTACGTATCTAATTTCTACCCTCATTGAAAGCAGCAACCACTTGTTCAAGGGGGTTCTTTTCGGTTTCATATCGTGGTTTGCCATATATGCTTTTACCTTCCTGGCAGATGTGATCAAACTTACACCGCTGGATATGGGCACTGCTTTAACAGACTTTGCCGGTGCTGTTGTTTTTGGATTAACACTGGCGCAGGTGTTGTTTCAATTGGATAACAGGCAGGGGTTGGAGTAAACGCAAGTAGGGACGGTTCTTGTCTTGCGCGATATGCCTATTGTTTGATGGATAATCACGTGCACCTTTTGATTGACGATAACGGAAATGACATATCCACATTGGTTAAAAGTATCATGGAAGATGGCCGGGTAAAAATAAAAGAGCTGCTGGAAAGAAATGAAATAAGGTATGATGAGTTAAATAGTCATATTGATATTCGCAACGAGTTGATGACAGAAATAAGAAGGAATTCTTCCCTTACCTTAAAGCAGATAGGGGAATTATGTGGTGGGGTAAGTGAATCTAGAGTAAGTAGGATTTTGCCGGAGTTTTCCCGTTAGCAATGTCTCTTGATTTTCGCATGGCTGCTTCGGTTTTAGCGGTAAAGCCGGGCTGCTTCATCTCAAAAGGCAGGCCATCCACCATCGTGAAACATTCTTTAAGGATCTACACACTGTGCTTGGGAAAATAACGGAAGCTGACTTGAAAGTGCCGGTCAGAATTTGTACATCGCTGAACACCCCGTGCTCTACATGATGGTAGAAACCGGGTATCCGTCAATCATCTTCGGCAATATTTTATATTCAATTAATCAGAAGGCAGGAAAAAGACGATATTTGGCAAAATAACAAGTTATATGTAAATGCCTAACTTTCAGAAACTATATCATTGTTTTTTAGGATGGCAGAAAAAAGTATGGGGAGTGAAAAACATGAATATAATGTTCTTCAAACCTAAATTATTGTGCCGTAAGCGTATTAATAAAATGCTTGAGGGGATATTTGAAGTCCCGCTTTTTCTCCTGTTCTCTTCTATGGGCTATGGTAAGACAACGGCAGTAAAAGATTTTCTAAGCTCTAAAGAAAAGCTTCACTATGTATGGTTTCCATTAAGCACCGGGGAAAGTGATGAGCTGTGGATGTGGCAGAAATTTTGTCAAAGTCTTGCAGACATAAGCCCGGAGCTTTCCAAACAATTTATCGGACACGGGCTTCCGCAAACCGCAGTGGATCTAGATCGTATCCTCAATATCATAAGAAAAACTGTTAAAGAACCTACGGTTGTTGTCATAGATGATTACCACGAAAACAAAAGTGTACATATGAATCATTTACTTACAGCCATCGCGAGAGCCTCCCTTTCCAAATTACATATAGTCATAATCAGCCGCAGTATTCCAGAAATCCCAATTGAAGAGCTTGCCTTAAAGGGTCTGTGCATGGAGCTCTCCCAGGATGAATTTGAGTTTAATGAGGAGGAAACAGTTGAGCTGTTTGTGCGAAACGGATTTTTGCTTTCGTCTGTGGAGCAGGAATTGCTGGTAAAAAACACAGATGGTTGGGTGGCAGCCATCTATCTTACCCTTCTAAAATACGCTGAGGACAAAACTGTTGAAGACATTCGAGACATCACACGACTGGTTAAAACAGCTGTATATGATAAATTCGACAAGGGTACACAGCAGATACTACTAAAGCTTTCTGTTCTTGACAGCTTCAGCCTGGAAGAAGCAATATTTGTAACTGGAAATAAAAAAGCAGGCGTGCTGATGCACCGAATTGCAGCCAACAATTGCTTTGTAAGATATGACAATAAAAATGAAAGATACTCCATTCACGCCATCTTAAAAACAATGCTGCTGGAACTATTTGCTGTCTCTGATATAGAAAAAGCCGCCCTGTTTTCCCGCTGTGGTGATTGGTGTGCGAGGGGTGATAGGCGCATTGAAGCGGTAGATTTTTATCACAGAGCAGGATGCTATGACAAAATTCTTGACATATATGAGCTATTTGGCTCTGCAGAGCTTATAGACAGAGCACCCCATATCATTGTCAATGCTTTTAAAGACATGGAAAAGAAGCTGAAGCTGTCTTACCCACTGGCGTACATCACCTATATATACTCTTACATGTTGGCAGTAGATACTATGGAGGGCGCAGGAATGCTTTACGAGGCAAAAGCAATCTATGAGGCGGACGACAACCTTGTGGATAAAGAAAAGATTTTAGGTGAAATCATCCTTATTGAAAGCATTCTGGACTTTAATGACGTACCTGCTATGAGCGAATATCATAAAAAAGCTTACGCCCTTTTTGGCGGCACAAGCTCCCGAATAATAAACGCCGATTCCATATTCACCTGTGGTTCGCCCCATACTCTGTTTCTCTATCACAAGAAGGAGGAAGAGTTGCTTTCGCTTGTAGAGTTCATTGAAAAAGACAATTGGTATCATACCCATGTAGCAAACGGCTGTGGAACAGGCTTCGAACATACGGCAAGGGCGGAATACTGCCTTGAAACAGGCGATCTTACCAACGCAGAACTTTTTGCCTACAAAGCTATCTTCAAGGCAAAAACCAAAAACCAGTTGAGTCTTGTCATCTGTGGGAGCCTGTGTCTTGCCCGCCTGGCCATCTTAAACGGCAGGCCCGGTGAGGCGGCTGATATATTGGACGGGGTCCGGGCGGAAGCGGAAGCTGCAGGCAGACCCATCCTAATCAATGGCATTGACATTGCGGCGGGGTACATATATGGTATTTTGGGTAAATTGGAACAGATACCAAAGTGGCTGCGGGAGGGGGAAATATCCCCGGGCAATCTTTTTCATGAGGGGATGGGCAGCAACTACATTGTTGGCGGCAGAGCGGCTATACTGAGGAAAAGCTATGCAGAACTTGAGATCCTCGTGGAAACCATGAGGGAACTCTATCAACCAAATAACCATATATTTGGTTACATTTATGCCGGCATCTATGATGCAATAGCCAAAAAACATCTGTACGGCACGGAAAAAGCCGGGGATGCTCTGCTTCCCGCCATGCAGCTCGCCCGGATGGACGGCATCATCACACCCTTTGCGGAAAGCATGCCGGAGCTTGAGCCCATTTTACAGGAAATAAAAAAAACGCATGACAGCGAATGGATAAGCAAAGTCATTTACCTGGGTGAACGCTTTATTAGTGGTTTTCAAAAAATCAACAATCAGAAAGAAATTGAGCCACTTACCGACAGGGAACTCGATGTATTGACCCTTCTTAGTGAGGGCTTCAAGCAAACGGAAATTGCTGAAAAACTCTACCTGTCTAAGAACACAGTCAGCAGGCATTTGCAAAACACCTATGAAAAACTGGGCGTAAACAATAAAACCCTGGCCATAAACAAAGCGAAAGAGCTAAATATGATTGGATAGGAATACTTTTAACTGAACTTCAGATTTCAGAATTTTAAATAAAAATGGTACTTTTATGTGATATACATATCCCCAAAAATCCACCATACTTTTCATATGGTGGATTTTTTATGCTTTAAATTGGTGCGCAAGGAGGAAAACATGAATAAAATTCTCTCCATACTGCTTATGGACGACCATAAAATTGCAGTGGAGCTTGAAAACGGCTCAAGCTTTGTGTACAACCTCAAGCCCAAGCTTAGGACGGCACGGTTTGCAGCTCTTGAGGACATCGAATTTTTCAAAACAGGCAGGCTGGTAGAAAAAGACTACATACGGTGGAACGATAGTCTGATGCTGTACGCCTATGAAATGCTGGATGGAATGAAGAAATAGAGTTTAAAACACCAGGCGAAAATTTATGAAAAATTTAATAATCAGGAGGAATGGAAAATGACAGTGAAATTCCAGCGGCTTGTGTATTTAGCGATTTGCCTTATGTTGGTGGTAAGCGGTATTCTGAGTGTCCCCCGGCCGGCCTCAGCCAGTACAACGCCCGTACCACTATCCAGCCTGAGCGCTGGCGACACGGTGCAATTCGATGGCCGAACATGGATAGTTCTAGACCCTAGCACCGGTTACCTGCTTATGCAAGATTCTTACGTAACGCGTGAGTTTGATTCGGATATGATGGGTTTGATTTTTGATCCGCTTGGAGAGAATATTCCATATTTTGATCCGAATGACACAACCAACATAGCATATTACCTTAATAATGATTTTTACAACAGCTTTAATTCTGGGGCCCGTACATTAATCCAGTCTCATCTCTGGAATGTTGGGATATCATGGTCGGAATCAGGTGTAACAGTGGATTGTAATATTGGCCTGATTAGCGCTAACGAATGGAATAATTATAAAAGCATTCTTGGTAATCCATCTTCAACATTCTGGACCCTCACGCCCGAGGGAGGGCCCGGAAGTGGGATGATCGACTTCGTCGATACTAATGGTGACCTGCGTTTTGGAGATTACTCCAACACAATGAAAGGTATCCGTCCTGCTTTGTATCTGGATCCTACAAACTTGGTATCTGGTGATTCCACACATACCGTGTCAATATATTCTAACCTCGAAGTATTGACCAATTCCTCAGCGGGTGGTGCGGTCACCGGCGGCGGAACATATCTCGCAGGTTCAACGGTAACAGTGCTGGCCACACCTAATCCCGGCTATACTTTCGTTGACTGGACCGATGGAGACGGGACATCTGTTAGTACCGACCCATCATTTAACTATATCGTGAGTAACGCAGACACAACCCTTGTGGGTAATTTCCAACAAACTCGCATTATACCTACTATTACAGTTGTGAACGGAATACCGTTTTCCATTACTGTCCGCAACACCCACGGGTTATTTACCGGAACAGATAATACCTACGGCACACTAACAGGTACTGCCAGTGTGAACGATACTGTAATATCGGGCACCCTGACCGGGGTGCCAACCATGCCGACAGCTATTACTCTTGGCAGTGGAACAATTGAAATAAAAGCTGTCAATCCACCGTCCACAACTCTGGATAGCAGCAAGTCGTTTTATTAAACCGATTAGTTGGGGGGTGAAGATATGTTGAAGCGAAAAATTCTCTCGTTGTGGAAAGTTATGCCGTTGATCTTCCTGTTGAGTCTCTGCGGATTCACGGCCGGTCCGGCGTATGCTGCCAATGCGTCATCCACAGACATACTGGTGCAATGCAGCAGCAGCGGCGTGGTAACCAATAATACTGTTATCAGCAGTGTGTACCTGCCGATTCAGTCCGATACATCCGGGAATTATTACCTTACCAGTGTGGATGCTGCAGTTTATACTGGAAATACATTAGTTAAAGAATTGGACGGGTTTACCTCAATAAATTTGCATATTGGCCTGGGCTCGGTTACCAATTACGACTACAACGCAACAACCCCGATTGTCTACGATATTAAATATCGCGGCCATTATGGTGTGATCGGCGAAGGTGCCCAAGAGATAACAGAAGACTGGCAAAGCGCAGGGCTTTATTTTGTGGTGGTGCCAACTTCTCCTGCTGTTACCACTGGAACAATCAGCGGCACAGTGAGAACCAGCGGTGGCAACCCAATCTCCGGAGCTACCGTAAGTGCAAGTGTTTACTCTGCGACAACAGCCTCGGATGGAACTTATACGATATTGAATGTGCCGGCAGGCGCGGGCTATACCGTTACTGCCAGCAAGACAGGCTACCTGGACGTGACGGCTGCCAATGTAACTGTCACCGCAGGAAATACAACGATAGGAGTTGATTTTTCTCTTAACTCCGCCGGAGGAGGGAACTCCAGTATAAGCTCGAACACAGCCACCTTTGATAAAAACAGCGCCAATACCAGTACAGGGCATTATGCCGACATACCCGTAACCGTAACCTTTAATGGCAACACGCTGCTGAGTATCGCGAATGGGAGCATACCTTTAATTGAAAACACAGACTATACCGTTAGTGGATCTGTCTACTCAATCAGCAAAACATACTTGGCTATTCAAAGTATTGGGACCACGACCCTGGCATTTAACTTCAGCGCCGGCAGTCCGCAAAGTTTGGCGGTCACTGTAATCGATAGCACGCCTCAGAACCCAACCTACACCATCATAACCGGAGTGGCGGCCCTGCCCGACATCAGCGTAGCCAACGGCACAGCGCTGGCGGATGCCAGGTCGCAACTGCCGGCCACGGTGACTGCATCGGTGTATGGCGGGGGCACGGTATCAGCGGCAGTGAGCTGGAGCGCCGACAGCACGCCGTCCTATGACGGCAGCACAACTGGAAGCTATGCCTTTACCGGCACACTGACCGGCCTGCCGGCAAACGTGACCAATACCAATAGCATGACTGCCGTTGTGAGGGTAAAAGTAACTTCTGCGACCACCTATACCGTCAGCGTATCGGCCGTTCCGGCGGGAAACGGTACAGTGAGCGGGGGAGGCACTTACGCCAAAGAGTCGCAGGTAACGGTCACCGCCACACCAAATAGCGGCTATACCTTCGTCAACTGGACCGAAGGCGGGGCGGAAGTCAGCACCAACGCCGATTACAGCTTTACCATGGATACGGTGGACCGGACTTTGGTGGCCAATTTTGTGCAGGCAAATTCGTCCGGAGGCGGCGGAGGTGGCGGTGGGAACACCACATTACCCGCTCCCGATGCTAAAGAAGAGATTGAAGCTGATCAAGGCGGCAGCGTCAGCTCGGATGACGTGACAGTGGAAATTCCGGCCGGCGCCCTGCTGGACGACGCAACAATAAGCATTGATAAGCTTAATCGCAGCGAAGCGAACAAGACTGTCCCAGAGGGCTTGCGAATCAAGATGGCCGGTGACGTTTACGAAATCACCACCGACGGCCGGCGGGACTTCGGCGACAACACCATCTCCATTAAGATTGCTTACGACCCTGAACAAGTGACCGAGGGCGAATTCCCGGCGGTCCATTACTACGATGAGACGCTGGGCCGGTGGATTAAGCTCGTGACCGAACTGGTGCAGGAGGATGGCCGGTGGTACGCCGTAACCCGGGTCAACCACCTGACCAGGTTCACCGTGTTTAGCGTAACGGCGGAACCGGAAGAAGAACCAGCGGTGGAAAAACAGACCATCATCCTGACCATCGGCCGAATCCAGGCCAGCGTGGACGGCAGCCCCTACACCCTGGACGCCCCGCCCTACGTGGATAAACAGGCCCGGCGCACCCTGGTGCCCATCCGGTTCGTCAGCGAAGCCCTGGGCGCCAACGTCAAGTGGGATTCCGCCACCCGCCAGGTTACTATCGAAGACAGTGGCAGGGTAATCGCACTTACCCCGGGTTCGTTGAACGTGCTGGTGGACGGCACGGCGCAGACCATCGACTGCGCCCCGGCAGTGCTGCCACCCGGCCGCACCTTCGTTCCGCTGCGGTTCGTCTCCGAAACCCTGGGCGCACAGGTAAACTACAACAACGTTACCAAACAGATAACCTTCACGAGGTAAAACAATAACTAAAAAAGGGGACAGGCTGCTTTTTCGTTCTTTGAAAACAGATGCCTGTCCCCTTTTCCATATAAATTGAAGGAATTGCAATAATTTTGAAGTAAATTATTACTTTAAGGTAAAAGCAAGTATTTTAGAATCTTAGCCCCAATTTATAAGTAAAGCCTGCAGCGAGGCGGAGGTAGCAGGGGAACTATCCTCTCGATTTACTAGCCTTCCCCAAAGAGGTGAAATTCCAATGTCAGTATTTACCTGTACCTGGAGGAAGAGGTGCTCAGCTCCTGGCGGAAGAAAAACGCAGCTTTGCCTTGAAGACATCCCTCCCGGATACGCTTTGCGCACCATTATGAGATTGTGCGCTATAATATTGAGGTCACCTACAGCGGCAGCGGTGACGGGCAAGACGGTGATATCAAGAGTTTCAATAACCGTGCAAGCGTCTGTGAGGCGTCATTCAAGCTCCAGGCTGTAAGCCCGCAGGATGGTGGTGTAATTGATGATACAGTGGTATGCAGCGTAAAAAATACGCTTAGTCCAGCTTTTACATCCCCGACAGCACCTACTACTGGTCGTCCTACATGCATATGACTTCGGGAGATTATGACGGTGACGGGATAGATGAGGTGGCTGTAATAGAACCGGGGAGCGGGGACGGAAATATTACAATTTACGAATTGGATGGAACCTCCAACCTGACGAAGGTTGATACTAAAGATTGCAACTTCCCTTCTACATATGTTGAAGAAGAGAGTGGGAGGCGCTATGCGGCCATCAGTTTAACTTCCGGTGATACGGATAATGACGCAAGAGACGAGATTGTTTTTACCGATTCAACTCAAAATGTATTAAAACCTGATGATGCCAGCGATATCACAATTATCGATTACTCGGAAGCGTCCTCCGCCTACCAGGTTGTAGTTGAAGAAATTGTTCGTTTCCAAGGTAGTGTTGGAAATATCGGTCTTGTCGGCAACGCAGGGGTTTCGGTGGGTGATATTGATAATGACAGTTTGAATGAGATTGTCGTTGGAGGCTTTATGGTGGGAGCCGGAAAGACCACCTGCTACGATAACAGTGGACAAGAAATAAGTGATGTTAATTATTATCACGAACTTGCTCTTGCCTATATGGAATATGACCATGTGAGCAAGGACTACGGCAACTTCAAGGGTTTCACCGTGCTTCGTGAGGAGGATGGTACCGCCAAAACTAGTACGTCAGACAACGACACCTCTTATAATGACTTTGGTGGGGATGTCAACATGGGAAGCGGCAGCCGGTATAAGAACTCATTGAATTGGACCATGCCCATTAAGGCGGTGAGCCTGAGTGGTAATGCCAATGGAAAAACCAGCGATCAGGTTTTCTTCGGCAACTATATGTATTATTACGATACAGCCAATGGTCGTTTCCGGATCTATGATGACGAAATAGAAATTAAGGACAGCCAAATGGTATATAAAGATATCGATTCGCCCAAGGCCTCTATTATAAGTATGCACGCCGGCAGCTTTCTTTCCAAGAACGATGCCCATTATGCGGATTCGGAAGGGCGCGAGCAGCTATTGGTGCTTTACGAAAGATCCATCGACGGGCATAATTCCTTTGAAGTGGCCATGTTCTATGAAAGTGCCGGCGGCACCCCGAAAGATGTGCGGAGAAATGCTCAATACCTGGGGCTTGCCACGGATGATGGCGATGATAACGGGTTTAATGAATTCAGCTATTACCCGACTGTCTGCACTCCTAATGTGGACAACGATACCATTTATGTTCAGTATCTTGACTATGAATTCACCTATTCCGAACCCGAGGTATTGGCGGCCCTTGCCTCCGTTCCCTATTATCGGGATATGGCCAATGCCTTTCCTGCATCGTGGAGTCCCGGCACTACCGCTATGAAGAAAACATCCGGCGGTTCCCAAACCGATACGGCGAGTACGTCCGTCTCCCTTGGCTGGTATGTGAGCGTTAATCAGGAATTTGGTATTTTTGACCTAAACCTATTCCAGGTGGAAGCGGAGACCGCCGTCAGTGCTTCTACCAGCTATGAATACAGTAAGACGGTGACAAGAGAAAGTTCCATTACGTATGGGACGGACAGCGGGCAGGACTCTGTGGTGGTAGTTACTGCCCCGCTGGATGTTTATTATTACCGCTACTATGATGAAAGTGAAAATAATCCCGGTGTGGACAGGAATGACCCGTCTACGTGGCCGGTAATGAGTGTTTCACTGCCCAGCGGAATCCAGAATCTGGTAATGGATGTTGACACATTTAATGAGCTTGCCGGGCAATACAACCTGGATTCGGTAGATAGTGACTTCTGGATCCACACCCTGGGCGACCCCGGTACCTATCCTGAATCAACAAGCCAGTTCAAAAACGCCGTTAATCTGCAAACACCTGATAACGAAATCAGCGCCACCTCCGGAAGTGGATTCCAGCAAACGGATCTTACCATTACAGAAACGGAAGAACACAGGTATTCCGTAGCTTTGAACCTTTCCTATAAGGCCGGTGCGGGTGCCGGCGGAATTACAACGGGAATCACATTTGAAAGCAGTGCGGGATACGGGGGTGCCACTGCAAAATTCGAGGGGACCACCATCTCTTCCCAGCTTAATAACTATCCTACAGTTTATGGCTACAATGTCGACGGCTACTCGCTGACCGCCAGGCTTTATTCGTATACCACGGAATTTAACGGCGGGGATATCGTTGTGCTTTATTATACTGTAAGTAACGTGCGTGCCCGGCCCAAGCTGCCTGAAAACTTTCAGGTAGCTGATAAAAATGATGTCAGCATCACTTTATCCTGGGATGTCCCTTCGATTATGAGTGCTGAACTCAGGCCGGACAGATATGTGCTTCAGCGATATGATTCTTATTATAAAAAATATGTAACAGTAGATGACAGTATTTCGGTAGACCCGGGCCAAAAAATTACCTATAAGGATACCGGAGTTTATCCCAATGAGGATTATAAATACAGGTTGATAGCCAAGGATGAAACAGGAGCGAAAACCAATACGCTGACCTTGACGGCAAAGACCGACCCCTACGGCAAGCCGCCCGTCATTACTGAACAGCCCCGTGATATTACCGTGCAGGCGGGCACAACCGCTGTATTCACTGCCGGGGCAGAGCAGCCGCAGGATGTTGAACCCTCGCGAATATATTACCAGTGGTACCGGCGTGCCGGCAGCGGCGGCAGCTGGAGCAAAATACCCGGAGCAATAGAAAAGACGCTGGAGTTTTCTGCGGAACTGTCCATGGACGGATATCAGTATTACTGCTTGGCTTCACGAATGGAGGGTGGCATTGCTTTTACTGCCGGGAGTGCGCTGGCAACACTATCTGTTACATCCGGTGTTCCATCCCTTAACTATGTGAAATTCAATGCACTTCCAGGAGGCAGCATTTCCGGGGTGGAAAAAGGCTCCGGAATGGATTTTGAGATATCCAGCAGGCAGTATTTTTATGAAAACACTATCCTGGAATTCACTGCCACACCTGCCGCGGGCTACGTTGTAGAAGAGTGGATTATAAACAATTCAAAGGTGGCCGGCCGGGGAGTCAATAAGATAACCAAGGAAGTGACTTACTGGACCGATGTGGAAGTGAGTTTTTCCCGCGAGACCTACCCTGTGGAATACGATGTTGCCGTAAACGTGGAGGACGGACAGGGTGATGATGTCTGGGGAAGCGTAAGTGCGTTGTGTAATGGGGAGTACCCTCTTCCGCGTGGTGAAAGCACAAGCGTTACGTCTTTGTCCTCCATTGTCTTCACCGCCGAACCCCAGGAGGGCTACGTGGTGAAAAAATGGAATAATGGCGGTTACCCCATTACAACCGACTTCTCAGATCTCTTTGTTGGCAAAACCTATACCATTGACAAGCTGACGGGGTCCAGGAACATAACAGTGACCTTTGAACCAAGCAGTACGTATGATGTTAATTTGGAACCCCATTTTTCACCTGAAAACGTTGCCTTTTCCGGCGACTCCATTGCTACCGTAACAGCAGACGGCAGTAAAGTCCAGCCGGGTACACCGGTAGAAAAAGGATCCGAGGTCACTATAGAATTGGATCCCCCTTTCTCCACGCTGGTTAAATCCTGGACAATTAATAAGCTGGATGAGGATGGCGATGTTTCAAGACAAGTCCAATTACTGGACGATACCTCCTACACTATCGAGGCACTTGGCTCCAATTATTTGATTTCTATTGAATATGAGCTTATTTCTCCCAAAACAGTAACTTACGGAAGTGAAGGAGGAAGCGGTGAGGTTAGTGCGCATGTGGGAACCGGAAACGCCGGCCCGGAAGCCGCAGTTTCCAGCGGAGGTCTTGTAGCGATGTATTCCGACATAGTATTTACCGCAGTGCCCGGTGATCCGGAATTAGGTGTTAAGGGTTGGACGGTAAACGGTGTTTACGATGAGGATACAAGTGTAACCCGGGCTGTTTATTCCAACAATCGTAATTTGGACTGTACTGTCCTGTTTGAAAGCAGCCCCGCGGCAAAAACTCCCGTTCCGGAGGTTGCTCTTCATGCAGGGGAATCCCAAGTATTGACAGCGTCACAGCTTGCTTCCGATGCCGACGGTGATACTTTAACCATTGCAGCTGTCACTGCGGCTCCCCAGCCGGCGGTAGCCGAAACAACCCTGAACCAGGACGGAACCCTTACCGTCACCGGGGTTGAAGAGGGGACAACAAGTGTTTCTGTACGCATTGAAGATAAAAAAGGCCATACCTGCCAAGTTACCGTGCCTATTGAAATCAGCGATAATGACCAGGCCTCTCCTGCGGAATTGACCGGAGTGGCCCCCACCGCATGGGGAGAGCCGGACGGCAGAATAAAAGGGCTTGACAGCCGGATCTCCTACGAATACAAACCGGTGGGGACTGCACGGTATACCACTGTTCAACAAGGGCAGAGCGAGATTACCGGCCTTTCAGCGGGAGCCTATCGGGTGCGCTGTTCCGCCAGGCCCGGCTATAATGTGGGCGAATCTGTCGAGGTTATTGTACCGCAGTATATGGACGGTAATGACGCTTCCCTTGCCGGACTGAACTGGCAGGCAGGTGACAGCCAAGGCAGCCTGGAGGTAAATGGTGATACGGTTCGTTATTACGTGGAACTGGATTCGGGTACGGAGGACGGTACGGAAATAACTCTCACCGGAATAACCGGCGAAGGCAGTGGGGCCACTGTTACCGGTAAGCAGGACGCGGTCATTGCAGACGGGGAAGCCGTCTCCACCATAACTGTAACGGCGCAGGACGGGATTACCACCAGAACCTATACCGTAGTTTTCAGCGTAGATGATGAGGAAGTGCCCAACGAAGACATGGAGTTACCAATCTTTAAATTCGGTACTGAAAATATAACGTTCGACAAGAATGATAACTCCGGCAGCAGGAAAATTTATTTTGACTATAATGATTACCCCTTTATAGGCGTTAAAGGCATGACCGAGGAAGTGGACTATAGTTATGAAGATCTTGTCAGTAATTATTCTTATGCTGATGTATCCCTAACAATTAATACACTGCAGAGTATGGAAGTCGGCACAAACCCGTTGCAGCTCCTATTTGAGGGTGATAATACCCTTACAGCTAATGTGAAGATAGAGGATTCTACACCGTATGTTACAGACCTTGTCGTAAACCCGGCAAATGTGAGGGTATCGCCGGGTGAGTCAAGAGCCTTTTCCACGGAGGTAAACGGTAATGTTGAGACTGTTACATGGAGCGTATATGGAAATAGAGATGATTTAACAGATATAACCGCTGACGGGATGCTGGCAGTTGGAGAGCTTGAACCGATGGGCAATGTTATGACCGTAACAGCGGTTTCCACCCACGATGACGCTGTTCAAGGGATCGCGAAGGCTACTGTTACGCAAGGCAGTTTAAAGGATGCGGTAAAACCTGTATTCACAGAAGATCTGCCCGCCGCTCCCTTTCATTATGCGCTGGGGAGCGAAGTGCAGCCGCTGTCGGTTCAGGCCTCGGTTTATGACTCCGGTCATGTAACCTACCAGTGGTATTGCGGCTTTTCGCCTGACCACGCAAGTGCTCAAGAGATAACCGGGGCCACTGGCAAAATGTATACGCCGCCTGCCGATACCCCTGGTACGAGATACTACTATGTAATAGCAACCAATACAAATCCCGGTGCATCCGGAGCTAATACGGCAGAAGCTTACAGCAGTACGGTGAAAGTGACAGTGACACAAAGCTTTATGGTAACCTTCAAGGATTACGACGGCACAGTACTGAAGACCGAAACAGTAGAGGAAGGCGGCAGTGCCACAGCTCCGGAGGACCCAACCCGGGAGGGCTATACCTTCACCGGTTGGGATACGGATTTCAGTAACGTGAGATCAAACTTAACGGTAACTGCCCAATACAGCGAGGACCAGGCAGTCAATTATACCTTAACAGTAACGGCTAACCCGGCGGCAGGAGGCACAGTAAGCGGGGGAGGCACCTATAACGAAGGCTCATCCGTTACCGTAACCGCCGCAGTCTACGACGGCTACACCTTCACCAACTGGACGGAAAACGGCAGCGCAGTCAGCACCGCCAACAGCTATACCTTTGCACTAACGTCACACAGAAACCTGGTCGCAAACTTTGAAACAGTTCAGTCCGCTACCTACGGCGTAACCTACCACGGCAACGGCAATGACAGCGGCACAGCACCCGTAGACAGCAACAACTACGAAGCAGACGACAGTGTCACAGTATTGGATCAAGGCAGTCTGGCTAAAACCGGTTACACCTTCAGCGGCTGGAATACAGAACAAACAGTAAACCAAGCAGTCTACCAAGCCAGTGATCAAATAACCATGGGAACAAGCGACGTTACCCTCTACGCACAGTGGAGTATCAATAACTATACAGTAAGTTTTGACAGCAACGGCGGCAGCAAAGCAGCCGGCCAGACCGTAGAGTATAACAGCACGGCAACAGAACCGGCAGACCCGGCCAAAGAAGGCTATACCTTTGCGGGCTGGTATACGGACAATACCTATAGCAGTGCATTTGATTTTAATACAGCCATCACGGAAGACATCACCCTCTACGCAAAATGGACAGAAACTCCGGCGGCAACCTATAACGTAACCTTCTTAAATTGGAATGGCACCGTGTTGAAGACCGAAACAGTGGAAGAAGGAAGCAGGGCGACAGCCCCTGCAGACCCGACCCGGGAAGGCTACACCTTCACCGGCTGGGATACCGGCTTCAGCAATATTACTTCAGATCTAACAATAACAGCAACATATGAGAAGGAAGAATACAATAATAGCGGCGACGGTGGTGGTGGAGGAGGAGGCGGTGGAGGATCCGCCCCAGCAACATCTAAAACATCTATCATCACCGGCGTGGCGAAGACCGCCGGGGACAAGGCTCTGAGCAAAGTCCTGCTAGATACGAATATAGCCCTTCTCGACCTGTCACATAGCGGTACCAATACAGCTGATATATCCTCCACCGTAATCAAAAGGCTGGCCCAACACGAAGAACCCTTCATCGTGGAGAATACCGGCATACGCCTGGACTTCACTCCGGGCTCCCTGGACGTTGAACAGGTCACCGGGGGATACGACACCGTGGTGGAAATAGGCGCCCGGGAAGTGCAGGGCCAAGAAAGACAGGATATATTGGCGAATACTCCACCGGGAGAAAGCACCGGCCTCTTTGAGATCGGCGGGCAGGTGTTCGACATTACGGCATTGGTAAAGACTTCCGACGGCACCGAAAGGATAGCAAAGTTCGGCGAACCTGTAGCTGTCACCGTTGACCTTTCGGACATGGGCGAGTTAACTGACGAGCAGATTAGCGCCCTGACCGGAGTAAGGCTTGAAAAGGATGAAGATGGCAATATGAGCCCCGTTGATCTGGGCGGTGAATACGACCGGGAAACACAGACCTTTACCTTCTATACAGGTCACTTCAGCCTGTACACAGTAATGCTGGCAAAAGGACAGACTATACAGATAAAACTAACCCTTGGCAGTGCTGATGCTACTGTGGGAGGTCAACCATACACCCTGGATGCGCTGCCTTACGTGGATCAAAAAGCCCAGCGCACCCTGGTGCCGGTACGTTTCGTGACCCAAGCCCTGGGGGCGGATGTGAGATGGGATAACGTTACCCGGCGGGTTACGGTGACAGATGGTGACCAAGAAATAATTCTAACCATTGATTCCGCAGTTATAAGGGTGGACGGCCAGGCCCAAACTACAGACTGCGCTCCACGGGTACTTCCCCCGGGACGTACCTTCGTACCTTTGCGCTTTATCAGCGAAACCATAGGGGCACGGGTGAACTACGATCGGGATACCAAAGAGATTAGTATCATGCGGCATAATGACCAATAACCTCTTCCTGAACCGGAAAAAGACGAAAGCTTACCACAGAATTAACCGGCATGCTGAAGAGGTCCCAAACTGGTTTCCAAAAATATAAGGATACGTTCCCCTTTCGAAATGGCAGGAATTGACATAAGCCAATAAGAAACACCCTATAACCATCAAGATGCTATAGGGTGTTTCTTATTGGCCAAACCGCCTTTGCGCAAGTGGGGACGGTTCTTGCCTTGCCCGGTAAATTGTGGTATGCTACAAGTCGAGGTGAAAAATATGCCAAGGCATGCAAGGTTAAAAGGTGAATTTTCAGTTTACCACATTATCCAGAGGGGAAACGAAAGAAAAAGTTTATTCTTTTCGGACGATGACAGGTTCAGATTCTTAGAAACATTGCTAAGGATGAAGAAAAAGTATAATTTCCTTTTATATGCCTATTGTTTAATGGATAATCACGTGCACCTTTTGATTGACGATAACGGAAATGACATATCCACATTGGTTAAAAGTATCAATGTAAGCTATGTTCACTATTTTAACCGTAAGCACAAGAGGTGTGGCCATTTATTTCAGGACAGGTTTAAAAGTGAGCTGGTGGATGATGATGGATACCTGCTCGAGGTAAGCAGGTACATACATAACAACCCGGTCAAAGCCCAAATGGTGACCAAGCCTTCCCAATATCAGTGGAGCAGTTATAATATATATACCGGCGGGGTAAAGGACAAAAGCGGGTTAATTGATAAAGAACGGATATTGTTGAGCTTCTCCAATAATAGGTCAAGGGCATTCCAGAAATATATGGAATTCGTAGGCACAGAAGAGGGAAACCAGGTAAATGTGATGGATGTGGAAGAACCAATGGGGGAAGACAATAATAACGATAAATTTATTAAAACCATGGAAGATGGCCGGGTAAAAATAAAAGAGATGTTGGAGAGAAATGAAATAAGTTATGATGAATTAAATAGCCATATTATTTTCCGCAATAAGTTGATGAGGGAAATAAGAAGGAATTCTTCCCTTACCTTGAAGCAGATAGGGGAATTATGTGGTGGGGTAAGTGAATCTAGAGTGAGTAGAATTTTGACTAAACTTGACGGGTAGGTGGGTAGCAAGCAAGAACCGTCCCCACTTGCCAAGGAAAGGATAAATTTAAAATGGGTAAAACTTTGCTTTTAGCTGAAAAACCTTCTGTGGGAAAAGATTTAGCCCGCATTTTAAAGTGTAACAAGAAAGGAAACGGGTATTGGGAAGGATCTACACATGTAGTGACCTGGGCGCTGGGCCATTTGGTGACCCTGGCGGATCCCGATGCTTATGACCAGAAATACAGTTCCTGGCGGCTGGAGGACCTGCCGATACTGCCGCAGCAGTTAAAGCTTGTGGTGATCAAAAAGAGCGGCAAGCAATTTAGTACCGTAAAAGCACAGATGAACAGAAAAGATGTGCGGGATATTGTTATCGCTACTGATGCCGGCCGGGAAGGTGAATTGGTTGCCCGGTGGATAATAGAAAAGGCGCGGGTGAAAAAGCCGGTGAAACGCCTTTGGATTTCTTCGGTTACGGATCAGGCGATAAAAAAAGGACTTAACAACCTGCGGGACGGTAAAGAGTATGAAAACTTATATGCATCAGCCGTTGCGCGGTCAGAGGCTGACTGGTTTGTGGGCATTAATGCTACCCGTGCCTTGACCTGTAAGCATAATGCGCAGCTTTCCTGCGGCAGGGTTCAAACTCCTACCCTGGCCATTATAGCTCAAAGGGAAGAGGAAATTAAGAATTTCCGGCCCAGAACATTTTATGGCATTACTGCTTTGGCCGGTGGTTTAAAATTGACCTGGCAGGACAGTAAAACTAAAGATGTTAGACTTTTCGACAAGGATAAGTGTGACCAGGTACTGGCCACTGTAAAAAATAAAAACGGTGTAGTTACAGATGTTGATAAGGCGTATAAAAAACGTCATTCTCCCGGGCTGTATGATTTAACCGAATTACAAAGGGATGCCAACAAAATCTTTGATTTTTCGGCCAAGGAAACTCTCTCCATTATGCAAAGGCTGTACGAAAGCCATAAGCTATTAACTTATCCCAGGACTGATTCCAGATACATCTCCACGGATATGGTGGATACCTTGAAAGACAGGATTAAAGCCTGCAGCGTTCACCCATATGCAAAATTAACCGGCAAATTACTAAGCAAGCCCATAAAGCCCAATAAATCTTACGTTGATAACAGTAAGGTGACGGATCACCATGCTATTATACCCACAGAGCAGGCACCTGCCCTGAGCAACTTAAGTGATACGGAAAGAAAAATCTATGATTTGGTTGTTAAACGGTTTTTGGCGGTGCTGTACCCGCCATTTGAGTTTGAGCAGACAACGATAAAGGCAAAAATAGGCGATGAATTTTTTACTGCCAGGGGAAAAGTGGTTATTGCCCAGGGTTGGAAGGAAGTTTACGAGAATAACTTCGAGGAAGAGGAATCAGGTGAAAGCGTAGCTGAACAAATACTTCCCGATATGAAAAAAGGTGATAGCTTAAAGATAGTGGATGTATTCCAAACCACGGGTGAAACTCGCCCTCCGGAGCCTTTCAACGAGGGAACTTTGCTTTCTGCTATGGAAAATCCCGGTAAGTATATGTCCGGTGGAAACAAGGATTTGATTAAAACCATTGGGAAAACCGGTGGTCTGGGGACGGTTGCCACACGGGCAGATATAATCGAAAAGCTGTTTAAAAGCTTTTTGATTGAGAAAAAGGGAAAGCACATTTTCATCACCTCCAAGGGTAAGCAGCTGCTGAATTTAGTTCCCGATGGCTTAAAGACCCCTGCTTTAACAGCGGAGTGGGAGCAGAAGCTGGAGTCCATTGCCAGGGGTGACTTGAATAAAAACAAATTCATCAGTGAAATGAAGCAGTATGCCCAAGCCGCCGTTAATGAGATTAAAAACAGCGAGGATAAATTCAAACATGATAATCTCACGGGAGAAAGGTGTCCTGAATGCGGCAAGTATATGCTGGAGGTTAACGGTAAAAAAGGGAAACTGCTTGTCTGCCAGGACAGGGAGTGCGGTCATAGAAAAGGTGTCAGTAAGATAACTAATGCCAGGTGCCCTAACTGCCATAAAAAGCTGGAACTGCGTGGAGAAGGGGAAGGGCAGATATTCGTATGTAAATGTGGTCACAGGGAAAAACTCAGTGCCTTTAACGAGAGAAAGAAAGCAGACAAGAATAGCATATCTAAGAAAGAGGCCTCCAAATATCTTAGGGAGCAGAAAAAATCAAATGATGAATTGACAAATCCCGCCCTTGCAGATGCACTGGCCAAGCTTAAACTGAAATAATAGCTTACGGGTAGCGGAAAGGAGCATGAAACTTGTGGATGTTATACATTCCTTGGGTTTAAATGCCACGATTATTGCCCAGATTCTTAATCTTTTAATCTTCATTGTGTTATTGGGACTGCCGTTTCTACTGGTGATAGCCGGCTTTATTTACGGCGTCATCACCATTTCGGATTTGAAAAAGAGGGTGCGTAAGCTGGAAGACGCGGTGAATGAATTGAAAAATGAAGGATGTCATGAGACAGAAACGAAGAAAACAAAGCCCCCGCTGTGAAGTAGGAAGGCGGGGGCTAGCAAGCAAGAACCGTCCCCACTTGCTAGAGGGCGTCGTGGAGTTCTAATAATACTGCCGAAACGTGCAGTATTTCTTTTTCTGTGGCATCCTTGTCATTATGACGGAGTGCCGCCATGAGGTGGCCGAAATGTTCGGCGGCTATTAGGCCCCACTCCTTTGGGGGGCGGGACTCATCGGCTTCCGGGTCGCCGTGGTGCATGCGGTTTAATTCTGCCTGCAGCAGTGTCTTCTTTAAGAAATCTTTTCCGTCCATTTGAATTCTCCTATCTTTATTCACTAAGTGAGTTGAAAACGGGCGGTGCTGCCTCTCTCCGCCGGGCTTATCTCCAGCCGGGCGTCGATGCGTTCTTTCAGCTCAGAGACATGGGAGATGATGCCCACCAGCCGGCCGCTTTCCCGCAGGTCAATTAAGGTGCGCAGCGCAAAGTCCAGTGATTCTGTGTCCAGGGTGCCGAAGCCTTCGTCGATAAAAATAGTATCCAGGTGAATACCACCGGCATAGGATTGTACCACATCGGCCAGGCCAAGGGCCAGTGACAAAGAGGCCAGGAAGGTTTCTCCGCCGGAGAGGGTTGCTACGCCCCGGGATACTCCGGTATAAGTATCGAAAACTTCCAGTTCCAGACCGCCGGCTGCATTCCTGCGGGTCCTGTCCAGAGTGCGGTGCAGGTGATACCGGCCGCGGCTCATTAAGCTGAGCCTTTTGGTGGCAGCAGCAGTGACTTCGTCTAATAAGGCTCCCAGTACAAAGCGCTGAAACGTTAAGCCGTAAGCATTTTTACCGTTAGCAACGTCGGATAAATGTCCCAACAGGGTGTATTGTTCTTCCCTTTCCTGCAATGACTTTTGCAATTCTGACAGGCTGTCCAGCCATCCTTTTTCACTTTTTAATTGCAGCCGCGATTCTGTTTCTTGGCTGAGTATTTGATTGAAGGCTGCTTGCGCATCCGTTACCGCGGCCCCCAGCGTTTCCAGGTCGGGCTCAATTAATCCTTCCGCTGCCTCCCGGGCCCGCCTCAAACGGTCTCGGGCCGCACTCAGGTCTTGATCATATTTTTGCAGACTTGCTTCCAGAGCTTTTATTTCTTCCGGCGTTCTTTTGGCCTCGGTATAATCAAAGAAGCCCTTAAAACCTGCCTCCTCCAGGCGCTGCCGGAGGTCACCCTCTTCATCCCCGGCGTGTTTTTGGGCGGTCTGCAGGGTCTCCGTGGCTGACTGTACTTCACTGTTGGCCTTGGCCAAAGCCGCTGCTGCATTACCGGCATCTTGCTGGGCTTGTTCGTATGCAGCTAACAGTTGATCACACTTATTCCGGGCCTTTTTCTGAGCCCATTGCAGTGCCTGTAAGTCCCTCAGTCCTGCCGGAATGGAAGATTCACGTTCTTGTAAAGTGGCCTGTGCGTTGGCAAGATTTAAATGTGCATCCTGCAGATTTTTATTTGCAGTTTCCACAAAGTTGTTTGCTGCTTTCTCCTTATCTTTTAGAGCTTTCAGCTGCCGGTCAAGAGTGGCAAGTACTTCCTCAGCCTGTTTTGCTTGTGTCCACAGTCTTTGGGCTTCCCGGGCATCATTTTGAAGTGTGTTTAAGTCAACGCCTGCCTTCTCCCCCAGTGCATTTTCCAAATCTTCAACGCGCAAGGTTATGTTTAGTTTTTTATCTTCTGTATCTTTTAGCATTTTACGCGCACCCTCAAGGGCTATCTCGTCATCTTTTAGTACTTGCTGTTTGGTTTTGATGTCCTCTTCTGAAGGCAGGTGGGCATCACTCCGGACGGGAGCGGGGTGCTCGGTGGAACCGCAAACCGGGCAGGGCTTACCTGGAATCAGTTTGCCGGCCAGTATGGCTGCCTGGCCGTTGTTCCATGCCTCCTGGAGTAATGTTAGCTCTTTTTTGGTTTTTTCGTAATTTCCTTCAGCCTTGCGGAACGTAGCATCTGCTTGCTGGTATGCGGTTAAAGCCTTATTTAATTGTTGCCGGTACTGCTCCAGAGTTTTTCGTTTCTCAAATATATCATTAGCTTCCTTATATCTGTATTCCAGCGCTGCCAGCTGACCGGCGTAATATTGAGCCTTATCATAGGCAGTGGTCTGTTTTTCAATTTGAAGTTGAATGGCCGCTAAAGTCTCCCGGGCCTTACCATGCCGGTTTTCCGCAATGTTCACTTCTTCCTTAGCTTTTTGCACCGGCCGGCGGGCTGCTTCCAGGGCTTTTACTTTTTCTTTAATGTCATCCAGCCGGGTAACCTCACGGCGGGCCATCTCCCGCTCGTTCTCCTTATTTTTCTCAGCGGCCAATTTTTTATCTGCCTTTTCTTTGGCATCTGCAGCAGCCTTTTGTTGTTGGATTCTTGTGGCATAGTTTTGGGCTGCTTGATGTGCCTCTGCCTGCCTGGATTTCAGTGACCTTTCCGCATCCACCAGGCTTAAAGCCAGGCGGGCTCTGGTTAACTCCTGCCGCTTTAAATCCATATCCTTTATCCTGGCTTCTAGTTTACCAACAGCATTTAGGGCATCATTTCTTTCCCGGATTTTCTGCTGGGTTTGCTGCCCGGCTGTCAATTCCGCCTGTGCTTTCTTTAAAGCTTGTTCACCGGCTGTTTTTTTTGCGCCCAATTCTTTCAGGTATACTTGATGCTCATCATATCGTTCCTGTAATGCTTTTGGTGTTTCGGCCTCTGATTCTTTTAGTATCCATTGCTTACGCTCGGATAGTGCTTTTAATTCGTTTTCCAGTTTCTTTGCCGATTCTTTTAAAAATAATTCAATGCGCCGGTAAAGCTCGGTGTGAAAAAGTGTTTCCAATATTTCCTGCCGCTTGGTGGAATTGGCCGTCAATAATTCCCGGAATTCTCCCTGGGGCAGCATTACCACCTGGCGAAACTGGTGGTTTTTAAATCCCAATAACCCTTCCACGGCCTCGGTAACCTTTACCGTCCCGCTGGCCATAACGGTTCCTTCTTCCCGGTCGCTTTCGGCTCCGGTACGTTTCCACAGGGTAGCGTTGCTGTTCATGACTGTGGTGCCCTCACCTTTCTTTTTGGGGCGGTCCTGTTCCGGGTGGCGTTTTATGCGGTAAACTTCTTTGCCTATGGTAAAGTCAAAAACCACTTCGGTGACTGTTGACAGGTCGGCATAATCACTGCGCATTTGCTTGCCGTTACGCTGGGCTCCGCTGGTACTTCCGTAAAGGGCGAAGCACATGGCATCTAAAATGGTGGTTTTGCCGGCCCCGGTGGGGCCGTGGATCAGGAAAAAGGAGCGGCCCTCTAATTCTGTGAAGTCCACTGTTTGGACGCCCGGGTAAGGACCGAAGGCGCTCATGGATATTTTTACCGGCCGCATGCTTACACCTCCCGTTCCTGGCGCAAAACTGTATCCATAGTCTCGGCGACTAATTCGGTTTGTTGCCGGGACAGCGGCTCACCGGTTATTTGCGCGAAAAAATCGGAAAAAAGGTCCGTTTCACTCCGGCCGCGGTGGTCACCGCTTGGCCCACTCAGTTCCCCGGTGTTTGTCATATGAGGGCGCTCAATATGAAGTACATTGGGATAAACCGTGCGCAGTTTACCTATAGCGTCGTATACGGCGCCGGGGTCCTTCAGCGTCACCATAATATAATCTTCCTTACTTTCTCCACTTTGGGGCCCTGACAGGATATCGGTTAAGTTTCCTTCCAGGCGGCGCACATCCCGTCGGGGAGTAAGGGTTATTTCTTCCTGAGTGATTTTCCCGGTGTCATTCATTTCCACCATGGTTACTGATTTACGGTGGGTGGCCTCCGAGAAAGAGTATTTCATTAAAGAACCGGCATAGCGAATGCTTGCCCCGCCGGCGTTTTGGGGCTGGTGCAGGTGCCCGAGGGCCGTATAATGGAAAGGCTGGAAACAGGTGGTGTTAACTTGGCTGGAACCACCGATGGATAATGGCCTTTCGGACTCACTTTCTGCTCCGCCTGCCACATAGGCATGGGCCAGGCCAACCTTACGTTTATCACTTGGTATTTGCCTAACTACATGATTAATCATGGATTGTAAAGCTTGCTGTTGGTTTGGCGCGTCCGGTACGGCCAACCGTTCTCTAACCACCGGGGGTTCCGCGTAGGGGAGCGGGCAAAAATATACCGGCCCGCCGGCATCGGGAATTGCCACCGGGGTAAGGTCTTTACTGACCTCGCTAATCACGTATAAACCCTGCCGGGCCAAAAGGCGGGTGCCAAAACCCAGGCGTTCCGGGCTATCGTGGTTACCCGCAATTAAAATTACCGGTACCTTGTAATCCAAAAGGATCCGAGAGAGAACGTCGTCCAGCAGGTCAACTGCATCCGTCGGGGGGACGGACCGGTCATATATGTCCCCGGCGATTAAAATTACGTCCGGCCGGGCATCATTGACAAGTTCAACAAACCGGTCCAGGAGGTGCGCCTGGTCGTCTGTCAGGTGTACCCCGTGGAATATGCGTCCCAGGTGCCAATCCGAGGTGTGTAGTATGCGCATTTATTATTAAACCTCCCGCTGCAGGTTTGCCTACAAAACTGTTGTTCGGTATATGCTCATGGGAAAGCATTCCACATCAAAACAGAAATTCCTCTCGGGTGTTGGAAAAAACGAGAATTGTGCACAAAAAGCAGTTGCAAAAAATAGTAGTAACCCAGAGGGGAGATGAGTGAAAATGAAAGAGCGGGGAGACAATGCAGCGCAAATCGTGGAAAAAAGGATAATTAATGAATGTACCCATATTACTTATCCCCAGGTGGTAAACTTGGGTGATAGTGCAGCTCAAAATAAAATCAACGAAGCCATTGAACGGCAGGTATACAGCCTGATTCCACCGGAGGGCTGCGAGGTGTGGGGTGAAATTTTCGGCAAGTACCGGGTAACACTTAATGACAGGGGTATATTAAGCGTAAATATCCAATTTTATAAAATCAGGCAACACGCCGCCAATGGCCTCAACATGCAGAAATCAGTCACTGCGGATTTGTCAACAGGTAAAGTCTATAAGCTGTATGAACTATTCAAAAGGAACAGCGACTACAGGATTGTATTGAATAAAATGGTACGGCAGCAGATAAAGGAAAAAAATTTGCACCTCATCAATGAATTTAAAGGCATTGATGACTACCAGGATTTTTATCTAACCGAAGATGCCCTGGTTATTTACTGGCAAGAATTGGAGTATACTATTCACGCCGCAGGGATACCGGAATTTGTTATACCTTATGAGAAAATACAAAATTTGATAAGTGCGGACAGTCCTATAGCCAGGTTTATATGAGTGTTTACAACGCAGTTTCCCTTTCAGGATAAGCATTTATCTCTTGCAAGATCTGTAAAAATACTTCCACAAGGTACGGGTCAAATTGGCGGCCGGCGGCTTTTATAATCTCCTCCATGGCTTGCCAATGATTTATAGCGCTCTTATATGGACGGCCGTGCACCATTACATCGTAGGCGTCGATAATTGATATGATGCGCGCAATGAGTGGTATTTCTTCCCCTTTCAGTCCCTGCGGATACCCGCTTCCATCCCAATTTTCGTGATGCGCTAAAATATAATCAGCTAAGCAGCGTAACTCAGGCAGGGCACCGGCTATCCTGTAGCCTATTTCCGAATGAGAATTCATAATTTCCCATTCGCTGGCAGTCAGCGGTCCCGGTTTGTTTAAAATCTCACCGAGAACAGCTATTTTACCAATGTCATGCAGGCCCGCCGATAGAATCAATTTCTTTTTCTCACTGCTATCCAGGCCAAGCCTGTTTCCTATCCTAATTGCCAGTTTTTGCATGCGCCTGGAATGCTCTTTCGTTTCATGAGTTTTTTCCCGCAAAATCTTTTTTAGGGAAGAGATGCTGATGTAACTTGTGCTTTTACTTTCTATCAATTTATTTTTGTACATATTATCCTCAGCAGTCTTAATAACCCTCTGGATATCTTCCTCCTGGTTATTTTTCACCGCTGTACCAAGGGCAATACTGGGCCTTATGGGGTCTGCTTTTTCTTGGGCACAGGATTCTTTTATTTTGCTGCAGATTGCCACTGCATCCTTGCGGCCAGTCCGGGGTAAAAGGACCGCGAATTCGTCTCCGCCCCAGCGGGCAATAATATCCTCCTGGCGGCAGCAATTTTTTAATATGCCTGCTATTTGCAGCAGCAGCTGGTCACCCTTACTATGGCCAAAAGCATCGTTGAGCAGCTTGAGGTTATTGGTGTCACCCATAATTATACTCAGAGGCAGATGTCTGTCTGAATTCAGTCTTTGCAGTTCCTTTTCGAAATAATTGCGGTTATAAAGACCGGTTACGGCGTCATGGTAGCTTATGTATTTTAACTGGTCTTCCATTTTTTTGCGCTTTTTGATATTAGACAGCAGTATGAAAACCATAACTAGTAATATAGTGATATTGGCGAAAATGCTCCACACTAAAGTTTTATGCTGTAAGTAAAAAACATACAGCATTGCATTTTTGGCTGTTTTAAAACCTTCTAAGTGGTTTGGTTTACCGGGAGTTGGTTCGGGGTAGAAAACCCATTGGTCTGGCTGGCCCGGGTTGCGGCCATAAGATATATCCCTTGTTTGTTCCGGAAAGTTCACCTTCTCCAAAGGGGTTTTTCCGTCCCTGTCCGTTAAAATTATACTTTCCCCTTTGCGGGATAGTTTAAAGCTGCCCAGGTGTAGGGGACCAAGGCCTGGTTCCTCGTCCGCCCATAATAATAATGTTTTACCAGGCTGTATAGTAGTAAGGTCCGGAAAGCCTGTGGGGATTTTCCATCTCAGGGGCTCGTTTGGGTGGTCGGATAGGTATAGTCCCGCTATGTCTACGGGATGGTCTCCCCGGTTGATAAGTTCAATCCAATCACTGTAATTACCCTTTTCGTCGGATACAGTATGGCCGTTTGAGGCCATAAATTCGTTAATCTGGATTTGGGGTGCAGCGAACCCTTCGGATATCCAGCTGCCCATGGTTAGAAAGTAAAAAATTAACCCCGCTATAAAAATAAATGTAATTCTGAACATAATGGCTACTCCTTTGTAATAATGCCACTTGAACCTAAATATTAATGGTAAAGATTACCGTAATGGTTTAAAATTCTACAAGAATTTCTGTTTCCCTGTTTATGGCACAAAAAAGTCAGAATATTTTATGATAAAAAGAGGAGAATTTTTTGTCTCCTCATATTTTTGCTATTCATTTTTTAGGCCGGTTTTTTCGGACATTTCCGTTTGACACCGGCATTAGTGCCATGTTGGTGTTTGCTTTTTGTCTCTGCACCAACTTGTTTATCAAATTAAAAATTATCCGTTTTGACAGCCTCACGGAATTAGTTTATTATCAAATTAATTATATTTTGTAGAATTGGGTTATTTATTGCCTGAAACTGCAGTATTCTACTATTTTACTCACGGGAGAGAAAAAATGGATTTCATACTCAACGTTAATCCACAAGAATATACGGAATTTATCAAGAGTCACGAGAAGGGACATTTTCTGCAAACTATAGAATGGTCCAAGGTGAAGCAAGATTGGGATAATATATGGTTCGTTATTAAAGATGCGGGAGAAATAAAAGGAGCGGGCAGTATTTTACTGCGCAAACTTCCTGTTGTGGGTAAGACATTTATGTACTGCCCCCGGGGCCCGGTATTAGATTACAGTGATCGAGATATTTTAGAGTTTTTCAATACTGAGATGCACCAAGTAGCCAAGAAATACAAGGGTTTAATGCTAAAAATAGACCCTGATATTGAGATATCGCGACAAGATGTGATAGACAACCTCTGGGGTACCGGTTTTACACAAAAACCCCAAACCCTTAACTTTGAAGGAATCCAACCGCGCTTTGTGTCACGGCTGGATATTGCCCCCGATCTGGATGATATTATGGCCGGCTTTCACAGCAAGACCCGCTACAATATCCGGCTAGCCGGGCGCAAAGGTGTTAATGTCCGCGTAGGGGAAAGAAACGATTTAAAACGCTTCCAGGAAATAATGGAAGAGACGGGATCAAGAGATAACTTTGTGGTCAGAAAACTGGCCTATTTTGAAAAGATGTATGATGCCCTGGTTCCCCCCGGGTATATGAGGCTTTTTGTGGCCGAGCATGAAGGCAAGACGCTGGCCGGAACAATCTGTACCAGGTTCGGGGACAAATGCTGGTACTTGTACGGGGCCAGCAGCAATACCAAGCGCAGCTTAATGCCCAATTACGCTCTGCAGTGGGAGATGATCAAGTGGGCCAAGCAGTCGGGGTGCACCCTTTATGATTTCCGGGGCATTTCCGGTGACTTAGACCCGTCCAATCCCTTATACGGATTATACCGGTTCAAAAAAGGCTTCCAGGGTTCCTACACTGAGTTTATCGGTGAATTTGATTTGATTTTTGACCCGCTGATGTACAAGCTGTGGGATAGGGGTGTGCCGCTGGCTAAAAAGCTGCGCTCCAAGATGATTATGGCCAGAAAGGGCTTAGGGAGAAGGGAAAACAGTGGATAAATGGGTAGAGATTGATTTAAATAAATTGCAGCATAATGTTAAGGCCCTGCAGGGTTATTTTAATGTCCCCATCATGGCAGTGCTCAAACAAAATGCTTACGGCCTGGGAGCTGTAAAGATAGGTAATTTCCTGGAGCAATCAGGCATTAATCATTTTGCGGTTACGCATATAGAGGAAGGCATTGAATTGAGGGACGGGGGTGTTCGCTCCCCTATTTTGGTTTTTGCACCTCCCGGCACCGGTAAAGATGAGCTGAATAGCTTATGGCAGCATGGACTGACCCCTGCTGTATATTCTCTGCACTTGGCCGAGATTTTGAATAGGCTTGCCCTGGAGAAGGACAAGCCTATTGATGTCCATCTGAAAGTGGATACCGGAATGGGAAGGATGGGATTTACCCCGCTGGAATTGCTTCAGGTGGCAGAAAGGCTGAAAGAACTTGATGGTCTTAATTTTAAAGGCATTTTTACTCATTACAGCAACGCCTTTGAAAAGGAAATGGATTATACCAAAGAGCAGCTGGATAGTTTTCTTTCGTTGGTCAATCAGTTAGAAAATAAAGGTTTTAAGTTTACTGTTAAATATAGTGCCAATTCCATGGCTGCCCTAAAATTTCCCGCAACGCATATGGATATGGTAAACATCGGTTCCGCCTTTCTGGGTAACAGTACCATTAATCCCGACGTGCCATTGAAAAAGGTGTACCGCACCAGGGTTAGAGTCCTGCAAGCCAGGCAGCTTGAACAGGGAAGCTATGTGGGCTATAGTAACACTTATAAGACCGGCAAAAATACCAATATGGCTGTTCTTCCTATAGGTTATACAGATGGGTTCGGCCTGGAGAAAAAAATAGATTCCTTCCGCATCAATGATTTTATCAGGCAGCTTTATCACCTGTTAAAGGATTTCTTTAAACCGGCATATAGTGTCTTTTTTGACGGTAAGCCCCTTAAAATAATCGGTAAAACAAGCATGCAGCTTACGGTAGTGGAGACCGGCAATGTGCAGCTTGAGCCCGGTGATATAGTGGATGTGCATTTAAATCCTTTGATGGCTAACGCCCGCATCGATAGGGTTTACGTGGAGGGTCAACCGGATTAGAAGTGCACAGAACGCTGTTTCAAGTTTTTATTTAGCTAAAATTTTATCTAAAGGAAGAAAATACAAAACCCCTGTTTTAAAGGGGTTTTGTATTTTTATTGCCTTTATTTTTGCTGTTTACCATAATCCTAATAATCTTTTTTCGGTGCGAGTGGGACATTATAAAAACATTGTCGGGAATATTAATGGTTTTGCATTAACATATTCCCATTTTGGGGGTGCTCAAATTGAGAAAGGATTTAGTAAAGTCTGCTGCTAACGGTTTAGTGCCCAAAGACCTGGAGCCATATGTTAAGCCGGCCCTGGAACAGTTCAAAAATGAAATGGCGGCTGAGCTGGGAATGCCTGATTACGATACGATAGACAAAGGGGAATTGCCAAGCCGCATGAACGGTAAGGTGGGCGGTAATATGACGCATAAAATGGTCTCCTTTGCCGAAGCCGTCCTGGCCTGGAACTATCGCCAGCAATTGGAAAGTGGTAATAATGACGAAGGCGCAGATACATGAGTTATCTGCGCCTTTTAATAGCAAAAGTATTATTAATGGTGTAAAATGATCCATAAGAAAACCTCTGGCAACCCAAATCATGGAGAGAGTGGTTATATGGCTGATCAAGAATCCGGTATGGATACACTGTTGGAAAAAATAAAGGCCCATACTGCATATAAAGAGCAGATTGTACATATTGAAGACCTTACAGCACAAACACCCCGGTACGGTGAATTATCCTACCCGCTGCACCGGTCTTTGGCCCAGTCCCTTTCGCTGCGGGGTATAGACAATCTTTATACGCACCAGGTTGAGTCCATAGAAGCCGTCCGGTCGGATAAAAATATTGTGGTGGTTACCCCCACCGCATCGGGGAAAAGCATGTGTTATAACTTACCCGTGCTGGACCGCCTGATCAGCCGGCCGGGTGAGTGTGCATTATATTTATTCCCCACCAAGGCCTTGGGGCGGGACCAGCTTACTGCAATGGCTGAATTTGGAGCGCCTTTAAAGTATGGTGTATATGACGGGGATACTCCGGACGGTGAAAAAAGGGATTTGCGGGATAAAGCCAACATTATCATGACTAACCCGGATATGCTGCACCGGGGCATATTACCCAATCATTTGAAGTGGCACCGTTTCTTCTCTAATTTAAAATTCGTAGTAATAGATGAGATGCATAATTACCGCGGTGTTTTTGGTACCCAGGTAGCCCACGTGCTGCGCCGTCTCCGGCGCCTGTGTAATTACTATGGCTCCCAACCGGTATTTATCCTTTGTTCAGCCACCATTGCCAATCCCGCTGAACACGCGACCAGGCTCACCGGTCTGCCGGTGAGCCTGGTGGAAGATAACGGTGCTCCCCGCGGGCCCATGCGTTTTGTACTTTGGAAACCTCCCACGCACACCCCATATATTAAAGAAGTGGCGTGGCTTTTGTCCGTTTGTCTGGAAAACAGATTTCGGTCTATAGTCTTCAGCCGGGCCAGGCAGGCGGCAGAACGTATCCTCCGTTTTGCCAGGCAGCATATGGATGATGGTAACGGCAGGGCAGTGACGGCATACAGGGGCGGCTACTTGGCCCGGGAGCGCAGGGCCATTGAGGAGGGGCTTTTCAGCGGTAAACTGAGGGGCGTTGTTAGTACTAATGCACTGGAGTTAGGTATAGATGTGGGTGACCTGGAAGTATGTATTATCGCCGGTTTCCCCGGTACCATTGCTTCCACCTGGCAGCAGGCGGGAAGGGTAGGACGTAAGGATAAAGAGTCCCTGGCCATTTATATAGGTGTGGAAACACCACTCGACCAGCATTTTATCCGCAATACCGGCGCACTCTTTTCCAGCCCCAGCGAAAGAGCGCTGGTCGACCCTGCTAACCCGTACTTATTAATGGGACAGGCCCTGTGTGCCGCGCACGAACTGCCGGTTACACCGGGGGATTTTGCACTCTGGGATGATATTTTTCAAGATATTCTTATGCTCCTGGAGGAAGACGGGGATATTATTCATTCCTCCGGCAGTTATTATTATAACGGCCAAACTTACCCGGCGGAAAGGGTCAACATAAGATCGGGCTCAGCGGGTCCGGTAAACCTACGGGATACGGGCAGGGGCAACCGGCTGCTGGAAGTGTTGGACGGTAATTCCGCTCAGTCCCAGGTTTACCCCGGGGCAGTTTACATGCACCAGGGGGAGACCTTTGTAGTTAAAGATTTGAACATGGAAAAGGAAACTGCCTTTTTGGAGCAGCAGGATACCGGTTATTTCACCATGTGCAGCCGGGAAAAATCCACCGAGATTCTAACCACGGACCGGCATCGGGAATTAAACGGGCACATGCTTTATACCGGGCAGCTGCGGGTTAGAAGCAGGGTGACGGGTTACGTGAAAAAGGAAGAAGACAGCGGGCAGGTAATTGGCGGTGGTAAGTTGGACCTGCCTGAGCAGGTACTGGAGACCACCGGGATGTGGATTGTTTTTGATCAATCAGCAGGTTCTCTGGCCAAAAAATTAGGCCTGCAGTTAATGGGAGGCCTGCATGCCACCGAACATGCATCCATAGGGCTACTGCCCTTGTTTGCCATGTGTGACCGCAATGATTTGGGCGGACTTTCCACGGTAGATCACCAAGAGACCCAGGGCCCCACCATATTTATTCATGATACTTGTCATGGCGGAGTAGGATTTGGGGAGCGGGCTTATGAGGAAGCCGAAGACTTGTTTGAGGCGACGCTGGAGGCTATACAATCCTGTGAGTGTGCTGATGGCTGTCCGGCCTGTATTCAGTCTCCCAAGTGCTCCAATTTTAACCGTCCCCTGGATAAGGAAGGGGCTGTGATGCTGCTGCACCTCTTGCTGGGCCGGGAATACGTGCCGAGGAATGGGGATAAAAAGGGTAAGGGAATGGATGCTGCGGCCAGGGAGCGCCTGAAAAGGGTGGCGAAGAGTTTTAGATAAGAAAAAGATTTGTATGTCGTGCTGTGGGGTTAGTTTTTTGACGGGATTAACGGGATGCATGGGATTTTGAAAACATGTTTGATTTTGCTGTAGTAAATAAAGTAGTTTATTGGGGAGAATTTTGATTTTGAGTTAATAATGAAAAGCATATTTAGACAGGATTAACAGGATCAACAGGATTTTTAGCTTTGCTTGTTTTCCTTTATTATTTCTTTGCATACAATATTTACTAGCATTAATTCGTCTTGGCGGTTTCGTTATATTTTTAATAATTCACATTATATCTTAGTTAGCTCTTTTAAGCTTAAACTCATAACCAATTGGCTATTTTAAACGTTATCTTTTAATCCCTTATCCTGCTAATCCTGTAATCCTGTCTAATGTGTTTGCTTTTTCCTTTCTCTTTGTTCTTAATTTCTATCCCGAGAATCCCGTCAAAAATTGCCCTTTCTTTTTAGTGTTGTAGCTTTTTACTAGTTAAAACTTTCAAAGGTGAAGATAAAATGAGTCTTTTTGATCGGTTGAATAAGGTTAAAGAGAAAAAGCAGCAGCAGCCTGAAACCCGCCCCGAAGTTGAGGTTCCGACACCCCTTCCGGGTGGGCGGCAGGTGTGTTCACCTATGGGTAGCTGTATCCTGTTAGAGGAAGGGTATCCCGGTACCTTTTCTTTCCCGGCATACAAAGACGGGGGAGTGCAGGGGAACCTGCGGCTGGTCCGCGGAGTGGGACCTGTTAACGAGCAAAAGTTAAAGCAGCAGGGGTATCACTCTATAGAACAGCTGGCCGGCCATGCCCGCTGGGGGGAATATGCCGGACAGGTGCTTGGTTTGCTCAAGGACGGTAAAGTCCACGAGCTTAAAGCCCTGGGAGCGGAGGATTGGGAAATATTATCCTTTTTTAAACCGGAGGATGTGGTTTTCCTGGATATAGAATCCACGGGCCTGTGGGCCAGCCAGCCTCTTTTTTTGGTGGGTTTGCTCTACTGCCGGTCCGGCACTTTAGTGGCGGAACAGTATTTTGCCCGGCATTACCGGGAAGAAAAGGCCGTCCTGGAAGCGGTAGACCGGGTAATGAAAAAATATAAGGTAGTGGTTACGTATAATGGCAAGCGCTTTGACCTTCCTTATATGAGCGGCCGGTCCGTGGCTCACCGGCTTTTTTATAGTTATGATCACTTTCATGTGGACTTATTATTCCATGCACGTAAACATTTGAAGCATCAGCTGCCGGACTGCCGGCTGATGACGCTGGAGGAATACCTTATGGACTTTAAGCGGGAAGGGGATATTCCCGGATATTTAATACCGGAGACTTATCACCGGTTTGTAAAAACCGCTGACTCAACACTGGTGGAGCCTATTTTAGAGCACAACAGGCTCGACCTGGTGGCCATGGCCCGGCTTTTCCACCTGGTAGACCCCGGGTGTGCTGCTTCACTGGAATTGGCCAAGGAACAGGCGGCTGTGTCTAAAAGTAGCTGGTAAGGAGGTTATTATTAGATGGGCTTTGGATCTGTTTTTTTACGAAAATAAACGGGATAAGCGGGGGAAAAGGCTTTGCATGTGGGGCTTTTGGGTAAACAATTTTTTTAGACAGGATTAACAGGATCAACAGGATTGTTAAAAAAATACAAAAATACAATCGAAAATCTTTATCACCTAAACAGAGCTTATGGACCAGTCCAATATATTAATACAAATAATTATAAAATGTTTTTTAAGACCCCAAAGCACTACCCTAAAGCATCCTGCGAATCCTGTAATCCTGTCTAATGTGTTTGCCTTTTCTTTCGACCTCAAAGGAATGCCTAAAAATCTTGTCTTAATTGTTTTTTAATCTCTATCCTGAGTATCCTGTAATCCTGTCGAAAGAAGACCCCAAAGGAATACCTTTAAAAGTCTTTTGCCTGTCGTAGCTTCAACATACCAACTTAGCCTCATAAAAGGAGGGGGAAACCTGTGATTTTAGCAGCAATGAACAATAATCAGTTAGCCGCTGCCCTGGATATTGTTTCCGGTAACCCCATGGTAGCATTTCCCACCCTGGATGAACAGGTACTGGCTAAAATGAAAAACACTGTGGAGTATACCGAAGGCAATGAAGTACCCGTTTATTTTTACGAAATGGGGTGAGAGTGCGATAGAAAAGTGGTTGCCGTGGGCAACCTCGGAAAGATATGGATGGAAGTGCCGGAAGATGCCGAAGACATGGAAACGCTTTCCGGTGAGTTTGCAGCATTCTTCGGTACCCGGTGGGAGGATGTTATGGTGGGAGGGGATAAGCCCTTTGTTTACCATAAAGATTGGGAGGCTTATTTTTCCGTTACCGGTTTGAAACCCGTGTCGGGCTTGAAGTTGTCCCAATTGCCCTCGCGGGCCAAGCAGTTTAATCTAATTATCGGCAGTTAATTTGTTTCTATCAAACTTAATAGGGTATGATTTATGCAGAGATTCCAATTGTACCTAATACAACAATTAACAGGAGGGAAAAATAGTGCCTAATCCCCGTTCTTTTGAATTGCCGCAGGAGTTTTTGATTGTGGGAGCGGCCGTACAGACCGGTCTTTTTGACGCCTTAAAGGATAGTCCCTGCACCACGGAAGAATTATCGGCAAAGACCGGAACCGACCACAGGGCGTTATGGACAGTGGCCGAAGCCCTGGTTGCCCTGGGTTATTTAGAGCATGACAGCAAAAAGATGAAGCTGACCGCGGAAGCAGAGGAAATACTCTATAATTCTGAATCTGAAGCTTATACCGGTTTTTCCTTTATGCACGCTTATAATTTGATATCTTCGTGGGTGAGGCTACCGGAGGTTTTGCAAAACGGCAAACCGGTCCCCAAAAAGCAAGATTCTGCACCTAAGGATTTTATCAAGGCCATGAGCCATATAGCGGCTCAAAGTGCACCCGCATTATCTAAATATTGTCTGCAGGACTTGCCCGCAAACCCCGCGGTACTGGACGTAGGGGGAGGTCCCCTTACCTATGCCCGTGCCTTTGCGAAAAATGGGGCGGCAGTCACTGTAATGGATTTACCCCAGGTAATTGACATGATGAGCCCCGAATTAGAACCTGACCTGCCCATAAAAATGGTGAAGGGTGATTTTACCGAAGGGTTGCCTCAGGGACCTTTTGACGTAATCTATCTCGGCAACGTCTGTCATATATACGGGGAAAAGGAAAACCAAAAGCTCTTTAATGACGCGGCCGCCAATCTTAAAAGCGGTGGTAGATTAATCATTAATGACATGATCCGGGGTACAGGAGCCAGACCGGCAATCTTTGGTGTCAATATGCTTATAAATACTGCTAACGGCGGAACGTACACCTATGAAGAGTATAAAACATGGCTTGAGAATGCGCAATTTTCTGTCTTCCCGTGGCAAGAGGTTGGCGGCAGGCAGATTATTAGAGCTGACAGGCAGTAAAAGGGGAAACCCCACGGTAGAAGTGGGAGCTAAAAGCAGATAAAGTGCAGCCGGGCTTATTAGCCCGGCTACTTACGCTACATCAAATTCTCCTTGATCCAGCTTTTTACTTCATCATTGGCGTCAAAAAGGTTATTTTCATCTAGACTGCCTCCCTGTTCTTCCACTGCCCGCACCAGCATTTCCACTGGTGGTTGCTTAGGAAGAAACTTGGTGGAACTCAACATTTCGCCCACTTTATATAAAGTTAGCTGCGGGTTTTTGCTATAAACGTCTATGACAAAGGCAAACCCTTTTTTGCGATTTGTAAACTCTTCTGCAAGCTTAAAATCCCATAACAACTTATCCTCTATTTTGGTCAGGTCCATAGTTGGTTCTTTGTATTCCGTCTCTCTCATATACTCTCACTCTCCTATTTTGGAATTAATGATAGCTGCTTTATAAGTGTACCACACATGGACTATATTTCCTTCTTAAATAAAGAAGGATTTTTTTACACTGATGTAGAAAGATCATTTTTTATTAACCGAGAATTGAACATAATTTCAGGAGGAATGAATCATGCCTATCTTCGAGTATCAGTGCCAGGATTGCCAGAAAACTTTTGAAGTGCTCCAACTGCCTGGAAATAATAATGAGCCTAAGTGCGAGTGTGGCAGTGCAAACTTGCGTAAACTTATCTCCAGCCCTTTTTTGCCTAGTTCAGTAGGCAAGCCGGCTAATGAAGAACCCGCTGGCTGCTGCGGCAGTAACCCGAAAGATGGAAATTGTACCCCCGGTTCCTGTTGCGGCAAAACCACCGGCGAATAGATAAAATATAGGCCAAAAGATAGTTTGCCCATGGATTACTATAGTAATCCATGGGCTTTAAATTTTGCTATGAATTGGTAATTACTTATGCTTATAAATGATACAACATTGTTATAAAAATCAGCGGAATAACAAGCCAGCAGTGACCCCGGAAGTAGGATTTTTTGCGGGCTATATTCAAGGCCAGCAAACATATGGTCAGCAAAAGAGCCCAGGCCAGTATGCCGGAGGTAATAAACGACATAAAGTGTGCTCCGCCCCCACCCCTTCCGTAACCATGGCCAAAACCGTTGCCACCGCTTAAGGCCAGCAGGCCGTGCAAAGTAAGTACTGTTAATGCAGCCAGGGCCAGATTCTTGTGATATCTTAATAATGCAGCCCGCCAATTACCTCCCGGCCCGGTACGGCGTATCAGACATACCAGTAAAGTAGCCAACAATAACAATAATCCTAACCAACCAAGCAGTTCATTAATTATTATCACGCTCCATTTTTTATAAAGGGGGCAGGTCTTATCTCAACCCCTCTGTTGTACTTGGGAACAATTTTAAGTCGGTATGCGGTAAAAATAAGGCTGATATAAATTCTTCATAAAAGTCGTTTCCTACGCTTAATTCCAGATATGTTATTTTCCCGGTTAATTGTTCAGCATCATCCCGGGCTTCTTTACTTAATAAAATCTTTTTTGCACCCATTATTGAGCTGTTACCTACATATTTATATTTCTCCAGGGGAAGGTCAGGAAACATTCCTATCTTTATGGCATCCGCCAGATTAATATATTTTCCAAACCCTCCGGCTACATATATTTGTTCAATATCGTCCAAAGCTAAGCCCACTGTTTTTAACATGGTTGATATGCCTGCAAATACGGCAGCCTTGGAGCGGATAAGGTTTTTAATATCCGATTCAGAGATGGTGATATCTTTACTGTTACCCGACTCTCCTGCCCAGGCCAGCACAAACTCTTTTTCACCCTCTGTTATACGTATTCTTTTATTTGTGGGAAATGCTAGGAAGCTACCGGTACGGTTTATCACAGCTGTTGTTTGCAGGGATGCTATGCAATCAATGAGTCCTGAACCGCAGATCCCTATGGGTTTTTTGTTGTTCACAGTTTTCAAATGGACATCCAGGGAAATGGGTTCGATATCGACATTTTCTATGGCCCCATCCATTGCGCGCATGCCGTGGATTATACCACCGCCTTCAAAGGCAGGCCCTGCGGAACATGCACACGCCATAAGCCAGTCCTTATTTCCTAAAACCATCTCTCCGTTGGTGCCCACATCAATAAACAAAGATATTTTTTCTTGCTTATCAATTCCAATTACTTCAGCGCCGGCAGTAATGTCACCTCCCACATAACTGGCTGTGCCTGGGAGACAGTAGACCATGGCCCTTGGATTTACTGCCAGGCCAATATCCAGTGCCTTGATTGGAATCAAGGAGTTAAAGGCGGGAACGTATGGTTCCAGCCGGATGTATTCCGGGTCAATTCCTAAAAACAGGTGAATCATTGTAGTATTTCCTGCACATGTTACGTACCATATATCTTCGTAGTTAATATTTTTGTCTTTGATTAGAGTGGTAATAAGTTCATAAACAGTGGTCAGAATTGTTCGCTGCATTTGTTCCACACCTTTTTTGTGTTCCACCGCATAGATAATTCTGGAAATTACATCGTCTCCGAAAACAGCCTGTTTGTTATAGGTACCCTCAATACCAACAGATTCCCCGGTTTCAAGGTCAACCAGTTGAGCAACAACCGTAGTAGTTCCTATGTCCAAAGCCAGCCCATAATAATTTCTATGGTTCCATCCCGCCTCAACATTAACTATTTCATAACAACCTTTAATATCAGCCAGGGAGACTGTTATCCGCCAGTTACCTTCACGAAGGATCCGGGGTAGCTTTTGCACCGTTTCTAGATTTAAGCGCAAGTGTTCAATGTTTAATGTTTTACGCAACACAGAAAAAAGACGAGAAGAATCATCTGTATGATCATCTAATGAAGGTGGGGAAAGTGCTATCTTTATTTTTTGAAACAAAGGATCAAAGGTATGGGTAGACATGTGATTGTTTAGTTCTTCACTAATTAGCACCTGGTGTTGTGAGAGTCGATTTGATTCGGGAACTTCAATTTCCATATCACTTCTGGGATACGTTTGGCAGGCCAGAACATAGCCTTTGGATAATTGTTCTCGGGTTAATTTACCAACACCTTCAGAACGGGCTAACCCCTTCTTAATAATTACACCGCAACGGCTGCAGCTGCCGGTGCCGCCGCAGGAGCTCTTTAGCGATATTCCTGCCCGGAATGCAGCATCCAGTATATTTTCATCCTCGTTAACGGTTACGGTTGAACTGTCCGGTAAAAACACCACTTTATACTCATTCATCAACCAGCCCTTCTTCCGTTAATGATAATTATTATCAATTAAATAATAACAATAATATGAACATATGTCAATAAAAGAAGAAGGGATGGTCATGTTATTGAGGTCTAAATCAAATAAAAAAGATTGTCCCGGTGGCACCTGTATCAATTTTAACCAGTTTCATGCAAGACTTTAACCTGACCGTCAGCTGCTCCAAGCTTATATATTAATCGGGATGTCTCCTGCTCGTATTTGCTAGTCTCGGTCACCTAGACTCTCACTCCCTTAACAAGGTTTTGAAATAGCGATAAAATACTATTATAAGTCGATAATTTTCATAACACTTTTTAGGTTAATTGGTATATTATTCATGCAGAGGTTAAACTCCTTTTACCTGTAATAAATTTTGTTTCTAGCATCCTTTGAAATTGAACGTACAACCGTTTTTGAGACCGGATTACCGGTACATTATTCAAGGCGGTATGATTGTGTGGGAGCAGGACCCACTAATAAAGGATGTTTTAGGTGTTGGACCGCACAAATGTCCGGGAAGGTTTGTGAAACGTTCGACAGGTCAAAGCTCCGCCAGAGACGGCTGATTTATTATTTGACGGAAAGACTATTGTTAGACAATCCTGGAAGATCTTAAAATTAAATACATACTGCCGGATAAATTGGCAAAAAGGAGTTGGTTAGAAATGAAAAAGAAACCTGTTCGTGACGTAATGGTTCCCCTGGAACAATATCCTAGTGTCCATGTAAACTCAACCCTGGCGGAGGCAATAAAGACATTGAAAAATTCCTTTCACATTGACCAAAGGGGCATAATTTCCGGTCAGAGGTCCTTACTGGTATTAAATGAGGACAGGGACCTGGTAGGTATTTTGACCATAAGGTCTATGCTTGATGCCATCAAGGTGAAATCAACGGTGGGGGCTGCACTTACCCGTCTCTTTTCTCGGGACGTTGTCGAGGACAATGCCATGCTCATCAATGTGAGTGAGGTTATGCGGCCTGTTTTTAGCAACTGTGTTGATGTAAATGATAATGCTGCGGAGGCTGTCCAGGTAATGCTCACAGGAAAAGTAAACATTATCCCCGTTATGGAGGGTGATAGAGCCGCAGGAATAATTAGGTCGGTTGACTTATTCAATATAATCGGAGAGCTGTTAGAATAAAAAACCCTGTACCAAGAGGTACAGGGTTTTTTTATTTCATTTTCCATTGGGGCTTTCTTTGCAGTTATTCATAATCCATCCCGCTCCGGCTAATACTACCGTTAAATTCACGGAGGGAGGAAAAAAATTGAGATTTCCTAAACTATTTGAAGAGAGATACATAGGTAACTTGCACATTCGTAACAGAATTGTAATGCCCCCTATGGGTACCAATCTGGCTAATGAGCTGGGCGCAGTTACTCCGGCCATGATTCATTATTATCGTGAGCGGGCCAAGGGTGGGGCCGGCTTGATCATTACTGAGATTAACAGTGTTGATACCCCCCAGGGCTGCGCCCTGTCTAACCAGCTTAGTATCGATGATAATTCTTACATTGCAGGCCACAACGAACTGGTGGAAGCAGTACATGAACACGGTGCAAAAATAATTACCCAGCTGCACCACGCCGGCCGGCAGACAACACCCCAAAATACTTTGAATATGCAGCCGGTGGCACCATCTGCCATTCCGGACCCTTTCTTGAAAGTAGTGCCAAGGGAACTGTCGGTAGAAGAGATTGAAGAAATTATTGAAAAGTTTGTGCAAGCTGCAATCCGGGCCCAGAATGCAGGCTATGACGGTGTGGAAATACACGGGGCTCATGGCTATCTTGTTGGCCAGTTCATGTCCCCGTTCAGTAACAAGCGGACAGACCTGTATGGAGGCGATTTAAATAATCGCATGCGCTTCCCACTTGAAATCATCAGGGGCGTCAAAGAAGTCACCGGTGAAAACTTCCCGGTGCTGTTCCGCTTTAGCGCCGATGAATTCGTAGAAGGGGGCATCAACCTGGAAGAAGGAATGAAGATTGCCCGCATGCTTGAAGACGCCGGGGTAGATGCCCTGGATGTTTCCAGCGGCACCTATGCATCCATGCCCACCATCCTGGAGACCATGAATTACCCTGAGGGATGGCGGGCTTATCTGGCTGAAAACATTAAAAAAGAGGTACAAATACCGGTTATAGCCGTAGGGGTAATTAGAAGCCCGGAAACTGCCGAGGGCATTCTTGCCGAGGGTAAATCGGATTTTGTTGCCCTGGGACGCACTTTAATTGCTGACCCGGAATGGCCGCAAAAAGCATTAGAGGGCAGAACAGAAGATATTCGTAAATGCATAACATGCAACATCTGGTGCATCGGTGAAAGGGTATTCCAAAACCTGCATATTCGCTGCACGGTAAACCCCGTTGCCGGGCGGGAATTGGAATACCCCCTGATAAGCTCCACCCTGACCCCCGGCCACTTTGCGGTTATCGGCGGCGGGCCGTCAGGAATGGAAGCGGCAAGGGTGCTGGCTGCAGCAGGACACAGGGTAACCCTTTTGGAAAAAGAGCCTGAGTTGGGCGGTCAGGTGAAACTGGCCGCCGTGCCGCCCGGTAAGGAAAAAATAAGATGGTCCATTGATTACCTGCAGACTCAAATCCATAAGCTGGGTGTTGAAGTGCATTTAAATACTGAAGCCAACGCTGACACTCTGCAGGGAATGGATATTGACGGCATCATTCTAGCCACCGGGGCCGCCCCGGCAATCCCGGACGTTACCGGTGTACACAGTCCGAATGTGACCACAGCCTGGGATCTACTGGCCGGCAGGTACGAAGTGGGCAATAATGTGGTCGTAGTGGGTGGGGGAAGTACCGGCTGTGAAACAGCACTGCTGCTAAAACATCAAGGAAAAGATGTCACTGTTGTGGAAATGGAAGACGATCTGGCCATTGATGCCGAACCCATCAGCAGAATAACACTAATGGAGGAGCTCGGCAAAAGCGGGGTTCATACCGTCACCGGCATGAGCGTGCAGGAAATAAAGCCTGACGGTATTGTAGCCATGGACAGAGAGTGGACAAAGCATTGGATTCCCTGCACACACGTAGTTTTATCCGTGGGGGCTGTTCCGGTAAACAACTTGGAAGGGGAGCTTAGACAGCGGGGTATGAAGGTATTCGTAATTGGCGATGCCAAGGAGCCGCGCAGGCTCAACACTGCCATCAGCGAAGGCTTCATGACGGCACACCGGATTACACAAGCCGAGTCACTAAACCAGCCGTACCGCCCCTTCCCAATACAGCGGCAGTACGGGCAGGAACATGAACATTTGCTTCAATAAATCACACCATTACGACCAAAGAGGGACAGCCTTAAAAGGCTGTCCCCACTTGCGTTTGTGAAACGTTCAACAGGTTTTAGCCCAGCCAGGGGCAGCTAATTTATTATCTGACGGGAATACCATTGTGTAGACAATCCCGGAAGATATAATCTAATACATACCCTAATAAAAATGGCGAGGAGCTGTTACAATGAAAAAGAAACCTGTTCGTGACGTAATGATTCCCCTGGACCAATACCCCAGTGTTCATGTAAACTCTACCCTGGCGGAAGCAATAAAAGTATTAAACAATGATTTAACTGCTGAAACCGGGTATCAACTCCCCTGGTTTCAGTAAATGTAAAAAAATCACAGGTTTTTTTAGAGCAAAATCACTCTTTTAAAGACCATAATGGTGTTTTTTGTGGCTATTTTAGCCGTGTTCTCATTTTCAACTTACATTTGGGCAGACTTCCCCCTCTTGAGGTTTGTGGATA
>JADQBQ010000002.1 GCA_016278505.1 Clostridiales bacterium
CAAATATTAAAGATCAACCTTATCTGCCAAAACATATAGTGCTTGCGCGACAGTATATAGATCTGATTGGTATCTTATATATAGTTTTTATGTTGCTTTTCTGTGGCTCGATTTTTGGTTTTATATTTTTAGTAGTTAAATTCTTAAAACGCAAAAGTGAACACAACAAACAAGTTTTACATAAACTTGAAGAAATTATTCTTTTACTCAAGGAAAAAGATTAGGCAAATTCAACCTAATTTAAGTTGTTTAAGGAGGATTTAGTGAATAAAAGATTAAAGACTGCTTGACAGTTATTTTAGCATTTTTTATGGTTGCAAGTTTATCTTATTACCTTTATGTAAAATCTACCATTCAAACAATAAATAATACACCTATAGCTCTTAAAGAGTTCGCCGTGAATGGTTTAGCATTTGCCCATGATGAAAGGGAGTTCTATATTATTAATAAAAGTTCTCAACCCTTAATAATGCTTACTCCATTTAAAGGCTACTCAATTAACGAGGAGAAGGGCGAGGTTGTTATTTGTCAGAATCTTATCAGTGCAAAACCAAGGAGGAATACTTACCAACTTATTAAAGTTCCCCAAGATAAATATCATAAAGTAGTATCCAATAATAAACTAAAAATTCGTGTCAAATATGCCTTTCTTAACAAACAATACGCTTTATATAGCTACGACTTTAGAAAGAAAAGTTTTATTAAAATAAATGAGTTTTTGGTTGGCAAATAATAGATGGATATTGTCAATACCTTAATTGTTATTTTTTTACAATAAAGACATGCTTTTTATTTCATAGGTTAATAATTATTTTATAATATCCTTAAATAGATATAAAAAAGGTAGGGCTGAATTTGTTTAAACCACTAGCTTTAGGGGTACTTATTGTTGTTTTAGGACTGTCTAGTTCTTACATATCTAATGATTGGAACATGTTAATAAATATTTCAGGGATAACGGCTATTGTTACATTGATTTTGTCTGCAATTTTTTCTGATTTTCCTAATGCCAATAAAAACAAGGTTAATAAGGCGGCAACACCGGACGATGGCTTAACGGAAAGGGATACAAACCCAAAACAAAAGTTGGCCTGGAACTTAATATTTATAGGGTTACCAAATTTAGCAGCCCTTTTTATTGTTTCATTTATATTGAAAGACTTTTTGCTAGACCCTAACCATGGCTTGCCTATATGGTTTCAATCAGTTATATATATTGGTGCAATGCTAATGATCTTTCATTCAATTAATATAGTGAAATACTGGATGGAAGGTAGAGGCTTTTTTCAATGGCTTCGTGAGGATCATGGGACATACATAAAGTGGATGATAATTTTTACATTGATTTACGCGGTAGGGTTGATTCTTAATCAGTTTCTTTTTTCCTTGGTGTAAAATATCTTTCAGAATCATAGTTGCTGCACATCTTACCTAAATAGCGCATTACTTAGGTTCGCTTCCCATTCGGTTATTGCAGTATATGCATGTTATCTGAAGTAACCCAAAAGACAACCCGGTCTTTCTTCTGATTAGGGAGATCGATGAACACGGGAGATAGTTTATTTCAAACCTCATTCCTTAACTCTTGCAGGAATATTTATGTCCTCGAGGAATAATTAACCTTAAGAACGGGAATCAAAAACGGAGGAAAACATGCTTGCAATCGTAAAAAGCGTAGCCCTGCACGGCTTAGAAGGGCATATAATACAGGTTGAGGTAGATGTATCTAACGGGCTTCCTGCCTGCGATATTGTTGGATTACCCGATACTGCCGTCCGCGAAGCGCGGGACAGAGTTAGAACGGCAATTCGAAACTCCGGTTACGATTTTCCCCTCAGCAGGATAACTGTTAACTTAGCACCGGCAGACATAAAAAAAGAGGGTCCGGTTTATGACCTTGCCATTGCTGTGGGCATACTGGCGGCCACCGGACAGGTTGATCCAACTGTCTGTCGGCAGTATGCGTTTATTGGAGAATTGTCGCTGGAAGGATCAGTCCGTTCAATTAACGGAACACTTCCCCTGGTATCAGCATTAAAGGGACATAATATTGACCACATAATTGTACCCTGGAAAAACGCTCCGGAAGCAGCTTTGATACAGGACGTGGAAATATACGGAGCCGGAACTCTAGCTCAGTTGGTTTTTCATTTGCAAGGGCATGAGCAAATGCTACCGCACAAGCAGGATATTGAAGGTCTCTTCCGGCAAGAGAAAGAAGGGACCCCGGATATGGCTGACGTGCGGGGGCAAACAGCCGCTAAGAGGGCACTGGAAATAGCGGCGGCAGGAGGCCATAATGTTTTAATGCTGGGTAGTCCCGGCTCGGGAAAAACCATGCTGGCCAGAAGACTGGCGGGCATTTTACCGGATCTCAGTTTGGAAGAAGCCCTGGAGGTTACAAAGATACATAGCCTTGCAGGACTGGTCCCGGCCGGAGAACCGCTGGTTGCCCGAAGACCTTTTCGCGGGCCGCATCATACAGTATCTACGGCAGGCCTTGTCGGGGGCGGAAGATTCCCCCGCCCGGGGGAAATATCTCTGGCCCATAATGGCGTCCTTTTTATGGACGAACTACCTGAGTTCCGCAGGGACGCATTGGAGGCGTTGCGCCAACCCCTTGAGGATTCTTTGGTTACGATTTCCCGGGTTAATTCATCAGTAAGTTATCCGGCGCGGATAATGCTGGTTGCTGCCATGAATCCCTGTCCCTGCGGTTTTTTAACCGATGAGGAGCGTGAATGCAGCTGCACCCCGCCCCAGGTGCAAAGGTACCTCGGCCGAATATCCGGGCCGTTCCTTGATCGATTGGATATACATATAGAAGTACCCCGGCCTCTTTTTTCGGAATTGGAGTCACCACCGGACGGCGACACTTCACAGGATATTAGAAAAAAGGTTCAAAACGCCAGGGAATTTATGCAACAGCGCTTGGAGAAATTGGGCTTAAACATCCCTTTGAATTGCAATGCACACATGACTTCCAAGATGTTACAGCAGGTTTGTCGCCCTACTGCGGAGGGGAAAAACCTCCTGCAGGATGCTTTCAGCAGGTTAAAGCTGACCGCGAGGTCGCACGGCAAAGTTCTGAAGGTAGCAAGGACCATAGCGGACCTTGCGGGTAGTGAAGAAATTGATGCCGTACATGTAGCTGAAGCTATTCAGTACCGTAATCTGGAAAGAAAATTGTGGTTATAATCAAGGCAAAAGAGGAGGCTACTTATGGATATCATTGATAAAAAGGAATCCCTAAGCCAAGCAAAAAAACGTCTTGGAAAGGATGCCCTGATGAAGCAATTGGGTATCGAGCTTGAGGAAATAAAGCCTGGTTACGCGCGAACCAGTATGGAGGTAAAACCTGAATTACTTAACGGAGTTGCGTTAACACACGGAGGCGCCATTTTTACCTTAGCTGACATAGCCTTTGCTGCAGCCAGCAATGCTCACGGCCCAGTAGCAGTGGCACTAAATGTAAACATCAGTTTTTTAAAGGCCACGACTGCGGGCACCACCCTTACCGCAACGGCTCAAGAGGATAACTTAACAAACAAAACCGGCCTTTATCGCTTAGAAGTGAAAGATGAAAGCGGGGAACTGGTTGCCCTGGCGGAAGGGTTGGTTTATAGAAAGAAGTAAACTATAAGGACACCTATACTGGTTTAAATTTAAACTTCCATAGATGCCTTACCGCTTAGAACGATAATTTTGCCAAAAACATTTCCTTCAAGCACTTGCTCGCCATTTTGATTGGTACATATCATTTCAAGTCCAAGCTTTTCACCTTGTTTTAATGTCACTTTCACCCTAGCTGTGATGGTTTCTCCTATATAAACCGGTGCCAAAAACCGAAAGGACATTTTTGAGGCTACGTACGGCTCCGGGAGGAGTGTGCCGCCGGCATGCGTCAACATACCACCAGTTAAAAGGCCCGGTACGATTCTTTTTTTAAACCCGCACTTTTGTGCCGCAATTTCATCTATATGAAACTTGTTAAAATCCCCTGTAGTACCAGTAAAATTGGCCACATCACCGTCATTGAAAGTTCTGGAAAACTCAATTATGTCTCCTTCTTGCATTTCATCCCAGGAATTAAAAAAACGCATAAAATTAACCCCTTTCTTAACTAAGGTACATACTCGGCAATGCGCCTCAAATCCACTCTTTTCAAAGTCGTCTTAGACAACCAACTGATTCCCTGTAAATAGCATCAGGTACTCTTGGAAATATTCAAACTATTCCTTTAATTATTCACTCTTAGATCTCAAATTCCTGCTTTTCAGGACTTCTAACTACCTTTTATCCTCTGTATTGATACCAAATAAAAACAAGTCAAAGACTTTTCTAAATGCTTCATCCAGGGAAATGGAATGATCACATATGAAAGAAGGATTTATCACAGCTCGAACCGCTGCCAGAATAGCCGTTATTGTTATATGCGAGTCCACATTTCTGAAATAGCCTAAATTAACTCCCTCTGTTAAAATACTTTCTAACTGCCCTATGCGTGCAGTACGAAAGTCATCAATATATGACCATATGTCCGGGTAATGTTTTTGTAATTCACCAAATGCCAGTGAATCCATAAACCGTATATTCTCATAAACCAATAGCGCTATCTGCCGCAGTTTTTCCGGTGGTGTCTGGTCACTTTTAATGACTTCCCGGATTAATTTTTCTATGCGCTCGGTCAAACGATGAAACATTGCCTCTATTACTTTTTCTTTACTGCTGAAATAGCGGTATAATGTGCGCTTACTTATACCTGCTTCTGCTGCCAATTCGTCCGTTGTAGTTCCGGCCAGCCCTTTGCGCTCGGCCAATATTTCCATACTGTTCAATATTGTTTCCCTAATATTGCGCTTGTCCATTATTCCACCCTCTTGCGGAACTTTAATGAGGCGACGGTAACAACAGCAATGCCAAAGCCTGCCAGCGGAATCACGTCACGCCAAAGCTGAGTCAAACCCACCCCTTTAAGCATGATACCACGTAGAATTTCGAGGAAATACGTTAGCGGTATAACATAACCAAGGTAGCTAATAACATTAGGCATAGATTCCCGTGGAAACACAAAACCCGATAAGAGAACAGACGGGAGAATGAAAAGCATAACCATTTGCATAGCCTGGAGTTGTGTTTTGGCGACAGCCGAAAACAACATTCCCAGCCCCAGGGCAAAGATCAAAAACAATAGGGACAATATTAAAAGCAGCGGCAGACTGCCCTGAATGGACACTTTGAACCACCATACGCCAAGTCCCAGTACCAGACCCACATCCATAAAGGCAATTATGATGTAGGGAATTAGTTTACCTACCATTAGCTCAAATCCCTGTACAGGAGTAACCATTAGCTGTTCCAGAGTTCCACGCTCCCTTTCCCTAACCAGGGCAAACGCGGTAAGCATTACGGTAATGTTCTGAAGAATCAGCCCAATTAACCCGGGCACATTAAACTTTAGGCTTTCCAATCCGGGGTTGTAGTAGGCCCGGGTTCGCATATCTATGGGTGGCTCTTTGTCTAACTGTATGCCGCCCTGACGATTAAGAAATTCTATTTGCTTCTGTCTACCTAGATTTTGAGCGGTAATTTGGGCCACATTTAGCGCCGTCCTGGCTACCAGGGGGTCTGAGCCGTCCACTAAAAATTGGACCCGTGCCGGTTCCCCGCGCTTTAGATTCCGAGCATATCCGGATGGTATGACCAGTCCGGATTTAGCACTGCCTTCATCAAGATGATCTTCGAGCCGGTCAATATTATTGACATAGATTACAGGCTGGAAGTAGCCTGTATTTTCGAAAGCATCCACCAGTTCGTGCCCCTGCCGGTGACGGTCATTATCCAACACGGCCAGGGATATGTTTTCCACATCCGTAGTCACAGCATATCCAAACAAGAGAAGCATTAATACCGGCATGGCCACGGATATTATTAAGCTGGGCCGGTCTCTTATTATATGCAATATCTCCTTACGGGCAATAGCAGCGAGGAGACTAAAGCGCATCCTGTTCAGCTCCTTCCCGGGCCAATTTTACAAACACATCTTCTAAGCTGGAGGTACCGGCAAATTGCTCTATTAAATCTGAGGGCTTACCGAATGCGCTAAGTTGCCCCTTAAACATTAGAGCGGTTGTGTCACACCGCTCAGCCTCATCCATATAGTGAGTTGTTACCAAAACGGTGATCCCCTTCCGGCTCAAGTCACTTAGGATTTGCCAAAAAAGCCGTCTGGAAACAGGGTCTACCCCGGCAGTGGGCTCGTCCAGAATAAGCAGACGCGGTTCATGTAGAAATGCGCAGGCCAAGGCAACCCGCTGTTTCCAGCCACCGGAGAGAGTACCTACAATTTGGTTTTCCCTTATATCAAGCTGCATTTCCTGCTTTAATTCGGACAGCCGCTCTTTGGCATAACTGCGGGACAGACCGTATATTTGACCGAAAAACAGCATATTTTCCTTAATGGTCAAATCTTCATACAGACTAAATTTTTGATTCATGTAACCTATGTTTTGCTTAATCTTTTCAGCACCGGTGACAATGTCATAGCCTAATACAGTTGCGCCACCACCCGAAGGCCTCATTAGGCCACACAGCATTCGTATAGTAGTGGATTTGCCGGAACCGTTCGGACCAAGCAGACCAAATATAGACCCTTCGGGTATTTGCAAGGAGACATTGTCCACGGCTTGCAAAGAGCCAAAATTTTTGCTCAGATTTTCGACTTCTATTACGTAAGGCACTAATACCACCTTATTCCTTATCATTTAATTAGCAGTTAGACATATTACAGATAAACATCTGCCGGCATACCCGGTAAAAGATAAGATTGTCCGTTAACCACTTCTAACTTAACTTTAAAAACCAATCGTACCCGGTCTTCTTCAGTCTGCACATTTTTAGGAGTAAATTCAGCCTCCGGTGAGATATAGGTGACCTTGGCCTTAAATCGCTTTTTAGGATAGCTGTCCACGGCAATTTGGACTTCCTGTCCAGCTTTAACTTTATCCAACCGGTTTTCAGGGATGTAGGTATAAAGGTATAAATCATCAGTATTCCCCAGGGTGGCAATTTCAGATCCGGGCTTTACTACTTCACCTATTTTATAGTTACACGTAAGCACGGTCCCTTTCATGGGTGTACGCAGCACAGTTTCAGAAAGATTTTGCTCGTGCAATTTTACTGCTGCATTGGCTGCATCTACATGGGCCCGAAGTTGTTCTATGGTTTCCGGTTTTACCCCGGACTTTAACAAATCCAGTTTACTGCGGGCAGCTTCCAAACTTGATTCCACAGCATTTAGGCGGTACTTTGCCTTATCAGTCAAGTTAGCCTGAGTTTTCAATTTATGTTCGGTCAAGGCACCTTGCTCAGCTAACTGCGTGTATTTCTGCAGTGTGTCCTGCTGAAGGTTTAAGTCTGAGCGGGCCGATTTAAGTTCAGCAGCTATACGCTCCACTTCCTGCCTTGCTGCCGCAATTTCTTGCACCCTGCTTCCGCTTTCTGCTTCGGCCAGCTTTGCCCGGGTAGCTCTTAATTCTGCTTTGGCTTGCTCCACTTTTAATTCCAATTCCGGAGAGGAAAGCAAGGCCACCTTATCTCCTCCTGCAACAACCGATCCTTCGTCTACAAAAAGCTCTTTTATCGTTCCGCCTACTTCTGCCACTATTCTAATTTCCTCCGCCTCGACTGTCCCGGTGGTCTTTAAAATTTTTCCATCGTCGCCGCATCCTGCGGTAAAGGCAATCAAAATAAGAAGAATTAGCATACTGAATTTGTGCATAGCACGCCCTCCTCTGTATGTAAACTAAAACCAGTTAATCAGTTTACTTTACCCATTTTAAATCAAGCTGGCAGTATATGCAACAGATATCAAGAAAAACGCGCTAAATCAGTTCCCTTAGCGCGCTTTTTTCATACTTTTCTAAAGTGTAAAAAACTCTATTCCGGCCAGCACCGAATAGAGTTTTTTAAACCATTAGCTTTGGACCAGGTCAACAAACGAGAAACTCAATGTATTTACCAGCCCCCGGTTAGTAAGTCTTAGCTCTGGCAACACCGGTAGCGAAAGGAGAGACATGGTCATAAACGGAGAAACTAACCGGCACCCCAACTCCTGCCACGCATCATGAACGCCTTTTACCCTGTCTGCAACTTCCTCTACCGACTTGTCGGACATAAGACCGGCTATGGGCAGGGGTAGGAGCGCCAGCACTTTACCATCCCGCACGACCACCATTCCGCCCCCGCTTTCTGCCAGGGCGTTTCCGGCTAAGGCCATGTCAGCATCATTCATACCCACAATGAGCAGGTTATGACTATCATGGGCAATGGTTGACGCGACGGCCCCTCCGTTTAAACCGAATCCCTGCACCAGTCCCAAGCCTATACTTCCGTTCCCTCCATGTCTTTCTACAACCGCCGCTTTGGCAATGTCATGGGTTGAGTCAGCTTCAACTCCGCCATCTTTTACTGGTAATTCCTCTGTCTTGTGCCTGTTGAGCACACTTGCTTCTAAAATCTCCATGACACGAGCTCGGGCTGTTCCTGTACCCGTAGTAGGAGCTACAATTCGGAAGTGATCAGCCTTTAAGGGTTCTTTTAAATGAACGGAACTACTAACGTTGGTGGGGTATGTAACTTCAGGCAAGTCAGCTAACATTTTACCGGCATCTGCTGTAATTTGCCCGTCGGTCATGACCTTTTCTACTTCAACACCGGCCAGGTCACTTAAGAAAAGAATATCAGCAAAACGGCCCGGGGCAATTGCTCCCAGGTCCTGGGCCACGCCAAAGCATTCCGCTGTATTGATGGTTACCGCTTGAATGGCGCGAATGGGATCAAGCCCCTCGTTAACGGCTCTTTGCACTACATGGTTCAGATGGCCTGAACTTAACAGAGTGTCAGGGTGACAGTCATCGCTTACTAAGATGGCACGGCGGCTATCAACACTGGTTTCAGTCAAACTTTTTACAGTAGCTTTCACATCATGCCACGCAGAACCCTCTCGCATTTTGGCATAAAACCCCAAGCGAAGGCGATTTAACGCGTCCTGAGTTAGCACGGATTCATGACAGGAAATAATTCCGGCAGCACCATAGGCCGCTAAGCCCTGAAAATCGCCAGGCATAGAATAATGACCGGTGATGGGTTTCCCTGCCTGCATAGTAGCCTTTAGCTCTCCGTATACACTTTCATCTCCGGCCAGTACACCAGGAAAATTCATCATTTCGCCCAAGCCGCAAATCCCAGGCCAGGTCATAGCTTCAGCAATTTCTTCCGGCCCAAAAACAGCGCCCGCATCTTCGAACCCGGGAGCCGCAGGAACACACGAAGGCATGGTGGCAAAAACTTTGAGGGGAAGGTCAAGTCCTTCCTCTACCATCAATTTAACCCCGTCCATCCCCAACACATTTGCTATTTCATGAGGGTCCATAAATATGGTGGTAGTTCCGCACGGAAGAACTGCACGCGCAAATTGAGTGACCGTTACCATGCTGCTCTCCACATGCACATGGCCATCCATAAAGCCCGGGCAAAGATAATAGCCTTCCGCGTCAATAACCTCAGTATCAGGACCAATAGTATGACTGACGTCACCCACCGTGGCTATCCGGTCCCCCTTAATTGCCACGTCCCAGTTTAATATCTCCCCGGTAAAAACGTTGACCACTTTACCGTTTTGAATAACCTTATCTGCCGGTGTTTTGCCGGTGGCCGTTGCCACCAAGTCCCGGGTCACTTCCATCAATGGATTCCTGCCTAAAACCATGTGATAGCTCCTCCTTGTCAATACTAAAGTTAATTGTTAGTCCGTGTTATTAAAGGAAATGTAACTCCTAACTTAGAATTATATAGGATAAATGACTTACCTGTCGAATCTAGTCTGAACACTCATGATAAGAGAAAGGGGTTATGTAATCTTGTTTGTAAGTAATGTTGCCAACATTGATAAAGTTGAAGTTAACGCTCCGGGAGCGCTAAATGCCCTTAAGCAAACCCTGATAGGGCCGGCACAGGGGTGGGAAGGTTGGGTAATGCGTATGTTTACCCTTTCCGAGGGGGGAAACACACCGCGGCACTCACACGCATGGCCGCATATTAATTACATTGTGAGTGGCAAGGGCATATTATACCTGGAAGGTGAAGAGCATGTGGTGGAGCCAGGTTCCGTAGCCTATGTTCCCGGCGGCGCTGAGCACCAATTCAAAAGTAAGGGAAAAGAAGACTTTTCCTTTATATGCATAGTCCCGGAAGAAGGAGATATCTAGTCTGAATTGTGATAAAATTTAATTTAAAAACCCCTTCTTGTATAATGAAGGGGTTTTTATCTTTCTTGCATATTACCGAGCGGGTAACGGAAATGTCCGGTAATCTCCCAGCGGTTCAAGCAATCCTCTTCCACTGCCATACCGGCATTATGGATAACCAGGGGCATGCCGCTAGCACCATTACGGTCGCTAATAATGCCGCAGTGCTCAAGTCCATTGGGAAACCTCCAATAGACCACGTCTCCCCATTGCCATTCCTGTAAACCCTCTTTGCCCGTGGAAAGTGTAAGGGAATCACCGAATCTGCTAAAAAAATTAACCTGATTGGGTACCCGTCGGTGGTCAATGTTGGGGTCGGGTCGTACCAATCCCCAATTTTGAGGATAACGATTAAAGTGCACCTTCATGTCTTTATGAATCAGTCGCTGCAAATCTATACCCGCATGGCGAAAGGCTCTTATGACCACATCCGTACATGCCCCCCGGTTCTCCGGAACGTCGCCCCCAGGATAATCAATAACTTGATAAGATTCATCGTAAGTAACACCCTTCTTTACTTCCTGCCGTGCCCCAAGTAATACCAGGTCATACACGTCCCGTTCCTGTGATGGGATCTGCTCTACCGGTGAGGGTTTATCCAAGCTGGAAATAGAATTACCTTCTGTGCCCCCCCCACAGCCGACCAACAAAAAGGACACGGCAAATATAATTACTATCTCTCTAATTTTACTGCAGTGCACGTAACCGCTCCTTTTCACTTTTTGCCCAGAGGGTTCAACCGGCGTCCGCTCCACAACAGTAAAAGTGTACCTACACCTATATAAAATATTAGATAAACACCCCAATACGGTATTACCCAATTTGCCTCTTGTCCCAGGAGCGGTCCTTCACCCATAATGCGTAGTAGTGCAAACACCGGGTTAATATCAAGCAAAAACTGCACAGGAAAAGTCATATCATTAATTCCGGCATATATATTTCGGGTAACTTCTCTGATAAATACAGCCAAAAAGGCAGTGCCTGCACCTAAAAGAGCAGTAATACCGTAAGACGTAATGGTACTTATTCCTGTTCGCTTAAAAAAAGCTGAACAGGCCATACCAATAGAGGCAAATAAATACATAGTTACTAAGTAAAAGCCAAACATACTTAATAATTGGGCCGGAGCAATACCACCAAACATGAGTACCATGCCATACAGGGGAAACGTCGCCACAACCAATAACAAGGTAAAGGCACAAGATGATACTAGCTTACTGATTACAATGCCCCGCGGGCTTAAATCGGTAATAAGCAGCACATCAAGGGTTTGGCGTTCCCTCTCTCCACTGATCGTACCTGCGGTGAGCCCCGGGGTAACAAAGGCCAGTAGAATCAATTGAGCAACACTTAAGACCGCAAATATTTCCTGACTCCGGGAAGGATTAAATGTCATCGGCGCGTGACGCCAATTTAAATAGATAAAACCCAGGGTAAATCCACCCAGTACCAGAAGGTAAATAAACAGTATCAAAGGTGCTTTGCCCTTTCTGAAGGGCTGCCATAATTCTTTAAACAGTACTGGATTGATGGACATTGCTTTCTACCTCCCCGGTCACTGCCATAAATATATCTTCCAGGTTGCCCTGTTCTTCTGAAAACTGAACTACATCATACCCTGCTGAGACCACTTCTCTAAGCAGATTAACCTGTGCGGTTTTGTTTCCACTAAAAATCAAACGTACCATATTGTCAATTTCCTCTGCCTGTATAACAGCGGGATAACCACCTAAGTACTCCACCAGTTTTGTCATGTATTCGGTTACCTCGATATTAATAACGCGGTTACCTTTCCCACCGGAAATTATTTCTGGTACGGGGCCGCTGGCCAGTAATTTACCATTTTGTAATATTCCAACCCGGTCACATATCTCGGATAATTCAGGCAAAATGTGCGAACTAATAAGTACTGTCTTACCCATCCGGCCTAGCTGTACTATGATCTCTTTCACCTCAGCCCTGGCCCTGGGGTCCAGGCCCGAGGCCGGTTCATCCAGAATAAGAACCTGCGGATCGTGAACAAGACACCTGGCCAGAGCCAAGCGCTGTTTCATACCGCGTGATAAATTATCTACATATGCTTCCGCCTTGTCCGGCAGATTCACCAGTTCCAACAGCTCCTTAACCAGGACGTCATGTTTTTCTTCCGGTATATTATAAGACGACGCAAAAAAGCTCAGGTATTCACGTGATGTTAATCCATCATAAACGCCGAAAAAATCGGGCATGTATCCGATAGAACGTCGTACTCCACGGGTATCGTGAACAATATCTTTTCCGTCAACAATGGCCGTACCACTGTCCGCCGCAGCTAAAGTAGCCAAAATCCGCATGGCCGTAGTTTTTCCGGCACCGTTAGGACCAATAAGGCCGTAAACCTGCCCGCCCGGGATGGATAGAGTTAATTCATTTAAGGCGATGTTATTACCAAAGGACTTTGTTAATTCCTTCATTTCAATCATTTATTGCCACTCCCTCCACTGCCACGGAAGGTACCGGAACTATGTCCTTAGCGCCTAATCCCCGGATAAAAATCCTGATACGGTATGCTTCGGAGATATAGGGTTTGAGTTCTTCCGCCTCCATTCGTGTCTTATTTAATGTCATTTTTTCCCATTTCTCTTTTGTCCAATTAAAGATTTCCAACCTGTAAGGTTCATCCCCACTCATGTATTGAAACTCAACTGACTTGATTTCTGCATTCCGGTGCTGCCCAGGCAGTTGGAGGTTATATTCTAACTTTACATTTTGTCCGTGAATTAATTTTCCTTCCGGTGTGGGCTGTACAGAGCCGCTGTTTCCAATAACACGCGCCGGAATTAATCCCGCAGGAAGCGTAAATTTACCGCTATCCGTCAAATCCAGCGGCAGGCGCTGCATGATCATGGCTGAACTGTAGTTTTGTGCTCCCTCATTTTCTATTTGTGCTAACCCAGGCACATTATTACCGTAACCAATTAGTTGAATTCCCTCATCAAAATAGTTTCCTTCCTTTTCTCTCCAAGTGGTAGGTCTTATTGTTGAAACCGCAACATGTTCAATGGCGGGAATGTCCTGTCCCGGAAAGAACCATTTGCCCGGCTTATTTTGCCAATCAAAGAATTTAGCTTTGCTTAGGTTGTATTCCACTTGTACTTCTTTCCCCCTGGGTAACGCGCCAATATCAAACGCTTTCTCTCCGATAACAACCATGCATTTGGTTAAATTCATGCCGGTTTTATTTTGAAGGGATCCGGAAATACGGTCGCCGGATATTTTTAAACTTCCTTCTATTTCACCGAAGTTATTGTCGATCTTATAAGTTGCAGCCTGGCGCATGGACCAAAATTCAACCTGTTCAAAGTGAACCGTTTGCTCCGATTCTATAAACTTAATAACCGGTAAATCCTCCAGGTCACCGCTGTTCGAATATCTGCGCTGCGGCGTTATGACCGCCTCGCCCGGTGCTGTCAAAGAGAGGGTGCCCCCACGGGGTAGCACGAAGGAACTTCCGGCTTGAACTTCGGCAACATTCTCATCCATTATTTCCACCATGGCTAAGGTTTGGCCCAGCGGACCACCCAGCCGGTGAAAGGGAGCAAAAAAATATAATAATGATGCCGTTACCACTGCCAGTCCCGGTATGCAAAGCCAAGCCCATTCCCTTCGATTATATCTCTTCAAAATAAGGTAGAGCCCTGGCCCAATAATAAGCATATACAAGGACCAAATCCCTGCCAATATCAATACAGAAGGCATTTTCAACTGTGGAATGTTAGCGCTGGCCTGTACAAGCGAATTACTTTCAAATACCATTTTTTCGTTAGTCCTATCAATACCGGCAAATATTACTTCCCATATTTTGCCATCAGCTGCAGCCAGGCTGTCCAGCCCAATGGCGCTGAAAATGACATTACCGCGCCCTAGATTCCGATCGGCAACCAGCAATGTATTATTAGCCGCCAGCCTTTCTTCGCCTCTTGCAAATTTGCCTACAGCAATACGAACGGTGCCGGTGTCGTTTCGCAAACCGTTTATGCTTCCTGTAATATTCTTTTCTCCTGTTACCAATACCGGGCTTATGTCGGCAAACGGTTCTCCTGCCGATGCACCTGCCCCGCCGGAAAGCACTATGTCCCCTCCCAGCTTCACCCACTTCTTGACGGCATCCACTTGTGAAGCTGTAAGTTCACTGGTCTTATTCTTATCCAGGATAATTATATCGGCAGTTTCCAGAGCCAGAGGATCGGCAGGTACTTCCCCGACAGGCATATATTTTACGGTAAGATCATTCATGTGTTCTCCGAGCCAGGCTTGCAGGCCATTTGATAACGGTGCCTCTCCCACACTTATACCTATCATTTCACTGTTTATTGCTATACCTTGTACCTTTTGACCCGCTATTTCTTTATTATTGGAAAGTAATCTAACTCTGGGCTCGCTTCTGGCCATGGATCCAGGGATAACAATGGATGTTTCCAAAGCCTCCCCGGCCGCAACACTGACCGCGCGCTTATAAATAGCTTCATGCTGCGGACGGCGCACATAATCACCCTGTTTAGCTACATAAACCTCAAGCAAAGCGTTTTCCAATGCTTTTTCGCTATTAACAATAGTTATATTTAATTTTACAGGACGATCTGTTTGGTATATGCCGTTAAGCCCCGGGTTGACTTTAATATCCGTACCGGCAAAGGCGTATTGCGGAAGAATTAACATAGCCAGTATAGTGCAAATAAATATTATCCGTTTCCAAGTCATAACTGCTTCTCTCCTCTGTCCCACAATCTCTCTTCCAAGTGTATTCTTAGTACTGATGCCATACCGGTTTCCTGACTGCTGTAAAACAGTTTGTTTCCTTGGCAACCAAATACCGGGTTGGTATACCGGTCAGCTTCGCCCAGGGACAATACCCTGGGTTCACGAACCCCTTCCAGCTCAAGTTTTTTTAACCATTCTATTTCTTTACCTGTCATCGTTTGGTCCTTACTTACCAGCAAAGTACCGGGTGTTATTAAATTTCCTTCAGACTTGTCATCCTGCAGTAATTCACCGCCATCAGGACCGGCATAAATTGACCGCACTTCACCTATCCGTTGCCGCACAGTAAATTGTGGAGACCCATCAGGCAGATAAGTTAAGACCCGCTCTTCTTGACTGGTAACAACAAAGGCCAAAAAACCCTTTTCACCCCACGCAGCCTGCTCACCTTGTCCCAACACCTTTGTTATCCCTGTTTTAACATCCACAAGGTAAAGAAAATTATTACCTCCGGATTGGTGACGCTGTACAATAATCTTTGAGCCGTCCGGTGACCAGGCCGGATGCCTGCCTGATGATACAAAATCATTTATCCCGTTACTGTTGGTAATATATACCCGAGCTAAATTGCCTTCAGTCTCTGCATATGCCAGGCGAGCCCCCCCCGGAGACCAGGTAAGACCGCTATACTCGTGAGCATTCTTTCCTCTGCACAATATCTCAAACTGGAGTGCCTCTGCGGCAGAGTCCGGATTTAATAATTCCTTGGCTTTAATGACCACAATTTGTGGTGCGTAGCCATTTTGCCTACGCACCAGTGCCACTTCTTTTCCATCCGGGGAAAAAGCGGGAGATTTATAATCCCAATTTGGAGGCAAATCCAATACACGGTACGGACTGTTGGATTGGTTCGATAGCAACAACTTGCCATTTCTGGCTACTATCACAGCACCCTCAGGTGAAACGGTAAAGTCTGTTTCCCCACCTGCATGCCAAAAGCTCATTACCGGTACTGGATTTCCCACTGGTCTAAGGTAAGTTTCAGTAGCATTAAGCCACGATACAAGTATCGCTGCTGCTATAACTATACCAACTAGCAACAACCAAAAACGGGAGAAAAAATTTCTTATCGGCCTTGGCCCCAACAGTGAAAATTCTGAAACAGAAAGATTGTCACCGTGGATTCTACTGCTAAGCAGTAACTGCTTAAGCTCAGTCTGCAATTTTTGATTTACCGGTACCGCCTGTCGTATCCTGCGCATATGGTCTAATAATTGGTGCACTGATTCATTAACATCATTTTCGCCGGTGCCTTCAAGCAAACGACACCTGTCCTTATGCCTTTCCTCTTTATGTCTTTCCATAGAAAATACTTTCCCTCTGTCTTTGTTAAAATCATTCATTTTTTTATCTCCATTGGCCACTGATGTTTAAAGCGTTTTCGTAGCATTCTTAACCCCCGAAAATGAATCATTCTTACTGCTGCTCCGGTTTTACCCAGCACCTCGGCAATCTGAGCAAACCTCAACTCCCCGGCATACCGCAGCGACATTACATCTCTGTAGTCCGGGGGTAGCGAACTTAGCAAAGAACGGAGTTCAAATACCTCTTCATTCAACAGCATTTGCTCTTCGGGTGTTTTTTGAGGCGCCGCATATTTATGTAAATACATTTCCGTTGCTGAAGGTTCCGGCAAACCACGCATATAGTCAACAAAAGCGTTATGTGCAATTCTAAACAGCCAGGAGGCAACGGAACTTTGCCCTCGAAAGGTATGATACTTTTCCAGAGCCTTCATAAAAACTATCGCTGTCAAGTCGTCTGCGTCCCATGTGTTCTTGACTCGGTAGCGCAAATAACGGTTTACCCGGGAAAAATGTGTATCGTACAACTCTTCGAAGGATGATGCAGAATCCTTATGTTTGCACTGGGGCGTTTCAGTCATTTTTAACCTCCACAATGTCTTTATATTATAGACGAGGTAAAATAGATTTTTGTTACCGCTATTTTCGATTTTTTGCCGGCAAATAAACAGCAGTCAACAAAACAAGCAAAAAAGAACACCACCTTTCGGTGGTGTTCTACTGTCCCGCGCAATCTTCGTAACTGTAAAATAGTAAGCCACGACAACAATTTCCCCAATAGTAGATACAACTTCTGCACTCGTAACATAAATCTCTATTGGTACTCATAGCTCACACCCCTTCGTGCTCTTTCCATCATGATAGGCTTACTGGGATAGGAAGGCAACGCAAAAGGGCCAAACGGGTAAAAACAGTCTTTAACCGGTTAAAACGCATTTTTAATATGGTTAATTTTTATCAATTCACCATTGGCCTTAAAATGCAGCGCTAGAACGTCAAAACGGACCTTTGGGAGAGGTTTATGCAAGGATTGCAAATAAAGAGATGCAACCATTCTTATTTTTCTTTGTTTTACCGGTCCAATACTCTCCTCAGGTAACCCAAAACGTTTAGTGCTGCGGGATCGTACTTCAACAAAAACCAATGCTTCCTTGTCTGCAGCAATTATGTCTAGTTCACCTATTTTACATTTATAGTTGGTTTTATGTATTTGAAATCCTTGCTTTTTTAGATAATCCAGGCTCACCTTTTCTCCCAATCTACCTAAAGCTAATCTTTTATGGGTCATTTACCTCCACCTAACCTATCCACTTTACTAAAACAATCTTCAAATAAGTATTTTACCGACTTTAAAACAAAATCCTTTAAAATCACAATAATAATTAAAGAAGGTTCTTGGGCACCAATAGCGAACAATCAAGTATAATCTTACGGGGGTGGCAATATGACCGGTGTAATCAGAACAATAGAAGGACAATATGCCGTTATTGAAATGGGGACCAGTAAACACAAAGTGATTATGCCAATTCAATTTCTGCCGCAAGGAGCGAAAGAAGGCCATACTCTCCAAATAGACATTACTATTGACCCCAAAACACCACGAAGACCTCGGTCAAAGGTGACTAACATTAAGGAAAAATTAAACAAAAGAAAATAGACCCGTACTACGGGTCCATTTAATTAATACAAACCTTTTTCCTCCATATATTCGCCGAGTAATTTAGCCGTATTACCTGTAATCTTAATACAAGTTCTAAGGTGCTCTTTGCTGTCAAAAGGATACTCATTAAGTGCTCGGCAGCAGGTTGCTCCAAACTTTTCCTCAAACCTGTCATGGAATTCCTTGGCAACATCATAAGCAGGCTCCCTGGCTTCGGATTGGGTGGTTCTTCCCTTGACTATCCCCAAAACTGCAACCGATGCGGCAAGAGCCCCACAAACACAACCTGAATGACCAAACCCGCCTCCAAAACCAGTAAACATCCTAACTATTGACTCATCCAATTCAGGTGTTACTTGCGGTCTAAATGTTTTTATAATAGATTCTGCACAATTGTAACCCTCTCTGAAGTATCCGCCGGCAGTATTACGCATAAGAGTAGCTTTGTCTTCCATGTTTGCATACCTCCATAAAGTCTGTTATTAGTAATTTAGACAAATATTTTTAAATTCCTTGAAAATTATAAAAAATATTAAGGATGAACGTTTATTCTCTAACGGTCAAGCGCTTTATAGCTTTCTGTAATCCTTCTAGTGTCAGTTCAAACATTGGAACAATGTCCGAGATAATATCTATTGTATGTGCTCCCTCAGTTGCGGGCCAAATTTTTTTCGGTATTGGATTAAGCCAAACAACATGCCTAAAATGGTTAACAATGTGCCGCAACCACGTTATTCCCGGCTCATTATTCAGGTAGTTCCACTCCAGCGCCCCGTATTTCATCATTAGCTCACTGGTTGCCATACTGGCATCTCCTACCAAAATAACTTTATAATCATGAGCATAAGTGTTTAATACTTCCAGTGTTCTTTGAGAAGCTTGAACGCGACAAAAGGGCTCGTGGAAGAGATGTTCATATATACAGTTATGAAAAAAATAAACTTTAAACTTTTTAAAGTGGCCCGCTTTATTTGCAGCTTGGAATAGCTGACTGCACAACCGTGCATAGCGATTCATTGATCCACCGGAGTCCATCAATAGCATTAATTTAACATTATTTTTCCTGGGCCGGTTCCAAACTAATTTTAAATTGCCTGCGTTATTGCCTGTGGCCTCAATCGTACTCTCCAGGTCCAGCACTTCTTTAGGTCCTTCCTCGTGGCGGGATAGACGGCGCAAACTACGCAGAGCGGTTTGGAAATGGCGCGTGTTTAATACTTCGTCCTTCCTAAAGTCATGAAAACTTCGTTCAGCTGCTACTTGAGCAGCAGAGCGGTTTATTGACTGCCCACCAATTCGCACTCCGGCAGGGTTATAACCGGAATGCCCGTAGGGAGAAGTGCCACCGGTTCCAATCCAGTAGGAACCTCCATGGTGTTCAGAATCTTGCTGCTCCATCCTACCTTCCAAATTGCGACGAAGTTCCTCAAAGTCCCAATCCTCAAAACATGCGCGTTCTGCAGACGTAATATTTAAAGGTGGTATTGATTTTTCCACCCATTTCAATACTTCACTTACCATTTCTTCTGACGTTTCTATCCCGCCGAAAAATTTTAAAAAAGCACGGTCAAAAGAATCGTAATAGGCCTCGCTCTTGACAAGAATTGCCCTAGCCAACCGGTAAAATTGCGTCAAACTGGAGAAGCCCAGACCTTTATCCAGGGCTGACATAAAAGTTATCCATTCAGTTAATGAAACCGGAACCCCCATCCCGCGAATTAAATAAAAAAAGCCTGTAAACAATCTATACCCCACCCTGACGGTTAAAATGTCCTACACCCACACTATTAATATACTTTTTAACCTGGGCCATATCCTTGTCCTTTTTAATTAACGAGCCTGCAAAAGGTAGCTCTTCAGTAATTTTTGCGGGGTCTACCCCGCCCAAAACTAATGCTTGCAGCCAGTCTAACAGCTCACTGGTACTTGGCCTTTTTTGTAAACCTGGGACTGATCTTAACCAATAAAAAGCTTGTACAGCTTCTGTTAGCAAGTTCCTCATCAAATTAGGATAATGTACTTTGATAATTTGTTTCATTTCCTCAGGTCCCGGAAAAGCGATGTAGTGAAAAATACAACGGCGCAGAAAGGCGTCCGGAAGTTCCTTCTCGGCATTACTAGTTATAATTACTATGGGGCGTTTCTTCGCCGTTACAGTTTCGCCGGTTTCTGGAACATGAAAACTCATCATATCCAATTCCCATAAAAGATCATTAGGAAACTCCAGGTCAGCTTTATCAATTTCGTCAATCAGTAGAACCACTTGTTCTTTTGAAGAAAATGCCTGCCCCAGTTTGCCAAGCTTTATGTAGTTTTTTATTTCTGACACATCACGGTCACCGAATTGACTATCATACAAACGCTGCACCGTATCATACACGTATAGGCCGTCTCGAGCCTTTGTGGTGGATTTAATATTCCACATTAAAATATCTAAACCCAGTCCCTCTGCAATACTTTTGGCAAGCATAGTTTTACCTGTACCCGGTTCTCCCTTAATGAGAAGTGGTCTACTCAGTGCAAGAGCAACATTAACAGCTTGTTGTAAATCGCCCGGGGCTACGTAGTCGGCAGTCCCGGAAAATCTATTGAATGGTTGATACAAGCTAATCACCGCCTTTGTAAAACTAATTAATCACTCTTTTAAGCTGCATAATACTACCTTTACAACTAATGATAACAGAAGCAAAACGTCTCATCAAATAAAGTATACTAATCCAGATCTTTCAGAATAAGTTTTAATTATATGTTTTAGGATAAGAAGGATTTTACCATTATATTTTGAATACTCTTATAGTTGTTCTACATATTTTGGGAGGTGTCTCAGTTGGATTTTAACTTTTTAAATTTGAATAAGTCAGATAATGTGGGCACAATCCTTCTCAATCGTCCGGAATGCGGAAACGCATTGAACCTGCTACTCGCTGAGGATTTAATAAGTGCACTGGAAAATTGTTGTGAAGATGAAACCATAAACGCGGTAGTCATCACAGGTAAAGGAGATCATTTCTGCAGTGGAGGTGACCTCAAGGATTCTAAAAACAATCCAGACGGCCGCTCAGAATACTGGAAACATCTAACTCGACGTTTAAACAGGATAATTGTCAATATTCGTTACACAAGAAAGCCGGTTATTGCCTCAGTTAACGGCCCGGCAGTAGGAGCCGGAATGAGTATTGCCTGTGCCGCTGACTTGAGAATTGCCAGTGCCTCAGCAATCTTTAAACAAGGATGGACCAGCGTGGGATTAGTGCCTGACGGTGCTTGGACACTCATGCTTCCTCTTACCCTTGGGATGAGTAAGGCCAGTGAATTGATATTTATGGACCCGGAAATAACTGCCGCTGAAGCTTATAATTTTAGCTTGGTCAATTTAGTAACGCCTAATGATGAGCTGGAAAGAACGACCATAAAATGGGCACTTAAGTTAGCTAAGGGTCCCTTTGAGGCTCTCGCAAGGTCAAAAGAATTGCTAAATGAATCCATGCTAAATATTCTGGAGGCACAGCTAGGCCGTGAAAGGCGGGAGATAGTTGAGGCGGCACGTACTGAGGATCATAAAGAGGCTGTGGAGGCATTCCTTAATAAGAGGGATCCTATTTTTAAGGGAATTTAATACTGCCGTGACAACAAGAAGCCAGGTTCTGTTAAACAGAACCTGGCTTCTTAAGTTCGCTTTATTTCTTTATTGCAGGAAGAACGAATGAGCTGCAGCATTTACAACTTCAGATAGCGGCCCGGGATATACACCGATAATCAGAGTCACAAGCATAGTAACAACGAGTGTAATGGCCACCGGGCTGGACACCTTTATCGGTGTAGAATCAGCCGGCTCATCTCGATACATAACCAAAGCTACCCGGAGGTAGTAATATACCGATACCATGCTCATGATCAGACCAATAAAAGCAAGCCATAGGTAATTATCTACTATCGTTGTAAAAAGGTAAAATTTACCCACGAAGCCCGCGAGTGGTGGAATACCCGCCATACTGAGCATAGCCACCAACATTACTACGGCCATTAAAGGAGAGCGCTGGCTTAATCCTGCGTAATCCTTTATTTTATCACTGCCTGTAATGTTATAGAAGTAGGTGGCAACAGTAAACGCACCGAGCGTAGCAAAAACGTATAAGAAGGCATAAAACATAACACCCTTTATACCCGCCTCAGTAGCAGTCACCAAGCCTACCAGTATATATCCTGCCTGAGCAATACTGGAGTAAGCCAAAAGACGCTTAATGTTATCCTGTGGTATGGCAACAAGGTTACCCACAATTATGGTAACTCCTGCCAGTATGGCCACAACCATTGCCCAATGCTCCCATATGCCAGGGAGAGCAGCGACAAAAACCCGGAGCAGTATGGCCAATGATGCTGCCTTTGACCCCACAGCCAAAAATGCAGTAACAGGAGTGGGTGCTCCTTCATAGACATCAGGTGACCACATGTGGAACGGAACCGCAGATATTTTGAACCCGAACCCGGCCAGCAACATAACCACCCCAAGTATAAGCGCAGGGCTTACAGGGTTCATGGCCACTATCCGTCCAACCTCATAAATATTAATACTACCTGTTAAACCGTATATCAGGCTCAACCCGTACAACAATACAGCAGAACTCATTGATGCAAGTAGAATGTACTTGATGCCGGCTTCTACTGACTTACTTTCGTTTTTACGAAAGCATACCAGGATGATAAAGGAAATGGTCATCAATTCCAAACCCATAAATAAGGTTATGAAATCTCCTGCGGATGCCATGACCATCATACCCAGTGTAGCGAATATTAAGGTACTATAATATTCGGTTTGTCCACCAAGGTTATCCACATAACGCATGGAACCCAGTACGACTAATACAGCTGCAACCAGGAAGGTGAGCTTCCAAAATGTAGCGTAATTATCTACCAGGTACATACCCGAATAAACACTACCTTGTGTACCCCAAAAGCCAATGGCTGCCCCGGATACACCCAACAAACCAATAACCGTTATCCAGCCCAGGCCCTTCTTAGCGCTTGCCGGAGATATAATCCCTAATATGAGCACCGCCAGGCCCAGCGCGGCAGTAAGCATTTCAATGGAAAGTAAAGAAGTATCAAACGGCATTTATAAGTTCCCCCCTAACTGCAGCACGTTGCTAATCTCAGCATGGAGAGGCACAACGCCGCTGTTAATCATGTCAAATAACAGGGAGGGAAGCAGACCACCTACTACAAGTACCGTTCCCAACACTACAAGAGGCACAAGCTCAACACCCTTAATATCTTCCAGGTGATCATATTCCGTTCTGGGAGGACCAAACAGTGTATTGGCTCCCGCTCGCAGTACATATAGCGCGGTGATAATGATACCCGCGATACCAATTACCGCCAGGCCGCCGTAATTATCAAACGCCGAAACAAATATGGTAAATTCTGGCATAAAACTTATCAAGCCAGGCAATCCAAGTGACGCCATTGCAGCCATCATAAAGCCTACGGCAAGCTTGGGAGTTTGATGTGCCAGACCTCCCATGTCAGGAATCCAACGGGTATGAGTCTTCTCATAAATGAAACCGATCATCGAGAAGAAGAGTGCCGCCATTACACCGTGGGCGAACATATTGGCAACTGCCCCGTTAAGACCGATAACATCTAAACAGGCCACGGCGATCATAACGTAACCCATATGGCTGACTGACGAGTATCCCACAACATATTTAAGGTCTTTCTGGGCAAGTGCTCCGAATGCCGCATAAGCAACACCGGCAATCCCCAGCACAGCCATCCATGGGGCCCAGAAATGTGCACCAACCGGAAGGGTGACAACAGCAACTTTAATCAAACCATAGCCACCGATTTTTTTAAGCACGCCGGCGTGAATCATACTAACAGCAGTGGGAGCACCGGCATACCCGTCGGGCGACCAGGAGTGGAAGGGCCACATGGAAATCAATGACCCGAACCCGAACAGCAGCAGCGCAAACAACCATTTCTGGTCAAAAGCTGAAAGTTGACTCCCCGCGATCGCCAATGCCGAGAAGCTCATATCCGGAGCACCTAGAATACTAATAGATTTGGTGAACAGAGCAATCACGCCAACCAACAGGAAGCCACTACCAATCAACAAGTAAATAGTCAGCTTCATAGCTGCGTATTCCTTGGTAACCCGCTTGGAGCTACCCCAAATAACAACCATGATGTAGATGGGAATGACCACAACCTCGTAGAAAAGCAGGAAAATAAACAAGTCGTGGGCAATAAAGGTGCCCATAACACCAGTAATTAAGACCAACAAAAGTATGAAGAATTCCCGCGGACGAGTGCCAATGTTCCATGATGCAAATATAGCGGAAAAACCAATCAAGTTAGTCAGCAAGAGCATAGGCAAACTAATACCGTCCACAGCCAGGAAGAAAGTCACACCTAAATCTTGAATCCAGTCATGCCGTATAACGTATTGAAGCCCACCTAAGGTCTGGTCATAACCAAAGTACACATAAAAGCTCAAGGCCATAGAAACAAATGTGCCAATGGCCGCTACACTTTTAATTAGCTTGTGTTCATCCTTAGGGACAAATACCAAAACCAGAGCGGCCGCCAACGGGGCCAGCAATATCACAGGGAGTACGGGAAAGCTCATTTACATTACACCTCCCAGGACCAGGCTGGCGGTAGAAGGACCGGCAAAAACCATAAGTACGGCAATAGCCAATACCCCAAGGAAAAATACCAGGGCGTAGTTTTGCAAACGTCCGGTTTGGAGTACACGTAACCCTTCACCCGAAAGCTTACCAAATCCACCCAGCCCGTTAACAATTCCGTCCACCACATAAATGTCAAAGAGATAGAATAACTTGGCAGAACCATCCACCATGGTATGATTAAACCAAAGGTACATCTCATCAATATAGTACTTGTTAAAAGATAAATTATAGAGGCTCTTGTACCTCTCGGCAAGGGCTTTCACCTTGACCTTTTCCTTATCCTTCAGATATAGGGTGTACGCAAGATATATTCCTGCAACAGCTATTACTGCGGAAGATATCATAGCACCCCAAGCGATTTCGCCACTATGGTGAGCTTCACCAAAGAAAATCCACTCCGCCCAGATGTTGTTCCAAGGGGTACCTAAGAGTCCAACCGTCATAGCACCGGCTGCCAATACGATAAGAGGTACACACATGGTCCATGGTGACTCGTGGGGATGATTCTCCGGCTTTTCTTCACCGTAAAAGGCCAAGAATATTAAACGCCACATATAAAATGCCGTCAAAAAGGCGGTAAATGCCGCCATGGCATAAAGTATATAGTGACCTCCGTTTAACGTGACAACCAGAATCTCGTCCTTACTCCAGAAACCGGCAAAGGGCGGTATTCCTGCGATAGCCAACCCGCCAATAACAAACGTCCAGGAGGTTATCGGCATTTTTTTAACCAATCCACCCATTTCCCACACATCAGCCTTGTGATGCAGGGCATGCAGTACGCTACCTGCACCAAGGAACATAAGGGCCTTGAAAAAGGCGTGTGTCCACATGTGGAACATACCGGCCGTTAAGCTTCCCACGCCAAGAGCAAGCATCATGTAGCCAAGCTGACTCACAGTTGAATAAGCCAGAATTCGCTTTATCTCCCGCTGCGTAATGGCTATAGTTGCGGCAAAGAGTGCGGTAAAAGCACCCGTTATGGCTACTAAGTCCATGGCTACCGGAACTTCGTGGAACAGGAAGAGCATGCGCCCCACCAGATAAACACCGGCTACAACCATGGTAGCAGCGTGAATCAGCGCGCTGACCGGAGTGGGACCCTCCATAGCATCAGGTAACCATACGTGCAGCGGGAACTGACCTGATTTAGCAATGGGTCCAATAAAGACCAGTATGGCCAGCAGTGTCATTGTGCCAAATGTAGTATATTCTCTAAAATTAGCTACTCGCTCGCTTAATTCCACAAGGTCCAAGGTACCAAAAGTAATGACCAGCCCGAGGATACCCAGCAACAGCCCGAAGTCTGCCACACGGCAGGTAACAAAGGCTTTCTTGGCAGCCTCCCTGGCCGATATCTTGTGCGAATAAAATCCAATTAGCAGGTAAGAACATAAACCAACCAATTCCCATGCAATGAACATCTGCAGCAGGTTACTGGAAATGACCAGTAAAAGCATTGACGCTGCAAAGAGGGAAAGGTAAGAGAAAAATACTGAAAACCCAGGGTCTCCCTTCATATAACCAACTGAATACAGCTGAATAAACGTAGCAATAAAACTCACCATGAAGAGCATCATTGCAGATGTAGGATCCAGTTGAACCCCTACGTTAATCTGGAGTTCCGGCATTCCCGGGAGACCGAGTGTTAACCATCTCGCAGCATAAACGAGAGGATGCTCGGTATATTGATGGTTAGTGAATACTCCATAAGCCGCCAGTGTTGCAAAAAAGCATGCAGTGGCCATACCTCCAACAGAGATAAAGGCACTCAGCTTTGGCCACGGGCGTGCCAAAAAAACAATGATTAAAAATGCGAGGGCGGGCAGGAGCGGTACCAACCATGCATGATGCAATGCAAATTCAACAAGCATTTATCTTAGCACCTACCTTCATTCTGTAGAATCCTACCATTTTAGCCAGTCAAATTCATCAAGATTGACCGACAATTTATTGCGGTAGATGGCTATTATAATCGCCAACCCTACCCCCACTTCTGCAGCAGCCACAGTAATTACAAAAATGGCAAATATCTGGCCTATAAATTCGTTCGGCGTAATGTATTTACTGAATGCAATCAAATTAATGTTTACCGCATTCAGCATCAGTTCAATACAGATCAGCACCGAAATGGCATTCTTTTTAGATAGAACTCCAAAAAGACCTATACTAAAAAGGATTGCCGACAAAACCACATAGTGGGTAAGGCTAATCGTCAACATTAGCCTTCACCTCCTTGGCCAGAACGATCGCTCCTACCAGGGCCACTAACAGCAGCAGGGCAGCGACTTCAAAGGGTATTACGTATTTACTTAAGAGCAACTGACCAATTTGCCCCAGTGAATCCTCAGGCACCGGGGTGTTGGCCGCTAAATCTGCCCAAGCCGTAGTTCCGGCAAAAAAACCACTCACTGCCAGTGTCAAAGCCACAACTCCTCCGGCCATAAATGTTTGCCTGTTAAACAGGTTGGACTGTTTCATGTCTGTCCTTTGGATAAGCATTACACCAAAGATAATCATGATACAAACCGCACCGGCGTATACCAAAACCTGGATAACAGCAAGGTAAGCAGCATCCAGTATAAGGAATAACCCAGCCATGGCTATAAAGCATATGGCCAAAAACAATACTGAATGGACAATATTCCGCATTGACACTACCAGTATAGCCGAACCCAGGATAACCGCGGCCAGTACGTAAAAAGCTAGTACACTGTAAATACTGGTTTCCATGATATTACTGACCCTCCTTCTCCGGGGCCTTTCCGGCAGCCACTTCATCAGAAGCAGATTTATCTGCCGATGCTGCCGGGGTTTCCTCTTTCTGTTTCCCTTTGCCCTTTACTTTAGGTTCAGCCTTCTCACCCGATGCCTCCGGTGTTGCTTCTTCCGGCTTTGGTTCAGGCTTAGGTGCTTCTCGCTCAACCAAGATCAAGGGAATAGCATCATAATTATACTGACTCATATCATGTTCTAAACTAAAGTTTATTGCGTCTTTATTGCAAGCTTCCACACACATGCCGCAAAACAGGCAATATTCAATGTTCATAACGTACTTAGTCAAAAACTTCTTCTTTTCAACTTTTTCACTTTTGAGCTCAATTACATTGTTCGGACAAGCATTCGCACACAGATTGCATGCAATACATTTATCAGCGTCGAAAACAAACCGGCCGTGAAAGCGCTCCGGTTTAGTGTGCTGCTCTTCAGGATACTGCACAGTAAACTTTTTCGACGTAAATTCCTTCCACGTTATGCGCAGACCTTTGATTAAGCCGTTTCCAAACATGCCATCACCACCCTATCGCCCGGTAGATATACATACCAATACCGGTTACAAAAACGTTGGCCAGGGACAGTGGTACCAGTATTTTCCAACCAAAACCCATTAGTTGATCAACTCTGATACGCGGGAAGGTCCAACGGAACCACATTACCACAAAAATCAGTACGTACATTTTCAGGAAAAACCATAACCAAGAAGGAATAAAAGTCAATCCAAAAGGCGCCAGCCAGCCACCCAAGAAAATAGTAGTTGCCATGGCTGAAATAATCATAATGCTTGCGTATTCGGCTAGAAAGAACATGGCAAATCCCATGCCTCCGTATTCTGTATACGGCCCGTTAATAATCTCCGATTCACCTTCCACCAGGTCAAACGGTGTACGGTTACACTCAGCCACTGCGGCTATAAAGAAAATCAAAAAAGCAATGGGCTGGGTAACAATAAACCACATGTTCTGCTGAGCGGCAATAATTTCGGTTAAGTTCATACTCCCCACCAGCATAATAACGCCCAGTACCGACAGGATCATAGGGAGTTCATAACTTACCATTTGTGCTACCACTCGCATAGATCCCAGTAAGGAATACTTATTGTTTGAGCCCCATCCACCCATCCAGAAGATAATGGTAGTTAGAGACGCCAGGGCAAAAACGTAAAACAGACCTATATTTAAGTCCAGTGCCACCATATCTTTGCCAAAAGGAATAGCGGCAAAAATCATTAAAGGCGGCACAAATACTAAAGCCGGTGCCAGCAAGAATAGAATCTTATCTGCACTTTTCGGAATCGGAATTTCTTTACTAATCAGTTTTCCAATGTCACAGGTAGTTTGCAGTAATCCCCATGGTCCCACCCTGTTAGGACCTATACGGGCCTGCATGTATCCAGCCACTTTCCGCTCCATAAGCACTAACCAAAGGGCATTTATAAGAATAAATACCAGGATAGCAACCAGCTTTACGACCAGCAACGTGACGTCATTCCAAAGTGGAGGGACCCCCGCGCTGTCCAGCAGGTTTCTGAGCAAGCCGGCTATATTTGTAAAAAGATTTTCCAACATGCCTTTTCTCCCCTATAGTCCCATTTTTTAACAGTCCACTTCACCCAAAACAATATCAATGCTACCCAGGATAGCTACTAAGTCTGCAATCAACCAGCCGCGGCTCATTTCATCCAAGTAACCGAGGTTAATAAATGAAGGCCTCCTTACATGAACACGGTGTGGTTTATTAGTACCGTCGCTTACGACATAAAAACCCAATATTCCTTTGGAACTTTCGATTTCAGCGTAAGCATCGCCTTTCGGCGGCTTAAGTGCTTTTGGCACCTTGCCTTTAATAGGACCGTCAATCTCTTTAATTTGTTCTATGGCCTGCTTAATAATCCGTACCGATTGGCGCATCTCCCTAACTCTGCAGAAATAGCGATCGAAACAATCCCCGTTTTTACCCACGGGCACTTCAAAGTCAAAGCGGTCATAAATACTGTAAGGCTTGGCCTTGCGCAGGTCATAGTTTATACCGGATCCCCGCAAAACAGGCCCACTAAGGCTATAGTCAATAGCAGTTTCAGGAGAAAGACCCCCCACTTGCTTGGTTCTGGCTTGGAAAATTTCATTCCCGGTTATCAGCCCGTCATACTCATCAATATACCCTGGCATATCGTCCATCAGTTTGTCGAGCTTTTCCAACCATCCTTCAGGAGCATCATCAGCAACTCCACCAAAGCGAGCATAACTGAAAGTCATCCTGGAGCCGGTTAGTTCCTCCAATAAATCCATCATCCGTTCACGCTCCCGGAAACAAAGGAGAAATCCTGTAAACCCTCCCACATCCAAGGCATAAACTCCGGTGGCCAACACATGACTCGCCAAACGAGACAACTCTCCTGAAATAACACGCAGGTATTCTGCCCTTTCAGGGACTTCAAGGCCCATCAATTTTTCAACAGCCATTACATAACCCCAGTTTTGCAGCATGGATGCCAAGTAATCCATTCTATCCGTATAAGGAATCACCTGTTGATAGGTACGACTTTCAGCTAATTTTTCAATTCCCCGGTGCAGATAGCCGCAGACGGGCTCAGCTTTAACAATCTTTTCCCCGTCTAACGTAAGGACCACTTGGAACACGCCGTGGGTAGCGGGGTGCTGTGGGCCAAAGTTCATTGTATAAGTTTCCGTCCTCAACATTTGCCACACCTCTTAATTTTCAAGAGTTACTTCCTGCCACCCACCCATTGATAATCCTTGCGCAACGGGTAGCCCTCAAAATTATCCGTAAGCAAAATCCGCTTTAGATTAGGGTGGTCGGTAAAGACAATACCAAACAGGTCATAAACTTCACGTTCCTGCCAATTGGCACCGCCCCAAACCGGGAACACGGAAGGTATTTCCGGATTTTTTCGACTAACGCGGGCCTTCACAGTTAAATAAAGTTTCTCATAAACGGAGGTTAAGTTGTAAACAATCTCCATTTCCCCGTCATCTTCGTCTTCATTACCATCGCCTTTTCCTTTTGCATCAGCGGGATAATCGGCGGCAGTAAGGTTGGTAAGGTAATTGAAACCAAAACTATTTTTTAATTCCTGCATCAGACCCAGTAAATCCTCAGTCGAAACACTAATAGTTTCCTCTGACGTTTTTATCTGGGGAAACTTTTCCTTCAATTCGCTTATTATTTCAGATATCTTTTTCTCCATAATCTAAAGCTCCACCACCTTCGGATCAAGTATTTTGGCCCTTAATTTCAAAAAGCCGTCAATAATTGCATCGGGCCGTGGTGGACACCCGGGTACATATACATCTACCGGAATAATTTGTCTTGCACCCGGTACTACAAAATAAGAATCCACAAATGGACCGCCGGAAATAGCACAACTACCCACTGCTATACACCATTTAGGTTCTGCCATCTGCTCCCACAAACGCAACACAAATGGTGCTGACTTGGTAGTAATTGTTCCGGCAACTACCATTACATCAGCCTGTCGCGGAGTGGGGCGCATAACCTCATAACCAAAGCGCGACAAATCATACCGGGGTCCGTTTGTACCCATCAAAGCTTCAATGGCACAGCAGGCCAACCCAAAACCTAATGGCCAAATGGAATGTGCTCTGGCCATATTTAGGACTTTTTCCAGAGATGCAAAGTGGACAAGTCGCTTTAATTCGCTTGGCATTGGCATGCCCTTATCGTTAGTTACTTCCATTCCAATGCACCTTCCTTCCAGGCGTACCACAAACCGACAATTAGAATAAATAGAAATATCATCATTTCAATGAACGCAAATAGCCCCAGGCTCTGATATTTTATAGCCCATGGAAACAAGTATATTGTTTCCACATCAAATATTACAAACATTAGTGCATAAAGAAAGTAAGAAGTCCTGAATCGCACCCACGTTGTGCCAATGGTGGGCACTCCACATTCATAAGCTTCAAATTTTTGATTAGCAATACTCCTGGGGTGAATGATAAAACTTGTGACAATTCCTCCAGCGCCAAAAGCAACTGCCACTGCAAGGAAAATCAACACACCCGCCCAGTCGGACAATGTTCTCCCCCCCTTCTTTTATTAAATACCACAAAGTTTTAAAAACAGCCCCTTTATAACCGGAGGTGTAAATGATTGTGAATTCTGTAACTCCCCAGCGTATAAAAATAAGCTAACTTCGTGGCTAAAAAAATATTAGTAAAATAATCTTACTAAGCAACTAATAAAATTGAAACAAATAAGTTTTCTAACACTTTTGCCTATTTGTAGTTTATATAAGTGAAGTTATGAACTAACTTAGACAAACATTACAAAGTAACAACGAATTTACCCTTCTTTAATTTTGTTACAGTGTAAAAGACGTTTAACCGGAGCAAAATCAGCTCGGTGAGCAGCACAAGGTCCATAAGCCTGTAGTGCCTGGAGGTGTTCTTTCGTACCATAACCTTTGTGCTTTTTAAATCCATATTGTGGGTGCATAATGTGCAGCACCGTCATTAGTTCATCACGAGTAACCTTGGCCAGTACTGAAGCTGCCGCAATAGAGGCGGAAAGATCATCACCACCAACCAATGCTGTTTGATGCACATCAAGATCCTTGATGGGAAACCCGTCCACCAAAAGATATTCGGGCTTATACTGGAGGCCTTGGACAGCTCTTTTCATAGCCAAAAGTGAAGCCCAATAAATATTATAACACAAAATCTCGTTCACTGTGGATAGGCTAACCGACCAGTCCAAGGAGACTTCTTTTATCATTACTGCCATTTTTCTCCGGGCTTCGGGTGACAGCTTCTTGGAATCTCTTAATCCCGGTAGTTCAACAAAGCCCGGCAGCACGACTGCTGCCGCAACCACCGGTCCGGCCAAAGGGCCTCTTCCTGCTTCGTCCACACCGGCTATAATTGAAAATCCCTGATCGTATAAATCATTTTCGTGTATGAAAAGTTTTTTTAGAAACGCTAATTTTCTATCATGTTCTATAGCTTTTTGCTGAACCGAACGGTAAATATTCCTTACTCCCACCCTATGATCTACAGCAAGTGATGCAATGAATTCATTATCCAGTTGAGCACTATGGGCAACTATTTTCTTTATTTGAGCTACCGTTAGAGTCCCCGGATCACATTTAAGCTTTTTGGGCATCTTATTTCTCCGGCGCAAAAGTGTAAAACTTAATAAGATTTTCTCGGTTTATAAATAAATCCCTGCTCGCAATCACAAATTTTAACTCTTTTTTGTTAGCTGTGGAGGCATTTCCAGTGTAAAACACCCTAACTTACCCTCACGAAATTCTTTTAATATATGGACAGAGGCTTTATACATATCCACTTTTCCGCCAGAGATAATAAATCCCCGCCTGTGGGCCACTTGTTCTATGATTTCATTTACTTCATCAATTACTCCATTATCGTCTGACAAATTATACCTATCTCTTAACACACCTGGATGATTTGTCTCAAACCATTGAATCAATCCAGCTGCTACATCCTCACTGGAGAAAACCTCTTCTTTTATAGCCCCAATAGCAGCCAAACGGAACCCCACTTCAGGATCATCAAACTTAGGCCATAGAATCCCGGGAGTATCGAGTAATTCCACTTTTTTACTAACACGTATCCATTGCTGCCCTTTAGTTACACCGGGCTTGTTTCCTGTACGGGCAGCTTTTTGCCGCACCAAACTGTTAATAAATAATGATTTACCTACATTGGGAATCCCAACAATCATACACCTGACCGGCCTTGCTCTTCCCGTGGCCGTGGCCTTCATCTTTGCAGGTGCCAGCTTGATAACCGCGTCCGGAACCTTGTTTATACCGTGGCCGGTACGCGAATTAACCACTAAAGAAACACCCTCAGGACATATACCGCGCGCCCACAATTCCGTTAGCCTTTTATCTGCCAGGTCAGATTTATTTAATACTACCAACTGCGGTTTACGGCCTATAATCTTGTTAACCATGGGGTTACGGCTGCTGAGCGGAGCGCGCGCATCCACCAGTTCAATAACAACATCTACCAGTTTCAAATTCTGCTCAACCAATCTGCGGGCTTTGGCCATATGACCTGGGTACCACTGAATATTCATGGTCTCACTTCCGACTATTGTTTATTAAAGTATACTACCCTTAATTCCATAAGTTGATTATATATTGCTACTTTAGAAGGCCGATCCTTCCCGGAGGCCAATATACAACCACGGCCTCTCCAATCACATACTCTTCCGGCAACGGGCCCCACCTCCTGCTGTCGTCACTGTTATTACGATTATCGCCCATCATAAAATAGTTGTCTTCAGGCACCTTAACCGGACCAAAATCAGGGAACCTCAAGTCATCCGGCAGGTAGTTTTCTTCAACAGGTGTTCCGTCAATATAGAGCTGGCTGTCGCGGAAAGACACTGTTTGCCCTCCAACAGCTATAACCCTTTTTACGAAGTCCCTGTCAGGGTCCAAAGGAAACCTGAAAACCATTACATCTCCACGGGCAGGCTCAGTAAAATGATAATTTAATTTACTTACAATGATTCGATCACCAATTTGTAGTGTCGGCTCCATGGAACCGGAGGGAATATAGAAAGGACTGAAAATAAATATGCGTATTAAAGAGGCCAGTATGACAGCAATAACCACTGACTCCAATATCTCCACAAAGGCTGATTTACGGCGTTTGTCCCTTACTTTAAGCTTAGCATCATTAACTTTATCGTGATCGTTATCTGCCTGCAACATTTTTATCTCCCCGTAGCATAAATTTACCTTTAAGTAAATAAGTGTATCTTGTGCGGAGTTTTCGCACAACCTCTTTAATTATAAAAAGGGACTGGCTGGCAGTCCCTTAATTAATATCTTCTTCTTTCCTTAACGCGGGCTGCTTTACCTCTGCGCTCACGCAAATAATAAAGCCTGGCTCTGCGCACACGACCACGTCTGGAAACCTCAATTTTAGCAATCCTGGGCGAGTGCAGGGGAAAAGTGCGCTCCACACCTACTCCATACGAAACCCTTCTAACGGTGAAAGTCTCGCTTATACTGGACCCCTTGCGACGAATAACCACACCTTCAAACACCTGAATGCGTTCCCTGGTGCCTTCCACAACTTTCACATGGACCTTAACTGTATCTCCCGGCTGAAAGTTAGGAATGTCATTCTTAAGCTGTTCCTTTTCTATTACATCAACTAAATTCAATTTATGTACCCCCTTTTCTGAAGATGTTCATGCCTTAATATCTAAGACAGCGGACCATCTTTTATCAACAATCGAAATTATAGCACAATTTTTTTCCAGGTGCAACAAGTTATCTTAGGTGCAACTGTCCAAGGTTTTCTTAAGTTCTTTAAGGAATGCCTTGTCCCGTGCGGTTAACAGGTCACCTTCCAACAAATCCGGCCTTCTGACCATAGTCCTAATTAAAGATTCCTTACGCCGCCAATCTCGAATGAGCTGATGATGACCGCTGGTAAGTACATCCGGCACTTCCATCCCCCTAAATTCACGCGGGCGAGTATAATGAGGATATTCCAAAAGGCCATTATAAAAGGAATCTTCTTCAGCAGATGTCCTTTCTCCCAAGACATCTGGAACCAGCCTTGCCACGGCATCAATCACTACCATAGCCGGAAGTTCACCGCCGGTGAGAACAAAGTCACCTATGGAAACTTCATCCGTTACCAGCTGTTCATGTATGCGCTCATCAAAACCCTCGTAGTGTCCGCAAATAATTACCAGATGATCCTCCCGGGCAATTTCCTTGGCAAATTCCTGATTAAATGGCCTACCGGTAGGACACATAATCATAACACGCCCGGCAAAACCGCCTGACTGGCGACCTATGTAATCCATAGCATTAAAAACCGGCTCAGGACCGATAACCATCCCCGCTCCTCCACCAAACGGCGTATCATCCACGGTACGGTGTTTGGTGGTGGAAAAATCTCTGATGTTAACAATATTAATATTGATTAAGTCTTTCTCTCTCGCCCTTTTAACAATACTGGCATCAAAAGGACCTTGAAACATTTCCGGAAACAAGGTGAGAATGTCTATTATCAATGGTTACACCTCGTCAAAGTTCCAACCCCTCGGGTAATTGTACCACTATGTTCCCAGCCTCCGGGTCCATATGGTGCACAACTGTTTTTAAAGCCGGAACTAAAAGTGGTTTGCGGCGTCCTTCTCCTTCCACCACATAAACATCATTTGCACCGGTTCTTATAACATCTTTTACTTCACCAAGGAGTTCTCCTTCCCTGGTATATACCTTGCAACCTAATATCTCGAAAACATAGTAGGTTTGTTCGGGAAGATCCATGGCCTGCTCTCGGTAGACTTGCAGCAAAGCACCCTTATACTTTGCTGCTTCGTTGATGTCTTGAATTTCCCGAAACCGTATAACTATAAACCTTTTATTGCGAAAAGCCTCTTCTATGTGTAAGATTTCCCTCTTGTTTCGGTGCAACACCAAAACCTCATCCATATCAAAAAAGCGGTCAGGAAAATCCGTGAGAGGCAGAATACGTAGCATTCCATGTCTGCCCTGAGTATTTGCTATTTTACCCACCGTTATATATCGGACATCCTGCATCCCATGGAAGTCCTCCTTGCCAACCCCTGTATACTAATTAAAGAGGTGTAATACCCTGGTAAATGCCAGGAACTTACCCTGGTGTCTAGATACTATCAATTTCCACAAATACTTTCTTCCGCTCTTTAATGGCAGCAGCTTTTACAACTGTACGCATTGCCTTAGCAATACGTCCGTGTTTGCCAATAACCTTACCCATATCTTCTGGCGCAACCCTTAATTGAATGACACTGGATTTCTCTTTCTCTGTCACATTTACCGAAACATGCTCGGGCTGGTCTACCAGGGCTTTGGCCAAGATTTCAACCAATTCTTCCATAGAGATAGACCTCCTCAATTATTCCCCTGCTGGTTTATTAAGAACGCCTGCCTTGTTAAATAAGTCTCTGACAGTACCGGTAAGCTGTGCCCCTTTACCAATCCAGTCTCTCGCCTTGACCTCGTCAATCTTAATTTCTACCGGCTCTTTAAGCGGATTATAATAACCAAGTTCCTCAATAAACCTACCATCACGGGGCGAACGAGAATCAGATACCACTATCCTATAAATGGGATTCTTTTTAGCTCCAATCCTTTTCAATCTAATTTTAACGGCCACCTTGTTGTCACCTCCTTTTTAAAGTATAGGCCATCCTAGGGACCGAACGGTCCTCTCAGGTTGTTGACAAAGCTGTGTGGTTAACCTGTCTTTTGCGCCCGCTCATTGCAATTCATCTCGCAGGCCAGGCTAAGGCTCAGTCTCACGCTCCAGCGGGATTCCCGCCCCATTCGCCGTCCTGGCTCAGGGGGCGGCCTCGCACGTCCTGTGCTCGGTCCCGCTTCCGCTTATCGACTTCGCCAAGCCTGGCTAGCTGCTCGATTCAATGCATTCGCTATGCGCAAAAGACAGGTTTGTCATCATCCTCTAGGGACCGAAAGGTCCTCCTTTTTTGCCCATCATTAAGGGGTTTTTACCTGCTTTCCCCTTTTTCATAGACTTTTCTGCATCCATAAGCTGTTTCATCATTTTTTTGGTCTGTCCAAACTGTTTTAGTAGCCGATTCACATCCTGCACCCTGGTGCCGCTACCACGGGCAATGCGCTTTTTCCTGCTGCCGCTGATCTCAGAGGGATTTTGCCTTTCGAAGGGAGTCATAGAATTAATGATTGCTTCTACGTAAACCAGTTCCTTCTCGTCTATATGCATGTCTTTTAATTTTTTATTGTTTCCCAGTCCCGGAATCATACCCATTATTTGGTCGATAGGACCTAGCTTTTTAACCTGCTGTAGTTGGTCTACAAAATCATCCAATGTAAACTCCATACTACGAATGCGTTTATTTAACTTGGATACTTTTTCCTGATCGAAATTATCCTGAGCCTTTTCTATTAGGGTAAGCATATCCCCCATGCCCAATATACGGTCTGCCATCCGGTTAGGGTGGAATGTCTCCAGGGCATCCAGCTTTTCCCCAATGCCTACAAATTTGATTGGACGGCCCGTTACGGCTTTTACCGATAAAGCCGCTCCTCCCCGGGCATCCCCGTCCAGTTTGGTCAAAACCACTCCGTCCAGCTCAAGCCGCTCGTTAAATGTATTAGCCACATTGACTGCATCCTGCCCGGTCATGGCGTCAACCACCAGTAAAATTTCATCCGGCTTTATCTCTGATTTAACGGCAAATAACTCTTCCATTAATTCCTCATCAATATGAAGACGTCCAGCGGTATCAATAATCACTACATCTTGGCCATTATTGATTGCACTTTCTTTAGCTGCCCTGGCAATGGCTGGTGGCCGCTGTTTGTCACCCATGGAGAAAACCGGCATGTCAAGTTGACTACCCAACACTTCCAATTGTTTTATTGCCGCCGGCCTGTATATATCCCCTGCTACCAATAGGGGCTTGCGACCCTGTTTACGCAGTAACCTGGCCAACTTTGCAGAGGTGGTGGTTTTACCTGCGCCTTGCAGCCCCACCATCATGATCACGGTTGGAGGTTTGGAAGCCATATTAATTTTACTTTCTTCGCCTCCCATAAGGCCAACCAGCTCATCATGTACAATTTTTATCACCTGTTGGGCGGGGGTCAAACTATCCAGAACATCGTGCCCTACCGCTCTTTCTCGGACTCGTTTCATAAAATCTTTTACCACTTGAAAGTTAACATCAGCGGATAAAAGAGCCCGGCGAACTTCTTTAAGAGCTAAGTCTACATCCGACTCATTTAGTTTTCCCTTGCTTTTAAGCTTTTTAAAGGCATCTTGAAGCCTTTCAGCCAGACTGGAAAACACTTAACATCCCCCTAGAAATAACTACCGCAGGGTAACCCCCTTGGTAATACTAATCTAAAAAAAATACTATTCTTCACTGCTAATTTCAAGCATCCTCTCTAACATTTGCCTTGCTTTTACCACTGACTCGGCACTACCTTTAATTTCTGATTCATCCAGCAATCTGGCAACTTCCGACAGCTTTTTTCTCTGATCCAAGAATCGTTTCACCAGACCGAGCTTATCTTCGTAATCACTTAAAACTTTTTCCGATCTTTTAAGACTATCATATACCGCTTGTCTACTAACATCATAGTTCTCAGCTATTTCACCCAGCGATAAATCATGTCCATAGTACAGATCAATAAAACTTTTCTGTTTTTTGGTTAGTAATTGTCCGTAAAAATCAAATAGTAAAGCCATCCAGGCCACTTTGTCCATATTCATCCCTTTTTCACTATAAAGGCAATATACTTTACACCAGATTGTAGCGGAACTTACTCCTGTTGTCAAGGCTTTTAACTTTAAGTTGGCCTGCTAGTGCATGTTATTGCATAAAATTGACAGGCGCTGATTGCCGTGATAAATTTATAAATAAGTTTGTGCACAATCTTTGCACATTAGTGAGGTGAATAGATTAGTTGAACGAAAAAAATACCAACAAAAACAGCCTAAACCTTATTTCGTTGGAACAGGCGGTATCTCTAAACAGAAGTGACATACGAAAACTACATAAAGAATATGGTAATTCAGGCCTTACTTCCACAATGAGCCTTTTAGACTTCGACAAAAATTTTGTCAGAGCCCAAGGAGCAAGTGTATGGGACAGTGACGGTAATAAATATTTGGACTTTCTGGGCGGGTTCGGCTCACTTAACGTAGGCCACAATCATCCTAAAATTCTCGCTGCACTCGAAACGGCAAATCAATTACCAAGCATCATACCCGCATCATTACCGGCCCTGGCGGGCGCCCTGGCAAAAAACTTAGCCCAAATCACCCCGGGTGACCTGCAAAGATCTTTCTTCTGCAACAGCGGGGCTGAAGCAGTTGAGGGGGCACTAAAACTGGCCCGCGCAGCGACTGGAAAAACAAATATCGTATTTTGTGATAATTCCTTTCACGGCAAAACCTTTGGGGCCTTATCAGTTACCGGAAGGGATAAATACCAAAAGCCCTTTGAGCCGCTTCTGCCTGGTTGTCATTCGGTACCTTTCAATGATGTAGACGCCCTGGTAAAAGCTTTAAGTTCATTTTCTCCCGCGGCATTTATAGTTGAGCCCATACAGGGTGAGGGCGGGATTATCACACCTTCAAAAGAGTATTTTAAACAGGTGCAAAAGATATGCAAAAAATACAGTACGCTTTTGATTATCGATGAAGTTCAGACCGGTTTAGGCCGTACAGGTAAAATGTTTGCATGTGAGCGCCACCATATAGAACCTGATGTTCTTTGTTTGGCCAAATCTCTAGGTGGAGGGACAATGCCCATAGGGGCATTTGTCACCAAGGATGCTATCTGGAGAAAAGCCTACGGTGGTATGGATAAGGCTACTTTACATACTTCCACCTTTGGGGGAAATTCCCGGGCTGCAGCTGCCGGGCTGGCCACCCTGCAAGTAATTTATGAGGAAAACCTGCTTGATAAGACAAAGCAAAACGGAGATTTCTTTCTTGATCAATTGAACAGGCTTAAAAATAAGCATCCCCTTATAAAAGAAGTAAGGGGACAGGGGCTTATGATTGGGTTGGAATTTAATCAGGTAGAAGGTTTGGGCGATAAATTAAGCATGGGGATTACAAATAAGCTCTCCCAGGAGTATATGGGCAGCCTTGTTGCCGGAGAATTAATGAACGAGTTCAAAATCATTACTGCTTATACTTTAAACAATCCCAATGTTATCCGGCTTGAACCACCTTTAATTGTTTCCCGCGAAGAATTGGAGGCAGTTGTGGATGCTTTTGATAAAATTCTTTCGCGTCACCGGGGGTTCTTTAGTGTTGCTGCTTCGGGGGCCAGGACAATCCTGAAGTCATTCAGGCAGAATAATAAATAAACCTAAGCCTGGCTTGTTCGCTTTAAGTAGGATCGTAATCCGGCCAGCCTTCGGCCGGCCAGGGCTTGGTAGCTCAACCTGCCTTTTGCGCCCGCTCATTCATTTCATCTCGCAGCGCCAGGCTAAGCTCAGTCTCACGCTCCAGCGGGGTTCCCAAATTAATAAGCCTCATCTTAAGACCAGATATTTCCGCAATGGCTTAGATAAGAGTTGTATTACGAAAACAGCGGTGATGCCATTGCTGTCCGCCGTCCTGGCTCAGGGGGCGGCCTCGCACGTCCTGTGCTCGGCCCCGCTTCCGCTTATCGACTTCGCTAAGCCTGGCTGCTGCTCGATTCAATTCATTCGCTCTGCGCAAAAGGCAGGTTTGTCGTAATCTTACGCCCAAACCCATAAAAAGGTAGCCGTGTTCCCACTTAATCAGGTCTTAGTGCTTGGTAGCCTGCCAGCAGGCTTCTTGTCAATGGCCCGGGTTTACCGTCACCGATTTCGATATCGTCCACCCTGGTTACCGGGGCTACTTCATGAATGGTGTTGGTGCAAAACACTTCTTCCGCAGCCGTTAGTTCCGTGGCGGAAAAAGGTTCCTCCCTAACTTCTACACCCATTGACTCAGCAATTTGAATAACATACTTTCTGGTAATACCGGGAAGTATTTTGTTGCCGTTAGGATATGTTTTTAGTATACCCTGTTTAATTATGAACACATTGCTGGAGGCAGCCTCGGTTACAGTACCGTCATCCATTACAAAGACTGCTTCTACCGCCCCGCTCTTCTGTGCCTTGTGCTTAGCCAGAATATTTGCCTGCAGGGAAATGCTTTTAACGTTGCACATCTGCCAGCGCAGATCCGGGTGTGTAATTACTTTAATTCCTTCACTGTACATAGATGGCGGAATTTCCGGCACATGCCGTACGGTAACTAACAGGTTAGGCTTTATCCCGGCGTCAAAGGTATGATTACGAGGAGCCGTTCCCCGGCTGAGCTGTATATAAACCATTGCTTCTTTAATGCCGGATTCTGTCAAAAGTTCTTCGCATATGGCGCCGATATCTTTTTCCACCTCAGGTAGGTCTATTTCCACGGCAGCTGCACTGGACTTTAATCGCTCCAGATGGTCCTGTAGTGCAAACATCTTTCCATTATAAGCGCGAATCACTTCATAAATGCCGTCTCCAAAAATATAGCCCCGGTCATTGACTGAGATATGAGCCTCTGCAAATGAGCCAATCCATCCGTTCAGATATACCAGTTCTTTCATATTATCCCTCATTCGAATAAATTAATTGACTATATAATATCTTTTGGATTAGCTAAAAGGCAATATATTATAGAAAAAAACGGTGCCGCGCCCGGCACCGTTTTTTAAACTATTTACCTGCCGCCTCTTTCACCAGCCGGTCAGCACATTCTTGTGCTTTAGCGCAAATTTCATCTACATCTACTGTCAGCAGGCGGCGGTTTTCCATAAGTATCTGCCCGTTGACAATGGTTGTATCGATGTCGGCGGATGAAGCAGCATATGCCACATGAGAAGCAGGATTGTGGAGCGGATACAGGTGTGGTTTATCCATATCGATAAGTATTATGTCGGCCTTATAACCGGGCTTTAGCATGCCTACTTCTTTTTCCATGCCTAACACCCTGGCTCCCTCTCTAGTGGCCATACCCAAAGCGGCAGATGCCGGCAAGGCGGTTGCATCTTCGGTGGAAACCTTTTGCAGGAATGATGCGCTGCGCAATTCTTCCAGCATATCCAAATTGTTATTGCTGGACGCGCCGTCTGTTCCCAGCCCAACTACTGCTCCGGCGTCTATTAGTTTTTGTACCGGCGCTATACCGCTGGCTAACTTCATATTGCTTTCGGGATTATGAGCAATACCAACCTTTTTAGTGCTTAGTATTTCTATGTCTTTATCATCCAAATGCACGCAATGAGCGGCAAGGACCGGAAGTTCAAAGAGCCCAATACTGTCCATGAGCTGAGTGGGTGTCTTTCCGTACTGCTCAGTTATGTCGGTGAACTCCCCGCGGGTTTCTGCCAGGTGAATGTGGATACCCACATTTAGTTCTTTCGCGTATTCCATAGCCTGCTGAACAAACTCGGGCGGGCATGTATAAGGGGCGTGGGGTCCGAACATACACTTAATTCTTCCTTCTGCCGTACCGTTATAATTCTTTATAAATTCTTTACTTTCTTCCAAGGCCTGGGGGCCGTTGGGGGCTATACCGATCATGCCCCGGCTTAAAACAGCTCTCAGACCCGACTTTTCTACCGATTCGGCAATCCGGTCCATGTGCATGTACATATCAGCAAAAGTGGTGGTCCCTGACATTATCATTTCCACGCAACAAAGCATAGCTCCCCAGTAATTATCATCCGACGTCATATTATCCTCAAATGGCCAAATCATTTCCTGCAGCCATTTCATCAAGGGGAGATCATCGGCATAACTGCGCAGCAGGGTCATGGAAGCATGGGTGTGACAGTTGACAAAGCCGGGCAGAGCAACCATCTTGTCACCACCGGTGGTTTTTTCAGCTACAAAATCTCCGGTGGTTGACCCCGCCGGGCCAACATGAATAATGCGGTCGCCGTCAACCGCTATTTCGCCGCCGGAAAAGACCTCACCATTTTCATTCATGGTAAGAATGTTTCCGGCTTTAATCAAAAGTTTTGCCATCTATTTACCGGTAAAGACCGGTTCCCTCCCTTCATTATAAAAGTTATCCATATTGATCACACCCGCCCCTTTTTAGGGCGGGTGGTTTCTAATTCTCTGTATTCTGTCCGTAACTTTGCAAAAAGGCACTCCGCAAAGAAGAAACATCCTTTTCATCAAGGCAGAACGGGGAACCCACGGACAGGCTCATGATATATACACGGCAAGCCTTCTCGACTATTTGGCAGATAAGTAGAGCTTCCCTGATGTCCTTACCTACTCCTACCAGTCCATGGTTAGCTAAAAGTACAGCCCCGCAGTCTCCCAGGGTTTGTGAAGCAGAACAGGCTAACTCTTCACTGCCGGCCGGGGCATATTCGCTGACCGGAACCTCTCCACCCACAAGCTGAGCTTGTTCCTCCAGTATAACCGGGAGATTAATACGAGACACCGCCAGTGCACTTGCATAAATACTGTGAGTATGCATTATGGCATGCACGTCCGGCCTGTTACGATAAATCTCCAGGTGCAGCGGAGCTTCTGTGGACGGGCGCCTAAAACCTGATTTTACGTTCCCCGAATTATTTAGTAATACTATATCCTGGACATTCAGAGAATCATAAGGCATCCCGCTTGGCGTGATAATCAGGCCATCTGCAACGCGCATCGAAGCATTTCCCCAGGTGCCGGCCACGAGGCCGCTGCCGATCATATCATTACAAGCCGCTATCAGCTCCAGGCCGGCTTTATTATTCATCTCCCCAGCTGTTAAGGTACGCATATTGATCGTCGGTTAAGCGGTCAATTTCAATACCCATGGACTTCAATTTAAGGTCTGCAACACGGCGATCCAGATCTTCCGGTACTACATATACTTTTTTATCCAACTGCGCACCGTGATTTAATATATGCCGGGCAGATAATGCCTGCAGGGCAAAGGACATGTCCATAATCTCCGCCGGGTGCCCGTCACCTGCCGCCAAATTTACCAAACGTCCCTCTGCTAACAGGTAAATGCGGCGCCCGTCCGGAAGTTTAAACTCTTCAATATTTGTGCGTACTTCCCTGCGGGAAACAGAAGACTTTTCAAGCTCTGGAATATTTATCTCCAAATCGAAGTGCCCTGCATTACACAGTATAGCACCATCTTTCATCCGGTTATAGTGCCGTTCACGCAGAAGATCCTTACAGCCCGTTACCGTAACAAAAACATCTCCACGAGAGGCAGCCTCGTCGCTGCTCATAACTTCAAAGCCGTCCATATATGCTTCAATAGCTTTGATGGGGTCAACGTCACATACTATCACCTTTGCACCCAGGCCTTTAGCACGCATAGCAACGCCTTTACCGCACCACCCATAACCGAAAACAACAACTGTTTTTCCGGCTACTATAAGATTTGTTGTACGCATAATTCCTGACCATGTGGATTCTCCGGTGCCATATCTATTGTCAAAAAGATATTTGCAAAAAGCATCGTTAACAGCAAGCATAGGAAAACGAAGCTGACCGGCCTGTTCCATAGCCCTTAAACGGAGTACACCGGTGGTGGTTTCCTCACTACCACCGATCACTTCACCGGCTTGGTCTTTCAGCTCTGTATGCAGCATATGCACCAAGTCACCGCCGTCATCTATAATAATGCGAGGTCGGGTTGACAACGTTTTCCGCAGGTGTTCATTATATTCTTCGCTGGTAGAGTTATACCATGCAAAAACATTGATATCTTCCTTGGCAAGTGCCGCTGCCACATCATCCTGGGTGGAAAGGGGATTGGAACCTGTAATTGCTACCTCAGCTCCACCAGCCCTCATTACTTCTGCCAAATATGCAGTTTTCGCTTCCAAATGAATGCTCATTGCTACCCGCATCCCTTTAAAAGGAAGCTCTCTTTCAAATTCATCACGGATGGCGTTTAATACAGGCATGTGGGCCCTTACCCACTCAATTTTGAGCCTGCCGCTATCTGCCAGGTTGATGTCACGAACAATGTAGTCAGACACTTATATTTTCCTCCCTTTTTTATGTTGATTGTCTACGGTTATTTAAGAGCCGCAAGGCCCTGGGCATATGGAGAACGGGCAATTCCCTTATCTGTGATTATAGCTGTCACCAGGTCAGACGGGGTTACATCAAAGGCAGGGTTCCAGACCCGGACACCTTCCGGAGCGACAGCCTGCCCGGCCAGGCCTGTAACTTCGTGCCATTCCCGTTCCTCAATGGGAATTTGGCTCCCGGAACCAAGTTTAAAATCTATGGTTGACATAGGCGCGGCCACATAAAACGGTATGTTATGTTGTTTAGCCAAAACAGCTACACTGTAAGTACCGATTTTATTGGCTACATCTCCGTTGGCTGCTATACGGTCAGCGCCCACAATGACTATGTCCACCATACCCTTATACATTAAATACCCTGCCATATTATCAGTAATTATAGTGACCGGGATATTTTCCTGCATCATTTCCCATGCAGTCAACCGGGCACCCTGCAAAAGCGGTCTGGTTTCGTCTGCATAAACGCTAATATCTAAACCCTTTTCATGGGCTGCTCGTATTACCCCCAGTGCCGTGCCGTAACCAGCTGTGGCCAATGCTCCGGCATTGCAATGGGTTAATATCCTGGCTCCGTGGGGGATAAGGTTAAGGCCGTGCTGCCCCATCTGCTTATTCCCTTCGACATCCTCGTTAAAGATTTTATGTGCTTCCTCAAGCATATCCGAGATAATACCCGCCGTATCCCGGGCATGGCTTGAATGTACACGGGCAAGCATGCGTTCTAACGCCCACTGCAGGTTAACAGCAGTAGGGCGAGTAGAAGCTATTTCCCGCGCAATGTCCTCTATTTTTTTTATAAAGGTAGTTTGATTAAGATGCTCTTCAGAAAGAGCTCCAATAACTAACCCGTAAGCTGCTGATGCTCCAATAGCCGGGGCTCCCCGTACACTAAGCCGTTTGATGGACTGCATCACATCATGGTAGTCTGTGCATTCCAGGTATACCGTTTTCGATGGTAGTTGGGTTTGATCCAGCAGCTTTAGGCATCTGTCTTCCCAGTACATTGTTTCCATTAGGGCTAACTCCAATCTTAGAAGAGGTTGTTTGATATTATTTAGTGACCGAGGGGTCTTCAGCCGGCTCATGGCAAATGCACGACCGTCTCTCATCCAAAACGGAAATGGTACCCATTACCAGTTTGCGCAGGTTGTTAGCATTCTCATCCATTACATCCAAAACCTCCTGGTGCGACAGCCTATCCTGTGAAATCCCTGCGCCAAAATTAGTCACCATGGCGATGGTTGCGTAGCACATTTGTGCTTCCCGGGCCAGGACTACTTCCGGTACGCTGGTCATTCCCGCTAAATCTCCTCCCAGACGAGAAAACATGCTTACTTCAGCCGGTGTTTCAAACCTTGGCCCCTCAGTGCACACGTAGGTACCCTGATTGTGATATGAAAGCCCTAATTTTTTTGCTGATTGCTCCAACAATGATCGCAGTTGAGGGCAGTAGGGATCGGTCATATCCAAGTGGATTACCCCTTCCTCCACAAAGGTTTGCGGACGTGATTTAGTAAAGTCTAAAAACTGGTCAACAAACACAAAATCCTTTGGTTTCATAGCTTTATTGAACGAACCAACGGCAGCGGTAGCAAAAATGTTTTTTACCCCGAGATCTTTCAGAGCCATTATGTTTGCCCGGTAATTTACCAGGTGCGGCGGCACCGAGTGATCCTCACCATGCCTGGCCATAAAAGCTACCGACTTGCCCCGATATTTGCCGACCTTAACCTTTACTTTCCCCCATGTGGTCATGACCGTTTCATCCCTTATGTCCTCGAGTATGTTCGGGTCATATACCCCGGTACCTCCAATAATACCAATCTTAATTGTCATCTTTTACCCTCCAATATGCAAGCCTTTGCAGATAGCATGGTTGCTTAACATAGTTGGTATTCGCTGTATTTTCAATGTTTTCCTTTCTCCAAGTGACAATTTCACATGATTTTAAAAGTTGTCGGAGATACAATAAAAGTAAGGCTGGCCAGCCTTACTTTTTAATTTACTCTATTTCATGTTCATCTTCGCTATTATCTATTTTTGTGAACAGAGCTGCTGCGAATTCTCCAGCATCAAACACACGCAAGTCATCCAATCCCTCACCGATTCCAATTAGTTTCACCGGTATATTCAAAGATTCGTTAATACCAATAATAACCCCACCTTTGGCCGTTCCGTCCAATTTTGTTAAAACGATACCTGTTAAGTCTATTGCTTCATTAAACAGTTTGGCTTGGCTAATAGCGTTTTGCCCGGTGGTAGCATCAAGAACTAATAGGGTTTCGTGAGGTGCTTCAGGAATTTCACGCCGCAAAACTCTATAAATTTTTTTGAGCTCTTCCATTAGGTTGCTTTTTGTATGTAATCTACCGGCAGTATCGATAATCAGGACATCGGCATTACGAGCTTTAGCTGCCTGCAGCGAATCATACGCCACCGCCGCAGGGTCAGCACCATGCTGGTGCTTAATTACATCTACCCCAACCCTATGTCCCCATATTTCCAGCTGCTCTATGGCCGCTGCCCGAAAAGTGTCCGCTGCCCCGATAATAACTTTTTGGCCCTGAGACTTACACATGTAAGCCAGTTTTCCGATGGTTGTAGTTTTACCTACCCCGTTAACACCCACTACCATAACCACAACCGGCCCGGGCACATTAAGCATTAATGCCTGGTTTTCCCCGCCCAGAACGTCCTGAATTAACTCCTGCAGCAGGGGTGTTACCTCTACGGCTTCCTTTATTTTGCGCTGCCTTACCTCCCCGCGAAGGTTTTCTACCAAATCAATAGCAATATCAGCGCCCATATCAGCCTCTATCATAATTTCTTCCAGTTCTTCATAAAGGCTTTCATCAATATTTTTACGTACTTTGACTAAGTTCTCAACTTTTTCCACAAACCCTTGGCGAGTCTTGCCCAGGCTGTCCTTAAGTTTTTTAAATAATCCCATGAAAGATAACTACCTCCGGTTTACTTACTCCTTTTCTAGGACATTTAGAGCCTTTCTCGCGGCTTCCTGCTCGGCCTCCTTTTTAGAATGCCCCTGTCCTTCACCCAGTATTTTTCCCCGGTGGCTTACAGTAACAGTAAAAGTCTTATCGTGATCAGGCCCTTCTGCATGTACTAACTGGTACTTTACAGGTTCACTGTAGCGCTGCTGCAGGTATTCCTGCAATTCAGTCTTAAAGTCCCTTCCGTATGTCCCGCTTAAAACCCCCTGCAAAACTTCATCAAGCTCTCTTAAGGCAAAATCTCTGGCTAAATGGAACCCCTTGTCCAAGTACAATGCCCCCAGCAGTGCCTCAAACACATCAGCCAGAATTGAAGGCCGCTTTCGGCCGCCTGAACGTTCCTCTCCTCTTCCCATAAACATAGACCTGCCCAGATCTAATTTACGGGCAACGGAAGCCAGGGAGGGCTCACAAACTATCCTGGCCCTCATTTTAGTTAACTCCCCCTCCGGTTTGTCCGGACACAATAAGAATAAATGTTCACTTATGATCAGTTCAAGAACTGCATCGCCAAGGAATTCCAGACGTTCATTGTGTTTTATATTTGCCTGGCCTTTATTTTCGTACGCATATGAACTGTGAGTCAGAGCCTCTTGCAAGAGAGAAGTTCGCTCCCAGTCTATGTTTAGCACTCTTCGGAGGTTTTCCATACTTGTATCGAAAGACATTTTCTCACCTGTTATCTTTATTAAAGGTTATTGTAATCTTTTTAGACAATTCATTCTTAATCAACACTCTTAAATATCAGACTAACATTATGTCCGCCAAAACCAAAGGAATTAGAGATTGCTGCGCGAACGTGCATATCCCTAGAGTGATTCGGAACATAATCCAAATCGCACTCCGGGTCGGGGGTATTATAATTGATAGTCGGTGGGATTTGCCCATGTTTAATAGCCATCACACAAGCCACACCCTCTATAGCTCCGGCAGCTCCCAATAAATGGCCGGTCATCGATTTGGTAGAACTCACCGCCAACTTGTGCGCGTGTTCCTGGAATACCTCATGAATAGCAAGTGTTTCTGCTTTGTCACCAGGAGCAGTGGAAGTACCATGGGCATTCACATAATCTATCTCTTCCGGCTTCATTTGTGCATCTTTAAGGGCCATTTGCATGGCTAACACGGCACCTTTACCTTCAGGATCCGGGGCCGATATATGATAAGCATCGCAGGTACTGCCATACCCACAAATTTCAGCGTAAATATGGGCTCCCCGCCGTTGGGCGTGCTCCAGTGTTTCTAAAACCAATGTTGCTGCCCCTTCCCCAATTACAAAACCATCTCTTTCTTTGTCAAACGGACGACTTGCATGTTCCGGCTCATCATTACGGGTAGACATTGCTTTCATGGAGCAAAAACCGGCAATGGCCAGTGGTGTTATAGGTGCCTCAGCCCCACCTGTGATGGCCACATCTGCCTGTCCTCTCTGCAATAACTTAAAGGAATCCCCGATGGCGTTATTAGCCGATGCACAGGCGCTGGTAGTGGTAAGGTTAGGACCACGCAGGCCAAAATTAATTGCAATTTGTCCGGCAGCCATGTTGGAAATCATCATGGGTATAAAAAAGGGGCTCACCCTTCCCGGTCCACGACTCAAAAGGGTTTCTTTTTGATTTTCCAGGGTTTCCAGGCCACCAATGCCAGAACCCATAATTACAGCTACACCGTCCCTGTCTGTTTTTTCCAAATCAATCTCAGCATGGCTCAGGGCCATGCCTGCCGATGCCAACGCAAATTGAGAAAACTTGTCCATTCGCCTGGCTGCTTTACGATCCATATAATCTTCCGCTTTGAAATCCTTTATTTCTCCAGCTATACGGGTACTAAAGTCTGCGGCATCGAACCTGGCGATAGGACCAATTCCTGAAACACCATCAATCAGGTTGGACCAAAACCTTTCCAGCCCCGTCCCCACTGGCGTTACCACGCCCAGTCCCGTAATAACAACCCGTTTATGCATTTTCTCACTCCGTTTTTTTCTTTATATCTTTTCGTAGTTTCTCCGGTTTCACTGCCCAAGATCTGTTATGCGTCCCGGCATGGTAATCACAAGCCGGGACAGTCAACCCCACATGACCGGCCGTACATTACTGGTGATCTTTAATATACTGTACAGCCTCTCCCACAGTACGAATCTTTTCGGCATCCTCATCAGGAATTTGCAGATCGAATTCTTCCTCTAAAGCCATAACCAATTCCACAATATCCAAGGAATCGGCCCCCAAGTCTTCTGTAAAAGATGCTTCTACTTTTACCTCTGCCGCATCCACACCCAACTGCTCTACAATAATTTCCTTAATTCTCTCAATTTCACTCATTTTTTTACCTCCCTGCACGTTTTAATTGAAAACATTAATTCCTTGCTAAATTACATACTCATGCCACCATCTACTGCCAATACCTGCCCGTTAATATAACCGGCACCTTCACTGGCTAAAAAGGAAACTATAGATGCAACATCTTCAGGGGTGCCCAGGCGGTTTGCGGGGACCTGCTTGAGCATCTCCCGCTCCTTTTCCTGCGACAACTGAGCTGTCATCTCAGTAGCAATAAAGCCCGGGGCAACAGCATTAACAGTGATATTTCTGGAACCCAGTTCCCGCGCCAGTGATTTAGTCATACCTAAAAGTCCTGCTTTCGCCGCACAATAGTTAGCCTGCCCCGGATTACCAATTATTCCTACCACTGAAGAAATATTTATTATACGTCCCCACCGGGCCTTTAGCATTTGCCGGGAAAATTTCTTGGCGCACAAAAACGCTCCCTTAAGATTTACCTGCATTACAGCATCCCAATCCTCTTCTTTCATACGCAATATCAAATTATCACGGGTTATACCCGCATTGTTAACGAGAATGTCTACTTTACCGAGAGACGCTGTTATTTCTTTAGCCATGCCATCAACAAAGCCGGGATCGGCTACATTTCCTTGTACAATCACCGCCCGTCTGCCCATAGCTTCAATTTCCTGCTTAACTTCTTCTGCCTCCACAATTCTGGAAGCGCAATTTATTGCCACGTGGGCGCCCTGCCGGGCTAATTCCATGGCTATAGCTCTGCCAATACCTCGGGACGAACCAGTAACCAATGCTACTTTATTATTTACCCTCATTTATTAAATAACCTCCTTTACCCGCAACATAATTGATTCCAACTCCGAACCGGTGTCGGTACAGAATGTAGTTATCTGGCGGTTAATCTTGCGGGTAAGGCCTGTTAACACTTTGTTTGGCCCAACTTCAAAAAATACCTGGTAGTCGTCACTTAGTAATCTTTCCACTGACTCCTGCCAGCGTACCGGGCTGTAAACTTGATCCTTCAGGGCCTTTCCTATTTCGGCTCTGGAGTGCACATAATCTGCGCTTACATTTGCTACCACCGGAATCTCAGGGTCATTTATGGACAATCCATCCAATTCCCCCGCCAAACGATCCCCGGCCGGGCGCATAAGACTGCTGTGGAAAGGAGCGCTTACAGGAAGTTTCATACAGCGCTTTGCCCCCCATTCTCTTGCTAGGCTACATGCTTCATCAAGTGCTTCATTTTCACCGGCAATTACTACCTGACCGGGGCAATTTAGGTTTACTGCCTCCACAACACCTTGGGAAGATGCTTTTAAACACAACTCCTGTACAGCTTTGACATCCAAACCCATTACCGCAGCCATACCCCCGCGGCCTAAGGCCACAGCTTCTTGCATAAACAGCCCTCTCTTGCGAACCAGTTGAACAGCATCCTCAAAATCAATGCTGCCGGCAGCAACAAGGGCAGAGTATTCTCCCAAGCTATGCCCTGCTGCTGCATGTGCTTTTAAGCCCAATTCATTTATTACCTGAAGGTAAGCAACACTGACTGTAAGGATTGCCGGTTGGGCGTTGACAGTCTTGGCCAACTCATCTTCGGGACCCTCAAAACACATGCCGCTCAGATTTATTCCCAGGCGGGCATCTGCACGTTCAAAGATCTCTCTTGCCCGGGGATACATATCATAAATATTTCGCCCCATACCAACATACTGAGAACCCTGCCCCGGAAAAACTAAAGCCAGCTTCATTATTCTTTCACCGCCCGTTTTTCCAATTGGTTTATTATATGCCGGGCCTCATCTACAATTTGCTTAATTATTTCGCCTGCAGGTTGTATTTCTTTAATCATAGCACAAACCTGTCCGGCCATGACCGAACCATATTCCACATCACCATCAACCATAGCACTGCGCAGGCGTCCCACACCCAGTTTTTCAATCTCCTCCGGAGCGGCACATTTCTTTTCTAATTCCTCAAACTGCCTGCTTAGTTTATTCTTTAATACCCTTACCGGGTGCCCCGTGGACACACCTGTCACCACTGTATCCCTATCCTTGGCTTTCACAAGACATTCTTTCACTTTAGGGTGAATGGCACATTCTTGGGCAGACATAAACCTGGTGCCCATTTGCACCCCTTGTGCTCCCAGAGCCATAGCAGCAACCATTCCCTTTCCGTCATATATACCCCCGGCGGCGATAACAGGAACTTCTACTGCCTCAACAACCTGTGGCACTAACGGGAGTGTGCCCAGATCACCCACATGACCTCCGGATTCACGACCCTCGGCAATCAGTGCGTCAATACCACTGCGCACTAAACGACGAGCCAGTGCAACAGAGGCCACCACGGGAATTACTTTGCACCCTACATCCTGAAGCGGTTTTACATACTTGCCGGGATTACCGGCGCCGGTGGTAACTACATGCACCTTTTCCTCAATTAAAACATTTATAATATCATCAACATACGGTGACATCAACATAACATTAACGCCGAAGGGTTTATCCGTCAGTAGTTTAGCCTGCCGTATTTGTTCCTGAACATACTCCGGCGGGGCCTGACCAGCCCCGATTATACCTAATCCGCCGGCATTACTTACTGCCGCAACTAAAGGGGCCGTGGAAACCCAGGCCATACCTCCCTGAACAATCGGATAATTTATATTTAACAAATCGCAAATAGATGTCCGGATATTACCCCTCCTCCCTCTGTTCATAAACCTACTGTTTTTGGTACCATTTCACGGCCAGGCCGGCCCACGTCAGTCCGGCACCAAAACCAACCATGATTATATTTTGACCGTCTTTTATTTTCTTCTGCTTTACAGCCTCGTATAGTGCAATTGGTATAGAGGCCGTGGAAGTGTTACCAAACCGATCTACATTTACCAGCACCCTATTCATGTTAATTCCTACCCGGCGTGCGGCTGTTTCAATAATTCGGATATTAGCCTGATGGGGAATAAAAAAGTTTATATCTTCAGGCGTTAAGCCTGCCATCGATATCACTTCCATGGCCCCTTCACCCATGGCACGAACGGCGAACCGAAAAACCTCTCTGCCATTCATAGTCACATAATGAAGGTTCTCCTGTATTGTGGCTTCAGACGCCGGCAGGCGGGAACCACCGGCCGGTACTTTCAGATGCTTTCCGCCGCTACCATCAGAGCCAAGCCGTGTAGAAAGGATACCTCTATTATCGGGGACCCTTTCCAGGACTGCCGCCCCGGCACCATCTCCAAAAAGAACACAAGTGTTTCTGTCCTTCCAGTTAATTATTTTAGAAAGCGTTTCAGCACCGATAATAAGGACTGTCTCAAATGTGCCTGACGCAATATACTGATGACCCACGGATAGGGCGTAAAGAAAGCCTGTGCAACCGGCCAACAAATCAAAGGCACCAGCATTTGCCGCTCCCAACCTGTCCTGAACCATGCAGGCGGTAGCGGGCATTAGCATGTCCGGAGTATTAGTAGCCACTATAATCAGATCTACACTCTCCGGCCTTAACCCGGCGTTTTTTAGCGCCTCGCCAGCGGCATCAACCGCTAAATCAGAAGCAGCTTGATCTGGACCGGCAATTCTTCTCTCTTTGATCCCTGTTCTAGTTCGGATCCATTCATCCGAAGTATCTACCATCTGTTGTAAGTCCAAATTGGTTAAGACTTTATCTGGTACAGCCACCCCCAGGCCGGTGATGCCCGCCCTGTAAGTAGATTTAGGCATTACCGTAATTCACCTCCCGGCCTGCTGTATCGGCGACTCCGCTATGAATAGCGGATACGATATCCTTTTCTGCAGAATCTCTTGCCATTCGAATGGCATGTTTAATGGCTGTTGAATTCGAACTTCCATGCGCTATAATGGTTATTCCATTCACCCCTAATAGCGGGGCACCCCCATATTCTGAGTAATCCATTTTACGTTTTATCTCCTTCAATACCGGTATGGTCAAAATTGCTCCCAACCTGGCCCTCATGCTCTTGGCGACCTCTTCCTTGATTGCGCCCATTAAGGTTGCAGCAAGTCCTTCACCGGTTTTCAAAACAACATTTCCCACAAAACCGTCGCATACAATTACATCGGCAACGCCACTAAACACATCCCGTCCTTCAACATTCCCGATAAAATTAACGTTTGAAGCTTTTAACAGGGGATAGGTACCAAGTGTTAGTTCATTTCCTTTTGTTTCCTCTTCTCCTATATTTAAGAGCCCTACGGCAGGGTTTTCAACCCCCAGTATGAGCTTAGAATACAAAGAACCCATAATACCAAACTGCAGTAAATGCTTGGGACTGCAATCTGAATTTGCCCCTGCGTCTAACAACAATGTACACCGGGTGCGGTTAGGTAAAAGAGTAGCTATAGCCGGCCGGCCGATACTTTTAATCCTGCCCAAGTAAAGCAATGAGGCCGCCATTACAGCTCCTGTACTGCCAGCTGAGACCATTGCTTGGGCTTTCCCGCCTTTCATTAACTCCACAGCTTTTACGATCGAAGAGTTGCGCTTGCGCCGCACTGCTACTGCAGGTGACTCGTGCATTCCAATGATTTCAGGTGCATGTTCCACTGTTACATCTTCAGCGCTCAGCGCTTTCAATTCTTTTACTATTATATTTTCGTCTCCTATTAAACTCACTTCTATCCCCAGTTCCCGATGTGCACGCACCGCCCCAAGGACAATCTCACGGGGGGCAAAATCCCCACCCATGGCATCAACGACAATATTCACCGATGCCAAACCTCCTCTGCTATAGCAAAAATCAGAAACTTTCCCTCAAAAACGATTTCTTCGCCTACTCGCGAGGAAACCCTTACCATGTATTTATTTCCTTTTTTTCTGGTAATAGTCGCCCGGGCAACCACATTTTCGCTTTCGTATACTGGACGTTTAAAACTAATCTTAGATGTCCCGGTTAGCGCAACTTCGGTGTCAATAAGAGCTACAGCCAGAGAATTTGCTTGGGCAAAAATCAAGTGCCCCCTTGCTACTCGCGTTTTTTGTAAAGTCATATTATCAGTTACATTTAAAATGGAAACCCCGTAACTACCCACTTCTACATCCACCAGCTCCCCAACCAATTCTTCCCGGTCAAGAGAACGGACATGCGTATAAACCTTTTGAGCTACCTCTTTTAGACGTTTACGCATCTCCGGGATACCCTTTTCGGAACGGTCGAGACGAACAGTCTGAATACTAACACCAAGGGTATGTGCTAAATCTTCATCTGTTAAAAAGGGATTCCCTTCGATATATTTTTGTAAAAGTCTTTGCCTAGTCACCTTTGACAATGCGTTTTTCAAACCAACTCACCTAATATCATATTAGTACCAGGTACTAAAGTGTAGTATAAATCACGTTGGAAAAAAAAGCAATAAAAAAGTGAGTTTAAATAAGTTCCCTTATAGTCATTAATAATAATAAAAAATAAGCCCCGAAAATTCGGAACTTATTTGGATAAATTACCTTTTATTTGGCTACAACCTCTGTCCCTTTATAATAACCGCATTCGGGACATACACGGTGAGATACCGTAAAGGCATGGCATTGCGTACATTTTACCAACTTAGGCGCCGTCAACTTTTGAGTTGCCCTGCGCTGGCGGTTACGCTGCTTACCCCTTTTCCTCTTGGGAACCCCCATTATTCTCCCCCCTTTTCAACAATTCCTTCAATTTTGCCATTCTTGGATCTACAATCTCCTCACGGCAATCACATTCCTTAACATTCCGGTTGCATCCACACTGAGGGCATAGGCCTTTACATTGTTCACCACAAAGCGCCCGTATAGGCATGGCTAGAATAATGGCTTTCAAAACCTCAGGCTGAATGTCAATCTCATCTCCAGAATAAGGAACATAGTCGTCCCCCTCCTCTGCATTCTGAGAGAGCCCTTTCTCCTTGTCATAATAGGTTTCAAACAGATCGGCATGGACGGGATATTTGAAGGACGCAAGGCATCTTGCGCATTGTGTGTTGACACTGGTATCAATTGTTCCGGTAACAAGCAAACACAATCCGGTATTTGTTATGTCAACATGGATATCAGTAGTCCCGGCAAAAGATACTTGACCTTCACTACTGTCTAACTCCGGTAGACTAACATCCAAGTCATAATGATCTTGCCTGCCTCTTTCTTCTTTTAAACCCTTAACGTTAAGCCTGATCATATTATCCCTCCGATATAACAAATTCAATTATATAAACAGTTCTATCCATTGTCAAGGATTGGACTTGTACAGGTTATTCTGTCGGCAGTCATTTTCCATCCCCTTAAATTCATATATTTCAAAGAATAGTGAGAAGGGACTGAAATACTCTCCATGACGTTCATTTTGATGTTAATAGTGGCTATACTTATACTAATGTTTCGGATAAGTTTCGCTCAGACATTGTACCCGCATAAAGACACGCTAACAAGGGTTCTATTAGGAGTCACAGTGGTAAGTTTCATTATCATCATGATAACTCACCCCAAAATTATCTTTGCTGGTTCTGTTGCCGGGCTGAATGCATGGTGGAATATTGTTTTCCCCGCCTTGCTTCCCTTTTTTATTGCATCCGAATTATTAATGAGTTTTGGTATTGTACACTTTATGGGTGTATTACTGGAACCGATGATGCGCCCTCTCTTTAATGTCCCGGGAACAGGTTCCTTTGTGATGGCCATAGGTTTCACCAGTGGTTATCCAATTGGTTCCATGGTCACTGCCCGCCTGCGTAGCCAGGGTCTGTGTTCAAGGGTGGAAGCAGAAAGACTGATGTCATTTACCAACAATTCAAGCCCCCTGTTTATGCTGGTTGCCGTGGCAGTGGGAATGTTCAACAACCCTGCGGTAGGGCTGGTAATTGCTGGCGCTCATTATACGGCAAACCTTACCTTAGGATTATGTCTTAGATTCTACAGAATAAGCGAAAAAGGAAAATCATTGCCACCGCGTACCAAAATACACCTGATACCGGCTAAGGCGCTGGAAGAGATGCTAGGCATTGTAAGGCAGGAGAACCGCCCTTTCGGGAAAATAATGGGGGATGCGGTCAAAAACTCAATAAACAACCTGCTTAATATTGGCGGCTTCATTATTTTGTTTGCGGTTATTATTAACGTGCTCACCGAATTAGGCGTGATTGGATTAATTGCCGCAGCTCTTGGTGAAATATTAATCCCGGTAGGTGTATCAGCCGGCGTATTAAGTGCGGTTGCCAGTGGCATCTTTGAAATGACCATGGGTACAAAACTAGCAAGCGAGGCTAGTGCTCCTTTACTACAACAATTAGTAGCTGTATCATTCATTCTCGCCTGGAGCGGTTTATCCGTCATCGCACAAGTAGCAAGCATGATTGCCCATACCGACATTAGACTTGGACTCTTTATCATTGCGCGCATATTTCATGCTTTTCTAGCTGGTATATATACCGTGTTTTTTTATAATTTATTTGAACCTAAAATAAATACCAGTACTGTTTTTAATGCCTACACCCAAACGGGTTTGGGCACTACCCTAATTTTCATGGAGAACAGTCTGTTATTGTTTTTTGGCATTCTGGCCGTTTTTATAGCTATCTCATTGTTATCATACCTGACTGTTCTTATTTTCCATATTTTTGCACGTAAAATGTAGGGATATTTTAAAGATTAAGCGTCCTTGCAAAAATTAGAACCTTCATGCATTTGTAATTAAAAGCCTGGATACCCTAACTTATAGTTTGTAACTACTTTGACCCTACCGGAAGGTGAATAAATATGAATGGGATTTCAAATTTTTTTACTCCTCAATCCGTAGCCATAGTTGGTGCATCAAAAACCCCGGGTAAAATAGGCAATGCTATTGTGAAAAATATGATTCAGAGCAACTTCCCAGGGAAAATATATCCCATCAACCCCAAGGAGAATGAAATTGAGGGTTTAGAATGCTACCCATCGATTAGTGACGTCGATGGTAGTTTGGACATGGTAGCTGTGGCCATTCCTGCTGCACATACTGTGCCACTGGCAGAGGAATGCGGACAAAAGGGTGTTAAACACCTGGTGGTTATCTCAGCCGGCTTTAAAGAAATAGGGCATGAAGGAATGGAACTCGAAAAACAGCTTGTTTCCACATGTCAGAACTACGGCATGCGTCTACTGGGCCCTAACTGCATTGGCGTCATGGACACACATTCCGGGCTAAATGCATCCTTCTCTGGAGTTTACCCAACCAAGGGTGACATAGCATTCATATCTCAAAGCGGTGCCATGTTGGTGGCAATTCTCGACTGGAGCAAAGCTATCGGACTCGGATTCAGTAAGGTAATCAGCTTGGGTAATAAAGCAGACCTTACGGAAACTCACAGCATAGACATCGCGGCGGATGATCCTAATACAAAAGTGATTTTATGTTACATCGAAGACGTAGCAGACGGAGAACATTTTTTAGATGTAGTATCAAAGGCCAGTAAGAAAAAGCCGATCATAATTCTCAAATCCGGAACCAGCCAGGCCGGGGCACAGGCAGCTTCTTCACATACGGGGGCACTTGCCGGCAGTGACATTGCATATGAAACCGCTTTTCGCCAGTGCGGGGTGATAAGGGCTCATACCATGCCGGCACTATTTGACCTGGGCATTGCTTTTTCCCGGCAACCGGTTCCACAAGGAAAGCGAGTTGCCGTGATAACAAATGCGGGCGGGCCCGGGATTGTTAGTACCGATACCATTGAGAACACAGGACTGGCAATGGCTAGATTTAATAAAGAAACTATTTCCAAGCTAAGGGATAGCCTGCCGTCGGAGGCGAATATTTACAACCCTGTAGATGTTTTAGGTGATGCTAAGGCCGACCGTTATGGTTTTTCGCTGGAAAAAGCTCTTGGTGATAAAGGAGTAGACAGTGCCCTTGTGCTGGTGTGCCCCACCGCAGTTACAGACCCCGTAAACACCGCCAGAGAAGTGACGCGGGTTCACCGGTTATACCCGGAGAAACCTGTATTTGCGGCATATATGGGTGGCGAAACACTTAAGGACGGATCTAAACTATTGGAACGGGAAGGTGTCCCCAGTTTTATATTTCCAGAGCCGGCCATCCATGCCCTTGCAGGCATGAGTCGGTATGCAGAATTACAGCAAAGATTTGAGGAAGAAAAGGATGAGGATAAGCAAGAAACCGGTACAAAGGAAGTTAAACAAATTTTTAACTCTGTAAAGAATGATGGTAGACTGGTACTACTGGGTAATGAAACAGCGCAAGTGGCTACGGCTTTCGGGATTCCCGCCGCCCCGGTTGAACTGGCCGAAAGCCCGGATGAAGCGGCAAAACTAGCTGATGAAATGGGTTACCCGGTAGTGTTAAAAGTAGCTTCCCCCAAAATTTTACACAAGACAGATGTGGGGGGAGTTAAAATAAATCTCAATGGCCCTAACGAAGTGCGTAAGGGGTTTGTTGAAATAAACGAAAACATCCAAAGATATTTACCCGACGTAGTAATACACGGCATAGAAGTGCAAAGAATGATGCCTAAAGGGGTGGAACTAATCGTCGGAATGAGCAGAGACGTACAATTTGGGCCACTCATCGCCTTCGGCCTGGGAGGTATTTACGTTAACCTGCTTAAAGATGTTAGCTTCAGACTCGCCCGGAATTTAACCAGGAAAGAAATAGAAAGTATGATCCACGAAACGAAAGCATATACCTTACTTCGAGGTTATAGAGGAGATAAGCCGGCGGACATTAAGTCCATAACTAATCTTATCGACCGTGTGGGAAGGCTGACCATAGAATTCCCGGAAATCACGGAAATGGACATTAATCCTGTGTTTGCCTACCCCGATGGAGCGTCAGCTCTGGATATTAAAATAACTATTTCGTGAGGTGTGTCTCGTGAAAAACATTTACACTTTAGGTCCTACAGGAAGCGGAAAAACTGCTATGGCCGTTGGCCTAGCCCTAAAATTACAACAAGAAGGATATAAAGTATCTTATTTTAAACCAGTGGGTAACACCATGGGGGGTGCTAATAAAGACGAAGATGCTTCACTTATGCAGCGGGTTTTGAATATGAATCATTCTCTTGATACCATTGTACCGTGTATTACGGGACCCTCATATTTATCCGGATATAAAAAAATGGAGTCTTTGGAACAAATATTATCATCGTATCAAAAAATTGCAAAAAATAGTGACATAGTTATCATTGGCGGTTCAGGCAACCCATACATACTTGCCTCCTTTGGGCTGGATGCGGCCGCCCTCGCAGCGAAAATGGATGCCGTTGCTTTATTCATGATACGAATTGAAAATGATTTTAGCCTTGACCAGGCAATTTTCTATAATAAATATTTTTTAAATTATGGTATTTCTGTTATTGGCAATGTATTTAACAATGTACCAAGGCCGTTACTTTCAAAAACTGAAGGGGTTTATAAAAAGATCCTGGAAGAAAAGGGCCTAAAGACCGTAGGGATCATACCGGTACGTGCCAACATGGCTTCTCCTACCGTAGCAGAGTACTATGAAGTACTGGGTGGAGAGATTCTTACCGGTGAGGACAGTATGGACAGACTTATTGAGGATGTAATTATTGGAGCCATGACCTTGGAAAGTGCCCTGGGATATTTAAGACGGGCCCCTAACAAAGCAATCATTACCGGGGGAGACAGGGCGGACCTTGCACTGGCCGCGTTGGAAACGAGCACCTCGGCCCTGATTCTTACCGGCGGTCTGTATCCCGATGTGAAAGTTGTTGCCCGGGCAGCGGAAAAGGAGGTACCTGTTATTTTAGTCCATTATGATACGTACACAACAATTGAGAAAATTAACGAGGTATCCAGACACATAAGACCTGATGATAAGTTAAGCATAAGAATTGCCCAGGAAAATACGGAAAAATACTGTAATTGGGAATATGTGTTAAATTGCGCAAAAAGTGAGGGCGATTAAACGCCCTCTACTTAGACTCTCTTAATTCATTTCTTCCGTCTTTAATTTCTTCTAAAACTTTCATTAAATTATCTTCCAATTCACCAAGAATATCATCAGCATATTGGTACGCTCCCTGTTTAATTTGTGATGCTATTTCTTGTGCCTGCTGATGGTGTTCTTCAGATATTTCCTGCGCTTTTTTTACCACTTCCGATTCCTCTGCCCGGGTCTGCAGTTCATTTTCTGCGTCTTGAATAATACGTATAGCTTCCTGCTTAGAATCGGCAATCACTTTTTCCCTTTCCTGTACCACCCATTTAGCCTGCCGTACTTCTTCGGGCAACGAGGTTCGAATGCGGTCTAGATAATCGAGCAATTTGTCTTCATCCACTAAAACCCTGCTTGTCATAGGAACCTTAGGACAGGTTTCTATTAACTCTTCTAACTCGTTAAGTATATTAAATATCTCCATCAGTATCCCTCCCGTAGCGTACTTAAGGGCAAATTGACTTATCACGCAAACGTTCTTCAACCAGAGAAGGCACCATATCCCGAACACAACCGTTAAAAAACGCTATCTCCTTAACTGCAGTGGAACTGATAAATGAATACTCAGCCCTGGTCATTAAAAAAATTGTTTCTACAGAAACTTCCAACTTTTTGTTGGTCAAGGCCATCATTAGCTCATTTTCAAAATCCGAAATAGCCCGAAGCCCCCTAATTATTGCCTGTGCTCCTTGAACCTTAGCATAGTTAACAGTTAAACCGTGAAAAGAATCAACTTCCACGTTGTAATATGGCCCTAAAACTTCCCGCAACATATCCACCCTTTCCTCCACAGCAAACAAGGGAGTCTTCCCAGGGTTTCGGGATACAGCAACTATTACCCGGTCAAAAAGTCCAGCAACTCGCTCGATAATATCCAAGTGACCATATGTAACGGGGTCAAAACTTCCCGGATAAACTGCTACTCGCAACGAATTTCCTCCTCTTCTTGTATAGTTGGATTGTTAAATAGAGTCAATAAAGTATCTCCGTATTTTTCGCAACGAATTTTTTTTAGTGAGGATATCATATCCGGGAACATTTGTTTTTTATGACTTTCCACTACCACTATTCCGCGTCCTTTGAGTAATTTAGAGGAACATATCTCTTCCAAGACAGCAAACTCTAACTGCTGCCCATAAGGCGGGTCCATAAATATGTAATCAAAAGCTGCTCCTCTGCGAGCTAACAGTTTTAATCCCTTGTATACATCATTATTGATCAAGAAGGCCCTCTCTAAGAGCTTTGTATTCTCTAGATTTTTCTTTAAAGTACCCATGACGCGTTTATCTTTCTCTACAAAAGCGCAGTAAGCCCCTCCCCGGCTGAGGGCTTCAATTCCCAATGCACCTGAACCGGCAAAAAGATCCAATATCTGCGCTTCCTGCACCCCTGAACCAAGTATACTAAATAATGCCTCTTTTACACGGTCTGCCGTAGGGCGAACTTTCCCCTGGCCGGGCATTTTAAGGGTTGTCCTTTTTGCAGATCCAGCTATAACGCGCAATGTAAAAGTTTCCGCCTTTCCAATTTACTAACTTTTCATATTATAACACACAAAATTCAAAAAATCGATTTGTTGCCTGGTTAATTTTAGTTAAATAAGGTTTTTCAGTATAATTTTTAGAATCATGGTAAACCTATGCCACAAGAAGGGAGTGCGCATCAATGGAGTTTGATTTTTTTAAGACTTTTTCCATAAATCTTGACTTAGCAGTTGAAGCCAGAGAGGTAGTACGTGGAAAAACGGGCCAGGAGATTCCCGGTGCTCAAGTTTCTACTGAAAAATATGACCAGGCGGAAGTAACAATTGTCCATATTATGGACGAGAAGGCTGCAACAATCATGGGGAAACCGATTGGCAAATACATAACCATTGAAGCCCCTGCTATTCGCGAGAACAATGGTCGGGCCCATAAAGATATTACTGAGGTATTAAGCCAGCAGTTAACAAAACTCTTCAAAATCTCCATGGAATCAAATGTTTTAGTAGTGGGACTGGGAAATTGGAATGCCACTCCGGACGCCTTGGGTCCAAAGGTAGTGGAACAAACTTTAGTAACCAGGCACCTTTTCAATTATGCACCACAAGAATTACAAGGAGGCATGAGACCTGTCAGCGCGCTGGCTCCTGGAGTTCTTGGGACAACAGGAATTGAAACGGCCGAGATTATAAAAGGGGCCGTAGATAGGATAAAACCGGATCTGGTGATTGCCATTGATTCCCTGGCGGCGAGAAACGTAACACGCATAGCTACGACCATCCAGATGGCAGATACCGGAGTTAATCCCGGCTCAGGGATTGGAAATCAACGCATGGGGATTAACCAAGAAACCCTTGGGTGTCCCGTAATTGCAATTGGAGTACCCACGGTGGTAAATGCTGCTTTCATATGTAAAGACGCCCTGGATTCCTATCTAAAGCAAACAGGAAATTATGTCACACAACAAGAACAAATGGACCCTAACGTTAAGCAGGCCATTGAGAATGTACTTAATCCTTTTGGGGGTGATTTGACGGTAACACCAAAGGAGGTGGATATCCTTATTGACACTACAGCCCAGATTGTATCGGGAGGCATATCCATGTCACTTCATCCCGGCATAAGTTCCGAGGACTATGCATTTTACCTGCATTAATTAATAATCAAAAACTGGCACTGGGAGCCTACCTGCTATTTACCTGCTATTTACCTGCTATTAAAAACAGTGGATGGACCGCCGATACGGGTCCATCCACTGGGGTTAAGCTGTTCTTAATCTGTCGATTGCCCTATCACATTTGATAGACCAATGCTTGGGTCCATCGACTGATTAAGGAGTAGGATTCTGGTTTGTTACCTGTGGGGTAGCAGGTTGGTTCCCCTGGGCCAGGTTCTGTTCGTAAGCGGCAATCATTTTCTTAACCATGTTACCGCCGATAGCACCGTTAACCCGAGAAGGAATGTCACCCATGTACCCTCCATCCGGTACTTGAATACCCAGCTCGCCAGCGGTTTCCCACTTAAACTGCTCCATAGCTTGAGCTGCAGCCGGAATAACTTTTCTGTTACTCTTTTGACCTTGTGCCATCAATTTCACCTCCTCTCTGTTTAGCTTGATGTTAGTATTGCATCTCCCGGGCACCTTTATGTAGGTAATTTTACCCCGCCCTAATGGCAATTCTGGTTAACCATGCTTATATGTTTTTAGTGATATTCTTGGCGTGTCTCTGCTTTCTTTAATTGATTTAACTGATATCAATATAATCACCCTTTTGCATAAAACGTCTTTCCATTTCTCCAAAAAGATTATTATAATCGTATTTCCTCTGTTCCCCATGGGCATCCATAAATGACAATGCTTCAGATCGAGCTAAACCCATAGTTTTCATATTGGTTATCAAATCCGCTATTTTCAATTCCGGCAAGCCGGATTGCCGGGTACCAAATAATTCCCCGGGCCCACGTATTTTTAGATCCATTTCAGCTAAGCGAAATCCATCATTGGACATTGTCATGGCACGCAAACGTTCCTTAGCCTCATCGGTACCCGGCTCGGAAACTAAAATGCAATACGATTGCCTTGCTCCTCTGCCAACTCTGCCACGCAATTGGTGAAGTTGGGCCAAACCAAAACGGTGAGCATCGACTATTATTATCACCGTAGCATTGGGCACATCAACACCTACCTCTATTACAGAAGTCGCCACCAGTATATTTGTATTTCCCTCCCTAAAGGATGACATTGTCTTATCTTTTTCATCCGGCGTCATACGCCCATGTAAAAGACCCACTTTGTAGTCAGGGAAAATTTGTTTTTGCAGGTTCTCCGCAGTGTCTACCGCCGATTGAATATCAACTTTTTCAGACTCTTCCACAAGTGCACACACCAGATAAGCTTGATGACCTTCTTCAATTTGATTATGCATTAATTTATAAACCTTATTCCAGGCAGAAGGCTTTACCGCATATGTTTTTACGGGCTTCCGCCCGGGTGGCAAGGCATCGATTACAGATATGTCCAATTCTCCGTAGACAGTCATAGTTAATGTACGTGGAATTGGAGTGGCCGTCATTACTAAAACGTCGGGTGTAAATCCTTTTCGCTGCAATATAGCCCGCTGTCTTACACCAAAACGGTGCTGCTCGTCTACCACTACTAGTGAAAGGTTCTTGAATTGTACGGTTTCTTGAATAACAGCATGAGTTCCAACTACTATATTAGCTTCCCCGGCAGAAATTTGATCTAGTATTTTATTTTTTTCCTTTGCTGGAACAGCACCGCTCACTATGACTACTCTAACTCCTAATCCATGCAAATGCTTTTTTAAGTTTATATAATGCTGTTCAGCCAATATTTCTGTCGGAGCCATTAAAACCCCTTGCAGCCCGCTCTCTGCAGCCTTTAACAAGGCAAAGATGCAAATTATGGTTTTACCTGAACCTACATCTCCTTGTAACAGGCGATTCATGGGAAAGGAACTTTGCATGTTTGATGAAATTTCATCCCATACTCTCTTTTGTGCCTTAGTAAGGTTAAAGGGAAGACTTTGCATTAACCGGCTAACCAAGCCCATACCGTTACAATACACGTGATCCTTCTTTTTATTGCTAAGTTTACTCCGCCTGATAGCCAAGCCTAACTGCAGTAAAAAAAGCTCTTCGAACACAAGCCTCTTTCTGGCATTTTCTGCCTGCTTTAAGTTTTCCGGGAAGTGTATTTTACTTAAGGCTGCTCCTATAGACGGCAACTTATACTTTTCCAAGATATAAGAAGGAAGAAACTCCTTAATTCTCGGCACTGACTCTTGTAGGGCGGCATACATAATCTGGCGCATTGTACGTTGACCCAACTTTTCCGTAAGTGGGTACATAGGCACAATCCGGCCGGAGTGCAGTAATTTACCGCTCGTGGAGATTTTTTCGAAATCAGTTACTTTTATTTGCGGAACACCAAAAGATTTATCCATTTTACCTGTTACAACAATATTTGTACCCGGGCGAACCTGTTTTTTTATATAGGCTTGATTGAACCAAACGGCGAAAAACACTCCTGTTCCGTCATGCACACCTAGTTTCGTTATGGTCATATTTTTACGTGGACGCAACTCTTCTGACCCCACTACCGTCCCTTTAACTACTGCATTACTACCGTGTGGAAACCTGCTGGCCGGCTGCATATGGGAGCGGTCTTCATACTCCCGGGGAAAATGATAAAGAAGATCACCAAGGCTAAAAATATTAAGCTTTGCCAAAAGATGTGCCCGCCGAGGGCCCACCATTTTTAAAAATTGAATTGGTTTGGTTAATATGTTATTATCCACAAGAAATCACCTGATACAGAAATAGATTTGTTATTGCTTGCACTTTACGAACGATTTTGGTAAAATTATAAGGTGTTTTAAAGGAGGTGTTGGGAAATGGCTAGGAAATGTGCTGTGTGTGGAAAAGGAATACGCACTGGTATGCAGTACAGTCACTCTCATATTCGTACTAAACGTAAGTGGTCCCCGAACCTACAAAAGGTGAAGGCCATGATTGAAGGTACTCCGAGACGTATTCTAGTTTGCACCCGCTGTCTGCGCAGTGGCAAAGTTAAGCGAGCCATATAAACCCACATTATGTAAGGTAAAAAAACGGCTAAATGCCGTTTTTATTATTTTTCTAAAAAATTATAGGAAACCGGTAGTTTTTTTAATTAAAAAAACTTACCGGTTTTTCTATATTGGCTCCTTATTGTCCCCTATAATATAAATTTGCTCAAACCAGTTTAATTAAACGCGGTGCCACAGTACGACCGGGAATACGCCCTCTTTTAGCCACCGATTTGCCGTTAACCTCTTTAATATCCATGGTCATATCTATAGGCGACGCGCCGGATATGTAACTTCCCACACCAAAGGAATCAGCCCCGGCATCTACCAATGCGGGAATGCGCTCCGGGTTAACTCCGCCCGAAACAAATATCTGCACGTGGTTAAACCCTGCCAAGTTAAGGCGCGCTCTGATTTCCCTGACTAGCCCGGGAGAGACCCCACCCCGCTCACTTGCGGTATCAAGCCTTACCCCTTGTAGTGTTTCCTGCAACGCTTCACTTAGGCGCAGCGATTCTTCTGCCTCATCTTTGAATGTATCAACCAACATAATTACCGGTGAATTATCCGGCATAATTTCTGCGTAAGACCGGGCAGCTTCCAACGTATCACCCACAATAAGCATAACCGCATGCGGAATGGTTCCCATGGGCTCCATTCCCGCTAATTTTGCCCCTAATATACAGCTTGCCCCGCTTGCACCTCCTGTTATAGCAGACTTCTCCATAACCGGCGCTACTGCAGGGTGAACGTGCCGGGCCCCGAAGCACAACACAGGCTTTGACCCGGCCACATCTTTACAATGCCGAGAGGCGGTGGCCCAACCACAAGAACTGGCCAAAATGCCTAATATTGCTGTCTCATAGATTCCAAATGAATCGTAGGGACCGGATATTTGCATTACAACTTCCTTGGCCTGGAAAAACTCACCTTCAGGTAAGGCAGTGACTTCAATAGGTAATCCGGCCAGCAGATTTTTCACCTCATCGGTCCCGGCCATAAGCCCGGGTTTGCCGGGAAAAATTTCGACCACTACCGGAGTTTGGGCTAAGTCTAATTTATGCAATATTTCACGGGTTTTGACAAAATAAATATCGGTGGTCCATCCACTAAGTATTTCTTCTTGATCTGCGGAAAACAATTTCCTGTCAGGCGCCGGTTCAAATCCCTTTACTTGTTCGAGGCTTTGAACGGTTTTTTGTTGGGACATTGCAATCTCCTTTCCACGACGTCAACCGTGTAACTGGTAAATATTTTGCCATAGAAGTCAACCTGCTGGCAAGATAGTATGTTAAGATTCAACGACACGCATCAAATTAGCCATCTCAATTGCGGTGACTGCAGCATCCCATCCTTTGTTCCCTGATTTAGTTCCGGCTCTTTCAATGGCTTGTTCAATTGTATCTGCCGTAATAATGCCAAAAATTACGGGAACATCAGCATCTATTCCCACTTTGGCAATCCCCTTGGAAACTTCTGCAGCTACATAATCAAAGTGAGGCGTAGCACCCCTGATAACAGATCCAAGGCAAATAACAGCATCGTATTTATTTGTTTGAGCCAATTTTTTAGCCACCATGGGTACCTCAAAAGCGCCGGGAACCCAAGCAATCTCAACATTATCATCAGTTACCCCGTGCCGGTTGAGGGAATCCAGGGCTCCACTTAATAGCTTGCTGGTAATAAATTCATTGAAACGTCCCACCACCAGGCCCACCTTTAATCCTTGTCCTATAAGATGGCCTTCATAAACTTTTGGCAAAGTAATCTCTCCCTTGTCGCAGTAAATTTATTATTTCTCGGCTATGGACAACATATGACCAAGCTTTCTTTTTTTGGTACTTAGATAAAAACTATTCTTTTCACCGGGGCAAACTTCAATCGATACTCTGTCCACCACCGTCAAACCGTGGCCTTCCAGACCGGCAATCTTGCGGGGATTATTGGTTATTAAACGAATTTTGGTTAGACCCAGGTCAGCAAGGATTTGAGCCCCAATACCATAGTCACGCAAGTCGGCCGGGAATCCCAATAACTCATTGGCTTCCACTGTGTCTTTGCCCTCATCCTGCAGTTTATAGGCCCTTATTTTATTTAACAAGCCTATCCCCCTGCCTTCTTGCCGCATATAAAGGAGAACACCTGCTTCTTCCTGGGCAATCATTTTCAAGGCAGTGGTAAGCTGGTCACCACAATCACAGCGCATAGAGCCAAAAACATCGCCTGTAAGACACTCAGAATGGACCCTGACCAAAGGGGCTTCCACCGATTGGAGATCACCTTTGACCAGTGCTAAATGACCTTTATGATCAAGCAGACTTTCATATGCCACAGCCGTGAAATCTCCATACCGTGTGGGCATCTTAGCTGCATCAACCTTTACAATTAACCTTTCAGTTCGGCGTCTGTATTCAATAAGGTCGGCGATGCTAATTAGTTTTAAATTATGCTGTGCGCAAAATGTAACCAGTTCCGGTACCCGGGCCATGGTACCGTCTTCTTTCATTATCTCGCAAATAACTCCAGCCGGGTAAAGTCCTCCCATCTTGGTTAAATCTACCGCGGCCTCAGTATGTCCCGCCCTACGCAGTACTCCACCTTTTTTTGCACGAAGCGGGAAAACGTGCCCCGGGCGACTTAAATCGTCCGGCACAGTAGCAGGGTCTATAACAGCCTTGATAGTGGCAGCCCGTTCAGGTGCCGAAATCCCGGTGGTAGTATCTTTATAATCCACCGACACTGTAAAGGCTGTACCATGGGCGTCAGTATTATTAGTTACCATAGCAGGCAATTCAAGGTCGTCCAAGCGCTCACCTGTAATAGGCATGCAAATAAGTCCTCGTCCGTGAGTGGCCATAAAATTCACTGCGTCAGGGGTTACCTTTTCTGCCGCCATGATAAGGTCACCTTCGTTCTCTCGGTCTTCGTCATCTACAACAACTATCATTTTTCCTTGTTTTATATCTTCAATGGCTTCTTCAATTGTACTAAATTTTATTGTACTCACCAAAAGTCATCCCCTTCTTTCTTATTAGTTTTGTCTTTATCACATAAAGCCATTTTTCATAAGTAATTCAAAAGATATGCCTGAATTATGGTTATCTGGTTCATCTTTTGTTTTGTAACCAAGCAAACGTTCTATATACTTTCCTACAATATCTGCCTCTAAGTTTACTGAGTGCCCCCTTTTTTTATGACCCAGAGTAGTGGCATGAGCTGTATGGGGAATCAAGGATACTTTAAATTGCCCGTCGGCAAAATCAACCACGGTAAGACTTGTACCATCTATCGCTACCGAACCTTTTTTAATAATGTAGCGCATTACTTCCTTGGGAGCGGCTATAGTTATCAGGATGGCAATATCAAATACCTCTTTGTTGGCAATGGTACCCACACCGTCAATATGCCCGCTTACAAGGTGTCCTCCCAACCTGTCTCCCATGCGCAAGGCTCTTTCCAAATTCACCTTATCCCCCGGCCTTAAATCACCCAGATTACTCTTGGACAATGTTTCAGACATAACATCAGCTGTCATAAGTTTTCCTTCATAATCAGTAATGGTAAGACATACACCGTTTACTGCAACGCTATCTCCAATTTTCAAATCATCAAATACTTTTTTCGCCTCTACGGTGAGTAAAGCAGAATCCGATCCTTTACGGACCGAACGAAGTACGCCCAGTTCCTCAACAAGTCCTGTAAACATTATCCCACTCCACACATAAAAGAATTAAGATTTCTTAATATAACCTTCAATTAACATATCCCAGCCGCACATGGAAACCTGCATACGGTCCAGCAAAACGGCGTTTCCCAAAACCTCAACACCTTTTCCTCCTACAGGCCCCGGGGCTTCACGGCCACCTAATATTTTAGGAGCTACAAACCATGCTACCTTGTCCACAATTCCCCGGGCAAAAAACGACCCGTGAATACTAGAACCACCCTCAACCAGAATGCTGCTAATCTGATGTTCCCCAAGCCAACGCAATAACTCACCTACATCTATTCCATCACTGTCATTGTTTAAAATAACTATGTGTGCACCGGCCGCTTCCAGCCGCTTCAAACTTTCTCGTTGGGCATGTTTACTTACTATAATATAGGTCGCTGCAGATGAATTTTGCGTGAGCATTTTACACTGTGGCGGAGTTCGGGCATAACTGTCAAGGATAATCCGCACAGGGTCACGCCCCTCTTTTCCCGGCAACCTGGTCGTTAAGGAAGGATTATCGGAAAGAACAGTACCGATACCCACCAGGATGGAATCGTACCGGTCACGGAGGTGATGAGCCTGTTCCAAAGATTTATTACCCGTAATCCATTGGGAATCCCCTGTTCGGGTGGCTATTTTGCCATCTAAACTCATTGCTGCCTTGGCTACTACAAAGGGTAGCTTGGTGGTGATATATTTATTAAATACTTCATTTAAATGAAGTGATTCATCTTCCAAAATGCCGGAAAGCACTTCCAGCCCCGCTTCCCGCAAACGCTTTACCCCTTTACCTGCCACAAGAGGGTTGGGGTCAGTTGTAGCAACTACGACTCGCTTTACTCCGGCAGCAATCACAGCTTCTGTACATGGACCGGTTCTACCGAAGTGGCAGCAAGGCTCAAGTGTAACATATAAAGTAGCTCTTTTAGCTTTATCCCCGGCATCCTTGAGAGCCATTATTTCGGCATGAGGTGCTCCGGCACGGGCATGGTAACCCTGGCCCACTACTTTCCCGTCCCTCACCAAAACAGCACCCACCATTGGATTCGGACTTGTACGCCCTAAAGCCCGGGAAGCAAGCTGCAACGCCATTTCCATGTAATACATGTCCATAGTAAAAAACCACCTATCATAATTAAAGCCCTGAAATAAATTTCAGGGCTTTTTAGACACAAATCTATAATAGACATACTGCCTTACACAATACGCCTACTAAAACCTTCTCCCATCCAGACTTTAACTGTCGGCCCCGGACTTTAACCGGATCAACCCTTAACACGGGCTCGCGGGCTTGGCATCAACCTTACCGCCGGTCAGGACTTTCACCTAACCCCGAAGGTTTAATATTTAATTTTACTTATTTTATTATATTCATTTATACGTAAGGTGTCAATATAAGTTAAGTTCACAAAGTAAGCGACTACAATTACCAGATCAATATGCAATAATCTTATGCAAATTATAGCAAATAAGGTTACAACTGCCAGATGCGTGTTACTTTTAATACCTAAACTTCAACAATTTGTCTGGACAAAGTTTCTTTTTGTCTGATACAATGTCGTAGACCATGTCTCTAAATAGTCGATACTATTTACGAGTACATTGGATTTTTTTAGCACTTATTGACAATCTGTTTATGGACGTGAAGTTGTTTGCATTTTATAAAGAAAGATTTCTTAAAGGGGTGACAAATTTAATAAGTGATGGATTCATCAAACATAACCGACAATAAAGAAGGACATAATAGCGGACAAAACAATATGGGGGACAAGCGAAGTGATGGTAACTTGCCAAAAGTAAAAGTAGAAAATTTGTCAAAAGTATTCGGTGACCACCCTGAAAAAGCCATCGAATTGTTAAACCAGGGGTATTCTAAAGACGAAATATTGAGCAAGACAAAGCAAACTATCGGGGTTAATAATGCTAATTTCGAAGTACACTCCCAGGAAACATTTGTTTTAATGGGCCTTTCCGGCAGTGGAAAGTCAACATTAATGAGGTGTATAAACAGACTGATTGAGCCTACTATCGGCAAAGTCTTAATTGACGGTGAAGACATTTTGCAGGCAGACAAGGAAAATTTGCGTGAAATTCGGCGCAAGAAATTAGGCATGGTATTTCAGCGTTTTGCCCTTTTTCCGCACAAAACCATCCTGGATAATGTAGGATATGGGTTGGAAGTACAGGGCCTAGAACTGCAAGAAAGGCGCGGTGCATCTCAAAAAGTGCTCGATATGGTGGGTCTGAAAGGCTATGAAGACAGCTATCCTGCACAGCTTAGTGGTGGCATGCAGCAGCGGGTAGGTCTGGCCAGAGCCCTTGCCAGCGATCCTGACATACTATTGATGGATGAAGCTTTCAGTGCTTTAGACCCCTTAATTCGCAAGGAAATGCAGGACGAATTGTTATCTTTACAAGCAAAAATGAACAAAACCATCATTTTTGTAACGCATGATTTGGATGAAGCCCTAAAGATCGGCGACCGTATTGCTTTAATGAAAGACGGTGCCATTGTCCAGATAGGCAGCGGCGAGGAAATCCTTACCCATCCTGCCAATGAATATGTACGTAAATTTGTTGAGGATGTTGACATTTCCAGAGTCCTTACAGCTGAGGGCGTCATGAAATCTCCAAGTACCACCGTAACTACCAAGGACGGGCCACGTTTGGCATTAAGGCGTATGAAGGAATTAGGAATATCAAGCATATTTGTTGTCAGCAGGGACCGCAAATTTGAGGGTCTGCTCACTGCAGAAGATGCACTTGAAGCCGCTGAGGCTCAAAAAGATACCATTAAGGATTACATTACAAAAGATATCCCCCGGGTATCGCCCGGTACTCCCTTGACGGAGCTTATTCCAATTATCGCAGACTCTAAGTATCCGGTAGTTGTAATATCCGAGGACGGTACTTTACAGGGTATCATCATTCGCGGGGCTGTACTTGCCGGCATGGTACGAAAGGGGGAAGATGACTAGATGTTTACACTTCCTAAAATACCGATTGGCAGTTGGGTAAACAGTATTGTAGAATGGGCAAGAATCGAATTAAAGCCTGTTTTTGATATAATCACAGTGGTTATCGAGTTTCTGGTCAGTGGGTTTAGAGATACCTTAATGCTTATACATCCCATAATATTAATAATCATAATGATGGCGTTGGTATGGTGGATTGCCAACCGCAAAGTAGCTATAGGGACAGCCCTGGGATTACTACTTGCTTATGACCTTCAGCTCTGGGAACCATCTATTACGACATTTGCGCTTGTTTTATCGTCAACTATTCTTGCATTAATAGTAGGCCTGCCGCTAGGAATTTGGACTGCCCGCAGTGAGTTGGCACACAAGCTAATAATGCCGCTTTTAGATTTTATGCAGACAATGCCACCATTTGTGTATTTAATTCCAGCAGTGTTTTTCTTCGGTATCGGCAATGTTCCGGGCTTAATTGCCACGGTTGTATTTGCCATGCCTCCGGCAATAAGATTGACAGGCCTTGGCATCAGACAGGTGCCGGAGGAATTGGTGGAGGCCGCAGATGCCTTTGGCTCTACACCAAGCCAAAAGTTGTTTAAGGTTCAGCTCCCAATGGCGTTACCGACCATTATGGCGGGAATTAACCAGGTGATCATGCTCTCACTGTCCATGGTGGTAATTGCAGCCATGATTGGCGCCGGTGGTTTGGGAGCGGTGGTACTACGGGGAATTCAGCGTCTTGATATTGCTATGGGGTTTGAAGGAGGTTTGGCCATCGTCATCGTGGCAATCATTTTGGATCGCATTACACAAAGCCTTACAGAAAAGCGAAAGGCCAAAGCTTAATTTTTAAATAGTTTAAGGAGGAGATTTGTATGAAGCGTTTGTTGCGCATGCTCGCAGTGGCAGGAGTTATTGCACTCATGTCTACTGCACTATTTGGTTGCGGCCAAGGAGGCCAAGAGGGCCAAGAAGGTGGAGAAAATGGTGGTGAAGAGGCTAAAGGTCAGGTGGAGCTGGGTTACGTGGAATGGGATTCCGAAATTGCCAGCACCAATGTTGTTAAGAAAGTATTGGAAGACCAAGGTTATGAAGTTAAAATTACAGCTGTTGATGCCGGTATTATGTGGACAGGAATCGGTAACGGCGATTTTGACGGCATTGTAGCTGCATGGTTGCCCGGCACACATGGTGACTATTATGAAAAAGTTAAAGGTAAAGTTGAAAACTTGGGACCAAACCTGGATGGCGCTAAAATCGGTCTTGCGGTCCCCGCGTATATGGATATTAATTCCATCGATGAACTAAACAGCATTAAAGATAAGTTAGACGGTGAGATAATCGGCATTGAGCCCGGTGCCGGAATCATGAGCGCTACTGAAAAAGCTATTGAGGTATACAACCTCGACTTAGATCTTAAGGACAGCAGTACTGCTGCCATGACCGCTACATTAAAGAGTAAAATCGAAAACGAAGAAGCAGTTGTAGCAACTGAGTGGACTCCTCACTGGCCCTTTGCCCAATGGGATCTCAAATACCTGGAGGATCCTAAGAAAGCATTCGGTGGAGAAGAACACATTGCTACCATCGTAAGACCGGGTTTAAAAGAGGAAATGCCCGAGGTGTATAAAATACTGGACAATTTCTATTGGAGCCCGAAAGATATGGAAACTGTAATGCTTAACACCCAGGAAGGTATGACGCCGGCAGAGGCTGCAACACAATGGATTGAAAATAATCAAGATAAAGTTTCAAAGTGGGTTGAGTAAAATACAATTTTTGTTTTTAAAGAGGAGCAGGTTAGTAACCTGCTCCTCTCATTTTTGAACCTTGTGGGAAGCATGTATGGAAGCATGTATTCCCTTTGTTCTTTTAACTCTTAACTCTCCCGTAACAGCTACTTTCCCGGGGTTAACTCCTCTGAATTTATTAACTATTTATCTGATCAGCTAAATCGCTGATACTTTTTATGCCGAGAGCTTCGGCATCCACCCCACGCATCATGATAGTATAGGTGTTATTAAAGGGGGCGTAGGGCAGCCATACCAAGTTATTTTTTTCTAGATCTTCTTCTTTAACCTTCTGATAGGCTTCATCAGAGTCAGTTATTGCCTCTTCATGCTCGAGAGCCACCAGCCAACCGGTTCCTGTATACTCCCAATACATATCAATCTCACCGTTTTCCAGTGCACTCCGTGCCACCTCTGTACCACCGAGACCTGTGTTGTCTTCCACTTCAAATCCTGCATTTTGCAAAGCCAAAATTGTAATTTGCCCCAGTATCAACTGTTCAGTAAATTCCTTGGAACCAACCACAACTTTACCTTTACTCGCTTCTACTGCCTCGCCTAACAATCCATTGTCGTTTAAGAATTCTTCCGCAGCTTCTTTGGGCTGCATCCCGTCCACATCAACTTTCCCGTTGAGGGCAATCATGGTATCCGTATCTAACTTCTCGGCAATGGGGTCAAGAATGTCCTTAATTTCCGGATATTTGTCCATTATTTCTTTACGAACAACCGGTGCCGGGTTATAAACCGGGAAGAACTTTTTATCGTCTTCCAGATTAACCAGATTGAAAGCTCCGATTCTACCATCAGTGGCAAATCCCATGGCTACAGCCACCTGTTCCTCTTTTAAAGCACCGTAAGTAACCCCCAAATCCATTACCTTGACATCATCAAATTTGAAACCGTATTCTTCTTCCAGTTTGGGGAGCCCGTCAGGTCGTACTGCAAACTCATGGTCAGCAGCAAAAACCCAGTTCTCAATAACTGTTTCAGATTCCGATTCTCCGGCATCATTTTGCGAAGAACCTCCCCCGCCGCAGCCAACTACCCCAAAGATCAATAATCCTAAGCAAACAGCAACCGCCAACCAACGCAGCTTTATCATTTGCAAATCCACCCCTTAACCTTTAGTTTAATAATAATTTAGATAATTAATACCCGGGAAAGTGTAGCTGTTGGGTTAATTAACCGGTTAATTGTTTCCGGTCAATGCTGCTTCAACCTGACCCAATATATGATCAAACAAGATGGCCATAATTGCGCTCAAAAGAGCCCCGGCTATAATAAGGCTGTCGCGTCCCACGGAAATGCCGGTAACAATTAATTCCCCCAATCCTCCGGCACTTATAAAGGTCGCCAAAGTAGCTGTTCCTACATTTATAACAACTGCGGTACGAATACCGGCCATAACAATAGGATACGCCAACGGCAATTCAATTCTTCTCAAAATGTGCCATGGAGTCATTCCCATTCCCTTAGCCGCTTGTATAGCGCCTTCCGGAACATTCTTTATCCCTGCAAAAGTGTTGCGAAGAATGGGAAGTAGTGAATAACACCACAGGGCAAAGATAGCTGTGTTGAATCCCAGGCCGAGAATGGTCATAAAAAGTGCGAGAATGGCCAGGCTGGGAATGGTTTGAGCAATATTAATTACATTTTCAATGACTATACCTATTTTACGGAATTGAGGTCTGCTAATCATGATACCCAGGGGAACAGCAGCCATAATTGCCAATAAAGATGATACCAGTACTAAAATGAGATGTTGCCGGGTGGAAGTTAAAACCTGTGCATAACTAAGTAGGCGTGCAGCCATTGGCCCGCCCGGGTTTTGTACAAAGTAAACGGTAACCATAACTGCACATCCAATCAATAAAGCAGGAAACACATACCAACCTATTAACCGGTTAGGCCGCATCGCTTTTCACCAACTCCAAAAGGTCCCCCAACGTAATTATTCCCGCAAACACATTGCCCGTGCTCAAAACGGCAACAAAGCTTTCGCCGTAATTGAGCATAACTGATAAAGCGTCGTTTAAGGTTGCACCGGTATCCACGGTGTTAAATATGGGCTGACAAATTTCACCGGCCGTCGGTATTCCCTGGGCCTCCCTAATATCTGCAAGAGAGATTGCTCCCAACAGACTTCCGCTGCCGTTTACTACCATCGATACACCTATATAGCTGGCTTCGATAACTTTTTCTACTTCTTCAACCGGCACATTTGATTTCACCGTCAAGCTAATGCCACTATCCAAAACACTTTCCGCCTTGATGAGGTGCAGCCGTTTGATGGAACGATTTTTGCCGACTAGTTTGGAAACGAACTCATTTGCCGGAGAGCTTAAAATTTCATCGGGGCTGCTGTATTGAACCAGCTTTCCTCTGCGCATTACAGCTATTTTGTCACCCATTTTTATTGCCTCATCGATGTCATGAGTAACAAAAACAATGGTCTTTTTCATTTTTTCTTGAATGCGAAGAAACTCATTTTGTAACCTGGCCCGGGTAATGGGGTCAACGGCACCAAAAGGTTCATCCATTAATAAAATTGGCGGATCTGATGCCATGGCCCTGGCCACACCTACCCGTTGACGCTGCCCGCCACTAAGGTCCGCAGGCTTTCTTTGTCGGTATATTTTAGGGGGCAACCCAACCATTTCCATTAATTCATCTACCCTATGACGTATTTGATCTGCGGGCCACTTTTTTTCCCTGGGAACAGTTGCTACGTTATCTGCAATTGTCATGTGTGGGAACAGGCCTATTTCCTGGATCACATAACCTATATCCAACCTTAACTGTATGGAATTAACTGTTGATATATCCTTACCGTCAACATATATGGTGCCGGAATTTGGCTCTTCCAGCTTATTAATCATTTTCATAGTAGTGGTTTTGCCACACCCGGAAGGTCCGACTAAAACGCAAACCTCCCCATCTTTAATCTCCATAGAAAGGTTATCAACTGCCGGCCCTTCCTGGTCCGAATATACTTTAGTCACTTTTTCCAATTTGATCATAATCCACACACCTTCTATTTGGTATTGTAGCGGTTCTCAGCAACACGCAATAGGTAGTCAGCGATTAACGCCATCAGTGAGACCACGACGGCACCGGCAAGAATCATGTCTTTATTATACCGAGAGATACCGCGAAAAATGAGCTCTCCCAAGCCTCCGGCACCTATGTAAGACGCAATGGCACCAATCCCAACCACCATAACGGTAGCTGTTCTGATTCCCGCCATAATGACAGGCAAGGCCAAGGGTAATTTAACTTTTAGTAATACAGTCCATCCTCCCATACCCATTCCTTTAGCTGCCTGAAGCACAGAATCATCAATTTCCCTAATCCCAGTATATGTATTACGGACAATAGGTAGCAAAGAATACAAAACCAGGGCTACTACACCTGTTTTAAATCCTATGCCAAATATCGGTAGAAGCAATCCGAAGGTGGCCAAACTGGGAACTGTCATCATAACCTGACAAATATATAGTACTATCTGGGCTGCAGGCCGGTAATAGGTAATAGCGATTCCTGCCAACACCCCTAATAATACGGCAATAATAACAGAGGCCAGGACCAGAAAAGCATGTTCCACTCCCAAATCGAGAATTGTTTCTGACCGATCTACAAAAAAACCCCAAAGACTTATTATACCCTCCATGTCCTCACATCACCTCCCATCATTACGTTTAGCGGACACACATGCAAGCTTAAATACAACGTACAACTTTCAAACTCCTACTCAGTTGTCTTTATATTACCATATTATCCTATGAGGGTAACCAGAAAGAGTCTTACAAAAAACGACACAATAACCGAATAGTTATGCGCACCCAAAAAAGAGATGGCTTTATAAAGCCATCTCTTTAGGTAATCATATCTCGTTTACTAAGGCTGGTTCGATATCTATGTAAACTAGTGATTAGGCCTGGAAGTCGTTCGATTGTCGCCTTATGTCGGTAGTAATCTTCCATAGACCCACACCGCCCCAGGCACCCGTACAATACAGTAAGCCGCATATGAATGCGCCGGGGCAAGAGAGCAACGTCTGCACCCAGTTTATGCCAGGCCTCGTTATGAAATAAAACACCTTCTTTAGTATGAGGAATCTGAGCTTCCTGTTCTATTGACAGTACAATTTTACGATTTTTCTTAAGCTCCTGCAAAAGTTCATCGATTACAAAAAGCCGTTTTTCAGTAACTTCCTGGATGCGTGTGATATGGTAATACCATACTGTAACAATGACACCGAAAAGCGTTAACAGACCGCCTAATGCAGCCTCGTTAAAGCCGGAAACAAATTCATAGGTATTGACATGTTCGCTAAGAGTGGCAAACAAAGCAGGAAATCTGGCCAAAAACCATTCCGAATTGGCCATCACAACTATTAATTCACGGTTAAATGATAATATAAGCCAAATAATAAATGGACTAAATATTACCACCATAATTAATATAAGATTTTTTAAAATGCGCAATGATTTATAACAGAAAGGGCGTTCTAAGGAGGCACTTAACCACTTCTTTCCCTGCAAACAATGGCATACAAGTTTTCCTTTTCGGGTCAAATGTCTCACCGCCGAATCTTTATAAGGTCATACTGTTACCTTATCCACAGGTTCATATCCTCATATCTACCTCCAATATGGCAGTTATTAATAAACCGCCCGCTAAAAGAGTAACCTAAATTATACAAAGAGGCATTCATCCCATAAGAACCTGCCCGGGCTAAACTATATAAACAGCCTATATTTCTTCTGTCCATCTCTTTTTCCAAAAACCTAATTAAATATGTTAACAATCCTTGTCCCCTGTAATCCGGTAATGTGGCACAGTCGGTTATTTCCGCATTTCCATTCTTAATATCCATATCGGCGGAAGCAGCGCTCACAGGAACATCATCTTTAAAAGCTACGGCAAATAAAACGTGTGAAGCCATAACCTCTTCAATATACCCTGGATCCAACAACGGACTTGGGTAAGTAGAAAAAATTTCTCTGTATAGCTGTGCCAAGGGCTTTGCATCACCACTGACAGCAACCCGCATTGATAGCTCACCGGGAAGGCTTCTCCCGCTTGATTCTTTCCTGGGCTTGCCTAGAATTGATTGTAGGATTTCCTCTTCATTACTCCAATAACGACTTTCCCGTCTAGTTTGATCAACAAAATAGGAATAACCCAATGCCGTAACGCCATTAAAAAAACTCGGATACTTGCCTTCTAGAATATATCCTTCGGCTTTCAACTCCAAAGCATCTATTTCCCGCACATTGAAAAGAATTTTCCCCAGCTCATTATTAGCAGCCACGTCTATTAAATATCTCGCCAGTTCCGGCATATTACTCCCGGAGTAACTCTTTACTTTTAAACGATTGTTTGTAAAATCCAAGCATAATTGTGTTTCGAAACCTTCACGCTTATGTACCTCCAGACGATCTTCTTTAACCGGGCAATTACAATTGCCGATGGTGGATTGGCACATTCCCTAAGACCTCCCTGGTTTTTGTATTTCTCAGCAGTAACTACCCTTGCGCCTGTTAATGCGAATATTACTTTGGGGAATTAAGCTCACTTTGTCACCTGCCATAAGCTTAGCAATCCCTACCGCATCTTTTTCACACAGCATATTGCATTTAGTGCAATCAACACTGTTTTTGCCCTTTTTATCAGGTTCGGCATAGGAAGAAATTACTCCTTCGTAATTACGCAATATTACCTTATTTTCCGACTGGGAGATTAAATATTGGGGGGATAACGGAATTTTACCACCGCCACCGGGTGCATCCACCACATACGTGGGAACCGCAAGACCTGAAGTGTGCCCTCTCAGCATTTCTATAATTTCAATTCCTTTAGCTACAGAAGTTCGGAAGTGTTCAATTCCCGGCGACAAGTCACATTGGTACAAATAGTAAGGCCGTACTCTGATTTGCAACAACTGGTGCATCAAGTCTTTAATAACGTAAGGACAATCATTGACTCCCCGCAGAAGCACTGTTTGATTGCCCAAAGGCACCCCAGCTTCTAAAAGTCTATTACACGCTTCCTCACTTTCTTCGGTAATTTCTTTAGGATGGTTAAAATGTGTATTCAACCATATTGGATGATATTTCTTTATTATCATACACAGGTCATTCGTAATTCTTTGCGGCATTACAACCGGGGTTCTTGTACCGATGCGGATTATTTCTACGTGTGGTATTCGTCGCAAACTGCCCAACAGGTATTCTAACCGTTCATCGGAAATGCACAGACTGTCTCCCCCGGATAAAAGCACATCTCGAATTATTGGTCTAGACCTTATATATTCAAGAGCCTTTTCCAGCTGGTTTTGGGGACGCGCTTGATCCCTGGCCCCGGCATACCTCCTGCGTGTACAATGGCGACAGTACATGGAACACTGATCAGTAACCAACAATAAAATTCGATCCGGATAACGGTGCGTTACCCCCGGAACAGGTGAATCTTGATCCTCACCAAGAGGGTCCGCCATTTCATAGTCCCCGTCTTGAAGTTCCATGGAAATAGGTACTGCCTGTTTCCTTACCGGACAATCAGGATCATCAGGATCCATAAGTGCGGCATAATAAGGGGTAACTGCCATACGTAATTTGCCTAAAGAATCCCTTATACCTTCTTTTTCTTTTGCAGTTAAATTAATAACCTGTTCCAGTTCTTCCACTGCTACAATCCTGTTGGCTAGCTGCCATCGCCAGTCATGCCATTCCTTCGGCAGTACGTCTTTCCATATATTAAATTCCCGATAATCCCTGGACATGTAAAAACCTCCGAAAAATTAGTTTCGTAATTAGTATTATTTAGATATGAACCATAAAATATTCTACATTAGGCTACAGGCAACATTTATTAATAAATATAACTTTTTTCATTGAATGGGTATATAAGCCTGTGAACTGCACATATGAGTTGCAAACGGCATAATATGGCCACAAATGTCTTCTTAGTTGGACGAAACGTAAATAATTGTTTACAGACCTATTAGTATCAAAACAATAATAACTATTTACCACCCGTTTTCAACACTTCACCTGAGAATACTTCCTAAAACCACTTTCAATATTGTAAAGTATATTTAGAAAATTCATAAAAAGAGGTGGTTTTAGCATGACGAAAGAGAAAGTCGGAACAGGTTTAGTTCCTCCACACGTTAAAAATTTTATTGATTGGGCAGCGGAAGACACCGAAGGCTTTTGGGGAAATGCTGCCGAGCAGGCGGCTGATGATATTCACTGGTTTAAAAAGTGGGATAAAGTATTTAATTGGGAATACCCGCATTTTGACTGGTTTATTGGTGGACAGACAAATATCTGTTACAACTGCCTGGATTATAACATAGAGCGTGGCAGAGCAGGCCGGGCAGCAATTGTGGAAGAAAACGGGGGAACTGGCGAAACACGTGCAGTTACCTATGCCCAATTACTTGAACTGGTTAAAAAATACGCTGCATCGCTTCGTGGTATGGGAGTAAAAAAAGGGGACAGAGTTTCCATCTATATGCCTCCCAGCATCGAATCTGCTGCAGCAATGTTAGCCTGCTCCAGAATAGGGGCTATACACGTAGTTATCTTTGCCGGCTTTTCTGCCAACGCAGTAGCTGACAGGGTTAACATCTCCGGGACGGAATTTGTATTGTGCCAAGATGAGGCATCCCGCCGTGGTAAGTCAGTACCCCTGAAACCTATTGTTGACGAAGGGCTGACTAAATGTCCCACAGAACAGATCAAGAAAGTGGCAGTCCTCAAGCATAACGAAAGCAGCACTCCTTCTATGAAAGAAGGTCGCGATATCTTTTGGGATGAATTCCTAGCGCTCGGAGAAGGACAAAGCGGTGATTATGAGGTTATGGACTCTAATGACCCCCTCTTCTTGCTGCCAACGTCAGGGACCACCGCAAAACCCAAAGTAACAGTACAAAAACATGGTGGTTACCAAATTTACGTTTATTCCATGGCCAAGTGGATCTATGACTTGAAAGAAACAGATGTCTGGTTCTGCACCTCCGATATAGGATGGATAGTTGGTCACAGCTACAATGTTTACGGACCCCTCTTGGTGGGTTGTACCACTATATTGTTCGAAGGAACCCCGGATTATCCCACCAAGGATATGTGGTGGAAGGTTGCCTCCAAAAACAAGGCAACCGCTCTTTGGCTCTCACCTACCGGTGTAAGAGCAATGATGAAATTTGGTATTGATGAAGCCAGAAAACACGACCTGAGCTCCATTGAGCGTATTTTCTGCGCTGGAGAAGTTTTAAACCCGGCCGCTTGGAGCTGGTTGCAGGAGGAAGTATTCCAGAACAAGATACCGGTGATGGATCACATGTGGCAAACGGAAACCTCCGGTCCAATTTTCGCCAACCCATATGGCCTCGGACTTGTTCCCATCAGGCCAGGTTCCGCTCATATACCTGTCCCCGGAGTTGTTGCTGAAGTAATTGACGATAAAGAAGGAAAGCCGGTAGAACCCGGTGAAAAAGGTATCGTGGTGATCAGAAAACCGTTCCCGGGATTGGTTTCAACTCTTTGGGGCGATACGGAAACCTTCCGCAAAGAATACTGGGAGCGTTTACCGGCCACCAAAGGATCCTATTATCTTGGTGACGCTGCCGCAATGGATGAAGACGGATATATCTTCTTTGCCGGCCGCTCTGATGAAGTAATGAAAATTGCTTCCCATAGAATCGGAACTGTGGAGGTTGAAAGCGCCCTCATTACTCACCCTGCAGTAGTTGAAGCCGGTGTTTCAGGTATGCCTGATGAACTAAAAGGCGAGGTTGCAGGTGCCTTTGTTGTAATCAAGGAAGGCTATGAACCCACAGATGAATTGAAGCAAGAATTAAAGCAGCATGTAAGAAATACCATGGGTGCAATTGTGGTAATGAAAGAAATTCAGTTCGTTGGTTCACTACCCAAAACAAGAAGTGGTAAAATAATGCGCCGGGTTATGAAAACTCTCTGGCAGGACAAAGATTTGGGTGATATTTCTACCATTGAGGAAGAAGCATCGGTGGACGAAATCAGACAAGCAATTAAGAAGATGAAAGGTTAAAAACTGACACTATAAAGAAAACCCTTCGACCTATTTGATGTCGAAGGGTTTTCTTTCTTCTTTATGTCAATTATGCTTTGCTGCTGTCAAATTCTTCTACTGTTTTTTGTTGCTCATCCTGCGGCTGTTCATCCCGCAATTTTTTGTCGACGAGGGCTTTGGCCCGGCTTTCAATGTCTTTGAAGCCCACAACCATTCCTCCTTTGTGGTAGCTTTAATTACTACCAATTATGTTGTATATTATTGACAGAAGGATTACAGGTTATACATTTTACCCTTTATTCTCCTTGTAATTGCCAGGTTCATTATATTGGTCACCCACTTCACCGGCCATAGGTCCTTCATTATCCCGCTCATATAATAAAAGATGTACTTCTTTCTTTGCCTCCTGAGGGCCTACTATAAGCAGCACATCCTCTTCTTGAATTATCGTACGGGCCTGCGGCGAAATCATTTCCTCACCATACCTATAAACTGCCAGTACAGTCGCACCTGTGCGGGCCCGAAAATCAATTTCAGCCAGAGACTTTCCAACTATCCTTGAATTACGAGGCACCGTAATTTCCTCTAGCCTTTGCAACCTTCCCGCCATTTTAAAAGTATAATCCAACAATTGGTTGGTAAGACTATCTATTTCTGTATTTAAAGCATCTCTTTGTTTAAGTAATTGAGAAAGACGTTCTTGAATATCTACTAATACCTGCCTTTGGTTATAGCGAGCCAAGTATTCTTCTGCAGCTTTATTCGATTTAACAACCACTCCGACACCCGGCATTACATCAACAATGCCCGTTTCCTGTAATAACGTCAAAGCCCGGCGAATGGTCTCCGGAGATACATTGTACCTTCCTGCTAAGGTAGACCGGCCGAAAATCTTTTGCCCTACTTTGTACTCGCCCCTAATAATTCTGGTAGCTATATCAACGGCAATAGTAACATATTTGGCAAGATTAGTACTGACAGATTCAGACATCACATCAATCTCCTTTACCATATTCTAAAATTAAGAAGGACAGCTCAACAAGTTTAAACCTGCACTATTCTGAGTTTGCGAAACCTGTTAAAAGCTGCCGCAATTTCGTGTTTTCTGGGTAATGCAATATCTCCTGGGTGCTGGCCGCGAAAAGGTGAAATAACATCCAACTCTTTGGTATTGATATCGTCCAATACTTTATCAATTATCTCAGATATTTGCCGTTCACCATCTACATATTGTATTGCACAGTATCTTAAAATCTCCGCAATGGCATTAGTTTGACTACTATCCACCAGCTGCTCTACTTGCGTCAAATCAATGTCAACCCTGCCGAAGATTATATTGTTCAGGCCCTTTGCCTTAACCTTACCTTTAGGATCCAACTTGAAACTTTGTGGCTTAGGTGCTCGCTTTCTAACTGCGGTCAGTTGACACTTCACCTCGGCAGTACGTTCACTTTGATGACTTTCGGCAATTCCTTTCGCTTCCGTGGTTACATCTCTAGGGCTGTATTTGTGCATCATAATAACTCGGTCAGCCACTTCAAAATAATCCCCTGAGCCTCCGACCACTAGAATCGTTGATACCCCAAATCGGTCTGAGAGCTCACACACACGGTCAATAAATGGTGTTATAGGCTCATTCTCCTTGGCCACCAATAACTGCATACGCCCGTCGCGGATCATAAAATTGGTGGCACTTGTATCCTCATCAAGTAAGAGCAAGTCAGAACCTACCTCCAGTGCCTCTACAATATTAGCCGCCTGAGAGGTGCTTCCACTGGCGTTATCACTGGAAAAAACCGAAGTGTCCTGCTCGTAGGGCAATTCACTGATAAAAGCGCTTATATCCACCTTGGTAACACTACGTCCATCCTCAGCCCTTATTTTAACGGCCCCTTCGTTTGTAACAACCATCTCTCTTCCATCGCCGGGTATATGATTATATACCCCTCGTTCAATAGCCCTCAATAGAGTAGACTTACCATGGTAGCCTCCACCCACTATTAAAGTTACACCGGATGTTATACCCATACCGGTAACCGTACCACTGTTAGGCAATTTAAAGGATACTTCCAATTCTTGCGGGGAACGAAAAGGAACAACCTTTTCGTCTTTTAATGGACGGTCGCATATTCCGCTCTCCCGCGGTAGAATAGCTCCATTTCCTATAAATGTCTCTAAACCTCTTTTTGCTAATTCCAGGCGCATAAAGTCCTGGTCTTCTGCTATTTCAACATGTTTTTTTAATCTTTGAACGTCCAGATTCTGATACATCAAGGACATATTAACCACCTGTGGCAGGACATCAAAAAACATGGACGCAGCCTCTTTTGCCATTACTGTTCTCCCTTTTGCCGGGAGTCCTATCACAAATCGGGCCTCAACATAGTCCTCATTGACCACCATAGCCGTCCGTTCCAGAATCTCCTGACCGCACCGGTCTATATCGAATACTCCGCTTTTTCCGGAACCTTTCTTGTTTCCAGCTTTCTGCCCAATTGCACTTGCGAACTGACGCGTCAAAAAGTCTTCCACTGCAACCTTACGGGTCTTATTGGCATACAATTCCACGGGTAAGCCGGCAAGTTTCTGATCAACACGGACGCGCATGCGGCTAGGGGGGGCAAAAGGATCACTTTGTACGTGGTCTACATGCAATGTATACTGCCCCCAAGCATAACTGCCGTGCAGTGACTTATATGCACTGTATCCCTTTCTGTCAATGCTATGTAATTTCTCCCGCAGGTCACTGCTCTGTTTCAACAATACTCCCTCCTGAACATATTACTTACTTTGAAATTTTTCCCAATAATGATAATCAATATGCAATATAACCAGGTACAACTGTCAGGTTATTGTTAAGTTGTTTTTGACATGGAAAGACAATTTCCTGCATAAACACTATAAAAAAAAGGAACCGGAATAAATCTTGCCGGTTCCAAAAAAGTTTTATTTCTTTTCCTGCTTAACGAGCTTGTCCTTTTCAGCTTCACATGACTTACACTTACCCGGTTTACACCTTTGTTCCATTATGTGTCCACATTGTTCACATTTATAAACAGGCACTAAATCACCCCCCCCCGTGCGTTAAAACCGCACTCTCGCGGATTGTTTTTACGGCAGTTACAGGATCTTTGTTATTAAATACAGCAGATCCCGCCACTAAAACATTGGCACCTGCCTCTGCAACATTAAAAGCCGTTGCCTCGTTTATACCTCCGTCAACCTGTATCTCGGCTTCAATTCCCTTAGCATCAAGCATAGCTCTTAGTTTTTTTATTTTGGGAATCATATCTTTTATAAATACTTGACCCCCGAATCCAGGATTAACCGTCATGATCAATACCAAATCTACAATGGAGAGTACATTTTCAATTAAGACGAGGGGAGTTGCGGGGTTTAAGGCAACACCCACTTTTACTCCGCTTTCTTTTATATGAGTTAAAGTGCGGTGCAGGTGTGGACAGGTTTCTGCATGTATAGTAATGATATCCGCACCGGCCCGGACAAATTGGTCTATGTATAAATCAGGATTTTCTATCATCAAATGTGTGTCGAAAACCAATGATGAATGTTTTCTTAAGGACTTTACCAACAGCGGCCCAATGGTTATGTTAGGAACGAAGTGCCCATCCATGACGTCAATGTGTAAGTAATCAGCCCCTGCAATTTCAACCCGCTTAACGTCTGCCGCTAAGTCAGAAAAGTCGGCTGACAAAATGGAGGGAGCAATTTTAATCAATTTAATATCTCCTTTCTCGTTTTATGACTTCATTCAAAAGTATTATATAATGCTCGTACCGCGATGCTATTATCCTTCCATCCTGTACAGCTTCTTTTACAGCACATCCTGGTTCTCTGTTGTGTAAACAACCGGAAAAACGACAGTTTGCGGAGAGATCATTAAAATCAGGAAAGTAGTACACTAAATCTGTACCGTTAATCCCCTCAGGTAAGTAAAGGTTTGAAAACCCTGGTGTGTCTACCACAAGTCCACCATTTTCCAACCTCAAAAGTTCTACATGACGGGTGGTATGTTTACCTGCTTTCAGTTTGGTGCTAATTTCACCGGTTTTCAGAGACAGTCCTGGTTGCACGGCATTAAGCAGGCTGGATTTTCCCACACCGGAGGGACCGGCAAGGACCGAAATATTATCTTTTAACGCACTGCTTAATTCATTAATACCTTGTCCAGTCTTGGTGCTGGTAATGATTAAGGGGTACCCCACCGTTTCGTAAATTTGGGGCACGTTACTCGATTCCACCAAGTCAATCTTGTTAAAACAAATAAGGGTTTTTAACCCGACCACCTCAGCCTGCAAAAGAAATCTATCCAGCAAAAAAAGATTGGGTTTAGGCTGCGTGAGGCTAAAGATTATTACTGCCTGATTCACATTAACCACAGGTGGTCTCATCAGCTGTGTTTCGCGGGGTTCTATCTTTTCTATCACCCCCGTGTGTTCTTCCTGGGGCAAAAAAGCCACCTTGTCGCCAACAAAAACCTGTCCCTTTTTCCGTAAAGTCCCCCTCAGGTAACAACGATACTCGTCATTACCGGTGCGGACAAAATAATAACCGCCCAGCGCCTTAAAAACAACCCCTTTGATCATATAATCTCCCTTACTCAACATTTACTTCATCCACAAGCTTTCCATCTACATATATCCGCACCACTGCTTTTCCTCGATAAGTAATATTTCTTACAAACTTTTCACTGTAAACATGGGTATTAGCATATTCTGTATGAATTCCTTCGGCGTCTTCTACAATTATTTCTACTTTATGTTCTTTCCCATCATTAGGTATTTCATCGGTAAGTGTTACAGTAGCATTCCGTGTTCCCGGTCCCGGCCCGGTACTTAGGACTATTTCAACCGATGTCCCCTCTTTAACTTCATCCCCTGCTTTAGGAACTTGTTCGGTTATTCGCCCATAAGTAATGTCACTGCTATATTCCCAGGTTATGCTTCCTACCTGTAGATTGTTATCGTCAAGTATACCTCTGGCTTCTCCCTCCCGCAGATTTATTAAATCCGGCATTTCTATTATCTCCGGCTCTGGCCCAAGACTAACAGTAATCTGAACAATACTGTTTTTCTTCGCCAAAGTACCTATTTTAGGTTTCTGGCTAATAATCAATCCCTTATCCACTTCATCGCTATATTCTTCATTTTTTTCGTCAGAAAGGCGTAGACCATTTTCTATTAATAACGTCATCGCTTCTGCCTGACTCATTCCCCTTAAATCTGGCACTTCACGCATATCCGGCCCCTTGCTAACTGTTAACGCAATTAACCTATCCGGTTTTGCCGGTGGGTCATCCGGTCCAATGCTTTGACGAATAACAATTCCTTGGTCATATTGATCAGAGAACTCTTCACCCGCTACCTGGCTCCTCAAGCTTTTATTCTCCAACATTTCTTGCGCCTCCCCCACCGGCAAACCGGTAACGTTCGGCACTTTGACATCAGGAGTGTTTAAATATTGATTCCAGGCTAAAATAACTCCTGCCGTAAGCAACAAAAGAAACGCTGTAATTGTTCCTGCCCATAAGTATCTTCGACGGTTTCGGTTTTTCTTATTTCCACCGTTTTTTCCTACAGCCGGAAGCACACGGGTATTCATATCGTCTGAATCTTCTTCACCATCGGACTCATTGTCCAGGGCTGCTTCCAAAGTCTGTGCCATATCTTCCGCACTTGTAAAACGTTCCTCAACCCTTTTTTGGAGAGCCTTCCCCACCGCTAAAGAAATGGGCTTGGTTACCGCCGGAGAAATTTCCTTTAAGTCAGGAGGATCCTCCTGCACATGTTTCATAGCTACACCTATTGGAGTGTCCCCTTCAAAGGGTAACTTACCGGAAAAGAGTTCAAAGGCCACTACCCCAAGAGAATAGATATCCGAGCCTGTTCCCGCAACTTCCCCACGCGCCTGTTCAGGACTCAAGTAATGAACTGATCCCACTACAGTATCGGTGTATGTTAAGGTTGCCGCAGAGGCTTCCCGGGCAATCCCAAAATCGGTTAATTTAGCTCTGCCGTCAGCAGTTATTAGTATATTATGTGGTTTTACATCCCGGTGAACAATATTATTGTTATGTGCGTGCTGTAAAGCATCACAAATCTGCCTGATTATGGCCACAGCCCGCTTTGGTGAAATAGGGGCCTCATTGCGAATTACAGTTTTTAAGTTCCGGCCGTCCACAAATTCCATTACCAAATAATGGATTTCATCCTCTATCCCTACATCGTGAATATTAACTATGTTAGGATGGGATAACCGTGCCACGGCCTGCGCTTCCCTCCGAAAGCGGGCCACAAAGGCCTCGTCGCTGGCATATTCTGAACGCAGCACTTTGACCGTAACCATCCTATTCAGGAAGGTATCCCTGCCCTTATAAACAACGGCCATACCTCCCCCACCCAGCCGCTCCAGTAATTCATATCTATTTCCGAGTAATTTGCCGATCATGGCCTTCACCTCTATGCCAGACTCATTTACATGTCTATTGCCCGGCTCATTATTTCCCTGGCTACAGGTGCTGCAACCGCTCCTCCACTGCCGCCGTTCTCAATTATTACCGCCACTGCCACTTCCGGATCAGAAGCCGGGGCAAAACCGACAAACCATGCATGAGCCATGTCTGAATTTTCAGCGGTTCCGGTTTTCCCGGCCACTTCTATGCCTGATATGCCTGCTCGCGTGCCCGATCCTTCCCTTACTACTGCAACCATATAATCTTTTATTGTTTCCGCCCTATCGGGATCGGTAACGTTTAGCCATTCTTCCGGCTTCGATTCCTGGATGGTTTCTCCTTTAGGGCTGATAATTCTTTTTACCAGAGTAGGACGCATTACCATTCCGTTGTTAGCTAACCCACAAGCCACAATAGCCATCTGCATGGGATTGGCCACAGCTTTCCCCTGTCCTATGGCGGTAAAGGCCAGTTGAGATTCACTCATGGAACCATTACCGCTAACCTCACCCGGATAGTAATTTATTGGCAAATCGCAACCCCTGTTAAAACCATAAGCTTGTGCCGTTTTAATTAAGGCCCTCGATCCCAACTCCAGGCTAAAGGCTGCAAAGACACTGTTACATGAAACCTCCAATGCCTCCTTCAAATCAATTCTTCCGTGCACATCATTACATTTCAAGACAAACCCCTGACCACTTAGACTTCCCTTACATTCGAAAACTCTGTTGGCAGCCCCTGGAATATTTTGCAGCACCGACGTCAACGTAACCAACTTAAATACAGAGCCGGGTGCATATACGCCTTGGGTCGCTCTGTTTAAAAGCGGTGAGCTGTTATCATTCTTAAGAGAAGGCATTTGAGTATCTATTTCATTAGGGTCAAACGTAGGGCTACTGGCCAAAGCCAGTATGTCTCCGGTCTTTGGTTCAATGGCAACCAGAGCGCCCCGTCTACCTCCCAACAACGATACCGCCAATTTTTGCAGCGAAGCATCAATAGTCAATTCTATACTGTTGCCCTCTGGCGGGTTAGACAATTCCAGATTACCCTCACCCAACAGAACAGAAGATAACCCTGCCTCGATACCGGTAAGGCCGTATTTAGTGGAACTATAACCTATAATGTGCGCAAAATTATGTCCCATGGGGTACTGCCTCTTGTTTACACCTGCCGGTCCCGTAACTGTCTGAGCTAAAAGCTCTCCCCTTCTGTCATATATACTTCCGACCTGCTTTTCCTGCATTTTCTTCAACAGACGCGGGTCATTAAGCCATGCAGCTTTTCCGTTTTTACTTTGAGATTGCACGTGTGAAATATACAAAGGAATAAATCCTATATATATTACAAGAAATGCCAGGCACGCCAGCACTATATAAGCTAGATACCGAATATTTTTATGCATGGAAATCACCTTTACAGTGCGAAACATTCATTAGAAGCCCCATTAAAATGAAGTTGGCCACCAAAGAACTGCCGCCATAACTAATATAAGGTAGCGTTATACCGGTAAGAGGCAAAAGTTTTATAACTCCGCCAATAATAATAAAAACCTGTAGCGCCATAACAACGGTAAGGCCGGTGGCCAACAGGGCGCCATAATCATCATGAGCCTTTAAAGCAATGCTGAATCCCCGAAAAAATAAAGCTATATACAAAAGTATTATTGCCGCACCACCTAACAGCCCCATCTCCTCACAGATAGCAGCAAAGATAAAATCGGTATGAACAGCCGGGATAAAACCGGGGTACCCTGCACCGAATCCGCTACCAATCATTCCTCCGGCATTGATGGCCAACAAAGACTGTACAATCTGGTATGATGAGCCTGTTATCAAACCCTGCTGCCAGGGATTAAGCCATATTTCAACCCGGGTATGAACATGGGAAAAGTTGAAGTATGCAATAATACCTGCCACTAAAAACAAGCTCAAAGATATTGCCATCCATTTCCAGCTATCAGTACTTACATATATCAAAACTAAAGAAGTAAAAAAATAAATAATTGCCATTCCTAAATCCCTTTGAATAATCAAAAGGGCAAGTGATATAACCCACACACCTAAAAGAGGACCCCATTGGCGTATCAGCCAATCGAAACGTTCCCACATCGAACCGCTGGACTTCATAAGCAAATAGCGCTTTTCCGACAGATAAACAGCCAAGAACAAAACCAAAAAAAGCTTTACAAATTCTGAAGGCTGCAAATAGAAAACTTTAAAATCTAACCAACTACGAGTCCCACCCACCTCTATGCCAAAAAACACCGGCGCTAAAAGGGCAAAAGCACAAACAGCTCCAACCATATATTTGTACTTAGACCAAAAACGATAATGATGGTGCCAGGACGTTGTCAAAGACAGTACACAAAGCCCTACTATCATCCAAACCAATTGACGAAGGCCATAAAATGAATCCAACCTTAACAGAAAAAGAATCCCGGTTGCTGTAAGCACCATTAACAACGGCAATAAAAATGGATCCGGATGGAAATTACGTTTACGCCACATCCAATGGACACCTAAAAAGCCACCGATGGTTGTTACAATTGCTAAAAAGCCTTGCCACGCCGGTGTACCCGGTAATAGGGAGACTAAAATACCACCTATCAACAGATAGATACCGGCTGTAAATAACAAATGCAATTCAATTTCTTTTGGCTTACCACCCAAAAAGACCATCATTTTTCCCCCGGAGCCACGATTACCAAAGTAATATTATCATTTCCACCGCGGGCCAGGGCCTCATCTAAAATGGTATTTGCCGCCGCCTCTGTCTTCTTGTCCTGCGTAATCTTTAATATTTCCTCGTCGGACAAGTTCTTAGTAACCCCGTCACTACAAATGATAACCAAATCATCCGGGTCAAGATTGCACCGTATTAAGTCCACTTCAACCTGAGGAGACGTCCCCAGGGCTCTGGTAAGGACATTACGGTATGGGTGATTCATTGCCTCTCCCGTTGTAATTTTGTGCTGCTGAACCATTTCCTGTACCAGGGAATGGTCCTCGGTCAGCCTTGAAATATGAGCATTACGAATGAGATAACACCGACTGTCGCCCACATGAGCCACATTCATAATCATTTCATTGAGACAACAGACTGTTACTGTTGTGCCCATTCCATTATATTCCGCAACGCGGTGACCCAACTCGTATATCAAAGCATTAGCTTTTACTATTGCATCCCGTAATGCGCCACCAGGGTCATTTTCCCGGCATGGATTCGATGCAAAAGATTCCTCCAAGCATTCAATTGCCTTTTTACTTGCCACTTCACCGGCTTGATGTCCTCCCATGCCGTCAGCAACAGCAAAAAGGCCCAAATCAGGCCGTACGGACAAAAAATCCTCGTTAACACTGCGCACCAGCCCAACGTGTGTCACCTTGCTCCACTTCATGCCCCCACCTCACAAAAACGAAAGTAACATTACCTATGGACAATTTATCTTCGTCAGCCAAAACCACAGGCCCGCTCAATTTTATATCATTTAGATAGATACCGTTTTTACTGTTAAGATCCTCTATCCAATACTGCCCGTGATTATTGTGTATTCGGGCATGGTGGCGTGAGGCCTTGGAATCGGCAATAACAATATCGTTGTCGTCATGCCGCCCTATATTTAAAGTGTCCCTCAACGGGTATATGCATGGCAATTCACCTTCATTTATTTTAACCAGTTGAGCTTCACTAATATTTTCTTTGGCTCCATCATGTAGATTTTGTGTTCTGTCCTGATTTTTTAAAAACCTAAACATTTGGGCCAGCGTATAAATTAAGAATAAATAAAGCACCAGCAAAAACAGGTAACGCAAAATAATAACTAGCACATTCTGCACTATTCATACCTACTCTTTCTGCCAAGAACACGGCGCCGCAGCTGCCCGCAGGCAGCGTCAATGTCTGTACCAAGTTCCCTGCGGACTGTTACGTTTACCCCTTTGGCCTCAAGGATAGTTTTAAACCGTACAACTTTGGTCTTGGTGGTTCTTTCAATACCCCTCTCCGGTACCGGATTAGCAGGTATCAAATTCACAAGGCACAACAGTTTCTTCAACTTCTCCGCCAGTTCCTGAGCCAATTCCTGTGTATCATTCAGATCAGCGATTAAGGCGTATTCGAAAGTTATACGACGTCCGGTGACACCCGCATAATGTGCACATGCCGGCAATAGTTCCTGCAGTGAATACTTTTTATTAATGGGTACTAATAAGTTTCTTAAGCGATTATTAGGTGCGTGCAAGGAAACTGCCAACGTAATTGGCAGTTTTTCTTCGCTGAGACATTTAATTTGTGGAACCAGCCCGCAACTTGATAAGGTGATGTGTCTATAACTTATATTTAATCCGTACTCAGCATTAATTTTTTTAATAAATGAGATTACATGATCATAATTGTCCAGTGGTTCTCCGGACCCCATTAAAACCACATTCCTTATTCTCATTCCCACATCTTTTTGCATTGCTAAAACCTGGTCGTAAATCTCACCCGAACTCAAATTACGTACCAGGCCTCCAAGACCTGAGGCGCACAGTTTGCACGCCATCCTGCAGCCTACTTGACTGGAAACACAGGCCGTAAAACCATGTCTGTATGACATCAGTACACCTTCAACGGCATTTCCGTCATGCAGCCCAAATAAATACTTCCGGGTACCATCCTGCTGGGAAACCTGCTTCTTTAAAACTGCGAGCCCACCTGCATGGCCAATTTTTTTTAAGCGAGTCCTCAGGGTTACAGGCAGGTCCGTCATCTCGTCTAAGGAATTAACGCCGTGCTGAAAGAGCCATTTGGCAACCTGCTTAGCCCTAAATTTTTTTTCGCCTATTTCAAACATCAACTTTTCCAGCTGCTCGAGATTCATATCTTTATAAGCAATCTCGTCACCGGGAATGGTAAATACTCTATTATCATCCATAATTTACTATCCCCTATATATCAAATATTTCTACAAAAAAGAGTTCAATCCCTCTTTTTATGCAACCTGGCTATAAAAAAACCGTCAGTATGATGTTGGTGAGGTAATAATTGAACGTATCCTTTATTCAACTCGCCCAAATCCTGGGGGAGGTAACCTTCAAGTGAACCTAAATAAAAATTGTCGTGTGATGCTAAAAAACCTTTTACCAAATCAGTATTTTCCTCATGGGTAATGGTGCAAGTGCTGTATACCATCACGCCACCAGGCTTAAGACATTTTCCAGCTTCCTCCAACAGTTCCTGCTGCAGTATTACTATTTCTTTAATTTGTCCTTCATTTTTGCGCCAGCGCGCATCCGGCCGTCTTCGTAAAACCCCTAAACCGGAACAAGGAGCATCCAACAAAACATAATCGGCCCAGTTGGCAAAATAGTCGGAAAGATCACGGGCATCTCCCAAATGGGTATTAACAATCGTTATTCCCAGGCGCCTGCAATTATCTTTCACCAACTCTAATTTGTGGGCATGAATATCACAGGCCGCGATTTCGCCTTTGTCCCCCATAAGCTGGGCCAAGTGTGTGGTTTTACCGCCGGGTGCACTGGCCATATCAAGCACTTTAGTCCCCGGATCAGGGGCCAGGGCATGCCCAACAAGCATGGAACTTTCGTCCTGCACCTGCATCAGCCCGTCTTTAAACGCCTTCAGTTGTCCCAGTCCGTGTACATTCTCCAACATTAGGCCCTCCGGTGCGAGAATTGTAGGAGTCACATCCAGGCCCTCTGCTTTAAGTTGGTTGGTCAAGCCTTCCTTCGTTACTTTTAACGTATTTGTTCTTACTGTCGTTGGGGCCGAATTGTTATTTGCCTTGCAAATTTCCGTAGCTTCATCAAGGCCAAACATTTCCCCCCACCTCTGAACTATCCATTGGGGATGGGAATATTTTAAAGAAATATATTTTACAGCGTCTTGATTGGGATCAGGGAAATTAATATCACCTTTTTTACGGGTCACATTACGCAAGACCCCATTGACAAACTTAACTGCCCCTGGATTTTCATACCGCCTGGACAGATTGGCTGATTCGTTGCATGCAGCAGAATCAGGAACTCTATCCATGTAAAGAATCTGGTAAATCCCCAACCGCAAAACGTTTCGGACCACCGGGGTTTGTTTTACTAGGGGTTTTTTAAGAAACTGGTCCAATACCCAATCCAAACTATTAAGCGAACGCAAGGTACCGTATACTAATTCGGTTGTGAAAGCACGGTCCAGCCTCTTTGCATTTTCCCGCTCTAACAACGATCTTAAGGCTAGATTGGCATAGGCCCCCTGGCTTTCAACTGCCAGCAGTACCTGTAACGCCATTTCTCTGGCACTTAAATTATTGGACAAAAAAGCTCACCCCACTACCGGACAAATTGTTGTATTGCACTTTCCACTGTAGGAACGTTCATGCAGGTGTTTACGCAAGGCCCGTGTGGCCTTATGTTCATGACCCCCAACACTGGAATAGGGTTAGCATCCAGTATTCCAGAAGTAAGGTCACGCTCACAGGCAATGGCAACTATAGCCCGCGGCTTATACTCTTTTACATACTTGCGGGCTAAGGTTCCACCGGTTGCCATACCAATGTTGACACCATACTCATCGCGTATCTTTAAAAGGTCATCAACATTACATTTCCCACAGCGGCGGCAATTTTCAATATCAGTTGTAATCTTATAAGGACATGAGCTTCGCTGAAGACAATGCGGGGCCAATATAAGTATACTTTCAGGTTTGAGCTTTATATGCATGGCTTCGATAAGCTGGTTGTTCACCTGCACAAAGGAGTTTCGAATGCGGTCCATATCAATACGGAAAACTTTTCCAACGCCTAGAACTAATGGGAAAAAAGTATTTAAGGCAATACGCATAGGCCCCTGCAGCCATTTAACGTTTTTTGACAGCCAAAGAGTAAGCAGTATGCCTGTCAGCCCAAATCCTACCAGAACTACCGTCCCCACAAGGACCAATATAAGTACCAGCAGCACGAACTGGTAAGCTGCAGATTGTTGAGGACTGACAATTAGGTACCAAACCGCCAGAGCTAAACCGCCGGCAGTCAACAGGCTGGCCGTCAAAAGCCCTATGAACAGCCTTTTTCTCTCGTTGACCTGAATTAGGCTACTCATTCCATACCGTCCTCTCCTGTATCATTACCCAAAACTACACTCTGTACCGGGGAGTACCCTCTAAGGAATTGCGCAGCACCCATTCTTTTTCGCCCTTGAAGCTGCAATTCGGTTATTAACACCTTCCCTTTTCCTGTCTCGACCACAATCCCTTTATCTGGGTCTGTATCCACCACCGTGCCAGGAGTGCTTGTCCCTTGTAAGTTACCGATATCCTCCACCCTCCATATCTTAAGGACTTTTCCGTTAAGATATGTTCTGGCACCAGGCCAAGGATTCAAACCTCTGACCAAATTCTTAATCTCCCGGGCGGATTTATTCCAATGTATTATTTCGTCATCCCGGCTTAATGGGGGGGCGTAAGTAGCATCTTCTCCATTTTGTGGTTCCCTTGCCACCTCACCGGCTTCCAGCCCGTAAAGTGTTTTGATCAGCAATCGGGCACCGCTTTGAGCCAGGCGGTCATGCAAGTCTCCCGTGGTCTCATTCTCACCTATGGATACAGTTTCCCGGAAGAGCATATCACCGGTATCCAACCCGCTGTTCATAAACATAGTAGTAACCCCGGTCACTGTTTCGCCATTGATTATCGCTCGGTGAATAGGAGCAGAACCCCTGTATTTAGGCAATAAGGAAGCATGAACATTAATGCATCCCAACGAGGGCAAAGCAAGTATTTCAGGACTTAAAATCTTGCCAAAGGCCACGACCACTATTACCGTGGGATCTATCTCCTGCAAGCGGCTTTTTATCTCGGATAATTTTTGGGGCTGCCAAACCGGTAATCCCAGCAATTCGGAAAACTGCTTAACAGGTGTGGGCACTAATTTTTTGCCCCTCCCCCGCGGTCTATCAGGCTGTGTTACTACAGCTGCTATGTGATTTCCGCTCTCAGCCAGGGCGCTAAGAGACGGAATGGCAAAATCAGGGGAACCCATAAAAACTATTTTCATGGCCATTTCTCCAATAACCTTTATTGTTATTCATTTCCTGAAACCTGCCGCGACAGTCATACCTGGTAAAATCTTCACCGGCAGGGTTTTGAATACCTTACGGTACTTATCAATCTTTTCTCAGCTTAACCGCTTTGTCAATAAAGAGTATCCCATTGAGATGATCAATTTCGTGCTGAAAAGCCCGTGCTAAATACTCAACTGCATTATATTCAACTTCCTGGCCATTGCGGTCAAGTCCACGCACAGTTACTTTGGTAGGTCGCGGCACATCACCCACAACTCCGGGAATGCTTAGACAGCCCTCAGCCTCGGTTGCACTCCCTTCAACTTCTACAACTGTAGGGTTAATGAGTTCAATGAGACCATTACCGACATCAATGGTAATTACACGCTTAGAAACGCCAATTTGCGGAGCCGCCAGGCCAACCCCTTTATACTCATACATGGTATCCTTCATATTATCCAATAGTTTAAATATACTACGGTCAATTTTTGTTACTTCTTTGGCATTTTTTCGAAGGATATCATCTTCCGCCTCTACTACTTTATATACCGCCACCGTAATTCACTCCTTAATTACATCATGTTATAGGGATCTATATCTATACTGAACCTTGTTGACTTACCCGTACCCTTTTTCTGTACAGCAGACGACGCTTTTTTAACCGCTTCTCTCAAATAACTTTCGTCTGTACTCCATAATACCACGTGCAGGCGATAATTTCCACGCACCCGTGCCAAAGGCGCAGGAGCAGGGCCTACAGCCATTAGCTTATTCATATCTTCGAGATAGCCATTTAATGCACCGAAGGCGGTTTCTGCTAGTTCCGTGGCCTTTGTCTCTTCCCGGCTGGAGAAAACTAAGCGGGCCATCTTAGTATATGGGGGATATTGCAATTGTTTACGTATTTGCATTTCGGTTTTAAAAAAGCCTGGATAATCACCCATTGCAGCTGCCTCTATGGCATAATGATCAGGGTTATAGGTTTGAATTATAACTTCGCCTGGAATATCCCCCCGGCCGGCACGGCCCGAGACTTGCGTTATAAGTTGAAAAGTGCGCTCGGATGCCCGGAAATCGGGCATATTCAAACCCATATCAGCGCTCACAATCCCCACCAGTGTGACGCCGGGAAGATTAAGGCCCTTGGCAATCATTTGTGTGCCAATCAGTATATCCGCTTCTCTGGCAGAAAAAGAATCCAGTATTCGCTGGTGGGCTCCCTTGCGGCCTGTTGTATCAGAATCCATTCTTAAAATACGGGCCTCCGGAAACAATTCCGCTGCTTCCTCTTCTACCTTTTGTGTACCTGTACCTAAATAATTTATGTGTTGGCTATGGCATTCCGGACATAGGCCAGGCGCTAATTGTGAGTAACCGCAGTAGTGACAGCGAAGCTTTCCATGCACATGATATGTTAATGAGATATCACAATTAGGGCACTTCATTACCAGTCCACATTCTCTGCAGACAATGAATGTATGAAACCCCCTGCGGTTTAAAAAAAGAATGGCCTGTTCTTGCTTTTCCATTCTGGTTTTAACCGCCTGGAATAATTGAGAACTAAAAATACCATTATTACCCGATTTGAATTCCCGTCGCATATCCACAACAGTTATATCAGGCATAGGACGGTTATCAATACGATTTTTCATGTCCAACAAGCAATACTGCCCTCCTTTTAAGGACCGGCAATAGCTTTCCAACGAGGGTGTTGCAGTGCCAAGAATGGTAACGCCTTTATTTAAGTGTGCCCGAAAAAGGGCTACGGCACGAGCGTGATAACGTGGCGTCTCATTTTGTTTATAGCTAAACTCATGTTCTTCATCAACTATTATTATGCCAGGGTCTCTAATAGGGGCAAAAATTGCTGACCTCGCTCCCAAAACCACCGGCGAATCTCCCCGTGAAATTCTTTCCCACTGGTCATATCGCTCTCCGTGCGACATGCGGCTGTGGAGCACCGCCACCTTGTCTCCGTAACGTTCTTTAAAAAACTTGATCATTTGCGGGGTAAGGGAAATCTCCGGCACCAATACAATTGCCCCCCGTCCCAAAGACAGGGCGTGGGCAATACTGCGCAAATAAACTTCTGTTTTACCGCTTCCCGTTACACCATGCAGCAGAAACACCTTGTGCAACCCATTTTCCATGCTTGTTTTAATCTGCGCCACAGCTGCGGTTTGTTCTTCGGACAATTGGGGTAGATTATTCATCTTATTGAATTCGGAAAAAGGCTTTCGCTCCATAGTCTTTTCTGTAAATTTTAATAGCTCTTTATTAACCAAGCTGTCAATTACTTGGTAAGAAGCTCCGGACTGCTCCGATAATTGTTTTTTAGTTAAGCCCGGAGTATGTGCTGCCGCATAAACAACTGCCGCCTGTTTGGCCGCGCGTCCTAATGTACCCATCACCTTGTCCAGATCTTCACTGGAGAAATTTATATAATAATATTTTACCTTAGGAGGGTTAGTTCTGTGCAGCTTGGGATGGGCAATACACTGCAAGGTACGCTGAGGCGGGCTTAAGTAATAGCTGGAAATCCATCTGGCTATCCGAAGTTGCTCCCCGCTGAACACTTGGCCATCATCAAATAGACGGAGTATCTCCTTTGGTTCCTTGACTTCACAAGTGTCGGTAAAACCTACCACAAAGCCACTCACTTTTCTTTTACCAAGCGGCACCAGCACTTTGCAGCCAATTGAGATTTCATCATCCAGCGTAGCAGGAATCCGGTAATGAAGTGGCTTTTGTAAACCCACCCCGCCGACCTCTACGATTACTTCCGCCACTTTCCCGGCAGACAACAGACATCACCCTCCAACAACTTTGATTAATTATTATCGATCATATATTTTTATATCTCAATTGGTTCTATAGTAAACTAAACAACTTAGCGGGGAGAGGAAAAATTGAAATTAATGTAGGGAATGGACTTATCTTTTGCGTCCACCGCTGTTTTTCTTAAAGGGTTCTGCGGGGAAGGTGTCAAACCCTGCTCTTCTTTTTGATCACTTTCGGGTGGTGTTTCCGCTGCAAGGGGATGCCGTGGTGCATGAACAATGGTAATACTGTTTAACAAAATTTCTTCCTCGGAGGTTAACACACCGGCTTCAAAAGTGCGCCTCCTGATTTCCGCCCTGGGAATGATGGCCGATATTTCATGTGGTACTTGCAAATTTACTTTTCGTTTAAGGCACATTTTTATATCTTCTATTTCAATTTCAACCTCGTCTATTTGCATGCCGGGGGAAAAACCACATTTGGCATGCTCTGTTTGTTTATTTTCCCCGGCTATTGCTTTTTTGCTCCCACCATATTTTTTTGTTATTCTCGGTAGGCTAATCATAAAAAGGCCTCCCGGACTTTTCCCCTATTATATGTAAGTTAAGCAGCAATTGACAATGGACAGAACAAGACCCCCACTACGTGGGAGTCTTGTCAGCTGACGTATACGCATAACTAGTTTGATGAGTAAAGATTCAAGCTTAAATATCGTTCACCGGTGTCCGGAAGAATGGTAAGAACTGTCTTTCCAGCTCCAAGCTTACGTCCAACTTGCACGGCGGCATATACGGCTGCTCCACTGGATATTCCCGCTAATAGACCCTCTTCCTTTGCTAAACGTCTTGCCATTTCCATTGCTTGTTCATCTGTCACCAGAAAAGAAGCATCAACTAGGCTTAAATCCAAGTTGTGGGGCACAAACCCGTCTCCTATACCCTGTATCCCATGTGTGCCCGGTGGACTACCGGAAATCACCGCAGAATTCTCCGGTTCTACCGCGTATACTTGCATTTCCGGGTGCTTTGTCTTTAGTACCCTGGTAACCCCCGACAATGTCCCCCCAGTGCCCACTCCAACAACAAAGGCATGCACAGTACAATCCAATTGACTGAGAATTTCTCTCGCGGTTGTTTGTTCATGGAAAGCAGGATTGGCGGGATTGCCAAATTGATCCGGCATCCAAGCACCATCTATACTATTCACCAGCTCTCGGGCCTTTTTTATGGCCCCGCCAATATCTTCGTTTCCGGGAGTTAATACAACCTCTCCGCCGAAGGCCTTTACAAGCTGTCTTCTTTCTTTACTCATGGAATCGGGCATAACTATAATTACCCTGTAACCACGCACAGCACCGACCATGGCCAAACCAACGCCTTGATTACCACTTGTAGGCTCAACGATGGTTGAACCGCATTTAATCAAACCTTTCTTTTCCGCATCAAAAACCATACCCCAAGCTGTTCTCGCCTTGATACTACCGCCAGGGTTTAGCATTTCAAGTTTTCCAATGATCTTAGCGGGACAGTCGCCTTTTATCTTGTTTAGCAGTACAACCGGGGTACTCCCTATAACACTTAGAACGTCTTTACTAATCCCCACTGGATCACCGCCCCCGTATTACTCCTGCCGTTACTATTTACATTTTTTAAGCATCCGAATATTGTCCAAAATAATATTACTTAAATCTTCTTTAGTCATCATAGGAAGCTGGTTAGCCTCTCCCCCGGCAAAGATCAGCTTTACAACATTGGTGTCAGTTCCGAAACCCGCTCCGGGTACAGTAACATCATTGGCAACCATAAGATCTAAGTTTTTCTTAAATATCTTTTCCTTAGCATTCTTTTCCACATCTTGGGTTTCCGCCGCGAAACCTACCAGCAGCTGATGCTGTTTCCTTTTCCCTAATTCCAGTAATATATCAGGATTTCTTTTTAATTCCAACGTGAGGGCATTGCCGTTCTTTTTTATTTTTTGGGAAGCAACATTCTCAGGCATATAGTCCCCTACCGCGGCTGCTTTTATTACCACATCGACACACTCATAATGTTTCAGTACTTCATCATACATCTCTTGTGCCGACTCAACCTCAATCAAATTAACTCCTTCGGGCGGCTTTGGATGTAAAACCCCACTGACCAGTATTACCCGAGCCCCCCTTTTTCGTGCAGCACGGGCAATGGCAAATCCCATTTTCCCGCTGCTGCGATTACTTATAAAACGCACCGGATCAATGGGCTCTCTGGTAGCTCCCGCAGTAACTAGTATTGTATAATCATTTAAATCTTGGTTGAATAGCAGTTGATTCTCTAATTCCTTAATAATACGATCGTTTTCAGCTAACCGGCCGGGACCGGTATCACCACAGGCAAGGCGTCCGTAATCAGGCTCCACTACGGTATAACCGAACTCACGGAGTTTATTAATATTCGCCTGCACCGCCGGATGTTTATACATAGCCACATTCATAGCTGGACAAACAAAAACTAAATTCTGGCAGGCCAGCAACATAGTACCCAACAAATCATCGGCCATGCCACAAGCGGCACGGCCGATAAAGTGAGCTGTTGCAGGAGCGATTACTACTGCGTCGGCAATACGGGCCAGCTCTAAATGCGGGAAGTGCCATCCCGGTGGGGAATCAAACACATCAAGGTGAACTTTATTACCGGAGATGGCTTCAAAAGTTACAGGCCCTATAAATTCTCTGGCTGCTTTAGTCATCACTACATGGACTTCAGCGCCCCTTTTAGTAAGTAAACTCACCAAATCGACAGTTTTGTAAGCGGCAATCCCACCGGAAACACCCACAACAACTTTATACCCGCGAAAATTTTGCTCTTTTCCGTACATTATTTTATGCCCTGCTTTGTACGTCGAAATTTTATTCCGCCTTTTACAATTTCATTAAGAGCAAAAGTCACCGGCTTGGCAGTTTCTTCGTTACCGTCGTCACCTTTTTCCGCTTTATCTGTAATAGCCCGTGCCCTTTTTGCTGCTACCACAACTAATGAATATCGACTGTCCATTTTCTCCATTAGTTGATCCAGTGGCGGCTGTCCCATTGCCATGTTTTTTGCCATTATACCACCTCACAATTTAATCAAGCCAGTTTGAGTTCAAGCACTGGCAAAACGGCCTACAGCCTTCTGCCTCGATGATGGAATTTATCCTCTTTGCAGCTTCCTCTACATTGTCGTTGATGATAAGGTAATTATACCTATTTAACAATTTAACTTCTCTTTTAGCCCACTCCAACCGTGTCTGTATCTCTTCCGGAGCATCAGTTTTCCGTCCCTTTAGCCTTGCCCCTAATTCTTCCGGAGTTGGAGGCAGTAAAAAAATTAAGACAGCTTCGTTAAACCTCTCTTTGACTTGCAGAGCACCCTGCACGTCAATTTCCAAAACCACGTCTAGCCCTTGGTTTAAGGCATCTTCAACCGGCATACGAGGGGTACCGTAGTAATAAGTATACACTTCGGCCCATTCTAGTAATTCATTTGCCTCAATCATTTGCTCAAATTCTTCCCGGCTGACAAAATAATAGTCCGTCCCATGCACCTCACCGGGCCGGGGTGCCCGAGTAGTTGCAGAAACGGAATAATACAAGTTGTTACGATACCGACCTAAGGCTTGGCGCACTGTACCTTTACCGGACCCTGAAGGTCCGGATAACACTATTAAGTTTCCCTTGTCGGACATTTTATCTATCCCACCTGACTACTCACTATCTGTAACAGAATTCTGATTTAAATTTGATTCCTTATTAACCAGACGGTGGGCTACCGTTTCCGGCTGAACAGCAGAGAGAATTACATGATCACTGTCCGTAATAATAACTGCACGTGTGCGCCTACCATATGTGGCATCCACCAACATCCCCCGGTCACGGGCCTCGGTAATGATCCGTTTAATGGGAGCTGATTCGGGGCTGACAATAGCAATGATCCGGTTTGCCGAGACGATATTGCCAAAACCAATATTAATTAGTTTTATTTCCATTTTATTTTCCTCCCTACCAGTATAGCCCTATTATTCGATATTTTGAACTTGTTCCCTGATCTTCTCCACTTCACTTTTCACCTCAACAACCAACCGGCTTATGGCTAGGTCATTGGCCTTAGACCCAATGGTGTTAATTTCCCTGTTCATTTCTTGTACCAAAAAATCCATTTTACGTCCCACAGGTTCTGGAGAGCCCAAGCATTTTTCAGCCTGGTAAAGGTGACTGTTTAGCCTGACCACTTCTTCAGTAATATTAGAACGTTCAGCAAATATGGCAACTTCATTCGCCAACCGCTCTTGGTCCACTGTTCCCTCCTTTATTAATTCCTTCAAGCGAGATTCCAAACGTTGACGGTGGTCATCCACAACCAAAGGTGCTCGTTCTTCTATCTGTTCATTTATCTGCCCAATGGAATTAATTCGCCCCTTTAAATCTTTGGCAAGTCTTTCCCCTTCAGTTTCCCTCATGCTTACCAAACCGGTTATAGCCTGTATAAGAGCTTCTTTTACATAAGGCCACCACTGTTCCACATCCTCTTCCGGCTCTACTACCGTCAATACATCGGGGAAATTTACTAAATCCTGAAAAGATGGCTTACCCGGTAGTTCCAAAAATGTCTGTAACTCTTCTATGGCCTTATAATAAGATTCCGCTAAAACTTTGTCAACTTTTACCGTTACAGGCTTTTGTTCATCTACCTCCACCGAAAAAAAGCCGTCAATACGCCCCCGGGATACATATTCTTGGATTACCCGTTTGCTTTTTTCTTCCAAAGATATCATGGATCTTGGCATTCTAAGAAATGTTTCATTAAAACGATGATTTACCGCCTTCAACTCCACGGTAAACCTTTTGCCTTTTCCATAGGCCTCACCGCGACCAAACCCAGTCATACTTTTTATCAATTTTCCACCACCTGAAAAAATACTTGTGCTCATAGTCATTTACCGATTGAATACATTTTCTACTTAAAAGAAGTAATTCCTCCAAATAGAAAGCAAACTTTAGAAAATCTTTAAAAAACGCCCCCATTAGAGGGCGATAAATACTTACAAAAATTTTATAAAAAACCTTCTCGGAGAAGCCTACGGGCTTATCCCGGAGGCGGTTCACGTTAGATCCTTTAACACACCTTCTATACGATCTAGACCTTCTTTAATATTTCCCATGGAAGTAGCGTACGATAATCTGAAACAACCGTCATCACCGAAAGCGACTCCGGGAACAATGGCTACCTGAACATCATCAAGAATAATTGAAGCCAAGTCCGAAGCACCATTAATTTTTTTTCCCTGATAAGACTTACCCATTAATCCTTTTATACTCGGAAACACATAAAATGCTCCCTTGGGCAAGTTACAAGAGAGCCCGGGCATGGCTTGAAGACGCTCTACCATATATTTCCTTCGTTTGTCAAACTGCTCCACCATTTTTCCCGCCTCATCCTGAGGCCCTTCAATCGCTGCCTGTGCTGCCACCTGCGCAATGGAAGTGGGATTTGAAGTGGAGTGACTCTGCAAATCGGTCATTGCCTTAGCCACCTCAGCCGGTGCTGCGGCATAACCAATCCGCCAGCCGGTCATAGCGTAGGCTTTGGACACACCGTTTATAATTACGGTTTTTTCTTTTAAACCGGGATTTAATTGTGCTATGCTTACATGTTTTTCCCCGTCATAGATCAGTTTTTCATAGATCTCATCAGATATAACAGCAATATTGCTTTCCAACAGCACCTCACCCAGAGCCTTTAGTTCATCTTTGGTATATACCGCTCCTGTAGGATTGCTCGGGCTGTTAAGCACAATTAGCCTTGTGCGATCGGTTAATGCAGAGCGCAATTCTTGGGGAGTAAGCTTAAAACCGTTTTCTTCCCTGGTTTGCACAATCAAGGGAAAAGCCCCGGTTAGTTTTATTTGCTCCAGATAACTAACCCAATACGGAGCCGGTAAAAGGACTTCGTCCCCCGGTTGACACAGTACCATAAACGCATTGTAAAGAGAGTGCTTGGCTCCGGCGGAAACAACAATTTGAGAAGGCTTATAATGTAAATTGTTGTCTACTTCAAACTTCTTTATTAGCGCTTCTTTTAAAGGTGGAATACCGGCAACCGGTGTATATTTGGTCATTCCCTTATCAATGGCCTTCACAGCGGCCTGTTTTATAGATTCGGGAGTATCAAAATCAGGTTCCCCTGCACCAAAATTAATTACTTTGGCTCCTTCAGCAAGCATTTGCTTGGCCTTGGCATCAATTGAAAGCGTGGGTGACGGGCTAATATTTTTTGCCCGTTCATTAAGTTCCATTTTCTCTCCTCCTAAAATTCTACGGCCCCAAAGCTTTTCTTTAACCGGTCTACCGCATCCAGCATGCGATCTTTGGGCACCGTTAATGCTATCCTAAAATACCCGGCACCCTCAGCACCATACCCGGTGCCGGGAGTAATTACAATACCCGTTTTGTCCAGTACCGCCTCGGCAAATGACTCCGAAGAGTACCCCTTGGGGACCGGTGCCCAAACGTAAAAAGTGCCCTTGGGCTTGGCCAGTTTCCAGCCCATTTCATTAAGAGCATCCACTAATATGTCACGACGTTCCTGGTAGACCCCACACATTTTATCTATAAAGTCATTGGGACCGGTAAGTCCCTTTATGGCCGCATATTGAACAGCTTGGAATTGTCCCGAGTCCACATTAGACTTTAACCGGCCTAGAGCATCCACCACATCGGGATGACCTACGGCCCAACCGATACGCCAGCCTGTCATATTGAACGTCTTGGAAACCGAATGAAACTCAATCCCCACATCTTTGGCACCGGGAACCTGCATAAAGCTTATGGGCTTATAACCATCAAAGGAAATTTCCGAATATGCGGCATCGTGACAAACCAAAATATTATATTGCTTGGCGAAAGCCACTATTTCTTTATAAAAAACTTCATCTGCTGTAGCTCCTGTAGGATTGTTGGGGTAATTGATAAACATCATTTTAGCTTTTTGAGCAACATCTACAGGGATGGCCGACAGGTCAGGCAGAAAATTATTCTCTTCTTTTAACGGCATATAGTAAGGGTGAGCCCCCGCAAGAATGGCTCCGCCTGAATACACGGGATAACCGGGGTCAGGTACCAGTACAACATCCCCTGGATTTAAATAACACCAGGATATATGGCCAATTCCTTCCTTGGAGCCAACCAAAGACACAACCTCTGACTTGGGATCTAACTCTACTCCAAAACGATTTTTATACCAATCTGCCACCGCCTGCCGGTAACTTAACATACCTACTGAAGATGGATATTGGTGGTTTGCAGAGTTGTCAGCTTCTTTTTTTAACTCATTAATAATGTAATCCGGAGTTGGCATATCAGGGTCACCAATACCAAGACTAATTACATCTATACCCTTCTCGCGCTTTTCCTCAATGAGTTTTTCGATACGGGCAAACAAATACGCCGGCAAATTTTTTACCCTGTCTGCTTCTTCAAATCTCAAAGTCAATCAAAACTACCTCCTTGTTTAAATATCTGTGATTTACTTAGCTACAAATGATATCAAGATGCTTCGGTTATATATCTAACATGGAATGCAGTTATTGGCAATAGTGTAACATATACACGTATCTGTAAGCCTGACCTTCACATTACTCAAAATTTTGAAGAAGGTACTCTCCGCTAAATATCTCTTCCGCCGGACCGGTCATATACACATGATTATTCTCGGACCATTCAATGTCCAAAGAGCCACTGGCAAGGTGTACCGAAACCTGTTTTTCAGTAAACCCGTTTAAATGTGCAGCCACAGCCGTGGCACATGCTCCTGTTCCACAGGCCATTGTAGGTCCCGCACCTCTTTCCCAGACTCGCATGCGCACTTCTGACTGGCTCAATACCTGCACAAATTCTACATTGGTTTTATTGGGAAAGATATTATGATTCTCAATACGTGGTCCCCAGTGAGAAATAGGAACTTCATCCACATCAACCACAAAAATAACTACGTGAGGATTACCCATGGAAACTGCGGTAACCTTAAAATTATGTTCCCCCACTTTTAGGTTTTCCCCTATAACCATACCGGCAGAGCCTTGCATGGGTATTTCCTTCCTATCCAGCTTTGGTTCACCCATATCAACTTTAACTGCCGCTACAACACCGTTTTGAACACTAACTTCCGGAACCATAATCCCTGCTTTGGTTTCAACCTTGATCTGTTCTTTCTTTATGATACCCTTTTCATATATATATTTGCTTACACAACGTATGGCGTTACCGCACATCTCAGCCTCACTGCCGTCAGAATTAAGGATTTGCATGCGAATATCAGCTTCATCAGTGGGCCATAAAAGAACCAGCCCGTCCGCACCTATGCCGAAATGGCGATCACAAACAGCTTGAGCGAGTTTGGACATATTCCCGGGAAGTTCTTCAGCTTCGGCATCAACCACTATAAAATCATTGCCCAATCCGTGTACCTTGGTAAAGTGCAACTGCATAATCCCCCTTTTAAAAAGGCAGTTAATGTATTATTTGTCGTTATGGTACCAGTTTCCTCCCTAAAGAACAATATATACTATATTTTTTAGCTTGACCTTATACTTTAACATACATTACTCTTTCCTTTGCCCGCAGGCGAACATGACGTACCAGTGTTCCCATAAACATTGGTGTCAATGTTACTGTCCCGATAACCATCCAATGCTGTAATTGCAAAGGCACAGTCTTGAATATAGGTTGCAGCACCGGAACATAAGTAACTGACAATTGCAATACCGTTGAAATTAGCACCGCTATGATTAAATACTTATTGGAGAAAATCCCCACTTGCAGCAGGGATTGGTGTTCCGAACGACACGCAAATACAAAGAGCAGTTGGAAAAAAACGAGCGTGTTAAATGCCATAGTCCTGGCGATACCGAGGTCTAATCCACTGCTTATATAGCTCATGATGAATACTCCCAACGTACCGGCGGCAAAGATTATTCCTGTACCAAGTATCCTCCAGCTTAACCCTTCACTGAAAACACCTTCACCTGGATCCCGGGGTTTTCTTGACATAATACCTTTTTCAATGGGATCTATACCCAGAGCCATTGCCGGCAGGCCATCTGTCACTAAATTCATCCACAATAACTGTATAGGCAGCAGGGGCAGCGGAAGTCCTCCTAAAACTGCCAGGAACATAACCAAGACTTCACCAACGTTGCAGGACAGAAGATAGCGGATAAACTTTCTAATGTTATCGTATATCCCGCGTCCCTCTTCAACAGCTGCAACTATGGAACTAAAATTATCGTCGGCTAAAACCATGGCAGAGGCTTCCTTGGTAACGTCGGTACCGGTGACACCCATGGAAATGCCGATGTCTGCTTCTTTTACTGCCGGGGCATCATTAACCCCGTCCCCTGTCATGACCACCACATGTCCTTTATTTTTGAGGGCCCGTACTATGCGCAACTTGTGTTTCGGTGAAACCCTGGCACATACTGCTACTTTATTAATTACTTTTTCCAGCCGCTCATCACTCATGCCATCCAAGTCAACACCTGTAAGTACTAATTCATTTTTCCTGTCCAAGATCCCCATCTCTGCAGCAACTGCCCTGGCCGTGACCTGGTGATCACCAGTTATCATAACAGTTTTTATCCCGGCCCGCTTACAAGTATATACTGCTCTTACGGCTTCAGCACGAGGCGGGTCAATCATTCCGGCCAGGCCCACAAATACCAGCGACGATTCGAACGCCTTTTCTTCTGTATAGGCTTCTTTACCCGGTAACTCCTTGTATGCTAAGGCTAGGACCCGTAAGGCGTTTTCGGCCAAGGAAGCATTGCCCTCCATTATTTTCCTTTTTACTTGTGGCGTCAAGACATGTATTTTACCGTTCTGTACGTAATGTGTACAAAGGTCCAAAACCACGTCGGGGGCACCTTTTGTGTATAAGACACTTTTGCCATGTTTATTGTACACCACAGACATTCGCTTTCGTTCAGAATCAAAGGGGATCTCATGCACCAGTGTTTGTTCCTTTAGTAAACTTTCTTTCCACACCCCGGCCTTTGCAGCCATTACCAAAAGTGCACCTTCAGTGGGATCACCGGAGATGCTCCACGTTTTGCGCACCCCTTGTTTTATCTTGCGAAAAAGCCCTCCGACATCAATACTTCCTCGCTGCAGCGTAGAGTTATTGCAAAGAGAAGCAATCTCCATAAAAATTTTAAAGTCTTCATCATTAACATGATCCATTTTAAAATTGCCATGTGGCTCGTACCCTTCACCGGAAATATCTACAGAAACTCCGCCGATAAATGCTTTCCTCACCGTCATTTCATTTTGGGTTAAAGTGCCCGTTTTATCTGAACAGATAACCGTTGAACACCCTAAAGTTTCCACGGCAGGGAGTTTTCTTATAATGGCATTTCTTTTAATCATTCGCTGTACTCCAAGCGCCAGGGCTACCGTAACAATAGCCGGCAGGCCTTCCGGAATAGCTGCAACAGCTAAACTCACTCCTGCTAAGAACATTTGGTAAGCAGGCAGTCCCCTGTAAATACCCACAACTACTACTAAAAAGCAAATTAGAAGACAAAAGCTTACCAACCATGTTCCCACTTGCGCCAGGCGCCTCTGCAAAGGAGTCTGTTCAGGCGCTGCAGTTTGAATAAGCCCTGCAATTTGTCCCATTTCTGTAGCCATACCGGTCAAAACTACCATTCCCTTGGCCCTGCCGCGGGTGACAACAGTGCCGAAGAAGGCCATATTAAAAGTATCTCCTAAACTTGTCTCACCTGAAATCACGCCAGTTTCTTTTTTTACCGGGAAAGACTCTCCGGTTAATGCTGATTCCTCTACTTCCAGGTTAAACTCTTCTATGATGCGTAAATCCGCGGGAACCCTGTCACCTGCCTCCACAAGCACAATATCACCGGGGACTAATTCCGCTGATGGTATCTTACGCTCCCCCCCGTCCCTTATGACATTGGCTTCCGGCGCCGTTAACTGCCTTAAGGCTTCCATAGAGCGCTCCGCCCGGTATTCCTGCACGAGCCCTAAAATAGCATTAACGACAACAATAACCATAATCGTAATTGCATCGGCCCATTCACCCAGGACACCGCTTATTGCAGTGGCCGCCAGCAGTACTATGACCATAAAATCTTTAAATTGATTCAGGAACATTTGCCAGGCCGGAATTCCCGGGGTTCGGGCCAGTTCGTTGAGGCCAAATCTCTTTGCCCTTTCACCGGCTTCTTTATCATCGAGCCCCCTAAGCGGGTCACTTTGCAGCCTTTTTAATACCTCTTCTTTTGTAAGTTGATGCCATTGTCCAGACATAGCCACTACCCCCTTAATTTGCCAATTGCTTAACTTAAATATATTGTCTGCGACCCCAAAAAATGCCCCTTTTTTAGGACAGGCATGAGCAACAGTGATATCCTTCCTTTTAGCCTTGGAATTTCCGTGCTATACTTAATCCCAAGATAACAAAATCTAAGTGTAATTACCGGAGTTGATACTTTATGCCCTTTGATGGATTAATGTTGACAGCAATAAAATCCGAGCTCAGCAAAACTTTGGTTGGGGCCAAGATAGATAAGATTTACCAGCCTGCAAAAACTGATATTGTACTGAATATACGTCACCACCGGGAGCGTTTCCGGCTGCTACTGAGCGCTCACTCGCGTGATGCCAGGGTTCATTTATCCACCCAGCCGAATGAAAACCCAACCCAACCGCCTACATTTTGCATGGTGCTACGCAAACACCTTGAGGGTGGATCTATTAAAGAGATTGAACAGCCAGGGTTGGAGAGGGTTTTAAAAATACATGTAGCAGCCAGGGATGAACTGGGTCGGCCTTCTGAAAAGCTTTTAATTTGTGAAATTATGGGCAAACACAGTAACATTTTATTGGTAGATCCTACAGTTAACATCATTACTGACGGTATAAGGCGATATTCCCACGAAGTAAGCAGGCATCGTGAGGTATTACCCGGCAGGCCATACATTCCAGCTCCCGCTCAAAATAAGCTTAATCCCCTGCAAGTGGATGAAGACACCTTCCGCAACGTTATTTTTGCCGCACCCTTGGAAAACAGGGTTGTTAAAGTTCTTCAAAATGGGTTTGAAGGCCTTAGCACTGTGATGGCCAGGGAAATTGTCTTTAGGGCACAGCTCTCGGAGGAGTTAGCCGTCAATTACTGCGGTGAACATGAAATGCGTGTACTGTGGCAGGCATTACAATCTTTGTCTGTTCCTGCCTCCAATGGGCAATTTCAATCAACAATAATTGAAGATAACAATAAAAATCCAGTGGAGTTTGCTGCATTTGATCTTACAATATTAGAAGGATATACCAGGCATCATGGCAGCCCCAGCGAGATTGCGGATAATTTTTTTGCCGCTGTTAAATTAATAGATCGTTTTAAAGGTGAAATACAATCCTTAAAAACAAAATTAAATAAAGAAGTAAAGCGACTGAAAAAGAAAATGTCCTTGCAAACAGAAAGTGCGGACACGGCACAAAAGGCTGAAAATTACCGTGTATTTGGAGAGCTTTTAACCGCAAATATTTATCGCCTGGACAAAGGTAACACAGAAATAGAGGTGAATAACTTCTATGATCCGGAAGGCAAATCAATTGTAATTCCACTGGATGCCAGACTGTCTCCGGCAGCCAATGCACAATCCTACTTTAAAAAATATGTAAAGGCCAAAAAGACCCGCAAGGCCGCCTTGGAACAAGCACGAAAAAGCAAAGCTGAACTTGATTATCTGCAGGGAGTCTTACTTAATGTAGAGCAGGCAACTTCACTGGTTGATCTAAGCGAAATTAGGCAGGAGCTAATCGAACAAGGATACATTGGGGACAAAAACCATAAAGCACCTACTAAAAAAGAAAAGAAAAAAGCAGCTTCCCCTCCACTGCCCTTTAAGTCCAGTGACGGTTTTTCAATTCTTGTCGGTCGTAATAATAAGCAAAATGACAGGTTAACCATGAAGCTGGCCAAAGATAATGACATATGGCTTCATACTAAAGATATCCCTGGATCTCATGTAATCATAAAAACACAAGGTATGAAAGTGCCTGACCATACGATACACCAGGCGGCGGTAATCGCTGCTTTCTACAGCCAAGCACGTAATTCCCAAAATGTCCCTGTGGATTACACCCCAAGAAAAAACGTGAAAAAGCCCCGCGGTGCCAAGCCTGGTTATGTTATTTACGAACAACAACGCACAGCTGTGGTTACTCCCGATGCAAAGCTTATTTCATCCCTGGAGCAAAAGTATTAATGTTCAAATTTTTTCATTCTAAGGTGCAATCCTGGGTACTATATATTGTAAAGGATCCCTTAGGAGGAAAACCTCATGTCAAATTTTGCTCCGGATAGAGATGATATAGTTAAAACATTGAAAGCACTAACTAAAATTGCCGCTGTTACCGGTTTTGAAGATAATTTACAAGACTACTTAAAAAGCTTAGTAACACCGTATGCATCATCTATGCAGCAAGACCAAATGGGCAACCTTATTGCATCCCGTAAAGGGATTGAGGGTGGATTAAGAATAATGTTGTGTGCCCACATGGATGAAATTGGCTTTGTGGTCAGATCGATCGGTCCCTGGGGGTTTTTGTATCTTTACCCTTTGGGAGGTATACCGGAGAATATAGGTCCCGGCCACTGGGTTACGGTACATACAGATAGGGGACCTGTTTCAGGTACCATCGGGATTCACTCAGCCCACCTTCCTGTATCCGGCATTCCGCCCTTATTTGCCGATATAGGGGCGGAACGAAGACATCAAGCCATGGCCATGGGCGTTAAAACAGGGGACCCGGTGACAGTACAATACGGGTTTAAGCAACTAAACGAAGAGCGGGTAATAGGGCGGTGTATGGATAATAGAATTGGATGCACAATACTCGTGACTGTACTGAAGTTGCTGGCCCAAACCGTACACCGGACAAATATATTTGCAGTCTTTTCAAGCACTGAAGAACACGGTATGCACCCTGGGAATCCTCCCGCCCAGGTGCACGGAGCCAGAGGCGCTTTCGTGGCGGCGCAAAGTATAAAGCCACACTTTGCAGTGGTACTGGACAGTATGGTAGCCAGTGATATTCCGGGTCTCTCGGAGTCCGAGCAACTTATTCGCCTGGGACGCGGAGTAACTCTTCGTCTATTGGACGATATGGCCATTATGCGACCAAAGGTTAAAAAATTTGCCCGTGATGTGGCGGAAAAAAACAATATCAAAATCCAGGAGAGTATTTCCAGGTCATTTACCGACACCTCGATGGTACAGCTTTCCGGGGCGGCTGTTTGTACCCTGGGTGTCCCGCTGCGGTACATTCATTCACCCGGCCAGGTGGCTGCGCTTTCCGATATTGAGAGTGCTATCAACATGGTTACTGGGATAATCCAACAGCTGGAAGCTGAACCGCCTGACTGGTTGCATAATAACACCCCTGGTAATTTGCAATCCGAATAAGGATTCCACCTTAACACATAATAATAATGCGCTGTTACACCCCTGTATTCAAAAGGAGGTTGGCTAATGGCCAATGGACGTGGAATAATGTCCGATGAGTTAAAGTATGAGTTGGCAGATGAACTGGGGGTAGGAGATATTGCCCGCACCGAAGGTTTCGGCGCAGTATCTTCCAGAAATTGCGGTAACTTGGTTCGCCTGGCCATTCAGAAGGCCGAACAAATGATGATTCAGGGATTGTAACAGTAATGGGGGGTGCTTTTAGCATCCCCCATTCTATGCAGAATGGTAAAACCGGATACAGGTCTTGACAAACCACCTTTTTAAAGGAATAATTAGGTAACGGGGAAGCAACTTATAGTGGCACAACGATGTGTCACTCACACGATGGAGTGTCCTTCCCCCAAAAGACACGGGAGGGAATGCTTTTGGCTGGAATTATTGCCACTTACGGTTCATCGAATGATGCCGATGTGCAGGCAATGCTGAATAAGGTAAAGCACAGAGGACCTGATGGAACCATTGGATTCAAATCTGGAAAACTGGTAATAGGGGAAACTTTTCTCTCACTTAACCCTGAGAAAAATAACTGCTGCGCCGGTGGCGATCAGAAACAGAATTACGCCGCTCTGGATGGAAGAATTTTTAACCGAAAACAATTTACGGATGGAAAGAATAATTTTGAGACAGACGGAGAAATAGCGTTAAGGCTGTATCAAGAAAAGGGTCCTGATTTTCTCCAAGGGCTGGACGGGATGTTTGCAATGGTTCTTGCAGTAGAGGGTGGGAAACCCTTTGCCGCCAGAGATCCCCTTGGCGTCAAGCCATTATATTACGGCTATAAAAACGGTACCATGTATTTTGCCTCAGAGGTAAAGGCCCTTGTGGGTTATGCCGATGATATTAAATTTTTCCCGCCGGGCCATTACTTTACTCCGGAGTTAGGGTTTAAGCGTTACATTGATTTCGAAGACATGAAGTGGAAAGAGCACGAGCTGGATGAAGCTCTCGGCAAAATACGAAACCTCATGGAAGAAAGTGTGCTTAGGCAGATTCCCGGACAGACGGTCCCGGCATCCCTGTTAAGCGGAGGCATAGACAGTAGTATCATTGCCGCCATTACCGCGCGTCATGTAGACAATCTTAAAACCTTTTGTGTAGGTATGGAAGGCGCCAAGGATCTGGAAGCGGCACGCAAAGTAGCAGACTTTATCGGATCACAGCATACCCAGTACACATATGATAAGAAAGACATCCAAGAAATACTGCCTGAAGTAATTTATTACATGGAGTCTTTTGACCCTTCGTTGATTCGCAGTTCCGTGGCCAATTACTTCGCTTACAAACTTGTAGGAGATAACGCCCGGGTGGTTTTCTCCGGAGAAGGCGGAGATGAATTGTTTGGCGGTTATATGTATCTGAAGGATTTGGAAGGGGAAGAGAGGCTTCATCAAGAACTAATTGGTTTCTTTGACGGGCTTCATAACGTTGGTCTACAGCGTGTTGACCGTATGTCCATGGCTCATTCCAAAGAATGCCGCATGCCCTTCCTGGGGATGAACCTGCTGCAGTACGCCACAACATTACCGCCCAAATGGAAAATATACGGATCTGAAAAAATAGAAAAGTGGGTGCTTAGGAAGGCCTTTGAAGGATGGATTCCGGATGATGTTCTTTGGCGCATTAAACAAGAGTTTTCCCAGGGAAGCGGCACCGTGGACGTAATGGATGAAATTGCGCAAGAACAGATTACTGACAGTGAATTTAATCGCGAAAAGGATGCAATTAATCCGCCGCTTAGAAATAAGGAAGAACTAATGTATTACCGAATTTTCCGCCAATATTTTGACGATGATTCAGCTGTAGCCACAGTTGGGCGCTGGATAACGACATAAACAAAAGAAGGTACACTCTCTTAAGGGAGTGTACCTTCTTTTTAAACCCTTTGCCATATTTGCACTTTGGAATCATATATATAACTGAAAGCCTTTCCTTCACCAAAGTAACGATAATCGGCTACCAGGCCCTTAGTGTCAAAAAATAGTTCACCCGTGGCATCCCACCGGGAACAAAAAATTTCATTATATATGATAAAAGCATCCGGTATGGTTGAATGCTCCAAAAAACCAATAAACTTATCCAGCACCCTAATTGCTCTTTTTCGATCATTATTATGGTTCCAATGCCCGTATTTTTTCTCAGATAACATTCTACGCATAGTGTAAGGATCATAAACCAGCCAGCTGTCAAACAAGCCATGCATTTCCGGGTAGTTTTTGCAGTGCCATTCCGGCAGATTATAGATCTTCAGCCTCAATTTAAGCAAAGTTGAATACAGACTGGGCCCGTCCACCACTGTTGCCACACAAGTATCATACCCAATATAAATATTGAAACGGGTGCAAACATCTTCCGCACGCAAACCAAAAATCTGCCGCCGGTCGAAAACAGGTTTGTGTTCATAAAAGCAGAACTTTTTGCCTTTGATTAGACTAGCAGGAATCTCTTTCAGAGATTTAAAGCATTCGTCTAATATTATTCTCTCTAACATATCAAAACCGAAGTCGCATGGCCGTTCAATCCCGTCACTGTTCATTGATGCTAAATAGTACAACTAGTTGCCCTCCCTCAGCATTTCTCTATATCAATATCATCATACCGCCGGTACGTATATACCTCAACGATAGATAATGTCAGTACGTAGGAAATTTTAGCGCCGACTTCGACACTGAGAAAAGACAAAAAGTGAAAACTATTTATCTGCTTCTTAAGACTCCTACTCTACAAGTGGGAGTTTGCGGGATTTTGACTATACTGATAAATGAATCAAAGCGTTTGTAATAGCGGCAGCAATAGGACTACCACCCCTTGTTCCGCGCAGAGCTATATAGTCTAAATCCGAATCAATAACGGCTTCTTTTGATTCAGCAGCACCGACAAAACCGACGGGTACCCCAATCACCAAGGCCGGCCGGCATATTCCCTGTTCAGCCAGGGACAATATTTCAAAAAGAGCAGTGGGTGCATTTCCTATGGCAACTATTTGCCCGTCAATATGTTCTGCGTTAGTACGTATAGCCGCGGCGGCCCGGGTAATTCCCAAATCCTTAGCCATTTGGGCTACCTGTGGAGATGCAATATGACAATGAACCTGGCCTCCCAATTTATTAAGCAGCCGGGCACTAACACCTGAGCGAACCATATTAACATCGGTAAAAACGTCCTTGCCTTTCTTCAGTGCTTCCATACCGTTATTTATGGCTTGAGGAGAAAACTTAATTAGGTTTATCAGACCGGGGTCACCTGATGTATGAACAACCCGCTTGATTACTGCCTTTTCTTCTGCGGGAAAGTTATAATCTTCCATGTATCCCTCAATTATACGCATACTTTCTTCTATTATTGAAGCGGGATCCCAATTTATGTTATACATGAAAATCCCCCTAAATTAGTTCAGAGGCATTTTTAGCCCTGTCCATTATGATGTCTGCCATCCTGGGGTCTGCGCCAATGTGTCCTGCCAGCACAAATTGAACCTCCGGATGAGTAGTTTTTTGCAACAGCAGTCTGCTGGGAATGTCTCGTTTGATATGATTACCGGTCACCAGGAATATGGGCACAACAATTATTTTTTGGGCACCGGCCGCAATAAGGTTTTCCACTGCCTCGGCCAAGTTGGGCTCACCGAAGGAAAGATACCCCACCTCATAGAGACCATCACCGTATTTTTCTTTAACCAATTCACATATATCCAGTATAACCTGGTTGGCCTCTTCTCTTCGACTACCGTGACCAAGCAGGAGAATAGCTTCCTTCATGCTTTTGTCCTCCTCTAGTATAAAAATTAGTAATTTAAAAACTTCTGCACTACTTTTTCCACTGCTTCTTCCGGACTGCTTACAAGCAATGGATAATCAAAACAGGGACGCATCCATATAACAACATGTATGCCCAACTCCAACGCGGCAGCAACCTTCGTATCTACCCCGCCGCTGTCTCCACTTTCTTTTGTTATAACTGCGCCGGCACCATAAAAACGGAAAAATTCCATGTTTAAACGCTTGCTAAAGGGGCCTTGGGCAGCAATGATTTGGTTAGGTCTCAGTCCCATTCTGCTGCACTCGGTAAGAACTTTGGGGTCAGGCAGAACCCTTGCTATTAATTTTGTTTCCCTTTTTTGAGCTTTATTGACAATGCGAAGCAGGTTTCTGCTTCCTATGGTGCTAAAAAGAACTCCGCCCACAGATAAAGCCTTATCAACAGCATCATCAAGACCATAAGCCTTTGCTACCAGCGGATGATCAGGTATTTGGGAGGCAGGACGCTCCAGCCTTATGTAATGCACCCCTTTTTCTTTACATAGCTCCAGGGCCATTTCGGTTATATTAACTGCATAGGGATGGGTGGCATCCACCAGTGCACGAATATTGTTACCTGTCAGTAAAGAGGATAACCGCTCACGCTCAAGAGGTCCTACCAGCACATCTTCAACCCCCGCATCCCGCAGCAAATCTGCACCGTATTCTGTCACTGCCGTAGCCACGGCCGGGATTCCCGCTGCACCAAGCCTTGTGGCGGTCATGCGCCCTTCCGAAGTGCCTGCCAGTACCAATATCACAGCCTATATCCCCGCGGGGTCACCAGGTATCCATTTTCCACCATGGTTTCTGAATTACCAATCACAACAGTTGTAAGCATATCAATCTCATGGTCCAGCATGTCCTTAAGATTAGTTACAATTCTCTCTTCCTCCCCCCGTTTTGCTTTACGCACAATTCCCACCGGCGTTTCCGGGGTGCGATGCCACAGTATAACTTCCCGGGCAGTATTTATATTATGGGGGCGCCCTTTACTTTTGGGATTATAAAGAACAATAACAAAGTCTCCCAAAGCTGCTGCCTCTATCCTTTCCACCATTTTTTTCCATGGCGTAAGCAAGTCACTAAGACTGATTACGGCAAAATCATTTACCAATGGTGCTCCCAGTGTTGCCGCTGCAGCTGTAGCGGCTGTAACCCCGGGAATGACCTCAACCGGCACTTCTCCACCGGCAACTTCCAGCACGATACCTGCCATCCCATAAACTCCCGGATCACCACTGGAAACCATGCTGACCACTTTTCCCTCTCGTGCTAACTCTAAGGCCTGCCTGGCTCTGTCCACTTCCCGCTTCATCCCTGATACAATAACTTCGCTGCCTTGTGTTAAATCCGTAATTAAATCCACATAAGTCTTGTACCCTATTAACACATCACAATCACTAATGGCCTGAACGGCTTGCGGGGTCATACATTCTCTGTCTCCTGGCCCCAGTCCCACCACCACAATTTTTCCTCCGCCACGGCCACTGTTACTGCCTTCATTTTCCTTTTGGGAACGACAACCCTGCCCTGGTTGCACGCCAGCATTGCTGCAGGTTCGCATACTCCACCAACTCCTACCGTTTTTTTTACAAATTCCGATTCCTCGAAGGTTCCTGTCAACTTTTCTATGTCAGTCCGAGAGATTATTTCCACCGGTACACCGTAAAGTTCGGCAGCATACTTTATTCCCTCTTCATCCTTTTTGATATCCACGGTGGCCAGAGATTTTACTCTCTGATGGCCTGCGGGAATACCAGCCAGCACCTTTTCCACCGCATCTACTATTAGTTCGCCGGGCACTCCCCGGCGGCACCCTATACCTATGACCAAATTACGAGGCAATAAATACAGTGGTCCTTCTTCCTTTCCTGGAGCCCTATCCACGATAACCTGCAGGTCATCATCTTTTAAACTGGCCATGTTAAACTGCTGAATTATCTCCTCCGGCAGCGTCCACCGGCTGCTCAGCCTTACAGGATCGCCCTCTGCCAGGGCGCGGTTAAATTGCTTAACCATGGGCCGAGGAAAAGGCACACAGTTTAATTGACTGGCCAATATGTCCACGGCGGGCGTTCCCTCCACATCCGTTGCCGTGGTTATAACCGGGGTGGCACCTGTTAAGCCAGCCAACCGCCTGGCTAATAAATTAGCCCCTCCCACATGGCCTGAAATCAAGCTGATGGTAAATTGGCCGGCTTCATCCATAACTACCACCGCAGGGTCAGTATACTTAGACTCCATTAAAGAAGCAATGGTGCGTACCACAATTCCGGTGGCCATGATAAAGACAAGGGCCTTATAATTATTGAACAAATCTGTAACGGTTTCTTTAAACTGACAAAAATAATGGATATTATCAGTGAACCCTTCCACCACATTTTTTTCCGGTCTAAACCGTTCCGGCAGAAACAAGCTTGCATTCATTCTTGCTGCTACCTTTTTAGCCTGGACAACTCCCCCGGCAGTAAGGGCCAAGACCGCCGTGTTACTCTCCTGCCTGTCGATACTCATGACTAAACCCCTTGTCATAAAGCTTGGATAGCCCTTCCCTGGTCAAAAATTCGCCCACAAATATTAAAGCCGTTTTAGTGATACCGGCAGCCTTGACCATACTCTCTAACTCTTGCAACTTACCATACAAAATTCTTTCTTCCGGCCACGAAACTTTTTCCACCACTGCCACCGGGGTTTCGGGGGGATACCCACAGCCTAACTCCTTGACTACTGAATCGATGATGGAAGCGGAGAGGAATATAGCCATTGTTGATTGGTGGCGGGCCAGATCCCTTAACTTTTCAGTATCGGGGACAGGAGTGCGGCCGGCCATCCTGGTAATAATAACCGTCTGGGTACCGTCCGGCACTGTAAACTCACGCTTAAGTGCTGCTCCGGCAGCTAAAAAAGAACTTACCCCGGGGACAACTTCGAAATTAACCCCTGCTTGTTGAAGCCTTTCCATCTGTTCCCCGGTAGCTCCATACAAACTGGGGTCCCCCGTATGTAAACGTACGACTGTTTCCCCTTTATTATCGGCCTCAACCATCAGCTTAACCATAGTGTCCAAATCCATGTGGGCACTGTTTTCAATCCTGGCGCCCTCCGTACAATGATCCAGCAGCTTGGGATTTACAAGCGACCCGGCGTAAATCACCAAATGAGCTTGCTGTAACAATCTACACCCCTTCAGGGTGATAAGTTCCGGATCACCGGCACCGGCACCGACAAAATATATCACTTATGCTCACCGTCCCAACCGTTTCGTTTTACCAACATAGCCGAGAGATAATCCTGCTTGGTTCCCCTTAAGGCTTCAATGTCAGTGGTATAAAAGCCGTCCTCAAAGCCGTAACGACAGGCAAAGGCAGCCTTATCGCTCAAATTATTTTCATCAAGTACACTGAGCACTTTTTCCAACTGCTTCCCTGCCTTTAAAATGATCACATTTTCAAAGTTCTTAAGTACTTTATCCAACTCTTGCTTAGGTTGTATTCCCGGTACCACAGCCAGCTTTTCATCCCCTTCGGCCAAAGGAATCTGCATCCACGCGGAAACTCCGTTGATGGCACTGACACCCGGAATTATTTCCACCTTAACATCCGTATCAATTTGGCGCACAAATTTCATTAAGTAAGTAAAAGTACTGTAAAGGGTAGGGTCTCCTAAAGTAATAAAAGCTACGTCCTTTCCGGAAGCCAGTTCACTGTTTATTTTTTGCGCAGCATTTATTTGGTGTCTTTCTAATTCTTCCTGGTCACGTGTCATGGGCAGTAAAAGCTCTATTACTTTCCATTCCCTTTTTAATGCACCGGAAACAATGGAGAGAGCCAAACTTTCCCTCTCCTGCCTGGATTTTGGTATGCAAAGGACATCAACTTGTTCCAGTACACGCCGGGCCTTGATAGTTAATAATTCAGGATCTCCAGGTCCCACACCGATGCCCCATAAAACTCCTAAGCTCAAAGTCAGATCTCCCCTTTTTGACCTGATATTATTTGTACCGGGTTAAGAGCATTCCACAAGTGAACACTACCCCGGGAAACGGCTCTGGAGACACTCAGACCGGTAATGTTAATATCAGTAAAGTTATTATTCTCTAAAAACTTAATTACTTGGGGACCGGTGTCAACTGTTACGCTGGTTACTACCAGCCTCCCACCGTCCTTTAATTTGATGTTTGTAGATTGTAAAATATCGGCCAGACAACCACCGCTTCCCCCGAGGAAAATACGGTCGGCAGCGGGTAAACCGTCCAATGCCTCAGGGGCTTTCCCGGTAACCGGCTCTATATTATCAAGTTGAAAACACTTTATGTTTTGCTTAATTAATGCCACCGCTTCAGGTTTTCTTTCTACCGCGAAAACTTTGCCGCAGCCCAGCAAGGCACATTCTACACCCACCGATCCCGTTCCCGCCCCGAGGTCATACATAATAGCCCCGGAAAAAATACGTAACAGGGAAATAGAGACAGCCCGTACTTCCTGCTTAGTCATTGGTACCCCTGCAAGTCTTTGAAAGTACTCGTCCGGAATACCGGGAGAGGTGAAAGGCCATCTATTATTCATTATCTATCACCACCACCGCCGGAGTTGGGTCATTGCCTGCCGAAGCCAGTGTCCGTAAACTGCTGGTTATAACTTTTTCATTATCATAGGATAAATTGGTGCCTACAGCCACATGACAATCCGGGCAGCCTTTTTGCAAAAGATATGAGGCTACTTCACAGGGAGTATACCGGTTGTCAGTCAATACGGCTACCATATTTCCACCCTTGATCAATTGGGCAAGTCCCTGTGGTGGCCTCCCGTGCAGGCTTATAATTGAAGCCTTTTGCCAGGGCTTTTTTAGCCGGGCAAACATTAATTGAACAGAACTCACGCCCGGTATAAAATTTAAAGTTTCTGGTGAGAACCAGCGCGCCAAATAAGAAGCCAGGCTATAAATTCCTGTATCACCTGAAACCAGGACTGTTAGTTTATGTTGACGATAATTTTGTTCTATGAATTCTACTGCCCCTTTTAAGTCCTTATCGACCACAAATTGCTGTTGATGAGCATGTGCAAAGGATTCCAGCAGGCGCCTGCCTCCCAACACAACCGTCGCATCGGCAATTGCAGCCGCCCCCGCCGGCGTAAGAAAATCAGGATGGCCCGGGCCGGTTCCAACTACAGTTATTTTGCCTTCCATCCAAGTACCTCCCCTATTTCCTCAGCCGGCCGGTCACTGCCTAAAATACCACTGGAAAAAGAATACAATATTGTTCCAACCTTAAGTTTATGGCCGCAAAACTCCTCTGCCCGGCGACTGGCCATGGAAGCAACAGAAGTGTACACTTCTTCTAACCCTTCCCTTTGTAACAACACAACCGATTCCTCTGCTGTATTTAATTCCATTATTTCTTTGACCAGCTCCCGGCCGGCGCCCAGCAATGCCGCATGAGCCGCCAAAGTCTCCCGCCGGGCATCAGCAAGGCGGCTGTGAGTATGAAAAATACCCGCGGCAACCTTTAGGAGCTTACCAACATGTCCTAATAGAATTATACCATCCAAATCTTTTCTTGCACTTTCCTCCAGCATGGTCCCTATGAAATTACTGGTTTGTACTATGGCATCCTCTGGAAACCCCAGTTCCTCAGCCTTATTAGCACCCATGCGGCCGGGTGTAAGTACCAGGTGCCGGTACCCTAAAGCCACCGCCTGGTCTATTTGCGGCACCAGAGAGCGTTGGTAAGCATCCTCTGACATAGGCCTTACAATGCCGGAGGTACCCAGTATAGATATCCCCCCCATGATGCCCAGCCGGGGGTTTAGCGTTTTAGCGGCCAAATCCTCTCCTCCCGGTGCTTCAATGGTTACAAGGGCCCCGCTTTTACCCTGTATCACCTTATCCATTTCTTGTTTAATCATTGTACTTGGTACAGGGTTTATTGCAGGCTTACCCACCGCGACCGACAGCCCGGGCTTGGTCACTTTGCCAATACCCCGGCCCCCTTGCAGAACAATTCCACCTGGCTGCAAACAAACCTTTGCTATTATTGTCAACCCGTCTGTTACATCAGGGTCATCACCGGCATCTTTGACTACAAATGCCGCAGCTTCACTGCCATTACAGGTTACTTTTATCACCGGTATTGTCAATTCTTGATCATCGGGAAGTGTAATGGTAGCTTCCTTGCTTGCAATACCCTGCACCAAAACCAGTGCCGCAGCTTTCGCTGCCGCAGCAGCACAACTTCCCGTAGTATATCCGCAACGCAGCTTCTGCGGGCCTGCATTCTCACTGGCACTCACTTTTTCTTTACTCAATCTTCATCTCTCCTACCGGCACAAGCACGTAAGAACCTCCGTGCTGCCATGGGATTAGAACGCAAATGCAGGTGCACATAGGACGCCAGTAAATTTTCCCTGGCATAGCCCTCTGTCCTTCCATCATGGCCTCTTCCGCCGTAGAGCTTGTAAGCTGTGCACAAGTCAGGACGACCCGTCATTTTAGAGTAGTGAAACTCGTGCCCCCGCAGTTCTTCCCCGGGCTGTGCCAGAATGCTTTCGGTAACAGACTTAGCAGTTACGTAACCCAAAGCCTCCAATTTCGGTTGCATTTGAATACTTCCAGGTACCAGACCGACTCCGTCAAACACGTGGCCGTCGAAGTCGACAATCTTTTCTGCCAGGTACATTAACCCCCCACATTCCGCATATATGGGTATCCCACTGGCCGCTGTTTGGCGCAAACTGTCCCTCATACCCAAATTCCGTGTCAGCCGGGGTAAAAACATTTCGGGAAAACCGCCACCTAAATAAACCCCGTCTACACCACTGGGAACACAGGAATCATATTGTGGACTAAAATAAACCAACTCTGCACCTAATTCTTCCAGGTAGTCCAAACTGTCCTGGTAATAAAAGTTAAAAGCCTCATCCCTGCCTACAGCTACCCTAACTCGAAAGCTTTCTTTAGGCCTTTCCACTGTCCGTTTTTCTTCCACGGGCGGGGCATCCCGCGCCACCGCCAACAAGCGGTCCAGGTCTACATCCTCCGCTACAGCAGTAGTCAACTCTTCTAGTAGCCCTTCAAGTCCCCCATGCTCGGCGGCAGGCAGTAACCCCAGATGTCGCTCCGGCATGTTTATATTGGGATACCTCCTGACCGTACCCAGTACAGGGACTCCTACTTCTTCCTCTACAATCTTTTTAATGGACTCTACATGCCTGGGGCCCCCCACATTATTAAAAATGACCCCTGCTACATTAACACTCGGATCAAAGTCACGGTAACCCTTTACCAGTGCTCCGCAGCTCCTGGCCATACCCCTGGCATTAACCACCAGAATTACGGGCGCTTGCAGGAGACGGGCTATATGGGCCGTACTGCCGCAATCACCGTCACGCATACCGTCAAAAAGACCCATAACTCCTTCGATTATAGAAATATGGCCAAGCTCTGAATGGCGATAGAACACTTCCTGCACAACATCATTTGTTCCCATCCACGCATCTAAGTTGTGCGAATCCGCTCCTGAGGCTACCCGGTGTAAACCCGGGTCAATATAATCCGGACCTACTTTAAAAGGTTGAACGATCAGACCGCGTTTCTTTAGCGCACTCAATAAGCCCAGTGTAAGCGTGGTTTTCCCGGCACCACTGTGGGTACCTGCAAGCACAACACGGGGAACCCGCACCATAAAACCTCCCCAGTAAAAAACTCCTTACCCGAAACGGATAAGGAGCTATCAATTGTGATGACCTAACTACTAACTACTTATTAAAAGTTAGTCTACACTCACCTTTCCGCGAAGGTGTCCTGCGTTTAAAACGGCATGGGCAGGTTTCCTGGCTCCCGGATCATCCTTCCTTTACACCTTCCCGCCCGGCACTTGCGGCGGGCAGTGGTAGTTTACGTAAAGACTATCCCCGGTTACAGTGGCGGGACCGCTCGGGCTTCACACCCAATTCCCTATTAACCCCCGAAAGGGCACCCATACTGTATTTATGCAATTATGTAGATTAGTTAGTTAAATTATAATTTATTCACCAATAAAAGACAAGGTTTACTTTGGAACGGCTAAGGTAAAGACAATGAAATTGCAGGCACATAGGTGATAATTAATATATCAAGAATCAGCACAACAAAAAAAGGAAGCAGAGAACGTGTAATGGTCTCAATACCTATTCCCGCAATGTTACAGGTGATGAACAAATTTACCCCTAAAGGAGGTGTTACCATACCCACAGCAAGATTCACAATCATAATCACACCAAAGTGCACCGGGTCTATGCCTAAGGAAGTAGCTATCGGAAGAAGTATGGGCGTTAAAATTACCAGAGCAGCAGATGATTCAAAGAACATCCCCACTATTAAGAGCAATATATTAACCAGCAATAGATACACCAGCGGGCTCTCAGACAGCCCCAGCACAGCACCGGCAATTGCCTGCGGCATCTGCTCCCTGGTTAGGATCCACCCCAAGAGTGAAGCCGATGCGATAATGACCATGATCACAGATGTAGTACGGGCAGATTGAACCAGAATTTCAGGAATATCTTTTAGGTTAAATTCTCTGTATACCAATCCGCCTACTACCAAGCCGTATACCACGGCGACCACCGCCGCCTCGGTGGGAGTAAAAACACCACCATATATACCCCCTAAAATTATAAAGGGCATTAAAAGGGCCAATAACGCTCCACCGAAAGATCGCAGCAGATGAGCAAAAGAGACTTCTGCATTTCCCTTGTATCCCCTGCGCCGTGAAATATAATATGCTACAAGCATTACTGACCCTGCAACCAGTATGCCGGGATAAATACCCGCTAAAAACATATCACCGATAGAAACAGAGGCTAATACACCATAAAGAATCATTGGTATGCTCGGTGGGATAATCACTCCCATTTCACCTGATGAAGCCACCACAGCCGAAGAGAATTCTTTTGCATATCCCTTCTCCTGCATCGCGGGAATCAAAACAGCCCCCACCGCGGCCGCGGTGGCAGCACTTGAACCTGAAATAGCAGCAAAAAACATGCAAGTAAGCACCGCCGCCAGCGCCAGTCCGCCGCTCAAAGTCCCAACCAATGCACTCACAAATTCTATCAGGCGGCGGGAAAGGCCACCTCGTTCCATGAGGTGGCCGGCGAGAATAAAAAAAGGTACAGCCAGTAAAGGAAAAGAATTAACGGCGGTAACCATGCGCTGGGACACCAGAGTCAAAGGCACATCCCCTATCATGATCAGACCCAGCAGCGAAACCAAACCCAAGGCCACGGCTATGGGTACACTCAGTGCGAACAATAAAAGCAAAGATATTAGCAAAATCACCCCATGGATTTCGCCTCTTTGGTGTAATCAGCCAGCCAGGCCAAGGAATTAATGAGCATCAATAATCCTCCCACCGGAACCGCGGCGTATACCCAAGCCATGGAAATACCAGTGGCGGCCGCTCTTTGCCCGGCTACAATAATAGTGGTTTGCGTACCGTAAATGATTAATACCAGGAAAAAAAGAGCTGATAAAAATTGGACCAAAATCTCTATACGCAACCTGCCAGCGGCAGGAATTTTTCGAACTAAGGCGTCCACTCCGATAAGCCCCCTGTTTCTTACCGCTAATGCACCACCAAGAAAGGTTATCCATACCAGACAATAAAGAGCTACCTCCTCTGACCACACCAAAGGCTTCTCCAGTACAAAACGGAAAATGACCTGGCTAAACACCACCGCTACCATGACCGCCGTAAAAAGAGCAAGTAGCCAGGATATAAATCTATTGAGCCAATGAACCCCTTTTAACATAAACTGCATTTGTGTCCCCCGGGTAACTATTTGGTTTCAATTATCTTTTCAATGAGTTCCGGGCCGAACTCCTCTTCAAATTGATCATAAACTCCACTGGTAGCTTTTTTAAATTCCGCGCGGTCCGGCCTAGTAATTTGCATTCCTTCCTCTTGCAACTTGGCCAGCTGGTTGTTTTCGCTTTCAGTAATCAAAGAACGTTCATAGTCAGCGGCCTTTAGGGCTGCTTCCCTTACAGCTTCACGCTGGTCAGCAGTCAAAGAATCCATTTTGTCTTTTGCTGCCATCAACACGGCCGGCGAATACACATGCCCGGTCAGTGCCAGATAGTCTTGTACTTCGTAGAGGTGATGTGAATAAATAATAGCCACAGGATTTTCCTGCCCGTCAATAGTTCCCTGCTGCAGACTGGTAAACACTTCACTCCACGCCATGGGAGTGGCATCTACCCCCAATTCCCTAAAAGCGGCTACGTGAACCCTGTTCTTCATGGTGCGCAGTTTAAGCCCGTCCATATCTTCCGGCTTATTTACGGGTCGCTTGGAATTGGTTACATGACGAAAACCATTCTCCCAAAAAGCAAGGCCAATTATACCCTTTGACTCAAACTTGGCCAGAAGATTTTGACCGATATCTCCGTCCAAAACGGTGTACGCATGTTGCTTATCCCTAAACAAAAAAGGAAGATCTACCACGTTCATCTCAGGCACAAAATTTCCCAGTGGGCCGGTAGAAGACAGAACTAAATCAACCGTTCCCAATTGCAGGCCCTCCACCATATCTCTTTCGTCTCCAAGCGAAGCATTGGGATATATCTCAACCTGCACTGTTCCACCGGTTTTTTCTTCCACCAGGCTTTTAAACCTTTCCAATCCGCGGTGATAAGCATGTCCTTCATTGACCGCGTGCCCGGCCCTTAATGTTACCTGCCCCGGCTCACCTTCCTTTTCTTTTCCAGCACAACCCACCGTCAATACAACAACAGCCAATATAACAACAGCCAACAGCATGATTAAGGTTTTCAATTTACCCATAGATAACACCCTTTCTCTCACAGAGTAGCACAAAAGACGGGAATGTAAGGTGATAAGAAATAGTGTAAGCAGACTACCACAACCCTATCCGCGTTTAATCCCTTTAAGGATAACACCACTCCCTTTTATTGCTTATAAAGCTTTCTACTCTACAAATGTAATTCCTGCTAACATTCCAAAGTTGCAGGAACACATAATAAAAACGCGAATATGTACATGTTTGTCTCTTCTTTCAAAACCAAAAGTGAGGTGGCACAAAATGAAACAGCAATTAAAAGATTTGGCAATGATAATCATTGGGGTAATTATCACTGCCGTGGGCATAAACTCTTTTATTATACCCTACAAAATTTTAGCCGGCGGGGTAACCGGTTTAGCTATACTTGGCGAGTACATTACCGGAGTTGAAACGTACATAATACTTTTTGTTATCAACATTCCCATCTTCCTTTTAGGGGCCAAGGAAATAAACAAACGCTTCATTATCTTTAGTTTTATTGCCACGGCAGGGCTGTCTTTAAGTCTTCCTCTTTTGGAAGGAATAACGATTAATACGCAGGATATACTGCTTGCCTCCATTTTTGGCGGCATTATTGTTGGAATTGGAAACGGGTTAATATTCAGAGCCGGCAGTTCCTTCGGAGGTACTGACATCATCGCGGTTATTTTTAAGAAAAAGCTGGATCTAAACGTGGGAGAATTTCTGCTTCTTTCCAATGTTTTGATTGTTGTCGGCTCACTGCTTGTTAACACTGCCGAGCTGGCCATGTACACTATTGTTTGCATGGCAGTTTCATCAAAAATTATTGACATTGTACAATACGGTTTCAATACCAAAAAGACGGCCATGATTGTTTCAGGCCGCCCGGAGGAGTTGGCTCAAAGTATTGTTAACGAATTCGGGCGGGGTGCCACCCTGCTTTCAGGCCAAGGAGCATATTCCCTAACGGAAAAAAAGGTGATCAATTGTGTGGTCAATCGCTTTGAACTCCCACGCTTAAAAAACCTGGTACGAGAAATAGATCCCGAAGCCTTTATGACTATCACCGCGACAAACGAGGTTTTAGGTGGTGGTTTTGCCGGAAACCGGGAGTACGAATGGTATTCTAAGGGTTAGCGTTTGCTGTGCCCAAAGGGAAGTTCGTCAGCAGTATGTAAAGGAAATTATTTCAAATGGATATGTTATAAGTGAACGTTATTTGGAGATAATAAATATTATAGTGGAAACAAATTAGCTATGTAGGTGTTTATATGAAAGTAACTTTAATGCCGTGCGCTCAATGCCACTACCAGCACGGCCCGGATTGCGAGTTTTGTGAGCGGTATTTTAAATGGCTCACTAAAGTGAGACCTGAAGACGTGGTGATCACGGAAATTATAGACAGTGACCAGGCGGAAAACTTTACCTGCCCTCACTGCGCGAAGTGGTTCAGGGTTGGGTAAATCATGCGGTCAATGATTGAGGAAATCCACACCCAGATAAATTGATTGCCCTTCATTGACTTGTATTTGGGCCGCTGTAAGGTCAATTAATCGCTCGGACAATTTATGTATTGCGTCCGGGCGCAAAAGAAAATTAATCTTTACTTTCTCTGCATAATCAATATTTATATGGCGTCCTCCGGCATTTTCCACCTCTCGTTTGACCTGGCCCAGCCACTGGTAGTCCATTGTTAAATGAACATTGCGGTATAATACTTTTTGCAGTACCCCTGCGGCAGTAATACCCTTTACCGCCGCTTCCTTATAAGCCCGCACCAGGCCACCCGCGCCAAGTTTAATTCCGCCAAAATACCTGGAAACCACTAATACTGTTCTTAAAAGCCCTTTTTGTGAAATAACTTCGAAACCCGGCATTCCTGCCGTCCCACCGGGCTCTCCGTTATCACTGTATTTTTGAATTCGATCATCTATTCTGTACGCAAATACATTATGGTTGGCTTTTTTATGGTTACCGGCAACACTACTGATAAAATCAACAGCTTCCTGTTCATTTTTGACCGGAGCAGCATTGGTTATAAAACGCGACTTTTTTATGATCATCTCACTTTGAGCTTGTTGATTAAGAGTCCAATAACTATCTTGCATAATGGCCTCCGCTTGTCTTATTCAAGGATCATTTCACCAATAATCTGCTTTGCGGCTGCTACAGGATCTCCCACAGCGGTGATGGGACGTCCCACGACAAGGTACGTTGACCCCTCCTTTAATGCATCTGCCGGTGTAACGATTCTTTTCTGGTCTCCCGCCGCGGAACCGGCAGGACGGATACCCGGGGTGACAATAATAAATTGCTTACCACACACTTGACGTATAGCTGCCGCCTCCCGGGCCGAAGCCACAACTCCGTCCAATCCGCTATTCTGGGCCATTTTTGCCCAAAGCTTTACTCTTTCCTCTATGCTGCCGGTGATTCCAATCTGGTTATTGAACTCCTCTTGCCCCAAACTTGTAAGCACGGTAACAGCAATAACCCGGGGCCGTCTTATACCCAGGCGGGCAGCTTCTTCCCCTGCGGCCCGGGCGGCCGCTTGCATCATTTCTGTTCCACCTGCGGCATGCACATTGATAATATCTGCCCCATACCTGGTTAAAACCTTCACCGCCCTGGACACGGTGTTAGGAATATCGTGGAGTTTTAAATCGATAAATATTTTTGCGCCCAGCTCTCTAATGGTGTGTATTAGATCAGGGCCACAGGAGTAGAACAATTCCATACCCACTTTAAACATACCAACCTGCGGAGTGAGCACGCGAGCCAGTTCCAGGGCCCTTTCTTTACTGTCCACATCCAAAGCCACAATCAGATGCTCATTAGGTTTCAACGGAAAACCTCCTTTTTCCCATCTCACTGGTGTGCCTTCCCAATAAGCTGGTTCACATCAGAATACCCGTTTTTCACTAAAAATTGTTCAATTCCTTCTATAATATCCACTGTAGCCCGGGGGTTGATAAAGTTTGCGGTACCAACAGCTACGGCAGTGGCACCGGCCATTATAAACTCCAGCGCATCGTCGGCACAAGTTATTCCACCCATACCGATTATAGGTAAATTTGTTTCTTTAAAAACCTGCCACACCGCGCGGACAGCAATAGGTTTTACGGCCGGGCCGCTCAGCCCTCCCATGGTGTTACCCAAAACAGGCCGCATGGTGTGTATGTCAATTTTCATACCGAGCAGGGTATTAATCATAGCCAATCCATCGGCACCGGCCTCTGCCACACTTTGGGCAACCCTGACCATATCGGTTACATTTGGTGAGAGCTTAACAATTACCGGTAAATTTGTATTGGCCTTTACCACACGCGTTACTTCCGCGGCAGCCGCCGGGTCGCTTCCGAACTGCATGCCACCTTTTCTTACGTTGGGACAGGATACGTTTACTTCAATGCAGGCGGCATATGATTGGTCCAATTTCTTTGCCACCAAACCGTAATCATCCGGTGTATCACCGGAGATATTTACAATTACAGGAATACTAAACTGTTGCAGCCGGGGCAAGATCTCATCAACCACAATATCAACCCCGGGGTTTTGCAGCCCAATGGCATTAAGAATGCCGCAAGGCGTCTCAATTATACGCGGCGGTGGGTTCCCCTTGCGTGGATGCAGAGTAGTTCCCTTTACTACTAAGGCTCCTAAACTGGAAAGGTCAAGATAATGAGCATATTCCTCTCCGAACCCAAAAGTTCCGGAAGCTGTAGTGACAGGGTTTTTCATTTTTATACCTGCACAATTCACACCAAGGTTAATATCTGTCCTCACTCCCACACCACCTCACTTGCGGAAAATACCGGCCCATCCACGCAAACATGACTGTATGTGAATTCCTCCGGGTGTCCAGTTCTGGTTTTACAAGCACAGGCCAGGCATGCACCCACCCCGCACCCCATTCTTTCCTCCAGGGAAAACTGTCCGGGCACATTATGTTTTTTTATTATTTTGGCCAACGCCCGCATCATAGGCCGGGGACCGCAGGTATATACCATATCCAGGCCGGAAATAAAATCCGGTGAGCAGATATCGGTCACCCGGCCGTGATAGCCGGACGAACCATCGTCTGTTGCCACCTGCACACTGTGACCAAGCTCATTAATGTCCTTAATTCGTAAAAGGTGTCCGGCGGAAGAAGCACCTAAAAAAACATCAGCAACTGAACCATTCTCACTAAGTTTTTGAAGCAGAAAATACAGGGGTGCGATCCCTATACCCCCCGCAACTACCAATACTTTAGAATTGGCAGGAGGTAGTGTAAATCCATTTCCTAGGGGGCCCATTATATTTAGCTGTTCATAATCCGACAGCATGGCTGTGCCCCGGCCGGCAACCCGGTACAACAGGCTAACCGTACCCCTATCCTTATCCACCGTGTGAATACTTATTGGGCGGCGAAGCAGGGGGTCAAGGGTATCTGAGCAAAGTACATGCAAGAATTGCCCCGGCTGTGAACTGTGGGCGATGTCCGGTGCATGTACTCTTAAAAGATTGTATCCCGGCATGATGTGCTTGCGGTTTGTTACTTTTGCGGCGGTCATCAATTTCATATTTGTACCTCCGGCGATAAAGAGGATATTAACCCCGGACCTGGAGGCCCGGGGTTATATTTGCTTAAGAAAGATACTCCTGTAGTGGGATAATATCCAGCTTGCTGCCTTCCTTGAATTCTCCCAGTACTTCGAGGATGGCACTGGCCGTGTCCAGGGAAGTCAAGGCCGGTACCCCCATTTCCACCACGGCTCGTCTGATTCGGAAACCATCTCTTTCCGGAGCCTTGCCCTTAGTAAGTGTATTAATCACTAAGTGAATCTTGTTGTCCCGTAAAAGGTCTGCGATATGCGGCGAACCTTCGCGGACCTTATTCACTCTCTCCACCTGTAGTCCTTTATTGGCCAAAAAATCTGCCGTTCCGCCGGTGGCACAAATATTATAGCCAAGCTCGGCAAATCCCTTTACAATGGGATATGCTTCTTCCTTATCCTTGTCGGCAATGGTGGCCAAAATTGTACCCCGGAAGGGGAATACACATCCTGAGGCTACAAGTGCCTTGTAAAGGGCCGCCCGGTATGAGTGATTAACTCCCATTACCTCTCCGGTGGATTTCATTTCAGGCCCAAGTGAAATATCCACCTGCAGCAGTTTGGCAAAGCTAAATACCGGTGCTTTAACCCCCACTATATCCGGCTCGGGATATAATCCACTCTCGTAACCCATGGCTTTAAGATTTTGACCTAAAATAGCCTTGGTGGCTAAATTAACCATGGGAATACCGGTAATCTTACTCATGTAAGGCACGGTACGGCTGGCCCGGGGATTAACTTCCAGTACATAAAGTTCCCCGTCAAATAACACGTATTGAATATTAATCATTCCTCTGACGTCCAACTCTTTGGCCAACCTGGTAGTATAATCCACTATTTTAGCACGGGTGGATTGATCCAGGCCATCAGGCGGGTAAACCGCTATACTATCGCCTGAATGCACCCCGGCTCTTTCCACGTGCTTCATAATGCCGGGAATCATTACCGTCTCCCCGTCACAAATAGCATCCACTTCCAACTCCACACCTAGAAAGTATTTATCAACCAACACCGGGTGTTCAGGCGTGACTAATACAGCGTTATTCATGTAGTTGCGCAGTTCGTCCATGTTATACACTATTTCCATGGCTCTGCCACCCAGCACGTAAGAAGGGCGTACCAGTACAGGAAAACCAATCTTTTTGGCGATTATTTCGGCCTGTTCGTAAGAAACAGCGGTCTTTCCGGGCGGGCGCGGTATATTTAGTTTATTAAGCATATCATCAAACCGCTCGCGGTCTTCAGCCCGGTCAATCCCGTCCATAGAAGTACCCAACACCTTGATGCCTTCCTTGCTCAACTTTTCCGCCAGGTTAATGGCTGTTTGACCACCGAATTGAACAATAACCCCTTCCGGCCTTTCCTTTTCCAGTATCCTCAATACATCTTCGGTAACCAATGGCTCGAAGTAAAGCCTATCGGAAGTATCAAAGTCGGTACTTACTGTTTCCGGGTTATTGTTAATGATAATGGCTTCCATACCCTCTTCCTGGAGGGACCAAACAGAATGTACACAGCAGTAGTCAAATTCAATACCCTGACCGATACGAATAGGCCCACCACCCAGTACCACAACCTTACGATTATTTGTGGTCTCAACCTCGTCCTCGGTATCGTAGCAGGAATAGTAATAAGGGGTTTGGGCTTCAAACTCAGCAGCACAAGTGTCAACCATCTTATAAACGGGTTTTATATTATGCCCCATGCGAAGTTCACGAACTTCCTTTTCGGTTACCCCCGCAGCCTGGGCCAAATAAGCATCTGCCATGCCCATTCGCTTGGCCTTGATAAGAAATTCAGAAGTTAAAGTGTTGATGCCGCCCCTGCTAAGAGCGGATTCCATATCAACAATGTTTTTTATCTTTTGCAGGAAAAACACATCAACTTTAGATATATTATGGATGTGCTCCAGCAATATGCCACGCCTGAAAGCCTCGGCAATTATAAATAAGCGCTCATCTTCAGGAAATCGAAGCTTATTTTCTATATCCTCATCTGATAAGTCCTTGGCTCCCGGCAAAATCAATCCCGAAATGCCAATTTCGAGCGAGCGCACGGCCTTCATTACGGCACCTTCAAAGGTACGGTCAATGGACATTACTTCACCGGTGGCCTTCATTTGTGTGCCCAGGGTACGGTCGCCAAGGGCGAACTTATCAAAGGGCCAGCGTGGAAACTTTAACACCACATAGTCAATGGCGGGTTCAAAGCAAGCGTAGGTTTTGCCTGTTACAGCATTTCTAATTTCGTCCAGCGTATAACCGATGCCGATCTTACTGGCTACCTTGGCAATAGGATATCCCGTAGCCTTGGATGCCAGTGCGGAAGATCTGGAGACCCTTGGATTTACTTCAATTACATAATAATCAAAACTATTGGGGTCAAGGGCAAACTGCACATTACAGCCACCTTCCACACCCAGTGCTCGAATAATCTTCAAGGATGCGGTGCGCAGCATCTGGTATTCTTTATCACTGAGAGTTTGGGCGGGGGCCGTTACAATGCTGTCACCGGTATGAACACCCATGGGATCAAGGTTTTCCATGCTACAGATGGTTATGCAATTATCAGCACCGTCCCGCATGACCTCATACTCCAGTTCCTTCCAACCTACCAAACTCTTTTCAATCAGGGCCTGGTGAATGATGCTGGCTTTGAGACCGTAACCGGCAATATTGATGAGCTCTTCCATACTGGAAACCATGCCGCCCCCGGTACCACCTAGTGTATATGCAGGACGCACAACCAGCGGGAAACCTATTTTCTTGGCAAATTCCACAGCTTCATCAACGCTGCTTACAATTGTGCTTTCGGGTACCGGCTCATTGATTCTGGCCATGGTGTCCTTGAATTCTTCCCGGTCTTCAGCGCGCTTAATAGCATCCAGCTGGGTCCCTAAAAGCTCCACCCCTTCGGCCTGCAGCAACCCTTTTTCCGATAACTGCAGAGCCATATTCAGTCCCACCTGGCCACCCAGTGAGGGAAGCAGCCCATCCGGTTTTTCCTTTCTAATTACTTTCATAACAAATTCTTCCGTAATGGGCTCAATGTATATACGGTCTGCCATATTGGCATCAGTCATAATGGTAGCCGGGTTACTGTTGATCAGCACCACTTCCAGCCCTTCTTCCTTAAGAGCCTGGCAGGCCTGGGTACCGGCATAATCAAATTCTGCAGCCTGGCCGATAATAATGGGGCCTGAGCCAATAACCATCACTTTCTTGATATCATTTCTGCGCGGCATAGTTATTTGCCCTCCCTCTGTTGCATCAAATCCATAAAATCATCGAAGAGGTAATCCGATTCTTGAGGCCCGGGAGAGGCCTCAGGGTGATATTGGATTGCCATTATGGGTAAGTTATTGTGCCTGATCCCTTCTACGGTGTCATCATTTAAATTACGGTGTGTAACCGAAACATCCAATCCCTTTAAGCTCTCTTCATCTACGGAAAAGCCGTGATTGTGTGATGTAATATAAACCTTTCCGGTAATTAAATCTTTAACCGGGTGATTTGCACCGCGGTGTCCGAACTTCATTTTATAAGTTTTTGCGCCCAGGGCCAGAGCAATAACCTGGTGTCCCAGACATATACCGAACATGGGCACTTTGCCCACAAGCTCCTTAGTTGTATCTATGGCATAAGGCACATTCGCCGGGTCGCCGGGCCCGTTGGATAAGAATACCCCGTGAGGATTAAGGTTCATAATCTCTTCCTTTTTGATGTACGGCGATACCACAACAATTTCACAACGCCGCCCCTTTAGCCTGCGAATAATGTTTTGCTTGGACCCGAAGTCAACCAAAACCACTCTAGGCCCATCTCCGGATATAGTGTAAGATTCCTTTGCGGCCACTTCCGGCACCATTTCCTGCTCGCTAAAATCAGGACAGGCACGTGCCTTTGCAATTAATTCCTCAATGTTCCCGGTTTCAGTACTGATCACGGCACGCATAGTGCCGAAATTGCGGAGGTGCCTGGTAAGAGCACGGGTATCTACCCCGGATATCCCTACAACTCCCTCTTTGGCTAAAAAATCTTCAATCCTGTAGCTGGCACGCCAGTTACTGGGGCGGTCACATTCCTCCCGAACCACAAACCCACGTACAAAGGAAGCTGCAGCCTCATAGTCATTTCTGTTAATACCGTAGTTACCTATGAGCGGGTAGGTCATTACAACAATCTGACCGCAATAAGAAGGATCGGTGAGAACCTCTTGGTACCCGGTCATACCTGTATTAAAAACCGCTTCTCCCCACCGTTCACCCTCTACTCCGAAGGCCTTACCTACAAAAAATGTTCCGTCTTCCAAGGCTAATATTGCCTTCATAATACACACCTCCGCTGAATTAATGTATCATTGAAACTAAAATCTAGTCCCGTTTACCAGTGTCATTACCGGTTTTCCGGTCAACTTTCGGCCGGCAAAGGGTGTATTTTTGCCTTTACTTGCAAACGATTCAGGGTTCACTTCCCATTCTTGCCGGGGTTCAATTATTGTAATATCTGCAGGTGCTCCCACTTCCAGACTTCCCGCAGGGACCCCCAGTATGCGTGCCGGGTTGAGGCTTAATTTGGCCACTGCCTGTTCCGCGGTCAAAAATCCGGGTAGCACTAACTGGCTCCATACTAACCCAACTGCGGTCTCCAGCCCTACCAAACCAAAGGGAGCCAAATCGTATTCTACATTTTTCTCTTCCTCCGTATGAGGCGCATGGTCAGTGGCAATCACATCAATTGTTCCGTCTGCCAACCCCGCCAAGATAGCCTCAACATCCTCAGGCGCCCGCAGTGGAGGGTTAACCTTGGTGGCTGTATCATAGCCATGCACATAGTCATGGGTGAGAGTAAAATGGTGTGGCGTTGTCTCGGCCGTAACTTTAATCCCCCGGCTCTTTGCTTCCCGTATAATTTGCACTGATCCGGCAGTACTGACATGAGCAATATGAAGGCGGCACCCGGTTAACCGGGCCAGAATAACATCCCGGGCCACCATAACCTCTTCAGCGGCAGCAGGAATGCCTTTTAAGCCAAGCATGGTGGAAATAGTTCCCTCATGCATAACTCCTCCCGCGAGAGTGCTTTCTTCACAATGCGAAATAATTACGGCATCCAGCATTTTAGCATACTCCATGGCCCTGCGCATTACAGCTGCATCGTTTACAGGCTTTCCATCATCTGAAAAAGCAACAGCACCCGCTTCCTTCAGCTCAGCCATTGGTGCCAATTCACTGCCCTCGCTGTTCTTGGTAATGGCCCCTACAGGATAAACCTTGGCATTTCCAGCTTCCTGGGCCCGGCCCAGTATATACCGGATAACAGAAGCATTATCTGCCACCGGATAAGTATTGGGCATACAGGCAACTGAAGTAAAGCCACCCTTTAACGCTGCCAGAGTACCCGTTTGTACAGTTTCCTTAGCCTCAAAACCCGGTTCCCTGAGATGAACATGCATGTCCACTAAACCGGGGGTAACCAGCTTATCCGTGGCGTCTAATACCTCTGCTTCCGGAGCGGTCAGGTGTTCAGACACACCGGCAATTTTTCCGTTCTCCACCAATATATCTTTAACTGCGCGATTTTCAGCGCACGGGTCAATAATAATACCGTTTTTAATCAACAGGGACATTTGCATCTCCTCCTCCAGCTAAGAGGTATAAAATGGCCATGCGTACCGCCACTCCATTAGTCACTTGCGTTTCTATCAGCGATTGCTGCCCGTCCGCCACCTCACCGGTTAGCTCCACACCCCGGTTGATGGGACCCGGGTGCATTAACAATGCATCCGGGGCAGCCAGCCCAAGGCGCTTGCTGTTTATCCCGTACATGTTGGCATATTCTCTCAGCCCCGGGAAAAGTCCCTGCTGCTGGCGCTCATTTTGAATGCGCAATACAATAACAACATCAGCACCTTCCAGGGCATCTTCAACCTTATCAAAAATCTTACACCCCATAGTATCAATACCGTGCGGGATCATAGTGGGAGGTCCACAGACCCTTACCCGGGCCCCCATTCTAGAAAACCCCCAAATATCTGACCGGGCAACCCTGCTGTGGGTAATATCTCCTATAATGGCCACCTCAAGTCCTTTTAAAGTACCTTTGGCCTCCCGCACAGTAAACATATCCAATAATGCCTGAGTGGGATGCTCATGAGCTCCGTCTCCGGCATTAATCACCGAAGCGGAAACTGTGCGAGCCATTAATTCCGCCGCACCGGCCATGGCATGTCGCACCACTATTATGTCCGCCCCCAGAGCTTTTACCGTTCGCGCAGTATCCACCAAACTTTCACCTTTAACAACACTGCTGGCGGATCCAGAGATGTTTACACTGTCCGCACTCAGATACTTGGCAGCAAGCTCAAAAGAGGTACGGGTACGGGTGCTTGGTTCATAAAAAACATTTACTATAGTCCGTCCCCTGAGGGTAGGAACCTTCTTTAAAGGCCGGGATATTATTTCTTTCATTGGTACTGCGGTATCTAAAATATATTCAATTTCAGATTCCGTTTTATGAAGTAACCCTAAAAGATCTTTTCCCTGCAGGGTCAAATCAATTACCCCCTTAAAATTTTCAAATAAAAAACCTCGCGTCGGAGAGAGCCCGAAACGAGGCGGCTGAGAGAAATAAAAACTGAACCCTCCCCTTGCCGGCCTCTCGGGACCCTCTTAAAAGGATGGTGCTCAACTAACCATTTTCCAATATTAATACCCCATCCTCGCCGTCAATTTCCTCTAACTGCACTGCAATTACTTCCTTGCGAGATGTGGGAACGTTCTTTCCTACATAATCGGCTCTAATGGGTAATTCTCGGTGCCCTCTGTCCACAAGGGCGGCCAGCTGAATAACACTGGGCCTGCCTAAATCTATGATGGCATCAAGTGCTGCCCGAATGGTTCTGCCGGTATATAACACATCATCCACCAGTACCACTTTTTTATCCTGCACAGAAAACTTAACTTCCGTCTGATGTACCACAGGCTGCTGGCTGAGAGTTGAAAGGTCATCCCGGTAAAGCGTTATATCCAATACTCCCACCGGTACCGAACTTCCCTCTATTTCTTTGATGCGCTCCGCCAAGCGTGAGGCTAACGGTACGCCACGCCTTCGAATACCGATTATCACCAGGTTATCGGTACCCTTGTTACGCTCTATAATTTCATGCGCAATCCGGGTAAGAGCCCTACCTATTCCCTGTTGATCCATTATCCTCGCTTTTTCACGCATTCCTTTTTCCACGCCCATGGTATTCACCCCCGGTTTTTTTCATTAAAAAACCTGCTTACACCGGTAAGCAGGACATAGAATGGTCGTAGGTCAGATAAAATACCACTATGAACCCTTACCGGCCTCACGGGACCGATTTCAAGGTCTTTGGTTTCTTGTTAAATAGTATCAAATCATGGTTGTGCAGTCAACAATTTTCTGCCTGCTTTAAAAATTATCATGACCCGCAAGTTTACATCTTATGTATGCCCATAAAAATCAGTCCCACTCCGGTGACAATCATGACCATAGAAGCAGGGGAAACCTTTCCGGCCAGTCCCACCAAACCCAAGGTAGTAACAGTAATCAAGATAGTTGGTCCTACAAGTGCTAAAACTGAATTTATCTTGAAAGCCGTCTCCACACGACCAAAATACAACATCAGCAGGGCGGCAGTAAATTCGATGCTTGCCGATAATATACGCACCGCGGCCATTGAAAAAACTATTTTGTCAAAAACATGAAACATTAAATATCCCCCCAAACCCGCCAGATTTAAAAAATTTTGCTTTAATCTACTTATGCCCGGGGAAGATTTTAAATGCATACCCTTTGATGACAGGAGATAAAATATATGTGCTTGGAAAGGACGTGAGAACGTGGAAAAACGCGCCGGGGCAGCAGTACTGGCTGCCATCTCAGGAGTTCCCTTTGTAATGGTACTGGGCAATTCAATGATCATACCAGTTCTGCCACAGATAAAAGAGGCCCTTGACATCAGCCAATTTAAAGTAAGTTTGATTATTACACTCTTTTCGGTACCCGCAGGAATAATTATTCCCTTTGCCGGCTTTTTGTCAGACCGTTTCGGCAGAAAAAAAGTGATTATTCCCGGGCTGGTTTTATATGGACTGGGCGGAATAGTGGCCGGGGTGTCATATTGGATATTGGGGCAAAATTCCTACGCCCTGCTGATTGCCGGGCGAATACTGCAGGGCTTTGGGGCCGCAGGAACTGCTCCCATTGCCATGGCCCTCACCGGAGACATCTTTACGGGCAAAGAACGCAGCAGGTCCCTAGGTATTATCGAGGCTGCCAACGGTTTTGGAAAGGTCGCCAGCCCCATTCTGGGTGCGCTGATCGGACTAATCACCTGGTTTGCTACATTTCTCTTTTTCCCTTTACTAATTGTTCCGGTACTTATTGGTTTATGGCTATTGGTCAAGGAACCACAGGGAAACCAATCAGACATGGCCATTGGACAGTATGTAAAATCCTTTGTAAAAGTATTCGAACAAAAAGCCGGTATGCTGATAGCATGTTTTTTTGCCGGTATGACCGCCCTGTTACTGCTCTTCGGAGTTCTATTCTTTCTCAGCGACTACCTTGAGCAAACTTTTGGGCTAACCGGTGTGATCAAAGGTGCGGCACTGGCTATCCCGGTTCTTTTTATGAGTTCTTCTTCTTTTGTTACGGGCATGGTCATTAAAAGAAAAGTGGTTTTAATGAAATGGCTTGTTGTTATTGGGCTCTCATTGATTGCCCTATCACTGGGGCTGCTTGGCGCATTCCAAAACACATACCTTTTCTTTGGCATGATTTCCCTGGCCGGTATAGGAACCGGACTTGTCTTACCCTGCTTGAATACTTTAATAACCAGTGCTGTAAAGTCAGAACGACGTGGGTTAATTACTTCACTCTATGGAAGCGTGCGTTTTTTCGGTGTTGCCGCGGGACCACCTATATTTGGCCTTCTGATGGGGCTGGGTAGGACACCAATGTTTTGGACAGCTACTGGATTGGCAATTGCTGCCGCCATAGTCTCTTTGGTTTTAATACGCGCCTCTGAAATCACAAAAGCCGGTGAGTATCCAAAGGTTGAAGAAGTGGCACGGGAATTACCGGTGATCATTCCCGAATTCATTTTTCAGCCGGCCCGCAAGCCGGAACCGGACCCTAAATAAGTTGAACCCGTAGTTAAAAAACTACGGGTTTAATACGGAAACTTGATAATTCCCCTTGGCAATTTCACTTTTTAGATCTTCCAGCAAAATGTTTCTCGGATCATATTCCACTCGAACAAGCTGGGAACTTGTATCAACCGCGATATCCAATACTCCTGAATACTTGTGCAAAGCATTCATTACGTTTACTTTATCTTCCTCACTGCACATGTTGCTGATTTTAAATGTTGTGAATTCCACTACTAATCACCTCGCAAAAGAATGCCTGCCGGAACTTTAACCTATAATATACCTTTGATTAGTATTCACTATTCATTATGGAATCCGAACGATAATGAGCCCCTTTGCTTTCCTCCCGTTGTAGGGCCGCTTGTGAGATCAGATAACCGCTGATTAGCATTAATTTTAATTGGTGGTAATCAAGCAACTGCCGGTAATCGTGAGGTTCGGTTTGATTTATCCTTTCTTGCATGATTTCGATTTCACTTAAGGCTTTCTGAAGCCCTTCCTTATACCTCACCACACTCACGTGCCTTCCCATTAGCCGGCGCAGCTCTTGCATGATGAGCCGAAAAGCGTTACTTTCGTGGTGGGTAGGCAAAAATTCGCTATACTGTTGTTTTTTGCATTGTAACTGTTTTGACTGATTTTCATCGCATTTTCCCGGGCGATGGCGTAAAACTTCGGCAGCAGCATATTCCCCGGCGCGCAGCCCAAAAACCACAGCCTCTGTAAGAGCATTGGCAGCTAAACGATTAGCCCCATGCACACCTCCGGCAACTTCCCCGCAGGCATACAGTCCCGGCAAAGTTGTGCGGCAGCGGTCATTAATAACAACACCACCCATTTCAAAATGGGCGGCCGGGGCTACTTCCACTTTGAGCTTCCCTTGCAGGTAATCCTTTATATCAGCATATTTCGATGCCATAACACCCTGGTCCACACCACCAAAGTCCATAAACACAGCGTTTTGGTTCGTACCTCGCCCGGCATTAATTTCATAAAAACTGGCTTGCGCCATAACATCCCTTGTGGCCATATTCCCCTGCACAGAGTATTGATACATGTATTGTTCACCGTAATTGTTCCTTAATATGGCCCCGTCAGAGAAGGGTGCTGTAGATAAAACCAATCTTGGGCTATCGATAGTCACACAGGGATGAAATTGGATAAACTCCAAATCTTTGAGTTTGGCCCCGGCCTCACTGGCCAATGCATACCCGTCTCCGGTGACATCCGCCGTGTTGGTGGTAAAAGGGTAGAGCGAACCCGCGCCGCCACAGGCTAAAATAACGACGCGGGAATTTATGGAAAAAGCCCTTTCCCGCCGCCGGTCGAAACCGCAAGCACCTTTTATTTCTCCGCCTTTATTGAATAAGGAAGTAATAAGCACACTTTCCAACATCTCTATATCCTGTTTTTTTGCTTCCTGCGTTAACGGCCCGGCTATAGCCAGTCCCGGAGTCTTCTGCGACTTAAATGCGCTTCCGTCCACCGTCAAAACTCTTTTGGCACTATGTCCGGGCGAACCTTTGACAATAACATGTCCTTCTTCGCATAAAAATGGCACCCCGTGTTGCATAAGCCAGTTTACTGCCTCTGGTGCCTCCCCTGCCAGCACAGCTACCAGTTTCTCATCATTGAGGTAATCACCTCCGGCCATGGTGTCCTTAATATGCCGGGCAATGGAATCTTTATTTCCCTTATTATCCAATACGGCAGCTATACTGTTGCGGGCCATGATAGTGTTACCGCTACGCCCGATTTTCCCTTTGGCTGCAACAATAACTTTGCATCCTGCCTGCCTTGCTCGGAGCGCCGCAGACAGTCCGGCTAAACCACCGCCGATTACTAAGATATCCGCGTGTAAATCAAGTAGTTCCATGAATAATTTTCACCTCACTCAAACCACCAAAGGCTATGTCCCTCCCAAAAGCCCCAGGCGATACAACACTTTACCTGTTAAACCGTACTTTAAATCAACCGCCGCTTCCGGACACATTTCGTGGCAACAGTAACACCGTATACAGGCCCGGTCTCTTACGACAGCTTTGCCTTTGAAAATGGTTACAGCATTTTGGGGGCACACCTTGGAACATGTAGCACACCCCGTACAGCGATTACCATCGGGCACGGGGCGGGGAGTAAGCGCCTGCTTTGCCACAGGGGACCAAATACGCTTAAACCACGGCAGTCGGTCCAAACCCCTGGCATCGCGGGCCACATGAGAGGGCCTTTTAAACCCTTCTACCACCACATTTTCCAGAGGTTCACCCACAATTTCCAAACTATCGGACTTCCCGTCCCACCATCCCCTGTCGGCTGCAGCTCTTAACATGGGGACTTCCAAAGGGTTAATGCCTATAATCTTACAGGCTGCGGCATCCATGGCCACAGGGTCGCTTGCCCCCAGAACAACTCCCACCGACCGTGGCTGACCGTGCAGCCCAGGACCGTCACCCTCTAAAGCCAATATACCGTCCATAATGAATAATGCCGGCTGCACAGCCCCAATGATATCCAAAAGCATTTCCGCAAACTGTTCTCCGGTCTGCAGTTTGGCATGGTAACCGGCTTTGGAAAAGCCAGGAATAACTCCGAAAAGGATTTTTGTCGCCCCGGTAAAAGTAGTAAACATATGGGTTTTCAGTTTGGGAACCGCGATGACCACATCAGCATCCAAAACAGGCTTGGTAACTTCGAAGCGTTTAATTATTTTACCACTGTTATAACTTAGCCCGGCAGCGGATATATCCCAATTGAGCTCAAACACGCCCTGCTTTTCCGGTTCAAGAAAGCCCGCTGCCCGGTAAACCCTCTTTAAACCTCCCGTTGTATATGGCACCGGGCCGGGACTATCCGCCACCAGAGGGTGTGCACCAGCCTCACGGACCAGTTCGGCAAGAGCACTGACTACTGCAGGATGGGTAGTTACCGCCTTTTCCGGCGGAGTACCGGCAAGCAAATTAATCTTCAAAAGCACCTTTTGCCCGGGGTGAACAAACTTTTTGATACCACCCAAATTGTCAACACATGTTCTTACCGAATGCTTTACTAGTTCTAATTCATAGTTACTGCAGGAGACGATACTTACTTTACTCAACACAAACCTCCAAAGTTGCAGGTTAAAATACTTTTTACCTTCGCAAAATGTTTTAGTAATGTTATTATTAATCAATGTCTATAAATTAACGCTGTAATTATCTTGCAGGAAGGTGTTTAATAAGTGTTAAAGCTAAAATTTATTAATCGAAAAAACATATATCTATCATTACTTCTGGTCTTTTTAATAATGGCCGGTGTAATAATAATTGACCGGTACGTTACGATAAAGGGTAATCAATACGTGATTACTCCCGAAAACTTATCACAGGCCCAGGCGGCAATAGTTTTGGGAGCATATGTTTTGCCGGACGGTACGCCGTGTCAAATGCTCCGGGACCGCATTAAAACCGCTGTGGAACTTTACAACAACAAAAAGGTACAAAAGATAATAATGACCGGTGACCATGGCACGCAAGATTATGATGAAGTAAACTACATGCGTATTTATGCTGAAAAGCTCGGGGTGCCAACAGAAGACATTTTCATGGACCATGCCGGTTTTTCCACTTACGACAGCATGTATAGGGCTAAAGAGATTTTTTTGGTTAATTCAGCGGTGGTGATTACTCAGGCCTTTCACCTGCCTCGTGCTGTATATACTGCCCGGGCCCTCGGCATTCAGGCAACCGGGGTAAAGGCAGACAAGCACCAATATGCTTACGCGGATTACTACGACTTCCGGGAAATACCGGCCCGTATAAAGGCTTTTTCCCAATTACACCTTTTACATTCCAAACCCCGTTTCCTGGGTGAGTCTATCCCCGTTACCGGTGACGGGCGGCTTACGCATGACAAATTCAAATCCTAACCATGTTTCAATCTATAAACTTATTTACTCAATTCTTTCACTACGGGAAAGGATTTACAAGATTATTGTCTAAAATAATATTCAAGAAATGAGAAAATTGAATCTTTAACTAAGTGTTAGTACAAATTTCATTCTGGAGGGCTTGACATGCTGGTAAGTGACTTTATTTTACACAGCCTGGATAAATTTTCTGATCGCACTGCCGTGATCTTTCAGGATAAAAAAGTAACATACTCGGAATATGCTGAAAGAATCGGGCAACTGGCGGCAGGGCTAAAATCAATGGGAATAAAGCCCGGAGAGTACGTAGCAATCTTAATGCCTAACCACCTGGAATTCGCTACAACATACTGGTCACTAAATTTTGTGGGAGCACCCGTAGTACCAGTTAACCCTCTCCTTAAGGGGCCGGAAATAAGACATATACTTCAGGATAGCGGAGCCGTAGCAATTATCACCGTCGCACCCTTTGCACCGCTTATCCAATCCTTGCACGAGCACCTGCCCGCACTACGCAACATAATCGTTATTGGCGAGACATCCAGTGATAACCAAATTGAATACTGTAAATTGTTTAGTTTCCCGCCGGACTTAACTCCCCCGCCTTTAGACCAAAATGATGTCTCGGCCTGTTTATTCACCTCGGGTACCACAGGCAAGCCTAAAGGAGTTATGTTGACTCACAAGAACCTTGTTTTTGATACCCAAAAGGTCACTGAAGCTATCGGAGTGGATTACCGCGAGCGGTACTTAGGCGTGCTTCCTTTCTATCATGCATTTGCCGGAACTGTTTGTTTACTTGCCCCGGCATGTACCGGCGCCTCAGTTGTCATTACAGAGAAATTTTTACCAAAGGCCACAGTTGAAAATATTAAAAAACATGAAATCACCATCTTCCCGGCTGTACCGGCGATGTATGCAGCAATTCTGCAGGCTGCTAAGCATGCAAAACCTGAAGACCTGTCTTCATTACGCATGTTCGTTTCGGGTGGCTCGGCTATGCCTTTGCAAATGATGCGTACACTGGAAAAAAAATATGGAGTTATTGTACTGGAAGGGAACGGGCCCACAGAGACATCCCCTATTTCGTATGTGAACCGCTTAGAACTACGTAAACACGGTTCAGTTGGTCCCCCTCTCCCCGGGGTACAGGTAAAGATTGTTGATGAAAACGATAATCAACTTCCGCTTAATACAGTCGGTGAAATAACTGTCCAAGGCGATAATGTCATGAAAGGCTATTTAAACCAACCCCAAGCAACTGCCGAAAGCATACGTGGCGGTTGGTTTCATACCGGGGACCTGGGGATGGTCGATGAAGATAATTACGTTTATATAGTAGACAGAAAAAAAGATATTATTATTGTTGGCGGTTTCAATGTATATCCCCGGGAAGTGGAAGAAGTATTTTACAGTCACCCGGCAGTAGCAGAAGTAGCCGTGGTGGGAGTGGCTGATGAAATGCGAGGCGAAATTCCAAAGGCCTATGTAGCGCTAAAACCAGGACAACAAGCTACTTCTAAAGAACTAATCAAATTTTGCCGTGAAAACTTGGCCAATTATAAATGCCCTCGCCAGGTTGAATTTAGACAAGAGCTTCCCAAGGGGGCTAACGGGAAAATATTAAAAAGAGTGCTTAAAGAGGGATTTTAAGGAACGCGCGTCTCCTATCCCAAAGACAGTAACATTATTGAATGGCGCGGAATACTTTAAATCATGCTCCTTAACCAAAAATACTAAAGCAGGAGGTGTTCGAGCAAATCACCTGCTCCAATTAAAATAGAGGTGATTTTCAACCCGGGAAAGGAGATGGCTGCATTTGAACGGGCAAAACACGGCAAGGAGTTGGATGGATTTTCTACATTACCCCTTGGGTGAGAGGAAATCTAAGCCCAGGGATCACGGTCTTACCATGGTTATTGACAAAGGTATGGGATTGGGGGAAACTAGGGATCTTTTAGCTGTCAGCGCAAAATACATTGATATTATCAAGCTAGGCTTTGGAACATCGGCGTTTTATTCCCCCGAAATATTAGCAGAAAAAATAGATATAATTCGCACTGAAGAAATAGATATCTATCCAGGTGGAACGTTTTTGGAGGTTGCGGTTTTACAAAACAAGTTACCCGAATACCTCAAGCACGCCAAAGATTTGGGGTTTAGTGCCATTGAAGTTAGTGACGGAACGATTACTATGACACCAGAGGTGAGAGAGAAAATAATTCAAATGGCTGCGGGGCTTGGCTTAAGAGTGTTTACGGAGGTAGGTAAAAAGGAAGAAAGTGAAACAACATTTATAAACGAACTACTAGAATTGGCATTAAAAGACCTGGAGTGCGGCGCGTACAAAGTAATTTTGGAAGGGCGCGAGTCGGGTACAAGTGTAGGGTTGTTCGACGCTTCAGGTGACATTGTAGAAAATGACCTTAAGGAGCTAATGGAAGGAATCGGTGACCCTAAAGTTATTATTTGGGAAACACCGCAGAAGAAACAACAACAAGATATGATCTTAAAATTTGGCTGTGATGTGAATTTGGGCAATATTCTACCGCATGAAGTGATTGCTTTGGAGGCTCTGCGTGTGGGACTGCGAGCTGATACTCTGAAATCTGTCTGCCCGAATGAATAATGTCATACCTAACTTACAAAAACACAAACCGGGTTTAACAAACCCGGTTTGTGTTTGTTTATTGGTTATATATCCCACATAACGCACATAGAATTAGTAACAAATCTTGTCCCAAAGGACGGAAATTACTATGTCGGGAGTACCCATCCTTGTTGTCCTGCTGTTAATAGGCGTTATAGCCCGCTCAAACCTTATAGCTATGGCGGCGTGCGTATTATTATTATTAAAATTTGCCAACTTAAATTTTGTGTTTCCTCTTTTGGAAAAAAGAGGTTTAGAAATAGGCCTTCTTTTTCTCCTACTTGCTATTTTAGTACCCATAGCAACCGGCAAAGTTACAGAAGCAGACCTATTATACAACTTTAAATCTCTACCCGGACTTTTGGCTATTTTTGGCGGGGCTTTGGCTACTCACCTCAACGGAGAAGGACTTAAGCTTTTGCAACTTGACCCGGAATTAATATTTGGCCTGGTACTGGGTTCAATTTTTGGCATTGTATTTTTAGGAGGAGTCCCGGTTGGCCCACTTATGGCCGCAGGCATAGCTGCTTTATTCCTTGAAGTTATTCGTTGGATAAAGCCGTGACCTTGGGATTGTCAATGCCAATCTTAAGTAGTATATTAGCCAGTATTTCCGGCAGGGGCGCGCTGAATTCAGTATATTCGCCTGTACGGGGATGGTTAAAGCCAAGCCTATAGGCATGAAGAAATTGCCCCTCCAGGCCAAAGTGTGTCCTTGCGGGACCATAGCGGGGATCCCCCACAACCGGGTAATTGATATAACTCATATGTACGCGGATTTGGTGAGTACGACCGGTCTCCAACCGCAGGTCTACCAATGCGTAATTCAATTTGCGTTCCAGCACCCGGTAATGGGTTACAGCCTGCCGTGAATTTCGTTCCACTACCGCCATCTTCTTTCTGTCCACCGGGTGTCTGCCTATAGGGGCCTCAACTGTGCCTCTTTCTTCTTTTATATTACCGTGCACCAGTGCTAAATAACGTCGGACAACTTTGTGATCCTTTAATTGTTCCGCCAGTTTTACATGCGCCGTATCATTTTTGGCGACCATTAACAGTCCGGAGGTATCTTTATCCAGGCGGTGCACTATACCCGGACGTACTTCTCCGTTTATACCTGAAAGGTCACTACAATGGGCAAGCAAGGCGTTCACCAGCGTTCCGGACCAGTTTCCTTCCGCAGGGTGGACAACCATCCCTCTTGCTTTATTAACAATTACTATATCAGAGTCCTCGTAATATATGTCCAATGGAATTTGCTCAGCCTCTATATTTACTTCTTTGGGGGAAGGAACCTCTAAAGAAACAACATCACCCGGTTGGATCTTGTATTTAGCACGCAGTACCTCCCCATTGACTTTAACCCTTTCCTCTACTATGAGCTTTTGTATGCGGGAACGTGTTAGTTCACAATTCTTCTGTAAAAACACGTCAAGGCGCTGACCAAAATCAGCTTCGCCGGCAGCAAATGTATTAATTTTCTGCATCCCCATTCACCTTCTCCTCTTCGCCTTCGGATTTCCATATCTGCCAGATAAGCAACCCTGCACCTATTACTATAGCCGTGTCAGCAAGATTAAACACAGGCCACACCCTAAAGTCCAGAAAATCTACCACCCGGCCAATTCGAAGACGGTCAATAAAATTACCCAGCGCCCCGCCCGTTATTAGTCCCAGGGACACACGCATCGGTTCATTAGACGACGGTATATACCGGTAACTTATTAGTATCCCGGCAAGTACGATTACGGTAATCACAACAAAAAATGCCCGTTGATTAGCAAAAATACCAAAAGCAGCACCGGGGTTTTGAATGTAAGTGAGATGAAAAACTGAATAGATTATTGGTATTGATTCCCCGCGGAGCAAATTCGTTTGTACAATATACTTAGAAACCTGATCCACTGCCAATACGGCCGAAATAATTAACAAAAACCTCAATCGCCTACCCCCTGATAATAAAGCTATTTTATATAATACCACAACATAGCCTGGAAAATCCTATTAACCTTTGCCAGCTAATACCTTAACTGCTATAATTGTTTAAGTCAACCCAAGGTGTACACGGAAAGTATAAAATAAAGGTTGCAAGTTTAAATTGATTGAATAGTTGCAAAAGGAGGACATTATAACTAATTATTGAATAATGAACATAAACCCATTTAGTGGAGGCAAGCCGGATGAAAAAAGAATCACGCCAAAAGTTAAAGGTTATCCATGACAATACCATTCCTCCGGAAAAACAGAGATACCTTTTACGACAGGTAGAGAATGTTCTATATGAACACCCTGACGTAATAGAGGTCTCGGTATTGTTTGCCCCGTCTAAAAATGAAAAAGAAGTACTTACAGCCTTTATTGTGAGCCAAGCCCCAGATCTTACAGAAGAGCAAATACACACATTCCTACAGCAAAGCAGGGCATTGACGCAGGAAGAGCTGCCTCGTCAATACCGTATGGTACCGGAAATTCCAAAGACATTAAGTGGTAAGGTTTTAAAGTTAAAATTGATTGAAGACTTCTAAAATGCTACCTTCCGGATAGATGACAATGCTTATGGAAAGAATAATCCACGGATTAACATTCTCCCGGGAGGTATATCTATATGCAAAAGCAGGAAATACCAAACAAGCTTGATGAGCGTTTTCAGCATAGTAACACTGATCAGGATATGTTGGAAAAAGGTGCCATATTGCAGAGAGACGGTACTTTTGCCATTGCACCACATATTACGGGTGGAGTCATTACTGATTTTGATATGCTGGTAAGAATGGCCGATGTAGCCAAAAAATTCGGTTGTCAAGCCATGAAAGTAACTTCGTCCCAGCGTATTGCCCTGGTCGGTATAAAAAAAGAAGATATTGATGCCGCCTGGCAGGAACTGGGCATGAAGCCGGGCGCAGCCATTGGGTTGTGTGTGCGGAGTGTAAAATTTTGCCCCGGAACCACCTTTTGCAAAAGAGGCCAGCAGGATTCGGTGGGCTTAGGTACCAAACTGGATGAAAAATTTCACGGCATGACTTTGCCGTCCAAATTTAAAATCGGCATTAGCGGTTGCCCTAATATGTGCATGGATTCCATGATGATAGATTTTGGCGCTGTAGGTATGCCCAGGGGCTTTAAAGTTTTTGTCGGGGGAAACGGCGGACGCCAACCCAGATTCGGGCAACTTATGGCCGAAGACCAATCACCGGAACAAGTGGAAGGTATATTGGATAAAATTATAGACCATTACAAGGCTAATGCCAAGACTAATGAAAGATTAGGACGGTTTATCGAAAGAATTGGATTTGATAACTTTAAAGATAAAACCGTTGCCGGCTTATGGCATTGAAAACCAGGCTTCAGCCTTAGCTGAAGCCTGGTTTTTTATACTTTAGAAAAGCGCCAAGGGAACTGATTTAGCGCGTTTTATTAAAGCTCTCCGGTATATGCTTTTTTATATATATCTACTAATTCCGGGATTAGAGGCTGCCTGGGATTGGAGATAGTTGCCTGGTCATGAAATGCCTTTTCTGCCAGTACCTCCACCCCGTCCATATATACCCCCTCATTAACTCCGCAGTCTGCTATGGTAAGCGGCATGTCCAGCCTGCGCATTAATTCCTGGATTGCTTTAATCAGGCTATTAATACCCTCTTCCTCATTATTAGCTTGTAGTCCCAAGAAACGTGCTATCTCCAGGTATTTTTCCGGAGCCTTAAAATACTCGTACTGTGGAAAGGAAGTAAATTTAGTTGGGAGTTGCGAATTATATTTTATTACATGCGGTAGTAATATGGCATTAGCCCTGCCGTGAGTAATGTGGAATTCCCCACCCAACTTATGGGCCAGGCTATGACAGATACCTAAAAATGCATTGGTAAAAGCCATGCCTGCCATGCAGGAGGCATGGTGCATTTTCTCCCGGGCCGCACGGTTTGAACCGTTTTGATAAGCCTTAGGTAAATTATCAAAAACCAATTCGATAGTCTTTATCGCCAGGGCATCTGTGTACTCCGATGCCATAACAGAAACATAAGCCTCTACGGCATGGGTCAATACATCCAGACCGGTATCCGCCGTAATTGAAGGCGGTATGGTCATGACAAAGTCACTGTCAATGATGGCCACGTCCGGGGTTAACTCGTAATCGGCAAGGGGATATTTGATATCCTCACCTTTGTGTGTTATAACTGAAAAAGCACTAACTTCGGATCCTGTCCCGCTGGTTGTGGGTATAGCTACCAACCGGGCCTGTCTCCCAAGTTTGGGATACTTAAAAGTGCGCTTTCTAATGTCCATAAACTTTAATTTCAAAAAATCAAATTCCACTTCGGGGTGTTCGTAAAAAAGCCACATAGCCTTAGCTGCATCTATGGGAGAACCTCCCCCGAGAGCGATAATTGTATCGGGTTTAAACTGGCGCATCATTCGCACACCGTTTTTAACTGTATCTACAGAGGGGTCAGGTTCTACCTCGGAAAACACCTCTATGGCCACAGGGTTATTCCGTTTGTTTAAGTGATGGGTTATTTTATCGACGAAGCCCAGCTTTACCACCCCAGGATCGGTAACTATCATTACCCTGGTAACACCGGTCATTTTGGTCAGGTACCTTACTGACCCTGCCTTAAAATATATTCTTTCCGGCACTCGAAACCACTGTAACCTGTCACGCCTCTTAGCCACCCTTTTCACGTTAATCAGGTTTTTTACGCTAACGTTGGAAGTGGTGGCATTACCGCCGAAAGATCCACACCCCAGAGTAAGAGAAGGTATATTAACATTGTAGATGTCTCCTATTGCCCCGTGCGTGGCCGGAGAATTGACAATAATTCTACCTGCTCTCATCCTGTTGGAAAACTCTTGTATTTTAATATCCTCACCGGAATGAATAACAGCCGAGTGCCCCAACCCTCCAAAGGCAAGCATCTCCTCACACCTGCTTACTCCGGCTTCAAAACTATCAACAATGTAACAAGCCAAAACAGGGCTGAGCTTTTCCATGGATAAGGGAAACTCCGGGCCCACACCGTCTAAGACGGCAACAAGTATTTTTGTATCAACGGGCACTTCTATGCCGGCCATTTTAGCAATATCCGCAGCCCACTGACCCACAATATCAGGATTAATCCTGCAACTGTCCCTGTCGATTGCCGTTTCCTCAAGGCGCGCCATTTCTTCGTCATTTAAAAAATAGCACTTGTTACTTTTCATCAAAGAAATAACTTCTTCTGAGACTTCCCGGTCTAAAATCACTGCTTGCTCTGATGCACAAATGAGCCCGTTATCAAAGGTTTTACTCATAATGAGGTCAGTGACCGCCCTTTTAATGTGAGCATTCTTTTCTATGTAGCAGGGTACGTTTCCCGGCCCCACTCCTAATGCGGGCTTTCCGGTACTGTATGCCGCCCGAACCATTTCTGCTCCCCCGGTAGCTAAAATTAGGTTAACCCCGGGGTGCTGCATCAAGTACCTTGTTGCTTCTATAGAGGGTTTTTCGATCCACCCTATACAGTTTTCCGGCGCGCCTGCTTTCACTGCAGCTTCCAGCATTACCTTGGCTGACTCTGCACAACAACCCTGTGCCCCGGGATGAAAGCTGAATATTACGGGGTTCCTGGTCTTGGTACAAATAAGGGCCTTAAACATAGTGGTAGATGTAGGATTAGTAACCGGTATCAGAGCGGAAACCACACCAACCGGTTCCGCAATTTCCCAATAATCATCTTCCTCATCTGTTCGGATTATCCCTACAGTTTTTTCATACTTGATGCCATGATAGATGGTTTCCGTTGCGAAAATGTTCTTGGTAACTTTATCTTCATAAATTCCACGTTGCGTTTCGTCAACAGCCATATGAGCCAATTCCGTATGTCTATCAAGTCCGGCGAGAGCCATGGCCAGTATGATATTATCAATTTGTGTTTGATCCAATTTATAAAACTCATCCAGAGCTTTTCTTGCATTGTCTATGAGGTTGTCCACCATTTCTTTTACACTGTCATCCACTGGAGCATGCTCGCAGGATACTTCTAACGGGTTGCCTCCACAATAATTTGCGGTCATTACATAACCTCCAAAAAACAATTACTCATTGCTTAAAAAGTATCCCCTGTGATTTTTTAACTTATACCGAGATTGGTGTTAAACAAAGCCTACATGGTATAAATTAAATAATATGGATACAAACTACTCTAAATTCGCGAAACGAAAGGCTTGATATGATGAGTCTTTGCCCCTTATGTAACTATATTAGAGAGCAAAACATTCAGTGCTCTTGTGGAAACACTATGCGTGACAGCGGACCGGTAACGGACTATTATGGTCCTTACAGCCCGTATGTCAACTTGGAATTTGAGTCCCATGTATGTCACCATCTTTTTGCCTGTCCGGAGTGCGGGCAGGATATGGTAGTGGGAATACCACTAGAAGAATCGCCTTGATTTCACATACAAAAAAGCGTTCCAACAGTATGTTGAAACGCTTTCACTTTCGCATTTTCCTTTAACCATGTATCAATCCCGGCAGGCACTTAGTACAAACCCATATACTTTTCCCCTCACTGCGGCAGGGTAAAACAGGTACTTCATCCTCGTTGCGGCCGCAGCGAAAGCACTTTTGTGCAATATAATTGGATGACTTGTTTTGCTGGTGTCTTTGCACAGCCTCTTCCGAAAAGTTAGGTGCCTCCCGCTCTTCGAGGGTCAAGGCTCCTTGTGGGCATGTACCGATGCAGAATCCGGCCCCATCACACAATTCTTCCTTAATCACTTTTGCTTTGCCATCAACTATTTCTATGGCACCTTCAGCACACGGGCTCACGCACAAACCGCAACCATTGCATTTCTCTTCATTGATTTTAACTATTTGCCTGTTGGCCACTAAAATTCCTCCCTTTGAACATGCTACTGTATTTTTTATGATGTCTCTTACAGTTATTTTAACAACGATTATGCCCGTGTTCTGTAAACAACATCTCACTTTTAGTGTGATATTTCTCACAGTAAATTAAACGTTAACAGAATCAAACAGCATAATAGGTCATAACTTTGTATATCGCTTCTACCACATCATCTGCATCCTGCCGGGACATAGCCGGAAACAGCGGTAAAGATAAAAATATATCGTAAAGTCCCTCGGCCTTAGGGGCCAAACTACCTTCCAGATTGCAAATGTCGGGATGCCCTACCCATTTAAAGTACGGATGCATAAAAGCAGGCATGTGCTGTACCCCCACCCCTATATTTTCGGCCCGTAGGGCATTGTATATTTCTAAACGAGTTGCTTTTAGGTTTTCGGGGCGCAGCGTAATAATATAATAGTACCAGGCATGTTTACCATCATTAAAGGCTGCAGGTGTAAAGAATTGCTGCATACCGGCAAAAGCATGATTATATATTTCTGCAATTTCACGCCGCCTGGTCAGAAACCAGTCAGCACGCCCAAGCTGTCTTAATCCTAAGGCGGCCTGCATTTCATTCATCCGGTAATAGAAACCCCTATCCTGCATTTCAAAATGCCACGGCTCTTTACTCCGAAGAAGTCGTTCTCGTTCGGTTACTATTCCCCCGCTGCCAAAGACAGAAAGCCAAGCGTGAAGTTCCTCCGAATCTGTTACAACCATACCACCTTCGCCCGTATACACTCCCTGCGGCCCGTCAAAACTAAATACCGTTAAGGGACTAATGCTGCCGATTTTTTTACCCTTAAATTCTGCCCCCAGGGCATGGGAAGCATCCTCAATCACTTCCACCTGGTTTTCCTGGGCAATGTCCGCAATAGCTTCCATATCACACGGGCGCCCGGCAAAATGAACCGGCATTACCGCAACAGTTCGCAGGCTCATTGCCTTCCGTAGTTCTTGGGGATCCATGTTATATGTTTGTGGATCTATATCCGCAAAGGTCTGCATTCCACCCTGGTGTTTAATGGCAGTTGGAGTAGAAGGATGAACAAGGGCACTTGTTATTACTTCTTCCATATGTCCTACTGCTGCCGCCATTAAGGCTATATGTATGCCTGCGGGCCCCGAAGAAACTGCATAAGCATAGCGGGCTCCGACATAACGGGCAAATTTCTGCTCAAATTCTTTAACCACTGGGCCGTCTTTTAATATATCATGATCCAAAACCTGTTTGACTGCCTGTTTATCATCTTCTTTTATGCTGGGTTTGACCTGGGGGAGCAGTTCTTCCCTGAGCGGTTTTCCCCCGGCCACTGCCGGTTTATCTGCCATAGTTACGCGCCTTTTATTAAGGCGCTGGTCGCCTCCTTTTTGCTACTGGTTACGAATATTTTTCTAGCATCAACCGGAAGATTCCTTTCCATAAACTTTAAGCTTATCAACAATTATTGGCTACACATAGCCGGTTAGGGTACAATATAATTCAACATGTACACCCTTTGAAGGAGGATTGCAGAAGTGAGGAAAAAGAAATCATTAACGATAATGGCTACTATCCTCCTTACAATAATGGGAATGATGCTTTCTGTCAGTTTATTTGGTCAAACAATTTTTTCCTTAAAAGCTTTTCAATTTAGGTTAGCATTGCAATTTTCCGAAAAAGGCATCACTCAGGTGGAAATTCCTCCATTGGGGTTAATAAAGGCTCACACGCACCAAACACCTGTGAAAATCATTGTTCGATTGGAAAACATAGACCTGGAATTATTAAAAGAGTTTGTATCCGATTCTCCACAACAGGCAAAAATTATTTCGGATATACGCAGCCAGTCTAAGCATATATTGACTGTTTATGTATTTAAACTTTTATTACTGTCAGCTTTGGGCGGTGCTTTCGGAGTTTTTCTTATTCGACGCAAGGGTATTATACCACTGCTACAAGGTGCACTCGGAGGCTTAATACTTGCCGTAATATTATTAGCCGGGACATACTATACTTATGACACTAGAGAGTTTCAAAAACCCAAGTATGAAGGCGTCTTGCGCGCAGCACCCTGGATGGTAAGCCTCGCTGAACAGACATTTGGTAAGATTGAAACTCTAACCGAGAAAATGCAGGTTGTTGCCACCAATTTATACGATCTTTTTGAACAAATTGAAAATCTCAAACCTTTGACCGAAACAGCAAACGACATTAAGGTTCTGCACGTTTCCGACACACATAACAATCCGGCCGGAATAGAGTTCATTCATAGCGTTGCCCGGCTTTTTGATGCGGACCTAATTATTGATACAGGTGATATAAGTGACTTTGGTACCCCGTTAGAAGCACTCCTTCTGGACCGGCTTAAAAAACTTAACAAGCCCTATATCTTTATTCCAGGAAATCACGATTCACCAGATATAGTAGAGCACCTACTTCAAATACCGGAAGTTACTGTACTTGACGGGCTAACAGAAATTAACGGGCTGCGTATTATTGGTTTTCCCGACCCAGCATCATTTGGCCCGGATGTAGTTCCACCAAGCATAGATGACATTCCACAATATGTAGATCAAATTAAAGAAAAATTGTTCCAAGTTCCGGAAGGAGTAAATATTCTGGCTTTACATAATCATGATATGGCAAAAGAATTAGCCGGGTATGCTCCGGTAATAGTATTCGGGCACAACCACCGGCTCGCCATTGAAACCAATAAAGATTCCGTTTTGGTTAATGCAGGGACCAGTGGTGCCTCCGGCATAAGAGGACTACAGTCTTTTAATTCACCCTACTCAGTGGTATTACTCTATTTCAGACGTATAGACGAAAAAATTAAACTTGTGGCCGCCGATTCCATTAAAGTTAATAACCTAAAACAGGGGTTTACATTGGAACGAAAGGTTTTTAACAAGGAAAAAGAACTGCCGGCAGAGAATCCTGACAATCAGGTATTAAATTTAAAAAGTTATTTTGATTAAGAGAGGAGTTTGCGCATGCCTATAGCCACAAAAATTGACAAGTTTTTGGAAAGTGCTTCCTGGATACGAAAAATGTTTGAGGAAGGGGAAAAACTGCGGCGCATTCACGGGCCTGAAAATGTGTTTGACTTTACTATTGGTAATCCTAACGTTGAGCCGCCCCAAGCATTTAAACAAGAGTTAAAAAGAATTGCTGCCGAACCCGAATCGGGGATGCACCGCTACATGAGCAATGCCGGTTATGAAAATACCAGGACCGCAGTTGCCAAAGTGCTGGCCGAAGATTCCGGTCTGTCTTTCTCACCGGAAAACGTTATCATGACCGTCGGTGCCGGCGGTGGGCTCAACGTTGTATTAAAAGCTTTATTAAATCCGGGGGAAGAAGTTATTATCCTAGCTCCCTACTTCGTAGAATACAAATTTTACATAGATAATCACAGTGGGACAATTAAAGAGGTTTCCACACGGGAAGATTTTTCCTTGGACCTGGAAGCAATAGCTAAAGCTATTGGTCCCAATACTCGTGCGATGATCATAAATACACCTAATAATCCTACCGGCAAAGTGTATTCTGAGCAAGAATTGGAACAACTAGGCGACCTGTTGGAACAAAAAGAAAAAGAACTGAACCGCGCGCTATATGTAATATCCGATGAGCCTTATGCTAAAATTTCTTATGATGGGATCAAAGTGCCAAGCATTTTTAAGTATATTAAAAGATCCATATTAGTAACATCCCACAGTAAAGACTTGGCCCTTCCCGGCGAGCGCATCGGTTATGCAGCGGTTAGCCCTCAGATGGAGGATGCAGGACATGTAATGGAAGGACTTGTTTTCTGCAACCGTACTTTGGGCTTTGTAAACGCACCTGCTCTAGCCCAGCGTCTTGTCACTCCACTACAGCGTGAAACAGTTGATATAGCGGCATATCAAGAAAAAAGGGATATCTTATATGACAATTTAACTCGCATGGGTTATAAAATGGTAAAACCTCAAGGTGCTTTCTATCTCTTCCCTCAGTCCCCTATACCTGACGATGTGGAATTTATAGATAAGGCGCAAAAATATAATTTACTGCTGGTTCCCGGCAGCGGCTTTGGCAAGCCCGGCTATTTTCGTATTTCTTACTGCATAGACAAACAAGTAATATTAAACTCCTTTACCGCTTTCGAAAAACTGGCACATGAAGTAGGAATATTGGCTTGACATTTTTCTTAAATAATAGTAAAAACCCTCCTCTTAGAGGAGGGTTTTCTATGATCAAGGTCCGCAACAGCTTTCGCTCCTACCGCGGGTTTCAGAGAGGCTGCACTTTCCCTGCAAATCTCCCGCGCTCCAATTTTAACCGAATACTATACACCCGCGACAATCCTCGCGTTTGCCATAAGCGAACCCTGTGCTATTATTCTGTCCCTAATTTGTAAAATTATAATTGCATTTTAATAATCGCCAAGGTAATATGGCTCAAAACCCACATAGTCCGCACTGGTAAGTATAAAGCGAACTCCCCATGCTTGGTCAGGCAACCGGTAACCACAGGCCCTGGCATGTAAGTGACCGTAAATAACTTTTTGCACTCCGTATTTTTCGAAAATTTCAATAAAACCCGAATAGTTGTGTTTCTCATTGGTAGGCATATAATGCATCATTACTATTAAATCGTCAAACTTCTCCATACCTTCTTTAACTACGCTTTGAAGGGAGTTTTCCAAACGCATTAATTCCCGGCGATATATTTTTTCGTCGGATGCTTTGAAATAGGTTCCGTTGGGACACAGCCATCCCCGTGTACCACATACAGCAACACCATTAATACTGACGTGGTCATTTTGAATAAAATGCATATTGTCCGGTGCTTTATTTCGCACTTTAGAAATGCCCTGCCACCAATAGTCGTGATTGCCCTGCACCGTTATAATCCTGCCTGGAAGCGTGCCGAGGAAATCCAGATCCGGCGATGCCTCTTCCAGGTTCATAGCCCATGAAATATCCCCGGCAACCAGTACCACATCGTCATCTGACACGGTTTCCACCCAATTTTCATAAATACGCCGGGCATGGTTAATCCACTTACCATCTATTTCACTCATGGGTTTGTATTCCTTAACATCCGTCCAATTGCCAGGTCTAACTTGATTACAGAAGGAAAGGTGCAGATCGCTAATGGCGAATATTTTCAAAAATTTATCCCCCCAAATAAACTTACAGCCAAGCTATACTTTCCATTTCAATTCTACACCCACAACAACCTTCCTTTTCTCATTTTTGCAAAAATTTAATCCACTCAAGAAACTAACTTTGTTTCATAATATTTTCTATAATGGATATTGCCCTATCAACATCACTGCCGGATATATTTAGATGCGTTACCAGGCGAACCGAGTAAGGGCCTGTAGCGTTGCATTTTACGCCCTTTTCCGCCATTTTTTGAACAAATTCAGCTGCGGTGATTTGTCCCGAGAAATTTACTGAGATAATATTGGTCTGTACAGAATTCAAATCTATTTCAAGACCGGGCAAATCGTTTAAAGCTTGGGCCAGGCGCCCGGCATTAACATGGTCTTCCGACAGCCTTGTAATATTCTCCAATGCCACTAAACCAGCGGCAGCAAGTATGCCTGCCTGCCGTAAACCTCCCCCCAGAGCTTTACGGTAACGAAGTGCCTTGGCAATAAATTCTTCGGAACCGGCCAACAATGACCCCACCGGTGCCCCTAATCCTTTAGACAGACAAAACATTACGCTGTCGCAGGACCGGGTAAATTCCTTTACATTGACCCCGGATGCGGTGGCGGCATGGAATATTCGTGCCCCGTCCAAGTGAACATTCAAATTTCTTTCCTTGCACATGTTATACATTTTACTCATTGTTTTAGCGGACATAACAGTGCCGCCACCGCGGTTAAATGTGTTTTCCATGCATACCAGCCCTGTGGGCGGAAAATGAAGGTTAGCCGGCCGGAAAGCTTTTGCTAAGACTTCCGGGCCGTTTTCGGACAGCAACCCTGCCACCGTGTTTAGCTGAACACCACCAAACATAGCAGCAGAACCAACTTCGTAGTAGTAAATATGGCCTTCCTTGTCCAAAATAACTTCTTGGCCACGTTCTGAATGCGTTAAAACGGCAATCAAGTTTCCCGCTGTCCCGCTGGGCACGAAAAGAGCAGCTTCCTTGCCTGCCAGTTGGGCAGCTTTTACCTGCAGCTCATTTACCGTTGGATCTTCACCATACACATCATCCCCTACAGCGGCATTTGCCATGGCTTCACGCATTTTGTCACACGGTAAAGTAACCGTATCGCTACGCAGATCAATAACTCTCATATGTTTACTCCTATTTATTGATTTATTCAAATCTTACATTATCATAATCATTTAAAATCGTCCATAAGAATAAGGCTGCAGCTCTAGGGCTGCAGCCTTATTCTAAAAACATTTCTTATTTTTCGAGCCATTCATTTACAAGGTCACGATTCTCTTCCAACCAAATTTTTGCACCTTCGGCCGGATCGCCCGCTTCATTAATAGTAGACATCAAGCTGCCCAGGGATTGGTCATCCATGTGCCAGTTATTCAGCCACTTGGTAACAGTAGGATATTTCTCACTAAATCCTTCGTGGCCTACAGCATAAATTTTTTCCTTGTCACCATAAACATTTTTAGGGTCTTTCAAGTACTTTAGATCAAAATCCGCAAAAGCCCAGTGAGGGTTCCACAGAGTAACTACAACCGGCTCTTTATTTTCAATGGATTTTTTTAGAGTCGCCGTCATGGCCGGACCGGAAGTTTCCATTAGCCTTAATTCAAGATCATAAGCCTCTATGGCTTCTTCAGTCATCCGCATCAGGCTGGCTCCTCCGCCTATACCCACAATAGAAGGTTCACCGTTTACATTAAAAATTTCTTTGTTCGCGTTTAATTCCGTTATACTATCTATTTCCATGTATTCCGGCACGACAAGACCTAGTGATGTTCCTTCGTACCAGGGTTCAAGAAGCTCCCAGCCGTTACCTTTATATTTTTCAGCAAAGGGTTCATCTGTCTTGGGAAGCCATACTTCACAAGCTAAATCCAGATCCCCGCTGGCCACAGCGGCAAAAAGAGGCTGCTTTTCGCCTTCAATTAGCTTTACGTCATATCCTTCCTCTTCTAAAACCAGTTTCCACAAGTTCACCGCGGCAATGTTTTCAGCCCAGTTAAAAACTCCTATTTCAATAGTTTCACCTTTAGCTGTGGACTCATCGTTTTGTTTTTCTCCACCAGTACTTCCACAACCGGTTACCATCATAGCCATAACCACCGTTGCTGCAACAATTGTCCATAGTTTACTACGAAATCTTCTCAATAGTAAATTACCTCCCTTGTTATTTAATTTACCAACAACTTCAGATAATATTATAAGATGCCCCATTTGACAAATGTCATAAATCCTTACCAAATAGTACAAGCTTTGTTGACTTATCTCTATCTTAACAATTCTCATAATTTCAGCCTTTTATCTCTCCCCAGCCATAACCAAACAAAAAAACCGTAGCCCACATAACTACGGTTTTTTCTGGTCAAGCATATTTTTATTTTTCCAACCATTCATTTACAAGATCGCGATTATCTTCCAGCCACTTTTTAGCACCTTCAGTGGGATCCCCCACATCCTTGATTACAGACATTAACCCACCCAGGCTCTGGTCATCCATATCCCAATTATTAAGCCACCGCGTAACAGTAGGATATTTTTTACTGAAACCTTCGTGGGCCATGGGATATATTTTTTCCGGTTCACCGTAAACATTCTTAGGATCTTTCAAATATCTTATATTAAAGTCGGCGAAGGCCCAGTGAGGACTCCAAAGCGTTACCACTACCGGTTCTTTGTCTTCAATTGCCTGTTGTAAAGTTGCGGTCATGGCCGGCCCGGAAGATTCCATTAATTTAAAATTAAGACCGTAAGTATCTATGGCCTCTTCCGTCATCCGCATTAAGCTGGCTCCCCCGCCTATACCTACGATTGAGGGTTCACCACCCTTGATAAATTTGTCCTTGTTTGCGTTTAATTCATCAATGATTTCAATATCCGAATATTCCGGTACAACAAGGCCCAGTTTAGCCCCTTCGTACCATGGATCCAAGCGCTCCCATCCGTTGTCTTTATATTGTTCCCAAAACGGTTTGTCTGTTTTAGGAAGCCATACTTCACAGCCAAGATCTAAATCACCGCTGGCAATAGCAGAAAAGAGAGGTTGTTTTTGCCCCTCAATTAACTCTACATCATACCCTTCCTCTTCTAACACAATTTCCCATAAATGTACCACGGCAACATTTTCAGCCCAGTTAAATACTCCGATCTTGATGGTGTCTTCTTTTGCGTCCTTGGCTTCGTTTTCTCCACCTGCACAACCTGACATTACTACTACAGCGAAAACAACTACTAGTACTAAAAAACTGCATAGCTTACTGCGAAATATCTGCAATAATAAGTACCTCCCTTTGTAAAACATCAATGGTAAATAATGGACGAGGGCATACCTTTAAACTAGCTTTTAGGCTATGCTTTAATATAATTGTAGTTTAACAATAACAGGCACCGGCTATTCAAAGCCTTCGAACAACTTACTATATTGCCGGGTCATTATCTGTGTTAATGCCCCGGCCTTGCCATTTCCAATCTTTTGTTCATCAACCGCTACCAGAGGCATAATCCCCATTAGAGAATTGGTTAAAAACGCCTCTTCTGATGAGAACAACTCGCTGGGTGCCAGCGGGCATTCCTTAACCTGAATATTATTTTCCAAAGCCAGATCTATCACTTTTTGCCTGGTTATTCCTGGCAGTAGCCCTGAATTTACGTCCGGTGTATAAAGCACATTACTCTCAACAAAAAACAAATTACTTACCGTACCTTCACTTAAATAACCGCGGTGGTTCATATATAATCCTTCATCCCAACCACGACGAAATGCTTCCTGCCGCCCCAGAATATTATCCAGATAATTTAAAGTTTTTAGCTTTAGCAATGGCGAATCAGCGTTGCGGCGGCATTTTAGAAACCCGGTCCGAAATCCTGCCCGGTAACAAGCATCTGCATAAGGTAGTCCATGCTTGACTGTAATCACCACATTTTGTCCGTACCATTCATCTTCACTAGTATTCTCCTGTGCACCGGCAGAGACTGTGATTCGCAAACTGCCGTTTTTTAAGCTGTTGGCATCAATGATACGGGCAACCATTGTCTTAATCGCTCTTATATCTATGGGATTAAGACCAATCTCATTCAGTGAATTCTTCATTCTTCGTAAATGTTCTGTTAAGAATACTGGTCCTTTGGGTAAAACACGTACGGTCTCGAAAAGCCCGTAACCATATAATAATCCTCTGTCAGTGACAGGAATAAAAGCCTCTTTGCTGCTCACAATATCACCGTTAACGCAAATGTACTCTTTCATTTTTTTCTCCCGTACTTTTGAAATTTATCTTCGCACAGCCTGTAAGCTCGAAATAAGTGCGACTAAGGTTCATATGGGGTGAAAACCCCACCTGAACCAAGTCTTCTTTATTCCAAGCCCAAAGCTCTCATCAGTGCTCTGGCTTTATCCAACGTTTCATCATATTCCGCCGCAGGATCAGAGTCAGCGGTTATACCGCCCCCTACCTGAAAATAGAGCTCTTCCCCCTTGGAAATAATAGTTCTTATCACTATATTCAAATCCACTTGCCCATCAAAGCCCAGGTATCCTATAGAACCGGTATAGATTCCCCTGCGTACCGGCTCTAACTCCTCAATTATTTCCATGGCCCTTATTTTTGGTGCTCCGGTTATTGACCCACCCGGAAAGGCCGCCCTTAACATATCAATGAAATCCTTGTCATCCGGCAGTTCCCCCTCCACGGTGGATACAAGGTGAAAAACTGTGGCATACTCTTCCAAGCGCAGCAATTCAGGCACCCGCACCGATCCAATCCTGCAAATTCGCCCCAAGTCGTTTCGCTCTAAGTCAACTATCATCATCAACTCCGCCCTATCTTTGGCGCTGTTCCAGAGCTCTGCTTTTAACCTTTCATCCTGCTGCGGTGTTTTGCCCCGTGGCCTGGTACCCTTAATAGGCCTGGTTTCAACTTTTTGGCCGTCAATTTTCAAATACCGCTCCGGGGACGCGGATATAACCCTAAAATCGCCAAAATTTAAATAAGCGGCAAAGGGTGCCGGGTTAATTTCGTGCAGTTTGCAATACAGTGCCCACGGGTCTCCCTTATAATTAACAGAAAATCGTTGCGATAAATTAGCCTGGAAAATATCTCCGGCGTGTATGTAATCAACCACTTTCTGCACAGCGTTCATGTATTCTTTGGGGGTAAAATGTCTCTCCAGAGTTCCGTTGGCCGGTGAGACCGTATGATTTATCACTTGGGTGCCCAACATGCTTTCAAATTCTTTCAGGCGTGCCTGAGCCCTAAACAAAGCCTGTTCTCCTTTTTCAGGCAACCCGGTTGATATAATATACACTGCCTTCTTGTGGTGATCAATTAAGCCAATAACATCATAGAAACCAAAGCAGCAATCGGGCGTTTGCAGATCGTCCACAGCTTGCGACGGCATCTTTTCCAGATAGCGCCCCAGATCATAGCTAAAGTAACCCACCGCACCACCGTTAAAAGGAAAGCTTGGATTAATTGGTGCCTGTGCAAACTCCTTCATGTAACGTCGAAGTTCTTCCAAGGGACAGCCCTCGTATGCGCTCATTTCCCCATTCCGGTTCACCTTTATTCTACCGTCCTTAACCTCAAGAGTCATAAAGGGTGTGGCACCCAAAAAAGAATAATGGCCCAAACCTTGTACAGTCATCCCGGAATCCAGTAAGAAACTAAAGGTTGAGCTCTGCAGCGGACTATAAAGGGAAAGAACATCCACCTTGAGGTTAAGACGCTTGACCAGCGGCAAGATTGGCAATCCACTCACCCCCACGCCACGCCAGGAAGTTAGCCAAAATCCTTTTTCCTTCTCCGGTTAATATTGATTCAGGGTGGAATTGAACTCCCTCCACGGTAAAGCGCCTGTGCCTTATACCCATCAATTCTCCGTCTGCGCTATATGATACAGCCTGCAAAATATTTGGCAGTCCTTCATCCTGTACCACTAAAGAATGATATCGGGCGGCGGCAAGTGGAGACACCAACCCGTTGTATACACCCTTACCGTCGTGCCTAATGAGGGAGCTTTTTCCGTGCACAGGACGCTTGGCCCTAATCACTTTCCCCCCGAAGGCCTGTCCTATGGATTGGTGCCCTAAACATACACCTAAAATGGGGCACTTACCTGCAAATGCCCGAACCAACTCTACTGAAATACCGGCTTCATTCGGCGTGCACGGCCCCGGAGAGAGAACAATATGGGTAGGTTTTCTGACCTCAACCTCACTCACTGTTATTTCATCATTACGAAAAACTTCCACTGCTACCCCTAATTCGCGGATATACTGGTAGAGATTGTAAACAAAAGAATCATAGTTATCAAGGAGTATGATCATAAATCTTTCTTCACCCCTTTTCCCATAAAGTTTAACCCAATAAAAAAAGACCAGCACAAAACGCACTGGTCCTCACCCCAAGCTCCGAGTCGTCTCATCTCCACTCTAATTTACCACTCATCTACTCTATGCTCAGCTTTCAATTGTATGCAGACAGTGTAATATAATCCCCGGCAGGTGTCAATTGGAATTTATTTTTCTTTCCGAATCCTTCCGTATTACCGCCGCACATGGGACAAAAAAGGAAACGCTGGCCCGGTCCAGTCAATTATTTACCCACCTTTCCCTTTTTATTAACCAGTAAAACGGTTATCAAGATGGCAATAGATGTAAGTATAATGGTACCACCGGGAGGCAAATTTAAGTAGAAAGATATAAAAAGGCCAAGTGCAACCGATAACTCACTAAATAATACAGACAATAAAAGGGCGGAACGAAAGCTTACAGCTAATCGCAAACTTGCAGTAACCGGCAATATCATTAGAGAACTTACTAATAAAACTCCTACAGTCTTCATAGCCACGGCAATGGTTAAGGCCGTAAGAACCATAAACCCCACCCCTAAAGCCTTGACCGGTACTCCACTGACCTGAGCGGCTTCCTCGTCAAAAGTTGTATAGAACAATTCTTTATAAAAAAGAAAAATTAAAAAAAGTGCAATAATCCCAATCCCGGCAATGATCCACATGTCGAAAGAGTTTAAAACCATAAGGCTGCCGAAAAGATAACCCATAAAATTAGCATTAAAGCCTCCGGCAAGTCCCATAAAAACAGCGGCAAGTGCAACACCACCGGACAATATGACAGCAATAGAAAGCTCGGCGTAATCCTTATAGGCTATACGCAGTCTTTCCATGAGCAGTCCTCCCCCCACTGCAAACGCTGACGCTGTAATCACAGGATGGGTGCCGGCCAATAATGCTGCCGCAACTCCGGACAAGCAAAGGTGTGACAGGGCATCGGCTACCAGTGACAAACGGCGCAGGGTGATAAACAGCCCAACCACAGGACATAAAACCCCTACAACCACTCCTACAATAAAGGCATTTTGCATAAATGCATAAGCAAATATATCCACTTTCTACCCTCCCCAATCAGCCGGCTTAAGACATATGCACCCCCAAGGGTACTTTGCACTACTGTTTATACCATCGCCAGCCTTTTGGAACACGCCTCATTACTTTGTTTACCAGTATCCGATAGCTTCTTCTGACAAAAGCAGAGCTTCCTGTCCAGACAAACCTGCTTAGTAAGCAAAGGTGATACTTCTTCCACATCATGTGAAACCAACATCAAGGTAACTCCCTTTTCGCTATTTAGCTCAGAAAGAATTCTATACAATTCATGTCTTCCGCTCACATCCAAACCCGCTGTTGGCTCATCCATGATGAGCAGCTGGGGTTTGGCAGCAAGGGCCCTAGCCAGCAATATTTTTTGTTGCTGACCGCCGGACATATTTCCTACCATATGATGACTCATATTCAGCATACCAACGGTATCTAGGGCTTCATCAACAACTTTATAATCCTCTTTTCTCAACCGTCGTAAAATTCCTCTAGCGGGAACACGTCCGGATGCTACAACCTCTCTGGACGTAGCGGGAAAAGACTTATTAAAGAAACGGGCATTCTGAGAAATATAACCTAGCCTAAACCTTTCCTTGAAAGCCATACTGTCCATTCCGAATATGTTTACCTTGCCCTTTTGCGGTTGTAATTGCCCTAGTATTAATTTTAAAATAGTTGTTTTGCCGGCGCCGTTTGGCCCTGTTATTCCAACTACATCGCCGGAATTAACCTGTAAGTTAACCTCATCCAAAACAGGGTGACAGCCGTACGTAAAAAATACGGAACAAAGTTCAACCACTGTGCTCATTTTATCCCCCCAATCCTTCCTTGAGGTTGGCCATATTCTTACGCATCAAGGTAAAATAATTTTCACCTTGAGCTTTGTTTTCTACAGATATACCACCTAATGTATACAAAACAAGGGTTTTTACCCCGGCTTCTCTGGCAATAGTCTCGCTTATTTTAGGGCTTACTAAGGACTCAAAAAAAACACATTTAATATTTTTTTGCCGAATAGTATCAACTATTTCTGCTAACCTCGCCGGACCCGGTTCAACTTCCGGTGAAATACCCCTTACAGCAATCTGATTTAGCCCGTACCGCTGTGCCATATAGCCGAAAGCAGAATGGGATACCACAATGTCACTTAAACTTATATCTTGTAGTGTGTTTTTAAAATCTTGGTCAAGCTCTATTAACTTTTGGGTTAATAAATCCCGGCGGTGCCGAAAAAAATCGGCATTAGCAGGGTCAATTGCACAAAGAGCCTTTGTTATATTGTCTACCATTATTGCAGCATTCACAGGATTGGTCCATATATGGGGATCAACCCTGGCTTCGCGCTTATCTTCCACGTGCTGTACCCCGCCGGCCTCCAGTAAATCAATATTTTCACTGCAATCTACTGTCCTAACTCCTGTATCCAGACCGGCAAGCACATCATCAATCCATGCTTCCATGCCGGCACCACTGTAGACAAGAGCATCTGCCTGATTCATTTTCACCATATCCCTGGGGGAAGGTTCCCAGTGGTGTGCCTCGCCTCCGGATGGTATTAAATTTATAACATTTGCTTTATCCATGGCAATCTCTGATGTAAAATAATACACTGGGTAGATGGTTGTAAAAACCGTGAGTTTTGCTTCGCCCAAAGCCACACTGCCTGAATCCCCATCAACCGTATTTACTGCACAACCTGCTGAAAGGATAATTATAAAGAAAATAGTAAAGCAGTACGCTGTGATATATTTTGAGTGAACAGGAGTCATTCCTCGCCCTCCCCTTCATTTTCTTCTATCTGAATACAGTGTGAACAATAACCAAAGATTTCAAAACGGTGGTTTTTAACTTTAAAGTCTTTTTTAAGCACTTTATTCCAATCAAAGTAATCCAAGGGACAAAAATCAAGCTTTTGTGATACCCCACAGCCAAGGCAAATGAGATGGTGAGAGTGGCCGTCACCATCCCTGTTAAGTTCGTACCTGTTTTTGCCGCCAAAATTAATCTCACTTACAATATTTAAATTGCGTAAAAGAGCCAGGTTTCGGTAAACTGTATCCAATCCCATGGCGGGATAATGAGAGCAAATTCGTTTATGAACTTCTTCCGCACTTTGGTGCCCTTCTCGCTCGGAAAGGACTTCAATTATTTCTTGCCTTTGAGGTGTTACTTTGTATCCTTTATTTCTTAATTCTTTTAACAACTTGGTTTTATCCATATTATCCTCCACCCAATTAGGAAACATTCTTAATTACTATATTTTTACTAGCAATTTACTTCCTTGTCAAGTCGGGTAGTATTTTATTCTTGATTAATAGTATTTCCTAACTAGAAAAATTAGTAATAAAAAATTCCCCAATGGGGAATTTTTTAAGATCGATGACTAACCTGTCTTTTGCGCATAGCGAATGAATTAAATTGAGCAGCTGCCATAAAGAAAAATATCCTTTATTTCATTGCCACAAAGCCTGCCGAGATTCTATCCAATCTTTCTTTTCCTTTTAATAGACCGACCCAACGTTCAGGAATGCCTTCAAACCCGTAATAAGCACCGGCCAGCCCGCCTGTCACCGTACCTGCAGTATCAGCGTCCTCTCCCCTGTTTATTGCGGACACTAAAATATCCTCAAAAGAATCTTCCTGTAAGAAGCATTGTACCGCAGTACCCACGGTGTATAAGGCATTACCCTTGGGCAACAATTCCTCAGTTCCTGACTGCACGCATTTTACTATGAACCAAAAAAAATTGGAAGGATATAAACCGTATTTTTTACATTGCTCATCAGTAAATTGCAGGCTCTTCGTAATCATTTCTCGCTTGGCTATAGACGCCCGGGAAGCTAGATAGACAAGGTAATTGTAAAAGATGCAGCACGCTGCCCCTTCTTCACTGTAATGGGTCATACTTGCAATTTCCTTGGACCAATAAGCCATTAAACTTGTATCCTTTTGGTAACCAAAGGTGACTGCTAGTGTACGCATCAAACCACCGTTACTATCCATTTTGTTTATTGTCGTTGCAGTTGCCCTGGCCGCATCCTTCCAATTACCCACCAGTAAATAGTTCTTAAATGAGAGCGCAGTTGTGGGGCCAACATAATCGGGTTGTTCCCTGTACCAAGCTATGAAACGTCTCCCAATTTCCTCCACCGGGTACATGGGATTAGCCAATATTCCTTCTGCCACATGTAAAAGCATATGGGTATCATCAGTATATTGCCCTGGTTCCAGATTATTCCTGCCGCCCCCTACCATATCCCTCAAAGTACCAAACTTGCTTTTTATGTCTTCCTTTTTCATGTACTCTACGGGACCTCCAAGAGCGTCCCCTATGGCAGCACCATACAACGCACCTTTAATATATTCCTTCATTCGGCCACCCTCTTTAAACTTTCTAAATATCACCTCTTTAAATATTCTGCGATAAAGATAAAAAAGCCTGCTCTGAAACTTAATCCCTTTAACATTAACGAAAAAAGGCCCTAAAGGCCGGATATTACTGCAGTACAGGTCCTAATATCATTGAGTTCACTGATACTCCGGGAACATCATGTAAATCTTTCTCTAAAGACTTCCTTCCGTTTTCGTCAACCTGCAAAGTCAGAGATATAATTCCCCTTCCCTTGGTGGGATCAGGTATGCCGCTGCGGCTTAAAATTGAATCACCATAACGTGTAAGCACCTCTTGCACCTCGGGTCCCCTGGTTGCCCTGTGATCGACCATAATTCCAACAATACATATATCTCGGGACATTTTTTCCTCCTCATTAACTTTATGGTTTTAATTATAGTATGCACGCGCAACCCGGGTTTAAAAACATGTCTTGGCTCAATGGAAGGATTTAGCGTAATTAAAACATAAGCAGAAGGAACTACCACACTTAACCCCTTAATAGTCAGTTAATTCTAAATATTGTTTATAATTTATAAAATATGGAAACTCTATCACCCCTTAATTAATGTCTACAATTATATACATAGAAACTTTATTTCGCATGCAACAACTAGCTTTAAATACTCTCCGGAGATCGAAGTGTAGCTAACGTTTACATAACATGTAGGCATTGTTCTTGCACTATTAGATACAAAGTTGACACTGTACACATAGTACACATCACTTCCGGGGAGGGGAAATTATGCGAGTTTATATACTTAATGATAAAATAATCGACACCCTGGAAAATAAAGTCCTTAAATCGGGATACTTTATTCTAAAAGAAGCTGTGAGATATTGCAACAGGCATGGATGGAAATGGTATTATGCAAATGATAAAAGGCTTATGCACGGACGTGAACTTTGGGACACATTAGGATCAGTACTTGCTCCTTCGATGCCTGAAGTTTATCTGTTCAACAAAGACTTACACGCACATATTTATGACGTGTTGGTAAAAGAATCATCTTCGTATGTTCCGCGCCCGTACATTACTACTAAAAAGGTGATGCGATGCTTGTTTAAAAGAGGAGACGGGGATTTTTTCGGTGTTTGGTTTGTCTACCACCATTCAGGTGTTTATTATTGCGTTAGGGACAGCAAAGCTAAATTAATATGGAGACCGGAAGTTTCCTCTTCAGGAGATTTTATTGAGCAAGCAAATTAAAATATACGATATTAATGATTTGACTTTGCATTACTACATCCCACATTACTACATTTCAGGAAACTAAAATGCTCCAACCCGGGACAACTGTCTGCCCACTGGTAAATACAAATCTTACATTGATTACACAACTTCCGTTGACGGTTTTGTTTCTGTAGTATCATAACAATCACCTCTTACCAAATCTTTTTAAATTATTCTGTCATAATATGGCGGTTAATTCTGCAAAGTGAATGACACTTTAGGTTAAATTATTGTTAAGCAGTATAACGTTTTTAAAACATATTATGCTGTGCTTACTTATGACTTTATAATCGAAAAAACCCCGGATACTTGGGAAATCTGCTTTTCCTGGTTCCGGGGTTAAATTTTTGCGATTTCGGATGCCATTTCAACTGATCGAATTCACTTTTTCTTTTTCTTACCCCTTTTCCTTTCCTTTTTGGAAGACGTCGTCTCTACTTCTACCGCGTTAACACCGGGAACGGAATTCGGCAGTTTAGGCAACTTTTCAGGAGATAATTTCTTTTCCAAACTGCCAACCAAGTCCGGGGGAAGTTTATAAGTCATCGGATAAGGGGAAACTTGAGGATCCGGACAAGCAACGGCTACTTCCTTGGCAGCACCTTCTATTTCTTTCTCTATTTCCTCGTGGTCTTCGTGGTCTTCGTGGTCTTCGTGATTTTCCGATAAGTCAATTCGAATTTCCGCTCCGCCGGAACATACATCACTGTTACTATAAGTATGAACTTGGCCCGCAGTGTTCAACCCTTCCATTCCTTCGTCCGAAACCAAGCTTTTTGCTTTGTCCCGCAGAGAAACAGCATTCACAATTACATCTTCAAGGGCAAATATGTCAGAAGGTATACCACTGTCATCAAGCGCCTTTTCTGCCTTGGCAAGTGCCTCGTTAATCCAACTTTCTATTCGTCCCAAACTCTGGCTGACCTGCTCTAAAGTTCCTTTGGCCTGCCGGGCAATTGTCTTGGATAACCAAGCTTGCTCTTCAAGAAGACGGCGAAGTTCTGCACCTTCTTCGTTAGCAAGCGAATCCATCTTTGCACCAAGTTCAAGACACCTATCCGTAACTTCCCTGTATCGATTAAAAAGCAAGAATATCACTACCTCCCAATTGGTATAATTTAACACTGTATACTTTCTATGGAAATAATGAAATTCCTTCTTGCCGGGTAACAAAAAAAACAAAGGCACAGTAATTGGATCGCCTTTGTTTTATCTGCTATGTTCTTTACCGTTCGATAGTTCTTCTTCCTTCAGCCTCTTTTTCTCCACAAATGACCGCATTAGAATAATGCCGAACCAAATCCCAGCGGCTCCGGACACAGCCGGATCAGCTAGAAAATTGAAGGGATACCCCGTACCAAAATATTTCACCCATACAGTACTAGGTATTAAACTTAGCATCCCCGAGGGTATACCTTGAATGATCAATAGTTCCTGTTTAACACGATATTGAATACTCCACCCCCAGAACCTGCTTAGCTCAATCAGAATTCCCGACAATATGGTCATCACGGAAAGCAACGTATTGGAAATCCATATCTGGGTGGAAAATGGACTTAAAAGATAAGGCCCGGCATTATAATAGGCATAATAAAAGTAACTATACAGCAGCAATAAAACCGTGGCCATAATAACAGCCTGTCCAAGAGCATACGGTACTCCTCTTTTCCTCGTCACAAGCCTTCACTTCCTTGGGGCGTTAAACTTAAATAACACCCATATTATGGCAATATTTACCTTTTATACATCTTACCACAAAGAACCTATGGTCGCTACCTTTTGGGCAAAGTCCGTTAATTTATTGATCACGGATTCCTGGTTTTCTGCATTAAGATGAGCCAGACGACCTGCATCAATACCAATTTCACCCAATAGTGTAAGAGAAGCCTTAAATTCAGCATCCCTTCCCGCATTATACAGACTTCCACTGGTACACCCCTCACTGCATGAGATCAAGGCCACTCCCCAGACCCCCCGAGCAAAATTGGTAAGCAAAGTGTCTTTACGTAAAGAGCCTATACAGGGAAGCACTCTAATAACTGCATTATTCAGCACAGTATAGCCTGTAACCGTTCCGGGTAATATATGCCTACCCACGGTCTTGCGGCAGGCATATATTACCATGGGAGGATTAGCCGGGTTTGAAAACACATCATAGGAATCACCATCCGATTCTCTTTTTAATCCCGGAATAGTTATGGCCCCTGCCGGGCACGCTGCAGCACACATGCCACAAGCTTGGCATATATCAGGTGATATGCTTGCCTTACTTTCAACTGCAGGCACGCCATAAGGGCATATGCGCTGGCAGGTTAGACATCCTATACACAGGGAAATGTCAACCTCTGCACCTAGTCCGCAGCGAAGGCATCTACTTGCCTCAGTTAATGCATTTTCTTCATTAAACCCCATTTCAAAAACCCCAAAACTCTTAACCCTGGTTTCAGGCTTTAAATGCTTTAAGTTCCTGCGCTTATGTGTGATTATATGTTTTGATACCTTGTCGGGAAGATCACCCAATACTGCTATGGCCTCAGGTTTCCGAGGCCCGATCTTAGATAGGTAAGCAGCAACATTCTCTGCAACTTTGTGTCCAGATGCTATTGCTGAAACGGCCGCCCCCGGCCCCTGTGCTACTTCGCCGCAGGCAAAAAAACCATCTTCACCTGCAGCCAGGGTATCTCTGTCGACCACCAGGTTACCCCTACTATCCAATTGCAAATGACCCCGAACCCAACTTAGTGAGGCAGCCTGACCTACAGAAACTATGACGTTATCACCATTAATAACTTTTGTTTGAGCGGTATCAAAACAGGGGTTAAATCGGCCTTCTTTATCAAAGACCTGCATCACTTTTTGTACTTCAAGACCTTGAACTCCCTCGTCTATTGACAATAATATTTCCTTGGGGCCCAGTCCGGTATACAGCCTGACGCCCTCTTCACGTGCTTCTTGCACCTCCCATGCATGGGCAGGCATCTCTTCCGGAGATTCCAGGCAAACAACATTTGCCTCACTACCCCCCTGCCGCAAAGCAGTTCGAGCTACATCCATGGCCACATCTCCCCCACCGATGACAATAACACTTCGCCCAACAGGCATGGGGTTACCTGAATTTGCTCTTTGAAGAAACGGTAATGCCGGAAGTACTGCAGGGTGCTCTCCTCCAGGAATGGACAGCATTTTACTTTCCTGCATTCCCACGGCTAGCACCACAGCCCGGTATTTACCTCGTAACTCCTCAAGACCGGCGTCTTTCCCGACTTCAAATCCGCATCGAATATCAACACCGCTTTCTTGCAGCATGGCTATATCACCCGATAGAACTTCCCGCGGCAACCTGAAGACAGGGATCGACGCAAAAAAATGACCACCGGGTTCATCGTGACGGTCAAACACGGTTACCGTAAATCCACGTTGTACAAGATCATGAGCTGCGGTCAGGCCGGAAGGCCCGGCCCCGATTATTGCAATATCACCACCGGGAATGTTCCCTTTTTGGTCAAGGCAATTCCCTGCCCGCTGTGTATATTTACTTTTCCTTCCTTTTTCCACGGCAAATCGCTTTAGCGCCCTTATATTAACCGGGGCATCCACCTTGGCCCGGCGACAATTATCCTCGCATGGATGGGGACATACCCAGGCACATACGGAAGGGAAAGGGTTGTTTTCTTCTATTATTTTGAAGGCTTCAGCATAATCACCATTAATGATGCTATCAACGTAACCGGGTACATTTGTTTTCACCGGACACCCATAACTGCATGGTGTTAAATAAGCCAAAATAAGACCTCCTGTATCACTTGACTATTTAAAAAAGATGTAAATGCAAAAGCCCCCAATTAAGGGGGACTTGTGGGTCATTATAGCATTCTTCATAGCTTAAGTCCACTACGATTGGGGAACTGCTGGAACCACTATTCAAAACCGTAAGTTTAATTATTACCCGATAAAAGGAAATAATAATAACAGTACTAAAAGATGTGACGAGGCGATTTAATGCACACAGACCAAAAAATCCCCGTACTCATAGAACAAATTGTAAGCTTGTACCGGGAAGCAGGCAACCACCTTCAGCAGAACAATGAAGGACAGTACTTAAACAAAATAGCCAAAACCGGCCTTTATAAAAACCAATTAAGATCTTTAATGGGTGACACCTTTGAGTTCTCTGATCACTGGCTTAACATGCTGGACAAATTTGAAGACCAAAATGACTCACTGGCTATAGGTTATTTATACAAATTGCACGCGAACTTAATGGAAGACCAAAACAAAGACCTGGCGGGCATAACATTAACGGCAAGAATTTATTTTTTGGCCGCGGAGTATCTGGAATTAGGTGGACTTTTTACCGATGCGTCGCACACTTATTTAAAGGCAAGGGCTTTCTATAGTAAATTTCAAAATTGGGACGGAGCAGACACAGCTTACTACAGACACCTTATTTGTCATCGCAAGGATATGCCCTATAATTCTCCCAAATTGATAAAGGCAATATTATTCGAATGGACCACCGGTTATGGTTACAAACCATTTCGTCTCCTGGCATCTTCGCTGATTATTATCCACGTTTTTGCCGCAGTCTTCCTCTTTTTGGACCTTATTGGCTGGGGAGGTATCAGTGGGGATAGCACAAATATCTGGGATTATGTTTACTTTAGCGGCATAACATTTTTGACCGTTGGCTACGGAGATATTATACCTTCGTCAATACCGGCCAAAGTGATTGCTCTATTAGTAGGGTTTGTAGGACTCGGCTCATATTCTTTATTTATAGCTATGATGGCTCGAAAAATGTTTAAATTTTGATTCTTTTTTTAAGAATATAAGCGTGTGTTAGGGGAAGATTTAAAAAAGCATTGAACAAAACTTTGTGTTAGAACGGGTGATCATTCAGCATGCCATACATTGCAGCTGTGGGTAAAGCCATCTTGATATTCTTCCTATTGCTGTTTATCATGCGCGTTATCGGGAAAGCGGGTTTCGCAAAGCTTTCCCCCAGTGATGCCACATTAATATTAATTATTGCAGCAGTAATTGGAACTCCGCTGGTAAAGCCAGGCCATCCACTATCTTACACCCTCCTGGTTTTAGGGACTGTGGTAATCCTGCAGTTCATTTTCTCCCGACTGTCACTGGTGGATAAGTTAAGACCCTGGTTGGAAAGCAAGCCCACAGTGGTTATTTTAGATGGTAAAATTTCTTTTGAAAACATGGAGAATAACCAATTTGACATGGATCAGCTTCTGTCAGCTCTGCGCTTACGCGGCATCAGAAGCTTTAACGAAGTAGAACTGGGAACACTTGAACCCTCCGGGCAATTCAGTGTAATGAAAAACTCAAATCTAAGTGAACATCTCTTGGAAGAGGATTCTACTTACAAACAATTAAAAGAGGAAGCCTTAAAGCAATTCCAAAGTCAGGGACTAAATATGAACCCCCCGCAACCAGCAAGATAAACCACTGGATTCAAAAAAAACAACTCAGTCACCGGCTAAGAAACCTTTTTCTTTGAGAGCTTTTCGCGCACCGTCCAAATCCTCTGCATTGCGGTATTGTACGGTGTGCAAGTGAACTCCACCGGTAAGAGATGACAGCAGGGAGGCAGATTCCGCCTCAACCCGGGCTACAAATTTGGTTACATCACGCCTTGACTCCAACATCAGGTAGCCTTTTAACTCGCCATAAAGGGGGTGTTCCACCAGAACATCAAGTACCTTAAGACCATGATCAACCAAAATATTTAACTCATCCATTGTTTCCCGTGGCATATGTTTAACAGCCAACACTGCTTTCTTATGCATCCCTGCATCTTTATTGGGCAAAATATATCCTTGGGGCGTTGCCATCACATCATAGCCTTTAGCACGCAAAATGGCCACATCCTGCACAATCACCTGACGGCTCACCCCAAGCTTTTTGGCCAGGTCTGTACCGCTGACAGGCTGTAAACTTTGGTTAAGAATTATAATAATTCTTTCTCTTCTTTCTATGCTCATTAATTTTCACCCTATCTTTACCGTTCTTTACCATGCTTTACCGTATAGAAAGCATCCTTTGCAATGCTACTTTTGCCCATCCGGCAGTTTCTAAATCAACCTTCACCTGGTTTTCCACCCTCCCGGATACTAAATTTTCCAAACAGTAAAGTAAGTTGCGTGGGTGTATTTTCATCATATCCGGACACGGTCTTACCTCATCATTTAAGGAGATTATCTTATTGTCCTTGTACGTATCAGCAAGTCTTTGAACTAGATTAATCTCCGTTCCCACAGCCCATGACGAACCCGGCAAGGATTCACGTATACACTTAATAATATACTCAGTTGAGCCACTTTCATCTGCCTCTTCCACAGTTTCGTAAGAACATTCCGGGTGCACTACCACTTTAATGCCGGGATAGTCTTTCCTAACTTCACAAACCTGTTGTGAGCTAAATTCTTGGTGTACAGGACAATACCCATTCCACAAAATAAGGCGGGGATTATCACAGCCCTTAAGTAAGCCTTTATGGCGGTCCCATAAAGCCATATCTGTAAGGCTAATTCCGATTTTCTTGCCTGCATTACGGCCTAAGTGCTCATCGGGAAAGAATAAAATCCTCTTACCCTTTTGTAATGCCCACCTGAAAGCTGATTCGGCACTGGAAGAAGTACAAGTTAAGCCTCCATTTTCCCCGCAAAAAGCCTTCACTTGAGCCGAAGAATTAACATAAGTAATGGGAATAACTTCCCCGGGAAAATATTTTTGTATTTCTGCCCAACACTGCTTAACCTGCCCGGTTCCGGCCATATCGGCCATAATACAGCCTGCCGCCGTGTCCGGGATAATCACTTTTTGCTCTCCAGTAGTAACTATATCGGCAGTTTCGGCCATAAAATTTACGCCAAGGAAAACAATGTAAAGGGCTTCTTTGCATTCCGCCGCCTGGCGGGCCAATAGAAATGAGTCACCCTTGAGGTCGGCGAATTGAATAACACTGTCATGTTGGTAATGATGTCCCAACACTAATAGCTTTGAGCCCAGTTTCCTTTTTGCTTCCGTAATTTTGTATTTAATTTCCTCGTCAGACAACTGACTGTACATTTGGCCTTGGTATTTGTTTGGAGCTAATTGAGTAAACATGTAAATCCCCCTGTTATTTAACTGTATGCAATTCCAAACTTATATCCAGCGGTTGGGCCGAGTGGGTTATCCAGCCCAGTGAAATAACATCCACCCCTGCCGCTGCCACATCGGCAACCACATCCGGCGTTAAACCGCCGGAAGCTTCAACTAACACTCTGCCGGAAACCAAATTTACCGCTTCTTTCATACAATCACAAGTCATGTTGTCCAACATGATCACATCGGCCCCTGACTCTATGGCCTCCTGCACCTGTTCCAATGTTTCTGTCTCCACTTCTATCTTCACCAGATGACCCACATTTTCCCTGGCCAGGCGTACAGCTCTCTTTATACCACCCGCAATTTCAATGTGGTTGTCTTTTATTAATACAGCGTCATCCAATCCCATACGGTGATTGCTTCCTCCCCCTACTCTCACTGCATATTTTTCCACTAGCCGCAGTCCGGGAGTCGTTTTACGAGTATCTACTATCCGGGTACCGAACGGTTCCACTGCTTTTACGGCTGATGCTGTGGCAGTAGCAATACCTGATAAACGTTGAAGAAAATTTAAGGCTACCCTCTCCGCAGACAAAATACTGCGTGCATTCCCATATACCCGACCGATAACACTGCCTTTTGTCACGGCACCTCCATCATTAACAAAAGGCTCTAATTGAACATCTGAGTCCAGCAAATGAAAAGCAGTGCGTGCATATGCCATACCGGCCACAATACCGTTTGATTTACATAAGAAACTGCCTGAGCCCCTTATATCACGTGAGACAATAGCCTCACTGGTTATATCACCACGACCCAAGTCTTCTTCCAGGGCCCGTCTCACTATTTTCTCAAGTTGCAATAAGCTCACCCTTTTAATTTAAATATTCGATGCCGGCCTAAGACTATCTGAACTTTTCCCATCCGAAAAATCAGATCGATAATGACTTCCCAGGGTTTCCCTGCGGGCCAAGGCATTTCTAGCTATTAAACAGGCTACCGTAAGCATATTTGCAGCGGTAATATTTTGTCCTCCTAACAAATTCCTTTCCATCTCTTTTAGTTGCTCAACAGCATCTGTAAGTCCCTCTTCAGACCGTACTAACCCCACCTTACACCACATTAATTCGCGCAAGGCAAAAATAAACTTATTATCACCTGTATCAATTGCCTTCCGGTTAAAGCTCTTTGCACGCAACACAGCCGAATGCATCTTATTTGACCTAAATTGTTCACAGGCAACTGCCCCACCTACCCGGTGTCCGAAGACTAACCCTTCCAACAACGAATTACTAGCCAAGCGGTTAGCACCATGCACTCCAGTACTAGCCACTTCCCCACAGGCATAAAGCCCCTTTATACTTGTACGCCCATTTAAATCGGTTCTGATTCCACCCATGATAAAATGGGCGGCAGGCACTACTGGAACTAGGTCCTCAGGCAAACTCAATCCTCGCTTTTTACAGGCCTGGAATATTGACGGAAAAAGCTTAGCGAATTTTTTTCCGAGGGGAGAAACGTCAAGAGACACCTGATTACCATTGCTTAATTCAGCAAAAATTCCCCTGGCCACAATATCCCGCGGCGCTAATTCCGCCCATGCGTGATACCGCTCCATAAAACGTTCACCATTACCGTTTACTAGCACAGCCCCTTTTCCGCGTACAGCCTCGGAGATAAGAAACATAGGGTTTTCATCAACCTTAAGAGCCGTAGGATGAAATTGAATAAACTCCATATTCTCCAACTTTGCCCCGGCCCGGTAAGCAAGTGCAAACCCGTCACCGGTGCAATTAATATTGTTAGTGGTGTGAGCAAAAATCTGACCGCAGCCCCCTGTAGCCAAAACCACACTACGGCAGTAAAAGATCAACGCACCACCCTTTTCCATATCAAGTGCAAACAAACCCGTACACTCATTATTGGACACTAAAAGTTCCAGCACAAACGTCTGTTCATAGAAAAGTATATTTTCACGGCTTTTCGCCTCACTCCACAATGTCTCAGCCAGCGCTTTTCCGGAGCCGTCTCCCCGAGATGAAATTACCCTGGGCACGGAATGAGCCCCTTCGCGCCCCATTAGAGGCTTACCGTCTATTGATTTGTCAAAAGGAAATCCCATCTGAAAAAGTTGCTTAACCCTTTTTGCCCCATCCTTTACCAGCACCTCTACCGCATTGAGATCACATTCCCCGGCACCGGCATACAGGGTATCCTGAATATGCATTTCATATGTGTCTTTTTCTCCCAAAACCGTTGCAATGCCCCCCTGAGCCAGAGGCGTATTCCCTGAAGGCATTGTTTCTTTGGTCAGTAACGCCACCGTTCCGGACTCAGAGGCCTTTAATGCACAAGAAAGGCCTGCCGCCCCGCTTCCAATAATGACATAATCAACTTCGATGTGCTGCAAACTACACACCCACTCTCGCATCGTATTTAAAATCAATTATCTGACTTTACAGCTGTCTTGTCAACTGATAAACCTAAAAATAACGTCAAACTTTATAAAATTTAAAGGATTGGCGCTATTTATTTATAATATTAGTTATTGGAAGGGAGGTTTCAGAAATGCCCTGGGTTTTCGTTTACGGTACACTCATGCGGGGGATGCTCAACCACGATTTAATTAAGGATTATATGTTGCAGTGCCTAAAGGCAACTTCTACCGGCAGACTTTTTCATCTACCGGAAGGTTACCCCATGCTTGTTGATGATGAAAGAAAGATCGTTTATGGTGAGGCAGTAAAAATATATGATGACACCTCAGCGTTAAGCATTCTTGATGAATTAGAGGCTTTTTTTGGCCCCGGGCACACTGACAATCTCTACGAAAGGGTTGAAAGAGACATTCAGTTACCGGATCTGGCGTGGAAAGTAAGGGCACTTATTTATATCTGCCCGGAACATAGAAAGGAACAGATTTTTCAAACGGGTACCCTGGTAACCCATGGAGATTGGAAGAAACATATAAAACCATCTAACAAGTAATCTCTGAAAAAGAAAAGTAAGGGCTACCTCACAAGGCAGCCCTTACTTTTCTTTTTAATTTACCTTTTTCCCGCTGTCTCCCCATTCCTTTGCACGTAACCGGAACTTTTGAATTTTACCGGTTGAGGTTTTAGGCAGGTCACCGAATTCAATATCCTTCGGGACTTTAAACCTGGCAATTCTCTCTCTACAAAACTCTATAATGGCGTCCTTTGAAGGATTCGCACCCTCCTTCAAAGTTACAAAAGCCTTAGGTACCTCCCCCCATTTTTCATGAGGCTTGGATACTACTGCCACCTCTAAAATATCCGGGTGTTGGTAAAGAGCATTTTCTACCTCCACAGTAGAAATATTCTCGCCCCCGCTGATGATTATATCTTTCATTCTGTCCTTAATTTCCACATAGCCATTGGGGTGAGTTACAGCCAAGTCACCGCTGTGAAACCAGCCGCCGCGGAAGGCCTGTTCTGTGTCTTCGGGTTGTTTGAAGTACCCGGCCATGACATTGTTACCGCGCATAACAATTTCGCCCACAGTTTCCCCGTCATGGGGCACCGGTTGCATAGTAGAGGCATCCCAAACATCCATAAATACCGATGTAATATAGGGCACGCCCTGTCTTGACTTAATTTCCGCCTGCTCATCCACACTCAGTGAATCCCATTCGGGATCCCACTCGCAGATACTGTGCGGGCCATATACTTCCGTTAAGCCATAGGTTTGAGTTACTGTGCATCCTATGGCCTCCATTTGTTTGATTACTGTAGGAGAAGGCGGGGCACCGGCTGTCATGATATTAAGATGTATTTTGATATTAATCTGGTCTTTTTTAGGATAATTAGCCATGCCAATCAAAATAATAGGTGCTGCACACAAGTGTGAAACTTCCTGCTTAGCTATTTGCGCGTAAATTTCCTCAGGCACAACCTTCCTCAGGCATACGTGAGTCCCACCTGCCGCAGTTATACCCCAAGTGAAACACCACCCGTTACAATGAAACATAGGAAGCGTCCATAGATATCTTGTTCTTGAATTGCACTGGAATTCAAGTATTTCCCCTAAAGCGTTCAAATAAGCACTGCGGTGCGAATATAAAACTCCTTTGGGCTTACCGGTAGTACCGCTGGTGTAATTCAAAGTTATGTGCTGCAATTCGTCTTCGACACCAAAGAAAAGCTTCTCGGGCTCCACCGAAATAAATTCTTCGTAGTCCGGCCCATCAAAGGCTTTCGGCTGTACATCACAAATATTTACTATCTTTATATCACCAATATCTTTTAGAATAGGATTAATGGCATTAGCAAATTCAGTATCAATAAATAGTATTTTACTTTCAGAGTGTTGCAGTATATATGCTATTTCCTGAGGAGACAATCTTATGTTGACGGTTAAGAGAACACCTCCGGCGAGCGGAACAGCATAGTGAGCTTCAAGGAGCGGCGGAATATTCGGGCAGAGAAAAGCCACCTTGTCACCCTTTTGAATGCCATGCTGCTTTAGTGCCGTGGCAAATTTTTGCACCCGATTTTTTAATTCTCCATATGTCAGCCGAAAGTCGTTGTAGACCACGGCCTCTTTCTCCGGGTAAGCAAAAGCACTTCTCTCTAAAAAGCTTAGTGGTGACAGTGGTTCATAGTTAGGTTGTCTCACGAAATGCCCTCCTAATTGTAAATTTTTATAATTATCTAAACTTTATACAAAATTTTAAATAATTGTAACACTAGCTAACCAATAAATCAATATATTAGTTAACTAGTATTTACATTTAATCGACAATTTTCTATTATAGACGTCAATCAGCCCAGTGATCACTGGGCTGTTAAATTCTGCTAAAATTTTTCATTAGAATAAAGGTCTCGGTCTTCCTGGGATAAGGCTCGAAGCAGGCTGTAACACATTAGCAACATTATCATGGTAAATGGCAGTGCGGCTGCAATAGCCATCTGCTGCAAGGCATTCAGTCCCCCGGATAATAACAAGGTTGCTGCCACAGCAGATTCTGTTAGGCCCCAAACCAATTTTTTCGCGAGCGGTGGACTTAGGCTGCCTGAGGAGGTCATCATACCGAGCACAAAGGTGGCAGAATCCGCAGACGTGACAAAAAACACTAACAATAGAATCACCGCTACCAGGGATAACAAATCACCCAGAGGGTAATACTCAAAAACGCTAAAGAGGGCAGTGGAAGCATCTGAAACAGCTGCAGAACCTATATTTGCCCCCTGCTGCAACTCTAAATTCAATGCTGCTCCCCCGAAAACACTAAACCACAGGAATGTTAATAATGTAGGGGCCAGCAGAGCACCCAGAATAAATTCCTTGATAGTACGCCCCCGGGAAATACGGGCCACAAAAAGCCCCACAAAGGGGGACCACGCAATCCACCATGCCCAGTAAAAAAAAGTCCAATCCTTAGTCCACTCGTAACCCTGGAAAGGATTAACCTGCAGGCTCATTTCCAATAGACGGTTTGCATATTCACCTAACGTACTTGTAAAGACATTAAAAATATAAGAAGTAGGCCCCACAATTAACATAAAGATAAGCAGTAAAGCGGCCAGCATCATGTTTGACTTACTTAGTAATTGAATACCTTTATCGAGTCCCGTGAGGCTGGATGTAATGAATAGAACTGTAACCACTCCGATGATTACCAGTGTAGAGGCTGTAGAATTAGGCAAATTAAACACATGCGCCAAACCACTGTTAATCTGCAGAGCACCCAGACCTAAAGATGTAGCAATGCCGAATATGGTGGCGAACACTGCCAAGATATCTATAATGTATCCTGCTATGCCGTTAATTCTGTCACCCAGGAGAGGATAGAAACAAGAACTAATTAAAGGCGGCATCCCCCTCCTAAAAGAAAAATACGCAATGGAAAGGCTCATTACTATATATATTGCCCACGGGTGCAGGCCCCAGTGAAAAAAACTATAACGCATAGCAAAAGCAGCAGCATCACCGGACCCGGCAGCGATGTGCTGCGGAGGATTCATATAATGATTGAGTGGCTCAGAGACACCCCAAAAGATAAGACCGATGCCCATACCGGCAGCGAAGAGCATGCTAAACCAACCGAAATAACTGTATTGAGGCTTTTCATGGTCCTTTCCCAACTTAATGTTTCCGTAACGGCTAAAAGCCAGTCCCACACTAAACACAAGAAACAGAAACGCAGAGAGTAAATACGCCCAGCCAAAGTGATTTATAATATTGGTATGCACAGCCGTGGATACTTTGTCCAACAGATCGGGATCATAAAACCCTATCCCTACCACTAACAATACAATAAGCAAAGAGGTCCTAAAAACAATATCTTTGGTCAATGCAACAACCCTCCTTCATATAAAAAGCGCGCTAAAAACAGCTCAGGGAATAAGCATTAGCGAACACCGCGCCTGATCCACTACCCTGACCGAAGTTGAACCCATTATGGTATGAATTGGTATTTTATTAAAACGGCCCATCACAATCAAATCAATTAACTTATCATCTACTTGTTTCAGGATATTTCTATAAGGAATACCGATACTAGAGTTGCTTTCAATGATGGAAAAATAAGGTGAAAAAATGTTTTTCAACTCGCCCATCTGCTTGTTTATTGCCTTTTGGCGTTTTTCCTCTGATACCGGATCAGCCGCCCGCTGGCCTGCATGTAAAAGCACCACTGCCGATGCCTGCTTTCCTAGAGCCTTTACATACGGCACCGCCCGAGCTGCAGCCCCTTTCAAATCTGTAGGATAAAGAATGCGATAAATATTCTCTTCTTTTCCGTTCTCAGGAAAACTTTTATATACAAGAACTGGTTGATCAGTTAACCTGACTACTTCCTTGGCTGTACTGCCCAGGAGAGTCCGATAAACCTTGCTCTTCCTCCTCCATGGTAAGAAAATAAAACCTATGTCATTCTCAGTGGCTGCTTCGCAAATCTCCCCGGGGGTATAGCCTTCCCGCACATCAATAGTAATACCGTAACCGAAGGAATGAAGCAAAACACCTAAATTATTTAACTTGTCCATAATCTGTTTTCTATTGCCCCAGCCGGGCGAAACGACATGCAATAATCGTAAATATTTAATTCCTATCTGGTTAATATAATTTGCCATTGAAACAATCTCTGTTTCGGTTTCATGAATATCCAGTGGTAGCAGTGCTTTTTGAAACATCCGCATTCCCTCCGTAATATACTAAAAGGCTTTTTTAGTCTAACTAGATCATGACATGAGAATACCTGATAGGTCAAGAGATACAGAGTGCTCCTTATTCAGATGTTAGTTTTAGATACATAGGCTGGACTATAAAATCGATAGATGCCGGCAATTGAAAAGAAAATCATGACATCTGCAACCACGGAGAGCCATAAATTCCACCAAAACTTATGCTGCATGTAGCCAGTTTCTAAAGTTATCCATTCCAGAAGGCCAGCAAACAAAGTCCAAATTAATATTCTTATAAAGATCTCTTTCCAAGTAGGCGGAAGTTTTTGCACGAATAAATAGGAAACTACAGGATATACACTAAATTCAAGGAGTAGAGGAATAGTATATAAAGGTTGTGGAAGGCCGCTGTAAGACCAGAGATTATAGTGCACCATGATTAAATCAGTCATTAATCCTAATAAACTGGCAAAAACAGCAGCACCGTATATTTCGCGAGCACGTTTTTTATTGGCCCTGAAGTAGAACCATGTCCATGCTAAAACAAAAAGTATTATGAAATACATTATTATCATCCCATAACTTTATATGTAAATTTCTATGTGAAGGAGATCGGTCAATGGTAATATTAGCATTCTCGTCCCTTGCCATACTGAGTTTTGCATTATTTGCAAACACAAAACGAGTCAAGGAATTTCTCCCTGTAATAATGACCGGCGTATTTTTACGCTTTTTAGAGCATTACATAGTGGTGGACTGGCTTAGGTTATGGACGGTTAAGGGATCACACTTAATGCACCTGTGGCTCCCTATCACCACCGACTTAACTGTTTGGCCCGTGGCGTGCTATTTTTACTTACAGTACTTGCCACGTAAGAGAATACTATTATACGGAGCAACCTGGGTGGGAATTATGTTAACTTACCTGATCTGTATTCATATGTTGGGAGTATTTGATTTCCGGGATAATTGGAATTGGGGCATTACAATTATTGTACTGTGTGCATACTTCAGCTTGATTAATGTTACATGGAAATGGCTCCAAAATCGAGACCACAACGTGATAGATTCCGCCATATTTAAAACAAAGTAAATGACTTGATAGGTTAGATAATATTTTTTGATAAATTAAGCATCAATCATGGCGGAAAAGGCAAAATATAAAAAACTAGGGGTGATAATTCTTGTTTTTAACAGGCATGGTAAGCGATTTTTCCAGCGAAATGATGAATGACTACCTGGAAAAAACTAAGGATGACCCTCAAAAGAGGGAAACTCTTTTGAAAATGTCTTTAATTGGGGTAGAACTGGGTATTATCCTTTTACAGGAAAGTAAGGAATTTAGAGAAGCTTTTGGAAAAATACACGCGGAATTTTTTAAGCACCCAGAAAGTAAGGAGGTAATCCGACAAGCAATAAGCTCTATAACACATTAACCGGCCAATACCACAAAAAAAGCCCGTCCATCTTGACGCCGGTTTGTTAGTAACAGTTATACCATAATAGAACCCCGTTCAATAAACGGGGTTCTATTGCAAAGGATCTTTAAATTTGTGATGATTTAAATTATTGGTTACTGTTAGCAAAACTTAAAAAAATTTTTTAGGCGTTATATACGCCGCCGATGAATGGGAAGCTGAAAACCAGTAAGATCAAAATAAGAAATAGAATAAAACTTCCATCAAAGTACGGAGCACATCCGTCAGCCATATGATCTTCCTCCTTTCTTTACTTTTCCGTCTTTCCTGTAATACTAAGATATTCATACTATAAAAGGAACGCAACTTGTCTATCGAGTTTTTCGAATTTTTTAGTATTTTTCCATCATACTCAACCTACTTGAAAATCTTTCAAAGACATAAAGTGTATGATTAAGACTGTCAAGCAGCATATTAATAATGCTTCAGAAAAAAATATATTTGGAGGTGCATAGTTTGAAAAACCAAGAGGTAGAAAAGAAACTGAACAAAGCTGAAAACTATCTGTATGAAATCGGCAAGATTGCCGACCAAGTCAAAGGTAAGTATGAATTTTCAGCTGAAATCGGGAACCTGGAAAAGATGAAGAAAATGGCCAACGATGCAAAGATGGAAGTAGCGGATGCAAAAGCAAAAAATCAATAATAGAAAAACTTTATGAAATCCTTTTCAATCCAAAAGGCGCCGGTTTTTATAACCGGCGCCTTTTACGTGAATAATAAACCAACACTCATTTGGGAGGAGTCAAACATGGCAGAATCAAACAGCTTAATCCATCAGAAAAGCCCATATCTTTTACAGCATGCATACAACCCTGTCGAATGGTATTCCTGGTCTGAAGAGGCCTTCGAAAAAGCCGGTCATGAAGATAAACCCATATTCCTGTCTATAGGGTATTCAACTTGCCACTGATGGCACGTAAACTATTTACACTAAGTTTGATAAGCAAAATAATACTGGGTTTTGGTCGTTATATATTAAATTAGATAATCGACTATAATTCTCCTGCAACCTGAATTATATTTTAAATAAATTTTCCCCTGCCGTTCGCAAATCATATTCCTTCATATTTAAGTTCGCTCCTGGAATAAAGTTAGAAGAATAAGGGCGTTTATCATATTTAATTATAATAACTATTTATACTCAATCTCAAGGGTGATTTGGCTACCTTCTCTGTCATAGTATATTTTATTGACTAAGGAACGTATTAGTTTATTTTTTTCTTTGATAGACATATTTTTATTCCAACTGACTTTAAATTGCTCTATTCGTTCTTGCATTTCTTCTAAGGTTACTTCTTTCTGACTATCCCTTATGAGCAATTCAAGTTTCTGAATTTCCCCTTTAGCAATATTTATTTTATCCTTTCTTTCTGTTTTCCTCCGCTTAAAATCCTTGACATCATATGCTCCCTCTTCAAAAGCTTCCTCTATCCTTTTTAAAGCCTTTTCGTGTTTGTTTAATTCCTGCTTTTTGGTCTCTAATAATTGCTTTTGCTGTTTTATTGATTCGTTCTGCTTTTTTAGCTGAGCTAGGTAATCATCGTCTATATTAATTATCTTCTGGTATAGGGCATCAAAAAAAGCCTCGTCCAACTTTCGGCCTGTTTGTTTACACTTTGTTCCGCCTGGATAAACATAATGACATTTGCAGTTTTCATAAACCTTCCCGGTTTTCGCCATTTTTTTTCTGCCAAATAACATTCTATGTCCACACTTCTTGCAAATCAAAAGACCGGATAAAGTAAAGCATCCTGACTTACTTCTGTCTGGTATCATTTGATTCTTTGCTAATTTTGTTAGTATTTGCTCGTGTTCCTCCTCAGTTTTTAGAGGTGTATGGCTGCCTTTAACTTTTGTCCACTCTGAAGGTGGAAGTTTGGTTACTTTTCCGCCTTTTTTCCTATGTCCACTACCTTTTACCTTATTGTTTATTATATATCCTAAATGAAACTCGTCTGATAATACCCTGTATATCGCGTTGTTGTGCCATGTACTTCCCCCGGGAGAAGGGATTTTATTTCTGTTTAGCCATACTGAAATCTCTTGGGTGCTGTAGCCCTTTAACAAATACATTTCAATTATCATCCGGTATATTTTGGCCTTCTCATTGTCTACTTGCACACGCTGGGAAGGTTCTTTTGTCCGATCATAATAATAGGGAAAAGGGGGTTTACCGTTAACCCATGTCCCCTTTTCGGCCCCGTACCTTTTCCCTTGGATGAGCCTTTTCTTAATCTGATTGTATTCCATCCTTGCAAATAAGCCCTGCATGTTCATGGTAACGTCATCTAATTCGTTATGGGGATTGTAGATTTTTTGTGGAGTTATAATGTAGGTGTTTGATTCTTTAAAAGCCTTATTAATTATAGCTTGGTCATATAGATCCCCACGCCCTAAACGGTCAATGTCCATCACTAAAACTCCGTCATAAAATCCCGCTTCAACGTTATCTAATAATTTTTGTACTTTCGGCCTGTAAGCGATCTTGTCCCCAGATTCCACTTCCTCATATAATACGTACTTCCAATTCTGATTAGTTGCATAACTAACCAACGTGTCCCGATGTTTTACTAAAACGTCTTCTGCCTCTCCCTCGTCCCTGCTTTTTCTTAAATAGATAGCAACAATTTTAATTTTTTGCTGTAAATCCATTGGTAATCCTTTCCGTGCCTAGTTATTTTGCTTTGCCATGCTTGTCTGCTCGCTCAGGTTTCGTATCCTGTTCCATCATGTCTAAAATGTTTCGGTGGAACTCATCATGTGCTTGGAGGGAAGGCTTATTAATTTCTTTTACGATGATTTCAACCTTCGGAATTTCTATACGATCAGACCATTCTAATAAGGGTTTTTTTGACATTTGCATCCACTCCCATTGTTATAATTAATCGAAACAAGCCCGCTTAATTGGAATGTTTTACAGAGGGCTGAACGTAAAGCCGGAGTCTTTACGACGCTTTTAGTAGAGGACACAAAAAAAGCTCCGACAAAATGCCGGAGCTTTAAGGGATTTCTCAATAAATCTAGTAATGGCTTTAATTCCAATTGACCTTCAGCTGAACTGCTGTCCTCTCCTGACCATCGGTATTTAGATCAACAAACGCAGGAGTGATTTTTAACTCGCCCCCCTGCGGTGCGGCAAGACCACGGGCTATAATAGAACCTTTAATCGCATTATTCACGGCCCCGGCACCTACTGCTTGAAGTGTTGTTTCTCTACCGTTTTCTTTCAGGCTGTTAAAGACTGCATAACCGAGCTTTTTGGCATCTGTGGTACTGGATACTTTGAATAACAATTTAACCATCTCCTTAGTAATATTTGTTTTGGGATAACCCCATAATATAAAAAAGGCGGCAATTAAGCCGCCTCCAGGAAATCCTGCAATAGTGTACACCTTTGAACAGGCTTATTGTTTCTTATGGCCATTGCAAGAGCTTTTCGTGTTCCTATTAATACAATCTTTTCCTTTGCACGAGTTATTGCAGTATACAGTAAATTCCTGGCGAGCATGATGTAATGTGAAGTCGTGAGTGGAACTATGACCACCTTAAATTCTGATCCCTGGCTTTTATGAGTTGTAATACAAAAGGCAGGGGCTAGTTCGTAGACTTCGTTACCGGTATATTCTATGGTGTCACCGTTAAATTGAACTTCAATTAAATCATCTTCTACACGTTTTACCATCCCTATATCACCATTGAAAACCTGTTTGGTGTAGTTATTTTTCTGCTGGATGACTTTATCCCCTGGGAGGATATATTTATTCTCATACCGTGGATTTTTACTGTTCGGGTTAATCTCCTTTTGGATCATCTTATTGATTTCGTAAGTTCCAACTGGACCTTTTTTCATGGGTGAAAGAATCTGTATATCTGAAATGTCATAAGGAAGTTTTTTAACGCATTCAAGCATACATTTTCTAATGTCTTGTGGTTGCTCCCGGTCGAAAAAGAAAAAATCGTTTTTGGAACGGTCAATCGTTATCTGAAGGCCCTTATTAATACGGTGTGCATTTGTTATAATTTGAGATTTTGCTGCCTGGCGGAATACTTTATCAAGTACCACCCTTGGTATCGTGTTACATGAAAGCATATCCCGTAGGATATTTCCGGGACCCACACTCGGCAACTGATCCACGTCGCCGACAAAGAGTATTCTGGTTCCTGCTTTAACCGCGTCCAATACTTTTTTAATCATGATTAAATCAACCATTGACGTTTCGTCCACAATTAACAGATCGCAAGGTAGAGGGTTGTCTTTATTGTAAGCTGTTTTCTTATCCCGGCTTATTTGTAGCAGTTTATGTAATGTTGATGCAAGTTCGCCGGTCATTTCACTCATTTTTCTTGCCGCCCGGCCAGTAGGTGCGGCAAGTTTTATTACTGCTCTGGGGTGTATGGTCTTGAATACCCATAGGATTGCTTTAATAGTTGCAGTTTTCCCTACACCCGGGCCACCAGTAAGGATAGAGAAGGTGCTATTTAAAACCATATTGACCGCTTGTTTCTGTCTTTCTGTAAGCTTTATTTTTTCTTTCTTTTCATAACGGTTGATTACCGGTGTTGGGGTAGTTTTAGGTAGAACTTTAATTAACTTTTTGATAACCTCAGATATCTTGTTTTCGTAGTGGTATACCCAGGCCAGTGAAATACCTTTATCATGGTTAAAAATTTCTGCATCGTGCAAAGCATTTAATATGTGTTCTTTTGTTACATTGATTTCGCCTTTATTTAAAAGTGATAAGGTTTTTTCAGTTAATTTTTGTAATGGTAAATATGTGTGGCCTTCATTCCACAATGCTTCATTTAATGTGAATAATACTCCAGCCCTAACCCTAAAGGGGGCATCTTTTTTAATGTTTAGTTTTTGTGCAATCTCATCAGCTTTCACAAAACCAATCTGTCCAACGTCAGTAAGACAATACGGGTCATTTTTAATTAAGTCCATGGTTGGTCGTCCAAACCGTTTGTAGATTTTATAGGCTGTTTTGGGAGTGATCTCAAGTTTAATTAACTGACTAACTGTACGCTGGGCGTCATAGCTTTCTGCCACTGTACGGGATATGACGGCTGCTTTTTTACTACCAATACCCTTTACCTCTGTTAACCGTTCGGGCTTTTCTAAAATTGTTTCAATAGCATTTGCACCGAGAGTGTTTACGATATGTCCTGCCGTTACCGGGCCAATACCTTTAATCATACCGGAGGATAGGAATGCGATTGCGTGCTCTTTATCCGTTGGAATTATTTTTTCCCATGCCGTTATCTTAAATTGTTTACCGAATTTAGAATGCTCTTCCCAATCACCTTTGATGAAAAGCCTGTCACCTTCGTTGGCCTCGATAACATTTCCAAGGGCTACAAATCCCTCGGCTTTAGTTTCAAACTTAAATATAGCAAATCCGTCGTCTTGGGGTGGGAGAAGAAACTTTTTAATCACCCCTGTGTATTCAGTTGCGTCCATGATTGCTTCACCTCTTTGTTCAAAAGAATGTTAAATAGTACGGGAATTTGACTTGTATTAGGAAGGATCGGTATTTTAATCCACTTTAAAAAAAGCCCCCACTCTTAACTAAGAGCAGGGGCCTTTCTTTTTAAATTGCATGGGCGAGGTTTTTTAGGTTTTTGAGGTATGCCAGGTCGTGTATATCGTATAATCCGTTGTTGTTATCACGAATGCTTTTTTTGAAATCTTTGTATAAGCTGGGTTCAGTAATGACCGATATGAGATTATATATGGTTTTAACTGCATCAATTGGAGAGTATTCATCCCCGTTCCAAATGAAACACGTAATTGAAGGCGCACCCTGGTGATGAAGTTTTATTACGTAAGGTGCGATTTCTGTAATAAAATCTTCAAACAGAGCAAAAAGATATATATTGCATGGTTGCGTGTCCTGTGCCATGTATCTGAACGGGTCACTAGCAAAATTGTCCAGTTGAGCTATCGTAAAGTATGCATCAGCAAAGATTGATTCGGAATAATTTTCGGCATCAAATACCTTATATTTAATCCAGGTTACTGTTATATCATCTTCAATTGTGATAACCTCACCATTTACTTTTAATGCCCTTACATCAATACATGATTGAATCAAATCAAGAAAAGAATCCGGGGTAAATTCTTGATTCTTTATTAGGTTTTCAAACTTTTCCTTATTATTACGATACTGCTGTAGGTGTTTTCTGTATAATTTTTCATTGTATTTTTCCATCTTTACCCCTCCTTGCTAGTATTGCCACGAAGTACTTATTAGGAACCGTTGGGAAGCCACCCCTTAACCAAAAAAAATGCCGAGCAAATGCTCGACATTATATGAATGAAAACCAGGTTTCTGAAATGGAGTTGGCAAGCAAAAATAATAGACAAATTGAAATGGTCGGGAAAACAATGTATCTTTCCAATAACCCACCGGTTTTTAATAAGGATAGGCTGAATCGTTTCTTTATCGGCCATAAAAACGGAATACCTGATACCGTGAAGAGGTCAGTCAATACATGTGTTAGGTATCCTGCGCCGGCCGCAAGAGCTAAATCGAAACTCCACAAGGGTATCGCTGCCAGGAAGACTATTAATGACGCTAGTGCGCTGTGAAATACTCCTCTGTGCCCGAATGTGACTTTTAAGAGTGTGGGCATAATAGGGATCTTGCTTCCGATGTAACTATTAGGGTGGTCCAGATCGGGAAGCAATGACGCTACACCTGCGGTAATTATGGCATATGGCTCCATTGAACTGACTAAGCACCCAACGGTTAATCCGGAAATTAAGTGTGTTCTCCATAACATGGGGATACCTCTCTTCGTGATTAAAATTAACAAGCCTTAACAGTCTTGGTCAAATTGAATTAGCTTTTTATTAGGATTAACTGGCCTTGAATGACCCAGTGATAAGCCTTAATTTTTCGTGCAGCCATTCTGAAGCTTCATCTTCACCGGCCAACACTTCGTTTACGAGCCTGAAAGCTTTTTCAGCCTTTTCTTTTTTAAGAGTTTTCTTGCTATCTTCAGATTCGCATTTAGCTAACTTGATCTGCTCTACCATTTGACGTGTGCTCCACTCATTATCAGCGGCCAGAGAGATCCATTTGTGCGGGTCATTAGTTCTCACTGCTGCGATACGGTGATGATAGAAACTTAACGTTGGTACGCGCATACTCTCTTCCGGAAAGGTGTTGTATGTTTTAACCATCTGTCTAATTAATGGTTGAGAGAGACCCACTTCCGAGGAAATTTGCTTAACATTCATTTTTAACCCAAATTGGAGTATAACAAGAGCACCAGATTGTTCCCACTTAGTATTTTCTTCTTTTTCCCTACTATTGACAAATATTTGTAGCACTTCCTCGACAGCAGGCATTTCTTTTGTTATAATTTCTTCAACTGAAAGGTCAATCTCACCATTATGTATTTTTATATGACACTCGAAGCAAACGGTGATTTCGTTTTCAGGTACGTCATCGCCTCCACTACCTTTACTTTTAATGTGATGACTATGCAGCCCATATTCTTGAAACCTGCCACAGATTTGACAGAACTTCTTTCGTGCTGATTTAAAACCTGACGGGTCAGCTATTCTTTTTGGTTTAGTTATATTCAAAATTCCTCCCCCCCTTAAGACATAAAAATAACTGCTTTTTTAAGAAGCAGTTAGCGAACATTTTTGCATATTTTTTTAAATTGTCTTGGGCATACGAAAAACCAAAGGGAAACTATATTGATTAATATTACAAGCATTATATTCTACATATTGGTTAATGTCAATACACTTTTTCTTATTGTGAGGGAAAATTAATGAAAAATCCATTTCCTGAAAGACTTAAGCAGATAATTAAAGAAAATGATTTAGCAGTTGCTGAGGTTGCTAAGGCAATTGATGTTTCACCAAAAACTATTTATGCATTTATGAGTGGTGACCGGGGTCCTGCTTTTGATAGACTTGTTAAGTTAGCAGATTACCTTAACGTGTCTACGGATTATTTACTAGGAAAATCGGACGAGCCCACCGCGATTCTGGTTGAAGAAGGAGAAGAAGGAATTAAAGGTGAAGTTCTATATATTAGGAGAGCATACAAAAATTTATCAAGCAAAGAAAGAAAAATAATTATAAATTTAATTAAAAGCTTGGAAGACGATGACGATAAAGACTAGCCCTCCAAAAACCGACAATAAACGACATAGCTATGCACAGGCAAAAGCTAAAATGTTAAGAAGGATAGTAGGATTGAACACCGCCCCGATACCGCTTGAAGAAATCCTGATTAACCAAAAGATTTCAGTTAGTTATGTATTTGATTTGCAGGAAATGATTTGTCTTAAATACGATGATAGAAACATCATCATGTTCCCTCCAAGTTCAGATAGAAACAGAGACCGGTGGTACCTTGCTCAGGGGATTGGTCATTTTTGTTTGCATCATTTTGAGGTATATGATGCAAATAGGATTATCTCGGGTATCCCACTAGAGACAACTACAGAGTACCAGTTGAAAAAACTACAAAAGGAAGCCAGCATATTCGCATCTGAAATATTACTTCCATTAAATCTTTTTAAAAGGTATATTACTCTAAATGCAGACATAGATCACATAGCCGAGCAGGTAAGCAATCTAATTGAAATATTCCAAGTCCCGGAGGATGTTATCTATAATAGGTTGGGTCAAGTAGGCAGGAGGGGTTAACCCCTCCTGTTTAGCTCGCTACGTGTATTTTTCTTAACCTTTCTTTTATAATTTCCCGGGGGACTCCTGCGGTTTTGACTGCGAAATTGATTTGGTTCTCGGTTGGTCTACTGGTTAAGTTATTCAACACCCATTTCCTGGGCAACAGAAACTCATGAGCAAATAGGTCCGCTTCTTGAGTTAGGATATCAATTTCTTCATTGGTTAAGTTTTCTTCTATTAAACTCCTATTCAGCTTGTCAACTGTAAACTCTTCAAAGTGTCCGAGATAAATATGGGCAAATTGCTGTATCAATGTCCAGTTGTTTGGGAAATATGTATCCCCTGGTAGTATAATGTACTTGTTGCCATGAAGGATAATTATTGGCTTTTTGATCTCCACATGATGAATTTCAGTGTTATACGCTGTCAAAATTTCCCGGATCGGGAATGGAGGGTTTTTAAGGTTAAACTCTTTGTAAAGTTGTTCGGCCTTTTGAGTTACATAATGATGCCTTACCTTTTTAGGTTTCATAAACGATGGTTGTACTACACCTCCCATTTTTTAAAAATCCATGAACGTTAGACGAGAGAAGCGTACGCGTTTCCCTCCCTTCTAAATATAAAGAGTAGCCTTTTAAAAAGGACTACTCTTTTCTTAATTGAGCAGCCTGGCAACCATAGTAGAAAATACCGTAGGCCCATTGGCTTTGCGTCCCGGTCTTTCGACCAGTTTGCCCTATTTAGTTGACTCAGGGATGGATTTCCTATTATTAAAAGGACCATTGTCCTATTGTGATCGCAAAAAAAATAGAAGGAGTTGCCTTCTTTGAGCTTTGAGACTGGAATACTTGTCAGGGAGATTATAACATACAAACACTTGTTTGGCAAAGGGTTTGACTACCATAAATTAAACTTAATTATATAAAGAACCTACCCCAAAAAGTAGGGATAGGTTTTTTATATAACTGATTCAAATTGTCGGCTAAAAAAAATAATCTACTAACCCGTTTATCCTTGCACGTCTATTTTCAGTAGCCTTTCTATTTATTTCTATGTTGATTTTTAAAACGTCACCCTCTTTAGCTTCATCAGGTATAAGGGCTTTAGGAATGTTGAAGGTACTTCGCGCCGCATTCTTCTGAATTTATTCAGGAGTTAGGCGCGTTTTCTCTCTTCATAAGTTACTATGTGTATGATACGATATATACATAGTAACTTGTGCAAGGAGCTGTAAGCCATGGAGCTTCAAAGAAACCGTAACAGTGTGTACCAAATAGGTTACCATATAGTTTGGTGTACAAAGTACCGTAAGCAAATACTAACAGATCAGATTGCCGAAGATATGCAAGAGTTGCTAACCAAAATAGCTGAGGATAACAATTTCACCATCGAGAGCATGGAAATCATGCCAGATCACATACACCTTTTCGTTACCGCTACGCCAAATCATTTAATAGCCAGCATGATAAAGGCACTTAAAGGGGTATCTGCTCGGTACCTGTTTAAAAAGCATCCCTACTTAAAAAAGCAGTTGTGGGGCGGACACTTGTGGAACCCCAATTACTACGTTGGAACGGTCGGTAATATATCGGAACAGACGATTAAGAAATATATCGAAACTCAAAAGAAGGCGGGTGATTAACTATGCCGCATCTGCATGGATTCACCAAAACAAGCAAATATAAGTTAATCACACGATCAGACATAGAAAACCAGCTATTATGCACAACCAAACTTTATAACATAGCAGTTTCATACTATCTGCAAGTGTTTCAAGACCATCCCAAAACACTGGGACAGGGGCAATGGTTAATAATAGCGGAAACGCTTACACATAGGACAAAATTTAACCCCAACCCGGTGTATCCATTGGATACGATATTACCAAACCTACCGTCTGGACTTAGGCGGGCTGCTATTTCGGAAGCCTATGGGTTAGCTCTGGCGTGGCAAAGTAGTTATAACAACTGGCAGAACAAAAAAGTTCGCCAGAAAGAGAAAAATAAAGAACGTGTGGCTAAGGGTAAGAAACCCATCGTGTTTACTGACCGGCCACCACAGTATCCCGAGGAAAGTAACGCATGGCCCGTGTACTATGGCACTGAACATAAATGGCTAGATAAAAACCATATTATGTTAAAGCTATATACGGGAAAAGCCTATGTGTACCGCAAAATAGCACTGGCCGAACCCTTCATAGTACCGGATGGTTACGAAGCTGGTTCACCGTCTTTAGTATACAAACCCACCGGTTGGGAATTGCATATACCGCTAGTATTACAAAGAAAAGTCGGCCTTAAAAAAATAACAACTTTGGTTAAAAATCCAGAGCTTAAGTTATGTGTAGTAGATTTGGGTATAACCCGTCATGCAACAATAACCATTCAAGATACCGAAGGCAGGGTCTACGCTACGAAGTTTATCTCCGGGCGAAAAGATAACCACCTTAGGAAGCGGTATCTGGAAAAGATAGTTAGACTACAAAAGAAAACCCGCATTATCCCGGAAGGTGAGCGTTTCGCTAAGCACCTATGGGATAAGGTAAGTAACCTAAACGATGATATTGCCCACCGGGTTTCCAAACAAATAGTTGAGTTTGCCAGTCATCACGGTGCTGGAATAATCGTATTTGAGCACCTTGGTAACTTAAAGCCGGAGAAAGGCACTAAATCCCGCCGGTTAAACCAAAAGCTTGGTTACTGGGTAAAGGGTCGTATCTTCCGCTACAGCCAATACAAGGCACTGCACCAGGGTATCATCACCAGCCGGGTTAACCCGAAGAACACGTCCAAAAGATGCCCCTACTGCGGGATGTTAACAATTGAGCGTTATAACCCGGGCAACAGATGTGAGGCAGGTAATGACTTAGCCTGGTGCACTAACTGTAATACCCATGATATTAACGCTGATTTTATCGGCACCTTGGGTATTGGGTTAAAATTTAGGTTAAGGCACTGTTCTTAACAGGCTAAACCTTATTTCATGCCGTAAAACCGGAAGTCCTCTCAAGGCGACTTAGGGGCGTCCATATTGCCTATACTATGCACTAATCTCACAGCAACGCACTTTCGATAACGCATACAATAAACTGTTAGCTTCGGCAGTATTGTGGATTAGGCACGAACCCGCTGGTGTTTGCACTTGGTAAAACTACGGATGGCTAGCAGCAGGGCTTATGGCCTACAGGCTTCTTCACCCGCTTACCCAAGGCAGGCACGAAGTTTCGGGAATTAATACTCGGAATCCTCTGACTTTAGTCAGGGGAGGTTCAAGGTTGATCTATTGTATTCTACCACAGCCCATTCCCCTTCAAAACGGTCAATCACAAGCATTTTATCACCTCGGAAATTCGGAAATAGTATTTCCATTTAGATCATAGAGTGCACCCGGGTCACCCTGGTTGTTCCAAATATTTTTATTTGTCCATACCAGGGAATTGGTGCCGGCCTGCGCATCGGGTCCACTCTTTACTTTCAAGGTCTCCCCAGGAGTTATTACTGTCCCTGCAGGGAAATTAAATGCTTGGTCACCTTTCTGGCTGACTAGCTCCCATCCGGAAAGGTCTACCGGCTCGCTGCCGGTATTATTTATAGTAACTATCTCGCTTCTCAGGTCTATACCTATTATCTCCACGCTGCTGGATATGGAAACATTGGCTGGCGCTTTTGCATCGGCAGTCGAAGTATCCGGGCTATGCTCTTGCACCGGTTCTTCATTAAATATTATATTCTTACCATCACTGGTGGCCACGATAGTCCCCTGCTGGTAAGTGGTAAAAACTTGAACTCCTGCTGAAGCAAGCTTGGCCAGGGTTTCGCCATGCGGGTGACCATAGTCATTGTCTTTACCAGCAGAAATAATTCCGTATTCAGGGGATACAGCATTTAAAAATGCTGTTGTGGTGGAGCTGTGAACTGCCGTGGTGTGCCACTTTTAGTACATCTGCCTTCGGGTTTTGCCCGGAGGACAACAGCATTTCTTCTTCCGATTCAGCCTCGGCGTCACCTGTAAACAAAAAGCTGGTGCTGCCATAGGTAAGTTTTAGTACTGCACTATAGTTGTTAAGACCATCGTAACTGGATTTGCCGGGAGCAAGGAAAACTGCATCAACACCGGAAACAGTGTCTAGTTTAATACCTGTTTTAGCCTCAGTAACTTTTAGGTCCTTATTTTTAATTGCCAGAAGCAGGTCTTCGTAAGTTTTGGTGTTGTGGGACACCCTGGGCAGGTATATCTTGCCGGTATCAAAAGTTTCTATTACTACATCGAGTCCGCCTATGTGGTCTTCATGGGGATGGGTTCCAATAACATAGTCCAGTTGATTAACTCCCTGCTGTTGAAGATAGTTTACTACAAGGTCTGCATCGGTATTGTTACCGGCGTCGATTAATATATTTTGCCCATCCGGCAGTTGAGCCAGGATTGAATCCGCCTGGCCCACATCTATAAAGTGAACTATAAGAGCTTCATCAGTTTCTCCCGAAGCAGGTTTCTGCTCCCCGGAGGGATAGTTCTGACTCTCGGCAACAGGGTTTTGGTTTTCAGATGTTATTTGATTGTCTGACGAACTAGAGCACCCTGTAACTAACACTGCAATACTTAATGCCGCCATAAAAATAAATATTAATTTTGCTGAATGTCTCATGTCTATCCCCTCTCCACAGTAAAGCCGGGTGCCTTTACAATCCCCTCGCGCTCCCCGGTATCCTAAATTAAAACAACTCTTTTGAACCCACTCGCAACACTGTCCAATCGATTTATCTGCTCAACAATAAACTCCGCTAACCACCTATTCGGTATAGCCTCGAAGCCCCAGTAAACCCCAGAAAGACCACCAGTGAGTGCTCCAATGGTATCAGCATCACCACCCAGGTTAACGGCACTTACCACGGCCTCTTCAAAAGAAGTCCCTTTAAAAAAGCAGGACAGAACACAGGCCAAAGAATCGACGGTATAACCACTTGTAACCGGTAAAATAAACTTAACAACTTTAGGCAAATAAGAATCAACACTATTTACCACAAAGCACCAATTCCTATATGATTGAGCTGGAAAAAAATCAATCATATAGGGAGCGGCATATGAAACGAGAAGAAAGGTGGCAAATGTACTCCAGAATCCATGAATTAAAGAGACTTAATCTTAAAGTGTCTCAGATTGCAAGGCATGTTGGAGTTTCCAGAAATACTGTTTACAAATACATCAACATGATGCCGGAAGAATATCATCAATACCTGGAGAGGAGGGAAACAAGAAAGAAGAAGCTTGATGAATATGAAGGTGAAATACTGGGCTGGCTAAAAGAATATCCTGATCTATCCATAGCCCAGGTTTATGACTGGCTGCGAGACGAACACCCTAAAATTAACATGTGTGAAAGAACCGTTGGGAATTTAGTTAACCAATTGAGAAAGGAGTATGCCATACCGAAAACTGTGTATAAAAGACAATATGAAGCTATTCCTGACCCGCCTATGGGTTACCAGGTACAAATAGATTTTGGTGAAAAGAAACTCAAAGATCCTGAAGGAACATTACACAAACTGTGGTTTATTGCTTTCGTGCTCTCAAACTCCCGGCAAAAGTACGTAGAGTGGCTAGACCGGCCATTTACTACGGCAGATTTAATAAGAACACATGAAAATTGTTTACGGTACTACGAAAATGCCGGTGGAATTTGTGTACGACCAGGATCATGTTGTACTGGTAAGTGAAAACCATGGCGACTTAATATACACCTACGAATTCGCAGCCTATCGGCAGCAAAGGGATTTTAAGATCCACATGTGCAGGAAAAGTGATCCGGAAAGTAAAGGCCGCATCGAAAATGTAGTTGGTTTTGTTAAGAAAAACTTTGCTAAACACCGTATCTATTACAATCTGGACAAGCTTAACGAACAAGTCCTGGATTGGCTGAAGCGCACGGGAAACGGCAAAATGCACAACATTACAAAGAAAATACCGGCCGAAGTGTTTTTAGAAGAGAAAAAACACTTAAGACCGGTACCAACCACAATATCTATCAAATTAGCTAACGGTAGTATATCAAGGTTGGTAAGGAAAGACAACACTATATCATTTAAAGGAAACCGTTATAGCGTTCCCCTTGGCACATATGACGGCACGGAAAAGTACGTAAAGGTTTATGTTGAAGATAAAGACATGCTGGTTATCGGTGACATAGAAACTGACTTGGAAATTACCCGCCACCATCTCTGTCACGCAAAGGGGAAGCTTATTAAGAATAATAATCACGGCCGTGACCGGTCGAAAGGTATCCCTGAGTACATTAAAACGGTGGCAGAGCTCTTGGGTAACACAAAAGAGGCCAGGGACTTCTTAGAAAGGATATACGAGCTTAAACCCCGGTATATAAGGGACCAGCTGCAATTAATCAGCAGTGAAGTAAAGGATGTAAATAACAAAACTATTGCCATAGCCTTGAATTATTGCCGGAAATACAAACTTTACAGTGCAACTGATTTTACAGATGCTTTAACGTACTTTGTGGCTCAAGACATAAGTGTAATACAGATAGCAGCCGCAGGAGAACAAGAGTCAGATATTAAGATGCTGGATGAAAAAGATGTTCTTAACCTAAAAATCAAGCCCCAAACTAGGGATGTTAAGGTTTATCAACAAATAGCGAGCGGAGAGATGCCATGCAACAACTAAATAATGAATTAAAACAGTACATGAAGACACTGCGAATTTCAGAGGCTGCCGGTATTCTTGATACCCTGCTGATGGAAGCTGAAAAGAAAGGGTTTACCTATCAGGAGTTTTTATGCAAATTAATCAAGCATGAGGTAAAGATGCGGGATGAAAAGTCTATGGGAAGGCGGCTTAAACAGGCTGCCTTTCCGGAACACAAGACGCTTGAAGAGTTTAATGTAAATGAACAAGAATCTTTGAGCAAAAAACAGCTCAAACAGCTTAAAGAGCTACAATGGCTGGAACAGGCGTATAATTTGATACTGCTGGGTCCACCAGGTGTTGGTAAAACCATGATTTCTATTGGCCTTGGGTTTGAGGCGGTGTACAGTGGCTATAAAGTTAGTTTTATAACCATGGATGAGCTAGTACAGGTTCTTAAAACCCAGGAAATCACGCGTGGCTCTAAAACAAAACTGAAGCGTATTATTGCCTCAGACCTAGTCATTATTGACGATTTAATGTTTTTAGCCATGGATCGTCATGAGGGTAATCTATTCTTCCAGCTAATTAACAAGCTTTATGGCCAGTCCTCAGTGATAATAACTTCTAACAAAGGCCCAGAGGATTGGAGTGAATTAATAGGCGACAAGGCGATAGCTACTGCTATATTAGATAGGCTTATTCACAGAAGCGAGGTAATAAACCTTGCTGGTGACAGCCACAGGATGAAGCACAGGGAAACCATTTTTGGTAATAACTAGGTGTTAAATCTTATTTGCTAAAATTTGTTCAAAGTTACTTGACAGTCACACCACTGGGGTCCAGATCATCGTATTGCCGTTTTTCGATATCAAAAAGCTTATCAAGAACCAGCTTTTCGGCAACATTAGAAAACTTAGCCGGTACTACTTCCAGAAATGTATCTTTTGTCTTTTCCCACGCTACTACCTTATTAGTAGTGCCGGAAATAAACTCCCGAGCTAAAAGGCTATATAAACAACAAGTTAAGCCAGCTTCCGGGTCCCAGTGTGTCATGCGCGCAATCATCATACTCATCATATAAATATCAGCAGGATCTTTGTACATAAATGCAACAGGCAGAGTTCTCATTAATGCTCCGTTGCCAGCTGTAAGACCCTCTTCTTTATGTATTTCCTCAGCGGCCTTTTGCCAGTTCTTTAGTTTATTATACTTTCTTATAGCAAGCCTAGTAAAAAGGCCCATGGCTGGATGGTCAATCTTGGCAAACTCAATAAAATTTTCGCCAATACGCCTTACAGGATCATGGGGGTTGGCAAGTATCCCTTTCGCAACGGCAATAGTCATTGCGCTATCGTCTGTCCATTCACCAGGTTTTAGCCCTAACCAGCCACCGCCAACGATGTCCCTTAATTGGCCATGTCTTCTTTTTATTTCTTCTTTAGAAAGATACTCTACAGTGGATCCTAATGCATCGCCTACTGCCAAGCCAAACATGCCTCCGTGGATTCGGTTCAGGGATACCACCCCTCTCAAGTGAAGTTCATTGAAGCCCAGTTGCAAGAAAATCTTGCTGGAAGTTTCAACTCCTTTTCTTCTTTATAAAAGTGAATTGTTCCTTTAAAACTAAGACCAGTGTTTCCGCCCATTAAAAAGTTGAATACCGGCATAACCCCCTGTGCCAGTTTCTTGATGGTCTTGTCCTTCACGTTTTGCATAAATGATCAGCTCCTTATTGCCAAATCTAAAGTGGAAACCCGTGAACAAAAACCCACGCTCATCCTGGTTAATTTTAATTATAAGATACTCAAATAACTCCTGCTGTCCGATATGGCGATATGCTATTGTTTTTTCTAGAAGATTTGCATTATACTCTAAGCATGGTCCATCCAGTAAATAGAATTTAATAATCTAATTTTAATATTCTTGCCCTGGATGGATGCCTGAGTTTCCTAAAAACTCTTGCTTCTATCTGTCTAATCCTTTCTCGCGTTAGATTAAAGATTTGACCAACTTCTCCTAAGGTTCTAAATTTTCCATCCTCCATCAAACCATATCTCCACTTAACAACCTCGCATTCCCTATCAGTTAAGGTAGCGAGAACTGTTTCAATATTTTGTTTTAAATTTCTTCGCTTTTCCTCACCAACAAGCATGTCCATCAACTCACCATTATCGCTAAAAACAAAGCTATCTAGTTCATTATCTAAGATTTCCTCAATACTCAATGGTTCTTCCAAAATATCTAGATACTTTTCTGCAGTATCTTCCCCAACACAAAACTGCTGGCATATATCATTAATTAGCAGCGGACAAAATCTTATGCGATAACACTCTTCACAACTATGTTGATTTTTTAAGTCAATAACTTCATACATTTTATTTTTTATATGTGCTGGCAAATAATACTTATTGCTTATCCCTTGCGTTGAACGATCTATATTTTGTCTAATCCACCAAGGTGCATAAGTAGAAAACTTAATTTCTTGAGGGATTTTTTCAAGCGCAATCACTAACCCAGTATTAGCATCCTGTATGGTTTCATCTAAAGGCAATGAATATTTTTCAAAGTACCATAGGGCTATCCTCAATGCTACTTTCAAATACATGGTTATTATACGCTCTTTGGCGTAAGCATTATTATCTTTTGCGTGATAAATTAGTGTAGCTTCCTCCTTCCGCCGGGGAGGGGGAAGGACCTTAACCTCATCGATATAATTTGTTAAGGACGGGTCGAGGCTAATGACTTTATTAAATATTGCATTGTAATCAAGTTTACTTCTGTCATAAGAATATTCTTCAAACTCGTCATCTTGAAACTGATAATCTTCTTCCCCATCTCGGATAATTATCCCTCTGCTAGTCAAAATTTCACAGAACCTATCGATCTCATCTATGGGAAAATCAACATCATCAATAGACTTAAGGACATCATCGATTAAGATATATCCTTTAATCATTGAAAGCGCTGTAAGTTCTTTAATTATCAGCTGTTTTCCTTGCTCCATACTTGTCATATTCACCACTACCATTTTAAGTTCTAGCAAGTTTACACAGTTCAACTATACTGTCGCTTGAGACAGCTTCATTATAGCGCTCATTGAACTCATCCATAAAATCATATAAATTCTTGACGTAATCTTCACTCACAGTAGCGTTTTCTATAAGCTTTTCATATAAAACATCAACCCCACCGAGCACATACTGATCAAAAATTATTTCGTCGTCCTTTGTTTGATCACTACCGTAATATCGAAAAGCCTTGTTAAGACGCTCATCGAATGATGCCTCATTCTTCTTATCAAGTAGCATAATTAATTGATAGTTATATTTTAGGTTAGTCAGTTCATTAGAAAGTTGCTGTGGGAAAATTTTAGTAGTCTCACTGTTAGTCTTATTAACATCGGCTTTGCACCCATATAAAAAACCTATCAGCGGTGCTATTATGTAAACATCAATGTTGCGGGCAAAAAGCCTTGCTTTACTATTACTATCAAATTGAGCTGTAAGTTTGACAACTTTTTCCGCATGAGAACCTCTAAAAGAATACTCTTTATCAAACATAATAATCACCTCGTCATAAGATAGGTCTCAAATTCATTTTTTTTGTCAAACAAGTATCGCCTACCAACTTTCGCACCCATATTATCTTCTGCCAGTTCGCCATCGGTATCTTTAATAAAGATAATAACCTGTTCTGCAATCTTAGGCAGCGCATCACAGACAGTTTTAATTCTGCGCTTATCAAAAGCAGATAATGGAGCATCCATAACAAGAGGATATGGTTCTGAATCCAACATTTTCGTTTCAGCATCTGTTGCGCTACTGTTCTCTCTCGCCATCTTGATTATACCTGAAATGAAAGCAAAGATAACGGAGATGCTCTGAGCCGTTGAAGTCTCTACATCGGTATTATAACCATCAAACTCCTCTACAAACGCTTGAATATTGTACTTTTCATCAATAGTAACTGACAATCCACCTTTATAAATACCCTTGAAGATTTTGTTGATGCTTTTTTCCAACTTCTCCCTGGTCAGATTTTCGTTATGTTTATACGCCTTATCGATTTCGTTATACATATACTGTGCATATGCCTTATAGATTTCAATCTTTCTATTATTCTCATCGCGAAGCGTTAATTCAGCCCTTTCCGTGATTAAACGGTCCCGGGAAGTTTCCAATGCACCTTTTTTACGGTTAAGCTCGTCTCTTTCAGTTTGACGATTCCTGATTATTTTTTCATACTTCATTAAATCTCGTTGAACAGTAGCAAATTCTTCCTTTCCAATTAATTTCTTTTCAATTAATTGGATTTGGTTTTTCTGCTCATCAATTCTATTTTCATAATCTCTAACCAAAGCATACTGCCCAGATATGTCATCAAATAAACTAGTAGAAGATTTTGTCCTCAACTCTGATTCTTTGATGAAATGTCCGATAGAAACTCCTATAGATTGAGGAGGTATAAACGCTAATGCATTATTTAATTCTTTATATGCGTCGTTGCCAAATTCTATTTTTGTTCCACAGACACACTCACCACGCTTAATTAAAAACTCGATGGTACGAGCGTGCATGTCCGGAATTCCCTTGTCCAGCTTATCTGCCTTTGACAAGCTCTCCAAAGCATCTTTAATCATCGACTTAGCAAAATACGAGGAAGCATTTGTGTTGAAATGCTTAAGCAAAGTAGCTATAGCCGAGGATTTTGCCTGCTTCGTTTGGTCAACAGTATTTTTGAGCTTTTCTTTTTCCTTCTGTAACTTTTCGCTTTCCGCGTTCATGGTTAGCTTTAATGAGAGCTCTTCACATTTATCCCTTGCCAGTTGTACTTCGGTTTCTATCTCATCAAGTCGTGAATCTATATTTCTAATGTTATCCTGCTTTTCTTCTATATCTCTAGTATACAGGGCTATCCGTTCATTACTGGAAGAATCGTAGCTTTCATTATAGCTTCCGATAACACCATACTTTGAAGTGGGTTTTAAATGTTCTAGTGCGGAAATAAAAGCATTTAAGCCTAGCAACCCCCGCACTGCTTGGGCAAACTCTTGGCTTCTTCCTTTTTTAACATCCTTGCTCATATTCCCAATACGCTCACCATCAAAGAAGAAATACCTTGAAAGCTCTTTCGGTAAAATTTGCTTCATTCTAACTTCTGCTTCGAGGGGTTTAAGAAATTCCTTCTGTCCATCCTTTTTATATGAGATATTGAAGGAGGTATTTGATGCCTTGATTTTGCCGGTTAAATCTTTCTTATATACCTGTTCCCGGATGATAGTATAGTCTGTTCCGCTGTGGGTTAGATCTAAATCAACCCGTACCCGACTCTCGTTATCGGGTAACATTTGACCTTCGACAATCTTGTTTAGCATTAATTTATCATCAAAGTCTGTGTCCCCATAGAGGCACCAGGAAAAGGCCTGAGCAAGCGTTGTCTTGCCGGATCCATTTTCACCCATGATGACCGTTACATTCTTATCATCATCAGTGGCAAATAAAATCTCTTGTTCACCTTTAAACTGCCGAAAATTCAATAGTTTTAAGGATTTTAGTAGCATTCTACTTCCTCCTCTATAGCCTTCTTTATCTTTTTAACCATTTCCGCATCATTGTTTTGCTTAGTCCTCTTGTTAACTTTCTCCATAATAATAAGCTTTTTGAGCAACCGTTTGGCTTTCTTCTCATCAATCTCAATACCATTAACCTCTGCCATTGTTCACCCCCCTCTTCTGTTACTATTTAATTAATTATTAATAAAAATTACTTTTCGTACAGGTTATAAGCATCCTTAATCTGCTGAATGACCACATCGGCCTCCATTTCATTCATTGCTATTCGTGAAAATTCCTCCGCTCGGTTTAACTCATTTCTTATTAGCGATAAGTCTTTTTTCATTTCATCAAGGGTAAGCGATGATACCTCATCTAGTGGCCTTGGAGTAGTAATAAAATCATAAATCTCAGCAAAGTCTTTCCCCTTGGCTAATCGTAAGACACGCCCACGTCTCTGGATATACTCTTTGGGGTTTGTCGTACTAGCCAAAATGAATGCCACTTTGATTTTGGGAATATTAACACCTTCGTCCAAGCATTTGATAGCAATCAAAGCTTGAAGGTTATCTCCTTCTTCAAATTCTCGCTTGAGGATTTCTCTTTCCTCAACATCTTCTTTTGATGTAAATTGTGATACCTTCATATTAAGTTCTTTACCTAGTAATAATGTGACTGCATCGATTTGGCGGATATCATCGTCTTCAACTGGTGTATAGTCATCATTGTCACCGAGCAAGGACGCAGCGCCACAATATACCAATATATAACTCTGGTTTAAATAAGGATTGATAAGCTCGCGGAGCTTATCAATCTTTGCATCTGCTGCTGCTACGAGCCTTGCCCTCTTAAGTGCAATTCTCTCGCCTTTTTTAGAAAGTCTCAACTTACCGTTTTTACCTTTAATCAAGCACTTACCCATTTCTTGTGATAAGAAAGAATATTCCTGCAACTCCTTTTCTGAAAGGTTGACAAGCACAGGATAGTACTTGTAAGGCGTAAGCTTGTATTCTTCAATAGCTCTTTCCAAAGGGTATTCGATACATTTCTTTCCAAAGTAACTTTTAAGCTTCTTTGTGCCTTCCTCATCGTTATGACGTTCCAATGTTGCTGATAATGCCAATCTAAAATTAAAAGTTTCGGTAAGCATTGAGCTTAATCTTTCTGAACCAAAATTATGTGCTTCATCTACAACAAGCAGCGCATTGCCTTTTATTTTTGAAAGTTGTTTTTGAACAAATTCCGATGCGAAAGTAGCATTAGTACATACAAAGCAGTAGAACTCTCTATTCTTAACGTTTAATTTTTGGTCACGAATTGCGTTTTCCAGCTTACGCTTCCAGTCACGCTGCGGGGAACTACTATAACCAATAATAGGGTTAATATTAAACTTCACAATATCTTCAACCCATTGTTCAACTAAATGCTGAAATGGACAAACAATTATAACTGCAAGTTGGTACTCACAATGGCTATACAACTCTACTATAGCTCCCAAACCAGTATAAGTCTTACCAGTACCTGTAGCCATATCAAAAATTCCTCGGAAATCATATTTAACCCACTCATCGATTGCTCCTAGCTGGTAATCGTGAAGACGTATCCCTTTAGGAACGCATGGTCCCTTAGGGACCAAATTATGGTTGACGTAAAAATACTCAGTTTCGTCTATTTGCATATCTATCGGCCCTTGTTTGTATGTTTGGAGTTTTTCACTGGCTACCTTAGGAAATTCCACGATACTAACATTAGGTTCATGGTCATTCCAAAGCGTGTTAAAAGCTATATCCTTTGCCCTGACGCGAGCATTGTCTTCGGTCCAGGAACAAAACACATCAATAGTTTCGTAGTTGTGCATAAAAGCAGTAGAAGTTTCATTCATGGAGCCGGTAAAAGCAACAATATTGTCTTTCTCGTCGTAAAGAAGCCCCATCTTCTCATGGTAAATACCAACACCGTCAACTGCCTCAGTAAAGGCGATCTTAATGTCTAAACGTCCCTCGGCGATCAAATTGGCTAGCATGTTTAGCCGTTTCTCTTCAAAGAGGTCGCGTGGTTCTGTTATGGAATTGAGTACGGCACGTTCAATCACATGAACTCGTTCTTCGTAACCTATGGTAATTGCCTTTACATCCCCATCCTGTAAATTTGGGGATGCTATCAACATTATGCGACCGTCATTTTTAATAAGGCCAGTTATACCGCGGGAAATTTCAATTAGGGCTGATGATGAGAAGAAACCCACAGCACGTTTATATAACACTGCATTTCGGAGAGTTGGAATATAAAAATCCGTAACAACATTATCACATAGCGAACGGTATTCGGACTTGATGCTTAACCCCCGAAATCCCATCTTCAATCCCCCCTAACTGTTAATGCGGATGTATTCTAGTGCTTCCCGTAAAGCGTCTACATCTGCTTCCGTATTGAAGTAACTCACGCTCAGCCGAACCGTGCCGCCAGGAAAAGTTCTAATAAAGCGGTGCGCATCCGGCGCGCAATGTAGCCCGGTTCTCACAGCAATGTCAATATCACTAAGAATTTGACCTATGTTGTTGCTACTATATCCTTTAAATACACAAGATATCACCCCGATACAATCAGCCCGCGGGAGAATTAAATCAACAATGTCAAACTCCTGTAAGCACTTAATAACCTGCTTATATATTGCTTGTTCCTTTTCGTATATAGCCTGTATGCTAGTTTTTTCGATCCATTGCAAGGCTGCGTTTAATCCTGCAATAGACTGCACATTCAGACTACCTACCTCAAACCGCTCCGGGACAGTGCTAGGTACGTTAGGGTTGGAAGAATCTATACCGGTGCCCCCCAAAAGCAAAGGACGTAGAGGTGAGTTACTATCAGTGATAAATCCGGCAACACCAAAAGGACCATATAACGTTTTGTGCCCAGCAAACACGGCATAATCCACCGAAATACCACCAAGATCCGTATCTATCAACCCCGCGGTTTGTGCCATATCCACTATGATTGTGGTTTTGTATTGTTTAGCCAAACTAATAATTTCTTTAATGGGTGTAACCAAGCCGCACACATTGCTAGCGTGGTTCATAATTAATACGTCCGGGCGCGCATCTTGAAATTGATATTCAATGGCCTCTAGGTCATAGCATAAATTATTGCGATCCACATTTAATTGGATAATTCTAAGATTATAAATAGAACGTAAATAGTGGAGTACACGAAGCACAGCATTATGTTCAAAGGGAGTTATATATATTGTTTGCCCGTCCTGCCAATCCAGACCCCGTATCACAATATTTAGGGCTTCAGTAGCAGAAGCCGTAAAAACAACGCGTTTTTGCGTAGGACAACACATGAGCTTTAGCATCCTATTACGTGTGTCGTCCACAAGAGCTGCAACTTCTGCCGCCCTTTTGTATTGGCCACGACCTAAACTCACACCTTTTTCTCGATAAAAAGTATCCATCATGACATAGACTTCTTCCGGCTTAGGCATGGTGGTGGCAGCATTATCAAAATAAACCATCCTACTCATGTTTTCGCCTCTCTTCTGGTAAAATATACATTACTCACATAGCATCTCAATAATATCAAGCAAAACTTGCCTTAGTTCCTGTTTAGAAACTGCTTCACCGTACTCGTCAATGTTATTGGTTACCTCGTTGTAGAATAGTTTAGCCCTTTCACTATATGAAGTCTTATCGAAAGTTCTGATTACTTCGTTGCCTTTGTCATTAACTAAAGAAAGGCTATAAATACCTTTACTTAATCCACTTTCGGTTAATTCCTTAGCTTTATTCTGTTGCTCCACGCTATCTTTGAATTGCTTGAGTGATACAGAGAAGGAATCTATAGTATCATCCTCCCAGTCATCAATACGAAGCCCGGTTAGATTACGAGCTAGCGATTCAATAAACCGAGAATGGTCATTAGTCATGTCCCGGATGAGGGTAAGAATTCGCTCTTCTCCCGATGCAAAAATGTGATTTTTAATCTGGCCAGATAGTCCGTCATACCAATCCAACATAACTGATCGGAAAGTCGCTTTTGGGGATTGATGCTTGCTAAATAAATGGATGACCTCTTGGGTTACCATGTCTACCAAGCATCTCTTTGCACGACTTAAAGTATTTTTTGAGTCTTCGATTTTACCAAGTAACTCCTCATCTATTTCAATACGGCCAAACGTTTTTGGGAGTTTATTAAATAAAAATTCATGGGCGTTTATCTCTGATAACTTCAGACTATTCCTAAATTGCTTTTCACTATTGCTAATGGTAATATACCTACCATCTGACTGATAAATTCGATTAGTTTCCTTAGCATACTTAGGCAATTGAAGAAACCAACGTTGCATAGCTTTAACAATATAATCAAATGAATTATAATTCTTTTCACTTTCACGCATATTATCGGCAAATATCTGCTCTAATCCTTTGATGTAAGATTCTTTTTGCTCGTTCCAATCTTCCAGATAAGCTTCATATTCTTTAGGGTTGTCGTTAATGCTATCGAGAAGTCTAGCATTTATCTCCATCTCTCTTCCGCCTCGTACAATTACTACATGTTTTTTTATTATGTGTAAAACAGCAGCAATAAAGATGGGAATGATACCTTTTTTAAGCCCAATATGGTGTTCTGGACGAGTCAATACATCGTATAATTCTTGAAAGTTTCTTTTTCCTACTTTTGAAGACTCGATGAAAAAAGATTTAATGATATCTATGGTATATTGTATTTTTGTCTCCAAACCGTCCAAGCGAAGGGAAGGACGATCCTCATCTTCATTAATCACAATGATATCAGTGTTTTTCAAGGTGCTACGCATAATACTGACATCTTGCCCATGACCTTCCAGCCCTAATTTCGGCTTTAGTTCTTTCATTAACAAACCAGCCAATACCTTCCGGCGGCTGTTGATAACCACATTTGTAGGCACGTCTTTATTGATAACCTCATTGTTGATTATCGGCGCAAGTGAATAGACATTTTTACAGATATTAGAAAGCAATTGCGAAATCTGCGATTTGCGGTAGATGAGCTTCTCCTGTCCTTTGTGGTAATAGGAACTCATTCGCAATTCGGGCCGTGAGTAGATATCTATATATGAGCGAATTACTTCCGCCAAATCATTAAAATAAACCGTCAATTCCTCGCAAAGCAACGTATCATCTGCTTGCTGTGACAGAATGGAGTCGACCGCATCAAATTTACGTAGAGTTTCCTCAATATCATATAACCGACGGGGAACAACTAATACTACCCGCTCATGCTCTATAGCCTGCACAGTAGCAATGGCCGTTTCCACATCTTCAGACTTATCCAGTAGCAAAGCAAAAACAGCTCCGGTTGATATCCTATCGGAGAGTTTCTTATCCCAATTTTTGACAGATTGCAAAGTTCGTAATGTAGTAAATTCAAAATCAAAATACCGCGTAATCTCGTGATCATCATTATAACCGGTAGGGTATAGCCATCTGTCTCGTATGTAATAGTTAAGTACCGAAAGGATATCAAATACGGTGCTGCGTTTAACGACTGTATCGGAAATTAAACTGCCAATATCAACATCCGTACTTACCATCAGCCGTAGATAATATTTACTTTTCATTAGATACAGGTACCGCTTGTCCTGCAAGTTGTTAAGAGCAGCAACCACCATATTCATCTCCGGCACAGTATCTTTGTAAATATTGATAAGAATCTCCGGTGTAGGTGGTAGCTTTTCGAATAATCCAAGTATATAAATAAGAGCAATGGTTTTTACGATTTGTTTCTCAAGAATATTATCATCAGAAATTTTTTTGAGAGTAGCAGCCGATATGCGCCAAATCTGGTATACTTCCGTCTGATAGCTCTCTTGTTTAAACAGGGGTTCAAAGTAGTCGAAAACATAGTCCGGGGTTAATAACGGGAACTCATCCTGAGCGCTTTTTAAAAACGCCCACAAAGTGTTATGCTGGCTGGCTGATAAGAAGGTGAAAATTGTACGCTCATTTTGTGCTACTTTTTCTGAAATTCTAGGCAACAAAAATGTTGTTATAGGGTGTAAGGGGTAGCAATCCCGCACAACATCACGAAGCTCCTCATCAGTCAACTCTGCAAATGTTGGGGTACTTTTGGCCCATGAATACATGGCGTCAAACCTTACCGAATGTACTTGTGTGAATTCGTTAAATCCCTTTCTGTCATGTTTAATTGCACGAGATATAACCTCATAAACCTGGGAGGACTGATTATGCATCTCCACCGTCTTGAACCGCTCCGAAACTGCACGCCAAGCATCAATCTTTTGCTTGGGAAGTAAATCGATATAATTACTAATGTGCTTGTGGGAAATCAACAGGATATGAAGTTGGTTATCGCGGCTACGGTTGCACTTTTCAGCAAAGTCCTGCAATAATTTAATATCCATTGCAGACGTCTTTCCGATGCTACCTTCAAGGAACTTGCTAAACTCATCGTAGACCACAAATATGCCTGTATAGCCTTGGGACTTAATTTTGTGAATCACATTCTCATAAAGTTCCAATACATCCATCCCGTTAACAGGGTTGAACTCGCTACCTGATGTAAGCGCCGGATACAAATCTATAAAACGCTCAAAATAATCGTGGTTATATTCTTCTAACTGATTAACGAAACTAGCTGCGGGTTCGTGAATGCTCTTAGAAAATTTAATATATGTTTGAGGGTAATCTTTCTTCCAAGTGTTGATCATGTCGATAGCCGCTTTAAAATAAGTATCCGGCATAATCGATGCCAATTCATGGACCTCTAGTGCTTTTCGTATGGCCCCTAAAAACGCCTGGTTAAGATTCATGCTATTCCCTTGGATAATTACAGGTAACAATTTTTTGTCACAATGTAGATAGTCCCGCACATAATCATACAAGGCCTTGTTCGTGTTCTTAATTTTATTTAATAAAGAGGTAAAAAGGCTTTCCTCTTTCCGATACAACAACGACAGAAGTACTAACATTAAGTGTGACTTGCCCTTTCCGTATGCGCCCACCATTAAGCGAGCACGATCAGTTGACGAAGGAGCAGCACTTAGCATAAAATCTTCAATTAGTTCAATGGCTCGGTTTGTTGGATGAAAATTACGAATTTTTTCGTCGCTGGTAAGATCGTATTCAACATTTACCGAATACTGAAATCCTTCTATAACACTAACGAATTTATTAATGGTGTTGTTTGCCTCACTCATGATTCGCCATCCCCATTTAACTCTTCGAAATATTTTTCAAGACATTGTTTAAAAGTTAAATGTCTTTGCAATCGTATAACATCTAAGCCACCTGTGCGAACGACAGTTATCAGTCCTAAACGCGCAAGCTTATCAAGATATTGGTTTAAAACAACAATGTCAAGATTGAATATTTTACCAATGTTGCATGGATCCTGAAGCAAGCGTGAGATTTTAATTTCCGTTTGTCCATCGTTTTGTTCTATAATCACTGCCAGAACTACCAAAGGATGAATATCATCCTTACGTGGCGAATTTTTTCGAAATATACGTTTCTTTTTTTCAACAAAATCAACTAAACCTAGTTGCCCTAATGGGCAATCAATATTATTTTCGGGTGACACCTTTTCTGGATGCATTTTTATCCGTGGAATGTAGGTGTTTAAAATACAAGCAAAATCATCCTCTATCGAACTTAATGCAATCCCGTCCCCTTCCTTTTGATTGAAACGGATATAACTATCAAGGGCATGGACGAAATCCTCTTTGGAAAACTCACTGTAGTAAAATTCATTGAAAAACCAGTACCATGATGTCGCCATGTCCTGGTTGCAAGCAAGTTTATAATGTATGAGCCACAGGGTACCTTCTTCTTCCATATAACGGTCATGCATCATTATTGTATTACCAAATTCTGTTATGACCTGCATACGGTAATTACCACCATTTACTTCACGAGTTAAACCTGTAGCTTGTAACCAATAACGTAATGATCGCACCATGTTTGTGCCAATCCCAAATACGTCTGATGCATTAATGTTTTTATCACTAAAAATTCGAGGCGTTCTTTCAATATTTTTCAATCCTTTATACAGCCAGCCTTTACGGATGAAAAAACTTTCGTGTGCTCTGAATCTCATTCGCCTGCAACACCTTCTTTCACTGAGGATTCAGCCTCGAACAGATATTTACCCATCAAGCAACCATATTCAAGATACTTATTTGTTATACACATCTTACACCGTTTACACTTTTCTTCGCTAATACGATAGCCATCTTTGCCAATGGTGATTGCGCCATACTTACATATCGATTCACATTTAAGGCAACCACGACATGCATTAAATTTTTTAATTTGATACGATACCATTCGATGAAGGTCATCATGGTGTTTTACATTAAGTGTCTTAATCTTGACAGCATAATCGTAACCAGCATCCGAAGGCGCATGCTGAATAGAAAGGATTGGAGTATTTGTCTTCATGTCCAGAACAAGAACTTCGTGGAGTAGTTTGCGTCCTAACTCTTTTGACACTATACCGAAGGGAAGGAACAGGTTGTAAAAACCGTCGTCCACAGGACGGGTCAACCTATATGTTTTAGCGTTTTCTTCATTTGTACAATTACTATGAATAACCTTAACATCTTTAGCCGCAGGAACACCGTATCCGCCTTGACGCGCCCTCCAATTACCGCTATCCACATACACCTCTGCGTCGGGCTTGCCTATTTGCCGAGCAAATCGGATGAGGAAGTTGCGCCATTTCTCAGTCTGTTGTGGCATGTAGATGCGAGATAAAAACTGGGAACGGTCACTATTATTGGGACAGCACCAACAGCCTACGCGGTCGTATCCCAATCTATATGCATCGTTGAAATCGATTTGTTCGCTTAAAATGTAGAGCCAGATATCAATGTCTTTCCAGTAAAAGATGGGAGAGGCAACCGCTTGTTTTTGAATCTTAATATGTTCTAAATCCTGCTCCATACGTTTATATTTACTGCGACTAACTGATTCGTATTTACGTATACCGTAAAAAGTCAAAATGCTTCTATTCCTAAATAACGCATTTAGAGTACGACCAATAGGGCCTGTTTTGAACATAGTGCAACACCAACGCATAACGCGACTAGGTGGACCGATATCCTCACATACACTATAAAAATTTTGATCCTTGTTTATAGCTTTTTTGATAATCGCCTTAGGGTGATCTTCCTTATATCTTTGGATATACTCCAGTGTTAGTGGAAACTCTAAGGTGGTATCTCCAAAGATGTGCACAATACTCGGGTTCCCTAGTGCTCGCACCACTAGATCTGCAACCACCGTGGAATCTTTGCCTCCCGAAAAAGAGATAACAATAAGCTCGTGCGAGTAGAACTCACTCTCCCTACGAATAAAGGAATATGCCTCAGATTTTAGCATATTAAGTCGGTCTTCATTAGCCTTGACAAAACGTTGGATATATACATCAAAGTTTTTATAACTAATTGAATCCTCATATTTCCTCAAATCGTTCCGAATAGAAGCTGCATCTGCGTAGTCCCTCATCACACGAGTCAGCACTTTCGGTTTCCCGTTACAGTAGTATCGGTTGCTACCTGCCCACACGGACTGATCGGCAAACCCCATCGGTCTGCCGGACAACAATTCAAAGAGCAACCGTTCTTCTGGAAAAACTGGTCTTAAATCTATACATAAGTAAGCAATTTTGCTTTGACATAAGGGACATTTTGTTTTATTAGTATCATTTAGTGCTAGTATAATTGGGGTTTGGCAATTTGGGCACCAATATACCTCGGCAGGAATATCCTGTTGTGTTTCGTTTCCACAGATACTGCATTTATTTTCATGAACCACCATACCGCAGCTTTTGCACCACATTCATATCCCTTCATTCTTTTTCTAATATTTTAAGACAATCAAAATTTAAAAAAAGCAAAGCATAGTACTACCATCAGCCTATAAAACTTTCGATATTTTTATCAATAATCATAAGGCAGTCCAATCCGTATAAAGTCTCTTATATTGGCATTATTTTCACCAACTTACTAGTTAATTCAACAATTTTGAGTAATTACCTTTCAATATATTATCATTTATATCTAAAAGGGGTTTTATTACCTAGTACTAATTAATCGTTTTTTAAAATTTAGAAACATTTTAGCCAGCAATAGGAAATGCACCGTCACTTGTCTAATTATTAGTCATGACAAAGCCAAGTGAAGTGCATATAAATATTCTAACACAGTGCAAGAAGCAAAAAAATCCTGCTATTAAAAAATAAGGATTTTTTAATTCCTACTACATCTCTTAACATCTTTCTGCTTTACCATGGTTTGGTCGCACGCTAACCAGCACTAAAGAGGAATTCATTCCAAGGATAAATGGTTATTATATATCCGGCAGTAACTTCGGTAACAGACAGCGTCCCCGTAGGCAAGCTGTTTTTCTTGGCAGCCACGGTAGGTTTTCAGCTTAAGGTCTTTCTTCCGGGGATGGGCTTGCTTGGACGCTTTGGATATCCGTATACAGGAAGCCAGCATGGCCAGCTTACCATCCAAGTGACGGCGGAGTTTCTTGAGTTTTTCTTCTTGGTAGTTATCTGGTTCTTAAGCGACCGGATGTTTAGCTGGTGAAGTTCCCTCCTGCTGTCAAGTGCCGCATTAGCGGCGTTAATGATGGAGTTAGCAAAGTAGTCGTTGTACCCGAAAGTTCCCTTGGTATACATGTGCAGGCTTTGACCGTCTCTCAGAAACTCTGTCCCCGTTCGCTCCCGAGTTGTAATCTTATTGACCAGGTGGTGCTTGGCGCTGTTGAAGTCAAGGATTTCCTGCCCGATGGCGAATACATCTACTACCGAGAGGGTAGACTTGTATACCCGGTTAGAGAAGATTGTAAGCATGGCTATAACCCCCAACGATCATATGTTCTGTATCCATTTTACCACAAAACTTGGGTTTTGTGCACCGCCATTCATCCCCCGCCTACGCTACGCATAGAGGCAGGGGTCTTCTGGCGGAAAAGATAAATAGTTATGAAATGAACTATTCGTCCACCCGGGCAGGATCAACTTTTAGCTATACACACCCCATTTTCACTAGGATTTAGATTATACCAAAACACAATGCGCCCGTCTGATAAAACCCCCAGAATATGTGTTTGAGCAGCTTTTACCGAAACTATTTTTGATTCGATATTTAAAGTTTTTAGATTAAGTCGATAGAGATAGGAGATGTTGTTATCGCCGTTACCAGTGTCAAATCGGTGAGTTAAAAAAGCTGCATAATTCAGGCCAACATATACGGAATCCGGAAATCTAATGTAGCTGCCATCATCAATATCCCCAAGTTTAATTTCCTTTATATCTCCGGTCTTTAAATCAAAATATTGTAGTCTTTCAGTTGTCTGTTCCTCTTTTACATAGGTACTTTTTAATTCCAACAGGCCCGTATCGTAACGGATATACCCGGATGAAGACGCCTCTGAAGCGATATCATAAGTCTTGGAGGTACCTTCCTTTAAGTTTACCAGGGTATACCCCAAAGCGGACTCATAACCTGTCATAGTGGTTATAACTTTTTGGCCATTATCAATGAACCTGGGGCTAGAGTGATAAGAGTTTTGGATCAATTCACTACCGGTAATACGCTTCGTGGTAGCAAGAAGTTTTTCGCTGCTGTCCCCGAGGTTGAATAATTTAACGCCTTTTTCATCGGAATAGACAATTCTTTTGAGACCGCTTGAAATGTCGTAACCGCCAAAATAAGTATCAAAGTTGGAAGAACGCTTTATTTTATCCTTGATTACTTCAGGCAGGGGTATCTCCTTTGAGTGTTCCAGCGTTTTATCAACAGTAACGATTTTGTCTTCCAAGCGCACCATGATTTTATCCTCGGTCAGACTGGCATCAGTTGAACCGATGTTAGCCTTCAATTCAAGCTTTTTCTCCACTTTCATGGTTTCGGGATTAAGTAGCATCAGGGAGGCATTTTCCTTTTCGTCATAGGGGGTATGGGCTAATATCAGCCGGTTATTATCTTCACCTAACATAGAAAGCTCTTTCATGCTTCCGTCAAAACCTTCGATTTGGTCAAATTGCTGATAATCTCCTGACAGACTAACCAAATGGTTATTGATATAATCCCAACGGCCACTCACAAAATACAGGCTGCCATCTTTCCGTTGCTTTAATGTATAAGTCTTAGTCATTTCCACACGGTTGGTTTGAGAAGAATCATAACGTACCAAAACGGCTGTAACTGTGCCATCGCTGTATCTAGTGATTTTATCTAGTTGTAAACCCCAACTGTTGCTTTCGTTATAAGAAGGGCGGTCTCGTTTAGCACTGGAATTAAAAATAAAAGCCCGTTTTTCAGGGTTGTAGTATGCATCATTTATATCTGCTACATCTAGGTCTGTCAAATTGAAATAACGCTCTGCATATTCAAGAACAATCTCAATAGGAAATAGCCGCCGATTACTAGTTTCACTTGCCAATTCCAAATTTTCTTTGCCGTGCTCTGCGACATATTTATTCCAGCAGAATTTCGCCACGCCCACCGGATCTATTTCCTTAGCTGAGTTAAACTCACGGGTGTTACCTATGGTAGCTATACTGTCATAAAAGTATTCCTGCCAGAGTTTCTCCAGTTCCATAAGATCGGTTATCTCAACATATTCCGTACTTACCTCCTGCTCACTATTTTGAGGCGGCTGTATAGTATGCGATTCATCTTGACTATTCATACACCCCACCAATGGGTATTAGAAGGAGTAAGGCCAGGAAAAGGATTGAAGTTTTTTTAATCATCATATAAACAACACCTATATCTACTTCTTTATTGAGTTGCAATTAAGGCATAAAGCAACAAACCTTGATGCCTACCATAAGATAAATATGTATAATACCACAAAGGATTTCAACTGGTTCGCCGCTTATAAATGGTCTTAAGTCACTACCTATTCCTTTTTCTTGTTAGATAGGAGAATATCGATTTTATCATTTACTGCATTTAGCTTTTTCTTTATGGTAACTATTAAATAAGCGATATAAACGACAACCGATATTACCATTAGTAAAACAAGCAATTCAAGGAGTATTGCTGGCATGTAGTTAACAGGTTCAGGAAAGTTCTTAACTACTGTCAATTGATTCCCCCCCCCTTTCTAGTTGTCCGTCATACTCAATATATGTAATTATTATATTGAGAAACATCAGGGCCTCCCGGGTTAACATGTATCCATTGTATGACATGTATGGCTCTTCGACCCCGGAAATGCATTATTTCGCTCACTGTTAACGCTAATAATGTGTTGCTTTCCATTATTAGCGGAATGTCGGCCATTTCAGGGGCTCAATCACTTTTCATACCTGCCACCTGAGTGTCAACGCTTAGTCCAATACATTACTGCATTAAACCCATTACTCGCTACTGGTGGTTCAGCTTAAACCTTACCATACAGGATTTCCACCTGCTAAAATACATGCCGTCATCCGGCGCACGATAATGGAAAGTATAGTATATATCTCAATATAACCAGCCTAGAGCATAGCCGTTTGTCTTTTATTCCTAACAATTTATTCATAATCGCTTGTGCTTATCAGGCCTTTAGTTTCTAGTACTCCGAAATTTGACCAATATTCGTATCTCTCTTTAAGAAAGAACTTACGCTCCTGTGTTGTATATTGCATTCTATCTATTGCTTCCAAAAAACCTTGAAGCTTCGGCAATATATCAGCTTCACAAGGATTATATCTAAAGGTACCAGGGATTGTAACTACCGTGTATTTTGCTTGAGATATTCTTGAGCAAAGGAGATCTCGACAATCCGAACTTGGACTAAGTCTATCGTATGACATTAAGCACACATCTTCTGGCACAAGTTCAGCACGTTTACGAGTTAGGTATTCATCATTGGCATACTCTGATCTCATCCCAAATACTAAGCCATATTGTGGCTTGAATTTCTTTTTTCTCATATAATCTGGCACATCACAGTACTCATATAACAATTGAATGTTAGTTGGATTATTGAGAACCATTTTCCATTCATTTATTTGATCTAAAGCTTGAGTAAAATCTGCAGATTGCAATCTTGCCGTTGTAAAGGTTCTTTTACTTGGCTTTTCTATTTCGATAAAAATAGGACAAAAAGTTAAACTATCTTGTGCTAACCACATAAAATCGGGTTTTCTTCTAAAAACTCCACCTATTTCGGGCTGAGTAATGAGGCTATTTAGGTGGGGATAATGTCCAGATTTTCCAAACAGTTCAAACGAACCGGGAACAAAAGAAGGGTGTGATTCAAAAAAATGTTGGAATACCGATTCGTCCTCCAAATGACTTTTTAACAAATTATGATACTCACTATATACTTGCTTAGCATATTCGTCCCATGATATTAGTGGTATGGGATTTGGATGCATTTCGTATGCTTTTTTGAACAAATTATTTCCCTTCTTTCAACTTATGATCTCTAGCGTCATTTAACTTCCCATTATTAGCCTAATGGGCATATGGATAAGAAGTCCGACAGTACCTTAAATAATGACTCATAGTTTGCTTTTAATCTCTCCAAAAACTGTTTGCACAGGTTGTATATCTTCTCCAAGATCATCTAAATACACAATACACAAGTTTTTTGTTGCTCTAGTAACAGCAACATAGAGTAAATTTCTTGCAGACTCTAAATCCGTTCCAACTTCCTGTTTCTCATTTTTGTCCGGTAAAACTTTAAGCAAATTACTAAAATACTCTTTTCTCCTTCCAAATCTAGAATTCATGAAGATTATTACATTATCAAACTCCCGGCCTTTTGTACTATGATAAGTGTGATATATCACTTCTCCTATACAAGTATCCGTTATAAAATCATGCCATAGCTCAAAGGTATTCATGCTAATTTTAAATAAATTATCAACCTCTTCTTCGCTTTCCTGATTATCCTCATCTGGATCTTCTTCATTCTCTGAGAAATAGAAAAGCTTATTTAGTACAAATTGCTTTAGTTCTTGATATGACTTTATTTCCTCGGCAACAACGTAATCAATACACTTATCATACTTATCATCACCTTTTCTATAGGCGTTAAATATGTTGGTTACATATTCCTCAAATGTTTCACCGGATATGTTCTGTATTTTTTCAAGAAGTTTTCTAAGGGTCAAGATATTAACGTCTTTCAGGTATTTTTCGCGGAAAACATCCACCAACATTGTGGCGTCATGGCCCAATTTATATCTAAAATCGAGAATTCGGAAAAGCAATTTCTGTACAACACCCAGTTTGTTTTTATCTAAGCTTAATACATGATCTCTCAAAAAGTCATAGCGCTTTCCAATTTTGTACCACTTGGAGTTTTTGAAAAAATTATAGATTTCGGGAAAGCCGCTTTGTTCTGCAACTCGTTCATTTGTTAATTCAAAACAGTGCAGTTTGTTTTTATTATTAATATTCCACTTTTTGGTATACGCAGTGATAAAATTCTGCCGATCTACCTCCATGTTATATAAAGAGACGCTACTATCGGGGAATTCCTCATAGATTGATTCTTGAACCAGTCCGTCATTTCTTATTTTATTAGCAATTGAGATTATTTCTGGAGAGCAACGCCGATTAAATACCTTCTCTACTCTTTCTAAACCTTTGTGAATACTACGAAAATTACTACCGACACCTTTGTCATAAATATTCTGCTTGACATCTCCATAGTAGCCAACAAGAAAAGTATGAGCAATCTTTTTTGCGTATTTGTCAACTGAACTTAGCATTTGTATTACTAATGGATTTGTATCTTGATACTCATCCACTAACACAAACGGATATTGATCACATATAATTTGTTTCAACATGTCATTCATGGAAACTAACTTTTGCGTGTATTCCAATAACGTATCATGGCTTATTCTCATTTTTTCCAGTCTATCATCATTGAAACGTGCATCATATTTTACTTTGGTAAACATTCTATCACTATCATCCATCTTAGCAATTGTTTCATCATAATTTTTAATTCTAAATAAGCAATCAATTACCTTATTAAAATTTTTAACATTGCTTAGAAGTTTAGGGAATCGTTCATTGATATCTGTAAATTCAGCTCTAAAATCTGTAGCGTTATCTCGTTTATGTTTATAATAGATTAGCTTTTTAGAGTCCATTATTTCCAGTAGTAGAGATTGCTCTTCTCCAGATAGAATCCGATATTTTTCCGCCCACTTTTCAGTTTCTAAAGACCTTTTTATACCGTCCACTTCGTGGAGCAATTTCTCTCGGTGAATTTCAATAAGCTGTTTTTGATGGGAAGCAATAATATTCCAGACGCAATCATGAATTGTTGATACATCAATCAAAGTAGTAGCCCCTAGTCTTTCTTTGATTTCATCTGCAGCTACGTTTGTGTAAGTAATACAGAGAATTTTTTGGTTGTGCTTTTTCAAGTCCCTACCTGTCAAGTCTATAATTAGTTTGAGCGTCTGTATAAGGGCATAAGTTTTTCCCGCACCGGCGCCGGCATCAAAAACCCAGCTTTTTTTGTTGCTAATACATTTAGATATATCCTCAAAAACTTGTTTTTCACGTGCTATATTTTCAGGGGAAATGTGCAAACTCTCATAATTCATCTTTTTCCCCTCCTAATCTCTCTTCTAAAAACCGCAATCCATCTTTAATATATTGTGGTAATTCTGGAATCTTGGCAGCATCATCACTTATTAAAATTTCAAATAGCATTTCATTAGCAAATTCACTTTTGGAATCAGACAATTTTTTCTGAAATTTATATGAATTTTTGATTAGCCTTCCATCATCTATAATTTCCTTAAAAATATCAGGCTTGACTTTTTTCAATGCTTCTTGCATCATTTCATTATCAGCATTGGTTAGTATAAATGCTTCTTCGAAACTGGTGGGATAGTAACCCTGAATTACTTGTTTTTGGCATAGTATCATTAAATAATCCATAACTTTATATTCGTTATCAATTATTGTCTTTGCATTGCTAGTGCTATAAAAGTGCGCAAGAGTATTATTCGTTATTGATCGACCACTCAATTCTCTTTCATCCATTTGCAAATAGCATAAGTCTTTATCAGGGTACTTTGAGTCTTTCTCGTTTTTTTCAAATTTCTCTCGTTTAAAATCAATATCAGTGATAATTAATGTTGGTATACCCAAGATATAGATTAGTTTTTCATATACTTTTGCATGTGCTCCATTAATTAAAATTACAGAAATATAATGCTTATTATATCGCTCATCAGTATCCAAATAATACTGAAGCAAAGTATACTCAGTTATTCCTTCTACAAAAATTACCGCGTCAGCAAAAAATAGCTCAGAAACCTTGAACTTTATATGCTTTTTCAAAAATTTAAGACTTTGTACCTTTTTCCACCGGCCTCGATTTTTTCTTCGAGTTTGATTGCATATATCATTAATTAAAATTCTATCATTAAGGCATACTGATTTTGCTACATTATTTTGTGTTGTAATGTAGTTAATATTATTGAAGGTATTCCCCTCATGAATCTTACTGTTCAAAATGTGCGGGGAATGTGTTGTTATAATAATTTGACTATTTACATGTTTGTTTTTGTTTTCTAATAAAGACGAAATCATCTCGTTTACATTTTTTATAAACAACTCCTGCATTTGCGGATGCATAAATGTTTCCGGCTCCTCAATAGAAATCAAGTTAATTTGGCTGTTAAAAGAATTTTCGGGATATTTCTCCATATAGGTAATTATATCCGCAATAATCATCATTAAATTTGTGTATCCTAATCCAAACTGCTGCTCAGGGATATGGTTATCTCCTTCCACATACTCATATTTCAAAACACTCCTTAGTAGTGTCTGGAAACTCAGATCCGATTTTAATAAAACCTGACATTTTTCTCCGGCTAACATCCTCCCCAGCGATGAGTTAATACTCACTGCATGTTCTTGCTCTATGTGTCCCGTTAGCTTTTCATTTATGGAAATTATCTCTTCATCTAATTTATCAAGACCAGTATTATCCTGATTACTTTTTAGTTGCTTATACCTATAGTCCACTATTTTAGAAAAGGCCTTTGATAAGCAATCTTCACCAATAATGTTATTTGCTGTAATGGATTCCAATTCTATTAGTTTTTTAAAAGAAAAACCATTTCGCTTTTCATTATTAGAATTGAAATAGGAAAGACTAAATTCGTTTTCATCGATCAGACCAAGAAACCTGTCAAATTTCTGGGTTTTATAACTATCAGCATTTAAAACAAACTTTCTGACTGATTTTATGAATACCTCCGCATCTTTAGGTGCCCATTTGGCAATAATCTGAACTTCTGAATCCTTCACATCACCAATAGCCATAAACGGAACGATATTCGTGAGTAAGTCTTCTTTACTGTTATCTATCACAATCGTAACTATGAATGTTTGGGTTGGAACTTCTATAGCCTTATCACTGTCCAAGTACTCCAGAGTATAACGGTCTAAAAGTTCTCTTAAATAGTCGAAGTTAAAGTCCGCGGCCCTGAACCCGGAATTAGAAACTAATTTTTTTAAAGCTTCAACAACAGTTGTTTTTCCGCTGTTATTTTTTCCTATGATTAGTGTTGCCTTTGGCGCTATATTGATGCTTTCATCTTCTTTATAATCTTTTGCATCCACGAAATCAATTCTGTTATTCAGAGTTCTAAACTTTCTAAAATTTTCAAGAGAAAGGCTTTTCATGTACATAATTTTAGCTACCCCTTTTAGACAAATAAACTTCACATAACTTCCTATTATTCGCCTTGTTTTAATATGAATCAAGTGTCGGCTAAGTCGGAGGGATTGCTCCCTCCTTCTCGCCTAAGAACTGTACGTGT
>JADQBQ010000049.1 GCA_016278505.1 Clostridiales bacterium
AGGCTTTATGCACAAATCGGCTTCCGAATTATGTACTTTTCTATTGCCAAACACAGGTGAAAGCATCAAAGTGGGATTCCCGCTTTGGTCCCCTATCCTTAGTTCCGGTCTTTTATCTAAATATGTTCTTTCATCAACAAGTTGCTGAATTTCCAACAGAATATTGTTAGTGACAGGAATTGGCTCCATTGTTAAAACCGACTTTCCACACTTGCAATATCCGTTTAATATTGCGGAAAGGGTAATATTACTACCGCATTGCGCACATTCATCCACTAAGTAAACCTTATGGTTAGCACAAATGGTATGAGGGTTAAAAAGCCAAACCAAGCGATGATAAAATCTTTCTTTTAAACAAAGTGGGCAAAACCTCTGTCTATTTTGTTTGTTGATATATATATTAATTTCCCTTTGACGAAACCAATTATTAACACAGAATGAGTCTCTAAACCTGTCAATGGTCAATGATTTCAAAACAGACTCATTCAACCCCCACTCTTTTGCCAGTTGACGTAAATAGATATCATTAGTACATATTGACTTTGCATCGTAAAAATATGTGTTCATAAAAGGGAAAAGCCACTTCGGGGTTTTATAATAGTTTTCCTTAGCTAAGCGAAAACAGTAACCTATAAGGCTTTCGTCTTTAAAAGGCTTAATTTTGACCAATAACTTAGACATACTCACTCCTATTAAATTTACTGTTAAATTACCGATTTCTTATATGTTTTCTCCTTGCTTTTACGTCCCTTTCCGCTTTTTTTCTTTGTGGACGCTTCTACGACCTTTTCATCAATCTCAACATCATCAATACAGTCTATTTCGTCCTTTAACATTTCAAAGCTTATAGCGGGAAAATCGTTGTTTATAGCTTTTATGGCAGCATTTTGGATTATGGACTCCATAAGTATCCTTAGGTTTCCTTTGGTAGCTTCATAAAGTAATACGGCTGTGTCACGGTCGGCCAAGTGCGACCGTTTTTCAAGTGGAAGCTTTAAATCCACAAGGTGAAGAAATTTCTCGAATTCGCTCACGTCACCTTTCTTTCTGTTCATTGACAGCGGTTTAAGCTCATGCTTGCGTTTAAATCTAGTTTCTAGTTGCTTATTATCCTTTATGACAGTTTTTATATCTGGGAGCCCCACTAAAATTATTGGTATTGCTGTGTCCGCCATGAAGTTTTTTAGCCAATTGGAAGCCCTAATAATAATTTTGTCTGAGTCCCGGTCATAAATATGTTGGACTTCATCTATAATAATCATTTCCACCTGACAGTCCCTGACTAATTCTACTAAGCGATCAGTTTTATTCTGTTCGGTTCCCTGACTATACAAGGGGTCACCGAGGTCTCTTAAAAGAGCCGTGGCTAAACTCTTTGGGGTAGCAGTTGCTTCGACCTTAGAAATATAGACCGGTACAATTGTCTGGATCCTATCCTCCATTTCTACATCATAACGAGGAAAATTTTCAGCATACTTTTTGCAAATAAACGTCTTGCCGACTCCCGAGGGACCGCAAATATAGAAAGACTGAGCTGCGGAATAAAAATCCGCTTCGCTTCTGTGGTACGCGAAATCTGCAGAGATTTTATTAAGTAATGGAGTCCAGACAAAGAGTTTTTTAATATAATGCTTTCTCTCGGGCTTTGACAACTTGCTAAGATCTATTGATTTTCGCAGTTCATCAACTCTACTTTTATTATCTGTCATTTATCCTCAACTCCAACCATCAAAGTTTGGAGTCGCTACCGCCTCCTCAACCACCTTTTTTTCTTTCTTTACCTTTCCACCTGTCTTGTTAGTATTCTTTTTAGTTGAGTCTACTTCTTTCATACCGAGCGATGCAGCAATTTCACCGTCATCGGTTTCGCAAGAGTACGAAACTGACTGAGTCTCTTGATCAGGTTCATTTTTTAGAGCATCTGAAATAAGCCTATCGGAACTCTGTGCCATTTCTAACGGTAAATCAATTTCACTATTACGGCATATCTTGTATAAATTGTCTTCCGGCCTATCCCCTATTCCTTTAAATCTAGCTAGGCGCTGCCTCCCTTTTGTGCCTTTAGTATTTGCCCATTCTTTATCAACAATTTCTTCAATTAATTTCTTACCTTCTAATAGATGCATCATTTTTACTTCTTTCATGTTTTCCTTAACATAACGAAGTATTATCCTGTGTTTCCAGAGACTTAAGTTTCTCGTATATTCCTGGTTATTGTTCAAAACTTCAAAGTATTTCTGTTTTTTTTCATCCCATACTGAGATAATAGAGATATCACCCGGGTCATATTTCATTGTAATCCGGCTCTGTTTTCTGGGAAGTCTAGCCCTTAATTCAGCTAATTTAGCTGAATTATAAAAGAGATTATAAAACTGGATTCCCGATTTTTGGATTGTCCTTTCTTCAACCGCGCCTAATAGCGGTTTTAATTCTTCTCTTGAATGCGGGAGAATTGGAGGTGTATCTTTACAGCCTTTCTCCCACAGTTCTTTTGGTATTGCACCACCTAATTCATTTCTATTAGTATTTGCTAAAATTTTTAAAACAGAAATATGCAGAATTTTCTCAAAAGCCTGGAGAGATATCACAGCATTTTTTTTGGGGTCATAATCCTTCTTATCAATAACATTCGAAAAACTTGTCCCTGGAAGTCGATGCAACAAACGAGTATTTAAGGAACCAAAAAACCTTTCTATAATAGCTTTATCTTCACCTTTGCCAGGCCTCCCGTTCTCTAGACCTATACCTAATTGATCACATGCATGCTCCATACTTTTTCCAATAAATTCTTTGCCGTTATCCACATACAGTACCTCCGGTAACCCCCATGCAAGCCACTGTTCATTAATATCAGGATAACTTTGCTCAACATAGTGCTTGGATATGATAGCATGATATAAGCATTCTGATGCTGTATGATAACTAGGTGGGGTGTAGCTCACGTAGAACCCCAGTGGATAGCGGGTCGCAAGATCGATCATAAAGGTCAAATTCGGACGCCCAATTGGCATTCGATCATTTTCATCAACAAGAAAAAGGTCTAGTTTGGTATGATCAATATAAGTGACCTCCAATGGCCTTGTTGCTTTGATTTCACAACCGGTTTGAACGCCCTTAAATTGTTTATCTGCTTCTTTTTTTCCATACCGTGCTTCAGTAACCATGCGTGGAGATAGTCTGTGAATTTTGTTTCTAACCGTACCATAATGAGGTTCTTTAATTTTTTCATGTTCATCCCTAAAAGTATTTAATTTGTTTATTTGATAAACTACTTCGTCATGAACACATTGAATGGTTCCCCGCTCTGGTGTCAGGTAATGCGAGGCAATAGCTTTTGCAATTACCTCGTCCACAATTTCCAGCGACCTGGATATTCCTCTCGCACCTTTTTCATCGTGGGCCGGCACTAGTGTCCGGATATCCTGTCCACCCCTTTCATAATCCCTTAACCACCTCCAGATTGTTTCCTTTGACAATTTCCGGTTTTTGTATATGCTTAACCCTTCTACTTTTCCGGCAACTACTTCTTCAATTCTAGTTAGGATATCTTCAGTTGTTCTTGTAATACCAATAAGTGGTTTTAAGATTTGATACCTTTCCCAGGCAGCCTGTCTCTTTTTTTCATCTATATGGTTAAAATCTCCGTACTTATACTCAGTTGCCAACTTATCTTTCGTTGCAACTTTTGTATTTTTCCCGTAAACTTCAAACCGGATTGCGCCTAAAAAGAAGTTTTTAACAACCTCGTCTATATAAAAAACCTCGGTCCCACCAAAAGAATGGTTTTCTGCTAGTACTTTGCCAGCATCCAACATATCTCTTACCTGATAAACTTTAGAATCAAATTCAAACTTCTGTCCCGGAAGCATTTGAATCCTCAACTTCCCATACACCTCCCTCTATAAGTGACTCTCTCGTTAGGGGTTCGTTCGTCAAATTAACATGCAAATACTTTTTAAAAATCAGGTGATAAACAATTGATAAAGACTCATCGAACTTACTCATTTCCTGGTTTAAACTATCAATGGTCATGGGGCCTCTTTTAGTAAGGGTGTCAACTGCGGCATGAATATGAAAAAGAGACACCTTCATACGGGAATATCTTAAAAGCAACTTGACATTCCCGAGAAGGTGTCCCTCTCTAATATCTTTTTCTGTAACCAACCTAAAACGAAGCCCCTCTTCTCCACAAAACTCTGTTCCCATCTTAACCTGCATTTTTGCCTGAGGAGTGTTTAAGTACCTAGAAGATTTTACCTCCACAAGTTCGATTCCGTCCGTTCGCTCTACCCAGAAATCCGGTGTGTAGTTGAAAGTGTCATTGCCCATCTTCATACGAATGCGCAGAGGTTGTTCCTTGTATGAAAGGACATTACTGTCCCACTCTTGCAATTGGATATAATCCCTTTCCAAGGGTGATTCCCAGCTTATCATTTTTCCCATTTTAATACTGGGAAACTTCCCTATAAACTTTCTGCCTCCGTGATTGGTAATTTTACGGACCGGCAAAACATACACCCTCTTCTTTAACGTTATTGATAATATCCCTCAATATTGCTAATCAATTCTCTTCAGGGTCTTTCGGAGGACGGTAAAATTTAGCTCGTAAACCTTCCTGTTCCCTTTTGCGTTCTATTATTTCATCTTTCAGAAACAGGTTGTTTTTTATACGAGTTAACTTATTAGTTTTAACCAACTGAGATAGACGTGCCCTTGATATACCTAATTCTTTTAAAACTTCTCCCGATGTCATGGTCTGATTAACAACAACTGAAAGGATTTTATTCTTGTCCATACTCTACTCCTGTCAGGAACTTGGAATTATTATCTAATACCTCTTCATAGATATCAAGAGGTTTTGTTAAAAATTTTTAATTTTCTCTCAAAAGCTTTGAAATGGCTGCATTAACTTCCGGAGAATCCCTTACAAGTATTCTACGATTAACCCCCAACATTTGGTATAGACTATCACTCAGAATCTTCTCTTCATTATTTTTAAACTTTTCAATTATTGCTCTAGCTTCTTTTATTATCTTTAGATTACGTTCTTTTAAGAACTGCTTTCTTTGCTGTTGCTTGGCCTCTTTAATAAACGGCAGAGCCCCCCACAACCGTAACGTCTCGCTACAAAGTCCCATGTATTTACCTATTTCAGTAATAGTAATAGCTCTACCGGTTTTTAAAAAATGATCTAGCGCATCTAAAACTGATAAATGCCGTTTCTCGTGGTTACTTTCACGTCCCGGTTTTGGGATGATTCTTTTTAGTAGGGCTTTTCTAACTTCCGGTTGGAACCAATAAAACAAAAATTCTGGGTAAGACCACCCAAATTCTTTGGGACCCTGTTTTGCTTTGCCTCCGGACTCAACATATTTTATCAATTTCACAACCTTATCCGGGTTAATTTGGTCGGGAATGTCAATATTTATATATTCCTTTTTAATTAAGCCATTTGCGTACAGAAATATAGAACACCGCCGCACTGTATCCTGGTGAATGCCTAGTTTTATTGAGATTTTTTTCCGCATTGTGCCCTTTAGCAACAAAGGTCTAATAATATCCCATCCAAGGTTTATAAAATAGCCCCTTTCAGCCAGCTGCCGATCTGTGCTATCAATGGCATACTCAATTCCGCACTCGTTACAGTACATATAATAATTATAAACTTTACTGTTTATCTCTTTTTTGCTCGTTGCCGTCCGAACCAAACTTCCCGGTTTATGATAACTTACGCACCAAGGTGCAATACAGGCGTAAGTATTACGCAGAAGGATTCTTGGGGTAACTAGGGATTCCATAAATTCTACCGGTATTTCCAACTTAAAAAAGTCCTCTAAACTTACATCAAGCCCCCTCAACACTTGTAGTATAACTCCAACATGAGTGTAAGAATCGATGCTTTTTGATTCCCTTGCAGTCTGTAATAAAAGCTCAAAAGTAGCATTATTGATAGGCAAATCAGTAACTTCTCTAGAGAAATAATCTTTACTCCCACTCAAAAGATATAACAGTTTAATAGCGTTCTGAGTACAGGGTTCGTCTTTGCTTTTTAATATGTGTTCATCTGTTAGTAAAAATGACCAATCTTCATAAATTGTAGTACACCTATCTATTTTTACCCGGCACAACGTAAAACCGGCAAATTAAAAT
>JADQBQ010000013.1 GCA_016278505.1 Clostridiales bacterium
CTACCTACCAGCCCGCTTCGTTGCCGAAGCGTTGGGGTATATGGTTGAATGGGACAGCGAGCATAATATAGTGCTGGCATACCCCAGGGGCGAAGAGAAGCCGGACATTAGCGAAGTGATTGACTATGTAGATAGGGAAGTGCCGCAGGAACCCGTTGAAGAACAATCCGACAACGAAGAACCAGTGGAATTTAGCGGCAAACCACTTAACCCTAATGAGTATGAAGCTCACGATGGTTGGGCTATCCCATACGAATTCAAGCAACCGGGTGCCAGTAGGATGGATGTAACGGTGGAGGAGTTACGGCAAAATCCGGTTGTAATGGGCAGCAACGGTGGAAAAATTATTTATGATGTAGATGTGCAACAGGACATGGTTTACGTTAAACAATTTGCAACCAGCCATGCACCAGCAGTATTAATCCTTGCCAAAGGCAATAACGTTACAGCACAAAGGGCTAACACATTAAAAAAATACAGCAGCAACACCTTTACCCATGGTTACTACGTCAGCTATGATACTAGGCCCGGCACCGACACCAAAATCGAAGACGTTACCCATATCATGTTACTATACAGCAACCAAGCCCTGGCTGTTGAAAACCCGTTATATAAGGGGGATAATTAAAAAATGCGACTAACTAAGTTAATAGTTTTACTTGTGACCCTGCTACTGCTCCCGGGAATGGCGTTTGCCAATCCCCAGGAGCAGTTTATTTTACATGAAATTAAGCTGGGTAGCTTTGATGTATGGCAGCACACAAATGGAACCTGGCAGGACACCGACGATTGCGGCGAAGTTGATCCATATGGGCTAGAAAATAAAGAAGTACGAGAAACGTACGCTTATCCAGAGTCTGAATATGCAAGCCAGTTTACACCAACCAGGGCAACGATAGATCATAATTTTACTTTAACGAATGATGAACTTGCAAATGCAGGCCGGTCGGAAGGTTGGGATAATTTTAGGGAAGATTATCTAAGATACCTACCCAGTAGTTACTCAGCATCCAGAGAGAGTCTAAACTTAGAAGAAGGCACGATTACCGTTCTAAAGAAATTCGACCTGGAGCCAATGTCGCTAGACCTTAAAGACCCTACCGTTCGTGCAGAGTTAGGTATGGACGACCAGGACTTTTCTAACCTGGCCCAAGGCTGGCGCTGGTACACACCGGTCCTTGTTACCTGGTACGGAGTACCCAATAACCCTGAAATTAACCTAGTGGCCTCCAGCATAGACCCCGGCATCCCCGGTAACGAAGCGGAACCCGGCGAAAGATATACCGCAACAGTAAAGTTTAAATGCTTCGGTACCGGATTGGCAGAGAACGTACCCATAGCCGCTTACAACGGAGAGTACCGAGCCACATTAAAGAAAAACGGTCAACCAATAACCATCGACAACTTCGCCCCCGGTGATATTAAGACCTATACCTTTAACTGGACCGCCGGTTCAAGCGATACCGAATTGAAAGGAGTAATCGATACTCCACCATTAGAAGGCAAATACGACGAGACAACCGAGGAAGACAACACAGTACGAGTAACCGCACTAGTAAGACAACCAACCCCGGTACCGAGTAATGGTAACCTAACCTTCCTAGCAGTAAGCCAGGACGGAGCTATAACGAGGCCAGCCGGTACAGCCAAATGGACCGACCGGGTAACAGCAACCTTACAGCCCGAGAGACCGTCGCCGCCGAGAGGTAGTCTTGACTGGTGGGAAGTCACCAATGCGAGCTTAACTTATCCCAAAAAGAACCCAAACTTTTCATTCGGCACCCCCTACGGACCGAGCGGCACCCGTACAATTAGCATGAACGCAAGCGGCCACACAGCCCAAGTAACCTTTGAAGAAGACTGGGCAATGGACGGAGCCCGTATACACTCCATGATCGAGAGACGGATGATGGCCGAACATCCCAAGAATTACACGTTAACCGCCGACTATACAATCAAGTACCAGTACAGCTACTACGTTTGGCGTGGTAGCGGAGAAGACCGGCACAAGGTAAAAAGGACAAGGACAGGTACGAATACCGGCGGTGCTTCGGGACAGTTGTTAGTTAACGGCACTGGTGTGGATAGTAGGGCACAGTAGGGGCTTAACTACTTTTACCATCTTCTCCTGAGCCTCCCCACGTCTAGCCATGGGGAGGCTCAGGAGGAAATTATTTTCAATTACACCTTTCATAAAGTGGGTTAAGAGTCATAGACCCCACGGCTAAAGCCGGGGGTTTCTCGCGGCGTTTCGGTGACATAAAGGATAAGAACAGAAGTAGAAGGCATAAGAAAGGAAGTCCGGTCAATCCTCCAGCTCCACCAAGGGAAACAGACTATGATGTTGAGGATGTATTTCAAGAACTTGAATTATCATCGCAAACTAACACCGGCAGCAAACTGGGAAAACAGGGCGGAAAAAGAAGTATACATAGTGGACAGGCTTGGAGTGCAATTAGAGGCTGAGAAAAATTGTGCATTTAATCTTTTCTCATTTATTGATTATCTGAATCTTAATAGGGTATACTACTGTTAATAGAAAATTAAAAAGGAGTTATTAAGATGGCTCTAAAACTAAAGGATAAGTCTCGGAAGGAAAGGAAAGTATGGATAGACTTAAAAACTTCTGCAGAAAAAATTATAGGTCGACGTTATAAAATAAGTTGTGACTTTAACAATCGGAAATGCCTAAAATCTCCTTTGGAGAAAATTAAGAAAGCTAGAGAGATTGGAAAAATTTCCTCTACGGAGGAAACTTCTGCAATTGCTAAGCATTTTCTTAAAAAATACGATAAGACGTTTAGGAATCTTGCTAAGTAAGTAGGGATCACCTTGAGGTATCTAACTGTTGATGATTTATTGGAATTGCATATAGAAGCATTAAAATCCCACGGTGGACGCGACGGAATGCTGCAAAGTGGGCTTAATCACCTAGAGTATGTTATAGATAGTCAATATCCGATTTTTGGTCAAGATCAATACCCCGGGATGTTCCTTAAAGCAGCAAATATATTTTTCCTTATTAATAAGGACCACGCTTTCATTGATGGAAATAAACGAACCGCCTTACTTGCCATTATGGTAATGCTAGCCAAAAATGGATATGAGTTTGTAGCTGACATAGATTCCGCCGAAAATTTCACCAAAGAAGTAGCATCAATTGATACACATTCTGAGGATTTTAACAAGGATACATTTATTAGTTATATTGCCGACTGGTTGAGAAAAAATACAAGAAAAATTAGGTGAGGATTAGACCTCGGGTCATAGGACCCGGGGTTGCTTATTTTAAGGGGGATTAGATTGAACCTCTCCACGATTTTGCATTAGATAATGCATCTTTTGTATTTTTGTATAGTACTGATTGGTTGGTAACCACCCATGCTTCGTCGCACACATATACTTTTTGACCGCGTATAATCTCTTCGACAGCTTTAACACCAATATTTTTACCGGAACGCGCCGTAAAGCCCCCGGAGAAGACATACGCCGTTAGAAAGGACAAGGACTTGTACGAATACCGGCGGTGCTTCGGGTCAGTTGTTAGTTAACGGCACCGGTGTGGATAGTAGGGCACAGTAGATACAACTGAATCTCCCCACGGCTAAAGCCGGGGGGTTCCCAGGCTTTAGTGGATGAGTATCCGCCTGTCAGCCTGCCTCTCTCTATTGAACGAATCTAATAGAGTCTTAGCATGTTGCATCATCCAGACGGCTTTTGCGATCGACTCGCTCTGACCAGTCGTAGGTGCTCCACCCCTAAAAAGGGCTTCACTCGCAGGTTTGGCATAAGGCCCATCTTCGATCGCCGGGATGATTCCATCCCGCCTTTATACAAGAAAGATGAGCCCGTGATGAAAGGTTATATCCCAAAACTTGCAGGTTTTTTATAATGGTATTTATCTAAAGTTGTAGTTATCGCAGACTTTAAAAATGGTTTAATAACAGGCCATTCGGCAGCTGTAGAATCCGTATCAAGATAGTATTTACCACCATCATCTTTTACGTGCCTTGCTAAAAAGGCAGAGTACAGGTCTCTTTGTGCTGAGACGCCGCATTTGCATCTGTGCCACCGGATAGATAATGTCTTTTTAGATTTCCGACCACATTGGCACATTTGCGATAAGGCCGTGCTGGTTGTTGGAAACTCGATTACACTACCACCGGCAGCTTCGGCTTTACGCACAAGCTCGGTCACAAACATACTTGGAGCACGGTAGTTGATTGACTTGCCAAATATCTTCTGCCAGCCTTTATATGATACTTTTTCCAGGTAGATAGTGGTACCGCGTCTTAGAATATCGTTAACTAACTTACCGTGTAGCGATTTCCGGTACGCCGCCTGCTTACGATGAAGATTAGCAAACTGTGATTTGGTTTTCAGGTACCGCCGGGAGTTAATCCACTTCTTCTTACCTTTTTTAACGGTACCGTTAGGGTTATAGTTATCCGGGTTATTGGCCCGGCGCTGGCGGTCTAACTTACGCTGAAGCAGCCGAATTTCTTGTTGAATGGTATCCAGCTCATGACAGAATAGATCTAGTTTAGCTCCGGCATTGCTTACTTCCGCTATAGTGGAAGGACCCAGATCAAGCCCGATTTTACCTTTAATAACCTTATTCTTTTCTTTTTGAAATGGTATGCCTTCACAAACCAGCTGGACGTAGTATCTAATCTTTCCACGGATAACTTTGCGCTTTATTCGCACGTACTTAACCCGGTGGAATAAACCATGAGTAATCACTTTATCTTTAGAGTTAATTAAAGCCCCAAGTTTAAGGCCGGTCCATTCTACTTTATCGTCACGCCAGCGGATACCGGAAGCGTTGTTTTTTCCCTCTAGGGAGTTAAGTTCGCCGTAGCGTTTAAAATAAACCCTTTCGGCATCGCCGATAACGGTCTTGTTAACGGCTTTAAACGCCCTGGTTGCTATCTTCTGGCCTGTATGGGAGTCGATATGCTTACCTAACCATGATTTACGAATCCTTTTAACGTAGTCGTGCAGGGCATATTCGGAGAAACCGAATTTAGCCCTGGCGAGGCCAAACTCTTTTGAACGGGCGTTACGTTCTTCACTAGTAGAAGAAGGCATACCTAATGCCGCCCGGTAGATTTTCGAGCGTTGCATCAAGTCCCGTCTCTTTATTGCTTCGCCCAAACAGGCGTTATATATTTGCCGACCGGCTTCAAAACGCGAGTTTAAGGTATGTCGTAACTCTGAGTTTGTCACCAGCGGCAGTTCGACTATAAATGAAGGTGTTTTAGCCATGAATCACACATCCTTTTGCTGTTCAATGTATTGTTTAATTATTTCCAAAGGTGCGCCGCCTACTGTAGCCACGAAATAGCTGTTTGTCCACAGAGTAGGGATGCGGCTTTTGAGCCAGGGAAATTCCGAGCGCAGTATCCTGGATGAAGTACCCTTTAGCCGTTTAACCAGCCGATGGATACCAAACTGCGGGTCAACCTCTACCAATAGATGAACATGATCCGGCATTATCTCAAGCTCAATAACTTCTGCCTTGAATTCAGTGGCTATTTGATGAATTAATTTTTTCAGCCGGTCGGCCACATCATCTACAAGCACTTTACGCCGGTATTTAGGGCACCAGATTACATGGTATTTGCATGAGTAGACGACATTACGGTTAGATTTGTATTGCATGGCTATATTATGCAGCATAAACCTGTATAATTAAAGTACATTTGTTCGCCTTTCAAAAATGAATTACCGGGCTTCGCCCGGTGCGCCGTAAAGCCGGGGGCTTTACGGCGCGTTCCGGGGTAAACGGCACCGGTGTGGATAGTAGGGCACAGTAGGATATCCGAGAAATATGAGAAGCCTGGTCATTAGTTTAGACAACTAAAGGCCAGGCTTTCTTCTTCTTAATAATACATATAACGGATGGAGGGTCAAAAAATGCAAATAAACGAAAAAAACAGAGATGAATGTAACGAGAACATTATGCGATTCATTAAAAAAAGCATCGTAGGAATAACACACTGGTCCGAGTGCTGGGCTAAACACGCAGTCAAAGTCCAACGAGAAGGTTTTTACATAGCAATCGATTCGCGGCTTGACCACGATATTTCACTTGAATTTTTAGGCCGGGCAAAAGGATTATGCGATGCGTTAGAGGATATTTTGTTAATCCAGGAAGGGTCTTATGGCCAATTAAGGATAAAAGAAAATATTACCTTAATTGAAGAGCTAAAAGCTCTTTGGGGCGATTCTTAAGGGGGGTATATTCTTATGGATACTATGTCACCGTTTTCAGTATTAAACAGATACAAAGTCAAAGACTTAAACAAAACAAGAAAAGTAATCAATTCTGTAAACACACCCAGGGAAATAATCATCCGAAGCATTTTAAATTCAGTAGGTACAGTATGCAGTTTTCATTTAGAATTATTATGGCCGCAAAAACACAGCAAACAAAAAATTAAAAAACTTAGCCGTCAAAGGTTTTTTTTAACCTTTCAACTAGAAGGAACCCATAAACTTAACGTATATACATTAAACCCTGACTTTACATTAGACAAAGCCCTGCGTGAGCTTGCTTTTGCCCAGTTTTACATGAAAGTTCGTGGAATTATTCCATGCAGTGCATCGGTAAAATGTCCTTACCCATTTACGGGGATAATAAACCTTAACAATAAACCGTTCCCAGTATTAGTAATAAGACGTGGAGACAGTACTTCGCTCCTTCGTCATTTTCTTAAAGACGTCGATAATGTACTTATAATCGCCGAGGAATTTAAAGAGTTAAATATTAAAGTACCTTACAGGATAACCACGGACGACAGGTTATTAAATAAACCTATTCACAAAGCATTTATGACCCCTGATGGCATTGTTGAAGAAATTCCGTACCTGTCATACCCTGGATAATTGTACGCGCGTACCATTAATGATTAGAAAAATTTCATGTAGAATATTGACAAGGGATTTTCACTTAATGTAGAATTAAGGTAACATCATAAATATAATCATTAACCTTAATTTTTATATGCTATCACTTACCGGATCTTTTAAGAACCGGGAACAAATTATCATTTTCAGTTTCTTTCAAGAAAACTGATACAAATATATTTAACAAAGACTAAAAGCTCTTATTTTATCCTTAAAGAGGATACAATGGGGCTTTTTTTGTTTTTTATGGAGTACCATATATTTACAAGCGTCTAAAATAATAAAGAGGGAAGGTGTTTAAATGACTGCAGTTAAGGAAACCGAAAGCTTTGCCCGTGCAGTAGTTGCACAGCAAGAGATCAACCGTATTACACACGGGGACGAGGAATCGGACGAGAAAAGGCTCCCCATGGAATGGGGAGTAATCGCATCAGAGCACATGGGCCACCTTTTGGGTGCCCTGCGTACAGACGATGACCAGGCTATTGAGAAAGAACTGCTACACGTAGCTGGTCCACTGGTTGAACTATGGAACTCAATCAAAAATCAGACCAGAGAAACTTACTTGTATACTTGTGGTAGTTGTCACCGTAAGCTATCTCTACAGCCAGGTGTATTAAGGTGTCCTCTTTGCGAGGGTATGCTTACCTCTGAGGGCCAGTAAGAAATAGGTAAGTATGTTGATAAGATTTATCTTTAACCGCCAGAAGACCCCCGCCTCTAAGGCGGGAGTAGTTCAAAAAGAGCTCTACCACGCAAATTAATGACAACAGTTTATACAGGATGTATAATTGCCTTGAGGTGGTAAGCATGAATATACGGCAAAGAGCCATTAAAATCATTGAAAAGCTTCCGGAAAAAAAGTTACCAGCGGCATTATATATCCTGGAACAATTATCATTAGGCGATAAAGGAGCGGATGAAATGAGTGAAATATTACACGAAAGCCTTGAGCTTCTGGGGGCGTTAAGAGTTGCTGAAACAGCATTCTCTGACTGGGATAACGAAGAAGACAGTGTTTATGACGATGTATAAGCCTGGAGATATAGTTGTAATACCTTTTCCATTCAGCGACTTGACAGGTACGAAAAAACGGCCTGCACTGGTTCTGGCGAATATCACTTCAAAGCAAGAGATAATTTGTATGATGTTGACATCAATACAAAAAGGCTCTAAGTATGAGTACAGCATTTCCTACTGGAAAAACGCGGGATTATTAAAACCAACTTCAGCTAAGCTCCACAGGATTTTTACCATAAGCTATCACATGGTATACAAAAAGATTGGCAGATTAAACCAAGATGAATATATAACAATACTTACTAAAGCCGTGGATTTATTAAAAAGGGGTATTACTGAATAGTATTATTAACCGATTTTAAAAAAACAAAAAGTTTACCTTAGAAACTGCTATATATTAGGCAGTTTTTTATTATGTATTACTGGCAGCTTATTAACGGTCAAAGTGCGTGGTCATAACCGGAGGATTGTGAGCGTATCCGACCGGGCGCAATAATATGCCCGCCCTGCTTACCTTTTGAGGATGGATTCTCTGGCCAGGTCTTGCTTGTGCGGACCAATACCATCGGTGCTGTCGTTGGTATATAGGGACAGGAAACCCAACTCAAATTGTACCCAGTTGAACGGGATTTCTTGGAAAACCTGGAATCTCCCGCCTCTAAGGCGAGAGTAGTTCAATTTCCCACGCCGGGGATAAACGGCGGTCACTTACTGGCCGCCGAAGGCCGGTGAGTGGGAAAGGAGGCAAATGCCTAAAAAATCTATTAAAGCGGTTTTAAGGGAACGAATTAAAGACAAAGAATTAGTAACCAGAAACGATCTTGAAACCGTTGCACAAAAAACAGGTGCTCACTACCATACAGTGTTAAGCACCTGGGGCGCAATGATGGCAAAAGGGGAACATGATGTTAGAAATCAATGGGGTAGAGCCCAGATAGCTGCTGCATTATATAGGAATGGTTTCAAAAAGAACTCAATAGCAGACCTCCTAAACACAGCTCGCTCATCCGTAGTTACTTATATCAAAGCATATGAAGCATTCCCTGAAGAACAAGACCGTTCGCCGTCACTATCCTTTTCTCATCATGTGGCAGCCGCCGGGACCGATAACCCCAAGGCATTCCTCCAGAAAGCTGAAAAGGAAGGATGGACCCTTATCAAATTAAAAAAACATATTAAAAACCATAATCAAGAACAAAAAGAAACCGTGAACTCTGCAGATCAAGAGAAAAAAGCTGTAAGCGCCATAGCAGAGAGCCACGCAAAAGGTTGGCAAAAAATTGAGGACATAGACAAACTGGTCAAGAGAGTGTCCAAAGAAACCGGGTTAAGGGAAAAAAGAGTCAACTCTCTTATCGGCGATATCTTTTCCCGGTGGGAATACCGGGTATGGGCACAGACAATGAAGATCCAAAGGACAGAAATAAGACAATTAAAGAATGAACTGCAAAAGCGGGATATTGAAAACTGCGAAATAAACTACTTGACCAACTTAACCGAAGAAAATGCTAAACTCCAGGAAGAATTAAGTGAGACTAAGAAACAACTGGAAGCATCGCGTAAGTTTTCAATGTCAATTTTAAAAATGCTTTACAGAAGAAATTCATTACTGGTCAATAAAATGTCACAACCCGAAAAGATAAAGATAGCAAAATAAAACCCTTCCGGCCCGAATATGCCGGGGTGCTTTTCCAAAAACCCCCGGTCCAAATCGGGGGTTTTTTAATCCAAAATTACCGTGGAAGGAGAAAAAAATGACATTAAACACTTACGTTCACACCGGTGCAGGAAGAGAAAACACCGTTGCTGACCGCATCAAAAAAGCAGCCAAACGATGTAAGGAAATCGTTTCCGCAGCTGTAACACCATGGCCCGGCTATGTACGGGTAGAAGTCAAAGCAGGCGATAATGCTGAAGTCAAGTCCACCAAACTAGACTTACCCCAAAATACCCGAATGATAATCGAGATGGTACCAGGGGTAGTCAAAGTTCTTGGACCAGAAGACAAGACGCATGCATAATAAGTCTACCGAGAAGGAGTTCGGTATAATGCAAACCAAGTGCAAAGAGTGTGGCAAAGAAGTATCTGAAGGAAATTTTTGTAAAAAGTGTGGTACTAAGGTATCCCAAACTTGCGTTAAGTGCTGGAGAAATAATTTTCAACCGCACAATTGTGGATACATTAACTGCCACGCAATGGAGTTAAAACTGAATTAATCAGTTGTCTCAAAACCCTAAATTCATAAGGGTTTTTTTTAATATCCAAAAACAAGGGGGAAGTAAATTGTTTAACAAAGTAATTTTAATCGGACGATTGGTATGGGACCCGGAACTAAAGCATACGCCGGACGGTACAGCGGTAACCAAGATCCGCCTTGCCGTTGACCGCGACTTTAAGAACGCCCAGGGTGAAACTGAAGCAGATTTTATCGATGTAGTTTGCTGGAGGAAAACAGCCGAGAACGTGGCTCAACATCTATCCAAAGGCCGACTAACAGCGGTAGAAGGCAGGCTCCAGATCCGCTCCTACGACGACAGTAACGGTATCCGTCGTATTGCCGCAGAGGTAGTTAGCAGCCGGGTAAAGTTTCTCCCGGACGGCAAGAAAAACGGGGTTGAAGCTCCTCCACTTCCTGATGATGCTCCTCCCGCACCTAGCGGCAATTCCGGTAGTGATTTTCCCAGTGACTTCGGGTCTGAAATATCGTTCAATGAAAATGATGTACCGTTTTAAAAGTCAAAAAGGAGCAGGTAATTCTGCTCCTTTTTTTGCATTCAAAGAATCGACTAACCAAGGGAGGTAAACAAATGGCTAAAGGAAAAGATACGTTCGGTTTTTCAGCCGAACAAGTAAAATTAATTAAAGAAACAGTTGGTAAAGACGCCGTGAACGAAGCGGAACTGCACAAATACCTGTACAGAGCTTCTAAGTTAGGGCTCGATCCCATCGACGGTGGAATCCACCTTCTTACCCGTAACCAGAAAAATTACGACACGGGTAAATGGGAGAAAAAGAATGTAATCGTCATCGGTATAGACGGTTTTCGTGCCGTTGCCGATATGTCCGGAAAATTAACAGGTATCAAGAGGGGTACCATGTATAACGAAAAAGGGCAGCTTACGCGAGCATGGGCTGAGGTTTTTCGTAATGACTGGGACCACCCGGCATACGAAGAAGCCCCATTCAGGGAATTCTGCCAGGCAAAGGACGGCAGGGCAACTGGCCTCTGGGCCAGCAAGCCCGAGACAATGCTGAAAAAATGTGCCGAAGCAGCTGCACACCGTATGGCGTTTGCCAGTATGCTCGCAGGTGTATACGTAGAAGAAGAGATCACAGAAGAAATCGAAAAGCCTGCAGAAACTCCTGCTGACCGGAAAGATAAAAAAGCTAATGGTTCAAAACCGGATTCCGGTAAATCACAACAAACTGGCCAACCCTCCGATTCAAAACCTTCGGAAACTCAGCAAACCACTACTTCTAAAGCAAAAGAGGATAACCAGCAACCCTCCCAAGAGGATAAGTCACAACAGGAAAACAAAGCATCCGCTACTAAAAACTCACAGGAAATTGACCAATCCGGAGGTTCAGATGCCAAACCGTTTAATGGTGAACTGGTTGCCCTTCAGGACAGCATGAAAAAAGAAGACGCTGAAGTTTGGGGAGTTACTGCCTTCGATGTAAAGTCAGATAACACATACCTCGTTGTTTCCCAAAAAGAAATTTCAGTAAAAGCAAACGATCAGATAAAAGTTGAAGGCCAGTTAAAAGACAACCGTATCTATGCTACTTTAATTGAAAACCTTGGCAAGAAAGAAGAAACCAAGGAAGAAAATAAAGAAGCATCAGACGGGACCAGTCTTGAAATTGTCCTGGCATCTATCCCAACAGCAGGCACACGTCAGGGTCAGAACCTGGTGTGGGCACGAGGTCAAAAAGGTGAAGAAAGTGTTATTATCGCCGCATACGATGAAAATATTGAAGCCTTCCAAAAGTTAAATGAAGGCGACAATATCAAGGTTACCGGTGAAATTGAAGAAACCCAAAACGGTAACATTGTTCATATAAAAACACTAGAAAAAGCAGCGGCTTAGACTAAAAAAAGGGGGGAGCCATTGGCTGCCCCCTTTCATGTTTTCAAAAGGGAGGTTGAAAAACGTACATGAAAATATATCCTAAGAACCGAAAAACTGCCTTGGATCACGATCACGAAAGTTTAATTAAAGGCTTCGGTTTAGGACGTGACGGTAAGATTTATATGGAATACCAATTCTCTTCAAATACAGATAAGAGAACAATAATAGCAGTCACTAAAACACGACCCCAAACAGTGTTTCATACTTGTCCTGCCGTACAAAACGAAAAACCATGCTGGCACTTGGGTGCCATTTCCCTTGCTTTAACCAACTCCTTACCAATTGAGGTAGAGATTCAAGAGCAAGAGGTAACCCCGAGTGTAATAATAAAAGACATGACCCAAGACATCCTTGACAAACAAGGAGATTTTGAAATCCTCGAAGTGATCGAGGAAGATGTTCCTGAAGAAGATGCAGAAATAATAGACTTACCGGAAAACGCAACATGGTTGGAACAGTATGGTTTTCCATCAGCGGTATTAAAGAAAATACTTGCATTCAGGGATAAGCAGGAAAACTCTTTAACAGACGAACAAAAAGCACGTATCCCGAACCCGGAATACATTCAGTCGGGTACAGAACTTATAAACGCTGTCTCTCCTATGCTTTACGGCAAACAAGGAGAAGCCTGGGAAGCACCACTCTTGATAGGCCCGAAGGGATCAGGGAAGAGCACCATGGCAGAAACCTTGGCCGCTATACTCATGTTACCAGTAAATAAAATAATGGGCGGTATCGACATAAACAAGGACTCTCTTTTAGGCAGTAAAACTCTGGTTCCCGCCGAGGAACTGGATATCATTACGGAAGCTAAACTAAGAGAGGGATGTAAAAGAGCCGGGATAGAACCGGATGTTATGATCCAACGCTTACGAAGCTCACAGATGAGAGTTGGCTTCGACCCCGGGATTCTAGTACAAGCGGTTGAAAAAGGAGAATTGCTAGTTATAGATGAGGTAAATATGCTCATTCCTGAAGTAACTTCTCTACTCCACGGGCTCCTCGATTGGCAAAAAACGCTGCCGGTATCTGAATATAAAACTATCGAAGCACCAGCCAGCTTCCGGCTTGTCGGGTGCATGAACTTTGGTTATTCAGGAACAAAGGCACTCAATGAGGCTTTTAAAGACCGGTTCCGTCCCGTTAAAGTTCCCCACCTAAAAGAAACCCTTCTTGCTGAATTAATCAGCGAAAAAACTAAATGCAATGAAAGCGTAGCTGAAAAACTTGCAATTCTTTTCAAAGCTCTTGCAGAGGGTGTAGAAAACGGAGACTTGCCTGAAGCCGTACTATCCGTGCGGTCTCTATTCAGGATAGCACGGGAAGAAGTAGACGGCTGCGGCACATTAAAAAGCATTGCTACCTCGGTATTAACCGAAGGGCTGGAAGATGACTTTGAAGCCAAACAAACCTCGGATGTCATAGAAGCTCATTTGGGTTAAGGGGGAATTTACCATGATTCTTGAGCTAAAACGAATCAGGCTCCAAACCCTGGCCCGTATTTTATCAGGCAAGAAACTTTATCTAAGATTCGGCAATTCATCGTACACAGATTTAAAAACAATCACACTAAATTCCTTTGAAAAAGAAATAGTACCCGGGGTTAAAGCGAGTAAAGCAGAATGTTGGATAAGTCAAAAAGCTGTCTGTGCTCATGAAGCCGGGCATATTCGTTTCACAGCACAAAAATACATTGAAAAAGCATCAAGCTATAATCGTTTAATGCCATTCCTATTAAATATAGTGGAGGACAGCCGTATTGAACGGTGTATGTCTAACACTTATTCCGGATGTTTTGCCTGGTTTCGGTTTTTAAATGACTACATATTTAAAAACCGGCCCAATTGGGGTACAGGCCCCCAGGCATTATTGAATGGACTTATCACATACGCAGTAGTTGGCCGCCTGCCGGACGACATTATAAAACAACCAGAAATAATTGATTTAATAGAAAAATGCAGCCCACATATTGATACGGGTCGTGAAGCAAACCATACAGAAGGGGCATGGCAAGAAACCTTAAAAATATGGGAAATAATCGAAAAGTATGTAGGTTCTTTTATACCTTCTGATCAACCACCAATAGTAGGCACAACAACACCTGAAGAAGCCGCCATAGGCCCGATAGATCCCCGCAGAAAACCTAAACTCCCGAAAGTAGAAACTAAACCGGAAGATCATGATACATCCGAGGAACCAGAGAATGATGATCCTCTGGATAAGCCAGGCGACATTCCCCCAGAGGATTCTGATGATCCCCCGGAGGAAGCAATCGCCTCGGAAACACCTCCAGAGGAACCGGAGAATCCTGATGATTCCCATGATGAACCAGAGAGTTCCGATAACTCCCCGGAAGAACAGGAGAACCTTGAAGATCCCCTGGATGAACCAGGCGATTCCGATAATCCCCCGGAGGATTACTTTGGGGAGGAACCAAGTAATCCCGATAATCCCCCGGAGGAACCGGATGGTTTCGACGATTCTCCCGAAGAATCAAGCGATTTGGAAATCCCGGAGGAACTGGAGAATTTCGATGATTCCCCGGAGGAACTAAGTGATCCCGATATTCCTCCGGAAGAACCAAACGGTTTCGATGGTCCCTCGGAGGAACCAGGTGATCCCGATACTCCTCCGGAAGAAACAGACGGTTTCGATGGTCTCCCGGAAGAATTAAGTGATTCGGAAATACTTTCGGGGAAACCGGAAGGTTCCGATAGTCCCCCGGAAAAACCAAAGGAACTTGATGATTTTTCGGATGAACCAGGTGATGCAGACTACGACGGTCTACTAGACGAAGCCCATGATGAACTTTCAGATATGGAATCATCAGCTGACAGGTCAGTAAAATCAAAACCTGAGTCCGAACCAGTTCCGGTTACTGAAGAAGAGTTAATGGAAGAATTATCAAAGGGGATTCACAAGGGTGTAGTATTCAAAACAAGATCAAGCCGAAGCAGTAAAGACCAAAAAAGAAGATATCAAGAATTACATTCAAGAGTTAAGCCGTTTATTGGTAAAACAGTAACCGAAGTGAAGCGAATTCTTGAATACAAAGCAAGTATTAAAGAGGCTAATCTACAAAAAGGGCGCTTGAACACTAATTCCCTTTGGAAGCTCGGAGTTAAAGACACGAGGCTATTCTATAGAATACAAGAGCCCGGAAACATCCCTAAAATTGCAGTTTACTTACTTGTAGATTGCAGTGGAAGTATGGTTACCGGTAACAAGATTCCACGTACCCAAGAAGCCGCGTGTCTTTTATATGAAACCTGTACTGCCTTAAACATTCCAATTAAAATAACAGGTTTCACCGGGGCCATGAGAGGGGCCGCCGATTCTGACGTAACTCATATCAACTTTGTTGATTTTGAGGAAAAGGATACAAAGCAGAACATCACGCTTATAAATGCCCTAAATGAAAACCGGGACGGCTACTCTATTAGAGTGGCCACGAAAGAATTAGAATCCCGGTTGGAAGAACAAAAAGTATTGATAGTCCTGTCTGACGGAATGCCGCTGATGCCGTACAACGAATATATCGGCAAACGGGCTGATAAAGACACAGCCCTTGCTGTCCGTGAAGCACAAAAAAAAGGTTTAGGAGTCATCGGCCTGTACTTTGGGGACGAGAGATTTTTAAGCCAGGCACAGCTAATATACAACGACATGGTGTTCGTAAAACAAGTAGAAACTCTGCCGCAGCAGGTGGCCAGGGTACTCAAAAAAACAACCGCAAGGTTGTAGTTGGGGGTGTAGCAAGAAATGGAAGTTTTTTCTTTCAGTAGATTAACGAAATTTGAAAACTGCCCATGCTCTTTATACTGTAAGTACGTACTGGGCATTGAAGAAGAAACAGGGGAACCAGCGGTTTTCGGTAAAGCGTCTCATAGTGCAATCGAGACAGCATTAGTGCTAAACCGAAACGACGAAGAATTTTTCAATGCAATTTCCAAAGCAGTAGCCGATGTAGCACCGGTTAAAATCGACCCCGAAGAAGTTTTCAAAGTTACGTTCCAGGATATAGTTCTGGAACATTTCAAACCGGGGAACGTCATTGAAGACCATTTCCAGATACCTCTTTCAGATGAACCATTTTCTCCAAAAATCCAAGGCTACATTGACCTCTGGAGGGACGAAGGTGACCATATCCTTTTAAATGACTGGAAGACTAACAGAAAATCCTACGATCCTTTAGAGAATCACCAGCTGGCCCTGTACGCATGGTACTTAAACCGGCAATACAAAAAACCGGTAAAAGGACAACTGGCTTTCCTACGCCACAGACAAAACACCGAACCTCATATTTTTACTCCCGAGGAGATGGAAACCGCGCGAAAATGGGCCTTTGACAAGGCAACGGAAATCCTAAACAAATTGGTTAGATGCAAAAACAGCGATTATACCAAATGGTTCCCTGCAACCCCCGGAGAACACTGCGAATACTGCGGCTACGCATTTAGGTGTTTGGGTTACGGGCCGCTTCCTGATCCGGAAGAAGGCCAGGACTATCAGCAAATGCAGGCATTTGCCAGGGAAACCCTACGGGTAGAAGCCGCCTTAAAGCAGATGAAAGACCGTATCAAGGAATACGTTCAACTCTGCGGCTCGGTAGAACTGGATAAAAAGCAATACGTTGTAGAGAAACCAGCGTATTGGAAATGGGATAAGAATAGTTTATCCCATGCATTTTCAAAAATGTTACAAGAAGGCAGGAATCCCTTCGAGCTTATCTCTTTAAATGCAACAAACCTTAAAAAACTACCATGGACTCAAAGAGATATTCATAACCTGGGCGCATTTGAACGAAACGCAAGCCCGAGACTAAAGCTGCTATCAAAACAGACTAAATAATACAAAGGAAGGGTTTATAAACCCTTCCTTCATTTCTTCAGGAGGTGCAGCTCTTGGAATACAAAGAGTTCGACATTATTGAGGTATCCCAAAAACTCGGGCTTAAATTCGTTAAACCAGGCCCCGGGAACGAAATAATTTACCGGTGCCCTTTTTGCGGTGATTCCCAGAAGAACCCAAACAAAGGACACCTGTATATCAATAAACGAGCCAACCAATTCAAATGTCAGCGTTGTGGCCAAACTGGTAACACAGTAAGTCTATGGGCTCAATACAAACGGATAGATAATAAGCAGGCATACGAAGAATTGCGTAATAATGTCAGTGCCGGTCCCAGACATGTTCCCACCCAAAGCCCGAAGACGAAACCCAAAGAAGCAGATATAAGAGACCGCAACCGTACCTACACAGCCCTTTTAAAAATTCTTAAGTTAAGGCCGGACCACAAAGAAGACATTTTAAGACGCGGCCTTAAAGAAATTCAAATTCATCAAAATCTGTATAAGACAATTCCGCAAAACGCCCAATTTAGATGGAAAGTCACTCGGTTTCTTAAAGAAAAAGGGTTTCAGTTAGAAGGAGTGCCCGGTTTTTTTACCCGTAAAGGAAAATACGGTGTCTTTTGGGACTTTGTTTCACCCCCAGGGTATTTAATCCCCGCACGGGATAACAAGGGCTGGATACAGGCCATGCAGGTAAAGCTAGATGACGGAAAATATATCTGGTTTTCCTCACACGGTATGCCAAACGGTACTTCCAGCCACGCCCCTGCACACTTTACGGGCGGCGAAGGAAAAATATGGATAACGGAGGGGCCGCTAGTGTGCGTTGTTCCTAGACAACCTGAATCGTAAGGTTCAACAAAACTAGGCAGTTGTATATTTTCAACTGAACTCTATGTCCAAAAAGACGGGGGAAGTTCCCGTCCGGATGGAAGGTTGGCCATCCAGCCCGGAGACTCCGACATGCACCTGAATACTATCGTTCTGGTGTATGAAGCTCGGTAGAGAGGCGGAACGAAACCTAAAGGGAGCAATCCCCATGGCAACAAGTACGTCCTGGGGCCATAAAACAGCTATGCCTACTCACCAGGAACCATCGTATGTACGGCTCGAAACCTTCACGGCATCGAAAGATGCTGGCTTGCCATTGGCAGGTTCAGTCATAGCTATATGTTATTAACGGAACAATAGCTATCCCAATCGCATAAACGATTGGAGTCCTTCGCCCTCCAACCAGGGGCAAAAGGACGACTGACGGGTCATAGATGGGGGCTAAAGCTGCTATGCAAGGCTAGGACATAGGGAACAACGGAACCCTGGTAGTGGATGTTAAGGAAGATAGAGTCCAATGCCACTCGATGGTAGGAAATGACCATCTAAACTGGGGGGCAGCAGCCCGTAGTAGTGATGAATCTCCTGTAATGGGAGTGGAGCGAAGGGGCATAGTCATGCAAAATTATGCAATCAATCCAACTGTCCAGGAAGCCGCTGTGCTCACCTGACTAACGCCAAAAGCATATCTCCGAAAGGAGGTGATGCCATTGGCTCACAAATTGGACTATCCGAAGTCGGAAAGCGAATTCCGGAAACTACAAGACGAGATGTTCCGGCTGTCCAAGGAAGCTCGGGAAAAGAATGATATCCCACGCTTCAAAGGTCTATTGGAAGTCATCTCATCCGAAACGGTAATCTTGACTGCAATACACAAAATCAAGACCAACCATGGGAGTCAGACACCTGGAAGTGATGGCGAAACCATGAGAGAAAATATTCTGGAAAAAGATTATCCAGAAGTTATTTCTCGTGTCCAGGAGTCTCTAAAGGACTACCACCCAGCACCGGTGCGAAGGGTATTCATCCCTAAGCCAGGTAAAACTGAGAAGCGTCCGCTAGGCATTCCAGCCGTCATTGACAGGGTAATCCAAGAGTGCGTAAGACTGGTAATTGAGCCAATACTCGAAGCACAGTTCTTTGCCCACTCCTATGGATTCCGTCCTATGCGGGACGCTCACATGGCACTCGGGAGGATAACAGACTTAACACACAAAACAGGCTATCACTGGATAATCGAAGGTGACATTAGCAAGTTCTTTGATGACGTAAACCATACCAAGCTTGTTAAAAAGCTTTGGCATATGGGAATTCGTGATAGAAGAGTCCTGATGATCATCAAGGCAATGCTGAAGGCCGGCATCATGGACGAACTAAGTGTAAATCCTAAAGGAACTCCGCAGGGCGGAATTATTTCGCCCTTGCTGGCAAATGCATACCTGAACACCTTAGACCAGTGGATAATCAGGGAATGGGAAAGCAAAGAAACTAAGACTAGCTATTCAAGGAAATGCCACAAAATACGGGCACTAAAGAAGTCCAGCAAACTCAAACCAGCCTACCTGATTAGATATGCCGATGATTGGTGCTTGGTTACATCGTCCAAAAGTAATGCAGAAAAGTGGAAATGGCGAATTGCAAAATATCTGAACTGTTTACCTTTAAGGTGGTTAAAGGAAAGAGCAGAACAGGTTATATAACGAGAACGAAACCCGACCCAGATAGGTTAAAAGCAAAAATAACTGAAATACGCCACGAAATCAAAGGGTTGAAAAAGTTTAAACCAAAAACTAAAGGCGGGAAAGAACGCCTAATAGACAATATAAACAAAATCAACTCAAAAATACGAGGCGTAATTCAATATTACGAAGCGGCAACATGGGTATATGTGGTACTAAAAAAATACGCCATGTCAATGAAATACACATCATATAAAGCACTCAAGGGGCATGGTGGAAAATGGGTAACAGCAGATGAGGTAAGTAATCTGACCTCAGTTCACTCCAACTATAAAACTAAAATACCAGCAATAAAACACTATGATCAAATGATTGGTATTACTTCGCTGGAATTTTGTAGCTGGAAAGAAATCAAACTTAAAAGCCCAAAAGAAACTCCATTTACCCATGTAGGACGGGAAATATACAGAAAACGTACTTGTAAAAAACCACTGGCATGTAGAGCAGACGAACTGCTCACTGTATCATTATCCCAAATGATTGCCAGGAGTCTCACTAATAAAATGTACAACTTCGAATACTATCTCAACCGCCCATATGCTTTTAACCGAGATAAAGGCAAATGCAGGATATGTGATGAAATATTATGGCCCAAAATAGTCCATATTCATCACATCAATCCCAAGCTTCCTCTTAATCTGGTCAATCGTGTACCTAATCTGGCTAGCATTTGTAAAACATGTCACGACAGAATACACAATAACAGGAACTATTCGTTTCTCAATAAAAAGACCTGGAATAAAATCCAAAACTTCAGAAAAAAGTTGGATATGGTTAAATAAGGCAGGTGGCACTGCCAGCGCATGATGGAACGCCGGATGAGGTGAAAGTCTCATGTCCGGTGTGAAGTGGGGGAAAAGAGCACCTACGGGTAATGCTGAGGTTGTCTCTTACCTATCACTATAAAGCAGACGTAGCATCTACCTTAATGAACAACACTCCATTTGTTGGTATCCCCGGAGTAAACGCCTGGGAAGAAGCCGGCAGGATATTAAACTCCCTGGGAACCAAAGACTTCATAGTAGCCTTCGATTCTGATGCAAAGGAAAACCCACGAGTGGCCGATGCACTGCAAAAATTCCTGCAACACCTAAAAACCAATGGCTTTAACCCACAGAACGCATCCTGGCCGAAATCATTCGGCAAGGGTATAGACGACGCCTTATTAAAACTTCACAAAAAAGAGGTAAACTCTATAACCTTTCTGGTTAACGGGGTACCCGTAACAATAAAAAGAACCGTTACGACAACGGTTTCTGTGGGTTAAAAGGAGGGTCTTAATCGTGGAAAGATGTTTGGACTGCAATTACGCACGAAAGGCATGTGCCGGTAAACCATATATTCTTTGCAGCTACTGGACAAACAACAGAAACGTTCAGTTAATGTTTGAATCAGGTTTAGTCGAAGTATTTACAGGTTGGGGCTATTGGGGACAACGCCCCGACTACGAGTTTAATGGAAACGAGACTACTGATTCACACATAGTAACTAACCAGTGCATCATAGTCCATGAAGACGACAATTGTGGCAAGTTTACCACTTAAATTATAGAGGAGGATGCCCAATGAGAGAAATCACCATTCAACTAACCGAACAGCAAGAAAAATTCCTGAAGATGTTTGCCGCAAATCACTACCCTGGTGCTAAGGACAACCTGGCAACTCATCAACCTATACACGTTGTTCAGACTCAAAGAGTCAACCATATCCCTTATAGCCCCGATATCGCTGATTTTTACGAACACCTTCCGCTGGCTTTTTGCTTTGATCCAAGCTACCAGTCGTGGTACAAAAGCGAAACCGAGCTCGTTGAGCAGTATTACGAGTACAGGGGCGAAGATCCGCCGGTTCCCGTTAAACCGTTCGAGGAGATGAAATACACCGAGGTACACACCAAAGACGGAGATGATATTTGGGTTCAAGATTACGGGGATTACTTTGCAGCCTACGATGTTGAGTCGGTGGCAATTGCCTGGGAAGAAGAAGAATATGAAGATGTTGCCTTCTTCTTCATTCTTGAAGAAGCCCGGAAGTATATGGAATACCAGGGTCATAACCTTAAAGAGCCGAGAACTTTTAGTTACAGCTCTGGTTATGGTAATGAAGGCGAATATCATCACTTTTGGGAGCTGCTATACAGGCTTGGTGAAAAGCTTAATAACCTTGGCTAAAAAATGCGAAGGAGGATTTGTTAAATGCCTAGATTAGAAAATTGGTCTGTTGTTGTTAACAATAAACCATTTACAGCACCTGAATTATTGAATAAAAGGCTCAATGGGGAAATACACGATGATGAAAAAAATAGATTTGAAAATGGCACAAAAATTACCACATCCCCTATAATCAAATTTGACTTAAAGAATAAAACAGCACAAACACATAATACCCAGTATGTTTTGGGTATACCGTCAGAAGATTATTTAAAGTGGATGAAAGATAATAATATAGAACTATAAGGTTTAGTATAGTTACACATTCCAAAGAAATTGCGAAGAAAGGAATGAGTTAAATTGGCAATGTTTACGACTAGGGCTATTAAAGACGACAGGTTAGAATTTAATATCGACGACGGTTTAGACCAAGATCTGTTGAGATATTGCAATGAAATTTGCCAAGAAAGGTGCGGTACTTATTTTGACCCAACTTGCGGCGACTGTCATGTAACTCGACTATATTACGCGATGGTGCGTCTGGCCGAGTACGAAGATATTGGTTTGACGCCGGAAGAGGTTACTGACCATAAATCTAAGCTTGCCGAAGCCCAGCATGCAACGGGTGCACGCATCATGAAATACGATAAGCTTCCCACGAGGGGCAAGGTTGCATCTGATGGAGAAAAGACAAGGAATTGTGCTTGTGGTGGTCGCTGTTATGTGTTTTATGACGAGGATAGAACATACAGAGTAGACTGCGAACACTGTGGAACAATTGTTATTTTCAAATCATCAAGTCAAGATAGGGCTATAAAGATATGGAATGACATTATGCCCACGGCGATAGGGACATAATGCACATTCCAACCAATACATTAGCAAACGAAAATAACTAATCAACCAATCGGGTTATGCCCGTATACCAATCACCCCGAAAGGAGGGATTGGATGCGGGCCTGTAGCCCGCATCCGAGTAACTATGTTATGGAGCCAAAAGTACCTTAAAAAGTATTGTATTGAAACACAACCGACTATGGCCGTAAAAGCCAAAGAAGAAGCAATCCAGTACGGGGTTAGGAATTCAGAATTGACCGGAGTCTTTGCTTCTATTTTGGGAAATATTCCGGATGAAACAATGACATTTCTGTTAAAGCAAGGGTTGCGAAAATTAGCAGAAATGTCACCGGAGGAATTAACAAAACTACCTGGTATCAGCCAAGAGAAAGCGCTACGCCTTACAGCATCCTTTGACTTAGCACGGCGTATGGCAGGTTTAATGCCCGATGACAAAGTATCGATCTGGATGCCGGAAGATGTTGCAGAAATGCTCATGGAAGAGATGTGCTATTTGGATAAAGAACATTTTGTGGCACTTCTGCTAAACACTAAAAACCAGTTAATCGAAAAAGAACTAATTTCCATCGGAACTCTTGACAGCTCAATTGCAAAACCACGAGAGATTTTTAAGCTAGCCATTCGCAGAAGTGCTGCCGGGGTTGTACTAGTTCACAACCATCCCAGTGGGAGTTGTGAACCAAGTGGTGAAGACGAAAAAGTGACCAATAGATTAGTTGAGGCCAGTGAGATAATCGGTATCCCGATACTGGATCACATCATTATTGGTTATAAGAAATTCGTCAGTTTTAAAGTCGAAGGCTTAATATAAAAATTAAGTTGCTAAGCTGCCCATCTTACACAGGTGGGTAGACTGGAACTTAGTTTTCCATGTTATCATTTGCCGGATCTTTTAAGAACCGGAAACAAATTATTCTTTTTAGTTTCTTTTAAGAAACTAATACAAAATATAATTTTATAATCTAGGCGGTGTTAACCGTCCAAAATTCCTTTTGAAAGGAGGGATTGGGACGGTTAACCCGTCCCTGTATTATGACTAAAAGATTATCTCAAAGAGAAAAGCTCGACCAAATGGTGAAGTGTTATGCAGTTGAAGAAAAAATTAATGGTATGAGGTTTTCCCACTTCAGAGATCAAATTGAAATCTGTTTTGAGAGCCCTACGGGTAAAAAACACGCGGTTATCCCTCAACAAGACGTTAACATGGTAAGTCTTCCGTATAGGGACAACAGTAATCGCTATAACTGGTTCGTGAATATTAACCAGTCAAAAGTTAAGCTGGCGTAGTCGAAAAAGACCATTCAATTATGAAATGGTTTTTTTATTTGCAAAAAATTATTGAGGGGAGTTGAATTTATGCAAATCACAGTTCAAAAGAAAGCCCTTGAAAAAATGCTTAACGCGAGCACCCAGTCAGTCAACCCCAAGTCTCCAATTAACGCTATCCAAGGGGTTCTGTTAACAGCTAAGGGTGACACAATTAAAATGACCGGTACCGACCTTGATATTACTATCACCAGTATCGGTGAAGCTGAAGTTATCGACGAAGGAGATGTACTTATCCCGGCGAAAAGATTGAGCGACCTGGTTAAAAACCTTCCTGACGGCTCCATTAACATGGAATCTAAAGAAGAATCCGTTGAAATTCACTATGGTAAAAAACAAAAAAGTACAATTAAAACCTTTCCAGTAGAGGAATTTCCAGCAACCGAACAACCAGATTCTTTAATATCAGCTAAATTTAATACAGGGGAGTTTTTAAGTGCAGTTAGTAAAGTATATTTTGCTGCAGCTGACGAAGAAAGCCGTCCGGTATTAATGGGTGTGTTATTTAATTTTACACCCTTCGGGTTAGATATCATAGCAACGGACACACACAGGTTAAATATCATCTCAACACCTTCCGAAACAGATGAAAAACAAGTCGTCGTCCCCAAAAGAACAATCGAAAAAATAATCCGGCTGTGTAAAGATGAAGAGATAACTGTCTCAGTAGGTGAATCCATTGTGCAGTTTGCAGCCGGTAATGTAATTATAAGTACCCGCCAAATTGCAGGGAAATTCCCACCTCATAACACAATCATCCCAAAAGAATTTTCAACTGAATGCGAGATTGATACAAAAGAAATTCTGGGTAGCCTTAACCGTGCAGTTTTTATGGTTCCACTCACAAAACAAATTCCTGTAGTTAACCTTTCTATTGCTGATAACACATTTACAGTAAACGCCCAGGATGATAACTCGGAACTAAATGAGTCATATGATTGCAATCAAACCGGTGACGAACTAAATATTTCATTCAGTACTAAATATCTACACGACCTTCTAAGCGTAATAAACTCAAATAAAGTTACACTGAAATTTAATGGCAACCTCTGCTACGTCCAACATGATAATTTTTGTTCCGTTGTTGTAGCCGTGGTACCAGTCAGTGCAGTCAAAGAATCTGCGTAAAAGGAGTGTTTAAATGGCCAGGCAGGAATCTAAAGCCAAGGGTGGGTTTTACCCTACCCCTGACGACGAAATGAACTTGGTATGCCAAAAATTTTCTATTGACCTAGCTACCCGTGCTTTTTTAATCGACCCGTGTGCCGGAAACGGTAGTGCCCTGAAAATGTTAAGTGACCACTTAAAAAGAAAGGGCGGCCTACCCGAGACATACGGGATCGAACTGGAAGAAACACGGGCTCAAGAAGCCAAAGAAGTTTTAGATCATGCCGTTAAGTGTGACTACAACCAGGCTCGGACAAGCACGAAAGCCTTCTCTGTACTTTGGCTGAATCCACCATATGACCACCATGACGGTGACCGGGTAGAGGTTACATTCTTACGTGACCTTACAGACCCTGTAAGCGGCAAGCTAATGGTAGGAGGGGTCTTGGGCTACTGCATCCCGCAGAAAGTTCTAAAAGACGCCGCACCTATATTGGCCGCCAGGTTCGATCACCTGTCAGTCTTTAGGTTTACGGATAAAAGCTACCCCACATTTAAACAGGTAGTTGTCTTCGGTATACGCCGGGGCACCGTAAACCGTGGCAAGGAAGCCAAAAAAGTACGGACATGGTTAAAATTCTTAGGAGAACAAGGCCCGGATGCAGTAAAATCTTTAGATACACCAACGGCTCCATACAACGTACCACCGGCCCCGGACAAAAAAATCATCTTTAAAGGCTCTCTTACAGATATTAAAGAGATAGCCGATAGCCTCGAAGATTCACCGGTTTGGGATGAGATCAACTATCTGCTATTACCTTACAAAAAAGCTGCAATCATGCAGCCGCCGGTACTGCCGCTGAAACCAACCCACGACGCCATTGCTATATCAGCAGGCGTTATAGGCGGCAACATGGGAAGCCACCTCTTAACCGGTCGTTCCAAAAAAGTTTCGGACAAAGAATTCATACCACCGGACGAAAAAGGGAAGGGTGAGAAGATCATCGAGAAGGAACGGTATATCACAACCGTCCGTGTTTTCTCGCCCACCGGAGTATACGATCTTGAATAAGGGGGTTTGTCAAAAAATTGAAAATCAAAGTGGATGATATAGGGCGCACTTTCGAGTGCGCCCTACACTTTGCAGCCTACAGCGGGTTAAATCTGTTAATAGTCAGTTTCGCAGGACCGGGTACCGCCGTTCAAGCAGTAAAGTCAAATATTGCGGCCGGCAGAAAAACTCGAATTTTTAATGAGGATGATGAAGAAATCGGATTCTTTGATCCCCCCCGGGGGATGTACCGGTCCATGGAGAGAAAGTCCGGTGATGTATTCCACGCAATAGTACTCCACAAATCAGCAGTCTTTAATGAAAACCCAACAAACCCGACTATAATAGCCCCGGACGGGGATATACGAACTGCAGTTGGACGGTTTATAACGTCAAAATTCGCTGTACCGTCCGAGTGGGAGACACAATACCTGGACCTTTTAGAATACCAGGAAGCAACTACAATATGCAGTCCGCACATTAAAGCCTGGCAGAACGCCAGAGTAATTGAAATAACCGGAGTTAAAGGCTCGTCAACTGACCAGGTAACCGACGAAACTCTGGTTGAAAGCATTGAATCTGCTTTACACACTGGCCAACTAAAAATCCCAGAATCGGAAGTTAAAGGCCGGTTTGACCCGGAGTGGACGATGAAAGAATACCTCCGGGAAAACGCCAAGATTCTCGCGGATCAAGTCAAAAAAATTAAGCCAAGACACAATTTCGGGAACCTTGACCGTGCAATCGGGGAAATGGAACGTATCCCGTTCCCGGCCCAGGGCCATGTTATTCAGGGTATGGTTAACACCTTAAAAGAACAGGACATGGCAATCGCCTCCTGCGACATGGGTACGGGGAAAAGTATTATGTCTCTCGGTGTAGTGAATATACTGCACCACCAAAGAGGAAAAGGCCCCATGTCAGTCCTTTTAACGGCACCATCAAATACTATACCTAAATGGGCCACGGGAGAAATTCAAAGCACACTGCCTGATGCCAAAGTCCGTATAATTAAAACCTTTAAAGACGCAATACGATACGCAGAAAAAGTTAAACAAGGTTACCAACCAAAAGGCTTGGAATTTGTACTATTAAGCCTCGACCGGGCAAAGCTGGGACCTGAACCTTGGTGCGCAGCTACCTGGAAACGGGTATCATCTACTAACGAATACGCCTGGCACTGTCCCGATTGTGGGGAACCACTCCCCGACCCGGACCACAAAAAGGAAGATTTCCTCCGGTGGCACGGATTCGCCTGTGGCACCCCTCCCATCAAAAAAACAAATCTCCTTCCCAACGGTTTACCTAAAGGCTTTATTCCAAAATGGATTTTCCCGTCCAAGACAAGGAAATGCCCCTACTGTGAAACCCCCCTATGGCGACCGGCATTAAAACAGCGGGGTGAGACAAACAACAAACCCCGGTGGTATATCAGCTTCATCTTCAGGCAATTAAAAAAGCACTTTGACCTTTACATTGCAGATGAAGTTCACCAGGCCAAAGCAGCCGACTCCGGTCGTGGCGATGCTTTTGTTCAACTACTAAAAGCTAGCAAGAAAGTGCTGTGCCTGACCGGCACCCTGGTAAACGGTATGTCCACAAGCGTAAAAGAACTACTATGGCGGACAGACCCCAAATCATTAATCAGGGAAGGGTTTGACTTCTCTTCGGGTACTATCAAATGGGCTCAGGAATATGGGGTGCTGGAAAGAGTAACCCGGCTTGACGACGGTTACGACGAAGGCGTGGTAACCCGTCGAAAGAAGAACGTGACCACCAAAGAAAAACCCGGTATTGCCCCCGAGTTAGTGGTCACGCACTTACTACACCGGGCAGCATTTTTAGAACTAAAAGACCTGGAACTCCCACTGCCCGAATTGAACGAAGTCCCGGTAATAATCACCCCAGACGATGACCACCTTGATGCCTATAAAACATTCCACACCGAACTTCGTAAGGCTTGTGGCAGAGCATACGCCGCAGGGGTACCCGGAGCCTATTCACGGTTTCTACCCGAAACACTGGGGTATGCAAATACACCGCATCTTGGTGCAGAAGTAACGCTGCGAGAAGGGTCAGAGGAAGAGGAGCTTATCTACGCGCCCGCCTTCCCGGAGGATTATTATAACGCTAAAGAACGGGAAATGGTGCGAATCGTTCAGGATAACCTCGCCCAAGACCGTGGATGTATTATCTACTGCTACCATACTCAACAGCGTAAAAGCCACCATAGAATTAGACAGGTATTAGAAGACCACAGTATTGAGAGCCATGTTTTAGAATCCGGTGTAAGCCCGGAAAAGCGGATCGAATGGCTGGCCCGAAAGGAAGAAGAAGGGGCAAAAGTCATTATCTGTAACAATAAATTAGTAGAACACGGGTTAGATTTATTAGCCTGGCCCACTATTATCAACATGGAACTCTCGGACGACATTAACACTCTCCGGCAGGCCAATAGAAGAAACTGGCGTTATGGTGCCACAAGAGAATGCCGCATCTATTACCTGGTGAACAACCAAACCCAGGAAATGATCCAGTTTAAAAGATGTATGTTGAAACGCGCCCATGCACTAATGACCGAAGGCCGGTTAGACCGGTCGGAACTTGCAAGCTACGGGCGTGACGAAAGAACGTCTCTAGCCGCCGACCTTGCTGACTGTCTTGCCGAAGAAGGCATGGAAGACCGCTGGAAAGAGCTTGCGGCCAAGGACGTGGAAGACGTGGAAACAGTTAAAGAAAAAGATTTCATGAGTGTTTTGAATGAAACAAAGCACCAACTGGCCCTAAAAACACTCAAATTATGCGGTTTCTCCGAAGAAGAAATAAATGAAGCATTAGGGGAACCAGAAGACGCAGAAACATTTACACGACCAACAATGCTAGAACTTGCCGCATTCCTGCCTAAAAAGAAAAAGAAACCTCGGAAAAAAACATTGCCGGAAGGTTATGTCCAGCCGGCTTTGTTTTAAGACCACAATGGCCCTTTCTAATAAGGGTCATTGTGCCTTTTAAGGAGGGACTAGTATTTTACAATTCCTTTGCAAAAGCTGGCCGCATATTTTAACCTTTGCCATACTTTATTTAATTACTGCCTTTATGGGGGTTTTACGATGAAGATAAACATCCCTAATCTAATTAACACCCTGACCCAACACGAAACATCTGAAGAAGCTATTATCACAGCAAAGGTTAACCCAATTCTGGATATATTAGCTCGATTCAATTCCAGCAATTCTGTGGATTTTAGTCAATTTACAGACGAGGATATCAGAGACACCATGGATGCTATTTGGAGTTATGACCCCGAGGAAGGGTGTCAAGAAAACGATCCTAACAACCCGATAGTGGTATTCATGGACACCGCTAATATACGGGAAAAAATTGTTAAGTTAAAACCCAAAGGTAGTGATACAAGTGATTTCATATGAAGAACAAAACGAATTCCAGACTAAGCTAGACCACCTGCGATGTTTAAAAGCTATGTATGACGCCGGGTTCGATGTGAGGGATATAATATTTGCCCCTGACTATCCAATGTATACGGAAACACACTTTTTCATGGCAGTTTTAAAGAAGTTGTTTAAAACCCAAACGATTTTAGAATCAGAAGAACCAAAATTCGGTATACCCTACATGGAAATATTTCTGGAACAAGACATTCCTGATCCGGAAGTTGTAGAAAAACCACTCAAAGAAATGGTCAATCTTGAAGAAGACATCGAAAGTGGTTTCTTTCGGGAATTCCCTTCGGTCCATAATTTCGGTTTTGTATTTAACCACAAGGGAAACTGTATTGGGTTAGTGTTAGAAATATACGACCAAAACCTTACATTTTACCCGGAAGTTAAAAAATTAATTGAGTTAAAATCTAAAATTAGAGGTGGTTAAAAATATGGAAAACCACGATTTATTCATCCGGCTACGAGATAACGAAACGATTACCGTCTGGCAAACCGGTCCGGTAAAAACTCCGGCGAAACCCGTACTGCCTCAAGAACTAGCAAAAATATTTTTCGATAACGTACACGATTTTGAACTTGAAACTCCCGTTTTACCCAAAGGTTGTATCTATTACGGGAAACAGGTTAACGGCAATACTTTTGTTGTTTTAGAAAGGGAAAAGCAACAGAGTAACGTCTACTATGAAACCACTGAATTGAAAAACGTCGGGTTTCCTAAATTGATCCTAGGCGTGGAAGTTAATGAAGGGAAAATCCAAAAAACACTCCTGGCAGCGGTAAAAGATATTGTCATCACCAAAAACACTGAACTGTACTATTACCCGTTCAGCAATGTACATCACAATTTCCACATTTGTTGGGGCAATTATATGATGCACCAGATCGAAGAATTATTTCAACTCGGCAGCCTGGTGGACGTGTTTTTAAGCCTTAAAATGAACGACAGTCTGTATCGTCATGCTGCTAAAAAACCGTACCGGCAACTATTAACCGAACTTCAGGGCAAAGAATTTCCTGACGACTTACTTGACCCCGTACATTATACTTTTCAGGAATTTATAAACCAATTAACCAAGGAGGCGTTTTAATGAAAGATCAACAGTTATCACTCTTTGGAGAAGAAAAAGAAGAAACTTGTAAAGCTTCATGTGACGCTGAAATATCCGCAGAAGACGTTGGCATTGAAACTAAAACCTCAAAAGAACCCAAAGACAAGCTTCCTGATTACCCCCGGGTGGTATGCTACGTAGGAAGACAAAAAACATTTCCGCCCGAAATGAGCCTGGAACAGATCAGGAAAGAACTTCAAAAAGTATATCCTGAACTACGCAAAGGGAAGACCGATATGCAGTATGAGACAAAAAGTAAAACTGTCATGGTGTATCCAGTAGTAAAAGCAGCAAAGGCGGGGTAACCATAATGATCGATATAAGTCAATACAAAGACTATATTATCGTCCAGGCAGGAGCCGGGGGGAACGGGAGTTTAATAGCCCTTTTACTGTCCCGGCTAATTGCCGGCCTGAATATTAATCCACAGTACACCATACTTGACGGTGACACCGTGGAAAAGAAAAACCTTACAAGGCAACATTTCGCAATTAACGATATAGACCGCAACAAAGCTGAAGTCCTGGCAGAAAGATACAGCACGCATTTCAACATTAACATTCAGTACATGGACAGCTACATTGAATCCGTTGAATCACTATATCCTGTACTCGGGCACAACTTTGGCACCCTACCGATCCTGATAGGTGCAGTAGACAACCACAAAGCCCGGAAAATCCTGCACGAAGCCTATAGCAAACTTAACACAGCTTGTTATATTGACTGCGGTTGCGAAGAGACTTACGGCCAGGCGGTCATTGGCTACAAAAAACTCGGGCAGGAATACCTGAAACCTGCGGCCTACTATTATCCAGAGATGCTAGAAGACACAGCCCCGCCACAGGTTGGATGCGCGGAAGCACCGGTACAGGACATTTCAGCTAACATTTTTTCAGCAGCAGCCGTATTTTTTTATCTCAACAATATTCTTGCATTTAAGGCAATACCAGCCCAAAAGGTGACTTTCGACGCACAAACGATGGTAATGCGACCCGATTATATTCAGGAAAGAGGGGTTCAAAGTGCTTAAACTACCAAGAGTGTTTTTAACTAAAAATTATAAGCTATGTCAGGAAAACCAGGAAAAGTTTTTTCAGTACCTCACTTTAGCTGCTCAAGATAAGCTGGCCGTCGATAAAACCTTCAAAAAAGACATGAAAAAAATGACCAAACAGGTTTTAGCCCGGCAGGAGGAAAACCTCGAAGGATGCGTCAACAAGGGTTTCAGACCATTTGGTAACAGCCCCTTCGACGGAGGGATTCAGTGGTTTCTCTTTAAGGGCAACGATGAAACAAACTTAGCGAAAGAAGTGGAAAAAGTTCTGGAAATGGAAGATTCAAGCCCTCCAATGGAGCCCGACTGTTCAGGAAAACCTGTAATCAGCAAGCCCTTCATTCGCAAGGTGGCCAAAGATAGGATTTTAGTGACACAGACTCAAATAATTGATTGCTAAGTCCAAATTTATATTATCGAAAGTCCGGCAATTTTAATGCTTCCGTGATTAATTGATTATATCTGTGGCCGTTCTCGCTTTATTTCTTTTTGTTGCTAAAGAAACCTACAACAAAATAACTAATAGTTCCTCCAATTAACATTGAGACCCATAATGACCAGTTAAATTCCCCTTTTATAAAACCATAAATCGCAGAGGCTGTAGTAAATCCAAATAAAATTGCAAGTAAAAAGCTTAGCTTCAATGAATTCGCTCCTAATTTTTTATTCCTATTTTATCATATACTGTCTTTTCTCTTAAATTAATCTACTTAATCTTATTGTACATTCCAACCATAATACTCCTTAACTTTTAAAGTCTAAACAGCCCAAATAAATTTCACCCTGTTGGGGGATTCACCGACAGGGTGAATACTCTTGACAGCTAAGCTAAGGAGGAAAAGCATGTCTCAACAAATGGAAACGACAAAAACTACCATTAGTGATATTTATAGTTGGCTTATTAAATATCAGATAACAGGAAAATACCTAGCTAACTTGCATATAATCGTCAAAATTCACATCAATGTTCTTGATGCAGGTTTTTTAAACGGTGATATTTGTCGTGTCTTAGGTGAAACCCCAGGCGAGAAACTTCTCGTTAAAAGGTTAGAAGATAAGAAAATAGGAATTGTCAGCAAAGATCAAGTCAGTATTCCTAAATGGGCCCCTTATGACTTATAGAATCACGTCTGGCGGTGAGGGAAAAGATACCACTAAACCAAATGTTGAAATTAATTGGGATTAAGGTTCCGAGTAAGGGCCGGCAGTTTGCCGGCTCTTTAACTTTTTGGGGGAGGTGTAAATGAATTGGCATGGGTAAAAGTTAGATTGTATGAATTAAACCCAGGAGATGTTTTTTCCCGAAGCAATATGATGTTTCTTATGCTTGGAAATTGCGGAGGAAGGGGTAGAATGGTATGTGCCCACCTTTTGGAGCCCTTTGACATTAGTAGATATGAAGATGCTGGATTACCTGACGAAGAAATTAATGAGATAAAACCAGATACTGTTGTAGATGGTAAAGAATATATGCGTGCTTGGTGGTGGCCTTGTGAACAAGACGAAGAAGACATGGATGAATGGGATTGCAGCGAACCAATCATATCATATCGAAAACGTTCGAGTGAATACCGAATGTGGGTACTAAAATATGTACTGGAAAAAGATAAAACCCCTAAAAAAAGCCTTACCGAATTTACTCGGTAGGGCTTTTTTTATTAACAAAATTCCTAAAACCAAATTATTTTTAGGAGGGATGGAGCTATGATTTACCTCATATCCTTTTTCATGTCGGTTATGGATCATTTGATTACTGTTTATTTCATAGGCCACGGTGCCCAGGAATGCAACCCGATTATGAAACCTGTCATGGACCTTCCTTTTTGGACCTCTTTTTTTATTAAGAATGGTTGGACAGGCGGATTGTTAGCAATTTTATTTTTTATCGAGAGAAATGTTCCCCGCGTATATAATATAGTTCATGTTGGTAAATTCACGATCTTAACGTTATACTCATTGTTAATGGTATATCATTTATATGGATTTTTGTGTGTTAGAAGTGTCCTTTGATAGTTCCAAAAACGGTCGTTTATGAAACCGCTTGGGGTCGATTAAAACCAAAGCGGTTTTTTAATGTTTATTGGGTTCCAAAACTCGTACCAAAAACAAAGTTTGTAAAATACCATGCAAATACGTTTTTGGTACAATTTAAATAGGAGGGGGAAGAAATGATATTCGGTTACGCCAGGGTCAGCACCCAGGACCAAAATCTTAATCTTCAGGTAGATGAGCTCCAAAAGTACGGGGCCGAGAGAATATTTCAGGAAAAAATAACCGGTACTCGAAAAGACCGGCCCGAACTTGAGAATATGATTCAAATGCTAAGGGAAGGAGATACAGTAATCGTATGGAAGCTTGACCGTATTGGCCGCAGCATAAAACACCTCATTGATCTGATAGAAGAATTCAAAAACAGGAAAGTTAATTTCGTGTCCATAAAAGAAAATATAGATACTTCCACGGCTACCGGAAAACTAATATTCAATATTTTTGCTTCCCTGGCCGAATTTGAACGGGACATAATTGCTGAAAGAACCAAGGCCGGATTAACGGCAGCCAGGGCACGGGGGAAAAGAGGCGGAAGACCATCGAAGAAAAAAGACAAGGTGGCACTGGCCTTAAAAATGTACGATAGCAAGCAGTACACTGTTAACGAAATAGTAGAAGCAACTTCATTAAGTAGAACGACTCTGTATAGGTACCTTAACCAATCTCAAAGGGACAAATTATGATTTGCCTGATCTTATTCAAAGGTGCTTAGGAAAACTATTCCAAGCACCTTTTTTTCTTTCTCACAGCCATTGAAAAACCGACCATTGTATTTTTACCAAGGACGGGGAATCGGGAATCCATCGGCAATAGTAAAAAATGTGAGAGGTTTAGTTCTGCTGCCTACGTATATAGGTTGCATCTCCGGCGGCGTCACTTGCCTTGTTATAGGAATCATGGCCCCACCGTGCGGCAGACTTGCCGCTATAAATCGTCCTATTTGCTGCTTTTTCTGCATCAGTATGCGCGGCACTCGCAGAAAATTTTGCAGCGTTTGCGGCATCTCTGGCTGCATCCGCGGCTAATTTTGCATCTTGAGCCTTTAATTTAGCGGCCACTGCTTCATTCTTTGCGTCTGTAGCATCGCTAGGAATCTTTACACTTTTTGTTATTGGTGGTCCAGCAGGATTATCCATTTGAAATCCATAATAGAGCGAGTAATGATAGTATTTTTCTGGATCTACATTATCATCTTTATTGCCATTGTAATACTTATTACGTGATTTATTATAATCTTTAGGGCTACGAGTTATAACATATCGCATACCATTGACAGGAGTATCCTGGATAACTGACAGAAGGACATGTCTATCGTAAGTAATTGTTGATTCGAATCCATCTACAGTATATTGCCGATACTTTATATGTGTTACCGTTATATCATAGTATTCGTCATCATCTTCTCCACTATGATAGAAGCCCAAACCGTTATATCCTTGATTAGGGATACTGATTGTTGCCGTCACAACATCATTACGCCCATGTCCTGATATTGAAGCTACATAATTTCCGCTTGGGATTGAACCAGACACACCTTTCCACCGTCCAGCTCCATAGACCCTCAACGTCCAATCCTCACTATAACCAACAGAGGTGCACTGTGCAGTAATTGTGACTTCAGTTAGTGAACCATTGTCACGTTCAGCAGAATTTACTGGTAATTCCAAGTCACAGTATACATAGCTAAAATCGTCTACTTCATCATAATAATGCCAATTACCATTTTTGGAATGACTTGTATATGACCCCCAAGCCGAACTAGTAACTACAAGACTAGTAAAAATGAATATTGTTAAGAAAAATAAAAATCGCTTCATCTTCCATTACCTCCACTTTTCTCTTAAAATTATTGTATTGCAACCATTGCATTTAAGCCAAATCAACTACACTCCTGCATTAACCTCACCCCCTATAAAATAAGAAAAACCTCGAGCGGATAAACTCGAAGTTAAATAACACCTGGATTTCTTCTTTTACCATGAATATAGTTTAACTGCCCCGGATCCTATCCCGGCAATAAGTTACATAGTTAATCATGACAAAATATGACAGACAAACCTATATAACCAACATATAAATGGTGATATAATTTTCGAAAATAAAAAGGAGGTTGGGATAAAATGATAGCCTTCTGTGGTTTAGTTTGTTCTGAATGCCCTGTTTTTTCGGCAACCCAAAAAGATGACGCCCAACACAAAACTGAAATCGCTAAATCATGGTCCAAGTATTACGGTTTTGAACTTGAATCTAAAGATATAAATTGTGATGGATGTTTAACTGAGAATGGCCGGCTATTTAAACATTGCAAAGTTTGCAATATAAGAGCGTGTTGTCAAGAGCGGCAAATAGAAAACTGCGCACATTGTTCTGATTTTGCCTGCAATGAGCTAAATGAAATATTCAAGGCCGTACCTAAAGCAAAGATAAAGCTTCATCAAATTAAGGATAACCTTTAGTGCCTGAACCTTCCTGAAAAATTTCTTGTTGGCTCATAATACCGGAAAGTGCCTTAAGCTGTTTTTGGCAGCCTATGGAAATGTTTCGTATTTCCGTCCATAAAGTTTGTATGAAAAGTAATATGAGAGATTTAATGGAAGAGTCCACCATAAGCCTGCTGTTGATTTGCTTAATCTTTTTCCAATGCTTTTTAGAGAATAGAACTGACTGTTTATCCAATTAAAACCTTCCAATAATTCGTCAGAAGTCATATTTTTAGGTTTAAAAACAACATCTCTTCTCCCATTGTATTTACTCCAATCATAGGTCAATATTCTGCCCTCTTTTTCAAGACGCTTGAATAGAGGAGTACCTGGATATGGGGTAAGCACATTAAAGGTAGCGTTTTGAACTCCAGCAGTTTCAAGAAAATTGATCGTTTTACTGAATATACTTTTGTCATCTTCGTCGAAGCCGAAGATAATCCCTACTTGTACAGATATCCCATATGAATGGATTCTATTAATAATGTTATAGTAATCTTCAACTTTGTTGAAAGATTTATTGGCATGATCCAGGCTAATTTGAGATACTGACTCCAATCCTAGGAACAGTTGCTTGCAGCCACTTTTTGCTGCTAGTTCCAACAGATCATCATTCCATCCTGCGTGAATACTGGTCTGACTGCTCCACCATTTTCTATAAGGGGTTATCGCCTTGAAAAGTTCTTTGGCATACTGTGGATCAGCTGCAATATTGTCATCCCAGAATACAATGACTTTCCCCTTAAAAGAACCGTATTCTTTTGCAACTTCTGCAACTGGCCTTTTTCTAAAGTTGCTATTATACATTACTGCTAAAGCACAGAACTCACATTTGTTAGGACATCCGCGGGTTGCAAACATAATACCACCGGAATGATCCCTTCTGTGAAATAAATCTTTTCGAGCCATTGGAAGATTAACAAGGGATGAGGGATGTTTTTGTTCATATCTTTTCTTAAACCGTTTATTTTCAAAGTCAGTTAGGAATTCTTTCCATGCATCTTCTGCTTCGCCTATAAATATGACATCTGAATATTTTTCGGCTTCATCAGGTAGCAGTGACACATGTGGGCCACCCATTACCACTGGTATACCTCTTTTTCTAAACTCTGCAGCTATTTTATAAACATAGTTGGCACTGGGAGTATGAAAGGTTATACCGACCAAATCTACTTTTTTATTAAAATCGATCTTTTGCTGACCTTCATCTATATGCTCAACTTCCCAATTAGGTGGGGTTAGTGCTGCCAGATACGGCATTGTAACCTGCTGAAAGTTTATAACCCTCGTTTTTCTGATTTGTCTTATTTCATTGGATGAAGCTGTAATAAGCAATAATTTCATAGGGAAACCTCATAGTTAGCAATTTATGTTAACATATACCATATCCTAAAGAAAAGCCTGTCAACTACATCGACGCATTTCCAAACTAATATTCAGTATACCATCTTCTAGACTATGACGCATTTTACCTAAACAAAGCGCAGCCGTAAGAGTCTTGTTTATCGCAGCCCAGTATTGCAACCTATGCATGTAAGCCATATTAACCACCCTCTTTCATTAGCCATCACCCCCATAAAATGCAGAAAACTTCGAGCGTATACCCGAAGCAAATAACTTGGATTCTCTTTTTTTTAAAACCCACAAGGCAAGTTTTTGAACTGCCTAGCCCAATGATCGTATCTATCCCGAAAATAAGTTACTTAGCACTCCAGACAAAAAGTCCCTTACTTAACATCATTAGCTTATTTCTAAATTACTACATTGAATCTTCCTTTTGGGAAATAATAAATTCAGTTTCGAAATAAAAAGGAAGTGTTACTGATGTCACCAGACAGGTTCACCAGGGGTTTTATTGGAGGTGCTATTGCTGGAGTTGCAATGGTAATACCCAATTATTTACTATATTTGCTTAATTTCAACCGTTTACGTTATTTAGACTGGGCAGCAGTTTTAATTTACGGCAGCAAACCTAACACAATTTGGGAAACTATTTTTGCTGAAATTGGACACATCTTTTTTGCCGGGTTACTGGGTATCATTTTTGTTTACTTAATACCGAAACTGATTTCAAGTAGCAACCTTTACATAAAGGGTTTAATATTTTCCATTTTTGTTTGGTTTGGAGTTTATTCACTGTCAATAATATTCCAGATACCTTTTCTAACCAAAATCACTCTTGGTTCTGCTATTTCAAACCTTTTTGGCACAATAACTTATGGTTTAGTAATAGCTTGGAGTATAAATGCTTTATTAAACAAGGAAAAATCATAAGATGTGGACAGTGCCGCCCTATGGACAACCCTACGGGTTGACACACAGGGCTTGGATAACGCTTCGCGTTAACCACACTGACCACAGCCACGGCTATTCTCTAACAATAACCACACAACTATTAAAAATGAATATAAAAAGTGGCTCAATATTTTCTCAGCGCTTTTCCAAAAGTGGCTCACTTTTTTATCAGCGTTAGTGGCTCAATATTTTCCTGGCGAGTGGCTCACAATTCTCTTGACAATCGCAATCACATGGGCATTTATGTTTTCAATTTTTTTATATCTGCTACCTGTAAGAAAAGTATATTTGATTCCTTATATACTAGCATTTACAGCACTAACTGGAGGCGTTGCCATTACCATGTCAAATTTTGGTTTATTTGCATACACAACGCTAATTAATCAATATATCGGTTTGACTGCAACCTTAGCTTGGCTTATTGTTACAGCATGGGCATTTGTAACAAATGAAAAAGTCGAGTTAAAATAAAAGTGAGACCTTTAGTGTTTAACGATAAAATTCTTCAAAAATGAGCTGGTTCAAATTTCTATGGACACGTATTTTACCTATGATGTGTCCCAACTTCAACTACGGATTATGCTCATAATCTCATAGACAAATTGGAATTTAGCAAGCATCACGCAGTCAATCGTTGATTGCCTCAATGCCGAGCCGTTTGAGCTTGTCAAGGTGATCCCGCATGTTTTTGAGCTCCTCCGGAGAGTGCCCCTCCCAGTCCAAAACCTCGCATACTACTAGCAGTGGGTGTTTGCTTCGGTAGGACCTCGTTGGATTCCCTGGAAACTTCTTGTCCGTCAGATTGGGATCATCCTCAATGGGACCTGTGGGCTCTACACGATAAATTCGACCGGGTCCGTCGCCCACTGCTAGTTCCGCTCCCCACGTTGCCGCATCCAATGTAGCAGTCAGGTAGACGTAATTGGCCTTCTTTCTCTCGCCATAGTTAGAGCTATAGCCAGGTTCCAACATGTCCCCCGCCTTCAAGTAGACTTTTGTGCCGTGGTAGAAAGGTCCGGGGTCCAATGTTCTGGACGGTGTCCGTTCGTTCTTCATATTCATTTCCTATCCTTCCTCTTCCTCGTAGGAAACTGATTATTGCCATTACCTACTCCTCACAAATTCCTGATTATCTATACTTACAACATTCTACTAATATTCATTATAACTGATTTTTCAGGTGCTGCACAAAATAACAATGCCTACAGCAAACCCCAAACGGTCCACTGCACAAGATACCTAAATAGCGCATTACTTAGGTTCTCTTCTCATTCGCTTATTGCAGCATATGCATGTAAGCCACATGAACTACCCTCTCACAATGAAAATCACCCCCCATAAAATACAGAAAACTTCGAGCGTATACTCGAAGTTTAAAAAAACTGGATATATTTTTTTATACCCGGGGACTTATTTATTAAGCCCGGCCCACTAATCTAGGTCTTACTAAAATAACTAAGCCACATCGCAGTCCAGACAGAATGTTCATCAAACTCTTTTTTTTGAAAAAAGAGTTTTGCTTTCCATTCATTTACATACATTCTTCCGCAAGATACGATAGATACTAATATTGGCTGATCTTTAAAGGAGTGGGCTTATTGGTATTTAAATTATTAGGAAGTAAAGCAAAAAAGTCACAATCTCTTATCAATATAGCTGAGGTATATTCATTATGGGATATCCTAAAAGCAGAATATAGCTTAGTCGAGAAATATGAGATATTAGAAAACTTTATTCACGATCCCGAACTCCTAATAATTATTAAATCCCGCATAAAAGCAATGAAGCAAAATATAAGATTATTAGAAAAACTACATGAAAAATATGCAATAAAAGGTCCAGACAGTCATTTGCCGGCTATGAATTCAGCTGTGAATGCGGAAATCATGAGAGATCAGATTATAGGACTTGAATTACTTACCAATGCCCAGGAGATTATTGAGATGTTAGTATCAGGCGTTAGAGATTCTACTACGAATGACGGTATACGTAAGGTGTTAATTGATATGGTAAAAGACGCAATTAATAGGCTGGATATTATTATTAAGTACGTGAAATTAAAGGGTTATATTGACAGTCCACCGCTTTTTCCACATTTACCGTCTAATATTAAGGAGAAAATAGATAATTCTGAAGCTTTCCATCTCTGGCACCACCTTTCTTTCCGTTATGATAATGTTCAGTTAAATGAAATTTATTATAGCTTTGCTAATGACGGCGATTTCAAATTAGTATTAAAAGAGGGAGGAAAAGTCCTTAATGACCAGGCTAATATATTGAAAAAGGAACTACAACATTTTGGTATTCCCTTACCAATCAGGCCACCCAGTGTTATGCCACCGGCAAAAACTACAGAGCTATTAGAAGATGATAGTATGTTTAGAACAGTTTTGTCCGGAACACAAGGAGCCTTATCAATGCACACTCGTGCAGTAAAACTGTCAGTAACAAATGATAGAATACGAAAGTTTTTTGAACACTTATTATTAAGTGAAATAGAGATTGTAGATAAAATGATTAAATATGGTAAGACAAAAGGTTGGCTCAATCCAACTCCCAGATACGGGATAATTAGGTCTTAAATAGTTTGTTTCTTGCATTATCCTTGAGGTGGCATTTTATGGATAGAACTTTTAGAGGTGTGATAGCCGAAATTGTTGACAGGACCAAATACACAGTTTTCTCATTCTATCGGAGCTATAATATTTAGTACAACAGCATTTACTCTTCGCTGGTTAGACAAGGTAACTGGAGCCAAGGTTTAATTACCCTTTACTCTACGACACACCATAAAAAGTAGAACCGCAGCAAGTCAAGGAAATGGCTTTACTGCACACTTTACCTACAAAACGCAACATTAGGCGTCTTCTCTTGGCTCTTTTTATTGCAGCATATGCATGTAATGTGCAATGAGGCCGGAATTAGTTCCGTTCTTGTTATGCCACTTAATTATAATGACGTGTCCCAACTTCAACTACGGTATGTCATAATCTCATAAACGAATTGGAATTTAGCAACCATCACGCAGTCAATCGTTGATTGCCTCAATGCCGAGCCGTTGGGTAGGTAAATATAGCTAGGTTCTTGAAATGGTTCTGCTTGTTCGCCTGCGGGTAAGTGAAAGAACGGTAACGTTCCCGCCCCTTGTACCGAGGATACCCGGCCAGGCCCTTGAAAAACCGATCAAAGGCGTTATCCAGCCTCTGCAAACAGTCCTGCAAAACCTGGGCGGTGACCTGCCTAAATTCGGGCAATACTTTTTCAGCAATGGAAGTTCATTCTTCTGTGCGGTGCTGGAAGTCGATTTACCCCTTTGCCGGTAACAAATTTCTCTTTGTTTCACGGAAGCGTTTGGAAAAGTTTTTGCTCTTGCTCTTTAGTCGGTTCAATGTGGAACCGGTGGACTATAATTATTTCTTTTCACCCTGAGACTCAATGTATTTCTCAATCACTTTAATCGGCGCTCCCCCGGTGGTCAAAAGATTAAAAACTGCGGGACCAGAAATACTCTTTCCACAAGTATTTCTTAACTTCCGGAAACTCTTTTTTAATTAGCCGGGATGAAGCACTTTTAAAGGCGTTGATGTATTTGGATAATGCACTGTTGGGATGAGCACTGAAAAGTATGTGCACGTGATCACGGTCGTGGTTAAATTCGTGGAATGTAATATTATAGTTCGGCGCTATATATTCACCTATTTCCCTAATTCGTTCTGCAACTGGCTCGTTAATTATTCTACGGCGATACTTGACTACAAGAACAAGGTATAAGTAAGTTTAAATACCGAATGTAAATTGGTATCAAGTTTCATGGTTACACCAATACTTTCATTGATTCGTTACTGATTAACTTTTACAGCACTTTTTGGTAATTTGCAATAAAATTACCGGTCTTTCGCCCGGTCGCCCATTCACCACCCACCTATAGAGGTGGGCGTCCTCTGGGCGAGTTCTGATAGAACAGTACTTTAAGGGCTTGGCTGCGGGAACGGATTACCTTTTAAAAAAAATCGTGAATGTACGGTATTAAACGAACATATGTTTACTTCACCCTTTTGTCGTGGTAATATTTCCCTGAATAAATACAAAAGGGTGTGTTACCGTGTCTGACGGCCTATTATCATCCCGGGAACAAGCTATTTTGGATGTTATTAAAGAATCTGTTTCTGAAAAAGGATATCCACCTTCCGTTAGGGAGATAGGGAAAAAGACGGGTTTGAGTTCTAGTTCCACAGTGCATGGGTACCTGTGTAGACTGGAGGAAAAGCAGTACATAAGGCGTGACCCAACGAAGCCCAGGGCTATTGAGGTACTGGGAATGGATCACAGCATTCGGCACCAAAATATCAACTGGGTACCTGTTTTGGGAAAGGTAGCAGCAGGATTGCCTGTACTTGCCTCGGAAAACCGGGAATCGTACTTTCCATTACCTACTGATTTCACGGGGGATGACGGAGAATTTTATATGTTATCCATTAAAGGTGATAGCATGATAGAAGCGGGGATTTTTGAAGACAACCTGGTGATTGTTAAAAAGGCACAAACGGCCAACAACGGGGATATAGTGGTTGCACTAATAGAGGATGAAGCTACTTTAAAGCGATTTATCAGAGAAAAAAACCATATCCAACTGCAGCCTGAAAACAGCAGTATGGAGCCCATAATTACCAGGGATGTAACTATTTTAGGTAAAGTTATTGGGCTTTTAAGGCAAATTTGAATTATAACTGACACCACTTGTGACATTGGGCAAGTGGTGTCATTCCTCTGTGGTATATGTTATCCGTTACATAGGTTCCACCCGTCAAAAACACATTCCCTAATATTGTTTTCTGCCCCCATAGTGTATTTGATTTTGCACTTAATTCCTTTCTTTATAAGCACCGTATCTTTAACCCGGTTGACTTCAATCTCCGGCAACAAACTTATTATTGCATCTCTGTCGGCAGGGGGACCGAAATGGAAAAAACGCATGTGCATTATAGTTAACCAAGTGTTTATGTCTATAACTAAGAGATATGTTACTCCTTTAGATTATGACTTGCAAAGAGCGGTTGAGAGGATGGCCTGGGAATAATTTTCGTCGAATCACGTCGAATGTTTGAAAATTAAAACATATTGCTAAATAAAAGGGATGATATGTCGAACCTAGTATAAGTACGTAGGAAGTGTTGATTAGCTGATATATCCAAATTTTATATTTATTAACAATGGGCAAACCTATCGAAAGGTGGGGACGCAAAGTACTGGGCCTAAAACAACGATGTTATGGTTGCCAGACTGCTAACTGTTCTGATTTTATAGCGGTCATTTTTGTGGCCGCTTTTTATTTTTTAAGGGAAGGGTGTGTCAATTAATATGCAATGAAAAAACAATATCTCATAGTTTAGGGGTCGCTTTTTACGCAATGTAAGTAGTGGATGATTGCCCGAAATGTCCACAGCACAATATGCTTTTGTGGCCGCTTTGTTACATGATATAGGGAAAGTTTACATTCCAACCGCTATCCTAAACAAAAAGTCCAAGCTCACGGAAGAAGAATTCAGAATTATTCGGTTTCACCCACTGATCGGGGCAGAATTGTTAAATGAAATGAATTACAGTTATGACATTGTTGAATCGGTGCTTCACCACCACGAAAGGTGGGACGGTAAAGGGTATCCTTTTGGACTTAAAGGGCAGGAAATACCATTTTACAGCCGGGTTTTATCCGTGGCTGATGCTTTCGATGCTATGATTTCCAATAGGCCATATAAAAAAGCGATCCCGCATAATTTGGCTTTAGCTGAGCTAAAAGCCAACGCGGGAACCCAATTTGACCCCTATATCATAGAATCTTTTGTGGGGAAGGTACAACCGGAACTTAGTTTAAGTATCGATGTTTTTACAAGGAGGAAGTCAATTGGGCACAGACAACCAGATAGTAGTTATGGGTCTTAATGACCAAAAATATGCCTTACCGATTAACAGTGTATCAGAAATCATAAGGGTAATGGAAGTGACTCAAGTCCCAAATATGCAGGACTACTGCACTGGCATAATAAACTTAAGGGGTTCTGTTGTGCCTGTTATAAGTATGGGACTGCGCCTTGGTTTGGGAGAAAGTGAAGAAACCAGGGATTCACGCATTATTGTGGTTGAGCAGAACAACCAGAAGCTGGGACTAACCGTGGACAGTGTTTATTCAGTAAGCGAGTTTTCACAGGAGCAAATTGAAGAACCACAAGCGCTGGGAGATAGAGAACAATTTATAAAAGGGGTTATTCATCAAGGGAACGACATGGTATTACTTTTGGACTTGGACAAACTAGCTGCCAATTAGCACTATAATAGGGGAGGATCACAAGCAATGAAAGGCATTAGACTGGGACTTAAATTAAACAGCTTAAAAGCAAAGCTGGTATTAATCATTGTTATTGCCACCGGACTCACTTTGGGAGCGGTATCTTACTTAAACTATAATAAAGCGTCCGGAATTCTTGAAGAGCAGCTATTCAATGCCGCTACCAACAGCGCCAACCAGAACGCGCAAAAAGTGGACCAGTGGCTGCAGGGAATTAAAAATGAAGTCAATACACTGGCATTGGATGCGCGTATAATTAACGCAGGTGAAGACAGCTTACCCGTTTTAAAGGCGATTGCCCAGGAGCACAACGATTATGAACTGGCCTACGTTTCCGATGCCGATGGAAATTGCATAGGCAGCAATGACACTACCTTTACTATTACAGACCGGGGTTACTTCCAGGAAGTAATGCAGACAGGTAATACCGTTATTTCCGACCCGCTGAAAAGTAAGGCCACCGGGAAACAAATTATAGTCATTGTAGCCCCCACCTATAAGGAAGGCTCAACAACCCCTACAGGTTTAGTCGGGGTTACTCCTACGCTGGATTACCTGAAAGAAGTAGTTTCAGAGATGAACATTAACGGTTACGGGTACGGGTTTATACAAAATTCAGACATGATGACCATCGCCCACCCCGACGACCAGTGGATTGGCAACAGCAAGATTGCCAACGCCGGTGACAATCGTTTAAATCAACTGGTTAACGACATGACCACAAAAGAAAACGGAGCCGGAGCTTATTCTTATCAAGGTGTGGAGAAAATGCTTGCTTACGGGCAGGTTGAAAGTACCGGTTGGGCGGTTGCCCAATCGGCAGACATGGCTGACGTAATGGCTCCATTACAAGATATTCGCAGTACTAACGTTAGCGTGGCCGGTATTGCTATCCTTGTTATGATTGGTATTGCCCTTCTCATTGCCGGCTTTATAGCCAAGCCGTTGGTAAAACTAAGCCAGACAGCCGAAGCCATTGCAGGCGGCGACCTGACTGTAAAAGTTGATACAGGTAGAGACAGCAATGATGAAATCGGGGTATTGGCAAAATCCTTCGGTAAAATGGTCCATAACCTAAAGTCCATAATATCCAGCGTGCAGGATACGTCTGAAAAGTTGGCTTCACACAGCCAGCAAATGGCCTCGTCCAGTGAAGAGGTAAGCGCCACCGTGGAAGAAGTAGCCAGCACTACCAATGAAGTGGCAGCAACTTCAGGGCAGGGTGCTGAAAATGCTGAAGAGGCAGCAAAGGATTCTGAACAGGTGCAGCATGTAGCGGAAGAAGGAAACAAGGCTGTGCAGGAAACGGTAGAGAAAATGCAGTCCATATCTGGTTCCTCACAAAATGTTGCTACTGCTGTTAAAAACCTGGGCGAGCAATCAAATCAAATAGGTGAAATAATCAGCACTATTACAAATATTGCAGACCAAACCAATCTTCTTGCCCTAAACGCGGCTATTGAGGCTGCCCGGGCAGGTGAACACGGGCGGGGATTTGCAGTAGTAGCCGAAGAAGTACGCAAGTTAGCTGAGCAGTCTGCCGGTGCCGCCAGCGAAATTACAGGCTTAATTGAAAAAATACAGGTAGGTGTTGGTGAGGCAGTTACAGCCATTGATGGTAGTGTGAGAGAAGTAGACGATGGGGTTCAGGTAGCAAATAATGCCGGTGCCTCATTAGAACAAATTATCAAAGCCATAGAAAAGAATACCACAGTAATACAGGATGTTGCAGCCGGTTCGAACCAGGCCAATGAGGGTATGCAGCAGCTGTCGGCTTCAAACGAACAGATAACATCTACTGTACAGCAAATTTCCAGCGCGGCTCAGGAACTGGCCAATATTGCAGGAGAATTACAAAATGAAGTTATCAAGTTTAAACTGGACGGGGCCGGTAGTATAGGCGCTGGGCAAAACTATAAGACCCAAAAGGAACAGGACATTGAAAAATATGGTGAAGATGATGAACAGAACAATTAGTACTTAAACTATCCATTAAAGATACAACAAGGCCCCTGAGATTTTTCTTCTGGGATTGTCTCAGGGGCCTTCTTAACATAATGTTTTCGACTTTTTTTGACAAATATTTAGTAACGTTAGGTCTTTTCAAAACCTTTAGGAGGATAATGTAAATGGCACTTATTGCTGCGTTTGAGAAAATATCAATCTGGCGGTCACTTAAATTTAAGATTGTGATAGCTATTGTAATTTCACTGTTAATCAGTTCACCAATAGCTGCATTTATCAACAACTTCTTACACGGTCTAAGTATAATCGAAAGTCTTTATATTGGCGTGTATATTAATACGATTATAAACATAGCCGTTGTCACTTCTCTAATAATGTTTCTTCTAAATAGGCTGGTTTTGAAACCGTTATCACTAATTACCGGTTCTATTAGGGAAATAAGCAATGGTAATCTGAAGGCCGGTATTCCGGATAACTACCATGGGGAAATTGGGATAGTCTTTTCTGAGCTCTCAAAAATGTCCGGTAACCTAAGTTGTCTAATATCCAATGTGCAGCAGGAGACCGGTAAGGTTGATGATTTCAGTTCGACATTAATGGAAATAACCAACGAGTCAAAAGAATCTGGTCAAAACCTTAATGAGGCGGTGCTTAGTGTAAACGATAGTATCAGTGAAACAGCCTCCCAAACAGATGAGATAACGCAGGTTTTTGAGGAGTTAAATAACCTTTCCGAAACTGGTCAAGAGCGGCTGAAGGGTATAAGAGATCAGATGAAGTCCATGATGGATGCTGCGCAGCAAGTTACAACTTCCATAGATAAACTAACCGAGACATCCAATCATATCGGACAAGTAACCAATACCATTGATAATATCTCAGAACAAGTAAATCTTCTGGCCTTAAATGCCTCCATTGAAGCAGCAAGGGCTGGGGAGCACGGTAAAGGGTTTGCCGTAGTAGCAGGTGAGGTTCAAAAACTGGCTGAAGAGTCAGCAACTGCAACAAAGGAAATCAAGAAATTAATAAGTGAGATTGAGAAAGGGATTCAGGATGCAAACAGTCAAATGGCCGAGGGAAATCAAGAAGTCTCTGAAGGAAGCAGATACATTGAAGATTCCGCTGAGACAATCCAAAAAATGACGTTAATGGTTAATGACCTAACCGGTAAAGTCCAAAGCATTTCAGCAGCGACACAAGAAGTTGCCTCGGCCAGTGATCAAATAAATGCCTCGGCGGAAAAGGATATCCAAATTGTTGAAAAAGCAAATACTTTAGCGGAAAGACTTAGTGGAATGTCTAAAGATTTAAAGGGTTTAGTTGGCACTTTTAAAGTTTAATTTATATATACAACAGGATTAGGAGGAGTTTTTTTATGCTTATTCTTACTGCTGACGATGCTAAATTCATGCGTGTGAATTTGGGTAATATCTTAAAAAAGCTGGGTCACGAGACATTAGAAGCAGAAAACGGGCAGGATGCCGTTGAGAAGTACCAGGAAAACAAGCCGGATCTGGTAACTATGGATATAACCATGCCGGAAATGGACGGGCTGGAGGCCGTTAAAGAAATCAAGAAAATCGACCCCAATGCAAAAATTGTGATGGTTAGTGCCATGGGCCAGAAAGAGATGGTTTTGGAAGCTATCCAAAGCGGAGCGATGGATTTTGTTGTAAAACCTTTCCAGGAAGACCGAATTCGTGAAGTACTTGATAAAGTCAATTAGGAAGGAAGATAGATATGGATGCAAACCATATTAAATCATTCGTTAAAGGCACTGAAGAGATTATGTCAACAATGCTGGGTGAGAGTCTTGAGACAGATAGACCATACAAGAAAGAAACTCCATTTTTGACCGAGTCTATGGTGGCAGTAGTGGGCTTTAACGGGGATGTAAGAGGACAAGTTGTATATTCTTTTGACACTGACTATGCAAAGAAAGTGGTATCTCTAATGTGCGGTATTGAAATAGACGATTTTGATGAAATGTCTTCATCGGCCCTGTCTGAATTATGCAATATGATTTCAGGCCGCTCAGCTACATGTTTTAGCGAAACAACTGATAAACGTGTGGATATTACGCCCCCCACAGTTCTTTCAGGAAATGACATTAAAGTTTCTGCCAAGCCACCGGTATTGTGCATTCCGTTTAAGGAAGGTGAAGATATTGTTTTAGAAATAAATTATTCATTAAATTAACTATCCTGCTCGATAAGATTACGAAGTTTAGGTCAAGTTATTATGTTAGGGGCCAGCAAATCATTAAGATCGATAATGTCCCATTACTGGACAAAAATGAAATACGTGAGGATTGAAAAAATGGACAATGCTGAATTTGAACAATACCTAAATAACTTATACCGGTTTAATAATCCACCATGCAAAACTATTCGGTATTTATCAGTTGGTGGAGCTTGACGATATTCTTCAGGAAGGTTATATAGTGCTGTGGCAGGCTTGAATGGCTTTTAACGGTACAGGTGATTTTCTTGCCTACTACTGTATGAAGTTGCGCTCACGGTTTATCACCATATGAAAAAGCCACAACCGAAAAAAGGTTAAAGGAAGAAAGCCAATATCCCTTGATGCTAAAGCATGGGTGGACGGGGATGTAACAATATACGACACGATAGAAGCGCCATTCCCGGGTTTTGAAGAAGTTTATTTCAATGACTTTGTGGAACGCCTCTTTAAAGAGGGAAATTTTAGTCAATCAGAGAGTGATATTTTTGCAGGGATTATTAGTCAAAGAACATGCGGGCAATATCATAAAGTATATACAAAACTAGAAAGCGCCTTTAACATAAAACACAAGACAATAGATAACGCCCTATGCAGAATAAGAAGAAAGTAAAAAAACACCCGCTGTTTTTCGAAATAGTAACCTAAAGGAGTATGCTGTAACCCTATTTAGGCTTAAAGCCATATTGGAGACTCAAGAATCTCGTTTAGGAAGGTGCTTTTGCTATCTGATATTTATATATTAATTCATCCAATTCCTGACTTTGCCTGATTAGTTTTTCGGTATTCCAGGGTTCTTGTTCGGATACTTCATACAGTTTGCGCCTCTCGGTTTCAATGGCAATGAGAAGATTTGGCCAATTCTTGGAATCCAATTTGATCACCCAAGTATAAGCACATTCTGAGTGTATCCGTCTAATCCTTCCGTTTCCTCAAAAAAAACCGCGAAAAATTTTCTCATAATCTGTCGAACAAATATTAAAGGAACACCTTTCAAAACGTCTAATGGTTATTATAACCAATGCTGACTTTTCCCGTCGGCCCTTGGAATATATTGTATTTCTCGGGATAACCATGTCAAAAGGCATAGGAATCCATTTTGGGAGGCGGTTTCATTGAGGCGGCGAGGTTATGTTTTGTTGTTGACTGCGGCAATGCTATTTCTGTTTGCTCTACCGGCCACGGCAGCGCAGGTGTTTGTTGACGGCGACCAGCTGGATGTTTCAACAGCTACGGAAGATGGTACTACTCTTGTGCCACTCCGAGCGATATTTCAAGCATTAGGGGCCGGTGTTAATTGGGATGGGGCTAACCAAACCGTCACTGCTGCTAAAGACGGTACGCGCGTACAACTACAGATAGGACAGAATACGGCATACAAAAATGACAAACCCGTTTCTCTGGCAGTACCGGGGAAAATCATACAGGGAAGCACAATGGTACCGCTTCGATTTGTGAGTGAATCCATGGGAGCATCCGTCGATTGGGACGGTGCTACTCAAACCATTACTATTACCTCAACTGCCCAAACTCCCACGGGACCAGTAACCACACAGACAACGGTTCACTACATTGATGTGGGCCAAGGGGATGCCATCTACATAGAGCTGGACGGAAATAATGATATCCTTATCGATGCCGGTGATAATGGCTACGGCAATACAGTAGTTAACTACCTAAAAAGCAAGGATGTTGATGACATAGAAATTCTTATTGCCACGCACCCTCACGCTGATCATATAGGTGGCCTGCCAGCTGTATTTAATGCCTACGACGTTCAAACCGTTATTGATTCCGGAGTAGCGCATACTAGCCAAACATATGAAAGGTATTGGACCGCTGTAAAGGCCGAAGGAGCCAAGAATCAGGAAGCCGAAGGACAAGCCTGGAATTTTGGCAGCTGTTCATTCGAGGTATTAGGACCAACAAATACTTACCAGAACCTGAATGATAACTCGGTAGTTACCAAACTCTCCTGCCCTGGGGCTTCATTTATGTTTACCGGTGACGCTGAGGCAGAAGCTGAAAGCGCGATTCTCAATAATAACCTTAACGCTGACATACTAAAAGTTGGCCACCATGGCAGTAAGACATCTACTTCCGACAGTTTCCTTTCCAGCGTGAGCCCTGAAACAGCGGTCATTTGTGTGGGTGAAGGTAACCGGTATGAACACCCGGCTGATGAAACGCTTCGGTACCTCCAAAATGTCGGGGTGGAAATATACAGAACTGATTTGAATGGGAACATCATGGTGACTTCCAGCGGGAACGGATATGACGTTAATGTTAATAAGCAAGGAGTAGCACCACAGCCAGGGCCTGCACCGTTACCTGAACCTGAGCCGGAGCCAAAACAAGCTGTATCGACCGAAGGTAAATACGTTGGCAGTTCGGAATCGGATAAGTATCATTACCCCGACTGCCGATACGCGGAGAGTATAAGCACGGAAAACTTGATAGGGTTTGAGGACGCCGATGACGCTACAGCACAGGGTTATGTGCCTTGTGGCGTGTGTAAGCCGTAAAAAATATACCCGGGGTATCCAGCAAACATGCCTGGAGAATGTGCCCCGGGATTGTCTTATTTTCACACCATATGAGTGTTTTTGAACTTCTAGATGATTATAAAGTTATATGAGATTACTTGTTAATCTCACTACATAAAAATCTTTATTTAGCATGCAACTTTACGACTCAAACGTTTTCACATTCGTATTAATGTTATGTTCTTTACGATGTTTGGAATGTGCATTATGTCTATAATGCGAGTGCGACGAGAAGCGGCTTCTTCTCGAAAGATTAGTGCAGACTTAGTCTG
>JADQBQ010000034.1 GCA_016278505.1 Clostridiales bacterium
ACCTTGCTGGGTGGGATTCGCACCCACTATATGACACGCCATTTCTCGGACGCACTGCCTGTCCCCTTTTTTTGTGCAACCGGATGTTCCTTAGTTTGCCGCTAGAAATAATTATAGCACAGGTGCAAACACCTGTGCTATAATTATACTCCACTCACTCTCTCTTATTTCTCGTTCAAACTATACTTGTATGCTGCTAATGTGTTTTTCATCAACATGGTAATGGTCATGGGGCCTACACCGCCGGGGACGGGTGTAATCAAACTGGCTTTTTCTTTTACCGGTTCGTAATCAACATCACCAACAAGCTTTGCTTTACCTTCCGGTGTCATACCTATTCTGTTTACACCAACATCAATAACAGCAGCACCTTCTTTAACCATATCAGCGGTAACTGCCTTGGGCTGTCCGGCGGCAACAATCAGGATATCGGCCTGCTTCGTATGGTAAGCAATGTCCTTGGTGCCGGTATGGACAACGGTAACCGTCGAGTTAGCTCCAGGTCCCTTTTGGATCAGCATATTGGCAATAGGTTTACCAACAATATTACTCCTGCCTACTATTACAGTGTGCGCGCCCTTTGTTTCGGCTCCGCCTCTAATTAGGAGTTCTTGTATTCCAGCCGGTGTGCAGGGCTTGAAAATGGCCTCACCAATCACCAGTTTCCCTACATTAACCGGATGGAACCCGTCCACATCCTTATCAGGATTAATAGCGTACAGAACCTTGTTAGCATCAATATGCTTAGGTAAAGGAAGCTGTACTAAAATACCATGGATAGAATCGTCTTTATTATACCTGTCAACCAGTGCCAGAAGATCTTCTTCCGAGATGTCCCCGGGCTGATCGTCCTGAATAGAATTGTAGCCCAGCTCCTTAGCTGTTTTGCCTTTAGCGGTTACATAGCTGATAGATGCAGGGTTTTCTCCTACCAAGATGGTTACCAGGCCGGGTACTACATTATGCTTTTGCTTCAGCTCATCTACCTCAACCTTTATTTCGGCTCTAATTTGCTGCGCAACTTCTTTCCCAGAGATAACTTTTGCCGCCATTTAATTTCCTCCCATCCCTTTTTATTTCTTGCTGCCCAGGTATTCGTGAATAGCATTGGCAGCTTTGCGTCCTGCACCCATGGCTAGAATAACGGTAGCTGCGCCGGTTACCACGTCACCACCGGCATACACACCGGGCTTAGAAGTGGCTCCGGTTTCCAAATCGGCCGTAATATTACCTTTCTTATTTAACTCCAGCCCCTTGGTAGTCCTGGGGACCAGCGGGTTCGGCCCCTGGCCGATGGCTATAACCACGGTATCCATATCCATTGTATATTCTGAACCTTTAATGGCAACGGGCCTGCGTCTACCGGAATCATCGGGCTCTCCAAGCTCATACTTAATACATTTAAGCCCGGTAACCCACCCGTTGTCGTCAGCAATTATTTCCACGGGACTTCTTAAGAGATCAAACTTAACGCCCTCTTCTTCGGCGTGCTCAACTTCTTCTGCCCGGGCCGGCAGTTCTTCCTTAGAACGTCTGTATATAATCCACGATTCTGCCGCTCCCAATCGTAGTGCGGTGCGGGCAGCGTCCATGGCAACGTTTCCGCCGCCGATAACAGCTACTTTGCTGCCAATTTTAATGGGAGTATCCCAATCAGGGAACTTGTAACCTTTCATAAGGTTGGTACGGGTAAGAAACTCATTAGCAGAGTATACACCACAGGCATTCTCCCCGGGAATCTTCATAAAGTATGGCAGGCCGGCACCGGTGCCGATGAACACAGCGTCAAAACCTTCTTCTTCCAGCAGCTCATCCACGGTAGTTGCCTTACCAACTACTGAATTAACCTCTATGTCAACGCCCAATTGCTTGAGGTTTTCCACCTCAGCCTGGACTACATCTTTAGGTAAGCGAAATTCAGGAATTCCATACATCAAAACACCGCCAGCCACGTGCAGGGCCTCAAAAATAGTTACCTTGTGTCCTTTTTTGGCCAGGTCGGCAGCACAGGTGAGTCCGGCCGGACCGGAGCCAATTACCGCTACATTTTTGCCGGTAGAACCTTCCACAGACGGGGTTATAACCCCTTTTTGCAGTTCCCAATCAGCGCAAAAACGCTCCACCCGGCCTACGCCAACTGGGTCATGTTTCTTGCCCAGGGTGCAGTAACTTTCACACTGGCTCTCTTGGGGACATACACGTCCACAAACGGCGGGAAGCGCGTTCTTTTCCTTAATTTTCTTGATGGCGCCGTCGAAATCCCGCTCAGCAACTAAATTAAGAAAAGCTGGGATATCTACTTCTACCGGGCAGCCTTGTCGGCAGGGCTGTTTTTTACAGTCCAAACACCTTTTTGCCTCGGCTACTGCTATTTCCTCCGCGTATCCCAAAGCCACCTCATTAAAATTTCGGGCACGCTCCTGTGCATCCTGTGCCGGCATGGGATTTTTTACGGGGATAATTTCTTTTTTAGGCTTTTTATTCTCAGTCATTATTTGTCACCTCCACATCCGCACTGGCACTTGTGGTTTTCTATGGCACGCTGCTCCTCCTGCTTGAAAATCGATCCACGGCGAGTGAGCTCAGCCCAATCCACGTCGTGCCCGTCAAACTCCGGGCCGTCCACGCAAACAAATTTAGTTTCTCCTCCAATAGAGACACGGCAGCATCCACACATTCCGGTCCCGTCAACCATAACAGAATTAAGGCTGACAACAGTCTTAAGACCAAGTTCTTTAGTCGTGCCGCAGGTAGCCTTCATCATGGGTTGTGGGCCAATGGCTAAAACCAGGGCTATATTTTCTTTACCCCTGTCTGCTACTATTTCCTTGAGCACATCGGTAACAAAACCCTGCCTGACATAGGAGCCGTCATCAGTGGTAACATACAGTTCCGAACAAACTTCTCTCATTTTATCTTCCCAGAAAAGAAGCTCTTTGTTTCTGGATCCAATGATGCCAATAACCTCATTCCCGGCCTCCTTAAGAGCCCGGGCAATTGGATGTACCGGCGCAATACCCACACCACCACCAACGCATACAACTGTACCGAAGTTTTCAATGTGAGAAGGTTCACCTAAAGGACCGACAAAATCTTTTATATAATCTCCCGCTTCCATTGCTCCCAACTGCATGGTGGTTTTGCCTACTTCCTGGAACACAATGGTTATGGTTCCCTTTTCCCTGTCAAAATCGGCGATGGTAAGGGGAATGCGCTCGCCTTCCTCGTGGATGCGCAGAATAACAAACTGACCTGGCTCGCATTTCTTAGCAACCCGCGGTGCTTCAACAACAAATTCTTTAATGATGGGTGAGAATACTCGTTTTTGCAATATTTTGAACATAAAAAACACTAACCCCTCCCTCTAACTATTCTGAAAAAAGACTTCGATATTTAACCGGCGATTCCTGCTATTGTTTTAGTTCTGGACAAAATTTTTAAATAAATAAGACCCGGGTATTATCCGGGTCCACCAACAGTATCATTGGTTTCGGCCGAAGGTAAGGATACATTCCTGTCCCCAGAGAAATACCCAAGCTTCATCAGGTGTGTCCCCTTTACTTATGCGGGGGCGGAGTCTTACAGGCTGTGAGAAGATAAAGGGAGGGCGTTTCAACCACTTTGCCCAGTATGCCATTAATGAATTTAGGGGAGTCATCACCTGAATAAACCTTGGCTAACTCTATAGCCTCGTTAATGGAAACGTTATACGGTATGTCAGGTAGGTATAGCATTTCAAACAGACATATACGCAAAAGCGTTTTGTCCACTAATGCTAATCGTTTGACGTCCCATTCCCGGCTTAAACGGGCAATAATGTCGTCCAGTGTGGAAATATTATCTAAAACACCGTGTACCAATTGCTGTAGAAAAGAGGTATCGGTCGCCTTTAAATTTTTTTCCCGTCTATTTCTTTCCAAGACCGCTTCTACATCACCATTTCCTAATTGGATCTCAAACAAAATCTGCATTGCGAATTCCCTTGCCTGACGCCTGGTCATATGTACCAACCTCTCGAGAGATATTTCAGCTGTGACTATTATTATTTTACACGGGACTTGTCCACAGTGACATTGTTTAAAACTACCTCTATATTATGTTGTTTAAAACCGGTTAATGAGCAAATCTCTTCTTTAATGGTAATTTCAATTATTTCGCTTAGGGAGGGTTTTTTTTCACGCACAGAAATATCAACCGAAAACCTAACCGCTAGATGCGCCAGCGTTTCCGCCTTAATATTAACCTTCTTTATTTCGGGAATTTGCATTACCTTTCTCTTGGCCAGGGATTCCAATGTGGACAAGGAAATACCTATCCGGCCCAAGTAATTTTTCCCAATGGAAACCGACCTGCGTTTGTTTTTTAACAAGACTGACCGTAACAATTTTAATTTCAAGGTATGCACCCTCCCCCCCTCTTTACTCTGTGCTCACGTATCTCCTTAAAGCCGTCGCCGCCATGAACTCTACGTGTCTATTGTGCTTCTTTTCCACCACTTATTTCAAGCGTACATCTTCTTTTTCTTCTTTATATTCACCGTGAAAAGCTACTCCCTGGATGTTTACATTTACCTCTACCACGGATAAGCCGGTCATATCCTCGATGGCTTTTTTAACCGCTTCCTGAATATTGGCTGCCACCTCGGGGATGCGTACACCATAGTCAACAATAACGTAAAGGTCAACAGCGCTCTCTTTTTCGCCCACTTCCACCTTTACGCCTTTGGTCATGTTCTTGCGGCCTAACATCTCGGTAATGCCGCCCACAACTCCGCCACTCATACCAGCGACCCCTGCAACTTCCGTAGCTGCCAGACCTGCTGCAATGCGGACTACTTCATCGGCAATGCGTATAGATCCCAGGCCATTTTTCTCTTCATTTAATAAGATATCTTTTTGATCCATATACGTAATCCCCCCAGATAGTGATCATGAAAAGTATACCAAATTACGGAAAATTACGCAATGTGGAATACTGAGCACCGGCCAGGGAAAAAGGTCTTTACCGGGTAGGAATGATCACTATATTTTGTTCGGACATACCTGTACCCCTTGACACCAGGTCGCAAATCCGTGCCGCCTCTTCCGGTGTGAGGGCATCGGATTTAACTACCACGGTAGCATTATTGTCCTTTAGATAAACCACGGCGTCATCAAACCCCTTAGCTCGAATCAAGCTTTCCAATTCCATTTCCGTGGAAATTTTTTCACTGATTGTCATTATTGACTGCTGGGCCTCACTGCGAATCTCCTGCTTACTGGCGGGGTTATTGATAATTCCCCTTAATGTTTCCAGTTGCTGTCCTCTAGCCCGCTGGCGTCCCATTCTGGAATCCACAAAATAATTAGCACCACCGTCATCTTCCTGCGCTGCATCGACGGGCATTTTTATTACATTGGCGCTGGTTGGAGACGTCTCATTTTTCTCTTCCGGCCATCCGCTCCAGCCGATGGCAAAAAAGATAACGCCTACCAGGGCCAAAAAGAAGAGCATCAGATTTCGCCACCTAATTCTAATCAACCTGGTCATTTAATTTGCCCCCCTTTCCATTGGAAGCACAATTACTTTGTGCGGGTCAACTCCCAAGGATATCTGAACCGCCTGGAACAGGCGTGCCTTAACTTCCGGCTCGGAAGCACCTTCGGCTACAATCATTACCCCTGCAATATTAGGGGCAATTTCTTGTTCTATGACAGGACTTTCGCTGCCCTGCGAACCCTGTACTAGGACCATCTGTTCACTTGCGTTGGTCTCGGTGGTGGTCCGTGTTCCACCGGACTGATCTGTCTCCTCTGTTACATTTTCGGCCTGTTCGGTATTAAAAGAAAAGTTAGTATTGGTGGACGCTGCCAGCTCAACCGAAGCTCTCACTTTGCCTACTCCGCTTATCGCGCTAAGCATAGCCTCCAGATTTTTTGCCATTTCCTTTTCTTCCGCTTCCATGCCCTGATTATCTTGCCCGCTGGGTACACTTTGTCCGTTAACCGGAGGAGGGCCGGCTCCTGGGGGGGCATTTCCTTCGGGGGGTGCTTTTTCTCCGGGATCGTAAATCACCAACAGCAGCCCCACTAATATTAAAGCAGATAATATAAAGATCTTTTTGTGTTGGCCGCGTAGCTTTTGTAAGTACTCGTTCCACCAACTGTTCACTGAAAACACCTCCTGTTTAAGGGTTTATATAATTAATGGAAACCTGGTCCGGAGACAGGTTATAAAACCCGGCAATATATTCCTTTACTTTCTTAATTTCTCCGATTAGTTCAGGTGGTATGTCAACTTCTTGTGTATTTTTAAATGAACTTCCGGATTCACCCACATTTATTTGAACCGGCTGAATAGGGTCACCGGTTTCACCTGAGTTTTCTGCTTGTCCTGCTGACAGGTCTACAGTTAGAGTAATATGTGCAATTCTCCCGTAACTTTCCTTTTCGGACTCATCTGAAATTTTCACATCTGCATCTACTACTTTAGCTTCGGGGCTTAACTTTGCCAGTGACAACACCTGAGCAGAAATACCCTGTCGATACTTTTCCAATGCTTTATTTTGATTTTCCAGTTGGAGTTGCTTTCCGGCAGTCACTATTTCCTCTAGTGGCGGTCCCGGCCCTCCTGCCTGAGCCTTAACCCGAGGGACTCCCTGCAGCCAATCCTGCTGTAGAAGACCGCTTATCGCTTGGAGAACGGCAATTATAATAAGCAGTCCCATCACCATCTTAACGTAGGGCTTCATCTGACCGGTGGGAAGAAGCATGTCCAGAAAGACAGCTAAAATAACAATTATAATTAAGGTTTGAACCAAATTCTTAATAATTTCCATTGACATCAGCCCCCTACCTTAACATCACCGTAAAGTTGCCCAGCGCCAGTACAATGGTAACTGCAAAGAAAAATAGCAAACCCACTGTAGCCACAGCTCCAAAAATAGTCAAAAGGCTGTTGCCCAGGCCGTCGAGACAATCTCCCAACTGGTTGTCACCCACTGGCTGAATGAGGGCCCCTGCCAGCTTATAGATAAATGCCAGAGAAATAATTTTTAATAGCGGAATAACCATGATCAGGCAGATTACAATTAGGCCCCCGATGCCAACTGCGTTTTTTAACAGTAACGATGAACCCACCACCGCTTCCAAAGCTTCGCTAAACACACCGCCCACCACGGGAATAAAGGCATCTGCAGCAAACTTGGCGGTTCGCACTGCCAGGCTGTCCCCCACTGCCCCGGCAACTCCCTGCAGTGCCAACAGTCCGAGGAAAAGGGTACTAAGAATGCCCAGCGCACTCATGGCACAAGTTTTCATCAGGCCACCCAACCGCGAAACCTGAAACCGAGACGAAAGATGGCTGATAATATCCAGCACGGCAGCGAAAAAAATAAGCGGCAGAATAACGTTTTTAATGATCGTCCCAATGGCGGTAATACTTACGAAAATTATGGGATGCAAAATAGCGGCCGATGTAATTCCTCCAACAGCTACCATGAGGGTTAACATTACCGGGAGTAAAGCCTGCATGAATATAACCATCTTATCTACAACTTCCCGTCCCAATTGTACTGCCAGGCCGAAAGAGCCCACGGCAATGGTTATCAGCACCAGGAAAGTGACCATATAAGTAAGCTGCCCGGTGGTTCCCTTTTCAAATGCCGACACCAGGTTCTGCAGAACAACACAGATAATAGCCAGTACAATGAGCTTGCCAAGTAGGTCGAGGTTGGCCACCACTTCCCTGAAGATATAATGCAGGCAGTTATTGAACAAATCCACCGGTCTCCAATCCACGTCTCGGGAAGCAATTTTTTTTACCATATCCCTAAAGTTTAACTGGGGCACAGCCTCTGTTATTTCTGCATCCAGCTGGTTCACGAATTCCTCCACGCTGGACATATCCAGCCCGGAAAGCTGCTCGTCCACCGGACCGTCTGCTGCGGCGGCAACGGCAGGGCCGGAAAGGGGAAGCAAAATAAAGCATATGAGCAAAAAAAAGAAAACCGGTTTCACAAGCATTCCCCCTTTACGGAACCAACTTTAATAGGGCCTCAAGCACAGCTACCACGATGGGCACCGCCAGTACCAAAACCAAAATTTTGGCTGCAAATTCAATCTTTGAAGCAACGGCGCTCTCTCCCGCATCGCGGCAAATTTGGGCCCCAAAATCTGCTATATATGCAATAGCGACAATTTTAAGAATGGTTGCCAGGTAAATGTCACTTATCTGTGCGCGGCCTGCAAGTTGTTTTAAGATATCGATAACCGAGCCGATTTTCCCCAAAACAGCCAGAAAGATAACCGCTCCCACCGTAATGCTGAGCAGCACTGCCACTTCCGGCTTGCTTTGTTTCAGTACAATGCCCATAACCGCCGCCACTATGGCCAGGCCAACAACCGGCATGATTTCCATAGTGCCACCTCATTTAAAATAATTTAAAGACCGATTTCACCTGTGTAAACAAGTCACCTAACAATTCAGTTACCATAAGCAGGGCTACGGCAATACCTAAAGTAGTAACCCAAAACCCCAAGTCCTCCTTGCCTGTCGACTTTAGTATCGTCTGGGCAACCGCTAAAAGAATTCCTATACCTATAATTTTAAAAATGAGATCTACATCCATATCTTAGTCCTCCTTTGGCTTTCAAGTAGCCGCTTGACCGGCTGGAACGGCAACGTGTTCTACCTCCGGCCAGCTAATAAAAAACAGTCACTAAAAGCAGACCTGTGAGGAAGCCAAGGTAATTCCACAATTTAACATGAGTTTTTGCTCTTTCTGCCGCATTCATCGCCTCTATTTTCAACTGCTCCATGGCCAGGTGTAAGTGTTTTGCCTGGTCCCGGCTGTCTGACATGCCTAGGCAGTTTCCCAGTTGACGCAAGACGCGCAGGTCACTGTCCTCCAGAAGTGTTCGGGACGAAAAAGCGTTTAATGCCTGGTCCCAAGCTTCTTTTACAGTACATACGGTCATGGACTCCAATTCCTGCCCGGCTTGGTAGAAAAGAGGAGCAGTGTTTTTATCAACACGGGATGCCACCACCTCCATGGCTTCAGGCAGCGGGGTGGCGCCGTAGATTATTTCCGTTTCTAAAATTTGCAGGGCTGCTTGCATATTTCTGAGTTCTCGGGGGCGCAAAGCATATTTGCGGGCCTTGGCCATTCCCAGATATCCCGTGCAGGCTATTACCAATACCGCACCCGCAATCCTGATCACCTTCTCACCTCCTGGGTTCCCCAACTGCTTCCATATATAATATCTTCCACAGTTCCCACCCCCTTAGAACGGCTAAGGATAACGAATCTCTCAATCACATTTAGACTAAGCAAATATTTTAAGGCCGGCCTTCTCATTATTTCTTCCAGGGAGGTGCCGTGGACAGTGGAGATAACAGTTACTCCCGCGTTAATAACCTCTTCCAGGGCTTTTATATCCTCCTGTTTACCTATTTCATCGGTAGCCACTATTTGCGGGCTCATGGCGCGAAGCAGCATCATCATCCCCTCGGCCTTAGGGCAACCGTCTAGAACGTCGGTGCGTATTCCTATGTCTCTCTGGGGAACCCCCCGGTAACATCCGGCCAGTTCTGAACGTTCATCAACTAACCCTACGGTAACACCGTCAAAATTAAGCTCCGGCACTCCGTTACTCACGAGGCGTACCAAATCCCGCAGAAGAGTGGTTTTACCGCATCCGGGCGGAGAAAGAATAAGGGTGTGTTTTACCCTGCCCCACCGGTCCAGCAGGCTCGGTAGAATGGGGGCTGCGGTTCCTTTAATCTCCCTGGATATTCTAATATTGAAGCCCGAAATATATTTAAGGGTTTTTACTTTACCCAATTCGATAACAGCCTTGCCCGTTAATCCTACTCTGTGTCCCCCGGGTAACGTCACAAACCCATTTTTGAGTTCTTCTTCTATGGCATACAAGGAGGAATTACTCACCATTCGGATCACCCTTTGCATGTCGTCCCCTGTTATTACATATGCGTCACCAGGATTTGAGGTTAGTTGGCCACTGGAGTCTAAGCAAACATCTCCTGCCGTATGGGTAACAATTAAGGGACGGTTTTGACGCAGGCGTATTTCCTCCAACCTGTCCATAAACTGCACGGGCAATCGTAACAACAGATCCCGGATATTTTCCGGCAGTATGGAGAGTATTTGGCGGTATGGCTTGTGCGTACTGCCTTCTTTGGTGCTCAATAAATTCATGAGTTTGTCCCTCCTCAGTGTTAATAACTATGGTTGTAATTGGTAAATTATGATTGCAAAAGAGACATTTGGACAAAAAAAAGCTTGCCGCGGCAGTTAATATTTCTGCCAGCGGCAAGCTTTAATTGGTTAGAATAGGTTTTTCGCGCGCGCCATGCCTTGTGCCCGGAGCGACTGCCCGGAATGGGTACAAGAGCGATTTAGCCGCTTTTATTACAGTTCGTACGGCCATCCCTGCAGACCCGCTTCCAGGTACTTAACATCCTCAAAACCTGCCCCTTTTAGGGTGCGAAATGCTTCGTAGCTCCGCGTGCCAAGAGCGCAGATAACAACAAGTTCCTTATCTCTGGGTATTTCGTTAATTCGTTCCCTGAGATCTCCCAGAACAACTAACCTTACCCGGTTGTCTTTAAGCTGTCTGGTGTTAAATTGCTCATCGGTGCGAACGTCAAGGATCACAAAGTCTTCGTCTGTTTCCATTTTCTTTTTTAGTTCAGCTGCCCCAATGCATTGGGCAATGCCACTCATTTTGTTGCGGGCAATATTTGCCGTATGCTGTGCAACATCAATGGGTGTTGAAAATGGAGGGGCATAACTTAGATCCAGGTCTGAAATCTCATCCACAGTGGCGCCATAGGTAATGGCTGTAGCTAAAACGTCTATCCTTTTAATTACATCTCCTAAGCCTTGCCCCTGCGCGCCGAGAAGACGCCCTGTTTTATCATCTATAATGTACTTCATCATCATCATACCGTGGTCAGGGTGATAGTGGGTACGATCAAAGGTATTGTTAAGGGCTGTAAGTACAGAATAACCCAGGTCCTTAGCTTGTTTTTCTCCCAACCCGGTACGTCCCACATTATATTCCATTACGTGTAATACTCCGGTACCCAGGATGCCTTTAAATTTAGTGTTTCCGCCGGTAACGTTATCTCCTACCACCCTACCCTGGCGATTGGCAGTTGATGCCAGCGGTACGTATACTTTTTTACCGGAGACCAGGTGAGTGTTTTCAACGCAATCCCCCAGAGCATAAATGTCCGGGTCACTTGTCTGTAAGTATTCATTTATGGCAATGGCTCCGGTTTCCCCTATTTCCAAGCCGGCCTGTTTGGCCAACTCCGTGTTGGGTCTGACACCCACCGCAACCACAACCAGCTGTCCTTCCAATTCTTCACTATCGGTTACCACTCCGGTGACAAAACCATCTTCATCACCCTTGATACGACTTGCTTTTTGGCCAAAACGGAATTCCACCCCGGCCTCTTCCAACTTAGCGCTCAGCCATTCGGCCAGATCATGGTCTAAAAGGCCAGGCAGCACTTGATCCTGTAATTCCAACACGGTTGTAAACAAGTGCAGCTTGGCCACGGCGTCAGCCACTTCTAAACCTATTAGCCCTGAGCCGACCACAATAACTTCATCAACTTCCCTTTCGGCAATATGTTTTTTAATGGCCTCGGCATCATCCGGGTGGTTTAGACGATGTACTCCTTTAAGATCTATACCTTCAATAGGAGGGATTACAGGGGAAGCACCTGTTGCCAATACTAATTTATCATACGGTAAATTATATTGCTCCCCTGTTTCCAAGTTCTCCACCAATACTTCTTTTTTCGTCCTGTCAATGGATTTAGCCTCTGTACGGGTCAAAAGTTTGCAGCCTTTTTCCCGCCAGAAATAACCTGCATCTCTTATCACACCATAGGTGGTTTCAAACAAGTGCTCAAATTTCGAAACTTCGCCCGCTACGTAAAAGGGCATGCCGCACCCGGCATAAGATACAAGGCTTCCCCTTTCCACTATGGTAATTTCTGCGTCCGGTGCCATTCTACGGGCTCTAGCAGCAGCTTTAGGACCCGCTGCTACTCCCCCGATAATTAAAATTTTCTGTGCACTCATATTCTCCCCGCCTTTCTTAAAATACTGCCGCTGATAATATTTAGGGCAAATTAATAACATCATTGGGATAACCTGGTCTTATTGTATATTGCAATATTACGACAAGTCAAGTTCACGTAAGGAAGACTTGGTTCAGGTGGGGTCTTACAGGCTGTGCGAATATAAATAAAGGACGACCGCCTAGTAGGAAGTCGTCCGTAAACAGCAAGCTAATCTTTTCTAAAAATCATCATCCGCCCCCGCGGTAAGCTCTAAGCCTTCGGGCTCATCACCTGATTCATAATCCTGGTTTACAAACGCTATACCGTCACAATTAGGGCAGGTGACTTCGATAATATCATCATCTTCCAATATTCCTGCTTCGAAACACACTGTTTCGCCGCAAGTGGGACAGTCCACCTCCAGGTAATCCTCGGGGTCCATTTCCTCGTATGTTTCCTCGTATAAGTTTTCTTCCAACTGGTAAAGGTCTTCGTCAATACTTTCCAGGTAATCCTCAATCTCTTCATGGGCTTCCTCCAATTCAGTAAACGAATTGGCAAAATCACCCAGGATGTCGATTATACCGGCTAGAAGTTTTCCTTCGCTGCTGTTCTCGTCAATGTTCATCCCCGAAGATAGTCCTTGTAGATAGGCTACCCGGGCCCTAAGGTCATGCATCGGCTGTACCCCCCTTTGGTAAATTTATACCGTATTTATGCATTGACGTCCTTAGTATCTCTCTTTCAGGAAGGTTTTAAACATTTATTCACTACCTAAAGCGCTATACTCTTTTAATGTAATGTCCGGTGCGTGTGTCTATCTGCAAAACATCGCCTTCGTTCATAAAGAAAGGCACCTGAACAACGTACCCTGTTTCCAGTGTGGCCGGTTTGGTACCTCCGGAGGCAGTATCTCCTTTGATTCCCGGTGCAGTTTCTACGACCGTTAGCTCTACAAAGTTCGGCAGATCTATGCCAATGGATTTCTCTTGGAACATAAGGATTTGAATAGTCATGTTCTCTTTTAGGTATTTCAGAGCATCGTTCAGCTCTTCCTTTTCCATGGAGAACTGATCATATGTTTCCATATCCATAAAATGATAGCTTTGCCCGTCATTATACAGGTATTGTACATCCCGTCTATCAATGTGCGCCTTAGGAATTTTTTCACTGGGGTTAAAAGTTTTGTCCACCGTAGATCCGGTACGCACGTTACGCAACTTAGAACGAACAAAGGCAGCGCCTTTGCCGGGCTTTACATGCTGAAAATCAACAATCTGGAAGACATCACCGTCAACTTCTATTGTTAAGCCGGTACGAAAATCACTTGTTGATATCAAAGTTATTGCCTCCTTGCTTTTTCGCTTACTAAGTACAAATTAAACTATCTTTAGGAAAACCACACAGGGCCCGACAGCCTCTTTCTTCAACAACCACCGTATCCTCTATCCTGACCCCTCCCCACCCGGGAAGATAGATCCCGGGTTCTACGGTAACCACCATACCCTTTTCCAATACAGTATCACTTTTTTTAGAAAGCCTGGGGCCTTCATGTACTTCAAGCCCTACACCATGACCGGTACCGTGACCGAAACTTGAGCCATAACCATAGCTTTCGATAACCGATCTAGCGGCATGGTCAACACCTTTTGCCTCAACGCCGGGTCTAATTGCAGCCATACCGGCCAACTGAGCTTCAAGTACAATATTATAAATTAGCTTCTGTTTTTCACTGCATTGTCCCACTGCAAAGGTGCGTGTCATATCCGATGCGTAACCGTCATAAATAACTCCCAAATCGATGGTAACCAATTCACCGTGCTGCAGAGCGCGGGGTGAAGCTGTGCCGTGGGGAAGCGCTGACCGTGGGCCGGAAGCTACGATGAAATCAAAGGCATTTCCTGTAGCTCCCTGTTTACGGGCAAAGAATTCAAGATTAAGGGCAATCTCCCGCTCAGTAATGCCGGGTTTTAATTGACTTATTATATTATTTAAGGCACTATCTAAAATGTCCATTGACTGTTTAATGGCACTAATTTCATCACTATCTTTGACTTTGCGTAAACTTTGCACTGCTCCCTTAACAGGAATCAACTTCACAGGTGCCAATTTGTCCCGTAATGTGGTGAATTGGTTATATGTAAGGTAATCAGATTCACTGCCCAGCTTTCGGATTCCCCTGTCGTCCAATAGCTGGGATAGTGATAGCTGCGCTTCCCCGCTGACATCTATAATATGAAACTGGGGACATTGATCTTTGGCCTGTTCAATATAGCGAAAATCGGTCAACAAGAACGCTTCGTAAGGATCGATGAGCAGTGTGGCAGAAGTACCTGTGAATCCACTAAGGTACTTACAATTCACCGTACTGCTTACCAAAAGTGCATCGATCCGGTACTCGGAAAAGAGTTTTCTTATTTTCTCAAGCCGGTTATTCATTCCCTTCCTCCTCAGATGCCGCCAAGGATACGGCAGCCCTAAGCGCCAACAGATAACCGGTAGAGCCGAGCCCGCTGATCTGCCCTGCCGCCACCGGAGTGATAACAGAATGACGCCGGAATTTTTCCCGCGCGTGAATATTGGAAAGGTGAACCTCTATTACCGGCACGGATACGGCAGCTATGGCATCACGAAGGGCATAGCTGTAATGAGTGAAAGCACCCGGATTAAAAATAACAGCTGCCTCTTTACTCATGGTTTGATGCAGGCGGTCAATAAGGTCCCCTTCATGGTTTGACTGGTAATGTGTCAATCCCACTTCCAGCTCTCGGGCTAATATATCCATTTCGCTGCAGATGTCGCTCAAGGTGATGGTGCCGTATGTCTCAGGCTCTCGCATCCCCAGAAGGTTTAAGTTCGGACCGTTTAAAACCAGAATCTGCATTTTTTACCACCGTCCAATTTTACTGCACATATTTTACCACACTTCATTTGCCTCGCAAAGGGGTGCTGCATAACAAACAGCAGGTTAATGCCCGCTTACGCTCATGGATGCAATCCTTAATGTGGGTGCACCTTGTCCCCCCAAAAAGCTCAAATCGTTTCCTACCCGGTCAATATTGTTTAATAGGTCCACCATGTTCCCGGCCAGGGCAACGCCTTTAACCGGTCTGGCTATCTCGCCGTTTTTGATCCACAGTCCGGCTGCACCCACGGAAAAATCACCTGAAATGGGGTTTGCGGTGTGCAGGCCCATTACCTCGGTTACATAGAATCCCTCAGTCAGGTCTTTTATTAAATCCTCAGGCGACGCAGTTCCAGCCTCTATAAAGAAATTTGTGGTTCCCACCTCTGGAGTACTCTTAAAGGAATTTCTGGTACCATTACCGGTGGACGATACACCGTCTTTGGCTGCAGTATAGGTATTATGCAAAAAGCCCTCTAAAACACCTGACTGAACCAATGTTGTACGCGAAGTAGGGTAACCCTCCCCGTCAAAGGGTGAAGATGCCAGTCCTTCGGCAAGGGTACCGTCATCGATTATATTTATTTTATCCGAAGCTATTTTCTGACCCAATTTGCGGGCAAAAAGAGATCTGCCCTTTTGCACAGCCTCACCGGTTAATGCGGGCCCTAAAAGGCCCAAAAATCCTACACCCACATAGGGATCCAAAATAACCGGCACTTGAGCCGAATTTACAGGTTTTGCTCCAAGCATACGCACAGCACGCTGCGCGGCCGTTTTACCCACCTTAACGGGATCCAATTTTTCATAACTCAGGCTAAAATCCAAGTCCAACCCGGTTTGGTAGTCATCCCCCTCGCCGGCAACCAGAGATATATAAACACCGCAATACGTTCCCCGGTAAGAAAGTGAAACACCCAGGCTGTTGGACACAGCAACTTCAACATCTCCATCCTGGTAGGAAGAACTCTCTACTACTTTAATTTGGGGGCTATATGAGCAAGCTTGTTCTTCCATGGTTTTAGCCATGGCAATTTTATCTTCCACCGATGTTAAAGCAATCTGGCGGTCATAAAGGTCAAGGCGGGGATAATCGGGAAATGCCCGGGGAAGATTCCTGTTCTGATCGGGAGCAGTGCTGGCCGCATTGGCAAAGGCTTGCCTGGCAGTCTGCTCTATCGAACCCGGCTGCAAATCGGAGGTGAACGCAAACCCAACCCTGCCATCCACCAGGACACGTAGGCCCAGACCGCTTTCCTCCGCCAGTTTCATGGTTTCCACCTGCCCCTGGCGTACGTCAATGGACAATTCTTTATTGTTGTTAACATATGCCTCCGCCAAATGAGCCCCATACTTCTTGGCCGTTTCCACCGCACGTTCGGCATTATTAAGTAAGTCTTGGCGTTTCAAAGATTCCGCTCCTTTCGGGAGATAGTCGCTAAAGGCTTATTTATATGTCACATTAGTATAATTCGCTTAGGACGAAAGTATTCCTGTTTATACCAGGGCAAAACCCAAAACAAAATCTAATTATACAATTTGTGGAAGATTGATTGTATAAAATGCAGATTTAGAGAGAAACTATAAATATCAAAAAAAATAAAGCCGTATAATTTACTGCTATAACGAAAGGGTGGTAGAACGTGTTAAACTTTGACTTTAATAAGGTAAGCAGCGATTGGGACAACTGGAAACAGTATTTGAGGCAGGCCATGGAATTTGCCGGTGAGCTAGGAATTGCCAGGGATAAAATACATTCCCTGGCCGAACAGGCAGGAGAGCTACTGGCGGAAAATGTACCGCCGGCAAACCCAGAGCAGAAAGCTTTGAAGGAATTATGGTCCGTTGCGGATAGCCAGGAAAAGAAAGTGATTGCTAATTTAATGACCAAGCTGGTATCACAGCAATAAAGAAAGAGGCCGAAACTTCGGCCTCTTTCTTGTTGTTGACAAAGCACGTTACCTGACCTGCTTTTTGTGCCCTAAAGCCTTCTGATTTTTCCGTTGGGCCTGTTTTGTTCAGTTCCGCCTACAATAATCTCTTTAATGGCCATGGTTGGCTGGGCGTCGCTTACCGGAACTCCCTGACCTTCCTTGCCGCAGGTACCGATAGTGAACCCTAGATCACTTCCTACCATTTCTACGTTGGCCAGAACTTCCGGCCCGTTACCTGTAAGGGTAGCTCCTCGTACCATGGGCCCTATTTCCCCGTTTTCGATCAAATACCCTTCCGCAACATCAAAAACAAAGTCCCCGGTGGTGGTGTTTACCTGACCACCACCCATTTTTTTAACCAGTAAACCTTTGTTTACCCCTTTAATTATTGTTTCCGGATCGTCTTTTCCCGGGGCAATATAGGTGTTGCCCATACGCGGTATAGGTTTATCCTGGTATGACTCCCTGCGCCCGTGCCCGTTCGATTTCCTGCCGTCAGCGGTGGATGTCAGCCGGTCATACATGTAGTCTTTAAGTACACCATTTTCGATGAGGGTAACCGTTTTAGAAGGTACCCCTTCATCGTCAAAACTGTATGAGCCGTAGCGATCCTGCATGGTGGCATCATCAATCACAGTAATCTTGTCCGAGGCCACTTTATCTCCAATTTTACCAGCATACACTGAAAGCCCTTTTTGAACCAGGTCTGCCTCCATTCCATGCCCACAGGCTTCGTGTACCATGGTGCCGCCGGCCTCGGCAGCCATAACCACCGGCATCCTTCCAGACGGGGCAGGCTTAGCCTTAAGCATTTGGCACGCCCTGTCAGCGGCACTCTGGGCAACGTCTTCCGGTATGAATTTTTTAAAAAGTTCAAACCCGCTGTGGCTTCCTACCACCTCCATGCCGGTTTGAATAATATTATTTTCCGCAGCCACCGCCTGCACTAGTAAGCGGGTACGGATACGTTCGTCTTCTACGTAATCACCTTCGCTGTTAGCTATAGTTACCTGTTGGACAACATCGCCGTAGCCTACCATCACTTGCTTAATGGCATCTCCTCCTGCTTCACGTGCTGCCCTGTCGGCAGCATTAACCGCCGCTACCTTCTCTTCAGTCTTGATGTCTTCCGGACGCATTTTTATGTCAAAATCCACCACGGGCTGAAGCTTAGTCAAATCGATATTCAATTCTTTTTTTGTGCCGACAGCTGCGTGGCTAACTATTTCAGCTGCTTTGGTCAGCCCTTCAAGGGTCAGGTCATTGGTATAAGCATAGGAAGTTGACTCGCCGGAAATGACACGAATGCCGGCGCCGATGTCCGTTCCCGTGTGCACCCGCTCTATATTGCCTCCCTCGCAGCTTATACCCGTACCTTTTTTATTTTCAATAAAAATGTCGGCAAAGTCGCCGCCTTCCGACATAGCCGCGGCTAAAACGTCCTTTAAAATTTGTTTATCGATAATGCTAACCCCTCCAAACATATCTATTTCATCATTCCAATATTTTCTGTAACCGAAACAAATTATATACAGACTTTATTCACTCATTTGTTGTTTATTGCCGGACGTGATGTTGCTTCCAGCAAAGTACTCTCTCCGGTAAGAGGTTTCTTAAAAACATTTTTGCGCCCCACTTTTACCGGTACGGGTTCGTCGAACTGCAGCTCTTTAACTGATGTATTATTGATGTACAGTACCAGCGAGCATTTAGCTGTTACCTCTACATGTTTGTCATTTTGATCTTCTGAGCTTTTGGGTAGGTGGGGTTCCAGTTTAAGTTCTATTATTTCGCAAAGGTTAAGGGGATTCTTAACATCTTCCACCCAGGCCAAGTATTGTACAACATCACTGTACAAACCCCGCACTCCCAATTGAAGTGGCAATTGCTTATAATTAGCTTTATTCATAACAGGCAGTGGTTGAAAAAAGTTTAGGACTACATTTTGTTTTCTAGCTTGTAACCCAAACAATGCAAGAGCTCTTCCATCTTGCATATTAGTTGAAAAAAGTGCCTGCAATAAAGCAAGCCTCTCTTGGGCACGACCCAGTTCCCTTTTTTCCTGTTTATAATTTGAAATGAGGCTCAAGTTAGTATTCAGCCGTTTGCTGGCAAACTCAATATCGTCACGAAGTTTCACATAACTTTTGAGAGGAGTATAAAAAACAAAATACAAAAGAAAAAATAGCAGAACAGTTGTTGAGGCCAAAGTTAAAATTGTCTTTGCCACAGGTCCGAACCGGTCAAACATTACTGTCACTCTCTTCCGCATAAACGGTTATAGAGAAATCCATTACCTTTTCAGAAGGGTTTTCATTGATGTTATTAATGAATGCCTTTTCTACATACACAAGTTGGTTTAAGGAATTAGCAAATATACCCACGGAAGATACATTAAAGGCCTTCCCTTCAATAGTTAGAGCATTTGGATCAACCAGTTCGTTTTCTGTCATAGGTTGAGGGCTTAATGTCCTGGCGTCATGATGTATGCTAATACTGGTTAACCATGTATCAACTGGTAGTATGTTTTTTACATCTTTTAACATGTAAGACCAAGTTCTCTGTTCGTAGATTAAATTTTCCAGAACAGTATTAGATTTTTCAACTTCCTTTTGTTCCTGCTGCAGCAAATTAATCTCTTTCACCTGAGGTTCTAATTTTACTAACTGTTTGTTAAGGCGTGATAATTCATTTTGCATTAGTATAAAACGATAGGAGAAACTAAAAGATAATACCAAAAACAGTATTGATGCTATTACTGAAATTGTAATATAAAAACGCTTGTTTTGTCTAACATTGAAGTGGCCGCGTAATTCTAAAGGCAAAAGATTAATTTTATACATTATCCATCAACCTTCGTAAGGCAAGCCCCAAGACAATACTGAAAGCCGGGTCTATTCCTCCCACACTATCATTAAACCGAACTGATTCCACCGGGAGCTTAAGTTCACTGGACAGAGTCTCGGGTAACCCTATCAAATTACTTTCACCACCGGTTAAAATCATTTTACTCACCTTAGAATCGCCTACCTTACTGTGATAAAACTCTATAGATAGAAGTAACTCTTTAAGCAGTTCCTCCGGAACTTTTATAAGTCCCTGTTGGTGTTTTAAAACAGATGCTGCTTGCGCATCAATGCCGAGGGTTTGTTGTATTTCCTCTGTAATACCCCAGCCACCCACAGGTAAAACGCGCGTATATTTAACTGACTTGCCGGCGACAAATAAAATATGCGTACTAAGAGCTCCAATATCGGCAACGACCAGTGTTTCGCCAGAGTTACCGCCTTCCCGGTTGGACTCTACAAACTTATTACCGGCAGAGAAAAGACGCCATAACGCAAGGGGTTTAAGATCCAAAACAGCTAGCCTTAAGCCTGCCTTTTTAAAAACTTCAAAAAAACGGTACACCAACTCTGTCGAAACTGCAGTTACCAGTAGATGTTGCTTGTTTTCTTTGACCCTATTTTCTAATGATACAAACTCAACTAGCATATCACTTACCGATACGGGAATGTTTTTTTTAGCTTCCCAACGAACCGCTTTTTTAAGCTCTTTTTCCGGCATTTGTGGCATTTCAACATGACGGGTGATGACATTGTTACCCCAGACAGTACTAATGATTTTTCTGTTTTTCAGTCCGTATTCCTCTACCATGTGCTGTAAAGTTTTAGCTAAAACTTCATAATCCGGTTCTGGAAAAAATAAACCTTGAGGATTTGGTATCTTATGCAAAATGGAAATCTCAAACTCATTGTTCCGAAGCGAGAGCTCGGCGAGCTTTATGGAATCGGTACCTAAGTCCAAAGCTAAAGCTCTTTTTAACATCCAACTCATAATATATCACCTAATCCGGCAACACCGGGTACATTTCTGACCACAGCATTATTTGCACAGGGTCAGATACTTTGACAGAGGCTTGCAAAGACTGTTTGGCCTGGTTATGATAGCCTACTGAAGTTATGTATAGAATGGTATCTTCAAAGTCCATTTGTTTTTGGACCGTCACCGTTACCCCCTCATAATTAAAGCGGCTGTTTTGGTTCAGGTAAAGATCATTGGTAATCCATTCAGGCTCGCCTGCAATTTTTGCTAATATCCTTTCTATACCCGCATCCGCATTATAATAGGCCTGTGCTTTATCAATTTGGTTGTAGGAGGTTACATAGTAGTTTACGCCTATATCTAAAATAGAAACAGTAAGAAAAAATAAGATCATCATAACAATCAGAGCCAAAACCAGTGCTTGCCCTTGATGGTTTCTAACATGCATATTTTATACCTACCTAAGAACCAAATATTTGAGATCTCATTCTGACGCTGGTAGTGTACGAAATTTCATTAGAACCATGGTATTTCCCGGTCACTTTTATCTTTACCAGGCCTTGAGAACCATACAAAAACAACAGAGCATGCACCTTATCAGCAACTGGCTGTTTAACGGCATGTCCCTTTTTGCGATACAGAGTATTTCCTTTCAGGGAATACTCAATTATCTCTGTATCAAAACCAACAATTTTGATACTGCTTGCATTACTGTCGGGGTGTAATTCTTTTGCCTGCCTGACTTCTCGCGACATACGGTTTAGAGCAATAGATAAACTATCCTGGATCTCCATTAGCTCAAGCTCTTTACCCAAAGTAATTACATTGATCTGATAAATGCTTAGGATGGTCACCAAAAACAATCCCAAAAGTGATAAGGACAGTAATATTTCAATTAAAGTAAATCCGGAACTATTTTTTGGCATTTAACCCACTCAGCGTGACACTTTTCTCTTTCCCTGCATCTTCGTACTTAACGGTCACGACAATCCTTTGCAAAAAATCACTTTCACGTTCAATCTGCACGGTACAAGAATAACCTGGGTATGCATCGAAGGAAGTTATAAAAAACTGTGTTGGTGGTTCATCCTCGAAAGGAACTTTGAACTCTTCTAATTTTCCCTGTGCCAGGTACAATGCAACGGTCTCCCTGTGGCTTTGACTTGCCACCGGGATACTGGAATGCAGAATCTTTGTTAAAGGAATAAGGGTTAGCGCTAGTATTACGAAAGCAAACAAAACCTCAATTAAAGAAAAACCCTTTTTATTTTGCAGATAAATCATCACTTACCTCTAATTGGTAATTAATAATAGCTTGAGGGTGGTTTGTTATCTATGCGCACACGTCCCGATTTACCTATCACCACGTAAAGTTTTTCTTCAAATTTATTTACAATTTGAATAGTACCGCCAAAGCCATACGCCGGGTATCCGGAACAGTTTACATATATTCTGTTGGACTCAAAATTCGTTTCATACAAATTTATCCCAACGGGTAATTCTAACACTTTTATGGTATTGATTCCTGCCATGATATAATAACTATCAATGTCAATATTTCTTTTGGGGTCAACAAGAAATTGCATCTTATACCCGGAACTCTCTTCTGTCAATGCAATAGCTTGCATAGTCCTAATTTCCCATAGCATTCGCCGCGCCGATACATGTAGTTTATGATGGGCAAAGGGTCTTTGAAGATTTATAAATGTAACGGAAAGCATAATGCCAATAAGGGCAATGACTAGCATAATCTCCAATAATGAATAACCGGCTTGCGGTTTTACCATTTTAAAACGACACTTACTTGTTTGAACATTCATTTCAAAAAGTACAACCATTCCCTTTATATAGTAAACTCACTGACTCACTATTATTAATAAATGGTTTCGATTACTTTTACCATGGGCAAATATACAGATGATACAAGAAAACCTATAATGCCCCCCACGATGATAATTAAAACCGGCTCGGCCAAGCTTATTATGCGTGAGAGCGCATTATGCAATTCTTTTTCATAAAAAGAGGCCACTTGCTCTAAGGGCTTATCCAGTTCCCCTGTCTTTTCCCCCACTTTAACCATTTGAGTCACCATAGGGGGGAAAATTTTGCTTTGAACTAAACCCTCGGCTACTTCTAGGCCCCTGCTTATATTATTTCTGGTTTCATCTATGGCCATAGCCACAACAGTGTTGGGGACGGTACCTTTGGCAGTATCCATGGCCTGGATGATAGGAATGCCACTGCGGATTAAAAGACTTAAAGTGCGGCAAAAACGGGTGATGCATATGGATCTTATAAAATTACCACAGAGAGGTAGTCCAAGCAGTGTTTTATCGATCAGTATCCTGCCCTTGGTCATGCGATACATGCCTACAACCGTAAGATAAAATAAAACAATAAAAAATAAAACCACATACCAGTATTTTGCCATGAAGTTGTTTATACCCAGTAAAACTCTGGTCGCTAATGGTAAAGCGGCATTTTGTTGGTCCAACATATGCACCAAAGGAGGGAAAACAAAAGTTATTATGATTAAAAGCGCCATTAAAGAAACAACCGCTACAATAAGTGGATAGGAAATGGCTAACTTTACTCTTTCTTCCAGATCGTATTCCTTTTCAAAATGTAAAGCCACTTGTTCCAGAGTATGGTCTAAATTACCACTCTGTTCTCCGGCTTTAATCATCCCTATAAAAATTTTTGGGAATACATTTGGATAAAGTTGCAGGGCTTCGGAGAAGGGATATCCTTGCTCAAGAGACCTAATTAAGTTACCGGTAATGCCTGACAATCGTCTACTTTTGACATGGTCCTCTAACACTGCCAAACAGGCTAAGATGGGCACACCTGCGCTAATCATGGCCGCTAACTGTCTACAAAATGATGCAAGATCTTTCTTGTTAACTCCTTGCTTTCTAAAAAGTTTATGCCATTGGAACAGAACAGGATAAACCTTGATAATATAATAGCCCTGATTCTGCAATCGAGATACTACCGCCTCTTTATCCTGTGCTTCTATGATTCCGCTAAAGGGGTTTCCCAGCCTATCACGGACCCGGTACCCGTAAGCTTTGAGCATTTACTCCAACCGCCTGTGATAATACTTGTTAAACTCTAAACATTCTACTAAGTACTAAAAATTTCCTCCCAAATTTACTTAAATTGCAATAATTTTCTGTTAAATAAAGATACGCCACGGCTAATTTGGCACAACCTTCATTACTTCTCTTACAGTGGTAGTACCGTTAAAAGCTTTCCGCAATCCATCTTCTTTCAAAGTAACCATGCCCTGGGCAGCTGCATTTTCTTTTATTTTATCTGTGGTTGCCATGGTTATCAGGCTAGTCCTAATCTGATCGGTAATAATCAATATTTCCTGTAAGCTCGTTCGTCCTCGATAGCCGGTATAATTGCAATAATCGCACCCGGAACCGTCAAATAATTGTATTTCTTGATGATCAATTAGTTCACAGAATAAGAACTCCGGATCCTTAGCTGAAACGGTATAGCTTTTACGACACATGGGACATATTTTTCTTACCAGGCGCTGAGCAGCAACTGCTAACACAGAAGATGCCACTCGAAATGGTTCCACTCCCATTTCAATTAGTCGAAGTAAGGCACCTGAGGCATCGGTAGTATGTAATGTGGAAAGAACCAAATGACCCGTGGAAGCTGCCTGGGTAGCGATTGCCGCCGTCTCAAAATCTCTGATTTCACCTACCATAATGATATCAGGGTCTTGTCTTACAACAGAACGCAGGCCGGTGGCAAAACTTAGTCCTGCCTTGGCATTGACCTGAATTTGATTAATGCCTTGTAAAATATACTCTACCGGGTCTTCAATAGTAATAATGTTTTTTTCAGAACTATTAAGTTCGTTAAGTGCGGCATAAAGTGTGGTTGTTTTACCGCTCCCGGTGGGCCCGGTCAAAAGCACCATGCCATGAGAACGGTTGATAATACTTCTTATCTGTTGTAGTTGGCTTTCATCCAGGCCAAGTTGGTCTAAAGTAAAGACCCCATTCTCTTGATCAAGGATCCGTATGACCACTTTTTCCCCAAAAATAGTTGGCATAGTGGAAATTCTAAGGTCAATATTATGTTCGTTGTACCTAATCTTAATTCTCCCGTCTTGAGGTATTCTTTTTTCGGCAATATTTAGGTCTGCCAGGATTTTAATGCGTGATGTTATTGCAGATTGGGAGCGTGGTGTCAGATTTCCTATTACCTCTTGTAGAATTCCGTCAACACGGTATCTAACGCGTGCTCCCTTATCGCGTGGCTCAATATGAATGTCACTTGCTCCGTCTTTTAGGGCATCCACAATTATTGAATTAACTAAACGAACTATAGGTGCTTCATTAAAAAGGTTATCTTCCGTACGGTCAACTTGCAGAGTCTCGGATTCCAGAACTTCAAAATCCTGCAGGCTCTTTTCAACGTGTGCCGCCCCAAAATACTTTTTCAACCCTTGCTCTAATACTTCCTCGGGCACAATTAAAGGGACTACTTCATTTCCGGTAACCAGACGAATATCATCCATGGCAGTTAAATTTAAAGAGCCGGTCATAGCCACGGTAAGTTTATTCCCTTCTTTTTTTACAGGCATCACATTATGTCTGTTGATTAAGTCTTCCGGTAGAATTGAGATTAAGGCACTATCAGGTTCAATGCTAACTTTGGTCCTTTTAACGTTCAATTTAAATTCCAGTATATTGGTAATGTCTTTATCTGAAACAAGGCCCATATAAATTAACGTTTTTCCCAGCCTTTCATTTGTAACCTTTTGAATTTGCAATGCCTGCTGCAAATCCTGTTCATTTATCAGGCCTTTTTGCATCAATATTTCACCAAGCCTTTTGTCACGGTCATGGTTTAATTGCAGCAAAGTTATCGCCCTTTCATACCATCTAAGATATTTATCAAACTCTTTTCCGTGGGATTCTTGTAGATGCGCACACTACCAATGTTCTCCGGGAGAATAAATACAAGATTTCCTGAGGTAACTTTTTTATCTTTATGCATCATATTTATAAAACTATCCATGTTTGTCTGTTGGGGAATCTTGGTGGGTAAACCGGCGCGTATTAAAATAGCCTCAATTTTTTTTCTTTGTTCTGTTTCCAAAATAGATAATTCCTCTGCCAGCCGGGCAGCAGCAACCATTCCCACGGCAACGGCCTCACCGTGCCGGTAAATCTTGTATTCGGTAATGGCCTCCAATGCATGTCCCACTGTATGTCCAAGGTTAAGAACGGCCCTGGTTCCCTGTTCTGTTTCATCTGCTTCCACCACCCGTGACTTGTTCAGGCACGATTGCATGATGGCGTTTGCTACAGCGCCGGGGGTCAGTTCCAGTAAGGCTTCTATATTTTCCTCCAGCCAGGAAAAGAATTGCGCATCACTTATAATGCCATATTTTATCACCTCAGAAATACCGGACCGCACCTCTCGGTCTTGCAGGGATGACAAGGTATCGGTATCGGAAAGAACAATAGATGGCTGGTAAAAGGCACCGATTATATTTTTTCCCCGGGGATGGTTTACCGCCACTTTTCCCCCTACACTGCTATCCACTTGGGCTAATAGTGTTGTTGGCACCTGCACAAACCCAACCCCACGCATGTAAGTGGAGGCGACGAAACCAGCCAGATCACCTATCACTCCTCCACCCAGAGCCAGTACCGGGCAATGCCGGTCCAAACCGGCTGAGAAAGCAGTATCATAAAGCCTCTCAGCCTGCTGTAAACTTTTGTATTCTTCTCCATCCGGAACTTCCGCTACCGTAACTTTAAACCCGAACTCCTGCAGGCTTTTTATGATTACACCACCATAAAGACGGTTAACCTTGGGATTAGTTACCAAAAGCGTTTTCCTACCTGAGAAGAGGTGACTAAGATATTCACCACATCGTTCCAGAAGTCCCCTGCCTATTAGAATTTTATAGCTGCGCTTTCCTAGATTAATGTTAACTTGGTTCATTAGATATAATTATTCTCCCTTAAATAAACCATTATTTTATCTACCGTCTCACTAAGTGAACCTTTGCCGGTATCCACAGTGAACTCGGCGGTATTATAGTTTTCCTCCCGTTCTTGCATGAGCCTGTATACAGATTCTTTAATACTCCCCTTTTGGAGCAAAGGGCGATTGTTTTTATTTTTAACGCGGTTATAAATAACCTCAGGGTCTGCTGTAAGGCAAATTAAAACTCCGTTTTTCCGAAGCGCTGTAACATTTTCTTGATCCAGTACCAATCCACCGCCGGTGGATATCACCATATTGCTCTTGTCCGCCAGTCTTTGCACCTGCAGCTTTTCCTCGGACCTAAAACGGATAGCTCCGTCCCGGCGAAAAATTTCCGAAATGCTCTTACCTGTAAGTTCCTCTATAGCCGCATCGGTATCCATGAACTCTCTTCTAAGCTTACCGGCCAGGCGCCTGCCAATGGCGGTTTTACCGGTACCCATAAAACCGATGAGTACAATATTTCTCATACCATTCATCCTTTCTGTAATTAGTTCTGTCTATTTTAAAACCCCATCTGGTAATTTCTGTGGCTGGTTACTCTTTCTCTTATCTCTTCCAAATGATCTCCTCCGAATTCTTCCAAGCATATTGATGCCAACACCTGAGCAGTAACGGCCTCACCCACTACACAGGCGGCGGGAACGGCACAAACATCGGAACGCTCAACGGACGCCTGGAATGGCTCCTTCGTCTCTATATCTACGCTACGAAGCGGTTTATACAATGTTGGGATGGGTTTCATGGCGGCGCGTACAACTATGGCCTCACCGTTGGAAATACCGCCCTCTATGCCCCCGGCTCGATTGGTTTCCCGGTAAAAGCCCTTTTCTGTTCCATAAAAGATTTCGTCGTGCACAAGAGAACCGGGCAGTGTAGCGGCATTAAAACCTGCGCCGACCTCCACACCTTTAATAGCTTGAATACCCATAAGCGCCCCGGCCAAAAGCCCGTCAAGCTTACGATCCCAGTGAACATGGCTTCCCAGACCGGCCGGCAGCCCATAGGTATGAATTTCAAAGATTCCGCCAAGAGAATCCCCGGACTCCCGGGTACGGTCAATTTCCTCTTTCATTAGCACCTCAGATGCGGGATCAGGACATAATACCTGGGATGCAGCCAAAATATCCTTGATTTTACGTACCTCAAGATCAGGCCATTTTGTTTCCACACTTCCAATGCGCACCACTGCCCCCATAACAGTAATGCCAAGTTCTTCTAAAAGGCGGCGGGCAATGGTACCAACAGCCACACGCACAGCGGTTTCCCGGGCACTGGAGCGTTCTAAAATATTTCGCATGTCTCGCTGCCGGTATTTTATTCCTCCGGCCAGATCCGCATGCCCCGGTCTGGGGCGGCTAACCCTGCGGCCGGCAAGATCCGCATCAGTACCGGACCCCATAATATGCTGCCAGTTTTTCCAGTCCCGGTTTTCCACCTGCAGTGTCACCGGGCTGCCCAATGTATAGCCCCCTCTTACTCCTGAAAGTATTGTTACCCGGTCCCTTTCTATTTGCATTCGCCCGCCGCGGCCATAGCCTCCCTGACGCCTGGCCAGTTCAGTATTTATGTATTGTTCGGTAACCGGTAATCCGGCTGGAAGCCCTTCTATTATTGCAGTCAAAACCGGGCCGTGGGATTCACCGGCCGTGAGAAAGCGCATTTTTTTCCTCCTTGGGTAAAGTCCTTAAGCACTTCTTTATTAATATAGTTATTACTGGTCCTATTATGTTTTTATTCCACATCTTTACTTTGTTTCCTGCCCAAAAAAAATGGCCGCGTTGCGACCGAAACTCTTGTGATACATATTTTAACCCGCAGTAAATAAAACCAAACCACTCTCAGCTAAATATGTGCAGATACCAAAAGATTATTTCATTGCCCCACAAAAAAGCAATTACCGCTCCTAGGGCTAAAAAGGGGCCAAAAGGAATGGCTTCTTTAAGGGTTTTCTTTTGCTTCCAAACGGTGATCACACCTACCACTGATCCAAACAAAAAGGCCAGGAAAAGCATCAGCAATACGTTTTGCCAGCCAAGGTAGATGCCGGCCATTGCGGCCAGCTTAATATCCCCCCCGCCCATACCTCCTCGAGATACTATGGCTACCAACAGCAATAAGCCACCCCCGGTGAGAAAGCCAAGCAGGCCGTTAGTAAACATGTCCAGGGTATAAAAGTTAAGGGGAATGCCCAGTATTACACCGGTCAATATAATACCGTCGGGAATAATTTTGTGATGGATATCAATAGTGGAAACGGAGACAAGAAGGGAAAAGAAAACCATCGCCGCAAGAGTTTCGATGGAAAGCCCAAAACGCCAGCCAGCCACCAAAAAGAGGAGGCCGGTCAGAATTTCCACCACAAGATACTGCCTGGATACCGGCTCAAAGCAATACCGGCACCTACCTTTAAGCCATAGATAGCTGAAAACCGGAACCAGGTCCCGGGTGGCAAGCCTGTTATTACAGCAAGGACAGTGCGAAGGAGGGTTAATGATAGATTCACCTATCGGAATACGGGCAATGCATACATTTAGAAAACTACCGATTACAGTACCCAAAGCAAATGAAATGATATATAGTATGATTTCCATTGGCTTTAAACCTTTCTGTTTTAAACCTTTCTATACATGCCTTACATTCCAAGCATACATACGGGTATTACTCCAGACATTTATGTAAAGCTTTGCTCATCACATCCACAGGGGCTTTTTCCCCCGTCCATAACTCAAAGGCCAGAGCACCCTGATATAAAAGCATTCCCATTCCATTAACAGCAATAGAATCGGTCTGCTTAAACTTTTCCATGAAACGCGTCTGCCGCGGGTTATAAACTAAATCATAGGCCACCTGCCCGGGAGTCGCCAAATGATACGGCAGGGGCGGAAGGTGGCTGGAGGAATCCTTCATACCCATGGGAGTGCAGTTAACTACTAGATTGGCATGCTTAAAGAAACGACTTAATTCCTTTTCCTCGGCAGGGTGTTTCTCTTTGGGCCAGGGAAGAACAGTTGTTTTAACGCCTGTGGACTGTTCTATGCTTTTCGCCAGGGAAATTGCTCGCTGGGCCCTACGGTTGAAAATACCCAGTTCTGACACTCCGCTCAACGCTAACTCCATGCCCACGGCCCTAGCCGCACCGCCTGCGCCTACCAACATGGCCACTTTTCCGGTGGTATCCATGGAGCAGTCCTGCCACAGGGAGCGTATGAAGCCGGGACCATCTGTATTATAGCCGGTTAACATTCCTTTATTGTTGGTAACAGTGTTTACGGCACCGGATAATTCTGCTGACCGATGAAGAGAGTCCAAATACTTCACCACATTTTCTTTGTGGGGGATAGTTAAGTTAACCCCGGCTAAATTCAATATGCGCACCGCATCCATGGCTGCTTCCAGGTTTTCAGGTGCAATATCAAAAGCTGCATAGATAAAATTTAAACCCAGGTGCTTAAAAGCGGCATTATGCATTGGAGGTGAGAAGGAATGCTTTACTGGGTGACCAAAAAGTGCGCAAACCTTTGTTTGCGGTCCTATGTATTGGCAGGTCATACTTTCACTCCGTTTTTAATAAAAGTAGATTTCATAACCACTCACTTGAGTAAAAAACAGCCGGATTTTCCAGCAGTCCTTCGTTCAATTTTCTTGATAACCAGTCTTTCCAAACGCCGGTTTAAAAGACTGGTTGCCCAAAATTCCTTACCTTCCAGGGGTACTACCAGAATGGTAAAAAGGCCAAGGCGGTTTCCGCCCAGAATATCCGTAAAAATCTGGTCCCCCAGGACGGCTGTGTTTTCAGGTGCAGCGTTAAGAATGGTTATACCGGTTTTAAATGCCTTTTTCATGGGTTTAATGGCTCTGTTGACGGCAGGAACATTTAAAGGACCGGCCAGGGAATTTACTCTTTGTGGGCTATTATTTGACACAATAGCTACACGAAAGCCCAGGTTAAGCAAGTTATTAAGCCACTCTTCCACTGCCTGCTCGAACTTTGGCTTGTCTCGTGGAACAATGGTATTGTCCAGATCAAACAAGATATTCTTAATACCTCTTTGCAGTAATAGTTCAGGCTCAAGGTGAAAGAGGGAAGATATAAACATGTCGGGATAAAGTAAGCTGTACAATTTCAGAAAGATCCCCCTCAAATGTAGCGTTCGAAGGTATTATATAATGTCAGCCTTTAGCGGGCAACCCTAATCTTTTCTTTATATCCCTTGCCTGCTCAAGATCCTCCGGTGTATTTACATTAAAAAAGCTGTAGTCGGTGCCTGCAAGTTCCGTCAGTTTTTTACGCTCCACGTATAATACATCTACTTCAGGAAAGAAGGAGGTTATTTTCAACCGGCGCTCACTGATATGGCTTTCAATCACCTGCAGGCAGGATTTGTGATAGCAGGCAGTCAGGGGTTCCAAATAATTTCCCAGCCTGGGTATCACCACATCGTATCGTGCGCCATGCTCCACGAGGTACTTGAGCATCTTTTCATGTAAAAAAGGCATATCACAGGCAACCACTAAATTAACGTCTGTGGTGGAATGTACAAGCCCAGCATGAATGCCGCCCAGAGGGCCACAGCCCAAAAAAATATCAGGGACAATATGAAGCCCCAAGCTGGATAAAGACTGCGGGCGGTTACTGATAACCAAAATATTATCCACAACTTTTGTTAATTGATTTACTGTATTTTCCAGGATGGTATCCGTCCCTACATGCAGGCAAGCTTTATCTCTACCCATGCGGGAGTTTTTCCCTCCGGCCATGATTATACCTGTTGTTTGCATGTTTAAACTCCTATTTTGTTAGAATGCAACTACTAACCTTTATTTCCCGTCCATAAGAAGATTCCTTCATAGGTTTTGATTTTATGCCTGGTTAAATTGAACTCCATGGAATAAATGAATCAATTATAACAGAAAATAATCTGACAATATATTAAAATAATTTTTAAGGGGGAAACAATTGTGGATCAGGAAATTACTGTCTATACCACTTCCACATGACCACATTGTCGTACTGTGAAAGAGTTTCTTTCACAAAAGGGTGTAGATTTTGCGGAGCACGATGTAGCAACGGATGAAGATGCAAGGAATGAAATGGTGCAAAAGACTGGTAGGATGGCAGTTCCCACCATAGTGGTGGGTGATAAAACGGTGGTGGGTTTTGACAAGGAAGAGTTAGAGAAACTGGTGCATTAGTTGGACCAGGACTGATGACAAACCTGTCTTTTGCGCAGAGCGATTAATTGAATCGAGCAGCTGCCAGGCTTAGCGAAGTCGATAAGCGGAAGCGGGACCGAGCACAGGACGTGCGAGGCCGCCCCCTGAGCCAAGGATGGCGGACAGCAATGGCATCACAATTGTTATCGAAATACTAATTCTTGTTTTGCCATTGCGGAAACACTTGGTCTCAAATATGAGGCTTGATAATTTGTAAATCCCGTTGGAGCGTGAGACTGAGCGCCAGCCTGGCCTGCGATATGAAATGAATGAGCGGGCGCAAAAGACAGGTTGCGCACCAACACCAACATAAAAGCCCGCTTTTTTAAGCGGGCTTTTATGTGTAAATCAAATAAGTTGTTCCAACTTTTTAGACAGCAGGTTTTTAGCTGCTGCTCCCACCATTTGTCCTACTGACTGGCCATTTTTAAATATAATCAAGGTGGGAATACTCATTACACCAAAACGCTCTGCCAGAGCCTTATTGTCGTCCACATTAACTTTACCAACCTTGGCCCTGCCCTCAAACTCCTGGGCTAATTCTTCTATCACGGGGCCCATCATTTTACACGGCCCACACCACGGTGCCCAAAAATCAACCAGAACCGGTACGTCAGTCTCTAATACTTCAGCATCAAAATTTTGCTCTGTAAATTCCATTGCCATTTTTAATTCCTCCTTATGATTCAAACGTCTGGCCGGCAAAAAGTTTTGATATTACGTTGGAGCAACCGCTCCGTAGAATTTATATTCCTCAGCCTCCGCCGGCAGGTACTGACGGGCTACCGCAGCCGCCCGTATTGATTGCACAACCGGTAATCAGCTGTTTTACTTCCTTTGATTTACATTCGGGGCAGGATACATTTTTTCTGTTCTCCATGCCCACCATTTGTGAAAAACGCTGACCGCATTGTTTGCATTGATAATCATAGACAGGCATATCCTATTTATCCCTCCATCACTGGTATTCATTCTCCCGCGGCTATGGCCCCGTTAATACATGTAAAGACGCAGTCCTCACAGTCGTCACATTTTAGTGGATCTACTACTGCACGCTTTACGGTAATGGAAATAGCTCCGTTGGGGCAGGCATTGACACACTGTCCGCAGCCAACACAAAGCTTTTCAATAATTATTGCCGGCATTGAAACTCCTTCTTGCTAATATTTTAATATTACGATTAACTAGATTATACAAAAAACAGACCCCAAACGCAATACCATTTGAGATCTGTTTGATTAATCTAATCATTATAAATCAGATTGTTTAAATAACCTGATAAAGTTCAATATAAACTGCAACTCTTTCTCATTTAAATTAGATATTAACCCCAGTACGGACTGTACATTGGGATGCATCAAAAGTTCCCTTAAATCGGGGTTCATCATGCTCAACATTTGATCCACTGAACAGGGCTCCATAATAAAGTAACACGGGGATACGCCCATGACCTCCGCAATCTTTTCCAAGGTCTTCAAAGAGGGCTGAACTTTTCCCTGCTCAATCTGCCCGATCAAGCCTGCCGTCACTTCAGAAGCCTTCGCCAGCTGTGCCTGGGTGAGGCCGTATTCTTCCCGGAGTGCCTTTAGCTTTTCTCCCAGGGATCCCTCCCGCGCTATCAGGATGGAAGCTGAGACGCTCAAGGCTTCTCCTATACGCTTCAATGTATTTAGAGCCGGGTATACCGTGCCCCGCTCAATTTCGCTGAGATAAGACGGGGATACACCGGCCTTCTGACCCAAATCCTGCAGGGATAAATCTTTGTCCACCCGCATCATTCTTATCCTATCACCAAGTGAAAGACCTTTATCAGTGATATCCCCTTCCACAAGCTGAGTTTTGGCTACATTTAGGGCACCGGCCAATTTCTCTATGGTCTTCAATGAAGGGCGCTTAGAGCCACGTTCAATTTCACTGAGGTAGGAAAGGGATAAGTTGGCTTTTTTAGCCATCTCCTGTAAGGTATATCCTCTTTCCTCCCGCAAGCGGCGGATTTGATCCCCTTTAACTATCATTTTTTACACTCCCGGCTACATCAATTCCTCAAAATAGCTAAACATATGCTTTTATCCTACATCACTTTTACTAAGTAGTCAATCTAATGCAGCTATTATATTGGGATAACACTTAACCGGCAGTGCAATACCTGTTAGCCTGTTGCCGCCTTATCTTTCCCAGTCTCATCCTGTAGTGCTTCCGTTGTCAGCATCTTTGCGGGTCCGTCCACTGTTTTTCCCGGCGCATGTTCCGTACAAAAGTCACACGAACCACATTCACTGTTTTTGCTTTCTGGCTCCGTATAGGTATACATGTTCCCTTCAAAATTCCTCAAAATAACTTTTTGATCAGACTGAGACATTAAGTATTGCGGTGCCACAGGAATTTTACCGCCGCCACCGGGTGCGTCAACCACAAAAGTTGGAACAGCAAATCCGCTGGTATGTCCTCTCAGTCCTTCAATTATCTCTACACCTTTATTGACTGCTGTTCGGAAGTGCTCAATCCCTTGAGACAAGTCGCACTGGTACAGGTAATAAGGTCTTATTCGCATTCTAACCAGTTGGTGTAAAAGAGATTTCATTTTGTAAATACAGTCATTGACGCCCTTTAGAAGTACAGATTGGTTCCCCATGGGAATTCCTGCATTGGCCAGCCTGTTACAGGCGGCTATACTTTCTTTAGTAAGTTCTTTAGGGTGGTTGAAATGTGTGTTAAGCCAGACCGGATGGTATTTTTTCAGCATTTCACACAATTCAGGGGTTACCCTCTGAGGAAGAACCACAGGCATACGAGACCCTATACGGATAATTTCCACATGCGGAATGGCCCTTAACTGGCTGATAATATGTTCAAGTTTGTCGTCATTTAATGAAAGCGGGTCACCGCCGGAAATTAAGACATCTCTAATCACTGAATTCTTCTTAATATATTTAATTGCTTTTTCCACCTGAGCAAGTGGTAAAGACTGGTCTTTAGTACCTGCCATCCTTCTGCGGGTACAATGCCGACAATACATCGAGCACCGGTCGGTGACCAGAAGGAGTACCCTGTCGGGGTACCGATGCGTAATGCCGGGCACAGGAGAATCCACATCCTCGTGCAGCGGATCATCCATATCCGCGCAGGACATATGCATTTCGCGGGGATCAGGAACCGCCTGTTTCCTAATAGGACACGTGCGGTCATCTTTACTCATTAGACTTGCATAATACGGGGTAATGGCCATCCGAAACTTATTCAAGCACTCTGAGATATCTTGGGCTTCTTGATCAGTCAAATTAACTACCTGGCGTAATCTATCAACACTTGTGATACGATTTCTAACTTGCCACTTCCAATTGTTCCATTCATTTTCACTGACATTTATCCACAGTGGTAGGCGTTTGAAATTACTACTCATTTTTGCCTCCTAAGTACTATTTACTCAATATCTATTAAAACTGCCAACTTATTATAACCTAAGGGGTTGTCTCACGGCAAGCACTAAATTCATTATTTTAAGGAGGCTACAGACTCTGATATTTATAATATGCAGAAATTTCATGGGCGTGCTCCTATTTTCAGGGTTATCAATGATCCAGCTGCATCAACCCTCGGGCGATTTCTTTAAATATGGGGGCAGCCGTTTCACCGCCACTGGCACCGTTTTGTACCAAAACTGTAATCACGTAGCGAGGTTGCGCCACGGGAACATATCCTGAGAACCAGGCATTTATAGAATCTCCTGACTGAGACTGTACCTGAGCTGAGCCGGTTTTGCCCGCGCTACCGTGGATATCAACAAAAGCAGCACTTCCTACACCGTTAACGGTTACCCCTTCCAACATCTTTTGAAGAGTGCCTGCAGTGCTAGGCGACAACACTCTAATTCCGGCGGCGACGGGAAATTGTAAATCATTTCCTTGCAGGGAGTCTAATTCACCAACAATTTTGGGGGCGTAATATACACCGCCGGAAGCAATGGTGTTCATCATGGCCGTAATCTGAACAGGCGTTGCCAGAACCGGTCCCTGACCTATAGAACTGTTAGCAAGGTTGTAAGGCTCTGCAATAGCCTGAAGATTCTGCCTGATGTTAGGTTTTTTCGGCAGACCTGTTATGCCTGTTGCAGAAAGACCAAGCTTCTCTGCATAACTGATAATTCTTTCTGCTCCCAATTCTTGTCCTAATTGCACAAACGCGGGGTTACAAGAATTAACTACAGCATCAAAAAGATTTATCTCACCGTGCCCGGAGGAATGCCAGCACCGAATAGGGCTGTCCTGAGCTCCCCGACAATAGAATGTTGTACCTGGATCAGCAACCCCCTCCTCCAGTGCTGCACATGCCAGCACAAGCTTGAAAATAGAACCAGGCTGAAAAAGTGCGGCAGCACGATTAACAAAGACACCCTTGGTAATTTTATGCACAGGAATTTTGGCAGGAGCCGGATTAAAATCCGGCCGGCTGGCGCTGGCGATAATATCACCTGTGTTGGGCTGCATAACCACCACAGCACCCTTTTTAACGCTGCGGTCGAGTACCCTTTCTACGACTTGCTGCACATCTAAGTCAATAGTGGTAATAATGTTATACCGCTCCGGGTCGACATTGACCCTGTTTTCCAGCCTTATCTCTTTGGATATTATCCTTTGCTGTGCATCCATGATCACAGAGGCGCGCTGAACAGGGAATTCACCTTTAAGGAGGTGTTCATAGTACCTTTCCAGCCCCATAACCCCAACCCAGTCATCATAACCGTATTCCTTGTCCCCTGTGCTCTCCAGGCTCTCCAGGTTTGCGCGAGACTGTATTTTACCCAAGTGCCCGGTGATGTGTACCGCCACCGGGTCCGGCCCATACCGGTGTTTTACAGGCAATACGGCAACACCGCTTCCAGTATTGTTCCTGATTAGTTCAGCTTGTCCGGACGTCACATCGAAGGGTAAGTAAGAGGGCTTGTCCTGAAGGAATGGCCTTATATCAGAAGGTTCAACACCTAATATTTGCGCCAAGTTTCGGGCGCTCTTGTTTTTGTCTACAACGACAGAGGGGTAAATAACTATACGATTAGTCTTATAGGAACCGGTCAAAGAATTGCCGTCTTTGTCTAAAATCTCTCCCCTTGGATATTGCTCCAAGCCCACTGTTTTGGTATCTCTGGCCAATGCCATCCGTGTCAATTTGTCGCTTTGTTCCAATTGAATATACCCTAATCGAGCTACTAGGCTTAAAAAGCAAATGATGATAGTACAAAAAGCTATTATCATCCGGGCTTCTCTTTTTGTTTGCATAAAAAAACCACTCCCCCCAGGTTTTCCCTACTATCAGGTTGACCCGTGGAAAGCGGTTTTATACTTTTTTTGATTATCCTTTAGGATCCTTTAGCTCGCCGCAGCATTGTATAAGGGGGAAGTTGGGGCAAACCAGGCAAGTAAACAGTCTGCCGGGGATGAGGTGCCCTGTCTATTGCATTACCATCCTCATCGTACATTTGGTGCACGCGGTATTTAAATTCTTTATCGGTGGGGGGCATTACCTCCAGTGATTCTCCACATGAAAAACGATTTCTTTGTTCTACTTTAACGGCACTTTTTGTATGGTCGTAGCCCGTTACCACACCTACAAATGTATAAGGCCTTTTGTAAATCCCTTCTACCGGAACAAACCCGCTTTTCCCGGGCGGGCCGTCTATAAAACCCGTTATATAATCCCTATTGCTTACTTTGCTGATTTCTTCAATCCATTCCGGATACACGTGATAATTGTACGGATCTGCCCAATAAGCGTCAATTGCCTGGCGATAGATCTTGGTGATAGTTGCCACGTAGTGAATGCTTTTTACCCTGCCTTCAATTTTAAAACTACTAATTCCGGCTGCAAGTAAATTGGGGATGCGTTCCAGCAGGCACAAGTCCTTGGAACTCATGATAAAACTTCCCCGCTCATCCTCACCAAACGGAAAATATTCCCCCGGTCTTTTCTCTTCCATGAGGGCATATTTCCATCGGCAGGCCTGGGCGCAATCTCCCCAATTGGCGTCTCTCCCGGTCATGTAGTTACTTAAAAGACAGCGCCCTGAATATGATATACACATGGCACCATGCACAAAAACTTCCAATTCCAGGCCAACCTTACTCCTAATCTCTCTTAACTCATCAAGGGAAAGTTCCCTGGCCAGCACAATACGCTTGATACCCCTTTGTTCCCAGAAGCGGGCGCTCATCCAGTTGGTAGTATTAGCCTGGGTACTTAAATGGACAGGTAAACCGGGCGCAGCTTGAGCAGCAAGTTCGATAACACCCGGATCGGAAGCGATCACAGCGTCAACATCTAACTGCTGAAGTTCTTTTAAATAGCTGGGCAGAGCTGCAATATCACTGTTGTGAGCAAAAATATTTACCGTAACGTAAACCCTGACGCCCCGCGCATGAGCAAAGGATACAGCCCTTTGCAGCTTTTCCACATCAAAATTGGCAGCTGCGGTCCTCAGGCCAAAGCGGTTACCTCCCAGGTAAACAGCATCAGCTCCATAAGCAACAGCCACTTCCAATTTTTCCATATTTCCTGCCGGCGATAATAATTCCGGTTTATGCAATAAGATCACCTACTGGTATTTACTGATATTGGCATTATGCCCCTGTAGTGTTTTGGCAAAGGCGTGACTTCCGTCCGGCTTAGCTACGTAATATAAGTAATCAGTATCTTTGGGCTCAAGTACAGCCTGAAGCGATTTCCTTCCTGGTGCCCCGATGGGTCCAGGAGGAAGTCCGGAAACCTGATAGGTGTTGTACGGAGACTCAACTTCAAGGTCTTCATAATATATTTTAGACCGATGGCCCTGCAGCACATACTGCACAGTGGCATCTATCTGTAGTAGCATTCCCCGCTCCAACCTGTTAAATATAATTCCGGCAATAACCGGACGTTCTTCATCTACTTTTGCTTCCTTTTCTACCATGGACGCAATGGTGATGGCTTCCTGCAAAGAAAGCCCCATTGCCGCTGTATTTTCCAAAAAATGTAAATGCTGCATTTCATCCCAAAACCGTTTTAACATGATGTTTATTATCTTTTTTTCAGTGATATTTCTCCCTACATGATATGTATCCGGAAAAAGGTATCCCTCCAGGCGGTACGAATCCTCAGGCAGTTCTTCCAATTGGTCAATAAACGGGTAAGAAAAACTTGCTTCCTCAACAAGTCGGTCAAAGCGATTTCTGTCAATGAGTCCCTTTTCCTGCAGCAAGCCGCTTATTTGTTCAATAGTGTACCCTTCCGGAACGGTAAAAATTATAGTATCGCTGGTTCCCTGCACTAGTAAATTAACTATCTCCGGAATGGCCCGGGATGGACTTAAAGAGTAATTACCTGATTTTAACAGGCTGTCCTGCCCGGTAAAGCGCAGATAATAAACAAAGGCATTTGCGTTTTTGATTAACCCCTTTTGTTCTAAAAGATCAGCTATTTGATGACTGTTGGCACCTTTTGGAATGTTTACCATAACCTTTTTCTCAGCCCCGGGCTTTGCCGGCGAAAGGGCATTTGAAAAGTACAGTATGCCTGAAAAAATTAAGGCAGCCATACATAAGACCGGAAAAAAAAGTTTTATTCGGCCCATACCTTCATTTCTCTTTTGGTTTTTGCTAAATGTGTAGAATCTCATAATGTCACCACAAATCCCAATAATTAAACCTTATACTTCTAATTATTATAGCAGACAACTAGACGGAAAAAAAGAAGAACAGCCCCTTAAAGGGGCTGCTCCAAATTGCTGTGCTCCTCCGGTGCGTCTTCCGGGAAATCCTCATCTTCTTTAATTTGTTCTTCAGCCTCTGTTAAATTGTCACCAGTGCTTTCCTGGCCTGTGCCACTTCCTGTTGATACTTCTTCAGCAGGAGGTGGTTCCTCGACATTGTCTTGGGCCTGTTCATTATCATCATGGTTCCGATCCGTGCCGACTTCTGCCGGGTCTTCTTCTGAAGGAATTTCCTCGGTATTATCGGACGCTTGATTTTGACCCTGCTTTTCTTCAGGGGGTGGTTCCACCGGTGATATCGTTTCGCCATTGCCTTGGGTATGTTCTCCATTATCCATTTCGGAAGGTAATTTAATGGTGGTGTCTATCTCCTTAGTTCCAACAGCTATTATTTCATTCCGAGCACGATACAGGCTTTCGGGTAGGGGCTTATGCGTTTGCTCACCGTTTTGGCTGATTATCAGCTCACCTGCAGCTTTGTAGCCACGTATTCCTTCCTGCTTGATTATTTGCTCACCCTTGGCCAAATTGGGGTCTTTTTCATAAATCACTTCCGGCTCTAAAACGCGTACTACCCATGACTTTATGGTTACATCTTTTTTGTTGTCGGTATTTCCGTAAATTTTAAAAGTTAATGAGTTATTGTCTGCTTTAGATTTAATTAGGACATAACTATCCTGATTGTTTTTAAAACGGAAATCCAAATAATTAAAAGCAACTGTGGCGTCCCTTCCCACAGGGACATATCCCACCGGCAGTGAATGGTTGTCTCGTTCTGTTACTTCCAGGTTAGCCAAAAGAACAGCATTATAAAGGGTAGAGGAAACCTGGCATACGCCCCCGCCCAATCCATCTACAAATTCGTTATTTAAAATTATTTTTGCGTTTTTATAGCCTGCCTCTGTGCTGCGGGGTCCCACTACTTTATTAAAAGAGACTTCCTCGCCCGGTGATACCATTAGCCCATCCAAGGCTGCAGCCGCAACACGAACATTGTATGTTCTCCCCACTTGATTAGGATTGAAATTAGTACTATATGAGGATAAAAGACCTTTTAGTCCCATTGATTTAATGCTTTCTACAGTGTGGGTAGGTTCAATATCCACCATTGCAACCTCTGCTTCATAAGGCTCGACGCCGTGCGTAACGAGCATAAGTAACTTCTCATACAGGGCTTCATGATCCACCTGGTGACCTTTTTGCCCCGGGATAATTTCAATGCTATCATCCGGTGTAATGCGAAAGCTGGCATCCACCGGCGCACTAGTAACATCAGACAATAGGCTATTTACCTTAACCTTTAATTTTTTGCGGTCTAAATTAACGGCCAGAGGTATACGTATAATCTCATTGCGAACACGTACCCTTTCATTCCAGCGCTGCCAAATAGGTCCGGTATGTCCCACCTGCAGGGCACGATCCATCACGGCTTGCTCATTAATGTCCACATCAATGGATTTCAGAGGCAGGTTGCGGCTGGTATTTTGAACCGTCAAGTTTACGTTTTTCTCCTTTAGTTGGTCTTCAAATTCCAACAGCTTTAAGACGCCCTGCTCCCTGCTTACACCTCCCAAATCAAGGTTTCCTGCATGAACGTTGGGCATTACCCGGTCGGTAGAAAAAGGCAATAAAGAGGCACCGGCAGAAGCGGCAACTGTTAACAGTAAGCTCATTATTAATATGGTGATAACTACTCCTGCCTTACGAGACATTTTTCTCCCCCTTATATCTTGGAAATGATTGAAAACTGCTAATACATATTTAGACCATTTATGGAACAAAAATGTTTCACTTTTCAGCCAAAAAAACCGGTTGCGATAATATAATCGTAACCGGTTTGGATAGTCGTTTATTCCTCTTCGTCAAACTCTGCATTGGCCATAAATTCTTCCCATGCCGCCGCAACTTTATCCCACTCATCCTCATCTTCAATATCAACTAAAATTTCGTTCCCTTCCTCATCCTCACCGCGCTTCAGTACAATTGCTTCTGTAGCATCGTCCTCAGGGGGAAGAAGAACAGCGTATTCATTTTGGTCCACTTCCATGATATTGATAAGTTCAAAATTATGTTCCTGGCCTTCCTCATCCAATAAGGTAATCATTTCCGGCCCATGTTCCTCATGACCGTTTTTAGGCAATGTGGACACCTCTTTCTTACAAAAAGTTAGGGTTTATTCTATATGATTCATGTAACCAGTGTCAAGGAACGCTATGATGACTATAAACTGTGTGGTCTGCTATCCAAAAACCCTTGTAAAATGAGGGAAGCAGCCATCTTATCAATAACTTTGCGACGTTTGGCCCTGCTCATATCGGCACTGATCAAAAGCCTTTCGGCTTGCACAGTAGTAAGCCTTTCATCCCAAGTTTCCACCGGCAATCCCAGCCCTTCTTCTATTTCACTTATGAATTCCATTACTTTTTCGCCCTGCGGGCCGATAGTGCCATTCATATTGCGGGGCATTCCAACCACAATTTTGGTTACCTCTTGTTCTCGCACCAACTCTTTCAGCCTTTTTAAATCCTGAGCAAAACCACCAGTACGGCGGATTACTTCCACTCCCTGGGCAGTAAGACCCAGCGCATCGCTAATGGCTATACCTATAGTTTTATCCCCCACATCCAGTCCCATTATGCGCAAATCCAATTTACCTCACTTTAACACTCTATATTATTTTAATGCAAAACTCGGGGCACGCGGTACTGCAGTACCCGCACAAACGACACAGGTTTGGGTTAACAGTAGCTTTACCGGATACTATAGACAGAGCCCCGGCGGAACATTTTACCAAACATAAGCCGCAGGCCTGACACCAATCTTCTATATGTAGGCACCGGTTATACTGCGCAATTCTTTGTTGAATTGATTCCGGTACGGCCTTACCTAGAAAAAAATTTATATTAAAATTTACCTCATCTGTTGTTTGCATACCAACAGCTACTGAGGCCAGTTCTTGAATACCTAAGATATACCTTAATGCTTCATTTCTTTCAGCAATGAGATTACCTCCGCCCAAAGCCTTCATACCGTAGAGACCTTTTCCGGCTGAACGGGCAAAGGATATAGCATCTGTCATTTCCGCCACAGAGCCATCCTGGATACCTATACCTGACTTATTAATGATGGGGTGAATAATATCAAGTTCCGGTGTTAGTGCTGCTGCTCTAACACCCTGGATATGATGAGTCGATATTCCAATGGCCCGTACATAGCCTTTTTGGCGGGCAGCAATTAAACCCTCTACGGCTTCCCAGTGTCCCTTAATGGTCAAGGCGGATTCCTGTTCGTGAAGCAGAAAAATATCTATGTAATCGCGTCCTATGCCGCGCAATGCTTTTTCCACACTTTTTTGCACGCCTGCACGGGTATAGTCGTAAGATTTAGACGACACAACTGTATCCCTAAAATTTTCTTTGATAGCCTCCTTTATGTATTGATAGTTATTATAGATTTGTGCGGTATCAATAAAATTTACGCCCTGTTCCAGTGCCGAGTGTATTACCGCCTTACCTCCTTTGACAGGGAGGGCGGCCTGCAGAGGACTTAAGGTCAGACTGCCGAAACACAGGCGGGAAACTAAAATTTTAGTATTACCCAGTTCGCGGTATTCCAATTTGATATTCCTCTCTCCAAAGCCATTGCTGCTGAAAGTCTTGATGCTTGTACTTTGCCCTGTTGAAAAAAGACCCGCCCTTGGGGCGGGTTGTCATTATTTTTTGTTATGTTCGAGGTAAAACTTGACCAGTTCCTCCAGTAACTCATCTCTTTCCAACCGCCGAATCATACTCCTGGCATTATTATACCCTGTAATGTATGCCGGATCTCCGGAAATGAGATACCCTACCAATTGGTTAATAGGGTTATAGCCCTTTTCTCTTAATGCCTCATAAACAGTTAACAAAATATCACGTGCTTCGTTAACTTCCTCCGCCTGCACCTTAAACATTACTGTTTTATCAGAGAAATCATGGGTCATCATATTCGACCTCCCCACAGGTATTACCCCATTCATTCAAACGTTATTATACCCGAAAATACCATGAAATACCAGAGGAGAACACAAAATTATCCCAATTGTTGTTTTACCACCGCAGAAACTTTATCCAGTGCTTCCTGCAGGCGAGAGGGGTCTTTGCCACCAGCTTGGGCCATATCCGGGCGCCCGCCCCCGCCGCCTCCTACCACAGAGGCAATTTCCTTGATTATCTTCCCTGCATGTAATCCCTTGCCGGTAAGGTCCTTGCTCACACCGGCCACAAGGCTAACCTTATGTTGATCAGAACTGGTCCCCAGTACGATGACCCCTGAGCCCATCTTGTCGCGCAGCAGGTCTACCATGGCCCGCAGGCTGTCCATATCACCGGCATTTGCCTGTTCGGCCAGCACTTTTACACCTTCCACATCCACGCTATTATTTAAAAGACTTTCCACTTCGAACTTGGCCAGCCTGGCTCGCAGAGATTCCAATTCCCTCTCCAGCTCTCTGTGCTCCTTTACCAGCATTCCAACCCGGGATACCAGTTCAGACGGGGTAGTTTTCAAAATTGCAGCGATGCCGGTCAGCTGCTGCTCCCTGGACTCTGCATACCGCAGCGCTCCTTCTCCGGTAATAGCTTCTATTCTACGGATGCCGGAACCTACACTACCTTCACTCTGCAATTTAAACATGCCAATTTGGGAGGTAGAATTAAGGTGGGTTCCGCCACATAGTTCAATACTAAATTCGCCCATTTTGATTACCCGTACCCGGTCACCGTACTTTTCACCGAAAAGGGCGGCAGCACCCAGGGATTTTGCCTCATCCATTGACGTTTCAAAGGTTTCTACAGGTAGATCAGCCATTATAGCCTGGTTAACTATTTTCTCGATTTGAACAATTTCCTCCTGGCTGAGAGCGGAAAAATGAGTAAAGTCAAACCGCAACCTGTCCGGCTCCACAAGGGAACCTGCCTGGTTGGCGTGGTCACCTAAAACTTCCTTTAGTGCTTTATGCAGCAGGTGAGTGGCAGAATGGTTTCGGGCTATGTTTTTTCTGCGGTTAGCTTCCACTTCCACCTGCACAGATTCATTTATATTTAATGTACCATTGAAAATAGAGCAAAGGTGCACATTCAGCCCTTCCACCGGCCTGAGCACCTCTTTGATCTCAACTTCCAAACCAGGTGCGTAGATTTTACCCTTATCAGCCACCTGGCCGCCTGACTCCGCGTAGCAAGGCGTGGTATCCAAGATCACAAACACTTCTTCCCCGGCCCCGGCACTTTCTACGCGCTCGTCGCCTTTAACTATACAGAGCACCTTGGACTGGGCCGATAAAGATCGGTACCCTACAAAGCTAGTTTCTCCGATATCATCTCGGATAGCACTGAATAGGGCATCCTTTTGGGATAAATACTCAGTTTCTTGACGCGCATTTCTGGCCCTTTGGCGCTGTTCCTCCAGGTAAGCTTTAAATGCATCTTCATCTATCTTTAAACCTTGCTCGTCGGCAATTTCCCGGGTAAGTTCCACGGGGAAACCATAAGTATCATACAATTTAAATACATCATTGCCGTCAATAGTATCTTTGCCGGCCCGTTTGGCTTCATTAACAAGCTTATTGAGAATCTCAGAACCCTGTACCAGGGTTTCACCAAAACGTTTTTCCTCGGTTTGCACAATCCGGGTTACATTATCCTTGCTCTTCAACAGCTCCGGATAGGCATCTTGCATTTGCCTGATTACCGCGGTGGCAACATCAAATAAGAAAGGCTCTTCTTTACCGAGAAGCCGGCCAAACCGTACAGCCCGGCGTAAGAGGCGCCGAACTACATACCCCCGTCCTTCGTTGGACGGAAGTGCCCCGTCGGAAATGGCAAAGGTAATGGCCCGTGTATGGTCGGCAATGACCTTTAAAGCCATATCAGCCTGAGGACCGGCACCATATTTAACACCGATAAGCCCCGCTGTATGGTCCATTATTTCGCGCAAAAGATCCGTGTCAAAATTGGTGGGCACCTTCTGCAATACCGAGGCTACCCTCTCCAGGCCCATACCGGTGTCAATGCCCTTGTTGGTGAGCGGGCTGTATTCCCCTTGTTCATCCTTAAAGTACTGTATAAAAACAAGATTCCAGATTTCCAGAAAACGGTCGCAGTCACATCCGGGTGCGCAATCATCTGAGCCGCATCCCCGTTCTTCACCTAAGTCTATGTATAATTCGGAACACGGGCCACAGGGACCCACACCAATTTCCCAGAAGTTATCTTCCTTACCCATACGAACAATACGGTCTTCCGGGATACCCACTTGCTTATGCCAGATTTCAAAGGCTTCGTCATCGTTTAGGTATATGCTTATCCAGAGCTTGTCCGCAGGCATGCCCAGGTGTTCGGTGACAAACTCCCAAGCCCAGGAAATAGCTTCTTCTTTAAAGTAATCGCCAAAGGAAAAGTTGCCCAGCATTTCAAAAAAAGTATGGTGCCTAGCGGTCTTGCCCACTTCCTCAATATCCGGTGTGCGCAGGCACTTCTGGCAGGTAGTGGCCCTTTTATATACAGGCTTTGCGGCCCCGGTGAAAAAAGGCTTAAAGGGTACCATGCCTGCTGCCGTCCACAAAATACTAGGGTCATTTTCAGGTATCAACGAGGCGCTGGGTAATCTCTGGTGTTCTTTTTGCTCAAAAAATTGCAAAAACTTTTCCCTGATTTCACTGCCGGTCAAAATTTATCCCCCCGTAATAAAGCAATAATGAAAAAGCCTTTCTCCCCTACTGGGGGACGGAAAGGCTCCGTTAATTGGCGAAAGTTGACGAACATGGACAGTTTTGCATAACAATTATACAAATTTACCGTACGAGTGTCAAGAAATGGGTGAGTTTTGGTGGCCAACTGTTCAGAGATTTCTAAACTTTGCCATAAGACAAAAGAAGCATGGTTAGACGGTGGCTGAGCTGATATGAAAGATGATAGCTTTTCCTGTAATGGTTGGCTCCTCTAAAGTAAAACTCAATTTTATTATTGAACTCATCTCGTAAGTTTGCCCGCCCATGACTCCCTTAATGGTGTATTTTAGAAAATATTCATCAACCACTTCAAAGGTTATTTCATAATTTATATCATCATTTCCTTCCAAAATAGTTGAATCAGCCCCATCATAACTTATTACGGAGTCATTTTCTGTATAGATGGCTACATCTTCATCACTGTAAACTTCCTCAACACTGGTTTTATCTTCATAAATTTTCATATTATCGGCATCACTATTAGCGGAAAGGACAATATCTTTAATCTGTTCTCTGGCAGAGAGAACATTAACCTGTAATGTTGTTTGCTTGGTGGCAATTGTAGAGGACTTGCTTACAAAAAAATAAAATGAAAACACTACTGCCAGTACTATACTTAAAAGGGCCAGTGAAATCATTAATTCAACAATAGTAATTGCTTTTTCTCTTTTAAGTATAGAAAAAATTATATATGTTCCCCCCCTTATTTCATTTATCATTCTATATACTTATGAAAGGATACATATCGCTCCCCGTCCAGGTAAAAGGCTACCACCGTCACATTGTAGTCTAAGTCATCCGGCTCAATGACTTCCTTTACATAAAAATTAAGGTCACAATTCTGGTAAGTAAACACATTTTCATAATTTTCCACATATAGCTCCAACCCCGGAATACTTTCTTCATAATTTTCCATAGAGGAAGACATTCTTTCCAGCTTGTCACCAGCCCTAGCGATGGCTTTGCTTTTTTGCCCGTCTTCAAAAACACTAGTGAGATTCCACCCGAAAAAAGTTGCAAAGGCAGCAACAAGTATGGACAGTACTGTCATGGCTACTACTAATTCCACCAGTGAAAACCCATTATTTTGTCTAAGAGCTTTCATGTACATTCTCATCAAATTCTCACACCACTTTGCCTGTTTAAAGGTTTTTGAGACTTCCACTTTCATCATTGGAAGTGTTTCAATTCTTTCAATTTTTATTATCTAAATTTATTGCTTAAATAATCAATAGCTACCATTTCATAGTTATTGATTGTTTAATCATATATTTGTTGTACTCCAAGTACCTCTGTCCCTCCAGGTTGAGTTCGGTGGTGTTGGTTCACGTCCGTCTATAAATAAAGAGGGCGGACCAACAGAACCCCAGTCCAGGGAGTTAAAAAAATCGGTATCTAAATTCTTGTCAGCGGCAATTTCTCCTGTGACTGTGCATATTTTCGCAATAACTGTGCCGAAAACTTTAGCACTCGATAAAACATCTATATTGGATTTAGGTGCATATAGTATTCCTTTTATTGCATTCCTATTGCCACCTTTCACCTCAACATTTTCTCCACCTGCAATAATATCACCTTTTACCCTAGCGCTTCCTTTAACTAAAATACTTGCATTTTCTGCAAGGATAGATCCGATCACTGCCTCTCTTGGGCTCCCCTTAATTTCAACACTTTCTCCCCCTACAAATATGTTGCCTTTTACCACAGCATCACCTTTAACTAATACATTTGCGTTTTTTGCTAAAATGGAGCCAATTACCGCTTCCCTTGATGAACCATCTAATTCAATACTAGATCCTTCAGTAAAAATGTTTCCCCTTATCACTGAATCACTCTTTAATAAAAAATCCGCTTCTTCAGCATAAATATTACCAAAAATTTTATCGGAATTGCCTTGCAGTGTAACTTCTTTAATATTATTTTCTAAAGATATAATAACCGAATCGGAATTACCTTCATTATTTATTGTACTGTTTTTCATTGAAAAACTATCACGTACATATAAGTGTAACTGACCACTACCTGTAAGTTTTATATGGGCTTGTTTAAGATCTAAATCTGTTACACAAACCTTAAGAATGTTTCCTTGATTACCGGTATTAATTATTAAATCACCATTTTTTACCTTTATCTTGTACCACCCATTATTTGAAATACTCTCTCCACTATTAACTGTTATTGGATTTTGATAAGATGGAAACTGAAAATCAGGAAAATCAGGGTATTCATAATTGGGAAAGTTATACTCCTGAAGTGTCGGTAAATTTTTAATAGACCCATCAGGTATGTTTGTATCCGGTCCTCGCTGCCAACCAGTAAAGTTTACAACATCATCTTGTTGCCAATTGACATTGGGACCAAGATATAAACTACCATCATAAATATACGCACCCCACGAAAAACTCACACTACCCGAATCAGTAGAATTGGTACCCACATTTCCTCTTATTACCGCATTATCTAAAGTAATATCTTCCATTGAAAATAAGGCCCAAGGTATTTCTTCACTTTCTCCTACACCAATTCCATTATCAACGTCTGCAATAGCTTCCCTTGCAATTTTAAACTGTAATCCTTCACTCTGTGCTTCTGCGGAACCGTCTATGCCGGTTCTTGCAATACCAACAGATTTAATAATAAAATAACTTTCGCCATCCATATCATTGTCTTCTTCATCTTCTTCAACTATCTTTTTAATTCTAAATCTAATATTATAATCTTCTATTGTATCTTCTTTGAAAAAAAAAGTACCGCCAGAAGATTCATCGGAAGATTGAGTATAAAATTCACCATAATACTCCTTTTCCCGACCATCTTCCCAATCATTACAATCTCCTGACTTTATGATGCTAATAGCCTTTTCCACCCCCGATTGGGCAAAGTGATAGGCCTTGTTTTGATTTTCAACGCGTTCAGTGGCTAAAATCTCCTGGGAACTGGCAAACCACACTGCTGTGCCTAAAAGGGTAGTTACAGTCATAATCATAAGTACTGAAAACAAAGCCATTCCCTTTTGGTTATTTAAAAACATACTTCCACATCCTTTAACGGACTTCATAATATTTACTCCCAAGATACAATAGTAAATATTTATATAAAACCATTGTTTTTCCTGCTAATTTTAACACAAAAATAAGTAAACTTTTATAACATTACGTTAAATGGGCATAAATTGACAGTGAAAAGATTTATCGAATCCTATAAGGAGGTGTCTGCTTGTCTGAGAAGGACTTAACCAGGTTGGCCGGGACCTTCGACAGGGTGGCCCGTTACTTTGACATCATGCGTCCTTTGTTTATCGGCCCCTACCGGCAGGCGGCAGAATATACTCTGTGCCAGTTGAAAAACACGGGCAGCTCACCTGCATTGCTTGATATCGGGACAGGCACGGGCACCCTGGCCGGGGTTTTTGCCACACAAGGTGCAAAAGTGACCGGGGTGGATATTTCCCGGGGCATGTTGGATCAGGCCAGGAAAAAGTACGGCAGCCAGATTGATTTAGTTCAGGTTCCGGCCCATGCCCCCGGCCCGTTTACGGATGACAGTTTTGATATAGTGTCGGCAGCATTCGTACTGCATGAAATGCCTGCGGGTTACCGAATGCGGGTATTAAAGGAAATGAAAAGACTGGCCGGGCAAAAGGTATTGATAATCGATTACGTCCCCAACTATAACCCGGTGATCACCTTTGTTGAGCATATTGAAAAAAGCGATTATCGCCGGTTCCTCGCAGAAATAGACGGCCAGTTGCAGCAGTTGTTTAAAAATTATGAAAAGAAAAAGTTGAACCATTTCATGGGCTTGTACCTGTGCGAAGTCTCGTAATGACGGAATTTCTATGATATTAAAGCCTCCGATCCCAAGGATGGAAGTTTTATAAAAATAATCCCCTCTCCCGGATGTAGCCTGGGAAAGGGGATCATTTTTCCTAACCGTCGAGTCATAGTTTCAAACCGGAGGATACGGGGACAGAATTTAACCAGCATAACTTAAGTACTCTGTACCAGTTCTTTAGATAACGAACCTAATAAAAACATCAACTGGTTAATCCATAACTAAGATGCATAATCAGGTTTGGTTCACTAGAAATGTGTGATAAAGCAAAGTCTTTGCCATTTGATACTCCTTCTTCTTGTAGCTCAATCTGTACCTCAATTTCTTACATGAATTTTTATAAGGCCTGCATCTTGTTTTCCAGCCATAACTGCATTAAATGTGCCTCCAACATATTTGCTGCCGCAATCTCAGCTATAAACTGGTTTCTTTCCTGGGTATCCTGTTCCAACTGTGAAACAAATTTGGCATAACCCTCATGGGATTTCTTTTCGATAAAACTATAAATTTTTAAAATTTCTTTGGTGTCAGACACGGTATTCATGGTAACACCAAAAAATTTCCCAATTATGTCTCCACCGTCTACTGTCGGGGAGGGTTTTCCTCCAAGATTGCGAATTATGCTGTTGATTTTTCCGATGTGCTCTTCTTCAACCTCCATAAACCGTCTAAACGCACGCCTAATTTCTTTATCCTCGTGTTCTATGTAATTTTTATACATGCCCAGGTGACCATGTTCCAGGGTTAGAATCTTGTTAAGTTCTTTGTTAAGTTTTTCATCATCCATAAATAAAATGGCTCCCATTTTAAACTATAAGTACAAACACTTAAATGGTATTATTTTGCTTTGCTCAAAAGTTTATTCATAAAGCAAGTAATGATTCAACTGCTGAAACCGGGTATCAACTCCCCTGGTTTCAGTAAATGTAAA
>JADQBQ010000035.1 GCA_016278505.1 Clostridiales bacterium
CTGTTTTTATTTATAGATTTTGGTGTTTGTGAGGGGTTTTTGCAGTGGAATCAATTAATTGAATTGGAAAATACAAAAATAGTTTGTCTCACCCATAAACTTAACATCATTAAAAAAGATCCCGATGATAACATTTTTCTGGAATCTCCCTGGGATCCCCTAAAGGGCTCTTTTTTTATCCTCAAGGAAGGAGAGAATAAGTGAATTATTCAAACCCCAATCTATTACCCTGATGCCTTGGCCATTGGGTTTATATGCTTTATTTTAATTTGACTGCAGTACCGTAAACCATTATTTCCGCTGCCATTTGCGAAATTGTAGATGTCATAAACCGGATATTTATTACCCCATCAGCACCAAGGCTTTTCGCTTGTTCTTCCATTTGCCCCAGTGCAATCTTCCGCGCATCTTCCAGCATATCCGTATATTCACGGAGTTCTCCCCCAACTACATTTCTAAAAGATGCAATAATATCTTTCCCAATATGCTTGGCCCGAACTGTACTACCCCTTACGATTCCTATTATTTCTGTCACTTCTTTACCAGGCACGCTTTCAGTATTTGTTAATAACATCTTTCTCACTCTCCTTGTCCTTTAATCGTTGTTTTAGCACACAAACCAACAGGCTGAAGGTGCTGACGCCCCCCAGAACAACCGCCAGGCAGGCAAAAGCCAAAGTAAATTGTGGGGTTAAAGGTGCCAACATCACACCAAATATATACATGACTACAGCAGCTACTATTAACCAGCTAAAAACAGATATCATAATATCATCTTCCTTTGCGTTCTTTTGCTTTATTTAATACACTAAAAGAAAAAGCTGAACCATTTCATGTACATATACCTGTGCACCCCGGGTTAAGGCCACTAATTCCCTCTACGGGATGCAAACAGTAGAAGGAATTTTTTTTCTACTATTTATTTTGTTCAAAATAACACCCTTAGTTTTCCCCAGGAAATTTAACTGCTAAAATAATAATATCCTCATCATGACGTTCATAGTAAACCTTAATTTATTTACAACAATCCTTGAAACCCCTTGGTAAACACCGTATTGCTCAGTATAGGTTTTGGATAGTACAGGATTCAGTAAGATATTATCAACTTGTAAAACCAAACTGGTTAAATATCTTATAGTCACTTCCTTAGTAAAGTGCCTGCTTTCATATGAAAACAGTTTATCCTGTACAGGTTTTGGCCAAATTACGCTAACCTTATTCATTACTATACCTATTTAAAATTTCTTGTAAAAACTTTTTCGTTGTAAAAAAATTTTTATTCTTATAGGCTTCTCGACTATCCACAATCATTTTTTCTAATTCTGGATCATTTGCAGCTTCCGCTGAAACAGATTCAACTTCTTTATTTGTACTATCAATAGATTTTAATTGCTTGATAATTTCTTCAAGGGATATATCACCAGGTAAACTTTTAATTAGATTTATTGCCTTTTCTCTCGCTGTTTCCACTCTTAACACCTCCCATAGTTGGTGCTTACATACTTACAGTATATCCTAGTATAAATTGTCTCTCAATATTATTTTAAGAAGGTATTTATAAAATCCACAATCGCCAAGTTCAAGCGACCACAGCCATGATCATAAATTACCTATATAAAATGAAAGGCGGCAAGTGTTGCAGTCATCCCGGATATCACCTTAGTCACTACTGTTAACAGCTCTGGGTAGCATAGCCGGTATTGAATTAATGAGCTCTATTAGCTGTATTTTATGAACTACCACTAACTTCTGCCCTCTTTCAGAACTTCAGCAATGCTACTGTACTCTTCATGCCATGTGCCTGTGGCACAGCCCAGTAATCTTATCGGGGCCATATATCTTGGCCATACTGGCCATGACAGTTACATATACTCTACCTCCTCCCGGAGGAGCTACAGCTTTCGTGGCCGTATAAATCCAGCAGACTTTCGACTTTTTTATTTATCCCTGTTGGGCATGGAGCCATATGCCTCTTGATAATATTTACACCTGGCCACCGAGTGACAGGTGCAATACGGAGGATCGATCCTGTTTTTTATTTTTAGTATGACCTTCGGGTTATAGGACTTTGATTCCGTTAAGATCCTCCGGGAACGGTATCATAAACCAGTTTTCGATTGCGACTAGGAAATATTGCCGGGGAAGTACATCCAGAGTGATGGCAAAATAATAAGTTAGGTACCGGGTACCTAAGTTCAGTGGAAGAAATGAGTGGGATTAAAGGCATTGCATGTGGGGCTTTGGGGCAAACAAATTTTTTAAAGCCCCGAAAGCCGATGCCCCAAAGCATCCTGCAAATCCTGTCAGAAAACGACCCAAAAGAAATACCCCAAATGTTTTCCCAAAAGGAATACCCTAAGATGTTTTCATATTAAAAACATAACTAAAGGAACGCATGCAAAAATCCCATATATCCCGGGCATTTTCGTAAAAAAAAGTGACCCTTAAGTCACGACCCGAACAATCTTTAGGCAAGGAAGCAAAAAAACCTCCTCATGCTTCTTTAAACAAGGATTAATTTTGTTTGGTAATTCTTTTAAAAACTTAGGTACCGGGCACCTAAGTTTCCGTGGCAGGTTCGAACGAACCGTACCTGTTAGGTGCCTCTTTTAAGTCCAAGGCTTGAATAAGTGAATTGTTCAAGCCTGACCCCGATGTTTCTACTGTTCAGGTATGTAACTAGGAGACGGGATTATTCTATTTATATTCTTATGGAATAATAGTATAATAATTGTATAAAAGTATACTGGAGGTGTTTCTATTGATTATAAAGTCTTCCACCACACTTCGTAATGACTATAATTCTATTTCAAAGCTAGTTCATGAAAAAGCTGAGCCTGTATATATTACAAAGAACGGGGAAGGTGACCTTGTTGTCATGAGTATTGAGGCCTTTGAGCGTAGAGAAGCCATGTTAGCATTAAAAGAAAAGCTTCTCCTTGCAGAAGAACAACGTCTTGCCGGAAAACCTACCGTTTCTCTTGAAGATACTTATAAGAGATTGAAGGAGAAAATTGATGGAAAATTGCAAAGTTGAACTTCTTCCTGTAGCTTTTGAGGATCTTGATGAAATATTTGATTATATCTTATTAGAAAACCCTACAGCTGCTAAGAATATGCTTGATAATATCATGACTGCATTCCGTCGTCTTGAGCAATTTCCATACTCTGGTGTGAAACTTATAGATGAGTCACTAAAATATTATAATTTTCGAATGCTCATTATTGAGCCCTATGTGGCTTTTTATCGCTTGATAGATAATATGGTTTATGTTTATAGGATTTTACATGGTACCAGAGATTATATTCGTATTCTAAAGAACATAAAAAGTTCTTAGCATTTTCCAATCACACCAAGTTCAACCAGTCAAAAAAAATAAGTGGGATTAAAGGCATTGCATGTGGGGCTTTGGGGCAAACAAATTTTTAGACAGGATTAACAGGATTAATTGGATGCGCAATGAAGTTTATCTGTCAATGGAATTTTCCTTTAAGAATAAGTTTTTAGTGTGTTTAAAAATAAAACATTATTAGAGATAAATTTGCAATGACGAATAGAATTATCTACGCTCTCAAAGTAATGATCCTGCTTAAAAAAAATCCTGCCAATCCTGTAAATCGTGTCAGAAGACGACCCTAAAGAAATAGAAACCTCCCCATGCTTCTTTAAACAAGGGGTAATTTTGTTGGGTAATTCTTTTAAAAACTTAGGTACCCGGTACCTAAGTTACCCTATTGTCGATTTATGTACTGCTGCAATATTGGATTTTCGGGTTTCAGTTTCTTAGCTAATTGTATCTGGTTTAAGGCCGATTCCTTTTTGTTGTCTTTGAAATATATGTTTGCCAAGTAAAGGTGAATTTTGATGGCATTATTTTCAGCTATTTCTTTATCTTCCTCACTGCGAGCACTCTGAAGGGCAGCCTTTTTTAGGGCTAAGCCTTGTAATAAAACACTTTTGGCTTCACTAATTCGATTCGCTTGCAGGTAAAACTCGCCTAAATCCAAATACCTCTGCAAAATATATGCACCGTATTTAGCTCCGATAAGCAAATGCTTTTCTGCTTCCCACTGCTTTCCCTGGGCCCAGTAAAGCTTTCCTAACCAGTTTTGAAGCATACCGTCGGAAGGGCTCAGGTTTACTGCCTTTTGGGCAGAAGCAAGGGCTTTTTTTAATAATTCCCTGTCCTTTGTTTCCTTATATTTATTGATATAGTTTTTACTGACAAAGTAATACCCCATGGGGTTAATAGGATAAAAGGAATTCGCCGTTTCGTAATAACGTGTGGAAGTAACAAGATTAGCTTGCGAAGCGGCTTGGACTCCTTTTGCATAAAGAATGCCACTGGATAACTTCCATCCGGTCAGAATCACTAACAGGGGCAGTACAACCAAACCGAATCTAGGACTTAGCTTTAACGCACTTCTGTGTTTATAATTAGTTTCAGTAACTGCCACTCCGGCCATGGCAAAAAATATGCCCGTCACGCCAGGAAAGTTCCAGCTAAAATCAATCCCTATATGCAGTAGAAAAGCTGTTAACCCAACAAGTATTCCAGGAAAATAATCGGGTAAACAGCCCTGTTTCATCTTTTTTCTGATTCGCAAGAAAAGTGTAAGTAGAAAACCGCCGAATAATAGTACTCCAACAATACCCAATTCAGCCGCTGTTTGCAGATAATGATTATGAGCAAAACGAGCATACCATCTATTGCCTGCATACTCCTGGTAATAAGCCAAGTAAAAGGTACCCAGCCCGTAACCATGAATGGGATTGGATTCAAAAAGCCTGCCCCCTACCTGCCAGAAATTCCATCTTCCTTCAACAGAAGAAGGTAAAAACGAGCCGGAGCGAAGCAAGATCTGAGATAAAAACTTATCAATGCCTTTATTTTTTGGTAAGTAAGTGGCAACTTCCATGATACTTTGGGTTAGTAGAATGGCCAATAATATACAAATAAGAGTCTGTTTTATAGCGGTTAAACGCAATCTGCCCTTTAGCCCCAGCAGCATAAAGGGTGCAGCTAAAATCAAGGAAAGCAGCGATCCTCTTGAGCCCGTCAATAACAAAGATGTAAATAATATTAAGCAAGCTGCAAATAAGATTCGATTAGGCCTGCGCAAATAATATCCCCATGAAAAGCAAAAAACTAAAACCAAGAATATGCCCAGGGCATTGGGATTGAAAAAAGTGCTTGCTATACGCCCGTTCTCAACGAAGAGATATTCGCCAATTCCGAAAGCAGCAATACCTATCCCTGTAATTAATAGCATTCTACCTACTTTAACAAAATTGTCTTTTTGCAACTGCATAGACAATAGAATAATTAAGGCATAACACACCAGTTGTAAAAATTCAACCAGAGTGCGGTGTGGGTTTAATGACCAGAAAATGCTCATTCCACCCCAAAAAACAAATAAAGCATACCATAGTAAAGGGGTATCGAAAGCAATATTAAATAAAGAGCGCCCAGTGATCAGTAACCAACCCGAGACAGCTAAAAGAGCTAATAAAACCCAATAAACAACCTCATTATCAAATCCACCGTTTAACAAAGACAGCAAGCTTAGGGTTATCATTAGGGAAACAGTAATTATGTCCATCCCTTTTTTTAGTTCAAGCCCATTCAATGAACTTTCACCTCAGAATAAAAGCTCAAGATTTATTTTCCAGCCCCTTTTTGTTTCCCAGGGATAATCCCAGAACAATCCAGAAGAGGGGCATGACCGTAACTACTTCAATATTGAAAAGCCCCTGTATAAGATAAGTAGCTATCATTATAAAATACATAAACTCATGATCAGTTTTTCCTGGCCGCAAAAAAAAGAAAAGAAACGCCATGTATGCAAATAAGGCAAACAGTCCCATGGTAACAGCAATTTCCAAGAATATATTGTGGGCTTTATCCACTGCAGTATTATCATTAATCACAATGCCTGCATAAAAGAGGTGATCCGGACCGACTCCAAATGCCCAATTCTGTGGTATTAATTTTAACGTCTCAGTCCATATCAATAACCGGTTAGACCCGGCTTGGCCCTCCAGGTGGGAGGCAGATACCACTTGCCGGGAATACTAAAGGCCCGCTTGTAAATAATACCGCCCTTGGCCGGTGCTAGCATGATGGTTACTAGAAGAAGAATTATAACAACTGGGATTAAAGGTTTCCTTTTATCAGAAATTCTTATAAAACTGGTGTAGTATACTAAAAAATCTTGATATCTTGAGTTTTGAGTATCTAAATTTGTTTAGTTTATTATAGCTTGAATTTCTAAGGCCTTGTTTTCAAAACAAGGCCTTAGAAAATTTATCTTCGTATTTGTAAAATCACGTTGTTAATTTAGTTAAGAAACCTGGCAATATATTCAAATAAACAACCTTAATGTGTCGCTACCGGTGGTTCAGAACCTGTGAGATTATATCCATCTAAATCAGTCATATCCGCAATATATGGTTCTAAGTCACTTGTCAAATCATTAGGCCAATCACCGTTTTCCGCGTAATACATTTCTATTGCTGAATCAATGATCCTCAAGTTTGCCTCTTCAGCTGCATTTTCTGCTTTTTCTTTCATTCCAGTAAACTGAGGAACAGCAATAGCCGCTAAGATACCAATAATAACCACAACCACCATCAATTCCACCAAGGTAAAGCCGTCCTTCTTCTTTAAAGCCTTAGCTAGCTTATAAAACATAAATCCACCTCCTTTGTCTTGTATTTCTAATCACTTCTACCCATGTTATACCAACTAATAATTTTTTTAGACAGTTAACTGCAAAAAATTTAAGAATCCACTCCACTTATTTCATCTCTTGCAGCATGTCCCTGAGCAGTGCAACATTATCCGGTGTTTCTTCCACCCACAGCACATATTCAGGATTATCGCTGTCGCCGGAGATGTTTCTAGAGGTGTGCAGGTTGGATACGGGAATTCCCGTTAGTTCGCTTAACAGAAGCTTTCTGGAGTGGATACTTTGATGAGAGTTCATGGTTAATATCGGAACTTTTATTATCTCCTGCTCTCTATCAATATTCACCACCGCACTCCTTACCCGCGTTTCCAAACCCGGGGGGCAGATAACGAGTAACTCTTTGCTGAATTTGGAGCTGTCTGAAGTCAGAGGGGTGATTTCTTCTCCAAACTTAAATTCCTGTAGTTTCTTGGCGGCGGTGGCGGCAAATACATTGTTCAGTTTAAAAGTAAGCACTTTCTCTTCCCTGGCGCTGAGGCTGTCGAAGTTCTGGGCCAATTTTTGGATCTCTTCCCAGCGATGGAATACTTCCCGGTCAAAAACCAGCAGCTTGTTATCCAGAGCCACGTATTTCTCCAGTTCTATCCCGGCTTTGGCCAGCAATTCCACAGCTCTCTCCGGTGAGATTAAATAAAGTTGTAATGTTTTGAAGTCCACGGAAAGGCTGTTTTCTTCGGTGTCCACATTATTGATCAGTTCACTTACTTTTTCCAGTGCCGGGACTGTACCCTGCACGTAAACAACGTGCGGGTTTTCTTCGACGATGATGTTTTTTTGCGGAATGGCCAGTTCATTAATCAACATCTTTATTTTTTCCGCCGGAACGTAGTATGTATCGAAGCGGGCCAGTATCATCTGGTTGTAGTAGTTGGCGTCCAGTGCTCCCGGATCACCGACGACAATGGTATTATCCTGTTGTACGTAAGAAAGTTCTTGTTTTTGGATCAATAGTTCCAAGGCTTCGGCAGCGGTTAAATTTTTGGCTTTGAAGGATATTTCCTCCGGCTCATCATCCCCCAGCAAAATGATGTTTTTACCCATCTGCACCGCCAGGGCGGAGAGGGCATCGCGCAGGTCCACCTGCCTGAAGTCCACGGATATAACCCCACCACCGGATGAAGCTGCATGAGCGGTATTGGACAATACCAATGAAGCAAAGGGCAAATTATTTTTTGAAAGCTGGCCTCCGGCTTCGGCATCTTCCGTAACATTAAAATTACAGAACAAGGCTATAAATATGGCGACGGCACAGGTTATGTGTAATATTTTAGGACTTTTCACCGGCGGGCACCTCACTTTCATTGCCGGGAGTGTCTTGCTTCTCCTCGATATCCGTGGTTTTTACCCGGCCGTTAAAACCTAAGGTCATTTCTTGTTCCTCGGACCTGAGCAGTACACTGGAACTGTCTATTTCAATTACGGTCCAGGTGCCGGAAATCCGGGAGCCGGTCTGCACCACGTAGGCATTGTTTCCGGCCTCAATGACGGCCTGGTTTGACCCGTTTCCACCGGTGATTACTCCTTTTAAAACCATAAATGAAAAGGGATCTCGCATGGTGGATATGTCACCTGCCTCCCTGGTGGTTTGGGGTAGGAAGAAGCCTTGGTTATTGGAGTCACCCTGTGTTCCCGCAGTTACATTTAAAGGATTATTTCCCTTCCCGGTCTGGGCAGGGGCAGCGTTCAATTTTAAAAACAATAACCCGGCAATCAGCAGAACGAGTACTATCCCGCCCAGGATAAAATATATCTTATATCTTTGGAAAGCCTTGTTTATTTGTTGACGGTCCATATTAAAATTGAGCTGAGCCATTAAACATGACCTCCTAGTTCTGGCTAGAGCGGTTATTTCTTTTATCTGATGCCGGTATTATAATTACTCTGCATAAAATGTTCTGCCCCAAATTTGCGTATTGACGGCAGTGGAATCACCGGATACACTGACATCACATTGCTTGACCTGAATAATACGGGGACCTTCCTGCAAACGCGCCAGGAACTGCACCAATGAGTTGAAGCTGCCCTTGAATTCTGCGGTGAAGGGCATTTCCATGTACCCGTCGGTACTCTGCCTGGATTCAAAACTAATATGGGCAAACTCCAGGCCCGATTTTGCCGCCTCTGTTTGCAGGCGGTGGATAATCTGCTCTTCCTGCGGGCTTTTCGGTACCATTTGTATGTAGCGATCCAACCGCTGCTGCAGCCTTGCTCCTTGCTCTTTGATATTAAGCAACTGGCTAAGCTGCATGCGGGTGTTGGCCAGGGCTGTTTGTTCGTTAGTCACTTCCTGGCGGACTGCCTTCAGAGTCGTTGCCCGGAGATGTATTGAGTAGATTAACAGTGCCGTCAATAGCATTATTAATATCATCCATGCTAATCTCACCCGTTGATTCTTGCTCTCCGCCATTGCCCGTCTCCTTTCCCTGCAAGCTGTCCTGTCCGGGATCACCCATGCTGCCGGTAATTTCAAATTTAAGTGTCGGTTGCCCGCCCAAGTCGGTATTGGTTACATACCGGCACTGCACACCTGACAATACGGGCACCTTTTTCAGTTCTTGCAACCACTGTCCTAAAGCGGTGCTGTCGCTGGAATCACCTGTCATTGTCACGCTCAAAGCGCCGGGAGACGCGGCGTCATTGCCTTTTTGTCCTGCACCAACCGATATATTGGTTAACCTTATACCGGGAGGCATAGAGCTAACCAGACGGTCAAACAAATATACCCAATCCCGGGACTGTCCCGATATTTTTTGCACCAACTTCTCAGCCTGCTGTACCTGGTTCTGAAATTGTTTATATTGTACAAAACCCTGCATATTACTCTCCAGGGATAAGCGTTCCTGACGCAGGCGCTGCAGTTGATCCTTTGCTTGGAGGGTGGTCAAAAAGAGAGCCCCATGAACAAAAAGAATGATCGCCAGCATGCCGCATCCAATGAAAACAAGCCGGCGCTGTTTGAGTTTTTGTGCTCGCCGGGCCAGAATCTCGGGCGGCAGGAGGTTTATCCTTACTTCCATTATTTCGCCTCCAGTCCCCGGAGGGCCAGGCCGTGACAGACAGCAAAATCAGGGCCCTTTCCCGCATTGATAGACTCAACCGGAACTTCCAGCTCACTCTGCAGCAGTTCGGGTAAACCGTCAACCAAAGCTCCGCGTCCGCTTAATAAAATCAAATCCACATGGGTCCCTCTTTGTTGGGACAGATAATAGTTTATTGACGAGCGAATGGCACCGGTGAAGGAAGTACCCCATGTACCGGAAAAGGATTCACCGGTGATGTTGATATGATCATCCACTGCCGTGGCTATCTCTTGCAGTGCTTCTTTTTCATCTGCCAGGGGTTGTCCGGACTCTACAAGAGAAGAAAAAGAATAGGGAATTACCCGGGAGAACCGGGGTATTCCCTGGTGTGCTAAAAGTAAAGTAGTAAAACCTTGATTGATGTCAACTAAAACCGTGGTACCGGAACGGCTGCTTTCCGGCACCACGGTAAGCAATGCCAAAGGGGAATAGTCCACAATTTTTGGCTCCAGGCCGGCTATGGCCAGGGCGGCAAGGTTTTGTTCCAGTGTATCCCTCCGGGCCGCCACCAGTAGAACTTCCAGCTCCGGCCCTTTTTCCTGGTCAATTTCGCCCAGTAGGCTGTAATCAAGAACCATTTCGGAAAGGGAGATGGGGAAAAAGTCACCGGCCTGAAATCTTATCACCTGTCCTAACTTTTTCTCCACAGCTTTGGGGAAATTTGCTTTACGCATAATCACACCCGGATTGCATACACCCAAAACCACATCTTTGGCGGAAAAACTCTCTTTTCCCCACAGCTGCTTCAGCGCCTCCCCCACCGCATCCACATCCATGACCACTCCTTCATCCACCGCATCAATCGGTATTTCAACCTGCCCGGCAGCGGAAACAGAGGCGGAATGGACAGTGCCCTTTAATTCCAGGGCGCGCACTGTTCCGGTATCAATCTCTATGCCTACCGCGCTGTTTGACTTAAAGAACATTGTGTAAAACCTCTATTCCGGGTGCATTTGGTTACGCTACGGGTGCTCCACCACGGGGACGGTTCCATCATCTCCCCGGTTAAGAAAAGGGGACACACCCCTTCGGGGAATGTCCCCGATTCTATTCGCTTCGCTCGGGAACGCTCGAACCGTCCCCGTGGCTTCATCTGTATAGCTTAGGAAATATATTTGCTTAGTTTTTCTAGGCTTTTATGTAATATACGGGAAACTTTCCGCTGCTTGATACCCAGGCTGGAGGCCACTTCGGTTTGGGTCATATCCCGGTAGAAAATCAAATTGATCACTTTTTGCTGTACGTCTGACAGTTTTGCCAGGCTCTGTTCCAAAACTATGCGGTCTTCAATGGGAAGACGAAAGGTTTCATAGTACCGACTACGGATCTTGGAAGCGTCCACTTCCTCCAAGGAAACCAGACCGGCGCGCATGGCTTGTCCAATGCCTTCTGCCCTTACATTTATAGCTTCCGCTATTTCTTCCAAGGAAGGAGGTTCCTCTTCCTCCTGTAAATATGTGTCAATAAATGTATTTACTTTTTTTTGTATCTCCGCTGCCCAAAGAGGGCAACGAAAGGAGGACTCTTTGCGAACGTAATGACGAATCTCTCCCATTATACAATGGCCGGCGTAGGTGGCAAAGGCCACACCCCTTTTTGGGTCAAAGCGGTAGGCAGCCTTGATAAGTCCTTCATATCCGGCCTGAACCAAATCTTCCCCGGGAGAATCGTGGCCATAAAGATGGGCAAAGTAGTACACCAGACGGGTTCCCGCCTCTACTATCTCAGCCAGGTGCTTTTGGCACCTGTGCTCAATGTAAGCGGCAGCAGCTTGTTCCAATATATTTTTGTCCACCTTTGTCCGCCGTGGAATTGACAATTTACATACCCCCCACGGAAGTAATAGAGGTGAAAATGGGCAGGTAAATGGAAATCACAATGCATCCAATGGCTATCCCGGTAAATATAATTAATAAAGGCTCCATGATGGAAGTCAAAGATTTAGACATGGTTGCCACTTCGCCTTCAAAAAAGTCCGCCACCCGGTCCAACATGGACGGCAATTGACCTGTCTCTTCCCCCACGGCCACCATGTTGATCATCATGGGCGGGAAAAAGCCGCTTCTTTGCAGGGGTACGGATATGCTTTGACCTTCCTGCACCTCAATACCGGTTAGCTTAATGGTTTCTGCCACCTGTAAACTGCCGGCGGATGAACCTGAAACTTCCAAGGCCTGCAGAACGGGGATTCCTCCCCCTAAAAGCGTGGCAAAGGTTCGGGAAAAGCGGGCTAATGTATCTTTACGGAAGAGGTCACCCAACAGCGGCAGGCGAAACTTTACCCGGTCCCATAGTTGGGCACCGGCCCCGCCGGCCATGAATAACCGCAGACCCAGTATAATTAAAAGAGGAAATAATATATAAAGGTACCAGTATTCCCGCATAGTGTCACTGACTGCCATTACTATTACGGTGGGTAGCGGCAGTTCAACTCCCGGCGGAAAAAAACTCTTGAAAATAGGTACCACAAAAAGCAGCATGGCAACAATGATAAAACCGGCAAAAACCAGGATCACCGAAGGGTATAGTGTAGCGGCGCGCATACTGTCACGAAGCCTTTTGTCACGTTCCAGTTGGTCGGCCAGCCGCTCCAGCATTTCATCGAGGGCACCCCCTACTTCACCGGCCTTAATCATATCCACAAAAATCTTGGAAAAGACATCAGGGTATGTACCCAACATTTCTGAAAAGGCCATACCGCTTTCCACGTTCCTGGCAATATCATGCAAAATTTCACCCAGAGCAGGGCTCCTTTGCTGCTTGCTCAGAGCATAAAGACTGCGGGTTAAGGGGATGCCGGCCACCAACATAGCTGCTAATTGGCGGGCAAAAATCGCCAGGTCGGCCAGTTTTACTTTTGCCTTTCTTTGCACAGCTTTCTGTAAAAAGGACTGTTTGAGTTCGTAAATATCTACTATGGTATAGCCCATATTACGCAGCCTGCCGGCAACTGCCGCCTGGTTCTCTGCTTCCATTTTTCCGTCTGTAATTGAACCTGATTGTTCTAGCACTTCAAAGGCATAAAGAGGCACAGCAACCCCTCCCCCTCTCATATTAAAAGGGACTGTGTTGTCTCACTACACGGGCCAATTCTGCCTGGTCAACGCAGCGTTCCAGAGCAACTTCCCGGGAGATAACTCCACTGAGGACCAAGCTGGCCAGGGAATGGTCCATTGTATGCATACCCACATTGCGACCGGTTTGCAAAATAGTACTAAGCTGGTGTGTCTTACCTTCCCGGATCAGGTTTTTGACTGCGGGCGTGGTAAGAAGTACTTCCGAAGCCACAGCCCGTCCTTTTCCGTCCAGGCGCGGCACTAGCTGCTGGGCAATTATGCCCTGCAGCGAGTCAGCCAACTGCTGCCTTATTTGGTCTCGCGCACCTTCTGAGAAGACATCTATAATACGGTTAAGAGTCAGCGTAGCCGTCTGTGTATGCAGAGTAGAAAACACCAGGTGACCGGTCTCTGCTGCGGTAAGAGCAATGGAGATACTCTCCAGATCCCGCATCTCTCCAATAAGAATCACATCGGGATCATGGCGCAGGGCATGACGCAGTGCATTGGCGAAGGAGTGCGTATCGGTACCCACTTCCCGCTGTTTAATAATTGATTTATTGTGTCTATGTAAAAATTCAATGGGGTTTTCCACGGTAATCATGTTCAGTGTGCGCTCACGATTAATTTTATCGATAATAGCAGCCAGTGTGGTGGATTTACCGCTTCCGGTGGGACCCGTAACAAGAACCAGGCCCCGGGGCAGATGGGCAAAATCACCTACTACCGCGGGCAGCCCCAGGTCACTCAAACCGGGTACATCAAAGGCCACCACGCGAAAATTGACTGCCATTGAGCCGCGCTGCCACATAATATTTCCACGGAATCGGGCAGCTCCGGGAACAGCATAGGAAAAGTCGAGTTCCAGATCTCTTTGCAGTATTTCTTTTTGTTCATTAGTTAGTAAGGGCTCCATCAGAGCTTTTATATCCTGGGGCATTAGCTTGGGAGTGTCCATAAATACCAAGTCCCCGTTCACCCTGGCCATGGCTTCTATTCCCGCGGTAATATGCAGGTCAGATGCCCCTATCTCCACACATTTGTTCAATATTTGGTGTAAATGGTACTTTTGCTCCTCGCTCATACAACCACCCTCAATACTTCTTCCAACGAAGTTGTTCCTTTTTTGACTTTTTTCATTCCATCCTGCCACATAGTTATCATACCTTCGGCTACCGCGGCTTTCTTTATTTCTCCTGCGGGCTTACGATCCAGGGTTAGCTGTTGCACTGCCTCGCTGGCAAATAGAAGTTCATAAACTCCCATCCTTCCCCTGTACCCCGTATTGCTGCACCGCATGCAGCCCGCGGGACGGTATAAGGTCATGGACCCGGCGTCCTGCTCCCAGGGAAAATCATTTACGTTGTCAACATCACTACGACATATTTCATAGGGTTCTTTGCAATGATTACATAATACCCGCACCAGCCGCTGAGAAACTACACACTTTAAGGATGAAGCAGTTAGAAAAGGTTCGATTTCCATTTCCGTCAGGCGGCTTATAGTACCGGCGGCATCGTTGGTATGCAGCGAAGAAAAAACAAGGTGGCCGGTCATGGCAGACTCCACCGCTAAACGGGCGGTTTCACGGTCCCTTATTTCACCTACCATCATAATATCAGGGTCACTGCGCAATATGGACCTCAGTCCTGCAGTGAAGGTAAGTCCTGCCTTGGTATTAATCTGAACCTGGCTAATGCCTTCCATGCGGTATTCCACCGGGTCTTCCACGGTAATAACGTTTTTCTCACTTCTATCCACCACTTCCATGGCGGCATAAAGGGTTGTTGTCTTACCGCTGCCGGTAGGACCGGTGACCAAAATCATGCCGTAAGGCAATTTTATAACCTGCCGAAATCTATCCAGCACTTCTGAACTAATACCCAACTCTTCCAGGGAGATTACACTGCCCGTGCGATCCAAAAGGCGCAGTGTAAGGCGTTCGCCAAAGCTTGTAGGCAAAGACGCCACGCGAAAATCGACGGTCCTTCCTTCGATTTTAAGGGACATGCGCCCGTCTTGGGGTTTCCTTCTTTCTGCAATATCCATATTGGCCATAACCTTTATCCTGGAAATAAGGGATCCATGCATGCGGCGTGGAGGTGTCAGCATATCATGCAATACTCCGTCAATTCTAAACCGTATGCGTACATTTTTGTCGTAAGGTTCTATATGGATATCACTGGCCTTGGCATTAACCGCCTGTGACAGTATCATATTGGCCAACTGCACGGCCGGGTTGTCCCCTGTTCCTTCACTCCCGGAAGTGATATCATCCGCCTGCAGCTCATCTTCTTCCACCTGTTCAAATTCCATATCGGTAAGCAGATATCTGTCTATGGCCGCCTCTAATTCGCTGTCCGGGGCAAAAACAGGGGTTATGTCATGACCGGTTAAAATACGTAAATCATCAATAGCCATAAGATCAGTGGGGTGCCTCATGGCCATCACCAATTTGTCACTTTCATAAGCAATGGGAAGGGCCCGGTAACGACGCGCAGAATCAACACTCATAGTAGCCACGGCCGCAGGGTCCACAGTATATGATTCCAGGGAAACCAGAGGTACCCCGGCCCGTTTGGCAATTACTCTGGCTAAGTCATCCTCCGAGCAATAGCCCAGTTCCACCAGTGTTTCCCCAAGTAAGCCTTGTTTCCCCTTATCCTTCTTTTGTGCATTGAGGGCCTCTTCCAGTCTTTCCCGGGTTAATACACCCTCATTAATTAAACAGTCACCTAATAAATTTTGCCCTTGTTTCATAAACACCTTCCCAGCAAGTGGGGACGGTTCTTGCTTGCTAGTCCCCCGCCATCCTACTTCTTTATATAATAACAAATTATATTCAATAAATGCCGAAATTTCAATAATTTTACCTAAACTTGTCCCTGACCCTCCGGCAATAGTTTCCTGAGACCGAAAGACACAATAACCTTCAACATGGCAGACACCGGCACGGCCAGTATCATGCCCATAAGCCCGAACAGCTGCCCTCCGGCCAGTAAGACAAGTATCACAAAAAGCGGGTGCAGCCCTACCTGGTCGCCCAGTATTTTGGGCGATAAAATATTACCCTCTAACTGCTGAATAACGAAAAAGGCTATGATTACCTTTAAGGCCAGCCACTTAGAGGTTAACAGGCCCAGAGCAATAGCCGGTAGAGCACCCATTACCGGCCCGAAATACGGAATGATCTGGGTAAGACCGGCAAAGAGCCCAAGCATAATGGGAAACTCTACTCCCAGTATGGACATGGAAAGCCATGTTAACCCGCCTACAATAAGGCTTACTGTCATATAGCCTCGAATAAACCTGTTTAATACCTGGTGAACATCGGAACCCAAGATTAACATGTCTTCACGCGCCCAAAATGGGATAGCTTTAACCACTTTTTCCTTGAATAGTTCCACATCCTTTAATAGATAGAAAGCAAGGATGGGCGCAAGAACAATATTAAATATATAACCGGCAATACCCGTAAGCCCCTCTACCGTACGCTGGGCTAATTCTAGTAAGGTTTCCTCTATCCAAGATATACGCTCGTCAATAACATTCCGGATGGATTCAGGAATGCCGGCCTGGGCATATTGCTTTTGCACCGATTGACTGAATTCTTTAACCTGCTCAGTGTATTCCGGAACAACATTAACCATTTGGTTTAATTGTTTAATTATATGGGGCATGCCGTACAGTATTAAACTGGTGCTTATGATAATCAGGACGGCGTACGAAATCAGTATGGCGATTACTCGTGGGGTGCCCTTTGCTTCCATGGCGCATACCACGGGGTTAAGCACGTACGCTAAGGTAACCGCCAGCAAAAAAGAGAGAAAAATTCCCCGCACTAAAAATAGAAAATAGATGCCCATAGCCAATAACAATATTAAAAGGGCTATTCGGTAATATTTTTTTTCACGCCACCAGGCCATATTTTATTCACCACCAAAAAAAGCAAGGAACGGACAGTTCCTCACCTTTTTCTACATTCAACCGGTTTTAGCCTTTAATTTTTTATATAATCGTTAAAAGACTTGCCCACTTCATTGACGGTCTTACTTACGTTTTTTAACACTCCTCTTGTTTGTGACCTATTTCTAGGCCTTTGCGCTCCAATAAAACCGGTATTTTCATCTTTTTTTGCGGGAGCAAGGAGTAAACTCACTGCTGCCCCCAGCATACTGCCGGTAACAACACCCCTAAAAAAACTCATGCGCATGCAAGCAATTCCCCCTTGCTGTTCTAAAGAATGAAACGGTTATCAGGATCAAAAGCGACAAGGCTACCGTCTTCGGCGACATCATAAATCTGAACGCCTTCCTTATTCATCCTGTATTCTTTGCAGCAGTCCCAACAATAATACTGGTCCACTCCTACTTTCCCGGTGGCTCTGCCACCGCATACGGGGCAGTTCAACAAATCGCCTCCCTTACCGCGTAACAGTATATATAAATTATTGCCATAATGGACATAAAAAATGCACGGAAACCGTGCATTGGTTTTTATATTTTATTCAATTCATTCGCTTTGCGCCAAAGGCAGGTTTGTCCTCAGTATTACTTTACTATAGTGCCGCCGCCCAGCAGGTATTCTCCCCGGTAGTATACCACTGCTTGGCCAGGTGTTATTGCCCGCTGTGGCTCTTTAAAGACCACCTTTACAGTCCCGTCACCGGCCGGATAAAGCGTGGCCGGAACCGGCTTCGAGTTATAACGAATCTGCGCTTCGGCCTCAAATACATCGTCTAACTCTTCGTGTAATATAAAATTATTATCTACGGCCACCAGCTCCGAGCAGTCCAAAGCTTCTTGGGGCCCAACAATTACGGCATTTCTTGCCATATCGATATTGATTACGTATACTTTTTCTCCCATGGCCAACCCCAACCCCCGGCGCTGGCCGATAGTATAAAAGGGAATACCTTTATGTTCTCCGAGCACATTACCTTCCAGGTCTATAAAAGGGCCGGGCTCAATCTTCTCCCCGGTATATTCCTTGATAAAACTGTGATAGTCATTGTTAGTCACAAAGCAGATTTCCTGACTTTCCGGTTTTTCGGCCACTCGCAGGCCCCGCTCTGCAGCCATGGCCCTGACCTCATTTTTTGTGAGTCCGCCCAAAGGCATCAGGGTATGAGCAATTTGCTGCTGCGTCATGGGATACAAAAAATATGTCTGGTCTTTTACGGGATCTGCAGCCTTTTTAATATAATAGCGGCGCAAAGTGTTATCATAGCCGAGCCTGGCATAATGACCCGTAGCCATATAATGAGCACCTAAGCCAAGGGCTTTTTTAAGCAGTGCCTCGAACTTTATGCTGCGGTTGCATACAACACAGGGATTCGGTGTCCGTCCACTGAGGTATTCCGATACAAAATTATCAATTACTGCAGTTTCAAAAAGGGACCGGAAATTGAGCACATAATAAGCTATGCCCAGCTTATGGGCAACGGCCCGGGCGTCATCGACAGCGGAAAGGGAACAGCAGCCCACAAAATCATCGCCGACTTCGGTTTGCTCCGGATCCCAAATCTGCATAGTAACGCCGATTACTTCATAACCCTGTTCTAATAAAAGGGCGGCGGTTACAGAACTGTCAACCCCGCCGCTCATAGCAACTATAACTTTTTCTTTCTTCACAGGCAATCACCTACGTTAAGTCCATTATTTTCCGTTTTTTTCTCTGTAATCTTTAATGGCAGCATGCAGTGCGTCGGCAGCCAGGTTGGAACAGTGCATTTTTTTGGGTGGCAGGCCGTCAAGGGCTTCAGCGACACTGTTATTACTGATTTGCAAAGCCTCTTCCAAAGTCTTCCCTTTTACCAGTTCAGTAACCATGCTGCTGGTGGCAATGGCTGCCCCACAACCAAAAGTTTTAAATCTAACGTCACTGATTGTATTTTGGTCAACTTTAATATAAATCTTCATTATATCCCCACAGGTGGGGTTACCTACTTGACCAACTCCGTCCGCATCGGATATTTCTCCCACATTTCTAGGGTTTTCGAAATGATCCATCACCTTTTCGGTATACAATAAAAACCCTCCCCGCATTAATAAATTGTGGATACCTAAAGCATTTTATACATCTACATTTTACGTGAAGAAATTACGCACGGCACGAACTACTAACCTTACAGGCCTCACATTCACTATTCATCTGAAATTCGGTCTCCTGATCCAGCGGAGACATGGCACGCAGCCTCTCCACAATGGGCTGCATTACTTCCATAAAATAATCAATGTCTTCCTCGGTGTTATCACGGCCGAGTGTAAGTCTTATGGAACCGTGTGCCACTTCATGGGGTATGCCCATGGACAGTAATACGTGGGACGGCTCTAAGGATCCGGATGTACATGCAGAACCACTGGATGCGGCAATACCCTTCATGTCCAAGCTTAATAACATAGACTCTCCTTCAATGTACTGAAAGCAGAAGCTGGCATGGCCCGGAATCCGCCTGGTGGGATGACCGGTTATATTAACATAACTTATATTGCTTGTAACTTCTTCGATTAGCCTGTCCCTCAATTGGCTTATGTGACGGGCTTCCGACTCCAAATCGTCAGTTGCCAACCGGCAGGCCTTACCCAACGCCACGATTCCCGCCACATTTTCGGTTCCGGCACGGCGGAGACGTTCTTGGGAACCACCATGGAAAAGCGACTGCTTCCAGCGCGTTCCTTTGCGAATATATAAGGCCCCAATTCCCTTAGGAGCATATATCTTGTGCCCGCTGATGGTGAGCAGGTCAACCCCCAAGTCATCTACATTTACCGGTATTTTGCCAAAACTCTGGACGGCATCGGTATGGAATATTACACCGTGCTCGCGGGTAATTTTGCTAATTTCCTGAATAGGCTGTATGGTGCCTACCTCATTGTTAGCGTGCATTATGGTCACTAGTATTGTTTTTTCCGTAATGGCATTGGCAACATCATCCGGGTCAACTACACCATGTTTGTCCACCGGGATAATGGTTATGGTAAAACCTTCTTTACCCAGTGCCTTCACAGTATTTATGACGGCATGATGTTCAACTGCTGAGGTAATAATATGATTGCCTTTATTTTTATTGGCATGGGCCACTCCGTGAATGGCCATATTATCTGATTCGGTACCCCCGCTGGTAAAGACGATCTCATTTGTTTTGGCTCCTATAGAGGCAGCGACATTTTCCCTGGCTTCTTCCACAGCATTTCTGACCTGTCGGCCAAAAGAGTGCAGACTGGTGGGATTACCGAAATTATCAATAATGTACTTATACATTTCTTCGGCAACTTCTGCACGTACAGGGGTAGTCGCGCTATGATCCATGTATACTCTGCGCAACTGTAACTCCTCCTTCTTTTAAGTATATTAATATATGTTATACTTTAACTTTTTCAGCATCCCGGCACATGTCTGCCAGGCTGATGGAGTCCAATACCTCCGCAATACTGTCTCGCACCCGGGCCCAAACAGTACGGGTTATACAAAAGTCAGACTGATCGCATTCACTGGGCTCCACTTCACTGACACAGTCTACAGGAGCAATGGGTCCTTCCAGTGACCTTATAATTTCACCCACATTAATGTGCTCGGGTTCCCGGGCTAGGATATACCCCCCCTGGGCCCCGCGAACACTCTTTACTAAGCCGGCCTTTCGCAATACCGAAATAAGTTGTTCGAGGTAATTATCAGATATGCCCTGCCGCTCAGCAATGCTTTTGAGAGGTATGGGGTGCTCACCATAATTCAAAGCTAAATCGAACATGGCTTTCAGTCCGTAATGCCCCCGGGTAGAAAGCCGCAATATCCCACCCCCTATTTAATCCATACTAGTTTACTAGGGATTCAATATGGAGATATAGTAGCATAGAGTGCAAGTATTGTCAATTTAAATCCAACTATTTTACTCGGGATTTATTTCTTTCTATCATTATCCGATGGAGAATAAAAAACTTTATTACTGATCTGTTCTGGCAGGTATTGTTGTTCCACCCAACCACCGGGGTAATCGTGAGGGTATTTATATCCCACACCATGTCCCATGAATTTAGCACCCTTATAGCTGGCGTCTCGCAGGTGCAGGGGTACTTCAAAAGATTTTTCATTGGTTACGCTTTCCATGGCATTAGCGATGGCCACATAGGCGGAATTGCTTTTCGGTGCATTAGCTATGTAGATTGATACCTCTGCCAATATGATTCTTGCTTCGGGCATACCCACTCTCTCCACCGCCTGGGCCGCTGAAACAGCCAGTGTAAGGGCCTGCGGGTCAGCTAAACCCACGTCCTCTGCCGCATGAATCATAAGCCTGCGGACCAGAAACGCGGGGTCTTCACCGGCGTACAAAAGCCGAGCCAGCCAGTAAACAGCCGCCTGCGGATCTGACCCGCGCATACTCTTTATCCAAGCAGAAACCACATCATAATGTTCATCCCTGCGACTATAATTTAAAACTCTTTTCTGAGCTACTTCCTCAGCTACACCCAGAGTAATATTGCGCTTTCCGTCCTGCCCCGGGGGTGTGGTAAGAACAGCAGATTCCAGGTAATTTAAAGCTGTTCTGGCATCCCCGTTAGCAATATCAGCCCAAAAATACAATGCGTGCTCCTGTATGCACACACTGTAATTCCCCAGTCCTTGCTCACGGTCCTGAAGCGCCCTGTTTATAATCCGTAAAATTGCTTGCCTGGACAAAGTATTCAGCTTATATATCCTTGACCTGGATAACAAAGGTCTATTAATTGAAAACATTGGATTCTCGGTCGTTGATCCAATCAAGGTAATTAACCCGTCTTCAACAAAAGGCAGCAGGGCATCCTGCTGCGCCTTGTTAAACCGGTGAATCTCATCTATAAACAGTATCGTTTTACGACTATAAAAGGAACGTCTGTCACGCGCCTCCTGAACAATACGCCTGATATCTGAAACGCCCGCAACTACCGCATTTATACTTTCAAAGTAGGAGTTAGTTTTATCGGCAATTATCCGAGCCAATGTGGTTTTACCGGTTCCCGGGGGACCATAAAGTATGACGGACTGCAGGAGATCGGCTTCTATCGATCTCCTTAGTGGAGTCCCGGGCCCCACAATATTTTCCTGTTCCTCAAACTCATCCAGGGATGATGGGCGCATGCGCGACGCTAAAGGTTCTGCCAAGCGGGTATTCTGATTTCCCTCAAATAGGTTTGCCACATAAAAACCTCCATATACAGCAATAAGCACGCGTTATGCGTGCTTATTATCAAGTATTAATAATTACTAATTAGTTCCGGGTATTACATATGCTTCTCGAGCAAGTTTTTTAATTCTTTTTTGGTCTTAAATCCAATTACTCGTTCAACCTCTCGTCCATCTTTAAACACAAGCAGGGTAGGAATACTAATTATTTTATACTCTCCGGGAATACCTTTGTTTTGATCCACATTAAGCTTTCCGATGTTGACTTTATTTTCATACTCATCGGCAATTTCCTCCAAAACCGGTGTAATCATTTTACATGGTCCACACCATTCAGCCCAAAAATCAACCAATACGGGCTTGTCGGAACTTCCAATCAGAGAAGCAAAGTTGTCATCACTAAGGTGTTGAATTTTTTCACTCGCCAAAAGCTTCCTCCCCTTTCATTTAAATCTATTAAACTTACGCCGTACCGAAACCCGATCTCTCCACTAGCAGAGTCTTATTATATTGTACTTTGCATAGTTGATATCAATTATAATACCCTGTTTTAGGGCTTGTCAATGTAAGATACCATATTTGGAAATTTATTGAGCACAGAAAAAAAATTACCATGCTATGGCATATTGCTGATAACGTTGTTGGTTACCACACCGGCCAGAATCATACCTGCCACAGGCGGTACAAAAGCTATACTACCCGGAGCATTTGAACCCTCTATCGCATCTTGAGGCTTGTTCTTGATAGGTGGTTCACTGGAACAAACCACAATAATTCCGGTATGGATATTCTCTCTTTTAAGCTCCCGCCGTACTTTTCTCGCCAGCGGACATACAGAAGTTTTGGAAATATCCATAACCTTCAAAGCTGTGGGGTCAAGTTTGTTTCCCGTCCCCATAGCAGAAACCACGGGAATATTTTTTTCAACACAGCTTTTTAACAAGTGCACCTTGTTATCTATATCATCTATAGCATCGATCACATATGACAGGCTAGCATGTAGCAGATCACCGGAATTGAACCTTGTTAGTCGCTCTTGGCGCACCTCAACCTCAGCTTCAGGATTAATCTCTTTTATACGGTCAGCCAGCAGCGTTACCTTTGCATACCCCACTGTGTTGGAAAGGGCATGCAACTGCCTGTTAATATTTGTTATATCCACTACATCGGGATCTACCAGTAAAAAACTGCCCACTCCGGAACGGGCAAGAGCCTCCACTGTATACGATCCTACACCACCCAAGCCAAAAACAGCAACTTTGGACCGGGCAAGTAATTCCAGCCCCTTATTACCTATAATTTTTTCAGTACGGGAAAAGCGATGCTGCATAAAGTTCCCCCTAAGGTATAAAAAATTTTCCAGCCTGACATAAGCCCGGCTGGAAAGCTGATTGTTATTTGTTTTGACCCCACTTGTGCCGTGAACCCAGAAGTTTCTTGAACCCGTTGTCTAACAGGTGGGTGCCCTCCTAATTGCTTATTGTGTCCCTTATCGGGCATACAAGCCACAATTAGAGTTAGGCTCCCTTTATAATTGTGTTGGATCAAAACTTCAAGGCAATCACGCACACCGTAGGGTGCAGTTAAATTTATTACTTTTATGTTAACACATACGTTTATTAATCTCAAGTTACGGACTGCCTTAAATAAATTTTAACCCTTTTTGCTTTTTACAATGGTCTTTATGTGTAATTCCCGCAGTTGTTCCGGCTCAACAGTGTCTGGTGCCGATACCATCAAGTCTGTAGCACTTTGGGTCTTGGGGAAGGGAATAACATCCCTGATGGTTTTTCTCTTGGCCAAAAGCATTAACAGTCGATCCAATCCGAAGGCTATGCCGCCGTGGGGAGGAGCACCATACTCAAAAGCATCGAGCATAAAGCCGAACTTCTCTCTAGCCTGCTCCTGATCAAGACCTATAACTGTAAACATCTTTTCCTGCACATCCCCGCGGTGTATACGTATGCTGCCGCCACCCACCTCAACACCGTTTAGAACCATGTCGTATGCTTTGGCACGCGCCTTAGCAGGGTCACTGTCCAACAGCGGGATATCCTCATCTCTGGGTGAGGTAAAGGGGTGATGCATGGCTTCCCAGCGTTTACCCTCATCATCATAAGCAACCAGCGGAAAGTCCAACACCCATAAAAACTGGTATTTATCCGTAGGTATCAAGTCCAGCCGCTCCGCCAGGTGCAGTCGCAGCGCACCCAAAGTATCATACGCAACCTGATGCCTGTCGGCTACAAAGAATATAATGTCTCCCGGTTTAGCTTGGAAACGGGTAAGGATTGTATCCATTTCCCGCTCCGTGAAAAATTTAGCAATAGGTGACTTTACCCCATCTTCAGTTATGACCAAGTAGGCCAGTCCTTTGGCCTTGTAAATAGCAGCAAACTTAGTCAAATCGTCTATTTCCTTGCGGGTAAAAATGCTGCAGCCGGGAGCATTTATCCCTTTAACCACCCCGCCTGAATTAACTGCAGCATTGAAAACTTTAAAACCACAGTCCTCCGCTAGATCAGAAATATCCACCAGCTCAAGCCCAAAGCGTATGTCCGGCTTGTCCGAGCCAAAACGTTCCATTGCTTCATGATAACTGAAACGGGGAAAAGGACGTTCCACTTCCATACCTATGGTTTCCTTAAACATTCTTTGCATCATCTTTTCCATGAGCTCTAATATGTCATCAACTTCCACAAAAGACATTTCCAAATCCACCTGTGTAAATTCGGGCTGCCGGTCTGCCCTCAGATCTTCATCCCTAAAACACCTTGCAATCTGAAAGTAACGATCCATACCGGAAACCATCAATAATTGCTTGAATAGCTGCGGTGACTGGGGCAGGGCATAGAATTTACCGTCATTAACCCTGCTGGGTACCAGATAGTCCCTTGCTCCTTCCGGGGTACTGCGGGTAAGCATGGGTGTCTCAATTTCCCAAAAGCCCTGGCTATCCAGGAAATCACGTATTACTTTAGTACCGCGGTGGCGAAGTTTCATGTTTTCCTGCATCTCAGGGCGTCGCAAGTCTAAATACCGGTGACGTAAACGCAAGTTTTCGTCCACATCTATCCCGTCTTCTATGTAAAAAGGAGGGGTTTGTGCATTATTAAGAACCCTTAATTCCGTACAAATTATCTCCACCTGACCGGTGGCAATATTTTCATTTTCAGTTTCCTCCGGGCGCCTTTGCACCGTGCCCGTAACCGCCAGAACATATTCAGAGCGAACTGCCTCAGCTTTTATAAATGCTTCCGGGGCGGTATCCGGGCTGAATACAACCTGCACAATTCCGGTTCGATCTCGCAAATCCACAAATATTAAACCGCCATGGTCCCTTCTGGTATCCACCCAACCGGTTACAACAACGGTTTCACCGGCATGTTCAGCCCTGAGCGTACCGCTATAATGCGTACGTTTCCAATCCTGCATTGACTCCAACATTATATTTACCTCCCTAAGGTCGATTCTATCTTTCTAGTCAACAGGTATTAGCCCAATTTTTCATTTATCCGCGATGCTACGTCGTTTAAAGGAATTTCCTCTTGCTTTCCGGTAGCCATTTCACGTAATATACCGGCTTCCCGCTTAAGCTCATCACCGCCCACAAAAAAGGTATATCCGGCACCTATTTTGGCAGCATATTTCATCTGTGCCTTTAAGCTGCGATTTTGGTAATCCTGATCTGCTGATATTCCCGCTTGCCGCAGTTTAAAGATAAGCTCAAAGGCCTTGGGTTTATTATCCGGGCTTAGAAGGGCTACAAACACATCCGGGCCGGGTGATTCTTTTATCTGAATGCCCTGTTTATCCAGAGCTAAAATGATGCGCTCAATGCCAAGGGCATAACCTATACCGGGGATAGAAGTTCCGCCACACTCTTCAATCAAACCGTTATACCTGCCACCCCCACCCACAGAGCTTTGTGCACCTATGTCCAGCGCCATAATTTCAAAAGCGGTGTGGGTATAATAATCAAGCCCGCGTACTAACCTATTGTCAATTTGGTAAGGTACATGCAAGATTTGCAGGTAATGACATACCTGGTCAAAGTGCTGCCGGCATTCGTCACACAAGCAATCCAGTGTGGTTGGCGCTTCTTGGCCAATTTCCTGACACCGGCTGTTTTTGCAATCAACGATACGTAAGGGGTTACGGTCAAATCTACCCTGACAGTTAGGACATAGCTCGTCTAGCCTGGGGCGAAAATAACTCTGCAATCTTTCCCTGACCTGAGGTCTGCACTGGGGGCACCCCACGCTGTTGATATGTAACTCCATATTTTTGAGACCAAGACGGTTATAAAAATCCATGGCCATGGCCATTACTTCAGCATCTATACCTGGGTGATGGGATCCGAATACTTCCACCCCTAACTGGTGAAATTGGCGATACCTGCCGGCCTGGGGCCTGTCATAGCGGAACATGGGGCCGGTATAATAAAGCTTCACCGGCTGAGGTCCGGCATAAAGCTTGTTTTCCAAGTAAGCACGCACAACCGGGGCGGTACCTTCCGGGCGCAATGTGATACTACGTTCTCCACGGTCCAAAAAAGTGTACATTTCCTTATCCACAATGTCCGTGTCTTCACCCACACCGCGGACAAACAACTCTGTGGGTTCGAATATAGGAGTACGGATTTCCCTAAAATTATACTCTCTGCAAACCTTAGCCATGGTCTCTTCTATAAATTGCCATTTTCCCACCTCACCCGGGAGGATATCATTGGTCCCCCTCGGCCTGCTGGTCAACATTATGGCATACCTCGCTTTACTTGTTTTTTAAAAATCATAAAACTCCCGGCCCTGGAAAGGGACGAGAGTTTTCCCGCGTTGCCACCCTAATTGGATACATACTGTATCCCACTTACCTGACCTTTAACGGGGTCTCCGAACCGATCTACTAAGCATAACCTTTCTTCGGCCACTCGCGGGTGTCTTTCAACGTATTTCCGAGAAAAGGCTTACAGTCGAGGCCTTTACTCCCTGTACCGGAACTTTACGTTTACTCTTCCCGGTCAATGTTTTTAAACTTATTTCCACACTTATAGTTGATTTTATGGAAAAAGGATACTCTTGTCAACCTCACATTGACTCTAGGCTGCCTAAATGACATAATTGGTGAATATGAAAAATGCCGGAGGTGATTAATTGATAACCAAGGAAATGATGGACAGGATAAACTTTTTGGCTAGAAAACAAAAAACAGACGGTCTTTCCGACCTAGAAAAAAATGAGCAGCACGAGCTGCGGCAAAAATACTTACAGTCCGTCCGGCAGCAATTGGTTGACGGCCTGGAGGGGGCGGGTATCCCCCGCAAAAATGAGCATGATAACTGTTCCTGTGGTGAATGCAAAGACCATAAGCATTAAAATAAACTGAACCACACTTTACCAAGCATATACTATGAACAGTCATAAAAAGCCACGGCAAAAGCCGTGGCTTAAAACTGTGAACAACCTGCCTTTTGCGCATAGCGAATGCATTGAATCGAGCAGCAGCCAGGCTTGGCGAAAGACGGTAAGCGGAAGCGGGACCGAGCACAGGACGTGCGAGGCCGCCCCCTGAGCCAGGACGGCGAATGGGGCGGGTATCCCGCTGGAACGTCCGGCTGAGCCTTAGCCTGGCGCTGCGAGATGAATTGCAATGAGCGGGCGCAAAAGGCGGGGTTAGCAACCACTATATTATCATCAACTTTAAGCCACGGCAAAAGCCGTGGCTTAAATGTTACTCAGGCTGTTCTAGTCCCATGGCCCATGTTTTCAGAGCTTTACGATCCACTGACCCATCCGCTGTGCGAGGAATCGCTTGCGTTACCTGCCATTCCCTGGGAGCAGTATGAGCCGCCAATTCTGATTTTACTGTATTTCTTAATTCCTCTGCCAGGTGATCTGACCAGGAGTACCCCGAGTTGAGTACCACATAAGCCTTTACTATCTCACCTCTTAGATTATCCGGCTTGCCGGCAACTCCGGCACCGGCTACCGCCGGGTGTGCCGTCAATTTATTTTCCACTTCCCAGGGGCTGACGCGTTCACCGGCAGTATTGATGAGACCGTCCACCCTACCCTGGAAGAAATAATAACCTTCATCATCCCTGTAAGCAGCGTCACCGGAGACAAACCAGGGTTGGTGCTTAAAGTAGGCCTCATATTTTTCCGGCGCCTTCCAAACATTCCTGAACATGGCCGGCCACCCTGCTTTAATGGCCAGATTGCCAATTCTGTTGGCCGGTAACTCATTTCCGTCATCATCAACAATAGAAGTTTCGATGCCTGGGAAAGGTTTACCGATGGAACCCAGTTTAAGCTTCAGGCACCTGTAATTACATATTATATTCATGCCGGTTTCACTCATCCACCAGGTGTCATAAACCGGCTGTCCAAGCTTTTCTATACTCCAGCTTAATACTTCAGCGGTCAAAGGCTCTCCTACACTTAATATATGACGCAGAGCACTGAGATCATAGTTTTGCAATAATTCATCCCCACCGGACATCATCATACGGAAGGCGGTGGGAGCACTATACCATACAGTAACACCGTATTCAGACAAGGTTTGGCACCAATCTTCGGCATTAAACCTTCCGCCGCGGACGACAACCGGGATACCGTGCAGCCAGGGCGCTAAAAACCCATAGGCGATACCCGTAATGAAGCCGGGGTCGGCAGTGCACCAGTAAATATCTCCGGCATGCAGATCGTGTACCCATTTTGCCGTAACCCAGAGTCCCACCATACATTCATGAACGTGGACAATTCCTTTGGGCTTACCGTCAGCGCCGGCAGCATATAAGATAAAAGCAGGATCATCTCTGGCCACCCAAACCGATGTAAAATCAGGCGAGGCGTTATTAACCTCCGTCCACCAATTGATGACCTGCTGTGTGAGTGTGTTTTCACCGGTCAGCAAAATGTGTTTGAGATCAGGAAGTTCCCCACGCGGCACCCTCTCCAATAGTTCACTGCTTGTTACCAAGGCCTTAGCACCACTATCCTGCAGCCGATCTTGCAACGCATCCTCCATAAAAGCCTCAAACAAAGGAACAACCACTGCGCCTAATTTGATAGCAGCTAAAAAACTTATATACAGCTCCGGGCTACGCGGCAAAAAGATTCCTACTCGGTCTCCTTTTTTGATGCCCAGGCTGCTAAACATATTGGCGGCTTGATTGGATAGGCCGGCCAATGACTGAAAAGTAAAGTTTTCTTGTTGCCCGTCACTGTGTGAGTAATAAAGGGCTGTTCCGGAGCCGTTTTTTTCCGCCTGGCGATCCACCGCCTCGTAAGCTAAATTCACCTTACCTGTTTCATACCAGGAAAACTCTTTCTCTACTTCTGAAAAACTAAAGGATTTTAGCTGGGCCTCGTAATCATTCAGATTGTGTTGACCCGGCAAAGGTTCAATAATACCCTTTTCTAACAATATTCTCCCTCCCTAAAAAAAACCATTGCATAATCAGGTACACGATAACAAGTCAGAAAATTCCTGCTAGAGACTCGATTCGCACATTTCAATACACGTCTCATTACAGGAAACTACCGGTATAATGTTGAAAATAACTTATTTGACAAAGCCGAAAACCCGGGATAAATTTCCCGGGTTTTTAATTTACTTCTATAGGAACGGGTTGGATTTTTTCTCTGCGCCTATAGTTGATTCCGGGCCGTGACCCGGATAAACCTTAGTCTCCTCCGGATAATTAAGCAGTCTTGTTTTAATAGAACCAATTAATGTGTTGTGACTGCCGCCGGGAAAATCCGAGCGTCCCACAGACCCGGCAAACAAAGTATCTCCTGTAATCAAAATGTCTCCTGTTTGTAGACTGATCCCCCCGGGGGTATGGCCGGGAGTGTGCAGTACACTTATAACGATATTACCCACTTCCACTGTATCATTATCTTTAAGCATCCGATCAGCATCCTTATACTTAATACCAGACCCCATGAAGGTAGAAAGATTTTTACCCGCATCGGTCAACATTACTGCATCTTCTTCGTGAATAAGGACTTTCGCTCCCGTACCCTCTTGAACTTGGCCCAGACCGCCAATGTGGTCAACGTGACCGTGCGTTAGAATAATTTGCTTGCAATTAAGACCCAATTGCTGCAGACGATCTAATATTCTGTTCCCTTCTGCTCCCGGATCGATTACTGCTGCTTCCTTGGTTTCTTCACAGCCAAGTATGTAACAGTTGGATTCAATCGGGCCAACGGCCATTTTTTCTAAAATCATAATACATACCTCCCCTTATAGTTGTTTGCTGTTACCCTCCATGCCCGGTTCTTCTTACCTCATAGACATCTTTAACCTTATTTATACGGTTAATAACGTATTTAAGCTGCTCCAGGCTTTTTACCTGCAGAACCATCTCAATACTTGCCTGGTGATTTTTTTTCCCCCTGGCAGTAACCCAGTTGGCACTCATTTTGATGTCCGTTAATACCGACATTACGTCGCTCAAAAGACCTGCCCGGTCTGCGCCTGTTATTTCCAGTTTAACCTGAAACGATGATTCAAAACTGTCTTCCCAGGAGACGTCAACCATTCGTGACCCGTCATCCTTGATCAGCGAGTTAACATTACTACAATCTGCACGGTGGATAGAGACACCCCGCCCCCTGGTGATGTAACCCACAATGAAGTCACCTGGGACGGGATTACAACAATGGGCAAGCCTGATCAATAAATTGTCTATATCCTTTACTTTTATGCCCTGAGCGGGCTCTTCCTTAGGTATTGCCGGCTTGCTATCGGTTACCAGGGATTGCATCTCTTCTTCCAGGTATTTCTTCCTCTCCGGCTCAACCAAATCCTGCCTGATTCTATTGATAATGCTTTGCGCGGAAATGGTACCATCACCTACAGCGGCGAGGACATCATCAGAGTTATGCAGATTTAGCTTTTTACCGTACTCCATCAGCCTGTCGCTTTTGACTTCGTCGAAGTCAACGCCCTGCTTTTTGGCTTCTCGTTCCAGAGACTCCCGTCCTTTGACAATGTGTGTGTCTCGCTGTTCCTTTTTAAACCACTGCCGGATACGTGTTTTCGCCTGGGATGTGTTTACAATATTCAGCCAATCCCTGCTGGGCCCATTGCTTTGTTTGGAAGTTAGGACTTCAATGATGTCACCGTTTTGAAGCTGGTAATCTAAGGGAGTTATGCGGTTATTAACCTTGGCCCCAACACAGTGGTGACCCACTTGAGTGTGAACCCTATAGGCAAAATCAAGAGGAACAGCCCCGGCGGGAAGCTCCATAACGTCACCTTTGGGAGTAAAAACAAATACCACGTCAGTAAAAAGGTCAATTTTAAGATTTTCCATGAATTCGGTGGTGTCTTTTAAATCATGCTGCCACTCCAATATTTGCCGCAACCAGCTTAACTTCTGGTCAAAGGATTTATCACCTTGGCCGCCTTCTTTATATCTCCAATGAGCGGCAATACCGTATTCAGCAGTACTGTGCATATCCCATGTGCGTATCTGAATCTCAAGCGGCTCTCCCTGCGGGCCAATAACCGTAGTGTGGAGTGACTGGTACATATTAGATTTGGGCATGGCAATATAGTCTTTAAATTTACCGGGGATAGGCACCCACATAGTATGAACCGTTCCCAGGCCCGCATAGCAGTCACGTACCGTGTCCACCAGGATTCTGACAGCCATAACATCAAATATTTCGCTGAAATCCTTTTTTTGTCGCAGCATCTTTTGATAAATGCTGTACAAATGCTTGGGGCGTCCTTTTATTTCAGCCGTTATATTGACCTCATGCAGCTTTTCGCTTAAACTTGCTCTCACCTTGTCAATATATTTCTCTCGCATATGTCGTGTGCGCTTGAGCTTATCGGCCAACTCATAGTACTTGGAAGGCAGTGAAAAGCGAAACGCCAGATCCTCTAATTCCCACTTGAAATAATAAATCCCTAAACGGTGTGCCAGTGGAGCGTAAATATCCAATGTTTCCTGGGCAATTTCTTTTTGTTTTCTTTCCGGCTGGTGCTCTAAGGTTCTCAAATTATGCAGCCTATCCGCAAGTTTAATCAGTACAACACGTATGTCCTTAGCCATGGCTAAAAACATTTTACGCAGGCTTTCCACCTGCCGTTCTTCTTTAGAGCGGTACTCAAGCCGCCCCAACTTGGTAACACCGTCAACCAACAACGAGATTTCTTTGCTAAAATTTTGTTCCATTTGAGATAAACTTACATCGGTGTCTTCCACAGTATCGTGCAATAAACCGGCAATAAGTGTTTCCATATCCAATTCCAAGCTCGCTAATATACGGGCCACGGCAATGGGGTGGTTTATGAAAGGGTCACCGGAAATACGGGTCTGGTCCCGGTGAGCTTTCTCTGCAAATGCATAAGCTTTTTTTAACAGGGAAAGATCTGCATTGGGATTGTATACCTTCACTTTTTGCAAAATGTCTTCTAACACCATGCAGATTCCCTCCTCAGATGTGAATATATCAAGCAAATAAATTAAAAGCAGGTGAATTAAACAAATTCTAATAAATCCGAAATATCTTCAAAATCCATTCCTAAACGCCGCCATTTAATACAATATCTCTTAACTCCCTGCAAGTAGCTGTAAGTCGGCGAATCTTCCAAACGTAGTTTTTCTTTAGGTGCAGTATATAACTCAAAACGAAATCCATCATTTTCTTGATAATTAAGAAGGTTCAGTTCTTTGAATACTTTTAAGGCCACACCAATACTAAACGGGTGCATACCGCTTAGCCCTTTTGCGGACAGTGCACTGATAGCATCGGCAGCAGAAAAGCCGGTTTGATAAGCTTGTGAAGCAGCACGTAAATAATTATAGAAACCGGCCATAAATTCTCTTTCGGGAGCCATAGAGTGCAAATAACCTTCCGCTAATTCATTCTCTTTTCGGTTGTAGAGCAAACATACCCGTGCCGGTTTACACTCTGATAATAAGGTGTAAAACTCTTGCGGGTGATAAGGCAAATTATATAACACTAAGTTATCAGCGCAAAACCCTTCCGGTAGGCATAATAGGTCGGCTGTAGACAGCAATACCCTCACTTGGCCACCGCTTGAACTATTGTTTATAATATCCCGGGCACTGCCATATAACAATGGATTGGCCACGACTTTGTTTGCTGCTATTACCCTTTCCCGGGTCAAAAAAGAAAATAGCTCTATCGATTGATATGGGCAATTCACTATCACCACTGTGTTCTCTTGCTTTGTACACACACGGGCCAACATCTCTTCACCGTGCGGAAAATTTCGTCGGTCATCCAGTTCAAACGGGTGTTCTGAGGGTGGCAGTGCAGATACTGTAATGTCAGAATAATTAAAACCGGTTTCACTAACCGTACATTTAGCCAGTTGCTTATTGATAAAACCGGGTAAAAAAAGTTCCTTTTGATTATCCATATATTTATATTGTTCAGGCTGAGCACATGACACACAATCGTTTTCTTCTTCCCGGGCCTGCAGGTAAGGATGAATACCGGTTACTGCAGGCTGTATTTCCTTAACCTCCAATTGAAGTGTTTTTCTACCGTTCCACTGGTTGACGGCCGGAATGAATGCCAGGTCCACATCCCTGGTGGCGAGCGTTTCAGCATATGCACTTAAGTTAAAGCCTATACCGTCCAAAGTAACCTGCCCTTCCTTGACCATCATTTTAAGATGTGCCCCTTCTTTGCCCACGCCCCTGTAATTAAGCAATGAAACCTCGTGACATCCAAATAAAGGGTAAGGATTTCCTTGACCATAAGGCCACAATTTATCTAACTGCTCAATCAGTTCTGCATTAATATCTGAAAGAGAAATGAGGGCATCCAATTCAATATCCGGGATCATGGATTCAGGCGTAAGCACAGTGTCAGCATAATTATTGATCGCTTCCCTAAAGGCTTCCAAATTATCGACAGGAAGGGAAAAACCAGCTGCCAAAGCATGACCGCCGTGGGCTGAAAGTTTATCTTTGCAGTGTTCTAATGCCTTATACATGTGAAAACCCGGTATGCTGCGGGCAGATCCTTTACCCGTGTCCCCGTCCAGAGCTATAAGAAGCGTAGGACGATAAAATTTTTCTACGATCCGTGATGCAACTATACCTATCACCCCGGGATGCCACGTTTCAGATCCCAGTACCACAACCTTCTTCTCCGCCAGTTCAGGACGGCTCTCCAGTATACCCATAGCTTCTGCCAATACCATGGACCCCACTTTTTGACGCCGCTGGTTACTACTGTTAAGTTGAGATGTAATCTCCAAAGCCTCTTCATAATCATCCGACAGTAAAAGATCTACTGCTAAGCAGGCATCACCAAGCCTTCCGGCAGCATTTAAACGAGGCACCATGGCAAATGCCACCTGCCGCGTGTCCAGTTGGTCAGTTTTTATCGAACTGGCATTTAATAGCGCTTGCAATCCTACATTAGTGGTATTTGCCAGGGCCCGTAGACCGATTTTGACGAGAGTCCTGTTCTCTCCCTTTAAAGGAACCACATCAGCCACTGTTCCTAGGCAAACTAAATCCAAAAAGTCCTTCCATAGGTCACTGGTGTCGCCTGTAGCTTTTTCCACGGCTTGACCGAGCTTCATAGCTACTCCTACCCCGGCCAATTCCTTAAACGGATAATCACAATCAGGTCTTTTGGGATTAATTACAGCCAAAGCCGGGGGTAGTACCTCCGGGGGTTCATGGTGATCCGTAATAATTATATCCGGCCCATTGCTTTCTAGATTTTTTTTCACCGTATCAAATGCACTAATTCCACAATCCACTGTAATTACCAGAGTATGGCCGGTTTCCTTTGCTCTGTCCAGCGCACACAGGTGTAACCCGTATCCTTCATTAATACGGTGCGGAACAAAATAATTTACAGTTCCCCCAAGTCGACGCAGGAAGTTTACCAAAAGAGCAGTGGCTGTGATACCGTCGGCGTCATAATCACCGTATATAAGTATCTTCTCCTGCTTTTCCAGCGCCGTGCAAATACGTTTAACTGCCTTATCTATATCCTTTAATAATTCCGGCCGGCTAACTGCATTTAAATCGGTGGAAAGAAAATTCCGTGCTGCATCAACCGTGTAAATGCCCCGGTTAATCAAAAGTTGGGCCACAATAGGTGAAACTCCCAACTTTTCTGATAAAATTGACTTGAGAAGCGGATCTATTTTTTTGACGCGCCATATTTTGCGTTTCACGTTGATTACCTCACAAAAAAATGCTAATTATGATTATAATAAAAACTGCCCATAATTGGCAATGGGCTTATAGTAGCAGGGAAATGAACCATATAAAAAAGGCAACTGGGATGCCTGTGAGCCACAGGCATCCCAGTTACCTTCCATCCCTATTCTACGGGATCCAAATTTCTTACCTCATTTGGTGACCCTGAATTCAGCCAACTCTTTTGAATCGCCCATATCTTCTACGTACACGTCCTCAACTCTGGACGCGGGTGACCCTTCCCAGCACCATTCCAACATCTTTTCTATTTTATTTTCACTCCCCTGAAAAACTGCTTCCACTCTTCCGTCCGGTAGATTTCGCACCCAGCCGGTAATGCCAAGTTTATCGGCTTGTTCCTTTGTACTGTCCCTAAAATACACACCCTGCACCCGGCCTGAAATGTGCACGTGTTTGATCAAATGTAAAACCTCCTGCAAAAACGTTCCTTGGAGGTAATTATTCTCCATTAAACAAAATTATCCTTTAGTGGTTCAAACTTAACGTAGAAGTTAGCCCGTAGTATATAAAGCTTACACCTAAAAATAACAAAAAAACTCCACAGATGATAATAATGATACGGTAAACACCTTGAGTAAGAAAGCGTTTGCCGCTCACCACACCGGCGGACACCATCGAGTACCATCCTAGGTCGGCTAAAATATGACCAATAAAAAAAGATATTATTCCTGCCAAACCATATTTTAAAGACATGGTAATGTAGCCGAGGCCAATGGTAGCCCACCAAAGAGTCCAATAGGGGTTGGAAAGACTAACCAGTATACCCGCCAGAATGGGGTGCATTGAATTACTTTGTGAGGTGGGTTCAATGTCTTCAAAATCCTTTAGTTTTACTCTTTCATGATATGAGTCTTTAGCCATTTGAAATCCCATCCAGGCTAAAAACAGCCCCCCTATCATAGCAATAGAAATACTTACAGCAGGTTCGATAAGAAAGGATCCCAAGCCCAGCCCCAGAGCAATGAGCAGTGCACCTTCCAAAATCGCATGCCCCAGAATTAGGAGAGGGCCGGCAATAAACCCTCGCCTGGCAGTCTCGGTGATGGTAACAGTCAAAAGCGGACCGGGCATCATGGCACCGGAAAGCCCTACCACAACTGCTGTAAAAAATATGTACCATAAAGTCATTTTGCATTACCTCTGTTTTTTGTCGGTTACACTTATATTTCTACTATTCCTTCTCCATACCTCTGTCTTAAAATAATTTATCTACTTCTTTAAACTCCCAGACATTAAAAAGCCGCTGCAGTAGCAGCGGCTTTTATTATTATGCAAAGTTGGGGTTTTGGAAAGCCGGGGGCTGAGGGGAATGGACGTGAAAGTGATTGACCCCTGGGGAAAGATCAAAGTACAGCCTGGCATTCTGATCCACACCCCAATCCCGGTTAGACCCACTGTCTTGTATTTTTTGAAAGGCTTGCCGGAATAAAGTGTTATGGGCTTCTTCCCTGTTAAGAAGAAAGTCTATAGTCTGCCTTACATGCCTGTCATTTATTTGCCGGTGAAGGTATTCATAAACCACCTTGGCACGTTGCTCTGCCGCAATATTGGAAAGAATATCGGCTGCAAGATCTCCGGTTACATTAACATAGGTTGCCGTAAAAGGTACACCTGAACCGTTGGTTAAATATGGTGCCAGGCCGGTAAGCACATTAGCTTCAATGTTTCCCGCCGGCTGTGTCCCCTGCGCATTAATGTCATGACCATTTAGCAAGTTCACCGCAGTGGCAACCATTTCCATATGGCTAAATTCTTCAGAGGCAATATCTAAAAATAGATCTTTAATCTCGGGGTCCTTAATACGAAAACTCTGTGATACATATTGTAATGCCGCTTTTAACTCGCCTTGAGGCCCGCCCAGCTGTTCCTGCAGCATAGCGGCATACTGAGGATTGGGGCGCTCTACTCTTACCATTTCCAACAAATGTTTATCGTGTCTGAACATTGCTTAAACCTCCTTTACCGCTTAGTTTTTACATGCCATCTCTTTTTTTATACGGAAGAAGGCCTTAAATGTCTGGAAAATATTCTGCATTTTATTTTATAATAAGATAACAAGCTGTTATTAGCGGCTTAGGGGGGATAAAGATATATAAGTTTGGGGAGTTAATTCTCTGTTTAGGTGTTTTTATTTTTTTCTTAGGTGGCATAGGTCTTGCCTTAGGCATTTTAACACAAGACAGTCCTTTACTGCCTTTCATGGCAGTTGCAGCTTTAATTTTAATAGGGGTGGGAGGATTTTTCAAAAAAAGAAACCCTTAGGGATAATCTGAGATTGCCATTATGGAGGGGATTACCGTGACTGATTGTAGTGACGAACTACTGGAAACAGTCAACAGCACAAAAGAGGAAATACACAGGCTAAAGCAACAAATACAGGATGTTTTGGATACTGAGGAAAAGTACAAACTAAAGTGCAGGCTAAAAGAGCTCCGGCGACTGCAATTCCAACAAATAAAACAATTAGGATGAAAAGGATAAAAATAACCCGGCGGTGCCGGGTTAAAGTTTATCCACGCCAAAGTTTTAACCGCATCTAGGTTAGTGTACGCTCTAAAATGCCGTTAATACGGTTAACCATTTGCCGGGGTTCCAACATTAGTCCGGCGGCAATTAAAGCATTGTCAAACAACTGCTCACCAACCACCCGGGCAAACTCTTCATCCTTTTGTCTTAGAGCGTTGAGACCGTGGATAATAGAATGCCGGGGGTTTATTTCCAACACCTTGGGGCTCACATTATTGACATCTTTTTGCATTAACTGCATCATTCTCTGCATGCTACCTGTGACACCGCCCGGACTTAACACCATGGCAGGGCTGTCCACCAATCGCTCTGACTTGCGGACCTCGGAAACTTTATCGTCCCCAAGCTTTTCCTTTAACCATACGGTCAAGGCCTTCAATTCATCTTCCGCAAGAGCTTCACCAGCGGGGGTCTTCTTCTCACCGGGCAATTCCAGGTCATCCTGATCGGCCGACATTAATTTTTTCCCTTCATACTCACCTAACTGGCCGAAAATGTAATCATCCACCGCTTCACTGGTATAAATTACTTCCAACCCCTGCTCGCGAAATGCTTCCAAATAAGGGCCGGATTCTATGGTTTCCCTGGTGGGCCCGTTGATATAATAGATGACCTCCTGGCCCTCCTGCATACGTTCTATATAATCATCAAGGGATACAAGTGCACCGGGTTCGGACTTAGAAGATTCAAAGCGGAGTAGCTTAACCAGTTTATCTCTATGGCTAAAGTCAGATGCCGCCCCTTCTTTAATAAACATAGCAAATTTATCCCAAAAATCCCGGTAGCTTTCCGGTTCTTTCCGGGCTTTTTCATTTAGGAAGCTAAGCACGCGCCCGCTTATAACGCGGCGCAATTTAGACAGCAGTGCGCTGTCCTGCATGTTTTCTCTGGATACGTTAAGAGGTAGCTCCTCGCTGTCTACTACCCCGCGTAAAAAGCGCAGCCATTCTGGTAAGATCCCCTCAAACTTTTCCTGGATCAATACTTTTCTGCAATAAACATTAACCCCCGGCTCCATGCGACCGAATCCGTGCTGTTCAAAGTTGTTCTTGGGAACAAATAAAAGGGCATTGACGGCCAGGGGAGCATCCAAGGTAAGGTGAAAACGGAAGAGAGGCTCATCAAAATCATTGGCAATGTATTTGTAAAATTCTACATAGTCTTCTTCCTCAACCTCATTCTTGTTTTTTGCCCACAGAGCCTGCACGGTGTTAACCTTTTCACCCTCTAATATGATGGGGAAAGGCACAAAGCCGGAATATTGTTTGATGATTCGTTTAACTGTATCTGTATTTGTAAATTCCTTGGCATCATCCTTAAGGTGCACTACTATTTTGGTGCCACGGGGAAGATCAGAGGCCTCCTCAATAGTAAAAGTGCCGCTGCCGTCTGAAGTCCATATGCAACCATTTTCATAAGGGCGGTATGAGCGTGTATAAACTGTTACCTTATCCGCCGCCATAAAAGAAGCATAAAACCCCAGGCCAAATTGACCGATTAAATTAACATCCTTTTTGTCACTGTCTATCAAATGCTGTATAAAGGCTCGGGAACCCGAATGGGCTATGGTCCCCAAGTTTTCCAGCAGCTCATCCCGAGTCATTCCAATGCCTGTATCTATAACAGACAAAGTACCTGCGGATTCATCCAGTTCAATGTTTATTTGCAGAGGCAAATCTTCATCGTGAATATCCTTCTCCGTAACCTTTAAATACCGCAGCTTCTCCAAGGCATCTGCAGAGTTGGATATAAGTTCGCGCAAGAAAACCTCGCGGTCGGTATAGAGTGAATTAATAACAATGTCCAAAAGCTGCTTAACCTCAGCCTGAAACTCCCTGGTTTCAGGTTTATTTGTACTCACCATACTATTCCCCCCTGTTCTTATCGCATATTATTATTTTCTTCCAATAAAAAATGATATTTACATAATAACCCTTTGTCAAGTTTATTTATCGCTTTTATATTTATATCCTGCTTAATTCCGCCAGTGCGGTCTCAAAGTCCTTTTCCCCTGCAGCAGCACTATCAATTATATCTCCGTAAACATCCAGTATGTAATTAAACAAAAGAATGACCTCGGAAATTTCCCCTTGACTCACAGGCGAAGATTTATTTATAGAATAAACATACCTTAGATAGATTTGGTTATTGTTATTTATACCCAGATGTCCAATGGACAACTGGCTGTTTATAGCCAGTAAGAGCTTTTCCAAAGTCTCTAAATTCACGGGATTATCACAAGGTAGAATGGAATACATCTGCAGCAGGCTAATATGGTCTAACTCCTCTTCCCAAAATGGCAGGAATGTAAAATTAATTATCCTGTCCCTTGCTTTAAAATCCTTTTCCAACTGTACAAATAATGCACTGAAAGGTGTTTCTTCGTCTTTTTCAATAAGCCTTGCCGGCAATCCTATAGCTTCCACGTATTGGAGTACTTGTTTAAGTCCTGCCATATGCCTGGCATCAACTGTTTGTGAAGTCATTTCTTTTTAAGCCTCCCTTAGCAAGTGGGGACGGTTCTTGCTTGCCCCTTCGGGTTTTGAAGGGACAGAGCCCTGTCCCTTATTTAACTTCTAATTACCGGAAGGAAATTCCTTCGTAATTTTCCCCTGTTTGGAATCAGCCCGATCGCTATAATTTCACGATTTACCACAATTTCTTGACAATTGTTCCGCATTCTACTTGTACATTGTAATGAAAGGGGACAAATAACAATGTTCCCTTTTGGGGAAAAGAGTATATTTTCTGATATAATACCTCTTAGAAAGAGGAGGGTTTAATGTTGTTTCGTATTTACCTGGTTGAAGATGAAATAAATTTAAACCAAATTATAACTTCATACTTAGAAAAAGAAAGTTGGGAGGTAAAATCTTTTACCGATGGTGAATCCGCAATGAGCGCCATTGAGGAACACCCGGACCTCTGGATTATAGACATTATGCTGCCCGACATTGACGGTTACCAGCTTTTGCGGCATATCAAAGAAAGGCACCAGAATATTCCCGTTATATTCATTTCTGCCCGGGATGCCGATATTGATCGTATTATCGGCCTGGAAATGGGTAGTGATGATTACCTACCCAAACCCTTTTTGCCCCGGGAGCTGGTCATACGAGTGCACCGGGTATTGGAGAGGGTATATACTTCCAGTGAGCCCAATAACGATGTCATTAATTTAAGCACATATATACTGGATGAAGGCAAGCGTGAAGTTCGTATGGATAATGGTATAGTTGAGTTAACGTCGAAGGAATATGGTCTGGCTTTGCTATTCGCCAAACATAAGGGACAGGCCTTATCCCGCGATCAAATTATTGACCGCGTATGGGGACCGGATTATGTGGGTACTGACAGATCAGTGGATGATCTGGTACGGCGGTTGAGAAAAAAGTTACCTAAACTAAATATTGAAACCATCTATGGTTTCGGATACAGAGTACCTTCCCAATGAGAAACCTTTCCCTAACAGTAAAACTATGGCTGGCCTTCTCTCTGGTCAGCTTATTGCTTTACTTGGTTGTATTACTATTTGTACCTTCCATAACTCGTAATTTCTTTACAAGTACCTTAGGTGAACCGCCTGTTCCGTCACCCAAAAAAGATGTTAATAAAGAACCATTACCTTCTTTTCTCCAGATTCGGGATTTTCACATTCGCGGCTTCATTATCCTTGAAGATACCACAACTATTCCTTCGCGAGTGCGACAGTTTCTGCCGCCATCTCTATTGCAAGAAATAAAACAAAATGCCGCGTCGCAACAATCACCCAGAAAGCTTTACGAGAGCACTAATGGCGAGATACATTTTCGTTATGGCATTCAAAAAGACACGGCTTACGGTCGTCCTCTGTATCAAGTTACATTTTTACGAAAATCGGAAGAGGATAAGTTTGTTAGGTCTATATTGCTTAGAATGATGCTTTACTCTGGTATTGCCCTGTTACTCAGTTGGCTTGCATCTCTCCTACTAGCACGTTACCTTGCCCGGCCGTTGATTAGAATGCAGAAACACGTTAAACGTATAGCTAATCGCAACTGGCATGAACCTCTTAACGTTAAACAAGAGGATGAAATAGGTCAATTGGGCCACTCCATTGAAATTATGCGCCAACATCTTGTTCGGCAGGATGAAACCCAGCAATCCATGCTGCAGAACATCTCCCATGAGCTGAAGACACCGGTCATGGTTATCCGCAGTTATGCCCGGGCCATGCAGGATGGTATCTATCCCCAAGGTGGCCTGGCGGGCAGCGTCCGGGTAATAGATGAGGAAGGGGAACGTCTGGAAAAGCTTATCAAACAACTGCTTTATTTAACCCGGCTGGATTACCTGGCAAATAAAAACCCTGTTAGCGAAAAAATAAATTTGGATCATCTAATGGAGAAAATTACTGAGCGAATGAAATTCCAAAGACCGAAAATAAAATGGAAGTTGAACCTACATCCGATAACCATTAATGGGGATGAAGATACCCTGCGGGTGATGTTTGAAAATTTGCTGGACAATCATCTCCGCCACGCTGTCTCTCTTTTGGAGATCAGCCTTTACGTGAATAATAAGTCAGAAATTGTTCTATGCTTTTATAACGACGGCTCTAAGATTGAGCCCCATGTTTTGGAGCAACTATATCAGCCTTTTCATAAGGGAATGAAAGGTAAACACGGTCTGGGGCTGACCATTGTACAGCGAATTTTGCAGATATACCAGGGACAAATATATATAAATAATGAAAAGGGCGGCGTGTCTTCAACCGTTACCATACCAATAGATGAATAGCAAGTAGGGACGGTTCTTGCTTGCCCCCTTTAACCGTGGATACTTTTCATGGGACAGGGGACATATCCCCCTTGTCCCATTATATCAACACCCCTTCTTCCGCTAATTCCAATGCTTTCTGAGCTAAATGAAAATCATATGCGGCAGATATTTTTTCATTTTCACTGTTCAAGTAGTCCAACTCACTTTGCATCAGATCCAATTTCGAAATTCGGCCCATCTCAAACTTTTTCTCATTCCATTCATAATCTTTCTTTGCCATCTCATGGTTAGTTAGGGATATTTGGTAGCTTTCCTGTTTGGATGTAACATTTGACATGAGATTATTTATAGTTTCAACCAGTTGGGTTTTCTCATCCTTTAACTGTAATTGCTTTTGATCGATCTCCAGTTCCAATAGTTCTTCCTGGTAATTATCATCATCCACATAATCCAAATCATCTTTTCTCTCGTCAATATCCCTTTTTATTTCATCAATGGTGTTATACGCATCAGTGGCTCTTATTAATAGGATGTCATATTCCGGTATGTCGGCAGTTGCAGAAACTTCAAAGGGGGTCAAGGTTAAAGGATCATCATAGTCTCTCCCCATCACGTCATTCAAGTTCCCCTTGGACGCCTTAATTGAGCTATTCAGTTCATCAACTTTTTTGTTCATACCGGCCAAATCTGTAGACAGTTGATCTATTTGAAGCTGGTTACTCCTATCCAAGCCCAATCTAACCCGTTCCAAGCTAAGCGAATATTGTTTTAACTCCCTTTCCTTGGTATAAATGTTTAAACTCTGTTCCTGGTTCAATATTGTAGCGTATAGGTCCTCAACCAAATAATCCAATCTTTTTTGGTAGTTTTCCTCATCAATAACGGCCTGGTTATGTTGGGTTTCCGCATCCCTTTTTCTGTCCAGTGACGATTCTACAGAGTTAGACTCCTGATCAAGCTGTTCCCCAATTGTGTCTATTTGATTTAGAATAGATTCCATATCTGCTTTGATGTCTTCAGCATCTGCATCCGGCTTATTTAGCTGCTCTTGAAGATCAGAATATTGCTCGTTTAAGTTATTTAACCTGTACATGGAATTATCCATCTCATGACTAGCATCATCGTACTGGTCATCGGCCCGGTAAAGTTGGTATTTTGCAATTTCAGTACTGATTTCATATCTTGTCAGGTCTCGACACTTATTGCCGGCCAGTTCTTTTGCTTGCTTTAAAGTGATCACATTTTCTGCAATATCTTCTGTGGTGCCCTCCGAAACATTTTCAGAAGCATAGCCAGTGCATAAACCACTTAACGCTAAAATACCGGCCAATAACAAGATTAATTTTCTTCTCATATACATCTCCTTTTACTCATAGCTCAATGCATCTATTGGGTTTAACTCAGCAGCTTTCATAGCGGGATAAAACCCAAAAAAAACACCTGTGATCACAGAAAATATCAATCCTATCAAAACGCCGCTTATTGAAGGCAATGCCGGAAGTTCAAAAAACTCTAAAACGGGAACCGTAGAATAGCCAATGATCACACCCAATATCCCACCTGCTAAACTGATTAATATGGCTTCTACTAGGAACTGGTACAATATCTCGCTTTTTTTAGCACCGATTGCTTTTAATGTGCCAATCTCTTTTGTCCTTTCTTTTACCGTCACAAACATCACATTCATGATTCCTATACCGCTTACGACCAGTACAATAGCGGCTACGGATAATAAAAGCATGGACATGGTCCTGGCTGATTCCTGAGCGGCGACCAATCTACTTCCAGCATCCATAATACGAAACTGTTCCGCTCCTCCCATCCGGTGAGTCTCGTCAAGAACAGCTTTAATATCTTGTAGGGCGGACTGAACTGTCTCCAATCCCGTTGCCTGGGCCATAATAATGGGATTTGCTCTGCTGCCCAATAAATACTTTCTCCCCGTTGAGTAAGGAATAAATGCTGAATCGTCATTACTCATCCCGGAACCGCCATCACCTACCCGGCTATATATACCTACTACCTCAAATTTTCTGTTGTTAATGTTAATACTTTGTCCCACTATTTCCGAAGCATAGCCGTCTGTAAGCGTGTTGGCCAGTTCCGCCCCTAGAACTGCACATCTATTTGATCTACTTTCATCTTCCTGATTAAGTTCTCTACCCTGCTCAATGGTTAAATGATTGCTCGCCTGGAATTCAGGATAGATTGCCATAAAGCGACTTCCCTGGGTATAATTATCATAATTTATATCTCCCGAGCCTTGTAAGACCGGAAAAGCGTTGGCAATATTGTCACTTTCCATAAATAAGTGTACATCGTTTTCTGTCAGGGGGTCCACCACTCTACCCCTTGATGCCGGCATTACTATTACCGTTCCTACATTTAGCCTGGAGTACTGCTCATTAACTTGAGCTTCCCCCCCGTTACCAATGGCAACAACCAAGAAAATTGTAGCGGTACCAACAATCACTCCCAGTGTAGTCAGTAAGGACCGCGTTTTGTTATGATAGATATTTATTAATACTATTTTAATCAACTGTCTTAGCTTCAAGTAATCACCTGCCTCTGGGATAAACAACAGTTTCGTTGCCCTTAAGACCTTCCAGAACTTCTACATTGTTACCGTCAGTAAACCCGGCCATTATTTCTTTTTCTGTCATTTGACCATTCTCATTAACAACAGTAACGACCTGCTTCCCATTAACTATTTTGATGGCCTTATATGGCACTATCAGACAGTTAGTAACTTCTTTTCTGATAAAGGAAACCATGCCGGTCATACCGTCTTTTAGTTCCGAACTGGGATTCTCCACACTAATCTCTACCGAATAATTAACGAGACCGGAAGAATCACTAGTTGGCAGAGAATCTATTTTGCTTACTTTACCCACAAATTTTTGATCTGGCAGAGCTTCTACGGTTACATATGCCTTTTGCCCCACCCGTAGTTGACCAACATCATATTCTATTACTTCAGTAATAGCCCGGACCTTATTGTTTTCATGGACAGTCACAAAATCCTCTTCATCAGTAACACTTTCACCTGCCTTCTTAGATAAGCCTAAAACTACACCTGAAGCCGGGGAGTATAATATAGTATCCTCCAGATCCTCCCTAGCCATATTGACTTGCAGCTCATCCTGGGTTAACTCCCGGTTTTGCAGCTGTTCTTGTTCCCTTAACAAGTTTCGATATTCCAGTTCTTTTATTTCAATTTCCGATGCTTTTAGTTTAATCTCGTGGGCAGGATAAGCCTCGGGAATAGCTTCCATTTCTTCATATTCGCCTTTAAGTTGTTGCAGCGCATCTTCAGCTTGCTTTATTGTTAACTCATCATTTAATAGTTTGGTTGATTTTTGTTCCTGAGCGTCCTCTAGATTTGCCAGAGCTAACTGGTATTGATCCTGATAATCTTGACTGTCCAATTTAGCGATAACATCCCCTTTTCCAACCATATCACCTTCGGAAACCAATATCTCATCAATAGTGCCCCTGACGTCAAATCTTAAATTGACCTTGGAAAAGTCAATATTTCCATCAGAGTCAAAGCCCACAATTATATCTCCCCGGTTAACTTTTACCTGTTCGTATTGAGCTTCATCATCTTTGACGTCACCCTGCTTATTGATCCAAAATGCGGTTCCGGTTGATAAGAGGGTAATTATCGCTATGACAATCCATAATGTTTTTTTTGTTTTTAGCTTACTCAACTCCTTTAACCCCCAAACTAGTCTTTATCATAGATTTTACCGTCACGTATGTAGAACATCTTTTCCACTTGTTCAGCTACTTCAACATCGTGGGTAATTATTACTATGGTATTACCCTGACAATTAAGCTCTTTGAATATTTCCATCGCACCGGCACTTGATTTACTGTCCAGGTTTCCGGTGGGCTCGTCTGCCAAAAGCAAATGGGGATTACCAACTATTGCCCTGGCAATGGCAACCCTTTGCTGCTGCCCTCCTGAAAGTTCAGGAGGACGATGACTTAGCCTGTCTGCCAAACCTAACAAATCCAGTTTTTCCTTAGCTTTCTCAATAGCTTCTTCCTCATTAACCCCGCGATAAAGTAAGGGTAGCATTACATTTTGCAAGGCAGTCAATCTCGGCATCAAATTAAACTTTTGAAATACAAAACCGATTTTCTGATTTCGGATTGCGGCCAATTGGTTTTCTTTTGCGTTAAGAATATCTGTATTATCTAAAAAATATTGCCCTGAAGTTGGTAAATCCAAACAACCAAGTATGTTCATCAGTGTAGATTTGCCTGATCCGGACGGCCCCAGAATAACAGAGAAATCATTTTTCAGCACTTGTAGACTTATATCATCGAGGACTTTTAGCTCCTCGCAACCATTTTGATAAATTTTGACAATATTGCGCGCATCTATTACACACTTTGGATTCTCAATCATGGACGTCTATTACCACCCATGCCACCTATTGGTCCCATACCATAACCGCCCCCGGTTCGTTCACCGTTATCGCCCATGCCTTCTCTATTGCCGAATCCGCCACCGGTACCACCCATCAGTTGCACAAATTCCACTACATCGCCTTTTTTCCAAATTCGTAAGATTGTATCCTTTTTAATATCTGCGAGCTCAACTTGATTGGCTTCATTGGTCCCCCTTTGTATTGTTACGATAGGAGTACCAACCGGTATAATAAAAGTCTCGGTTTCCTCGGTGAATTCCAGCCGGTTTTGGGCTGGGTTTACCTGAATGCCAAGGTTTTTAAAATCTTCTCTTGCTTGTTCAGGAGTTATTGTGTTGCTGGCGATTTTTTCGCGTACAGCGTTGATCTTTTCTTGTGACTCTTCAGTTGCAGGTTCTGCTTTTGATATCCCCTCAGCCTGAGTAACTTCCCCTTTAAATACAGTTACTTCATTGCCCACAATATCATTAACCTTGCCCATTAAACTTGGTTGTTCTTGCGGCATTACTACTTTTTCATTCTCTGCCATAGCCGCTACAACATCATGTTGCGGAGCCTTCGTCTCACTGCTGCAGCCAGCAACTGCAATAGAAATAAGTGCAACTACCACAACCAACACTAATCTTCGAAACTTCATCTTACCACCTCATCCTGAATTTTTACCATAAGTAAGAATATATGCTTTTATTATGGGATAATTATCAAGTAATTATGGGAAATTATGAAACGTATACGTACTTAGCCTTATACTTAAAGTACAGAGAAAAAATTAAAAAGAAATGTAGGTGGATTTATGAAAAGTATAAATGGTCATGATACTGATTTGGCAACATTTGCGGGAGGGTGTTTCTGGTGCATGATAGCACCGTTTTCCAATATACCTGGGGTAGACAAAGTGATATCCGGCTATACCGGTGGATATAAAGAAAACCCTACTTACGAGGAGGTATGTTCCGGCACAACAGGTCATTATGAAGCTATACAAATAACATTCAAACCTTCAATTTGCCCTTATGATAGACTTTTAGAGGTATACTGGCGGCAAATTGACCCTACTGATGAAGGTGGTCAATTTCAAGATAGGGGTGCCTCTTACCGCACAGCTATTTTTTATCATTCTGAAAGCCAAAAACAGAAAGCGGAGGCATCAAAGAAAGCACTTGAGGAGAGCAGCCGGTTTAGGCGGCCTATAGTGACGGATATTCTTCCGGCAAAAAATTTTTATCCAGCAGAGGAAGCACACCAAAATTACCACCAAAAGAACCAGTTGCATTATGATCTCTACCGCAGCGGCTCAGGACGGGACGATTTTATTAAACATTATTGGAAGCAAAGATAAAGCATCTCAAAATAAAAAGACAGTAGCCGTGTTGCACCACGACTCTGTTCTTCAAGACAGTCCATCTCTAATTCGATTCCAAAATGCCTTTAACCCGGACGGCGGTTTTTTAGTGTTGCCTGTTCCTACTATTTTGTGGGCTATGTCTAAAACTTGCCTGGAGAATAAAATCTTGGGTTGAGCCAGAAGGACCGGAGTCTTTTGCTTGATAGAGCGGATAACACGTTGATCATATAGCATCCATCCAATCAATACGGGCCGAATACCCAGGAATTGCTCGGCGGCATTAATTAGTCCGTTGCTGCACTGGCGCGCCTCGGCCTCTGACTCACAGCGGTTCACTATCAAATTAATATTGATCCCGGGATTTCTCCCGACCAGTACTTTTGTAAGGGTGTAAGCGTCCATCATGGCATGGGGTTCGGGTGTGGTAAGAAGCAGGAAATCGTCGGCGGCCTCCAGAAATTTCAGAACCGGTTCAGAAATTCCGGCCCCCGTATCCAGGATTAATACACTGCAGCTCTCTTCCAGTTGCGAGAAACCGGCGATAATTCTATTAAACTTAATGGCATCCAATTGAGTCAAAGAAGCTATGCCGCTAGAGCCCGGCAAAATACGAATTCCACCAGGCCCCTTTTGCAGTATTTCCGGTAAAGTACATTCTCCCTGAATTACATGGCTCAGGTTATAGGAGCTCTGCATACCAAGAAGCACTTCTATGTTAGCCATTCCGATATCAGCGTCCAAAAGAATGACTTGCCCATGAATTTGGTTTAAAGCTAGGCTCAGATTAATGGAAAAAGTTGTTTTCCCCACTCCTCCTTTGCCACTGCCTACTGCCAGCACTCGCGTCCGGTCTGAATTGGACTTCCCGGATGCGGGCAAAGTTACGCTCCAAACCTTCTTCGAAGTATCACGGGAAATAACCCGGGATTGCATATTTTTAAAGCCGGGAGATAGCCAGAGTATTGTTGTACCTACCGGTAAAAGTAGTACATAACCCCGGTAAAAAGTAAGGTGAATATCCCAACGATCAGGACGTACCGCTTTTATTTCAGCTTCGTAAACGTCTGAATGGAATTCAGAATCAGTGCTAAAAGATAATCGTTGTCCCGGCTTAATCCCATGCATGGGAAAACCTCCTTATGCTCCCTCATACTGGTACAATGTTTCGACAATAATTTCGGGTTTCCCTGCGAAGTTAATTTTTTTGTTGTGGTAAGAAAAAGTAATCTACGCAGATTTATTTATTTTTAAATTTTTTGAATTTTGTCGCTTAACTGACAGCAATGGTACTGTTAAATTACTATAATATGTTTAGGTTTCAATATTAGTGATCAAAGTGTTTCACTTCTCGCCTCCTGTTTCCACAGATATAGACTAAACGCCCCTTTTGGGCGTTTTTTTTCGTTTCATCCGCAAGTAGGGACGGTTCTTGCTTGCTCCCTTATTGCACCCCTAATGTCTTTAGCTGTGCAGGAATTTAAGTGTTTTTGAGGAATAGTTACCGGTAAACAAAACACACAATACGGCTGAGAATAGTGGTTTTAAAGCCAAATATAGCTTGTTTCCGAAGAATTTACAGTTAAAAAATGATTCCACTGCAAAAACCCCTCGCAAACAGCAAAATCCATAAATACAAGCAGGG
>JADQBQ010000042.1 GCA_016278505.1 Clostridiales bacterium
CTTGCTGGGTGGGATTCGCACCCACTATATGACACGCCATTTCTCGGACGCACGGCCTGTTCCAACTTTTTATTTTCTTCTTTTATTTGTAACCAATCTGAGTCCGGCACAAATAAATAAATTTCATCTCCGCTGACAACCGATGCCCCTTCACTTACACACACTTTTTCAATTACACCGGACATCTCCGACACCACTGCTACCTGGCAAGGTATCATTACGCCGGGATAGCTTCCTTTTAACCACTGTCCGGCAGTCTGTACATAAACGTTGGCCTCTGATCCCGGGACCAGCTCACCGGCATTATCAAAGCGGACCGATACCCTTAATTCAGAATTACCATCGGACGGCTTGTTTTCCGTAGGTTGTACAGCAAACACCTTTCCTGGAATAATGTATCCGGGCTCAACCTGAATTTTAGCCGGGTACCCAACTGCAATCTTAAGTCCTTCCGGAACATTAAATATAGCTGTAACATCCATTTGTTTTTCCGCGGTCAGTGTAGCAATAGTTTCACCCTCTGCTATGTGCTGCGCCGTCTTAACCAATACCTCGGTAACAGTTCCGGAGTAAGGCGCATTTATCCCTCTTGCAGCATTTGCATTTAATAATTTTGAGTCATGCTTAAGTTGTTCTACCCAAAGCTTCATTTCAGAAAGAGAGACTCTGGCCTCTAGGTCTTCAACAACGGCAATAACCTGTCCTTTTTCTACTTTCTCACCCACCCGGATATGTAATTCTTTTAAGACACCACGGACACCACTCACAACATTATAGGTTTCTGATGGTTTTATTATCGCTGATGCTGTTATGGATGAATCTTCTCTGTGTTTTTGTTGTACCACAATTAATTTATTGCTAATCAATGACGCACCGGCCAAGGCGGCACCTAACAGAAAACAAATACCAAAGATTACCCCAATTCTATGCTTACATAGATTACGTAAGAATAAAGTCTTTTCTCCTTCACCGGAAACTACTCTGACATTGGAATACGCTTTATCCTTTCCGGTAGGTAACTCCAGCCACCCGGTATAAAGCACTGAACCGTCTTCTTCTTGAGATGACCAGGCAACAGGTATCGGTGCATTTGTTTTGGGAGCAGACTCCTGTAAATTGTTGTTATTACCAACTGCATAAACGGGCAGTTTTTTATTACCCCTTGCCGAAGAAACCGGGCAACAATAAATCTCATTGCTAGATTGCCAGCATGCAAAAACAAGCCCTGAACGCCATAAAAGTAAGGGCGAAATGCGCTTGATGTTTCCCGTTAATAATTTAAGTTCGGGGTACCATGTTGTCCCTTTCATCTTATAGCTTAAGGCTACCTGCTTACCATGGTGAACAGACCACATACAGTGAAGGTTTCCATCCGGATCTATCAAAAGCGCCGGAGTGGCGGCAGCACCGGAAGTCTCCGACAGTTTTTGGGGTACCCCCCACATCCCTGTTTTTTTAAAATCAGACCGTATATAATTTATTTCTGAACTAGCATCGCCGGAAAAACAATACACCAGGTGCAAATTTCCCTGTTGATCACAAACCCCGGATGCCATCCAATCTGTTTCCCAGCCTGATAACTCTTTTGCTCTACCGGGAAACGGCAGATTAATAATTAGCGGCTTTAACCACCCGTCGATATGATTACGCCTGTGGTGCCTTAACACCCATTTTCCCGTAGTAACTTCACGCAATGCATGAATCACGTGAACTGTATTGCTCCACCGGTCGGCAATCACCACCGGTGCTCCGGCAACAACCTGCCCCTCACGGTACGCCCACAGGGTTTTCCGGCTCCATTTCCCACCTTCTCTACAAACATAATCTACCGAAGGATTAAACCTATTTCTATAAGTCAAATGAATACGGTTATCCTCACTAAGAGCCAAACTAAAAGGAGTCTTGGCATCAGGACTCAATTCTTCCCCTTCCAGCCATGTCTTTCCATTATCCTGGGAAATACCACATTTAAGTGATTGATTATGGTCGATAAGAAAAAGCCACATTTTGCCGTTGTAATCATTAATTAACCGATAAGTCGGCCAAAAGGTATTTTTCTCCTGCAGCACCGGATAGCCTGTTCTTACACTCATACACTTCACGCCCTTGTTCAATCTAAATTAAGCAACTATGGGAAGATTAATGTTTGCCGCTTATTAGTCTCAATACATACTCGCACCACAAATTTTTGGTGAATTCTATAGGCCAATGAACCGTCTTGATTGAAATTTAGCAATTTCTCAACTAAAATATCCGCAATGCCGGAATCTGATACGAAAAAACTTTTCTCCTCTACAGCATCCAGGTGTTCCAGTAAAAAGGAAAAGGGCACATCATCCATTACCTGCTGGTTAAGCCCGTTATCTCCCATATAATTGACAGTTAATCTCACATAACCCTCTACAAATACCTTCTTTTCTAAAACCTTCAAAAAGCAAATATTTACCACCCGTTCCACCTTGACCTGGTCCTGCAAGTCAACCCTGGCCGGAGGTATTAATTCCAAGTTGTGTTCCAACAGAATTTCTTCAATTCCCATAACCTTACTCCTCACCCATAGTTTAATTATTCTATTCTTATTATTTAACTAATAGCAAGAATACCAATAAACCGTATTCTTTTTCATTTAAAATCAAACGGAGCATGACAAACATATAATATAAGAGTTTAAAATTGCCAAAGCTTGCAGCAAATTAAGTAAACTGGTTCATCTCAACATCTAAGGTAAGAAGATAAGCTCCCACCTGTAAAAGTGCGAGTCTTAAAAATTAGATAAAATTTTTAGGGAGGTTTTATAAATGTTTTATAACCCGCAAACATGTTGTCAAATTTTTATCGAGAACAGTATCCACCTAGCTCCGGCGGCCCAAAGAGGCACTGTGAAATGCCTGCCAGAGGATTCAATCCAAGTTACACAAGTTAAAAGTTATCCAGGCACAGTATTTATCGATGGCTTTGTTCGCGTAACCATTGAATATACCGACAAAAAAGACAACCTACAAAAAAGAACGGATGATATCCCTTTCCAATGCAGCATGAGCCGTAAGGACGCCAATGAGGGAGATCCGTTTTATGTTACAGGCAGCACAGTATTAACTCAATTATCTGCGGAAGAGAGTACTTTCGGCGGACCATTCAACCCGGAAATTGCTGAGCCGTCACTTGCTTTTCAATTCAACGAACAAAAAATAATAATGATATGTATTAGAAAAAAAACCGCCTAAAAAGCGGCTGCAACAAAAGAAATCATAAATTATGGATGAACTGCTTGCATTAATACCTGTTTTTTAACACAGATGTTAACAACCAATCTTTCTCTTAGTTCGGAAGCTAAGGTACCATCCTTATTATAATTGTTCAGCTCTCCGGAAATTAATGCAAGTACCTCCATACCATCCGGCACGAAGACATCTCCTTCATTAGCGTCGTCCCGCTGGATTACACCTTGAAATGGGAATTCATCTACTATTACTTCTTCAGCATCATCCGTGCAGCAATTTAAACTTTTATAAACAATAGTCTTACTAATAAACCCTTCTATTACCACTATTCCCGGCCCCGACCTAATTGTTTCTTTAAGGCAAATTTCCCTTTTCACCAGTGGTTCAAAATGGATTAAAACTGGAGGAATAAGTTGTGTTTTTTGTTCCAATATTATTTGGCAGCAAGTTCGGGGGTTCAGGGGATATATGGGAAAACAAGAGGCCTGATGTGGTTGATAAGGCTCATATCCTATTCCACCCAGATTACCGTATAGTGCTAGAAGCTTTTTTTCTTCCCTTACCCAATTATATTGTGCAGCCCAGGCTTTTCGCCCGTTTTTCCCCAGTCGACGGCATAAATCAGGGGCGGCGGCAAGTTTTTGCAGTGCCCCGGCAATGGCCCGGCAGTCCCCGGGCTGAACGGTAACTCCACAGCCATTACCCAGCACAATGTCCTCCCATAAAGGGAAGGATGATACCAACACTGGTAACCCCGCTGCCATATACTCGAACATTTTTAAAGGCAATGAGGATAAGTGATTCGGGAGCGGATGTAAACAAGCCAACCCAGCGTCAACCGAATCCAATAAACCTGGTATTTCCTCCGGGGGCAGTACTCCCAAGTAGATTAAATTGTCATTCCGGCCGGCTTGCTCTAACACTATACGTTCCAATGCAGAGTCTGCAAAATGGCCGGCCAAGACCAGCCTAACCCCCCGGGTTAATTTTAGTGCCTCCAGCAGGTCTACAATCCCCCGGGCTTCAGAAAGCACTCCTATATATGCAGCAGTAAATGTACTATCCCGGTGGAAATAATCTTTTATAACCTTTGGTTGAATGACATCCGGCGGCGGGAAATTACATACGGAAACGATTGTAGTATTAGTAAAATTTTTTGCAATGGCGGGTGTTGCTGCTACAACCGCGTCCAATCTTCCCGCCATGAACTTTTCCATCCACCCAAATATTCTCGCTATCGGTAGCCGAAACCGGGCGGGCAACCACTGCTTGTGCCTCAGAGTTAGGCTATAATCCTCGTGAACATCATATATTACCTGCTTATTAGTAATGTACTTAATGATTAATCCTATGAAAATCAATTCAGGGTCATGAAAATGAACAAATTCAGCACGAGAGCGAAGTCCCCGCCATAACAAACGCAACCATAGTAAAGGCCGGCCTGTACGCCGACCTTTGGGTAAACCTACTACAGTTATACCTTCCACATTTTTAACACCGGACAGTCCTAAAGCATGTATCTCCACCTGGTATTGACGGACAAGAGAACGAGCCTGCCGGTAAAAAATACGGTTGTCATACCAAAAGTGAACCGAAGACATAATAAATATTTTTGACATCAGATCACCTAACTTTATTGTTTTTAAGGCAACTAATCAATAAATAACCTTATTGTTTCAAAAGCTTCAGCATAAGGCACCCCAATTTGGGTCCCCCGCGTTGTAGCCAGAGAACGTATAAATTCCTCGTTGGCATAGGGGCGTCTGGCTTGTGACTCGTAACAGGCCAGGGCTGCTAATTTATCCTTAATATTGATCTCGTCTAAAGCTATAAAACAACTAGTAGAAAAAGCCAGGTTATTCCAGGGCTCTTCATATCCCAGTAAAGTAGCATTTCTAAAAGCCCGAACTCCCTCCATGGCCACCGTTTGATGATCCTGATGGAGATCTCCCAGGGATGGAAGAAAGACTAAATCCGGTTTTAAATCCTTTTTGAGCTCTACCATTATCTCTAATATATGTTGGCGGTAAGCCGGCAATTCCCGTACGGTAAAGTCGTAAAGCAGCAAATTCGACGGTGAAATACCAAGCTTAGACGTTGCCAAAGTTACTTCTTTTTTTAGAATATCTTTAGGAAATCCTTCCGGCACTGATTTTTCCGCCGTGGAAAAAGCAACATAGAAAACATCTGTCCCCTTAGCCAGGAACTTGCTTATGGCACCCCCACACCCAAATTCGCCGTCGTCTGTATGGGGTGCCAGTATCAATACCCTTTTTATCATTTTTTACCCACCCCCGTCCCTTGGTTCTTTTATATTTAGGATTTAAGCACATCCACTACACGTTTCACTATGCTATCATCTAACCCGGCATAAAGCGGCAGAGACAGCACTTCACGAGAGGCCAGTTCCGCCTCCGGCAAATCTCCCTTCCTATACCCCAAATAATTAAAAGCTTCTTGTAAATGCAAAGGCAGAGGATAATAAACACCTGCCGCTATATTATTACGAGTAAGTTCCTTTAAAATTTTGTCTCGATGGGAACACCTTACTGTATACAAATGATAGACATGATGATTAATTGATTCCTCCTTGGGCAGCCTCAATGTAAATCCTTCAAATGTAAGGTCGTCACATAATTTTGCGTATTGCGCAGACAATCTCCTTCGTTCTTGATTCCATTTATCTAAGTGTCTTAATTTAACACGAATTATCGCCGCCTGTATTTCATCCAGGCGGCTGTTATAACCGATTACCCGGTGGTAATATTTTTTTGTGCTGCCGTGTACCCGCAGCATACGAATTTTTTCTGCCAGTACGCCATCATTAGTAACCACCATACCCCCGTCACCGTATCCACCAAGGTTCTTGGTAGGAAAGAAGCTAAAACATCCCGCTGATCCCAGTGAGCCGGCCTTTTGGCCTTTGTACAATGCTCCTATAGCCTGGCAGGCATCTTCTATCACCGTTAAGTTAAATTGTTTGGCTAGTTCATTAATTACCTCCATATTTGCCGTTTGCCCAAAAATATGAACAGGTACTATAGCCTTGGTTCGAGGGGTGATTTTATTACATATATGTTGCGGACTAATATTGAAGGTATCCGGTTCTATATCGACAAATACAGGTTTTGCACCTACCCTGGCAATTGCTCCCGCTGTGGCAAAAAATGAAAAAGGGGTGGTAATTACTTCGTCACCGGCACCAATACCGGCTGCCAATAATGAAAGAATCAGGGCATCAGTTCCACTGGCTACCCCGATTCCGTAACTTGTCCCGCAATATCCAGCTATTTCTGCCTCCAGTGCTGTCACATTGGAGCCCAGAATGTACTCTCCACCCGCAAGCACATCCTGGATGGCTTGCATTATTTCCTCTCTGAGTTCCTTATATTGAACCTTTATATCTATAAGTGGAATGGCCATCTTAATCCTCCTGCTTGATAAATTCTTTTTGCGGTACCGCTCTTTTAACCCGGCTGGGTACGCCCATATAAACTTTCCCCTGCTCTGTATTTTTAGTAACAACGGCACCGGCTGCTACAAATGTCTCTTCTGCCACAGTTATCCCCGGTAACAAAAGTGCTCCTCCTCCCACCCGGGCAGCGTATTTGATTATAGGGCCTTGTTTAGCAGCTAGGCGTGCTTCGGTACGCCCCATATAATTGTCGTTAGTAGTAATCACCATGGGAGCAATGAATACATTATCCTCAAGTACAGTATGAGCTGTTATGTAAGCACCACTTTGAACTTTACAGTTTTTACCTATCGCAGCCTCATTTTCAACAATAACCCCCGTCCCTATCATGGTTCGTTCTCCTATCAGGCAATTTTCCCTGACCAGCGCTCTGTCCCCCATAAAACATTCCTGCCCCAGCTCGCAGCCCGCGTATATTATAGCCATTGTACCGATAATGCTGTTATCAGCAATGGAAACAGCATTTAGCGGCCTGTTTTTTACCGTGCTGGTCACGGCGAAAACTGGTTTTTTACCGACCACTGCACCGTCTCCTATGGTAACTCCGCTGCCAATCCGGGTCCCCTTAAATATTTTCACATTGTCCCCTATACAAACACCGTTGCCAACTTTTACATCTGATTCAATTATAGAAAATCTTCCTACTTTTACTCCCTGCCCCAGTGAAGCGTTATCGTCAATATATCTCTCCATATTCTCATCTCCTATATAAGATCTTGTTAATGCGTTACAGCAAATTGTTCCTGTATTTGCTTAATTGCACTAGAATCTGGAATCCAGTAACTAATTCCTTCAATGTATTTGGGTGTTCCAGCCAGTGTTTGTAACTGCAAATCCCCCAGGTCTACTTTTCTGGCCAATAAGCCCAGCTTGATAATGTCACCAAGTGATAAAGAAGTGTTGGAATGCCTGCGAAGTTCCATATATATACTGGCTAAGTCCAGCGGCCCTACCTGCTGCCGCACCTTTTGCAGCAGTGCGCGTAAAAATTGCTGCTGCCTTTCAATTCTCCCTATATCTCCAGTGGGGCAGTTGCGGTCAAGTATATAATAGTAGGCTTGCTGACTGGTCATTGTTTGTTTACCCTTGGCAAAGTGATAGTATTTGCCTTCCATTTCCTGAGGCACTTCAATCTCAATACCCCCTAAAATATCAACTATACGGGCAAAGACAGTGTAATCAAGCCTTAGAAAGTGATCCATTTTTATTCCGAGTAATTTTTCAACCGACTCAATGGTAAGGGGCATACCACCGTAAACATGAGCATGGGCAATCTTAGTCATATTGTGCCCCGGTACCTGGGCTCTGGTATCACGGGGTATGGATAAACACTCTACCTGTTGTCTGTCAGGGTTCACTCGCAACAGTAAAATCACATCAGCCCGGTAAGGACCGGGGCGTGCAGGTCCATCAGGGGAACCATGTTTATCTAAACCCACCATTAGTATATTCATGGATTTATTAAGGTTAGTTGATGACTCGGCGTCAATAGTAGGCTTAGTGGTTGGCTGTAGTGATTCAGTTTCTTTACTATCTAGTTTTGTTATATTTGCAGATGAATGTTGGCCATTATTTTGAGCATAGCCCAGGTATAAAACAGATGTAATTACAAAACCCACTAACAATAAACATAATGCCAGTTTATTAAAAATTCTTTTCAACCTTTCCACCCGCCTAACTTTTTGATCCATATTCACTACCTACTAATCTATTCAGGGTGAGTTTTTTTGTGATTGTTGGTAAAGTATAAAAAACAGCATCTTCCAAGAAGATGCTGCCTATGCTTACACTTTATATTAGAATCACCTTTTCCTGCCCTTTCTGTAGGCTCCTTGTTACATTACGGGTATCTATAACTACCTGGGCTTGATCTACTATCCACTGATAATTAATACAAGAATGATCCGTTGTGACTAACACACAATCAACACTGGAAAGCACTCTGGAAGTTAAGGTGCAGCAGCTAACCGATAGATCCGAAGACAATCTCACTTCCGGTACATATGGATCAAAATATAAGACATCGGCACCCAGGGAAATGATCCTGGACATAATATTGATGGCTGGAGATTCACGGCAGTCGCCGATGTCACGCTTATAAGCTACTCCCATTAAAAGTATCTTTGCACCCCTTAGACTCTGGTTTTTCTCTCCGAGCATCCTTTCCAGCTTTCTTACCACATACTCCACGGCTTCAATATTGATCTGTGCCGCGATTTCAATTAACCTTGTACTGTAACCAAATTCCTTTGCTTTCCAACTCAAAAAATGAGGGTCGATGGGAATACAGTGCCCCCCTACCCCCGGTCCCGGATAAAAAGTTTGGATGCCAAATGGTTTGGTCCCTGCCGCGTCAATTATTTCCCAAACGTCAAGCCCCATCTGATCACATATAAACATCAACTCATTTACCAGGGCAATGTTAACAGACCGATATACATTTTCAAACACCTTGGTCATTTCTGCTGCGGTAGGGGAGGAAACCATAATAGTGTAATCAACTATTTCCTTATAAAATAAACTAGCCAGCTCTGTACATTGAGACGTAATTCCACCTACAACCTTAGTTATATTCTTTGTGTTATATGTAACATTTCCTGGGTCAACCCTTTCGGGAGAGAAGGCAAGAAAGAAGTCATCCCCCACCTGAAGGTCTGAGTTTTTTTGTAATAAGTTAAGAATCTCCCCGGCGGTGGCCCCGGGATAGGTAGTACTTTCAAGAGTAATTAGTTGCCCACGGCGCAAATGAGAAGCACAGTGCTTTACAGCATTGATTACAAAAGATAAATCAGGCTCTTGTGTTTTGGTTAACGGTGTGGGAACGCAAATGATAATAACATCGCATGATGACAATACCGAAGTATCTTCTGTCGCGAGAAATTTCTTGTTTTTTACTACCTCTCGCAAATCAGCCCCCAGGACATCTGGAATATAACTTAACTTTTTATTTATCATGGCCACTTTACTAGCGTCCACATCAATACCCGTTACCCTAAAACCCTGTCTCGCTACCTCTACGGCTATAGGCAGACCAACATAACCAAGACCTAAAATAGCAACGTCCGCAGTGTGTGAAAGAATTTTTTGTTTTATTTCATAACCATTGTGATACATTTTCAATACCCCCATACACTCTCACCAGGACTGTTTATTTAATCCTTTTCATCATATTCTTTTGAGGAAAAGAGTGTTACCAAGTATTGTATATAAAAGTTATATATTGGCGTTTTTTACTTTAACACTGTTTCAATATCCGCCAGGATTTTCTCTGTGCCATTCCCAGGCAGTGTAAATTAGAGTTTCAAGCCGGCTGCATTCAGGCTTCCAACCCAATTCCCGCTCTGCTTTTTCCGCCGAGGCAACCAGAACAGCGGGATCACCCATCCTGCGATCTCCTTCAATTGTCCTTACCATTCTTCCGGTAACCTCCTCTGCCGTTTTAATTACTTCTCTTACCGAATAACCCTCCCCACTGCCAAGGTTATAAACAGCAGACCGGCCTTCGCCAAGAAGCATTTTTAAAGCTAAAACATGAGCATCAGCCAAATCAAGTACATGAATATAGTCTCGAATACAAGTACCGTCACGGGTCAGATAGTCTGTGCCTAAAATCTTTACGTGTGGTATGAGTCCCAAGGCAGCCTTTATCACTACAGGGATCAAATGGGTTTCCGGGTCATGATCTTCACCGATGTCACCTGCAGGGTCTGCCCCGGCAGCATTAAAAAAACGCAAAGAAGTGTATTTTAGACCAAATGCCTGCCCAAACCACCTTAGCATCTCTTCTACTGCTAACTTGGTGGCACCGTAGGCATTAGTAGGGACAGTCCGGTGATCTTCGGAAATAGGTAATTGCAACGGATCACCGTAAACGGCCGCCGTTGACGAAAAAACCATATGTTTAACGCCGGTACTCAGCATTGATTCAAGGAGGTTAAGAGTTCCAACAACATTATTGCGGTAATATATATCCGGTTGGCCCATGGATTCCCCTACCAGTGCATACGCAGCAAAATGGATAACCGCATCAATTTTGTGATCATGAAAGACCTGCTTAAGTGCCGACTGATCACATAAATCGGCGTTAACAAAAGGAATTCCTGCGATTGCCGACATGTGTCCGTTACACAAATTATCTAATACCAACACTTCATAACCTTCCTTGATTAAGCGTCTCACCGTGTGACTGCCGATATATCCGGCACCACCGCAAACCAGGATATTCATCCTGCTACCTCCCCCTGGGATTTATCCGCGAGCTTATCCTTTTTTTAATAAATCATATAACCTCATAATCATAACAACCGCCTCGGCACGTGTACACTTTTCATCAGGGGCAAATTTATTTTCACTTTTTCCGCTCACCAGCCCCAGTTCATGCGCCCTTTCCACTGCCTCTTTTGCCCAGTGTCCCTCCATATCAATAAATTGCCCCACATCTGCTCCCCCTTGCGAAACATCCTTTTTAAATTTTTCCCATCCGGCTGCCGCAGACTCAAACCCGTAATGCTTAGCACTGTCATCATCGACAAAGAACCTGGGGCCCATTTTTCCCGTAATATCATAGTGCCTCCACAGATTACCTGCACCCCAGCCGTAACGCCTAAGGATATCGGAAGCCAAAGCTATGGTATTCCGGTAAGTCTTTGAGAAAATACCATCTTTATTTACGCACATTTCAATTCCAATTGTGCAGTCATTTGGGTAGGTTGACAATAGCCTTAATGCCCTTGGTTTATACTGATCTGCCCCCACATGATAAGCCATTTCCTCCTCAGGCAGGCACTGAACAATCTGGTGATCGTCCACAATATAGTGAGCGCTTACTGCCATTTCTGTACTATTAAAGTAATTGCGGTTAGCCACTGCATCTGCACCTGTGTTGGTATTGGCCGTCCAGTGGATCACTAAAGCTTTTGGTATAATTTTCTCCCCCGGCCTCCCGCTGGCGGAACTATCCAACAACATCTTTCTAAATTGATATTGAGCCACGCCTTCACCCCCTCCTGATGCTTTTATACTCTTCCAATATATGCATACTTTGTATGCTTGGGGATGAATCTTCACACAAAAAAAAGGGGGACAGTCCCCCTTTTTCCTTGTTGTGGTTTATACTCTTTTTACAACAATATCCTCCAAAGGCAGCCGTGGACGCGCTTCTGGATTCTGATCAGGATAACCGATGGGCAGCAGCACTATAGGATTAATCTCTTCAGGCAATTCTAAAACTTCTTTCACTTTATCGCGGCTAAACATCATTACCCAACAGCTACCCAGGCCCAAGTCAGCAGCACGCAGCACTATGTGTTCAATGCTGATGGCTGTATTCATAGTTAAATATGCCTGTACGGCAGCGTCACTGTCCATGGCCCGCCGAAACTTTTTGTACTCTCCCGGGGGCATGTTTTCCAGGTCTGTACCGGTAAATGCACCGGCTTCGTTGAGCTCCGCCACCCGGCTGCCGGTTGTTTTCATGGCACCGGCGTTAACGCAGCAAACCATGATCAACGGGGCACGCCCCACAAATTTAAGCGGTGTACAGCTCCCTACCTTTTCCCTCATCTCCTGTCCGGTTACTACCACAAACCGCCAGGGTTGTAGATTTGTACCGGACGGAGCAAAGCGCGCCGCTTCCAACAGCTCCGTGATGTAATTTTCGGGAACCGGGTCAGATTTAAATTTTCTGATACTCCTTCTCTCCTCAATGGCCTGTTTAAATTCCATAATTCCATATCACCTCTTCACTATAATTTACATTTTGATTACGTGGCAAACCTGTTTTTTCAGCATCGTCATTAACCTTTGGCCTGCAGGAACACCACCAGATAATATTGAATATTATATATGATCGTCTTTTCAACACATTAGGGAGTGAATACTCTTGACTAGTAACAATACTATAAAAGTAACCATCTTACCTTCCGGCCTGGCAAAAGAAGTTCCCCGGGGAACTCAAGCTATGGAGCTTACCGGAGAGATTGAATTTAAATGGCCTGTGGTTGCAGCAAGAATCAATAACGCAGTCAAAGACTTGCGCACCCCCCTGGAGCAGGATTGCAACCTGCAGTTTGTCGATTTAAGCACCAGCGACGGCATGCGCGTATACCGGCGCAGCCTGGTTATGGTTTTGATCAGGGCCACCTGCGAAGTGCTTCCCGGGAGTTCTGTTACTGTGAAACACACATTAGGTAACGGTGTATACGGTGAGATAGATTTTCAGCGTGCCGTTAAGGATACCGACATTCAGGCGATAGAAAGAAAAATGCATGAGATTGTAGAAACAGATGAACCGGTTATCCACCGGCGTCTAAAAAAAGAAGAAGTTGAGCAATTGTTTAAAGATACAGGTGAACTGGATAAAATAGGTCTTTTAAAATACAGGCAGTCAGCAACAATGGATGTTCATACCTGCGGGTGGTTTCACGACTATTCATACGGCAATATGGTTCCATCAACCGGTTACTTAAAAAACTTCCGCCTCCAGTATTACCTGCCGGGTTTCATCCTTGAACTGCCCGTAAAAGATAACCCGACCGTCATTCCTGAATACAAAGAACAGGGTAAGCTTGCCAATATTTATTACGAAGCGGACAAATGGGGAGAGATACTAGGCGTACGGGATGTGGTATCTCTTAACGACCAAATTGTTGCTGGTAAGGCAGGCAACCTGGTCAGGGTAGCAGAAGCATTTCATGAAAAGAAAATCAGCCAAATTGCAGATCTGATTACAGAAAACATTGACCGCATCCGTATTGTGCTTATTGCCGGTCCCTCATCTTCAGGAAAAACCACTTTTGCCCAAAGGCTATCTATTCAACTTAAAGTTAACGGCATTAGGCCGGTGGCAATCTCCCTGGATGACTACTTCGTTAACCGGTGCGACACCCCTTTGGATGAAAGTGGAAATTATGATTTTGAATGCCTGGGCGCCCTTGATTATGCCTTGTTCAATGAACATCTAATCCAGCTTATCCAAGGTGAAGAAGTACAAGTGCCCTGTTACAATTTCCATACAGGTGAGCGCGAATGCAGCGCGAACACGCTCAAATTACAATCTTCCGACTTAATTATCGTTGAAGGAATACACGGTTTAAATGATATACTTACCAGTTCCATACCAAAGGGCCTTAAATTTAAGATTTATGTAAGCGCCCTTACCCAGTTAAACCTTGATAAGCATAACCGTATTCCCACCACCGACCTGCGCATTTTAAGGCGTATAGTCAGGGACAGTAACTTCCGCGGTTATTCTGCCCGCGACACAATCTCCCGTTGGCCGTCGGTACGACGAGGGGAAGAAGAACATATCTTCCCGTTCCAGGAAGAGGCCGATATTATGTTTAACTCTGCACTTGTTTATGAACTGGCAGTGTTAAAACAATATGCCGAGCCGCTTTTATCGCAGATAAGCCAGGATTGCCATGAACATTCAGAAGCTCGCCGCCTGAGAAAGTTTCTCAGTTATTTCACTACCATTGATACTTGTGATATTCCGGCTAATTCTATCATTAGAGAGTTCATCGGCGGAACGTGTTTTTAAAATAATATTAAGCCCTTTATCAAAAACAGCCCGCATTGCGGGCTGTTTTTGATAAAGCTGTGTGGATAACCTGTCTTTTGCGCCCGCTCATGCGGTGAATCTCGCTATGCTTAAAAGACAGGTTTGTCATAAGCCTGATCCCGCTTTGCGGGCTTTTTTCTATAAATCAGCCTTTCCGACTAACCAACTTTCCAACTGTCAACCTTACTAACCTTCCAACCAACCTATATCCTTTGTGCGTACTCCTTGTAGGTGTTAACCACCCTAGGTACATAGGCCTGTGTTTCCGGATACGGGGGAATGCCACCGTATTTAAGCACCGCACCCGGACCGGCATTATACGCCGCCACTGCCAGTGGAACCGACCCAAACTTGTCCATCATAAGCCCCAAATACTTTGTACCTTTTTTGATATTCACACGCGGGCTAAAAGGGTCTTCACCCGGCCCGAATTTATCGGGCATACACTGCATTAAACCTAAAGCGCCGGCCCTGCTTACCAGCCTGGCATTTCCCTCCGATTCATGCCACATAACAGCGCGAACTAACGCCGGCTCAACTCCGTAACGGACTGCGAATTCCTTAACCAGTGGTTCATATTCGGCCAGTTTGCCCCAATCTTCATTTACCTGCGCCCTGGTTACGACAGTCTGACTAGTTTTAACATTTATGCCTTGCGCTAATTTCTCAGTCTCATGTAAATAAAATGATAGTATAATTCCCCAAATAACAACTAACACACTAACTATAACCGGAAAAAGTTCATTTAACCACTTTCTATTTAAGATTGCTCCTGAAGATAAACGCATGGAAATGTTCACATTGACTCACCTCCTTTATTTTTAGGACCAGGTACTATTGGCAAATTTTAACTTATAAATGACCAACAGACAATAACCACTTTATACCATAGGGGGCGTTTAGCACTCAAATAAGAGCAATTACTCCAATAGACAGCCTATTTTGTAATATTAAATTTTTTCTCTAACTAACTTGTCCTCATAATGGAAAAGGAAGCGACATGTCGCTTCCTTTTCCATTATTATTCCTACTCATGAGACACATACAGCCCCTCAGAAGTTCCATCGTTTAGTTCCCTCCCATTGTCTCCGGCCGACAAAGATCCAAGCCCGCATAGAATTGGCATCAGAAAAACTGATAGGATTAACATTAATTGTACTAAAAGCACATTTATATTATAGCTTTGTATCTCGGTACTGGAAAAACCTAAGCCTTCGATTAGTACCACCAACAAGGCGTTTAAAATAATTCCCCTGGCCGCAAAAAACACACCGCGGCTAAAAGAAGAATTGCTATTTGCGAAAAACCTAAAACCAAAACTGTACCAATATAAACAATATGCTATGCTGAAACCACACAAAAGTACGGCCAACAGCATTTGGTAGACGCCTTTTAGCTGCTGCGCTCCCACTTTATCGGCATAGGTGACAATACACAGTAGTAACACCAGTATCAACAACCAAACATAATTAACAAAAAAAAGCCTTACCCCTTCCCAAAACAGGTTTCCCGAAGACGGAAAAATAAAGGGAAAACGCTTATTCACAACTTTTCCTCCCTGACCTAACTTTTGTTAAAATATATTGTCGAGGGATGCCAAAAAGGCATGGAAATAGTTGGATGAAAGTAAAAAGCGCCTTAACGGCGCTTTTTAAAATTCCTTAACCATTTTCTCTCCCACCTCATATGCACTGTGTAAAAAGTCCTGGTTTATTTTTTCTGACTGGACAGCCATCATACCGGGATTCTCCATACCCATGGCCTCCAGTCTTTTTTCCAAGTCATCGGAATCCATCCTGACCTGTCCGTATTCACCAAGCCCCGGTGCCCTTATTTCTCTTATATCTCCACCGTTACCGTGCAACTGTAGAAAGTGGTTTAAAAAAATAATATTAGCCTCAGTCATTTCTTTAGCCGGAGATGCACATGCTGCTATACTAATGCCATTACGCTTCTTCCAGGGTAAGCGACTTATAACCTGAACACCTTCAGCCGATGGCTGAATGCTCATTACCGCTCCCACTAAGCGGTCAAAAAGCATCTTAAATTGTCCGGGAACAAACCCGCCCCAAACCGGGGCACCCAGCACCAAACCATCAGCCTCACCCAGTTCTGTCACTAAGTTTGCTAGATCATCATCATAGTGCTTACAAATTCCGGTCTCCCGGCAGGACATACACCCCTGGCAAGGAGAAATGTTTAGGTCCCAAACTTTAAATTTTTTAGTTTCCGCGCCGGCTTCCCGCGCACCCTCTAAAACCTTATCCATTATTGTGTCGGTATTGCTTCCCTCCCGGGGACTTCCCATCAACGCTACTATTTTCATCTGTCTGACTCCCCCTCCCTGGATACTAACTTCATATAAGACTAACGCTGCTATCCTTGCTGATCATATTTATTTAGAAGCTTAACAATTTCCTTGACCCTTTCGTCAACTACTTTATAGCAGACTTCCAAACCCTTACGTTCCCCCTTTACTATTCCCTTTGACCTTAACACAGACAGCTGCTGTGATACAGTAGATTGGGGCAGATGCATACACTCGCGGATGGTGGTGACATTACATTGCTCCCGATCTAGCAGACCATTTACTATACATAGGCGTGTAGGATGTGCCAGCGCCTTCAAAAGTTCAGCTTGGTGTTCAAATTTCTTTATTTCCACAATACACAACCCCTAACCAAGTTGATATCTATATAATTTATATTTGTATATTATAATATAATGTATCTAAAATCAACAAAAAAAGCAAAAAGGGGACAGGCACCTTTTTTAAATTCAAAAAAAGAGTCCCCTTTTTGCTGTTAAGGGCATATTGCCAACTATCATCTTAAATGCTGCATTATATCATCAGCAAGAATAAATCTCTCAAATTCCGCACAGGCCTTGGATTCAAATTTACCCTTGTTCCTAATCAAATAAAATCCCCTGGTGACATTACACCCTTTTACCCGTAAAGGCTTTAAACTACTAAGTTGCAGTTCTTTCCGCAGAGTCCATTTTGACATACAGCTGATACCCAAACCGGCTTCCACCGCCTCTTTGATGGCCTGAGTGCTGCCCAAAACGATTTGCCTTGAGGGGGTAAAAGATAACTTTTGCAAAGCTTTTTCCATAGCCAGCCTGGTGCCCGATCCCTCTTCACGTAGAATAAATGTGTTTTCGGCAAGTTCTTTTTCGTCCACCATATTCCTTTTGGCCATGGGATGCTGCCTGGGCACCACAAAAACAAGCTCGTCCTGCAAAAATTCAGTGATTTCCAGGTGAGGGTCCTCTAACTCACCCTCAACTAACCCTATATCAATGCTTCCATCAAGGGTTTGTTCATGCATTTCCTCGGTGTTACCTATAACTACTGAAAGCTTTACTTCGGAATACTTTCTGGAAAAGGCAGCCAATAGGTGAGGCAATATATATTCGCCAATGGTCAGGCTCGCCCCTATGGTTAGCTTTCCGGTCACTAGTTCCACTAAGTCTGCCACCGCGCGCTTGGCCACACCATGCATTTCCATTATTTCTCTGGCATATTTATACAATGTTGAACCGGCCTGGGTTAATTCTACACGTTTACTTGAACGTTCAAATAACTTTGCCCCGTAATAAGCTTCCAGGCTGTGAATATGTTGGCTAATAGCCGGTTGAGACAGGTTTAGTGCCTCAGCCGCCCGGGAAAAGTTTTTTTTTCTGCAACTGTGACAAAAATGTGCAGCTGGTTATCAATGGTCAATTTATTTCCTCCTGCATTTCATTATCTTTTTCTTATTTTAACACTGGTGGTGTGCTTTAAACAATAACTTGATCACTACTTGAAAAAATTTTGTCGACTTTTAAGGACTACCTTTCCATTTTTCCTGCAACACCCCGGTGGTCATACCCGCCGCATACCTTTACCTGCACTATTTCTCCCACTAAACTATCATCTTGAAGAGGAATGGTTACCCGCACATTGTTACCGGATAGACCTTCTCCCTCAACTTGTCCGCCCACACTAACCAGGCGCTCAATCAATACGTCTAATGATCTACCCTGCATCTGAGCATAAAAATTACGGGCCAGCTTGGTATCCAGTGCCCACAGTTCTTCTAATCTTTGTTTTTTAATATCAGGGCGCACGGTTTCTTTAAACTCTACAGCAGGCGTACCGGGTCTGGGGGAATAAGGAAAAATATGCAGGCGGCTGAGCCGAAGGTTTTCAACTATATCCACTGTAGCCTGGTGGTCAATTTCTGTCTCTCCGGGAAAACCCACGATAATGTCCGTATATACCGATAAATCCGGCATTAGCTCCTGTGCCTTTTTTACCACAGCGCAGAAATCTTCCCTTGCATATCTCCTGCCCATTCTCTTAAGCACTTTATTTGAACCGCTTTGCAGTGGAAGATATAAATGATGGCATACCCGTTTGCTTTGAGCTATTGTTTCCAAGAAGTTCTCATTTATGTCCATTGGTTCTATATAATTAAGCCGTACCCTAAAACGGCCCGGGAGTTTATCCAATACCTTGATTATTTTCACCAGATTCCAACCGGGGATGTCTTTTCCGTATATACCCAAATGGTTTCCGGCTAAAATGATTTCCCGGTGTCCCAGGTCAACAAAGTGCCGTACTTGCTTCAAGATTCTATCCGGGCTCATACTCCTAGGTTTGCCCCGGGCCCTGGCTACAATGCAGTAAGTGCAGAATTCGTCACAGCCCTCTTGAATTTTCACCACCGGCCTGGCCCGGCTGTAACGGGTCTCCACCGGCATATCCTCAAATATTTCTTTTCCCCCGTGCTCCCTAACAAAATCCTCGGCTCCCTGCCGGCTTTTCCCCAATATTTGCCTGATCAACTGCGGCAGTTTTTTCCTGCCTGTAGTACCAATCAGCATATCTGCCTCCGGAAGTTCCTCTTTCAACTGACGGTGGTACACCTGGGGATAGCAGCCGGCCATAACCGTAAGACCTACCGGGTTTTCCCGCTTAGCTTTTCTTATGACCCTTCTCGCCTCTGCCGCAGCCGGGCCGGTAACCACGCAGCTATTAACAATGATGATCTCCGCCGGGCCCGATGTCTCTATAAAACCTGCTTTTTTCATGGACGAACTTATGGCTTCAGACTCGTACTGGCTTACAGGACATCCAAAGTTTATTACTTTAAACGTTACGTTCAATTCCATTGAACTTAACTCCTAAAAAAAATAACTGACAGCATATATTTTAACATAAGAAAACCTTGCGGGAATACAAGGTTTAATGTCTTACCTAAGTTTTATAAGCCGGTGCTGGATTGAGCCATCCCTTAAGCTTACCTAATTTAATATACCTGCCTAGAATATCAATTTCTTCCATAAGTAGATTTTTGAAAATCTTTCGAATCCTTCCGTTATACGTACATTGTTTGAGTGATGCTACATGTACTACAGATGCCCCTTGTAATCCGATCAAAATCATGCGGTACATGTAATTGTCCTCAAACAAGTCGGTTCTGTCAGGGGCAATAATAGCATCTGGCATTTTAGGGGGAGCCACAATGCCAAAATGTTTGATTTCATTTTCCAGCATTTTTGCCTGTGATGTCAGGGTAAGAAGACCCTTTTCCAGAACAAGCTTAAAATCCACATCGTGGGCATAGGCATGGTATAACCTTGTTTGTTCTATATTATCGTAGCGTAGACATAGGTGATCCCACAGGTGATAAGCCTCTGCGGCACTAATCTTTTCTTTGACCGTTATAGGTACACTAAGGTAACGGGGACATTTTTTTATCCACCCTTTAAGAGTCATATAATCAACAACCCTTGTTTCTCTGTCTATTGCTTCCTTTGTCATCTTGCTAACCACAGTGCGCACCTCATCGTTAGTCATGCAACTCCTCAACATTCTTAAAAGGTTTTCAAGGTGCTCCTGCATATATAAGAGAATCTCACCGGCAATGAACTGGTCGGTAAACATTTCAATATTGCATGGCGGAGGACCAATCTCTCTGTTCGGATCAGGGGCTTGGACCTGATATTTATTCATTATTTTTTTTAATATCGAAACATTTTCATTAAGCTCACCGATAAAGTGTTTTATAAGTAGCTTTAAGTCTGTATCATGAGTAAAATGCTGCAAAATTAATAAACGTTCAATTTCGTGGTACTTAGAATTCAAAATATCCCACAAATTAAACGCTTCCTGGGCATCTATCAGTGCAGGTTGTTTTTGCAATTTATCCTTTATTATTTCTAGCACCATTTTTAAGGGAAACCTCCCAATAAATTATCAAAAATAGTTTACCCAAGGGGCATAAGCTTTATTAACAGGCTATGGGGTCAGGTGGCAAGCGGGGACGGTTCTTGCTTGCCCTTTTAAATCCTTTTCATAAAAAAACAAACTAAAAAACCGGTGCCTTTTCAGGTCACCGGTCGGTGAAAGACTGGGTTAACTGTTCTTCCCCTCTTCCAGCTGTGAAATCTTTTCCCCGCATTCTTTGGATAAGCGGGAAAAAAGCTGTTCCCGGAAATACATGCCATAACCGCGCACATCTTTGGGCAGGTTTTTGATAATATCTCCCCGTTCCACCTTTCGCCGCCGGTAATATAAATCCAGATCTACAAATCTAAATCCCTGGGCGTTATACTCCAGGCCCAGCAAAACCTGTTTCAACTCCAGTGGCTCCAGGGTAGTGAAAAGCCTTACCTGGTAGGCAACCACCGAAAAAAGAGCAAGGGCGTGATCTCTGGTCCAGGTTTCTCCCAGAATCAGCCCTGCTTCCAGATCCTCCAGGGCCTGAACCAGACGGCGGTAATGAATTTCGTACTGTTCATCAACATCGTAGATATTTATTCTTACCTCGTGCCACTGACCGCTTTCTAACCCTACAGTAAAATAGCGGACCGCTTCCTGCCGCAACTCCCTGTACATTTCCGGCACCTGCCGCTTAACCAGTAACACGGAAAGAACTTCATCCACCCGGATAGGCCTGCTTACCGGGCGGTCGGTAAACACTATTACAGTATCATCAGCCTCTCCCTGACTAACGGCATTACCCAGTTCAAGTTTCTCCGCCCCGTAATAATCCTGTACCGTTTCAATAACCTTTTGGCCATCACGGGGCACCCGCTGCACCAGCATCCCGGGACCCAATTCGGCCCTGGAAATTATCTTACCGACTTCTGTATTAAATAAGCGAGACAAGGTAACCGAGGATCCCACAGGAAGCAAAACAACCTCCCTATCCGCGGCACTAACCTGCCGGCTGTCCGGTGGCGTTACCAAAACAATGGTATTTGCTTCTCCTGCAATCTCCATGGCTTCAGTAAAAGACATAATTTTGCCTTGTAATACTTCAACCAGTTTCTCCCTTAATTTGGCCTCAGCTTCAGTACGCAAAAATAAAAAGCGCGGCCCGGTACGAACAAAAATCACCTTATTCACCCCCGGTTAAACCGTCCTGGGAATTCCATAGCCGTTATGCAATTTTCGGTCATAATTAACGGTTAAAGGATAAGAAATCTTTTCTACCCGCCCCGAAGGGCAAAGAATAACGTTTACATTCTTTAAACCATTTAAATAAACTGCGTTACCGCCGGAACCACCGGAAAAGTTGTGTCCGTACAATCTGTACCCGGCTGTATCAGGCAGCCGTGATTTAGTATGGGCCAACCCCAAAGACACTCCTTTAACCGACAGTACATCTCCCTCTGATAACAGTCGAGTTTTTTCCGTGTTGTGGCTGACCACTTGAAAGCAGTCATGGTTACCCGGCACAATATAAACCTCACCGGCCGGTGACCCTTCCATCATGTGCAGGAAAGGGATTACTGCCTCACTATACGCATCTAAATAACCCGGATCAATCTCCAGCTTAATATCATCAGCCAGGTCACCCGTGTGCACAAGTATATCCGGCTTTAAAACATCCAAAAGGATTTCAATAGCCGGGTATAATGTTGTGGGAGTATCACTGATGTGTAAAATCTTGGTTTCACTGCTATACAAAAGTCCTGACGGGACATGAAACCGCCCGGTCAGCCGGTTTAAAACATATTTTACGTTATTCAGTACGGACATGGCGATTTCACCTCCCACCACAATCATTTAGTTATAATAAATATAATGGCCGTTACATGTCCGGGTCAACTATAATTTCTCTAGATAAACAGATTAACATTGGATTGTTCCGCCTCACCAAGGTAAGCCGCCACTCCGCCAATTTCAACTCCTTCTATTAGCTCTTCCTCTTTGATGCCCATTACGTCCATGGACATTGAACAAGCAACCAGCTTTACACCGGCTTCCCTGGCCTGTACTATTAATTCTTCCAGAGAGGACACATTTTTCTTTTTCATAACACCCCTAATCATACCGGGACCCATTCCGAACATGTTCATATTGGATAATTGAAGCTTTTTACTGCCCCTGGGCATCATCATGCCAAACATTTTTTCCATAAATGTTTTATTAACCTTGGGCGGAGAATCCTTTCTCAATATATTAAGCCCCCAGAAGGTAAAAAACATAGTAACCGGCCGTCCCATTGCCGCTGCACCATTGGCAATAATGAAAGAGGCAATAGCCTTATCCAGCTCACCGTCAAAAACTATAATTGATTTACCCTGGGGAAGCTGGGCCGCCGGTGCCGCACAGCAGGAATCGGCCGCACCGGTTTTGGTTCCTTTCATTATATAGGCAACAAAAGCTCGCTCTGCCTTTTCTGCACCTAATAAAGTATTTCCCGTCCTTTGACACCATGCCTTTATATCTGTGCTAAAAGCCGGGTCAGTCACATGAACCTCCAATACTTCTCCCTCTTCAATATTCTCTATTTCCTTATAAACCCGCATTACTGGACCCGGGCACTGTAGACCGCAGGCATCAATTTTCACATTTTTGGCGTTTTCCCTTACCTTATCAAGATTCGGCTCTTCCTGGTCGGTCATTTGCTCGTTCATTGGCACTCCCTCACCATACCGATTATTTTTAGCCAGGTGGACATCATAACCGCCGCTCAAGTTACAAGCGTCAAAACCTTTTTGATGCAATATACGGTAAGCAATATATCCCCTCAGACCTATTTTACAATAAATAACAACCTTTTTGTCTTTAGGCACTTCATTTATTCTGGCCCGCAGATCATCCACGGGTATATTTACCGCGCCCTCCATGTAACCATTTTCGTATTCTTCCCTGGTACGCACATCCAGCAAAAAGAAATTGTCCTTGTTAAGGGCCTCTAATTCCTCCAGGTGAATAACTTTTACATCACCTTTTAAAATATTGGCCGCAGTAAAACCGGCCATATTCACCGGGTCCTTTGCCGATGAGTAGGGCGGGGCATAGGCAAGTTCCAGTTCCTCCAGGTCGTACACTGTCAGGCCATGCCTTACGGCTGCTGCTAAAACGTCGATTCTTTTATCCACGCCTTCCCGTCCCACTATCTGGGCTCCTAATATCTTGCCGTCATTTGGCTGGAAAATTAACTTAATGGTTAATACAAAGGAACCCGGGTAATATCCCGCGTTAGAAGGGGAATGGGTGTAAGACTTTTGATAAGGTATATTTAATCTCTGCAGCGTTTTTTCATTATTTCCCGTAGCGGCACCGGTTAAATCAAAGACTTTAATAATCGATGTGCCCTGTGAACCTGCAAAGCTAACTTCTCTCCCACAAAGATTATCCGCGGCTATCCTGCCCTGCTTATTTGCCGGCCCCGCAAGGGGGATCAAGGTAGAATATTCATTTACAATATCCTTTACTTCCACTGCATCACCAACTGCATATATGAAGGGGTCCGACGTCCTTAAATATTCATCGACCTTGATGCCGCCCCTTTCACCCAAGTCCAGTCCTGCCTCTTGTGCCAGCTTGGTCTCAGGCTTAACGCCGATGGCCATAATAACCATGTCCGCTGCTACTTTATCTCCGCTCCGCAACACAACTTCTATGTTTTCCCGCCCTTTGAATTCAGACACGCCATCGCCGGTTATTACTTTTACACCATTATCCACTAAATGTTTTTCCAACATCCTGGCCATTTCCAGGTCCAAGGGAGCAGTAATCTGGTCCGCCGCTTCAATCACAACTACATCCGAGCCCACTTCTTTTAGATTCTCAGCCATTTCAACGCCTATAAACCCGCCACCGATTACTGCCGCCTGCTTAGGCTTTTCCTGATCTACGTGGCCTTTTATTCTATCCACATCAGCCATGTTTCTTAGAGTATAAATACCGTCCATATCTATACCCGGTATAGGAGGAACAACAGGAGCCGCTCCCGGAGACAGTATCAGGTAGTCATAACTCTCCCGGTAGGTTTCACCATTGGTAATAATTTCTACTTCTTTTTTGACCCTATCAATTCTGGTAACTTCACTTTGGACCCTGATATCAATGTTAAACCTTGCTTCCATACCTTCTTCCGTCTGCACTAAAAGCTTATCTCTTTCCGTAATCACACCGCCTACGTAATAAGGTAGACCGCAGTTGGCAAAGGAGACATAGTCTCCCCTTTCCAACATAATTATTTGGGCATCTTCGTCAAGCCGTCTAAGCCTTGCCGCCGCGCTTGCCCCACCGGCAACACCGCCTATAATTAAAACCTTCTTGGGCATTATTTAACACTCCTTACATCCAGCTATTTATATATTACAGTTACTCTATATTAGAATATACAAACATAATAGCACTGTCAATACCTATCTCAATCCTGTCCCGCGGATGACAGTCTAAACTTGGTGAATATTATAAAATCTATAATATATAGAATTGATCAGCAGGAGGTTAAGTCAATGAAACATCCTACAAACACCCATATAATCTTTGCTAGCTCCTTTCAAGAAGCTAAGAAGAAGTACCAAAGTATGGACATTAAAACAAAAGATCCCAAACCAAACCTAGAATGCTTTAAAGTAACAGAGTTGGATGATTTTGACCTTTCCGAGGACTTTAATTTTGTGGGAGAAATCTCGGTATCCCCGCCGATTATGGAAACTATACGTAAAGACCCATCTAAAGCCTTCGTTTTGTACTGCATGGAGAATGTGGCACATTAGGGAAAGCGCCCAGTATATAAAAAGAGAAGGGACAGCCCTTTTTCAAAAGGGCTGTCCCTTCTCTTTCACGCCAACAGCACCCGGTCGTCATTAAAAGCTGAGCCGCTGCTGGCCGTAAATTTGGCGATAAGATCGGGTACCGATAGTTTTTTCTTTTCCTCTTCACTTATATCAAGTATAATTTTTCCCCTGTGCATCATTATCAACCGGTTACCGTATTTCAATGCCTGTTCCATATTATGCGTAATCATCAGCGTAGTAAGACCGTGAGATTCAACAAGACGCCGGGTAATACTCATCACCAACCCGGCAGCTTTGGGATCGAGGGCCGCTGTATGCTCATCCAAAAGTAAAAGCTTAGGACGGGCAATGGTGGCCATAACCAGTGCCAGCGCCTGCCGCTGACCCCCGGAAAGAGTTCCCACCGGCACCTCCAGGCGATTCTCCAGCCCCAGACCGAGGTCTTTAAGTACCTCGGCAAATCTTTCGGTTCTTTTCCTGTTTACCGCGCAGGATAGCCCGCGTTTTTGACCACGCAAATAAGCCATGGCCAGATTCTCCTCAATGGTCATTTCTCCTGCGGTACTGGCCATTGGATCCTGGTCTATACGCCCTATCTCCCGTGCTCGCTTGTGTTCAGGAAGATTAGTAACATCAGTGCCCTCCAACTTAATACTTCCTGAATCCACCGGAACCACCCCGGTTATGGCTTTTAATAAGGTGGATTTTCCCGCACCGTTACTTCCTATGATGGTGACAAAATGGCCTCTTTTTGCTTTAAAATTTATATTATCAATGGCTTTAACCTCATTGGGTGTACCTGCAAAAAAAAGTTTTGTGATCTGCTGCAGTTCAATCATTACCTATCCACCTCTTGCCTGCCCATATCGGCCACGCTCTCAGGCCGGTAGCCGGATTTAGCGTTATTTCCGTTTATCCCCTTCAATAAGCCCGGCATAAGGCTGTCAACCCGCCCCTTTAAAGCAATATTAGGCAATGTAAGGGCAAGGAGCACCAGTACGGCAGTAATCATCTTAAAGTCTTCAGCAGGAAGACCCACCCGCAAAGCCGTGGCGAGAACGGCGCGATAAACAATGGAACCTAATATTACACCGGTTAATACAATGCTCAGCTTGCTTTTTCCGAATAGGGTTTGCCCTATTATGACCGAGGCAATGGCGGCAACCAGCACGCCCATACCCATGCCCACATCGGCAAATCCCTGCGCCTGACAGGCCAGGGCGCCGGAAAGGCCGACCAGGAAGTTGGATATGATGAGAGCCAGCATTTTTGTGGTATCAGTGCTTACTCCCAAAGCTCTGATCATTCTCTCGTTGCTGCCCGTTGCCCGAACTGCAAGCCCTAAATCAGTGGACAAGAACCATCCCATCAACACCCTGGCAGCCATAACTATTACCGCTAGAATAAGTATAATACTAGCCTGGCTTTCAGCCTGACCGAACCATCCCAACACCTGGCCGAAGACATTGTCATAAGCCAGAAGCGGCGTATTCGGACGGCCCATGGTCCGAAGCATAACGGTATAAATGGCTGTCGCTGTAAGAATCCCCGCTAAAATATTGTTCACCTTTAGCTTGGTATGCATTATACCCGTAGCTGCCCCGGCAATACCACCGGCTACGGCACCCATAAATACTGCCGCTAAAGGATCTACGCCTTCCACCACGGCCCGGGCGGTTACTGCGGCACCCAGGGGGAAAGTCCCTTCCACGCTGAGGTCGGGAAAACCCAGCAGCTCAAAGGTCAAAAGAACCCCCAGAGCCATAAAGCCATATATTAACCCTTGCTGTAAACCACTAATGATTACGCTTTCCAAGGCATTTCACTTCTTTCAAAGGGTAAATAGTGCCGCTTTACTCCAACACCTTTAGCCCCTGATGTTTTTGAAATTACTCCACCACTGCGTCCGCCCGGTCAAGTACGGATTGTGGAATCTCAAGGCCAATTTTTTCAGCCGCGGTTTTGTTAACCATGGTGGTGCGTTTACGAATTTCTTCCGGTACTATCGCGCCGGCCTTTTCGCCGTTTAGAACCCTGGCCACCATCTCCGCACCCTGTCTACCGCAGTCATACTCATCGTTGCCTATGGTGGCTATGGCTCCCCGCTTGACTGATTCTGTATCTCCGGCGAAGAAAGGAATATTATTATCCTGCATTACTTTCAACAATGCCTCCAGGGCTGAAATTACTGTATTATCCTGAGGAACAAAGACTGCGTCTACCTTTCCTACCAGTGACTGTGCAGCAATCTGCACATCGTTGGTACTGGCGACCGGAGCCTCTACAACTTCCCAATCTTTACCGGATACATATTTCTCAATCCTGTCTTTGTTGCTTACCGAATTAGCCTCACCGGCATTATAAACAATGCCCAACCGGGACATATCCGGCACAGTTTCTTCTATTAAATCCATCTGCTGTGCCACCGGATCAGCACTGTACACACCGGTAACATTTGTACCCGTAGGTTGGTCAAGTGACTGAATAAGACCGGCTCCCACAGCATCGGAAACGGCAATAAATACTACCGGAATACCGGTCCCTTTGGTACCCTGCACTGCTGCCTGGGCAACCGGTGTAGTTATAGCCAGGATTATATCCACTTTATCAGCCACAAACTTATCAATAATAGTCTTGGCCAGGTTGGGGTCACCTTGAGCATTTTGTATGTCGATCTCAACGTTTTCCCCATCAACAAAACCTTCCTCTTTTATTTGGTCCAAAAAGCCCTGCTGGTCCAACTCCAACGCCGGGTGGGACATAAATTGGGCGACTCCTATCTTCAACACATCATCACCGGCACTGTCCTGATTACCACCACATCCTGTTACCGCTAAAGCCAATACCACCAGTGCTACAACAGCTACAACTTTTCTCATCTCATTTACCTCCTGATTAATCTAGCCGGTCAACAAATTACTCCGCTGTACTTAAGGAGAATAAAAAACCGGCACTCAAGTGAGTACCGGTTATTGGCAAGACTCCGGCTCATCTCAGCTCTTCTCCTCTTAACTATACTCTTCTCAGCTCTAAACTACTAACTGCGCTCAAAAACTTAACTTAATCTTACAATCTAATCAAGAACCTGTCAATGGTGAACAATTATTACTTCATTTCATCCATAATCTCCATAGTTAAATCCTCTTCAAAATCGTTTAACAACCAGTGGAAAGAAAATTGGAGCAGTGCCTCATCATCTTCCCGAATTTTATCTAATTGCTCCGGGTTAACCCAAAAATAACTTAGGAAACCGGTGTCAAAGATAAATTTTTTAAATTTATCTAAATCGTAACAGGCCATAAAAACAACATCTTTTATGTGCTTATCTAAATTCTTCATGCCGGTAAAGTGAAAGTGAAGAGGAATTCTATTAAATGACTTTTCCTTTTGCTCGTATATTTCCAGCCCCTGATTCTGCATCCATTCTTCCACGGTCCACTCCTTGTCCTCATTGAGACCATGACAAAATGTGCTGTCAAAAATAAAGCCGTAGCCCCTTTCAATAACATCCACCGGGGCAATTCGGCAGGCCCAGCTTCGCACGTCATAAACCTGACATCCACCCGGGGTGAGAAAGGGGCATTTAAGATTATCATCTTCATTCATCTTTATCAGCACAGCGGGGAAACCACCATTATCCTGCTGGGTGGTATAGTTTTCAAGAAAGTCACCCGACTTAATACCCAGCTTGTTTTTCATCCTTAAAACATCATAAGGGGTAAGATAGATGTTGATATCACGGCAACAGTTATTAAAACAATCCAAGCCATGGTGGCAGGAGAACCTAAATTTCTTATCACGCGGGTAAACTGTCATATTGTTGCTCTGCTTTTCCAATAGTAACAAACCCTTTCTAACGATATATTTCTATTTCTTATACAGTCAATTATAAAGATATATTATTTAACAGTAAAGCGCAAAAATAATACTAATGCGGATATAAAGTTTTTAACTAGGGGAAGGCTTCTAATAATTCATTAGAGAAAAGGTTATTTAGAATAATTTTTAGGAAAGGATGTCTGACATGTCGGAAGAAACAGCCAACCAAGAAGGACAAGGATTTGAACTTCAACTCTCTGAAGACACAAATAAAGTATTGGAAGAATATGCTGCCCAAACGGGGCAGTCCGAAGACCAGATAATTGAATTTATTATAACCGAGTTCTTACAATACCAACTGCCGGTGGTACAGAAAAAAAGTGAAGAAACCGGCGTACCCATTAATGAACTTTTGAACAAACAATTTGCCAAGCTACTGGAAATGATCTCGACCAAAGAGCTCAAGTAAATACTGGCCAACAAAAAAGTTGTTACCGTATGCGGTAACAACTTTTTTGTTGCTCTAAATTTAAGGTTAGGCATCATTACGTATGTCCTCACTATCTTCCTTTAACTTAAACCAAGTTAATTGCTGCTTTAAATCCCCGGCCAGACTGTCCAGGGTTTCGCTGACAGCCCCTATTTCCTGAGTAGCCGAAGTTTGCTCTTGAACCACCGCAGCCACCTGTTGGCTGGAGCTGTTTACCTGCTTTACCCCTTCCAGAGATGCTTTAACCCGCTCTGACATATCATTTAAAGCTTCTGCAATATGTGCAAAACTTCGCTCAGTTTCATTAACCGTTTGTGTTGCGGACTCCATTTCACCCGCGCTGCTTTGGACCGCCGTAACCACGGACTGTACTTGCGTGCGCACTTCTTCTACCATGGAGGAAACCTCACCGGCAGCCTCGGTAGTCTGAGCGGCCAACTTACGGACTTCCTCTGCTACTACTGCAAATCCCTTGCCCTGTTCGCCGGCACGGGCAGCCTCAATGGCTGCGTTCAGGGCCAAAAGATTAGTTTGGTCGGCAATACTATTAATCAGTTCAACGATACGCCCTATTGCCTCTGATTTATGATCAAGATCACTGGCAGTATCCCCGAGGCCTTTAATGCTTGTATTTATTGAATTAATACCGCCTGCTGCTTTCTGGCTGGTGCGACTGCCCTCGGCAGCTGTTTCGGTAACAATTTCAGCCTCCTTGGCCACTGCTGACATATTATCATCCATATGACTGGAGGTTGAAGCCAGCTCATTGGCTGCTACAGCAGCCTCCTGCATAGAACTGTTGGTTTGCTCTATAAAGGAGTGCATAGTACTTTCGGTTTCACTGAGTTTACTCATTGCATCTTTGGTACGGAATGCAAAACTTGTCACACCCTGCAGCATCTGTTTAAAGCTGTTAGCAAGCCTTTCCATTTCGTCCCGAGAATCAATGGTGAAATCAACCGTCAAGTCCCCTTTTCCTACCCTGGCCATTCCAGCCTCCAGTATGGCAAGAGGAGCCAGCAGCTTAGAAACAATTAGGAAAGTAAGGACCGTAAGGATGGATATACAGATCAAAAAAATGATGATAACCAACCGCAAAGTAGCCTGCAGCTTTTCTAAAACTTCGCCGCGGTCCTGAACATTTTTAATGTATCCTATTGTTTTGCCCTGGTAGTCTTGAAATGGAATTATTACTGCCGCCTTTGTATCATGGTCAGCTAAAAACACATCCGACTGGCTGGTTTTCATAACTTTTTCGATTATACCTTCTGGAACCGTAGCTAAATCTTCTTCAACGGTTTTTGCCAGCAGGCCACTGTTATCTTCAGAATCCCATGCCACTCCACTGGTATTATTACAGTAAAGAAAGAATTCTCCGCCGACACTTTCTTTCCAGTTTTCAAGCAAAGATTGTCCAAAACCCATCCCATACTCCACGCTACCCACATGGCTACCCTGATAAAAGACAGGTGTGACAACTCTAAAACCTATGCCGCCCCTGCCTTCCTCAAGCCCGGATACAGTTTTTTTAGTTTTATTAGCCTTAATTACTGTAGCTCTAAAAGAAGATAAATCATCTCCATGCTTGTCCGGCTTATGCAAACGCAAAAAGGAGGTTGCAGGCGGTAAATGAAAATGAAACTGCTGCATTCCCTGTTTACTTACCTGATCCCAAATAGGGCTCGTCAATTGGGTTAACCTTTCCCTGTCGCGCTCAGCAAAGGCCTTTTGAATTGCAGGGTTATTGGCCACACCACTTATTCCGAGCTGGGTCCTTTTGAAAATGCTCTCCAAATCATTTTGGACCTTGGTTTGAATTAGCTGGTGCCGATTTTTCTCCTGCTCCAAAACGGTTTCCTTCATTTGGAGGAAACCACTTGAAATTATCACAGCAAAGCCCAGACCAACCAAAACAATTAACGGTAACCAAATCTTTATTTTTAAGCTCTTAAAGGTGACTGCCCCCCTTCTTAAATTGTTTTAATAAAGTTAACAATTTCCAGTGGGGAAGTCTGTCACCTATATGACAAATGTAACAATTTTGAATCTTTTTCGACACTTTACAGGCAAGAAAAGACAAACACATTAGACAGGATTACAGGATTTGCAGGATAAGGGATTTAAAGATAGCGTTTAAAATAGTCAATTGGTTATAAGATTAAGCTTAAAAGAGTTAACTAAGAGCTATCTCATATATGCCTTGCACTAAATATTAAGAAACAAAAAAGCGAAGAACATTTAGACAGGATTACAGGATTGCAGGATAAAGATTAAAACAATTATTTAAAAAATTAAAGAAAATATATCTACAAATACCTTAAATTAGACAAGTATCCTATACAAAGAAGCAACAAAGGAACCCAAGCAAAACAAAAAATCCCATATATCCCTTTAATCCCGTAAAAAAAATTGTTTACCGCAAAGCCCCACATGCAAAGCCCTTTATCCCGCTTATCCCGTCAAAACTGCAGGACTATCCCACAGCTTCTAATTTTTCATCCGCATCACCATCTTCTTTTTTCTCACCTTCAGAAGATTTTATGGCCCTGACCACAATCTCGGCTACATCCAGCGCGGCCACATTTTCATTTACTTCCTTTGCTTTCAAACCATCTTCAATCATGGTCAGACAGAAGGGACAGTTGGCCCCAACGGCTTGAGGGTTAGTTTCCAGTGCCTGGTCTACACGCATCTGATTTATCTGCTCGCCCAAGTGCTCTTCCATCCACATACGGCCGCCGCCGGCACCGCAGCAGAAACTACGTTCCTTACTGCGTTCCATTTCCAATACCTTAACTCCCGGTATAGATTGTAAAATTTCTCTCGGTGCACTATACTCTCCGTTATATCTTCCCAGGTAACAGGAATCATGGTAGGCAATGTCCATTGCCGGCATGTCGCTCCGCAGGTTGATTTTACCCTCATCAATCAATTGGGCAATAAACTGCGTATGGTGAATAACCTCGTATTGGCCACCGAACTCCGGGTATTCATTAGCCAGGGTATTTAAACAGTGCGGGCAGGTAGTTACTATCTTGGTGACACCGTACTCATTGATAGTTTCGATGTTTTCTTCAGCAACCATTTGGAAAAGGTACTCATTACCAATACGGCGGGCAAAATCACCACAGCATTTTTCCTCGGTACCCAGAATGCCAAAGTTAACCCCTGCTTCCTGCAGTATCTTTACAAAAGATGCAGCAACCTTTTGGCTCCGGTCGTCAAATGCACCGGCGCACCCGGGCCAGTATAATATGTCCACATTACTGTCATCTTCCATTAGTTTTACTCCCAGGGCCTCGGCCCAATCGGCCCTGTCGCTCCAACCGATGCCCCAAGGATTAAAGTTATTTTCTACATTTCTACAGGCGGTTTGAGCTTCCTGTGGGAAATTACTTTCCTCCAGCACTAAACTGCGCCGCACGTCAATAAACTTGTTTATATGCTCGTTCAGCACCGGGCACTGTTCTTGGCAGGAGTAACAGGTGGTACAGGACCAGATTTCATCCTCGGTGAGCACATCACCGATCAACTCTTTATTCAGCACTTTTGTGGCGGCTTCATCTGAAACTGCCCCGGCCTTTTCCAATGCCTCTTCCGTAGAGTTAGTGCCTAAACGAGTTAAAACCTCTCCCTTTTCCAGTACATGATCCTTAATCTTATGTATCATATCCTTAGGAGAGATGGGCTTGCCGCTCAGATAAGCCGGACAATTATCCTGACACCTTCCACATTCAGCACAGGCATAAGAATCTAAAAGCTGCTTCCATGTATACAGCTCCACCCGGCTTACACCGAAATCCTCCATATCTTCATCTTCCAGGTCCATGGGTTTGATTTCCCCCCCCCTGGGCTTTAGGCTGCGAAAGAAAACATTAAAAGGAGCTGCCATCAGATGCATATGCTTAGAATGGGGTAGGAATACCAGGAAAGCAAGCAGCAGTAAGACGTGTGCCCACCAGAGAACAACGTAAGCAGTAACCAGCGAAGAAGCTGCCGCACCGATCCCACTGATATAACCAGCTACTGCATTGTACACCGGTGCCAACTCTGTATGCGGGGAAGGATGGAGTGCTGTCCTGATACCGCTGGCGGCAAATTCTGTTAGGATAAGTCCGGCAATAAAAAGATAAATGATGCCGGCGTCCAAATTAGCCTCAATTCTTGCAGGGCGAATTACATACCGCCGGTAAGCGGCAACCCCAAGCGCTGCCAAAACCAGTACACTAAAGATATCCTTAATCAGATAGAAATAAGGGTTACTTCCAATGAGCGGGAAGATAAAACCTTCCGATAGCCCTTCACCTATAAACTGAAGAGTTCCCAAGGATATGATGACAAAACCCCAAAATATAAAGAAGTGAATAATTCCAAACCTTTCTTTCAACAACTTTCTTTGGCCGAAAACATAAATCAGTATTCCCTTTATCCTCTCACCTACCTTATCACTCCGGTTTTCTTCCTGTCCTATACGAAGGTAACTAACACGTTTATTTACGTTAAACCCAAACCATGCTAGAGCAGCAATAAGCACGGTAAAAAAAGCTAAAACCATTGCCATGTAAATCTCTCCTTCCCAATTTGCACCTAAATAATTTTGCATACTATTTACGTAATTAGAGTTAGTGTACCTGTCATCATTCGAGCTCCAATAGCAGATTGACGACAAAGTTCTATTAATTTTTTTGAATATTTATATTATTTATACTTATGGTGGTTACGCCTTGTCATTTATTATGGCAAGGTATACTTTCCTAAAGTATAAAAAAAAGAACCTTTTTAGGTTCTTTTTACAGCTGCTCAAGCAAATAAAGAATATGATTTTCGACTTGGCACTACTCATTTTTGAAATTGGCATCTCTTTTAGCAAAAAAGGCTTCAAGCGCCTCCCGATGATCCGATGAAGAGCTTACCACAGCCATGTGAGAAGATACAGCTTCCAACGCAGACTGCATATCACTACTTAGCCCCTGGTATACCAGTTTCTTTATTAAACTCGCCGCCTGGGGTGATTTTCCGGCAATTTTACCGGCAAGTTCCATACTCTCTTTTTCCAGTTTCCCCGCCGGCACAACTTTATTAACCAGTCCTATACGCAATGCTTCTTCGGCGTCAATACTTTCACCGGTAAGCAAAAGTTCTATCGCTTTTGCCACCCCTACCAGACGCGGCAAAAAGAACGCGCCGCCATCTCCGGGCACCAGTCCCACATTAATGTAAGATTCTGCAAAAACCGCTTTATCGGAAGCAATGCGCATATCACACATTAAAGCCATATCAAGTCCCGCACCCATGGCCGGTCCGTTCACGGCTGCTATTACCGGCTTATCCAGGCTTGCCAGAGCTAAGGGTATGCGGTGTACAATTTGCTGCAGGCTCTTTTTAAAGTCCAGTGGCGATAGTTCTCTGCCTTCTTTGCCATAACCATGCAGAAATCCCCTGCCGGCCTTCATGGACTTGATATCTCCCCCGGAGCAAAACGCCTTTCCGGCTCCGGTAATCACTATCACCCTTATGGAATCATCCCTGCGGGCCTCCAACAATGACCTGTGCCACCCGTCCAACATATCTACACTAAACGCATTATAACTATCCGGGCGGTTTAATGTAATTTTGGCAACACTATTCTTTTTCTCATAAATAATATCTTTGCATTCCATCCTATTCCCCCCTCAACTTCTGTCTTTCACAAACAACACCCTTGAGTCCTGCAAAATAGTAATCATTTAACGTTTCCTATGGTATAATATGGGCTGTTGACCAGTGGATAGGTGTGAACACAATGGAAAAACTATTTTATACAAAACCTGAGGTGGGAAAATAAATGGCTAAAGTTGAACTAACAGCCACGGCCACGTTCGGCCTGGAAGCTGTAGTGGCAAGGGAAATAAATGGACTGGGGTATGAAAACCTGAAAACTGAAAACGGCAAAGTTACCTTTGTGGCCAACGAGCAGGACATCTGCAGGACCAACCTGTGGCTGCGCTCCGCCGACCGGATACTGGTTAAAATAGGGGAATTTGAAGCCCTAAGCTTTGAAGAATTGTTCCAACAGACCAAGGCCCTCCCCTGGGACCAGTGGATCCCGGCAAATGCCCGCTTTCCGGTTAAAGGTAAATCAATTAAATCACAACTATACAGTGTTCCTGATTGCCAGGCCATAGTTAAAAAAGCCATAGTGGAGAAAATGAAAGAAACCTACTGCCGTGATTGGTTCGAAGAAACGGGACCTACTTTTACCATAGAGGTGGCGATTCTCAAGGATATAGTAACCCTGACCATTGACACCAGCGGGCCGGGGTTACATAAAAGAGGCTATAGAAAACTGTCTGCCGAGGCTCCTTTAAAAGAGACTCTGGCCGCAGCCATGATTTCTTTGAGCAGGTGGCAACCGGAAAGAACACTTATTGACCCCTTTTGCGGGTCCGGTACCATCCCCATCGAAGCAGCTTTAATGGGGCAGAACATAGCCCCCGGGCTGAACCGAAAATTTGCGGCAGAAGAATGGCCTAACATTCCCACTCAATACTGGGATCAGGCCAGGGAAGAGGCCCTGGATTTAGCTAAGCGCGATAAGCCCCTGCGCATCATAGGCTCAGATATCGACAAAAAGGTTCTCGACCTGGCCCGTTACCATGCCCGCCAGGCAGGGGTAGAAAAGCAGATACACTTTCAACAACAGTCCGCGGTAGACTTAAGTTCCAAATTTAAATACGGCTACATCATATGCAACCCGCCTTACGGCGAAAGAAGCGGGGAGAAAAAAGAAGTTGAACACCTCTACCGGGAAATAGGTAAGACATTTAAAGGATTGGATACCTGGTCCATATATTTGCTCACAGCTAATGAAAATTTCGAAGCACTTTTCGGGCGTCAGGCGAATAAGAAGCGAAAGCTCTATAACGGCCGTATCAAGGTGGACTTTTACCAGTTTTTCGGTCCCCGCCCGCCCAGGGGATTAATAATCGATCACACTTAAAAAAGGGGGATAATCCCCCTTTTTTAATCTTTGAACCAGGACACTGCGAATTTGCTAGTAATGGGATAATGGTAATACTCGCCGGAAAGGCACTTTATTATCGCTATAATAGCAAAAATACTATAAATAAGACCTAGAATAACCAATGGAATAATCAATAAAAAACCTATCAGGATAGCGCAAGATATTCCCACCACCACACCCAATATAAGGCCAATAATGTGCATGACCAGGGACTCTCTGGCATGGTGATTTACAAACTGATCATCCTTTTTTATTAGATAAACTAACAATGGTACCACAATGGGTAAGCCGATAAACATGGACCCGTGGCACAAAGCCCCTAAAAGTTTGCTCTCCGAAGACACCAAAATTCCACCTCCCCTCCATTTCAAATTATTCGACTGCTCCTGACAAATCCCCTCTTAACCGGCATTTATTTTTGCTTTCCGGGACATGTTACGCACCCTTTTTAAATTACCCTTGACACGAAGGCTATTTACCTGTAATTTATAGTTAACTGAAAACTATATCAAAAAGCCATGACGGGGAAAAGTAGCCGGACCCCATCTCTTCAGGGAGGAAGCGCCGTGACTGGAAGCGTTTCCAGAGAATGATCCGTTGAAGTTCTCCCCCGAGTTGCCGGGCTGAAACCGCGCGTGCAAGTAGGTTCGGACGGAAATTTCCACCGTTAAAAGGAAAGGGGTATTAGGAGCTTTTCCCGTACCCTTTTAAAGAGTGGGTTTATATAACCAACTAGGGTGGTACCGCGAGCTTTTCGTCCCTTCGGATGAAAAGCTTTTTTTAATGGGATTTACCCTTTAGAAACGGTTCCCTTATCCTAGAGTGGGTTATGATATTACCAATCAAGGTGGTACCGCGGAAGTCCGTCCTTTCGTCCTTGTCAGGACTTGCGGGCTTTTTTTAGTTTAAGAAAATTAAGGAGTGGGATAGGATGGGATTACTAAAGTATTGGGATGAAAAACATGAAACCATGTCCAGGCAGGATATCGAACAATTACAATTAAGTCGTCTGCAAGAGACTGTCAACAAGGTAAATAAAACTGTACCTTTCTACCAAAAAGCATTTAAAGACAAAGGCATTGAACCGGGTGACATTAAAAGTCTGGATGACCTGAAGCACCTACCGTTCACCTCCAAGCAGGACCTGCGGGACCAGTATCCCTATGGCCTGTTCGCTGTACCCATGGATGATGTAGTAAGACTGCACGCATCATCAGGTACCACAGGAAAACCTACGGTAGTTGGTTATACCGCGGGAGATATCCAGAGGTGGTCCAACCTCATTGCACGGTGCCTGGTTATTGGCGGCGGTGATAGAAAAAGCGTGGTCCAAAATGCTTACGGCTATGGCTTATTCACCGGCGGTATGGGTGTACATTACGGTGCTGAGTGTCTGGGCGCCACTGTTGTCCCCATCTCCGGCGGCAATACCGGGAGGCAGCTGATGCTGATGCAGGATTTTGCCACCACTATTCTTACCTGCACCCCGTCTTACGCCTTGTACCTGGGCGACTCCGGTGCCGAGGCCGGATTGGACTTTCGATCCTTACCCCTTAGAACCGGCATATTCGGCGCGGAACCCTGGTCCGAAAACATGCGCAAACAGCTTGAGGAAAAATTAAACATAACCGCCCTGGACATATACGGCCTCAGTGAAGTAATGGGCCCGGGGGTAGCCATGGAATGCCCGGTTAAACAGGGCTCACATATTTTTGAAGATCATTTCATAGCCGAAGTTATTGATCCTGATACCGGAGAACATCTACCCCCCGGCGAACAAGGAGAACTTGTCCTCACAACCATAACCAAGGAAGCTCTTCCTGTTATTCGCTACCGCACCCGGGACATTACCGTACTGGATTACGAAAAATGTGAGTGCGGCAGGACCCACGTACGCATGAAGCGGGTAACCGGCAGGACCGATGATATGCTGATCATCCGCGGCGTAAATGTATTCCCCTCCCAGGTAGAAAGCGTACTGTTGGAGTTCGGGGAGGCGGAACCACACTACATGATCGAGGTCTACCGCAAGGGCGAGCTGGACACCATGGAAATCCAGGTGGAACTTTCCGAGAAAATGTTTTCGGATACCATTCGCAACCTGGAAGGTTTGGAACACCGCATCAGGTCCAGGATATTAAGTGTATTAAATATAAGCGCCCGGGTTAAGTTTGTAGAATCAAAATCCCTGCCCAGGAGTGAAGGTAAAGCAAAACGCGTAATCGACCACCGCAAGCTTTAAATGAACGTGAAAAAATCTGTTCTTTATAACAGGATTTTAAATATGGTTGGATAATTGGTAAAAAGAGAGGCTACAACAATGGTATTCAAACTAGCATCGGAGGGATATTATGTCTAAGATTCTTGGCAACACGCTACCACCGGAGGTTAAGGATTTATTTAACCAGGAATCAACCACCGTGGTGTTATCCACCGTTACATCCGAGGGTTATCCCCACGCCATGCCGGTACATCTTCTTTGTGCGCCGGACGAAAAAACAATACTAATCAGCCTGGTTAAAAATCACCAAACCACCTTAAATATTAAAGACAACGGCAAAGTTATGGTCACTGTTTTAGAAGGAGAAGACATAGCGGTAGGCATTAAAGGAACGGCCAAGATTATAAAGGAACCCATGGAAACTAATAAGGCCATGGCGGCCATTGAAATTAAGGTAACTGAGGTCAAGAGCGACACCACCCCCACCGTTATAGTTACGGACAGTGTAAGTTTCAAACACCGCTCCGATAAAACTGCAGCATTCTTCAGAACTTGTTTTGACGAACTATATAATATCGGTGGCATAAATTAAAAATTAGGGATGTAAAGAGGCGCGGATTGTACCGCGCCTCTTTTTATTTAACAACTTGACCCTGATAAGCTAGTATATCAACGCATAGCAAAAGAGATTAGCGTGTTAATAATTTGTACCGGTCACATAAACGCCAATGCACACATGTACGAGACTGTGCACATTCTACCGGTTTGCTTGTAACACCCACGGATAGTATGATAAAGATGTGAAGTAACTGATCACCAAATCAACGGAATTGCAGGAGGTTTGAAATTCATGCTCGCTAATGCGGGAGAAACAGGCGAATGTGACCGACGGTGTAGCTTGGAAACAGATTTTAAAATTCACAAACTCAACCAACCCGGTACCCAAATAACAGAGATGGCGAATGTGTATAAAAAAGCGTACAGAAAGTATCCTGAATATGCGGATACCCTGGGCAAAGGTGTTTTTGGCTACTTAGAATCTTTTTGGGAGGAAAGTTCTCCGGAAGTGTTGATTGCTGAAAGCGAGGGAGAAATGCTCGGCTTTATAATAGTAGACCGGTGTTGGCAAATTCGAAACAAAGAATCTTTAGGGGAAGTGCACGAATTTGTCATTGATTACGAACACCGGGGCCGTCGCCTTGGTTCAACCTTGCTAACAGCGGGAATCGATTTCGTAGAAAACCACGGTACAGGAAAAATAGGCCTTTGGGTAGGCAACCATAATAAACCCGCTCTGTCTCTTTATAAAAAATTCGGTTTCAAAAAGTTGTTTAGTGAAAAGAAATGGACAAAGATGGAGAGACATGGGATAAAGAAGAATCAGGGACCCAATAGAAGGATTCTAACTAAACGTATGTATAATGAATTTGAAATTCCAAACAGTAGAGCGGCACTTTAATTTAAAGTGACCGCTTTTTTGGTTCCTTAGCAAAAATAATATTAGCCCAATTTTTCCACCATGGCTTTCTTCTTTTTTTTGTGCCGGCTGCTGCATCCCTCCAAGAAGAAATAAATTCTAACATTACCTTCTCCCTGACCTCCATGCGCTCCATCACGTCCTTTTGCTGCTGATGCAAATTATTTTCCAATTCCCTGATTCGGGCTTCGTACCGATCCCTTTCCCGTTCTCTTTCCTCTCTCAGCCTAGAAACCTCTTCGTCTAAAAAACAAGCACGCGCTTCCGCCTGACCGGCACGGTAAATAGCACCGTGTAATTTATCCTGTACTCCCTCTACATATTGCCACGGGGTTAAATCAACCGACGTACCTTCGTTTCTCTTTCCTTTTCCAGACTGCTCCGGGTGCACACTATTTCCCCGGCGCGCATCTACCCAAGCATCCAGTGCCCCTTGGGTCACCTGATACTTTCCCCGCGGGCCGGGATCCTTAGTAGCCGTTAGCTTTCCGGCCTGAATGGCGTTTCTGACAGTTGTAGCCGAAACGCCAACTAAGTCAGCAACTTGTGTTATAGTGTATACGCGCACTGGTTTTCCCCCTTACAAACCACGGTATGGACATCATTTTACAATTATTCTATATCCAACCATTATTTTCCTTTAATTGGCAAATAATTATATTAAATTTACTTCCCCATACATCTTAAGGGGAGAAAAAAGAACCAGGCTACTTTAGGCAAGATGTAAAAAAGTAGCCTGGTTCTTTTTTTATTGCTTTAATTGGTGCGACCGTGATATTAAGTTGGTAAACACTTGCGCCGCCTTTACAACTTCCGGTAAATCAACGTACTCTTCTTCGGTATGGCTTAACGATAAATTACCAGGACCGAAAACCAAAGACTTGGTGCCGGCATTATTAAGGTTTTCCGCGTCCGTCCAGCTGTGAATGGCACCCAGGCAGGGTTCTTCGTGCAAAGCCTCTTTATAACATGATTGCATCAAATTAACGATGGGCTCAGTCTCACTGATTTGGTAAGCACCGGATACTTCCAGCCACTTACTGTCCACCCCGTCGTATTTATTGATCAGGTTATCAACTGCAGTTTGCACATCTGCGGGCTCCTCATCCGGCAACACCCTAAAATCCATGAGTAGATCGCATTGCCTGGGAACCGCCATTTCTCTGCTGCCGGCATTTATCATCTGCAGGTTATACCCTCCATGGCCGGCCAATCTGTGCCTACGGTTCAGTACAGGAAGTCGATCAATCTTTTCCAACATATCCATAGCCCGCAGCGCTGCATTATATCCACTTTCAAACTCCCCACCGTGGGCTGATCGACCGTAAACGCGAAGCTGCATAATCACCGAGCCGGACTGGGCCGTACATATTTTCAAATCGGTGGGCTCAATGACCACCGCGGCATGGCCACCCAGACGGGCTAATTCCTCTGACCCACGGCCCTCCCGCTCTTCATCCACGGTGAAGGCAAAAGTTATAGGAGGCATCCAGGAATCTTTCATGTAACTATGATGAAAAAGTTCATCCATGGCCGCCAGTAAGGCAGCCGTTCCTCCTTTTACATCTGCCGCCCCCCGGCCGTAAAACCGCTCCCCGTCGATTTCGTAACGGCAGGTACTACCGTTGATCTCGTCCGGCACGGTATCGGTATGTACAGTAATAATCAAGCCGGGTTCCGGCAAGGGATTAACCAATAAATTATAGCGAACACCTATTACTTCTTGATGTTCCGTCCGAAAGCCCATTTCCCGGCACCTTTTCTCCAAGTAGGCGAGCATTTCCGTCTCATCGCCGCTGACACTACTAATTTCAAGAAGACGCCGCAGCTCTGTGCCTGCGACAGATGCCAAGCTATTACTCTTTATAACCATTAATTTTCACCCTCCGCTTGGTATGCCGGCAGACTAATAATAAACCTGGCCCCCTGACCTTGCTCACTTTCCACCTCTATTTTACCCTTATGGCCGTGCACTATCCCCTGCGAAATAGCCAAACCGAGGCCTGTCCCACCCTCTTTGGTGGAATAAAAAGGTGTAAAAATGTTTTCCAACACCCCAGGGAGTATCCCCGGTCCGTTATCCACAACCTGTAAATAGGCCCGGTCCCGATCAATTTTCGTTATCACCTTAAGTTCACCTTCAGGTGGAAGTACATCTATAGCATTGTTAATAAGATTTATGAGTACCTGTTTCAAGGATGCCTCTTCACCTGAAACCCAGGCATTTTTACAACAATCGAGTTGTAATCTAATCCCTTTTTGGCATACACGATGGCTGACTACTGCAGCAATTGATTCTACCAATTTATTTAGATCTAAGGGTTCCATATTCTTTGGGTTTAACCTTGCCAACTGTAAAAAGTCGTTGGTAAGGTTATTTAACCTCTCTAATTCATCCTTCATTATAGAACAGTAATCCATTATATTCTGCCCGGACAAATTTTGATTTTGGGCCTTTTGTTCCATGAATTGCAGGTATCCCTTTATAGAGGCCAGCGGATTGCGAATTTCATGGGCCATTCCCGCAGCCATTTCCCCCATCAGGGAAAGCTTGGCACCTTCCCGCAGCTGATACTCCATCTCGTGAAAGACAGTAATATCCTTAAAGATACCTGCAGCCCCAAGTACATTTCCATTATTGTCTCGTAGTAAAAGAGTATCGGTAATAATTTTTCTATTATTGAAACGCCTCTTTTTATATCCAATATCTTTAAACTCACGGCCGGTTTGCAAAGTGATGAGGGTAAAGCGTTCTTCGGGCGGCATAGGAAATGCATCTGAGTAATAAGCCCCCTTAATTTCCGCAAAGGAAACACCAAGCAGCTCTTCCCCTACCCGGTTCAAATAACTAATACACCCTTGGCTGTCAATAATGACCACCGCGGAATTCATTGAATCTAATACTGTTTTAAATAGTTTTTTTTCATTGCCCATTTTATTACACTCTCCTGAAATGCTGCAATGCTTTTTTCGGTACTTTATTTATCTAAAAGTGCCCTGAACTTCTTTTTGCGTTCAACATTCCAGGCAGCACATATGGCTGGCTTTTGCTGCATTACTAGACTAAGACAGGAGTCACATTTGGTGCGGCACAGGTTAATTTCATGATCTCTTTCTTCTTTTGCCTTGCGCGGCCATTCGGGATCAGCCAAAAGAACCCTGGACAGCCCGATCAAATCAGCCTGACCGGAATTAATAACTCTTTCCGCCGCAGCAGGGGTGGCTATGCGTCCCGCGGCAACAACCGGTATATTCACCACTTCCTTTATGGCACCTGCGTAATCAACCATATAGTTTTCCTGCCCAGAAAGGTCTATTTTATCTTCGGTGAACATTGATTCATAAAGGCCCGCTGTTACTGACAGATATGACACTCCCACTGCGCTGAGTTTTGCGGCGTAAACTTTTGCCTCTGTTAGCTGCAATCCATCATTCATCCATTCATCTGCCATAAACCGGTATCCAACAGGATAGCCGGCACCTACAGCATCCTTCACTGCCTGTACCAGCTCCAAACCAAAACGCATCCTATTTTCCAGACTGCCTCCATACCGGTCATTGCGCTTGTTGGTGCGAGGCGAAAGAAACTGAGCAGGCAAATAACCCGTCGCCCCGTGTATTTCCACGCCGTTAAAACCGGCCCTTTTTACCCGCAGGGCAGCCTGCGCATACATTTGGATTACCTCTTTTATGTCATCCAGGGTCATTTCCCTGGGTTCGGGCCAGTCGAAGGCCCGTATGGGCGAAGGCGCAATTAGATTAGGGTTAGTGGAATAGCGACCGCCGTGGTTTATTTGGCAGAAGGCAGCGGCCCCCCCTTCTTTAATCACACCGCTTAGCTTCGTTAAACCCGGCAGGAAATTGTCATGGTCTACGCGCAGAAGCCTGCCGAACCATGAGCGTTCATGATCGATAATACAGTTTTCCACCACCACCATACCGGCTCCACCGGCTCCCATATCTCTGTAATGTTCGAGGGTTGCATCACTTACCGTACCGTCAAAATTATTATAAGCTACAAATGTAGGGGCCATGGTAATTCGGTTGCTTAATTGGCATCCGCCTAAATTAATGGGTTGAAAAAGAACCGATCTCAATTTGAAGCCTCCTCAGTAACTGGAATAATTAGATTAGTTTATAATTTCAATATACTAGATAATATATTGGAAATCCTTCACTGGAGAGGAAATTGTTTATGCGGTATTTTATGATATAATCGAAAAGATAAAGAGCCAGAGTACTCTATGGGAGGTTTTAATATGGCAACCATCAAAGAAGCTGAGCTGCCGGGGCTCGGGAAAAAATATGAAATCACCCTGGAAAACGGTGATATCGTGTCGGTTATTATTCATGATGAAGGCACCAGGGAAGTATATCACTTCCCTGACGCAGAGGAAGACCCCTTATCCGTAGTGACCATGACCGACATAGAGTCAAGACAATTAGGCTCCATCATCGGCGGTTCTTTTTACCAACCCAAAATGCTGGAAAAACTGGAAGCAGCAGTGGCTGATTTACATATTGAATGGATTGCAGTAAAAGAAGGTGCTGAAGTTGCCGGCCAGAGCATAGGGGAGATGAGGCTTAGGAAAGATCACGGCATCATAGTAATTGCGGCTATAGAAGGAAAAAAGGACGCCAGAAAGGTTCGCAGGGGGAACACACGTATTAACCCAGGGCCAAGTTATGTATTCACACCCGGTCATACGGTTGTGGCAGCAGGGACCAAAGAAAAGATGAAACTATTTGAGGATATGCTAAAAAGCAAAAAAGATCTCGAAGAGGAAAATGAAAATTGAGCCATGATTTAATTTTCAACCTGGGTTTGGCCTTTACGTTCATCAGTGTGGCTATTTTTATGGCCGGAAAACTGAAATTCTCCTCCATTCCTTTTTTGATTCTTGTAGGCATGCTGGTGGGTCCCCATGCTCCCGACCTACAAGGAATATCGCTGTCTTTAGTCAATCAAACGGAATCCATAAAGCTGCTCGCGCGCCTGGGTGTTCTGCTGATGCTCTTTTACCTGGGCCTGGAATTTTCAGCCGGCAAACTGGCTTCGGCCGGCACCTCCCTCATAAAAGGAGGGACAGTTTACGTAAGCCTTAATTTCCTGCGCGGACTGGCCTTTGGCTGGCTGTTTTTCCACTCCTGGCCGGAAGCATTTGTTGTGGCCGGGATAACCGGCATCTCCAGCAGCGCCATCATTACTAAACTACTGCTGGATCTTAAAAGGACCGCCAACTCGGAAACAGAATTTATATTGGGTATTCTGGTATTTGAAGATGTTTTCCTGGCGGTATATTTGTCGGTATTATCAGGCTTTCTGGCTGGGGGTGGGAACCTTAATGCCGCAGAAATTATCCCCAGTATTATAATCATTTTTGGTTTCATCCTCGCCATTATAACCTTTGGCAGGCGTATAGGCTCACTGCTTGAACCACGGCTTTCCGTAAAATCAACAGAAAGTTTTGTGGTTATCATATTTACCCTCTTGCTGTTAACAGCCATACTGGTGGAAACAATTCATATCGCCGAGGCCATAGGAGCTCTATTGCTGGGATTAATCATAGCCGAAACCGTGCACTCCAAGCGAGTGATTCAGTTTATCTCACCCATGCGGGATCTTTTCGGCGCCGTTTTCTTCTTCTCTTTCGGACTGGAAATAGATTACCGACTTTTCGGAGATGCCGTAGTCATCACACTGGCAGCCGTGGTTATGACCGTGGTGGGAAATATATTGACCGGTTTCTTGGCCTCCTGGCTGGCCGGCTACAAGGCCCGCCGGGGCTTCAATGTTGCTTTCACCGTTATTGCCAGGGGAGAATTCGCTGTAATCGTAGCCAGCATTGCTGTGGCCGCAGGGACAAACGAACTCCTGCCGGCCTTTGCGGCTCTCTATGTATTAGTGCTGTCTTTTATCAGCCCCGTGCTGGCCAAGAATTCGCGTAATTTTTATAACCTCTATGTGAGATTCGTCAATTATATCAAAAAGCCCCGGGCAAACTCTGTTTAAGATTAAGTGATTTGCGCTAAAAAAGGCATTAAGAATAAAACTCCAACCATTTGCACAAAATCAATATATCTATAGAAAATACTAAGAGAGGTGGATCAGTCTTAATGCCTATGATATATGGCTGGGGTAACGGTTGGGGCTGGAGCATTATAATGTTTCTAGCCATGATAATACCGTTGGCAATTCTAGGATTATTAATATACTATGCAGTACTTACAGGCACCAGGAATGCCGCCAGAAAAACTGACTTATCCCCCATGGAGATTCTAAAAACCAGGTATGCCAAAGGCGAACTTGAATCTCAAGAGTACCACCGCTTGCAAGAAGAATTAAAACAGGACTAAACCCCCCGCGACCAGCCGGGGGTTTTTTATGTGGCTGCAGTTACATAATTTACCTCTCAGGCAAGCAATACTAGACAGTGCCTTTAGTATCCAGAGAAAGGGGTAAGTTAAATGGCAGGCAGGGATATTACCAATAGGCTCTTGCTCAGGCTTCTGGGAGGCGCAGCTATTGGCGCCGGCACCGCGCTGGCAAGCAAAGCTCTGGCAGGCAGGGTAATAAAGGGTATATCTACCCGTTTTATGACCGACCCTTACAAGGAAAATTTATGGGAGGCATTTTCTGCCGGTTCCCGCTCCACCCCCCAGGTGATTGTTGAGACCAACTTGAGATCTGAGCTGGGCAGGCAAATTAAGCGGCCGTTGGGAGGCCCTAAAAACTATCCTGATTTTAGCAGGGTGATGTTTAATCCTGCGCAACTGGAAACCTTCCCTACCCCGGAAGACAAAAATGTTAAAACCTCAGTTATACTGGGGCGGCGTGCCCAAAAGCCACTGTACCTGGACATTCCCATTTTCATATCGGGTATGGCCTATGGCTTTGCCCTCAGTGAGAAGACCAAAATTGCCCTGGCCCGAGGAGCTGCCATGGCCGGCACTGCCACCAACTCCGGGTACGGCCCTTACCTGGCTGAGGAACGCAAAGCGGCCAAACATCTAATCATGCAATACAGTCGCGGCAAGTGGTCAAAAGAGCCGGAAATACTTAAAAATGCAGATATGATAGAGATTCAACTGGGGCAGGGCGCTATGGCCGGAACCGGTGAAGTTTTAAAGCAGGCTAACATGAATGCCAAAATGATACGTCTGTTAGGTCTAAAACCGGGTGAAAACGCTATTCTTCACGCCAGTTTACCGGAAATTTCATCCCCTGACCAATTGGGGAATTTGGTGGCAGAAATAAGGAGTATAACCGGAGGCGTGCCGGTGGGAATAAAGATTGCAGCGGGCAATGACCTGGAAATAGACCTAACTCGCATTTTGGAGGCAGACGTTGATTTCGTATCCATTGACGGTGCGCAAGGGGGTAGTTCGGGTGCGCTCCCCATTCTGGAGGATGATTTCGGCCTCCCTACCCTTTACGCCCTATGCCGGGCTGTAAAATTTATGGAACAAGAACAGGTGCGCGGTGACATAAGCCTCATTATAAGCGGCGGGCTTAAAACACCGGGGGATTACCTGAAGGCCTTAGCCCTGGGAGCAGATGCCGTAGCCATAGGGACTATAGCCCTGTTCGCCATGGCTCACACCCAGGTTTTTAAAGCGTTGCCCTTTGAACCACCTATCGAGGTTGTTTTCCAGGAAGGTAAATATAAAGATAAACTTAATGTTGAAAAGGGAGCGGGAAACCTAGCCAGTTACCTGTTATCATCTGTGGAGGAAATGAAAACAGCCACCAGGGCTTTGGGAAAAGATTCCTTTAGCTCATTGAATAAAAGTGACCTTTTTGCCCTGGATAAACAAACAGCAGAAATTGCGGGTATATCCGTGGGATACTAAATGAACTTATTCCCAGCCACCCCGGATTAACGTTTAAGTGCATGAAACGCCAAATCTATGCCTGCAATCTCAGCAACATCTCTATTGATAGTAACAATATCCTCCTTGGAAACTTCTCTGGTTGACGTTTTACCCAGGGCTTTTACTGCCTCCTCCATTTCATAAACTGTAGCATGCAGAAAACGGGCCAGACTTTTGGCACCCTTATCGATATTAAATTTACCACTTTTCTTACCATGATAGTAAGCTATCTGAGGTGGGGGCTCAAAAGGTACTACTTTTAAAACCTGGGTATGGGTAACTGCAAAAAGTATTGCCGTTCCCATATAAACAGCATCCGCTCCCAGGGCCAGCATTTTCAAACATTCCCCGGGCGTGGAAATGCCGCCTCCCACCAACAGACTTACTTTTCCTTTTAAACCGTGCTTGGCCCAGAACTTTGCCGCCCTTGCAGCAGCTATCATGCCGGGAAGGCCGAAATCATCTTCCAATATGGGTAACGAACCGTGGGTTCCCCCTTCTCCACCATCAACACTGACAAAATCCGCCCCGGAATTAACTGCTATCTCCAAGTCCCCTTCCACATATTTACCGGCCCCAATCTTAACCCCAACCGGCACCCCCCCGGTGATATCCTTAAGATAATCCACCAGAGACTTTAAATCTTTTTCTGAGTTTATGCCCTCTATCCTGTTGTGTATAACGGCGTCCTGTCCCTTTCTTAAACCCATTCTTTTTCTGAGTTTCTTACCTATCTTTTTTGCTTTTTTGGTCTTGCCCACTCCTGCATTCGCTCCGTGACCAAATTGTATCTCTATAGCGTCACTTTGTTTTAAAATATATTCTTCTTTATTCCAGTTCACCCGAGAATACTGTAAGATTAAGTGCTTGGCCGCCTTTCTCTCGGATTCCAGCCAAGGCCCCAGACCCGTATTAGTGGCTGTACCCGCGATACTGGTTCCCTTGGCAATGGCAACCTTATAGGCTTCCGTTAATGCCAGTCCGTAGCCCATGCCACCGGCTAGAATAGGAATTGTCAGGTATAGAGGCTTTTTTGCTTGCGGACCTATAACGACACCGGTATCAATGTTTGTCTCCCTGATTGTAGGCAAAGTCTCCAGTTGTGCAATGTTGAAAAAAATATCCTGTAGGAATTTAAACCTTCTTGGCCCGCCTATGGGCCTTTCAATAAAACTTTTGGTATGGGCACGCATTTCTGTTTCCACCAAGATATTGGGATTAAATCTCTGGATAGAAGTAGATAATTCCCATATGTTTTTACTAAATTTTTCCGTCATCACCAAATAAACAATTTTATCGGATATAAAATCAATGGCTTTTCGGGAAACAAATACACCGCCGGCTGCAGATAGGGTGCCGAGGCCCAGCATTTTAAATAAATTAAAATTATTCTTCATCTTTTCACCCCGCTTGCACAACTACAACTAGTATGTATCAGGTATAAATAATTCTTACACTCTTCTTGTAAATCGGTCATTAGTATCAGCAGCGCGGTCGAGTAGAAACAGGCCTTTCCCAGCTTATCCACCAGTTTAGGTGCTGCCTA
>JADQBQ010000031.1 GCA_016278505.1 Clostridiales bacterium
GGTTGGTTTTATTGTACCAGCCATTTACCGTGTCCATCAAACTGGGGTATAGTCAATCCCTTTAACCATTGGTTAGGGATCTTTTTTGTCGATAAATATTTGCCACAGGACAATACGCTGTCAGTCTTCACCCTTATACTTTGAGGCAGTCAGTAGCAGCTGCCTAGGATGGTGTTTTTCAACGGTTATTTAAATGTGTTACTTAACTAATTTGCAAAAATATAAGTTTTAACAAGGAAAGTACTAAATTTTGTTGAAAATACTTGATTGGGATAATATTACTCCATTGCAACAATAAACCACCAAAATGTGATAGAATTCGACAATTGTATCATTATGAATTACTTATGATAAATAATACTTAAAATGGTCTTTGATAATAAGTTAATGCTACAAGACCCTTAGTTCAGGGGCCTTGATTAGAGACTGTATTGGCCAAGCAAATAAAGTGGACGCAGCTCCAGGAGGAGACAGCGGCCGGGATGCGGGATATGCAAAATAACGTCCAGAATTCGCTGCATGAATTTAGTGAGCAACACTTGCAGGCTGTAGGCTCATACCTGCAAGGATACCAAGAAAAATTGGAAAACTTAGCTGACAGGCAAAATGCAGCCCTTGCTGAGCAGTGGCGCATGGCCAATGATTCTGGCGGATAAGCATGAGGGGATAATTACCGGCCATGGGAAAATGGAGGAAAAATACCGTGAGCTTATGGATAACATTAGCACCGCGGTAAACACAATGTCTCATGAAAGCATAGAGGCAAGTGTGGGCTTGCTGAAGGATACTTTAGAAGAGTTTAAGCAGAATTTCCGGCACGACATGGATAAAATTATGAATAATTTTGATGAAAAGACATTCAACGAGATCCACAGGTATGTAAAAACCATCACTAATGTAGTGGAAAACAAGTTTGATAAGAGCTTAGATTTATTTGCCAGTTATGTTAAAGGGCTTAATTACCAAGTTACAAGCATAGACCCGGCCATCGAAGACTTAAGTAAGGCCCTGCAGGAAAATGCACAGTGGACTAGACAATTGGCGAAGAAGCGAGAGCCTGCATAAAAAGTAGGCATTACCCCAAAGGGGGATAAGAAATGTATAGTAAATATAAAAGAACCTTAAATATCGAGACTGAAGAAGGGAACTACTGGCCCAGTTTCACTGATCTGCTTAGCGCTATTTTACTATTCTTCCTTCTTTTTCTTATAATAACTAACACCATCAAGAACCATAAGATAGAAGAGCTTGAGCAGGTTGCACAAGACGTGGTTGATGTTAGGGCAAGCCTAATATCTAAATTACAAGAAAATTTTAGTGACTCTGGCATGAAAATTATAATAGATGAGGAAACCGGTGCCATAACATTCCCCGATGACAAGAACGTACTCTTCAGAACGGGGCAGGCTGCCATACGGCCCCAATTTATAAGAGAGCCTTCATGAATTCGTTCCCCTTTATATCGAGGTAATCCTAGGGCCGCAATTCCGAGGTCAAGTTGCTGAGGTAGTGGTAGAGGGACATACAGATGAGCGGGGATCATATATGTATAACTTAGACCTTTCTCAGCAAAGGGCGTTTAGCGTTGTGAAATACATACTAAGCGATAGATTTCCAAATTTCAAGTACAAAGATCGCCTGCAGGTCAAAATATCTGCCGTTGGCAGATCGGAAAGCATACCGTTACTTGATGAAAGTGGTAATCCAGATTGGGAGCGATCTCGGAGGGTAGAGTTCAAGTTCCGCCTGGAGGACGAGAAGCGTTTAAAGAAAATTGCCGAAAAGTTGGATCAACTTTAAATTTAATGTCTGTAATTATATAAGAAGAGTGTCCTAATCAAGGCCTCACCCTTCTGAAATTGAAACCTGAAAATAGGCTAAATGTAGGCTGTTTTAAAATCTAAATGAATTGTTTATGTCCTGAGACATAAGAATTATGTATTTACCTTAGGAGTTTTTAAAATGCCTAAAACTATCGATATTGGTTGTTTTGTAAGTGCCCAGTCAAATGATTTGGGGCCAGGCAAAGTTGTTGAAATAATAGACTCTAAATCTGTAAGTGTTGAGTATTTTTATTCAGTTGCCAGGCAGGAAACACGAGTTCTTAATATTTATGACCTTGAGCGGGGGACACTTACACCTAAAACCCGCTGCTATTTCGCAGACCAGGATCAGAATTACTGGCAGTCCGGGATTGTTTGTAATTGGGAAGAAAAACAAAAAGAGATTATCTATAAGATTAGAAAAACTGATGGCCAAACCATTCGACTGCCGGAATCAGATGTTTTTATAAAGTGCGGCGGGCCAACTATTAACCCCATAGATTTACTTAGCTCAAAGGCTTACGATACAGGGTTTAACCATACAAGAAGATCGAATTTTCTTATGTCACTGCTAGAGTTGAGGTCAGCAGCAAGGGGTATGACAGCTGTGTCTTCATCAAAGATTGCTTTACTCCCACACCAGGTTGAGGTGGTACGTAGGGTGGTTGAAGACCCCGTGCAAAGATACCTGCTTGCTGATGAAGTTGGCCTTGGGAAAACGATTGAGGCAGGTGCTATAATTCGCCAATATTTACTGGACCACTCTAAAGGGTCAGTTTTAGTATTCGTCCCACCTCTGCTCATTGAGCAATGGCAAAAAGAACTAAGCGAAAGATTTCACATTAATGGATATCATAAGGGCAGGGTACATATTTATTCAGTTAATGATGTTAAAAGGATTAGGAAAAAGAATTATGGCCTGATTGTAATGGACGAGGCACACCATGTTGCACAAATGGCCTTTTCCAGGTGGCAAGATGAGAGAAGTTGGTTTGAGGCCTTTGCTAAACTTGCCCATAGGGCAGACCGCTTACTTCTATTATCCGCCACCCCTGTTTTAAACAATGAGCACAGCTTTTTAGCCATGCTTAACCTTTTGGACCCAGACATATATAGGCTCTCAGATATCAATAAGTTTATTCATATTGTCCAAAAACGTCAGGACATAGGACAACTACTTCTAAGCTTTAAAGAGGAAAAAGGGGCATTTATATTAAAAAAGAGCCTGGAGAAAATGAGGCAGCTATTTCCAAATGACAAAGATTTAGAAAATCTCTTAATTGACTTAGAAAAAAATTTATCAAGCGGTGAGCCTAAGAGCGGATATGCTCAAATCATTAGGGCAATTCGAGTGCACATTACTGAAAATTATCGCCTGCACCAGCGGATAATGATGAATAGAAGGGAAAACGTTGATGCTCTCACTGGCCGGTACCATAGGGGTGGGCAAGATAATCAATTAATTTGCCAATATGACGAGGACAGTCACTCTGAATACATTTATGATTTGCTAAACGAGTGGCGTGAGACAGCTGTAGGGCAGCTATATCAGCAGTATGAGTCCTTTAACCAAAAGATTGCACAGAAGAAGCTCGGCCAGTTAACTAAAATATTTTTTTTGCTGCTTGAAAGTTCGGTTACCTGGGAAGGACATTTCCAAAATGTCCTAACGTCTCGCTTAAAGGGCACCTACATAATTGCGTTTGAGAAAGAGATGGAGGAGGACACGTACCACCTTTTACGCGAAGTTCCGCTATTTGAGGGTGAAAAAGAATTATTGGAAAGTATGCTTCAGGCGATTAAAGGCCGAGGGTCAGCATGGGGGCGGCTAAAGAATCTTATAACATTTCTGGAAGCCAATAAAAAACAAAGCCTTAGTTTAGGTGAGGGTTTGCAAAAATGTGTAATTTTTACGAGCTACACCAGCACCTGCCGTGAAATTGTTCGTCAGTTAGCTGGATATTTCGGCAAGAAGGCTGTTTCAAAATTTCACATGGGCATCTCTGCAGATGCTATTGAAAGAGAAATTTTTCGCTTTCGTAATGACCCTGAGTGCTTCATTCTTGTTTGCGACTGGAGTGGAGAGGAGGGGCGAAATCTTCAATTTGCCGATATAATAATACATTTTGACCTACCTTGGGCCCCAAACCGAATTGAGCAGAGGATTGGCCGACTTGACCGCATAGGCCGGAATAAAGCTTTAAATACATATGTATTCACAGGGCCACAGGGCTCACATTCACTGCACGAGGCCTGGTTTAGTACATTAGATGAGGGGTTTGGCATTTTTAATAATTCCATCGCCTCGCTTCAATTTTTTACAGATGAGAAAATGCCCCAAATTCGCCGATTGGCTTTTATGAAAGGTGCCGGTGGTGTTTTAGATACTATTGCCTCTATCCAAGAAGAAATAAAAAGTGAAAAGGTTAAAATTTATGAGCAGTACGCCCTAGATGAAATAAATGTACTTGAGAAGTTTGATATAGGATACTTTGATACACTGCAAAAGGTTGACCAAAACCATTTTAAGATTCAGCAAGGGGTGGAGCCCTGGCTTTGTGAAGTTCTTGGCCTTGAAAAGGAGCCGGATGCCCTTCACCCAGACATTGTTAAATACCAGGGTGGCAGCAAAACTATGGTGCCTGCATCGATACTTTCAGCATTAGATCCTTATATAAGCAAGCCCGGAACATACAGCCGTGAAGTGGCGGAAAGTACACCGGAATGTGATTTGTACCGCACTGGGCAAGGCCTTTTTGACATTATCGAGAATTATACAAAACTAGATGACAGGGGAAAAACATTTATCATTTGGCGCCACGATGCTAATTGGGATATGGCTGAGTGGGCAGGGTTTCGCTTTGATTTTATTATTGAGGCAGACATCCGACTGGCTAAAAAAATACTCAAATCTAATCATAGTACTTTAAATTTAAAGGCATTGCGTAATCAGGCCGAAGCTTATTTCCAGCCGAAGTATAAAACTATTTACGTTGATATTGAGATGAGTAAGACAGAAGACACTGCCATAATAGATGTCCTAAATAGGCCTTTTAAGGGTATATCTGAAGGCGGTAATGATTTTGACCTTACCGGTGGGCGTCTCCATCTGCTTGAGGAGTTTGTCGACCAGGGGTGTTGGGCCGATTTATGCCACGATGCCCTAAGGGCCTCAAAGACCTTTTTACAAGATACGTCTTTTATCAATAAATGCAATGAGGCAGGCGATAAGGCGTCCAGAGAATTAGAGTCCCGGGTGGAAAAGCTGCACGTTAGGGAAAGCAAGGGGGCGGAAATGGAGCAAAAATTAGCCAGGGCACTTGTAGAGGGAATCCGTGCACCTATGATACGGCTTGATTCTGCTGGATTTATAATCCTATCTGCAAGATATCCCCTTAAGTGAGAGGAGGGAAGTATAACGTTGTTTGACCAATTTCAGGTAATGAGGGAAATAATAAGCGGTCATCAACCGCTTCCGGAACAGAATGAATTTAGAGAGAGTTGCTACAGAAGGCTTTATTACGCTCTGTGTGATTTTGAAAAGGTTGGCGCTGGGGACATTGCCTCCCTGGTTCGCCATGTCCTGCGGGGGGAGATGGAAAAGCAGGGAGGGATAGCCCAAAGCATGCTTGTTCCCGCTACCCCCCCATGGCCAGATGCTGATGAGTGGGCAATGGCCGGGATCACAATCTTGGATAGCCGGGACAATTTTCTTCTTATACAGGCTGACGAATGGAAACCCCGGTGGCTATCTCACAATGATGCTTATTATCCAGAAAAACCACTTTTTGCTTTAGATAAGAGAGCAAATTATACACCTGTTCCAGGTGATCCATTTCTTGATGCATTAAATATAAAGACTTATTTAACCCCCGGCCAGCGCGAGGCAGTGCGCTCGGTCTTAATGTCGCCTCCTGGCTCAACGCTTATTGTTAATCTTCCTACGGGCTCGGGTAAAAGCCTGTGCGCCCATTTACCTGGCATTCTTTTTTCCCAAGGGGGCGGATTGACGGTTGTAGTTGTGCCTACCACTGCGCTGTGCATTGACCAAGAGCGCTCGGTTGATCCATTTATACAGCACCCAGCCGCATACTATGGTGGGACAACTTCTAAAGAAAAGGAGCGCAACGCCGGGATTAGAGAAAGGATCAGGAATGGTAGCCAAAGGATTGTTTTTACATCACCGGAAAGTCTTACTCAATCTTTAATAGGGCCAATCTATGCTGCCGCAGAACGCGGATATCTGAAATTGCTAGCAATCGATGAGGCCCACATTGTTAATCAATGGGGTGATGAGTTTCGCTCCTCGTTTCAGGAGATAGCGGGGATTCGCAGGGACCTTTTACGGGCCTGCACAGATAACCCATTTATAACTCTTCTTTTATCCGCAACCATAACTGAGGCCTGCCTTGATACGTTAGAAACACTCTTTGGCCACCCGGGCCCAGTAGGTATGGTATCGGCAGTTCAGCTCCGGCCAGAGCCCTCTTACTGGTTTTCACACTGCTCTGATATGGAAGCCAAGGCTCAAAGGGTACTTGAAGCTTTACACCACCTCCCCCGTCCGCTGATTCTTTACACAACAAAGGTAGATGAGGCTGAGGCATGGGCCCAAGTACTTAAGAACATGGGCTATTTGCGCTGCGAAGTTGTTACCGGTAAAACCGGGCCTGGAGAGCGGCTAAGAATTGTGCAGCAGTGGCGGGAGCAGCAGGTGGACATTATTGTTGCCACATCGGCCTTCGGGCTTGGTGTGGATCAGCCTGATGTTCGTACTGTATTACACGCCTGCATACCCGAGAGTCTTGACCGCTATTACCAAGAAGTGGGTAGGGGTGGACGTGACGGAAGGGCGAGTCTTTCTCTGGTAATTTACATAGATGAGGATCTTGAGGTCGCTCACTCTCTGAATAAAAAGAAAATCATAACCGTTGAGCGTGGCCTGCAGCGCTGGAATAGTATGTTTGATAATAAAGAGAGCCTGGGTCAGGGCAAGTATCGTGTGCCGGTTAACGCGGTGCCAAGCAATGATCCTGGGGACATTGATATGGATAATAAGCTGAACCTGGCCTGGAACGTTCGTACTTTGACACTTATGACCCGGTCTGGGCTTATTGAGCTGGACTCAGAGGACCCACCCCAGTGGGGGCATGACGGCGAGGAGTTGGATGCTGACGATCTAGCGCAAATATACCAGGAAAAGTTACAAAATTATTCAAATCACCGAGTGGTGAGTGTTGTTAATAATGATCACCTTAAGCTGGAAACTTGGCAGCGCTTAGTTGAGCCAGTACGCAAGCTAACAAACCAATTTGCCAAAAAAAGTATGCAGCTTATGGTGGAATTACTTTTAGGGGACCGCTGTGTTTCGGAGGTCTTTGAAGGAATTTATACCATAGAAAAATGTGATTCATCTGCATGGCGAAGGCCGGTAATAGTGTCCAAAAGCTGTGGCGGGTGCCCAGCTTGCCGCAGTGGGCAAATTAGCCCCTATGCGGGCTTTGTTCCATCCTCCCTCCCAATTTGGCCGCCATCTAATGAAATTGGCAATGAACTAGAACGGTTGCTCGGGGGCAGGAAGGTATTAGCAATTTTTTACGAAACTTTCAGCGTAGAGGAGAAAAGGGAATTGCGAAAGTGGAGCACATTGATTAGCTGGCTAGTATCACAGGAAACACAAAATTTAATTGCACCCAAAGAATTATTGGAACAATTTCGTAAGGCAGTCAAAAAAGTCCCAGATGCTTATGTGTTCTTTCACCAGGAATTTAAGCCTTTATTTATACCAAAAGTTCCCTCGCTAGTTATACACATGGAAGGTGTACCTGTACCAGATAATTATTACCGTGCTAAGGTCTTTTCATCACCACGTATATTATTGCTACCTGCAAGTGCAGTGGACCCGGCTAAGGGGCACTGCCTCTTAGTGGACACCATTCCATGTAAAAAGTACTCATTAGAAGAATTTTGCATGGAGGTTGGCCTATGAGTGTACTAAAACAGGTTGCCGCCACCCCAAGCCGTGTAAGGGGTATCTACCGATATTTGCTGTCGCTTGAGGGGCAAAGTGAGGCTCGGGACATTTTAGAGCGCACCATGTCACCGCACACTCTCATAAAAGAAAGTAAAAAAAGAACTATGATTCATGACACTGTAGGAGAGTGTATAAAAATGGGCCTCTTAATTGAAGAAAGCGATACCGTTGCCATTAACCCCAATTTGCCAGATCCGGCCCGGAATCCGCAAACAGGTGACTTAATTCTGCCTATTGCTTTATCAAATTTGTTTTTTTCGGAAAAAAATGAGGAAAACCATAATCTTGGGAGGGTAATATCCTGGTATCTTAGCCGGGATATCTATGATGCCCCGGGCAATTGGAAGGAAGTTGAGGAGGCATTTCGGGAGCAGGCTATTACCGATAAATTGGGAGTTACAAGTGACGCTAGGTACGGGCAGTTTGAGGACTGGATTTGCTATCTGGGGTTTGCCTGGTGCCATTCCCGTAAAAGGGAAAAGATGCTAATGCCTGATCCCACTGCCCACATAAGGGACAGATTAGCCCAGCTTTTTGGGGATAAGGAGTCACTTCCTATTGCGGATGCTGTGAGGAGACTGGCCGAAGCCTGCCCTGTGCTAGAGGGCGGCACGATGCGCAAAGAAATCGAAAAGAATTATGCAGAGCGTGATGAGAGATCGTTATCTAGCTCTACGTCACATGCCTGGTTTAGGCTTCAAGATGAGGGTATCGTAAAGCTTGTAGAGAAGTCTGATGCAGAAATGCTTATTTTTATAGACGGTGGCACTAAAAGGCGCTACTCTGAGATAAAGTGGCTGGGAGGTGACCTTAAGAAATGACAGATGAAGGCACCAACTTTAAGAATTGTATCTGCTGGAATAGTGATATGGTTTCCCGGGTTATGGATACTGATGCCCTTCAGGTGCAAGACCATATCTTTCTTGCCACCCACCACCCCATTAAAATGTATCAGCAGATCTTAGATGGGTCAAAGATAGAATATGATGAGGAAACGTTTTTAAAAGATTTTCTAAGCCCGAAAGATTATATTCTTACCGCAATCTTGGGGACTGCGGGCACAGGCAAATCCCACCTTGTTCGGTGGCTTAAGGCGAATATTCCCGAAACAAAAAATAGGCGGGTGCTTCTTATACCAAAGGTCGGCACTAATTTAAAGGGAATAGTAAATATCATCTTGGAGGGTATGGAAGGGAAAAAATTTGACGAATACCGTGAGCGCCTTGAAAAGTCAACGGAGTACCTTTCAGAAGAGCAGGCCAGGGAAATGCTGCTTGACTCTCTAGCTATGAATGTAGGCCCAAACGGCCCTCACGGCATGGATAACCTTAGTGAGGTGGAAGAAAACCTTGCCCAAAGTTTGCCCAACTTACTTCATGACCCGCACTTTCGCGGTGACTTGCTAAAGGATGGGGGAATCATTCACAGGCTCACAACTCACATAATTGGGGATTTAAACCGTGTGGAGCGCATTGAGGAAAAGAGCCAATTTAAGGTGAGTGACTTACCATTGAGTATAACTGATTTTATGCAGGCAAGCAAAATGGCCCAAAATTGCTATCAGGATCTAATGACCTTTCCTGAGCTTCAGCAGCAGGCAGTGGATTGGATGAATAAGAACTTAAATGAGGCAGTGGCAAAGGTATTAAACTTAAATGGTGAAAACCTCTTAAACCTGATGAATGATGTCAGGGAGTCTTTGGCAGAGCAAAACGTAGAGCTAATTTTGTTAATTGAGGACTTCGCTAAGCTGCAGGGTATTGACAACCAGTTATTGGAGGCATTATTGGTAAGACCAAATCAGCCTGGCAGAAAGCGCCTATGCGCCCTGCGCACAGCCTTTGCCGCTACTGAGGGATACTTTGATAATTTGGTTCAAACTGTGCGCGATAGAATTAAATTTAGGGTTAATCTTAATGTGGGGCAGGCAGGGAAGAAAGGTTTCGTAACCTTAAATGATGTGGAGAGCCTGGTGGCGCGCTACATTAATGCAGCCAGGCAGAATGATTCAAGCTTAATAGAATGGCATAGACAAAATCTTACCCAGGGCAACGGGGAAAGTATACCCGCCCCGTCAGCCTGCCATCAGAAGGGGTGCCCCCACCTAGATGCCTGCCACTCCGCCTTTGGCCACAGAGAAGGTATGGGGCTATACCCATTTACCCGAGAGGCAATTACAAATATGTTTGACCGTGCGTGCTCAAATGACTTTAACCCACGCAAAATCATTGATAAAATAATTAAACACACACTGGAGAATTATAGTGACCACTTGGCTAATGGAGAATTTCCCCCGCGGGCGCTGTCACAACACTTTGGCGGACTGAAAATGCGTGCCGCGCTGCAAACAAAACTTCGTGACATGGACCCGGTGAATTACCAGCGAAGGCAAGTTTTATTAGAATTATGGTCCGATCATTCAGAGCCAGAGGATTTGGACCCGGTTATACACGAAGCTTTTAGCCTGCCCCCCCTTGGCCTAGAGGGCATAGACGGGCCTCCGGATGATGAAGACGAGGAAGAAGGGGGCGGGGGGGGGCCAGAAGAGCTGTTTCCCAAAGAACTTGAGAATAAACTCAAGCTCATTGACGAGTGGTTCAATGGAGGAGAATTGCCCCAAGGGCTTGCGAGTGAATTACGTGAGATTGTTTTTCATGCTGTATCAAGCAGAATTGACTGGGACTCGGAACTTCTTCTTGCCAATCAATTTAGGGGGTCAACAAGGGCATTTAAGCAAACAAGTGTTAATTTCATTAGGCAGGCAACAAAGGCTGCAAAAACTGAAACAAAGTTATTAATTCCAATAGATGACAAATTTAGCGATGCAGCAGTTGCCCTACAGGGAATGCTTGCCTACAGTCATTTTGGAAACTGGAACTTTAGGGATGGCGGGTACCACCTAAGAGCTTACTCCAGGATGATAGAGGAGTGCGCTCAGCACGTTTTGCAGCAGGTAAAGCAGCCCATCGAGTACAGTGATTGGAGCCCGGTTCCCGCAGCAGTAGAGTTACTGGCCATCGGGGCTAGAATGGCAGGACACCCAAGTGAAAGTGATCCTTCTGAAGATATGTTGACCGCCTCACTCTTTGCAGATATCAGTGAAGTCAATTTGTCCGGGCGCTCTCAGGCCTGGAGGGAACTTTTAAAGCTATTTGTTAAGCACCGCAAGGAATTAACAGACATAGTTTTATCCAGGGCATCCTGCACAAAGGGTGCCTCAGCACAAGTTCAAATAATTGATGCTGTACAGATAATTAAACCTATTAGGGATTTATTATCCAGCGACTGGCAGCCAAAAGCTGTCTTACCAAAAGAGTTTAAACAAAAGAATATTCTCAAGCTTCGAGATAAAACTAACGGCCAGCTAAGTGACGCCATTTCCGGGGAAAAGGATCGCTGTCAAAAGTGGTATAAAAATGTTCAAGATAATATTGGTGATATCGATTCCAGGCAAGAGGTGATAGATGCTTTACGCCAGGCTGTGGAAAGGGCCCGTGCCGAGGGTGCCCTTGCTGGCGCCCAGCCTAATGAAATAGAGGAAGCTATAACTGGGCTTGATACACCAGGCCTTAAAAAATGCTACAGTGCTGCCAATGTTGAAGGGCTAAGTAATAATGGGCAATTGCTTGGTGCGATTGGGCAGACGGATGCAAAAATTATGCAGAATGTGGATAATTTTATTGATACAGCCACCAATTTCCTGGAGCAGTCAGCCAGACGCGCTCAAAATGAGGTTGATGAGCTTAGGGGAAGGGGCGGAAAAGACCTAGAGGTTATTTTAGAAGACATTGGCCAGGGCTTGGATGAACTAGAAAAATTAAATAAACAGCTGCAAGGAGGGGGGGAAAGTCATGATCATTGAACGGTCTAAAAGTTTAATTGAATTACTAGATCAAAAAAAATCACTAAAAGGCAATTTAAATAAGATTAAAGGGTTTAGAACTCGCCGTGACGAGATAATTAAGATAAACAAACGACTTAAGCCCCTTGCAACAACTAGCACTGCATTTCGCACAAAGAACATTGGCTCAGCTGATGTTGAAGGCCGGTCAGTGGAATTAGAGGAAACCATCCTTAATGCTGCTAAGACCCTAAAAGAAAATCCCGAGGACTTTACGCGTGCCCATAACTTTAAAAAACTACAAGAAGGTGCAGCAACCTTATCAAATGATCTTGAGGTTAAGCTAAATAATATGTGGTTTAATTATACTAGAAGTTTACTTCCTGATGAAAATACTGAGCTGTTAGATGTGCTTGACCGGCTGCCGTCGTTTTCCAGCTCGGTCAGGCAAATCCGTCAAATAAATTCAGAAATCGCCACGTTTAGGGATGGGTGGCCATTAACAGAAGAAGATATAGAAAAGTTTAACGGGCTAGCCGATAAAATGAAAACTGTTTGGGATGGCATTGAGGCTGTCCCCCCAGACATACTTGCTTTCCTGCAAAATGCGGTTTCGAGCTCAGGGGCGTCAATTGATTTATTAACTGATGAAGTTAGGAAATGGCTTGCAGAATATAAGATTAATGCATCTTTTAAAGTACGGCTATCCTAGCTAAGTTGATAGGGTGTGTAATATGGATAACTATCTTGAAATATTAGTGCGTGACTTTCTTGACATTCTGGAAGGCCAAGAGGCAAAGCTTTTAACCTGGGGCTTTGTTGATGGCGGGTTCTCGGAAGATGAAATCTATGATCAGGCAGAAACCTTTTTAGATGAAATAAGTTCAGATGAGGACCCGGATGACCTTGTGGAGGAAATGATTGAGCGCCGGCTGCTATTCGAAATAAATATAGGCGGAAGGAAAGTTTGGAGAACCCGCATGGCAGAGTCGGTAAGGCTTTTAGCACGCCTTCGGCAAATCTTTCAAAACCAGAAATGGCAGATAGCGCCCACATTAGTTGCTGACTTTAGGTTTGCGCTACGCCCACGCACCTACCCAAGGCGACATATATCACCGGACAATGTGTTACTAAGTCTTGAGGACCTAAATTTGCCCTCTTTTAAGAAAGAAATGCTCTTGTCAATGCTTAAGTCTGCCGGCAGGGAAGGCTTCCTTCTTTCAGACTTTCAGATGCGCTCTACATGGAGGATGCTGGCAGACATTGGGGCAAAATATAGCCGTGGAATGATTGTTTGTGCCGGAACTGGTACAGGAAAAACTCTAGCCTTTTATCTGCCTGCCCTAACCCACGTATCCAATGAGGTGGAAAGGAACTCCTACTGGACGAAGGCCGTTGCCATATACCCGAGGAATGAGCTACTTAAGGACCAGTTTTCAGAAACTTATGCGGAGGCCAGAAGAATAGACGGGAAGCTCAGGCCAAAAGCAGGGCGCAAATTGATTATTGGCGCCTTTTTCGGGGCAGCGCCAAGATACTGCTCCCCTGAAGAATTTAAATATAAGGGGTGGGCCCCCCATAGGGATGGGTTTATTTGCCCCTATCTTTTGTGCCCCAAGTGTGGGGGAACTTTAGCCTGGCAAAAAAAAGACATTCAAAGCAAAACTGAAAGACTACACTGCACCAGGCAGGGCTGTGGTGCCATTGTCAGAGAGGACGAAGTTATCCTTACCCGCCAGCGAATGGCCGCCTCGCCTCCTGATATTCTGTTTGCAACCACAGAAACATTAAACCGGAACCTTAGTGACTCCAAATATCAGCATGTTTTTGGCGTGGGCAGCAAAAGGCGCCCACAGATTGTGCTGCTGGATGAAGTGCACACTTACGCCGGTATTCACGGCGCCCAGGTTGCACTACTTTTACGCCGCTGGCGTCACGCTGTAGGTACCAAAATGCACTTTACAGGGCTTTCTGCAACGCTGCAGGATGCAAGGGAATTTTTTAGCCAGCTTGTCGGGCTAGGCCCCTCACATATTGAGGAAATAGGTGCCGGTGACGACCTTGTTCAAGAAGGCATGGAATATTTATTAGCCCTTCGCGGCGATCCTGTTTCAGCAACTAGCCTTTTGTCTACAAGCATTCAAGCGGCAATGCTTTTGAGACGAATTCTGGAGCCGGGAGATGAAATGCCCGCGCAGGGGCTTTATGGTAGGCGTGTATTCATATTTACGGATGACTTAGATGTCACTAACAGGCTGTTTCATAATATTCAAGATGCAGAGGGGCTGGACAGTAGGGGCAACCAGCTGCCCAGTAAAAAGCCACTTGCATCATTGCGCTCGAGGGGGGCAGCGGAGAATGCCCGGCGGATGACAGCGGGCCAGTCCTGGCACCTATGTGAGGAAATAGGGCACCCTGAGGGCCTGGGAGTGCCCCTTAAAATTGGGCGGACAAGCTCTCAAGATATTGGCGTAGATAAAAAAAGTGATGTTATTGTGGCCACAGCAACACTTGAAGTTGGCTTTAATGACCCTGAGGTAGGGGCTGTTCTGCAGCATAAGGCGCCGCACAGCATGGCCTCATTCTTACAGCGCAAAGGGCGTGCAGGGCGCAATAAAAAAATGCGCCCCTGGACAATTGTAGTACTATCTGACTATGGCAGGGACCGGCTGGCCTACCAGGGCTATGATATTTTATTTAATCCAGTTATAGAAAGGAGGGCCCTGCCTGTATCCAATAGGTATGTTCTTAAAATGCAGGCAGTCTTTGCCCTTATAGACTGGATTGCAGCCCAGCTTCCCGAAGACTGTCCAAAAGGTAGCATTTGGATTGACCTGTCTGGCCCGCCGCTTGTGCTATATAAACAAGAGTCAGTAAAAAATGATATAAGAAAGCGCCAGGCCGCCGAGGCTAAGATTATTAGAAGACTTCTCGAGGACCGGAATTATGCTCAAAACATAGAGGCTTATTTGGAAAAGGCCCTTAAGGTAGTTACCGAAGAGGCAAAGGTGCTTTTATGGGAGCCACCCCGCCCAATTATGACGGCAGTTCTGCCAACAATTCTGCGTAGGCTGGAAACTAGTTGGCTAACATTTAATTCTAGGGGTGGAGAGGGTGACCTGGAATACCACCAAAGATTTATCCCTCTGCCAGAGTTTATACCACCAAACTTATTTAGCGACTTAAATCTGCCTGAGGTGAATATAATTACACCGCCTGAATTTAAGGGTAAAGAGCACGGCCAGCACCCAATGCCTATTTTACAGGCATTAAATACCTTTGCTCCGGGTAGGGTAACACGCAGATTTGGTATTGGGCACGCCAGCATAAGTCACTGGGTCTCTCCTGAAAAATTGGACGTTGCCAGGCAAGATCTTGCCATAGAAAAGTTTTGTAAGGATTATAAGGAAATGGGAACATTTCAGCTATGGGAGGACGAGAAGCCCACAGATATTAGATGCATTCGCCCATGGGCACTGCACGTTACCAAGCCACCCCACAATGTGTTGATAACATCTAATGCCCAACTGCAGTGGCACAGTCAAATAATGCCGGGTGGAGATGGGGTAGAGGCAGACCTGCCCATAGGGTCAAAGTGGAGTGATCTTATTAATGAAATAAAATTTTACAGCCACAACAACCGTCATAATGTTACTGTTAGGCGCTTTGCCACCGGATCAAAAATGAATTTGCGCTTTAAGGGCGGCGGCGAGCTGGAGAGTAACCTGCGCTATATCCAGGGTGACTCAGGAAAGCCTGTTAGCATAGGCTTTCTACAAGAAGTTGATGGAATTGCCATTCGCTTTCGGGTGCCAAAGGAATTTAATATTAGCCCAAGCGATGCCAATCAGCAAAAGGTGCGCTCTTTCCGCACAGCGTACTTACGCCACCGCATACTAAATGATCCACGGTTAGACGGTCTGGCCAATCTATTTCAGCGAGACTGGCTATTCCAAATATTTTGTTCGGCAATTGTATCTAATGCCCTTATTAAAAACATTTCTCTTTGTGATTCTCATGCGGATCTTGCATCGGGTGACTTGTCGGGGGAAATGGCCAAAGTACTTAATACAATTTTTCAGGTAATTTCCAATGACCAGCAGGCCCAAGAGGGGCAAGAGGAACAGGGGGAAGAGTCTGAAACGCATCGCCAAAAGGTTCATGATACGTTGGCTGATTTTTGCCGCAGCAGCAAAGTGTTAGAGGTATTAAATGATTTGGCCCGGATACTATGGGAGGACCCAGACGAGGGGTGGAAAAACTGGGCGACTCTCCGCTTAAAGTCAACACTTGGGACAGCACTACTACAGGCAGCATCACAGGTCTCTTCTCAGTTTGATTCCGGTGACCTGCTACTGGATATCGAATCTGGCCCCAGGTCACCTTATATGCCTACTTTTCCCGACGGGATAGAGGAATTATGGATAACAGAGACTACCTCAGGGGGCGGGGGAATGGTAGAAGAAATCTTTCGCCGCTATAATGAAGATCCCCGCAGGTTTTTCCGCCTTGCTGAAAGTGCGCTGGGTCCCTCAGACTTTGAGCTAGTTGACTCTGAGCTTTCTAACTTGTTAGATCTTGCTGCCGCTGATGATAGTATTAAGTCAGCCTTTGCAGCTGTAAGGTCAGCGGACGGCTTTAAAGAGCTGCAGCAGGCTACAGGGAATTTGAAAAACATACTAAACTCAGGTGGAATTCTACTTACCCATCCTGTTCTTAGTGCAATAAATACACGCATTTTAAGGGCTGGAAGTTCACCGCAAAGTGACACTCTAATTCGTACTATGATACAAATGTGGAAACAAGAGGAGGAGCGCCTAGGCGTAGAAATAGACGCCAGGGTCTTTGCCTATGTTGGTAGTACCAGCCATCACCTTGACCACGCCCTTGCACACATAGGACAGGCACAGCTTGACGACTTAAACTGGAGATTCCAGGTTATCTATGGCCTGCTGTGGCCCCGGGGTAGCTTGGTGCGCTCACAGGGGCTGTCAACTTATAACCCCTTTGCCCCATTGCCTGATCCAGACAGAGAGATTCTTAAGGATATATTAATTATAGATGATAATGTAATCATGCTTGAAGATCAAAACTGGCGGGACAAGGTGGTAGGTGCTCTTGCACAATTTGGCACGGCCCGCATTTATGCCCCTGTTTCAAAAAGAGAGGATCTTAAAAAGAATATCCAAGACTTAATGGTTGAGCCAATGGAGATTGGATTTTTAAATCTATATCCCAGAATTGAAAGCCTGCAGCGGGATAAAGATGGTTATTATGCAACACTAGACATCAGGGAGGCAATCCAATGATAAAGGGCCGCTATATTCATACACGTGCAAGCAGCAGGCAGGTCCCGGACCTATTGCAGGCAATCTTTGCATCTGAGCTAGTTTCAAAAAGCAGGTGTATTTGGGTAATTTCTCCTTGGATCACTGACATTCCGGTTATTGATAATAGGGCTAATCAATTCCTATCCATGGAGCCCTTGTGGGCTGGACGCCATGTTCGCCTCTCTGAGGTTATCCATAAATTGCTTAGTCTTGGAACAACAGTACAAATAGCCACCCGCCCTATCGAGCACAATAAAAATTTTATTGACATTATAAAGATAGCCCGCAAGGAGGGTCTCCCTGCCCAAATACACATCGCGTCTGAGCTACATGAAAAAGGAATTTTGGGTGATTATTATTACCTTAGCGGGTCAATGAATTTTACCTACAATGGGATATCCCTTAATGAGGAGTCTGTTCACTATGACACCAACAAAAATATAGTTGCAGAAAACAGGGTGGTTTTAGCTAACCGGTGGGGGTCTGAAATTAATGTTGGATAACGCTAGTTTAGAAGTTAATGAATATCTTAATGTCTTTTTTGGCGAAAAAAATGATTTTAAGCTCGAACAGGTCTTAACTGAAGGCTCTGAGCGTGCTGGTAAAATTCGCCCCTGGGTTGAATATCTTTTAGGAGATAGCCCTGGCCCCACTGTACTGCCGCGCTGGGTGAAAAATAACGGGGTAGAGTGGTACGCCCTTGCATTTAATGAGCTGCAGTATAAAAAATTAGGTGAAGAGCTGGTATCCTTTGTTGGGCCATCGTATTCAACATTTAGGGGGCGGCAGGCAGAACTAAATCCAGAAGATCCCATTGATGCGGCCGCCGACAAGTTAACAGGCGGGTATGTTTATAAATTTTTTGGCGATCCAGCCCGAATTTGGAGTGCATTGGAGCTGATGAGGCATGTGTGGACAAATCGCCCTGCAATAGTACGTGAAAGGCCCCGCTCTTTTGGAAGGGTGCTGCGTGATTTCTATATGGCAATTCAGGCTGGGAATCGCACCTCGGCAGAGGAGCAACTTAGTTACCTACATAATCATTATTATCTGGATGCCTTAAATGCATCATTCCTTAAAGTCCAAATGCTAGCTGAGCTAGGGCTTTGGGGAGAGCTATTGGGCCTGCCCTCACTGCCAGACCTTATTCACTCCCGGCGCCCGCTAGAAGTTACACGGGCGATTATAAAGGCAATTTATTATAGGGAGCTCGAAGGCTTTGAGGAAAAGGGAGACCATATTGGTGCCGTTGAGCATTTTAAAGAGGTTGTTATGCCCCTCTATAGCAATGTTTTTAGCTCACGCTCCGGCCTAAGTGACTCTGAGGCCATCAAATGCTTTATGATGCTCGCTGTCAACTCCAGCCCACCGAGACCTGATTTGCGCGATAAACTTTTATTGTCGGGTAACTTATCAGACGGAGAAAGGGATTATTTGCAGCAAATTGCGATGCTACTGCCTGAGCAAGCCCCGCAGCCAGGCGGCAGCCCAATCGACTTAGCCTTCAATGCCACTGCAGAGGGAGATTATGATAAGGCATTTGATTATGCCACTGTAGCCCCGCCATCCAGAACCCGGGCAAAGATTCTTATAGAGTGTGCCTATGAGCTCCAAACTCTAGCCTCTAAAAAGGAGGCCGTAGATGCTGTTTTAGGTCTGCCCACAGACGAGAAAGAGGCTTTACTTAACTCACGGCAGCTCAGAATGCTGTGGCAATATTTAAATGAGGAAAGCGGAGATCAGGTATCGCAGACAGCCGTGGAAAATACTCCGAAGGACTGGATAACTTGGCTTTCCTACCTTGAGCAGCCTGAATTCTGTGACCGTGCCCTTGCTATAGCCCGCACCGGGGCGGTGGAGTGGAAGGTGGATGACCTACTCGAAAGCCCTGGGGCAATTGGCAAATTGGAAGAGTTCCTTCAGGCGCCTCCCCATGCAGCAGCAGAGGACGTCCTATATAACGCCTTACCACACCTGCTTGCATTTTTCCAAAGGGACGAGAAGTGGCCACGCAGACAATTTTTAAATGTGTATGCAATCATTCTAGATTTGTTGGTCATGAGCACTGAGGGAGGCGATGATGACTTAATTATTTTCAACGACCTGCTTCAGGCCCTTCTTACCCTGGGTGTCGGCCGAGATAAATATAAAGATTCAATAGGCTATGCTGTGGAGCTGTGGAATAAGTATGCCTCACCTGCAAAATTAGACTGGGCTCTAGACTTAGCTGATTTACTAATCATTTATCCATGTCCATCTGAAAAAATTCGCCAAAACTTTCTCTTTGTTGTTTCAGGTCAAATTGGAAAGTTTGTTAGGAGGATTAGCGCTGGCCAGCTAAATTTTATACAGCAGCTGCATGGTGACATTGGCCAGGCGGAGGCCTTTAATGAGCTTATTGACTCATACGGCCTAGCCCCAAAAGAGATTACGAGGGATGCGCAAGATGTGTTTGTGAAATTAAGCAGCAAGACAGTAGCAATTTATACCCTCACGGAAAGAGTGGCAAAGAGGGTTAAGAATGCGCTCGAGGCCCGGTGCAATGATATAAATGTACACATCAGTAATGATAAGGCCGGAACAGACCGCCTGCGCCAGCTTGCCAGAAATGTAGATATTTTTGTGATGGCAACGGCCAGCGCCAAACATGCTGCGACGGAATTCATTGAGGCAAACCGGCCTAAAGAGCTGCCGATACTTAGGCCCCAGGGAAAGGGCAGCGCTAGCATGATGGAGGCTATTTATAATTTTTTACAATAAAAATTAATAAAAAAATTTTGTTTTCATTATGAACAATATCCTTCGTCGATGATTGGATACTTGCTTATGATGCAAAGGTCCTTTTTTCATAAAAATAGGATCTTTTTTCATGTTATTTTTTCGTACCAGGACAATACGCTGTCACGCCGCCTTTTTATACTTAAGGTACACATTGAGCCCCGGCTTAAGGGAGGTGTTTTTTAGGAAATTAGCTGTGGGTTCTTGTTCAAACATTAGGGGGTATTGCATGATTAAAAGATTAAATGCGCTAATTTTATTGTTTATAATCCTTTCCGTTATTGCCACTGGGTGCGGCGAAACAACTACTCCTGAAAAGATGGACCCAGAATCCAGCGCTCAGTCTAATGAAGTCCAGTCACAAGAAGTGTTTTCGGTGGGCGAAACGGTTAAACTGGGAGATTTACAGTTTTCGGTAAATGAAGTGAGAACATCAGCCGGTGATGAATTCTTCAAGCCTGAGCAGGGCAATGTCTACTTCATAGTGGACAGTACTATTTCAAACCTTGCCACTGAGTCAGCCAGTATTAGCTCTCTTTTAATGTTTAAGCTGGTGGATGACGAGGGGTACAATTATCAAATTACCCTTGGCCCTAATACCAAGGGCTCGTTGGATGGCGAGCTGGGCCCCGGCCGGAAAATGAGAGGGGAGCTTGCCTTCGAGGTGCCGGAAAATGCCCAGGGAATGGAGCTTATATTTGAGCCCAATGTCTTCGGCTTTGGACAGGCAATTTACAAAGTAAAATAGAGGGAGGTGCCGCTTATCAAAGTAGTTGCTCTTATTATAGGTATACTAGGCGGACTCGCCGGGCTTGGCGGGGCGGTATTTGCCTTATTTTTAGGCGGTGTCGGAGAGGCATTTAATGCCCAAGATGCGTCAGCGGTGATGGGCCTTGGCCTTGCGGCTATTCCCTTGGCTATAGTAGGTGTGGTTGGCGGGGCACTTACTTTAGCCAAGCCTAAGCTTGCTGGCATTCTTATGTTAATAAGTGCTGTTGGTGGGACAATAGCTATTTCTGCTGGCTATATTATTGCCGGGCCGATGCTGCTTATCGCAGGTATTATGGCTCTAATGGTCCATAGGACGGAGCAAATGGAAGATACTTATCAATTAAGCAGAAACAACATTGATCTATCAAAGGACCTTAACCGCTAAATATTGTTGATTAAGAAAAGGGATCCCCGTGGACATCGAATCCACGGGGATCCCTTTTCTTACGACATCCAGGCCGCACCACCTTCAAAACAGCCCTTACCACAAAGCGGGCAACTTTGACCCTCTAAGTCTCCCAGATATAACGGCCCGCCGCAATCAGGGCAGCAAGGTGCAGTTTTATACTTTGGTAAAACTGTTACCTTACGCGCCCAAACCTTAAAGCTGTTCTCCACCGGCCTCACATATTCCTCAAGGATTATTTTCTCTGTTTTATTGCACGAGGGGCAAAACACATCACCTAAAAGTCCCCATACCCCTGCCTTCTCTGCCTCCTCAGAAAAAGGGACAGGGTGCCCGTAGGGCTGTACCTTCCCCTGGGAGTCCCGGTAGAATTCCCATGGGCCGCTGGTGCCCACCGTATGACCGCAGTGACTGCAGGCAAATGTATAGCCTGTGGCCAAGATTAACCACCTCCACTTGACTTTCTTTATATTGTAAGCCCGGCGGCGGTCAGCGGCCTGTCATTAAAATTTTTCTATATGTATGTTATGGCAAATGTCGATTCTTTAGAATCTATGTTGAATATACACCATCTTGTCTGCTTAGTGTGATATAAATAGAATAAAGTAAATATTTGGCGTTAGTTGTATCCTATTACTTTTTAGTAATTCGGAGGTGGGTTTTATTAAAACTGGGCTTATAAATAAACTAGACCCAGGAAAGTTAATGGACACCATTTATCAACGTCCGGGAATCGACATCCATGAACTGATAGATATCTTAGATGTGGAGGCCCTTGAGCTTTATAGAGCGCTAAAAGACTTGCAGGAGGAAAGCAGGATCTGCCGTGATGGCGTTTTCAAGATCAATACTATTGACGGCCCGCTTACGTCTGAGCGGCTGGATGCTATTTTAGAAGAGGCCGTGATGAGGCGGGGCGATATTTCTAAGGCGGTGCGCCTTAGTATAGTTCTAAACACCCTGAATACAAAAACTCCCTATGGTGGGGTAACCCTGAAAGAGCTGGCCGAGAGGTGCGGCGTAGTTGAAAAATCAGTCCGGCGGTATATCGAAACCTTAGAGCAGGAAATGAAGATAAAAGTGATTCGCACTGAAAGGCCCGGACGTTCTACGCTATTTCTTCTGGACCGGGTTTTCCTTCCATCAATTAGCCCCGAAAAGGCCTTTATTATTTTCCTTAGCCTGCTGCAGCAAAAGGGCTCAGCCCTTACGGGGCACGTTAATGCCATTAAGGATGCACTTGTGGCCCAGCTTTTTAAAAACCGGTATACAGCTGATAGCCTTGGGGTGGAGGAACTGCAGGGGCGCATTCATATTGTTGAGGAAACCCTGAGTGATCCAGTAGGGGTTGGAGAGATTTTCGGCAAGCTATTCATTGCGCTAAAGGATAACCACCGGGTAAAGATATGGTACTTTACCGCATACCGGGGAGAGGAAACTGAGCGGGTGGTAGAGCCCTACGGCCTTGTTTGCAAGCGGCAGAACTGGTACCTGGTAGGATACTGCCAAAAGGCCAGCCAGGTGCGCACCTTCCGTGTTGACAGGATTAGGAGAGTTCATCTTTATATCTATGAAAGATTTCAATACCCGGCAGACTTTTCTATCCGGGAGTATATGGGCCAGGCCTGGGGCGTAATAAGAGACGGTGATACATATCAAGTAAGGATAAAGTTTAACGCGGCAATTGCCCATTTACCAAGAACAGTAGTTTACCATCCAACTCAAAAGATAGAAGAGGAAATGGATGACGGGTCCATAGTTGTAAGCTATGAAGTCTGCGGCCTGGATGAGCTAAAAACCTGGGTAATTCAGTGGGGTGAGGGCGCGGAGGTTTTGGAGCCGGAAATCCTGCGGGAAAAGGTGCGGGAAACTGCAGTGCGAATAGCCGGGCTTTACGGGTAAAAATCTTTTTACCCCTGACAACCAGCTGTCAACCCTCTGACTTATTCTATAAGAAAGGATCAAGGGGGTTTTTTTTATGCCAGAAAAAATTTGGACAGAAACAATGGTTGATAGGAAATATCTTGCACCAGGCAAGAGCGAAAAGGCTTATGTGATGGTGCGGCTTAGCGCACCGGTGCAGGAAGTAAAAAATGAGAACCGAACTGTGCAAAACCTCGGCTTTGTCATCGACCACAGCGGATCAATGGCCGGCCCAAAACTTAGCCATGCCAAAAGGGCTGTTAATTTTGCCGCTGGACACCTTAACGGCGGCGATTATATCTCGGTGGTGGCCTTTGACGACCGAATTACCACCGTGCTGCCCAGCACCAGGGCAGAAAATAAGGATTTGATTAAGGCTGCCGTTAACCATATTGAGGACGGTGGAACTACCAATTTAAGCGGCGGAATGCTCGCCGGCTTCAAAGAAGTGCAAAAACAGGTCATCCCCGGCCAGACTAACCGGGTGCTGCTGCTGACCGACGGCTGGGCCAATGAGGGCATAACAGACCATGATCAGCTGGTGGAAATGGCTGGCAAGCTAGTCTCCGGTGGGGTAACTTTATCAGCCTTAGGGCTGGGAGAAGGCTTTGAGGAAGATCTGCTGATTAGAATGGCGGATACCGGCAGGGGGAATTTTTATTATATTGAGAGCCCGGACTTAATACCGGGTATTTTTGAGCAGGAATTAGACGGCCTGCTAAGCATCATGGCTCAAAATGTTCAGCTCAAATATGTGCCAGGCCCCAGCGTTACATCAGCCCGTGTGATGGGCTACCCGTCCGAATTTGAAAATGGGGCAATAAGATTGAGTCTGCCCGACGTTTATTGTGGTGAGGAAAAAATAATTCTATTCGAGCTGCACCTAGCACCCCAAGAGGCAGGGGCCTGCCGCCTGGGATCTTTGGAACTTGAGTATGCCGACGTTCGCGATGAGCTGGCAATGGTATCGTTAAAGATAGACATAAAGCTATCAGTTACCGATAGCCCGGAATTAGAAGGGCCGCTGGAAAACTATGAAGTGATCAAGCAGGTTGAACTTTACCGTGCCGCAGAGGCCAGGGAAGAGGCAGTACGGCTAGCAGACCAGGGTGACTTTACCACCAGCCAAGCTGTGCTGGAAAGCCAATTTAATAAATTAGCAGTTATGGCTGATGAGTTTGGAGATTCAGACCTCATGGCGGAGGCATCTGAAATAAAAGAAAACCTGGAGCAGGTAGACGGGGCGGCATACAACTCTGTTTCCCGCAAGAGGATGGTGTACCAGAGCTATAGGAATAAGCGCAGCAGGCGGGGGAAGTAGTTGTTCCCTTTTTTCTTGCTAACCAAAGTAAAGGCCTGCAAGCTGGTGCAGACAATAAGACATTAAACTAATAAGCTTATTTCTATGTGCCCAAGCATGTATTTTACTATGTTGGTAAAAAAGGAAACAATATCATGGACAAAGAAAATATGGTAGTAGTTAGAAAAGGATGTAGCGCTGAACTCTTGGCAAAAGCCGATAATAAATTATTACTCCATGATTGATCTAATAAGAGTATTAAGATCGTTATTGATTGACCATATGCTCAGCGTGCAGTCCCTTTATATACCTCACCGGGGATAAGAAAAAACAAATTTTCAGAATGGGGGTCAATATGCTACAAAGTTATTCTCTCAAAAATTTCAAGGCCTTTAAGGAATTGAAGAACTTTCCGGTAAAGCCAATAACAGTGCTCTGTGGGGCAAATAGCTGTGGTAAGAGCTCATTTTTGCAGAGTTTGCTTCTTTTAAAGCAAACATCAGCAAGCACTGACAATACTAAGTTGCTGGTATTAGATGGAAAGCTCACGCGGCTTGGAACCACAGAGAACATTCTTTTTCGAGAAGACTTAAGGGGCCAAGACAAACCAAGTGCCAGCACTAATCAATTTGAAATCGACTGCATTTTGCAAGGTCAAGGAGAACACTTACAGCGCTATAACATATCTCTTGAAAGTGAAAATGGGAAGACCGTTATAGCGAAGGTATTAATTGAAAAGGGGCAAGGCCAGGAATCCTTAACAATTAGGAGGGTTATTGACCAAACTTACCGTCTTAGCTACAGCGGTCACGCTGCCCATCACTTTGCCCATATTAACTCCATGACATCTCTTGTTCCTGATGTAACACTTTATTACAGTCCATCAGGTACTCCGCCTACCCATACATTTCAATTAAAAAGAGATCTGAATACCTTTTTAAAACAAATTCGGGCAGATTTGCGGGATATTTTCGACTCTTTTACATATATTGGCCCTTTCCGCGTTCCACCCTTGCGGCGTTATAACTTAAATGATGAGATTTCGGAAATTGGCAGTCAAGGGGAAAATGCCCCCGGGATATATGAGGCCAACAGTAATAAACTCATTCCTAATTGTTTTTACTGTGATGATAATTCAGGGCTTTCACAAGTATTTCAGAGGCGAACAGAAATTACCTTAGAAAACGCGGTCAAAGAATGGCTTGATTCGATGCACTTTGAGGGATTATCAATTCGAAAACTGGAAGAGCTTTTCTCCTTAACAGTTGATTCCAGGTCTTCCGGCCACGCCCAGGTTAACATCTGTGATATAGGCTTTGGCTTTAGCCAGGTTTTCCCCATTATTTTGGAGGGACTCAGAATGCCCAAAGAACATACTCTCATTCTAGAGCAACCGGAAATTCACCTGCACCCAAAACTACAGATGCAACTATCGGACTATTTCCTTGCCATGGCTCTTTCAGGTAAGCGGTTCATAATCGAAACTCACAGTGAGCATATGATTAATCGATTAGTAAGACGTATCGTTGAGGATAAAAGCGGGGAGCTAAAAAACTTAGTAGGTATTAATTTTTTAACTTCAGGCCTGGAGGGCGCAGAGGTGCAGGAGGTAAAAATAGACGACTCCTTTGGAATTGTAAACTGGCCCCGTGGCTTTTTCGACCAGGCTGTAGATGAAAAGGAGCGCACCTTTTTGTCCAGCCTGCAAAAGAGAAGGGCCCAGCATAAGGAGGGAAATTGATGGATACCTTGCTTGACCCAGAAATGTTGCTGGTTTCCGACAAAAATTGGAAGGATGAAGCGTCTAGGGAAGAATTCTTAGCCCACTTAATCACGCATATTCAAATGATCAGAAATTATAATCTCACAAAGATTTGCCGAACCGATAAAATGGACGCACTTCTATGGAGTCACCAGGAATGGCTTCCCTGGCTATCTGATCATTTCGGGCGCAGAGAGCAGCTTGCAGAGAGCATATTTAACTTTTTAAACTCTTATCGGGTTGACGTAGCTGAGCCTGAGGAATATGAACCCTGTAATGTAAATCCTGATATGAGTTTCAGCGGCGAAAATGTTCGGGACACTTTTCTAGAGACGCTACATTGTTTGGGTGCCAGGCCGGAAAGATTTTTTCTATTGCCTGGAAAAAACAATTTACCTCTAAGTGGTGAGGTTTATAAATTTTCCTGCAACTGCCACCGATTGCTCGAACAGCCTGTTGTCATTAAGGATACGGATGACTGGCTGGACCATATAGACTTGACCAATGATTACTGGCCTCTGGGATCTGGAATAACCGAGCAAGAAAAATTTATTACGGCTCTAGAAATTTATGCAAAGCGGAACTACCCTGATTTTAATGGTAATTTCCTATACGAAAATATTCATTGTACAGGCAATTTTATGAAAGGTATCGCAAGCGAGAAAGATTACAGAAACAGTATACTCAAATCTGTTTCTTTGCGACTCAAATTATCCAGAAATGAATCTGTAAGGCACACGTCACTTAAGGATGAATTCGTTAATGAGTCCTGGTCATTTAGGGTAACTAGGGGTGCCAGAATAGATTACTCCCTTAGAGGTAAAAAGACAATAATTTTCGAAAGGTATGAGCCTGATCATGATAAAAGTCGAAAAAAGGGTAAAGTTAGGCGACATGCCACAGAGCAAGGGCGTAATCTATAAGGGGGAATATGTTTGAGATACTTTGTTAATGTAAAAATAAAAAAGTCGGTTTTACTAGAAAGAAACGGAGTTAGTATCCTCCAAAATAAAAAGGAGGAGTTAGAAAAAAGTTTAGAAAGGCAAATAAGCAAAGCCAATGAGCAGGAAAAAGGTATAAAAAAAGGTCTTTTTTATTTTGATATGCAAAAAGGTTACTTCATTATAGATTTTTTAGTCGATGGTACCTTAGGGGATAGGGATATTGCTATTGAAATGAATACCATTTTAAAAGGTTTATATGTAGATGAGGGGTGGAGGTGGCTCATAAATGATGAGCTTGCTCATCAGGAAAGTAAAGAAGAATTTATAAAAAGTAAAACAGGTTATTCTGAAGAGGCATATGCCGAATCAATGGCAGACATTGAGGCGGAAAAGAAGTATGATGAATGGCAGGAAAAACAACTCATGAAGTTTAAAAATAAAAATTTCCATAAAGAATTTGATGCCGAAAACTGTCCTTATCTGATACCTAAAAAATTAGTAAGCAAACGAATTAACAATACTAACATTAACCGCCCACATATAGGCATAAATGAATCGTCAGATGAAAAATATAACCCAACATTTGATGATCCTGAGCCTCACTGTGAACCCCCTGAGATAAAACATGCAGAGGAGTTAAAGGAAAAAATCAAACAGGTAAAAATAGATATGGAGCAGCAAATTTTTCTTTTTAGTGTTATTACCTATGAAGTTACTGAAAATGAAGAAGACAATTTTATTCTAGGCCTAATTAAGGACAATTATTTATTTTTTAATTATGGGAAAGAAGGGGAATGCAGGCATGATTATAATAGGGGTAACATATTGCGCCTAGTGGCAATGATTAATCAGGATCATAAAGAAATAATTAATATTTTGGTTAGAGGGGATTGTCGGGAAACCGGTGGTGAATATACTCAGGAACAACTCGATAGGAGCTTAAGAACAATTATTAAAGAAAATTTATTAAAGGAAGTTCAGGGGCGTTATACAGATGAAAATGAGACCATCATCTTCGTTAGACTCGCCCCCGGTTTAGCGCTCCCATCCTGGTTTAAAGAACAGTGTCTTGCTTCGTTCAAAGGACCGGCAATTTTAGAGTTGGTAGAGGAATATACCCCCAATTAGAGTGTGGCTATTATGCAATATGGATATTATGGTTAAAATATCCATATAAATTTTATGTGGTACGGTGGTTTTATTTTGATAAAAAAAATAGGCAAGGGATTAGGTGCTACGGCTGGTTTTATTCTGTCTATGCCCATTACGGCAGCAGGACATGTAACTGGCATAAAGACCTTAAAAGATGCGGGGAGCGCCACATACCATGCCACTAAGAAAACAGGGGCAGTTGCTGGGAAGGTAGTGGACGGGAGTTTTAACGTGGCAAGGGGAATATGGGGCAGTGATGAGTCTCGAAGAAGGGGTGGCTATAGGGAGATATGTGGTGCTATGAAAGAAACTATTTCTGGTATAGCCGGCGGTATAAAATATACAACTGTCAGTGGTCTAAAAGTTGGCAGGGGGGTTGTGCGCCGGGATGGCAATAGCTTAAGGGAAGGTGCAAGCAATTTATTTAAAGTTGGCATTGTAGGCGCTGTGGGTATGACAGTTGCTGATATGACTGGAGCTGTAGATATAAATGGTGATGCAACCCCAGTTTATACCTTGCCTGTAAGTGATATGTACACTTCCCTTGATGAATTTATGCCATCCTTAGCGGTAAATGAAATCCCAGGTGTGTATAACGGAATAGCCACCTCGTCATCTACCGGTGAGCTGATTGAAGTTGGGTGCATGGAAAATACTAACCACATAGAAGATCCGCACCGCAGCGGAGTTATGGAGCAATTATTTTTAAGGCGCTACGGCCTAACTGAGGGGCCGGATGGATATGAAATTCATCATGTGGTCCCTTTGTCCGAAGGTGGGCCTGACCATCCTGATAATATGGTCCTAGTTACAGAAGCAGAACATCAAAAAATAACATTAGCACATAGAAATTTCTATAGATGGTAGAGTGAATAATAGCTGGGTTGAAGGAAGTCTCCCGATTGGGGAATCTCATCTCAACCATGATACCGAGGCGGAGCGTTACCTATAATTATAAGTATGCTTGTAACGGCAAAGCCACTTATATTTTAGGTCAATAGTAAGTCGTCAGTTACCCGTTCATACATAATATTAGTAACATACTCCTTCAGACAATCTCCCTTTACTTATCTAGGGCGATCTTTATAATTTTGTAGTTGGTAAAAGAGCACTGTTGTGATTAACTTAAACTTTAGATACTTGCAAATATGGAATTAAACCATATTTGATTTAATTTGCTAGATATTTTGTGTGTTGTTGTTGGTTATTACTAGATTAGTTTGGCCCTTAAGTAGTTAAAATTATCAGGCGTGTCCAGCCTTTCTAGCCGGGCTGACTGTGAATGGAGTGCGGTGAATGTGTGGACGTTACACCTTAACGGTTAATATTGATTACCTTGCAGAGCATTTCGAACTTAGAGATACTGAGCTTAAATACCACCCCAGATATAATATTGCCCCGGGTCAAAATGTGCCTGTTATCGGCCTGAATCGAGGGGCCAAGGGCCTTGCATTTATGCGCTGGGGATTAATTCCACAATGGGCCAAAGATGCATCTATAGGATATAAGATGATAAATGCCCGGGCGGAAACTGTGGATAAGAAACCGGCCTTCCGTGCTTCTTTTTATAATAATCGCTGTCTAATTCCTGCCGACAGCTTCTTTGAATGGCAAAAAATTAAGGATAAAAAGCACCCGGTAAGATTTGTATTACCTGATAACCCGGTTTTTGCCTTTGCGGGATTGTGGAGCTTAGGGCATACACCGGAAGGTGAAAAGGTTTTAACGTGCAGCATTATCACTACCACGTCCAACAATTTCATGAAAACTATTCACGAGAGAATGCCGGTCATACTGGCTGATAAAGATGCGCAGGATAAATGGCTTACATTGTCCGAGGTTGACAAACTCAAAAGCTTACTCCGGCCTTATCAGGGTAAAATGCACTCCTATGCGGTTTCAACCAGGGTTAATTCGCCCCATAACGATAGCCCTGATTGTATTCAAGAAGTGGCAATTTCCGAATAGGTGAGACATGTACTTCGGAATTATAATCTGGATTCTCCCTAGTATTTATCCTACCAGACAGTTCTTTTGTATCCTGACATTACATATGGCAGTTATCCAGGGTTTTACAAATCTGGCTGTGCAGCCAAGGCGCTCTGATACTACCATCGGGTGAACCCTTGCTTTAAAAGGGGGTTGCATGGGCAGCACGGAGATCATAAAAGCGGATGTGCTGCAATTTATTTTTTTCCAGCATAGTATTAAAGCAGCTGGAAAATGTGGCCGGGTGCCAAGGGGTACCATCCTTTAAACAACAGATTAGATCATGGTCGTGATATAATGATCAATCCACTATAATTGTTTTTTCTCTGCTGCAGCCATGTGCAAAAAATTAGCAACAGAAACTGGTAAAAGTCTGCTGGTTTTTTGTCTCATTTAATGAAGATGTTTCAATGACAATGGATGACTTAAAATCATTATCATCAAGACATTATTTGGCGTTTATGAAAATATAGGAACCTTCTGCATAGGCTTTTAGGGGAAAAATCTGGGCTGGTGTGACCGGCACAATAAAATTAACAAATTTAAACAAACAACATTCACTATAAAGTACCAGTTTCGGTGTGTTTGAGCTACAGAGGATTAATCATACGAAGGAAGGTATAAGGTGAATAGGAAAGTAGAAATGGATACCCCGGGCCGGCTTCGCCCGCCCGGGCTTCGATTGAAACCGGCCGGCGCGGCCGTCCGTCCAGGGTCGGGCAGACTGACGGCCGCAGGTTATTTTAGTTATCATCAATTATTCCTGACCAAAAGGCCGTCAGACTGCCCAGCTCTTGGGTCAATGGTCGCGTCGCCCGGGATGTGGTGGCTGGGGCAGCAGCTGCAGCTCTTTAGTATTTACTGCTGCTGCACCGGTTAAAACCGCCTACCTTAGTGCATTATCCGGCGCACACTGGCCCGGGCGCTATTAGGTCATAAATTATGGGTCTGCCCGGCCCAGAGTGCGCCTAGCCGGGAGATAATACCATAGCCTTTTACCGTATTAGCAGGTCGGCCGCATACTGGGCTAAACTTTGGGTAATATTTTGGGGTCAGCCCAGAATGCGGCCAGCTCTGGGGTCTAAGGCCGCAGGCCGCCTTTGTTTACCTTTCTAAGCTGCCCCTTACCATAATAAAGACAAACTCTAAAGTCCTCAACCCTAGGCTGAAAAGGCCGGCCGCCCAGGCCTTGCATGCCACTGCGTTACGGGTCCTTTGTCCGCACCGCCGCGCCCAGGCACTTTGGGGTTATGTTTTGGGCCAAGCCTGGTCACGGCCGTGCTTGGTCAGGCTCACGGGTCATCAGCCCCCACCCTCCCAACCCTCCGCCCCCACTCATGGGGGCCGGAGGGCTTTACATTTTCGGCTGGTTGCTTTGCCACTCCTGTTCTTTTCATTATACCGGCGCCTTGCCCCGGCCCGAGCCAGGTTTTACCTAGCGCAGATGCTTCTGCCGGTGGTCGGGGGGCGGGCTTTAGGCCCGCTCAGCGCCGTAGAAAACTGTAGCTCCGCGCCCTACCGCGCGAGGGCCCGGCCCGGGGCATGCCGGGCGTCAAGGGTTCATTCCACAAAATTTTTTGAGCTTAAAAGTAATACTTTTGGGTCCAAAAAAAATTTTGCTCCATCCTGCGGCCCTTGACTCCCGGCATCGGCGCCGGTGGTGGGATGAAAGAAAAAGGAGTGGATGAGAGATGTTGCGTAAGTTGCTGGGTAAGGTTGACGATGGTAGATTCGGAAGGGCCGTTGCGGGGATGCAGGCCGGGTGGCAGTGGGAGTGCAGGGAGCGGCATGAGGGTTGGGTTGTGGGGTTTGTGCGCTACGGGCGCAAAGAGTTCTACGTTGTCATTGAGCAGCGCGGCCGCCGGGGGCTTGCCCGGTGCAGCTGCTACGACGTGGTGCACCGCGGGGTACTTTGCAAGCACATAGCCTTCGCGGCCATGTCGGAGCTGGGGTTGGCTGCCGCGGCGCGCAGCGCGCACCGGGAGTTACCGGAGCTGGGGCGTTAAGCCCCGGCTTTTTTTGGTCGTTGCTGGGGGCGGGGATATGGCCGGCAGTTGTCGGGCTGAGCGGTTTAGAGCCGCGGCTGCAGCCGAAGTTTATGCCCGAGGGCCGGAGTGCACCAGGCTAATACATAAGAAGGTATCTTTTTCTATATTGCTTTTGTCGGCCGCACATCGAGCAGAGACTTAGGGGCATACTCTGGGGTCCGGCTCGAAGTACGGCCAGATCCGGGGTCCGCTCATAGGGTCATCCTTAAGGGTCTCTAATAAGGAACGGCCGGGAAGTGCACCTGGTAAAAAAACGCACCAGGCGCACCTCCCGGCCTCATTGAAACGCCGCCGGCTATCGCCCGCGGCATAGGCACGTAAGCTATCTTTATCTTCCCCCACCCCACCCCTGTGAGCCTAGTTCTTCGTAGTGAATTTTAATTCCCACGGTTGCCTTTTAGGGCAGGGCCAGGCAGTAGTCCGGCGGGGTCAGCCTGCCGCAGCTGCGGCAGGATAATTATGCTTATTATTTTGATTATGACTCTAACATAGCAAACAGTTCCAATAAATTCTTTTTTAGAACAGGAACTTTATTTTTTGTAACATCCCAAATGATGACCACATCGATACCAAAATACTCGTGAATCAAAATATCCCTTAACCCTGCTATTTTTCTCCATTCAACCTCTGGCTTTTGTTTTTTTATATCTTTTGGGATCTTCTTTACCGCTTCACCGATAATTTCTAAATTTCTTGCCACACCGTCCTGTACCAATTCGTTTTGTAAAAACTCTTGAAAGGACATGTTGTGGGTGTACTGCCGCCTTAAAATCCCTGGGCATATCGCACACTCCTCGTAATACTTGCTTTTAAATGAGGTTTAATTGCTTCAGATATTATCAGGTCTACTTTTCGATCCAATAGGTCTTCCAAGAAAAACTTCAAGTCCATGTAATTATCAAATGTTTTTTGGTTTTTACGAAATTCAATTACAATATCTATATCACTGGTATCAGTTTGTTCTCCTCTGGCGAAGGACCCAAACAGTCCTATTTTTTTTACTCCAAAATCCTTTATTGCAGGCATGTTTTTTTCTATTTCAAGTAATATAAAATTTGCATTTTGCATTCTAATTCCTCCAGTAAGGAAATATAGATGTCCCACTTATTGTATGTATTTTAACATGTTATGGAAATTTAAATCAAACCCTTTAAAACTTCCTTATAACAAGTGTAGAAGTATAAAACCACCGGTGTTAAACCGGTGCCCAATATATCATGGGGTTCATACTTTCAGGTCCGGGCCGGAGTGTGCCAAGCTTAGTTATAAAATGTTTCCCTTACCTGTATAGTACTTCTGTCGGCCGTATATCAAGCCAAACTATGGTAATACTTTGGGCTCTGACTTGAAGTGCGGCCAGCTCCCGGGTCATAGTAAAGGGTCAACCTTACAGGTCCCCAAGGGGAACGGCCGGGAAGTGCACCTAGTAAAAAACGCACTAGGCTCACCTCCCGGCCTCATTGAACAGCCGCCGGCTTCGCCCGCGGCATAGGCTCGTAAGCTATCTTTACCTGCCCGCACCCCGCCCCCTGCGAGCTTGGGTTTTCGTAACAGGTTTTAATTCCCACGCTGCCAATAAGGGCAGACCGGGCAGATGCCCGGTGGGGTATTCCTTCCGCTGTAGCAGAAGGATAATTACCTTTTTGTTTAAAGACGATACTCAAGCTTTTTTAGTTAAGGATAAAGACATTTTATTCACTGAGGGGAGGATTCTCTGGGGTCTTAAGTCTTTTGAAAAATAAGATGGCACTGGTGCCGAACTGGTGCCCGATTGGTGCCCAAATCATTAAAATGGTATCAAATTTCAATGATATTAGCTTAAAATTTAAAACCCATCAACCCGCATAAATACTACTTTATTAATACATCACTACATTAGGTTAAATCAAACATTAGGCACTCGTAATGCTTAGGTCAGGGGTTCAAGTCCCCTCGCCGGCTCCAGCTTAACCCCGCGTCCGGCAAGGGATGGCGGGGTTTTGTAGTTTTTGAAAAAGGGGCCTAAAACGCGAATTGGTGCCCAAACATTTATAACGGTGTCATACTGAATCATATAGTATAGAACTAATAATCCATTTGCCCTGTATTTTGATTGTTTATTTATCATAAATTTAACGGCATTAATGTAAGGAATGCACCGTCCGAGCCCTGGTATTCTTTTGGGGTATGTGCCGGCACCGGTGCCTATGATTGAAATCTTGATGTCAGGCAGACTACCGGTCATGCTTACCATGGTTAAAATTCGGGGTTATGCATGCCCGGCAGAATGCCTTTGCTTATGGGGCTGGCGGGTAGCTGCCAGCCTTTTGCTTGCAGGGCATTCTGGTTTTATGATCGCTGCTGCAGCCTTTTCATTATCCGGCTGCAGCAGCCGGGGATTATTCCGGTAGTTTTATCGCTTTACTGGTGTACACCGGCCCGAGCTTTGATGTTGCTCACTTATGTCCGCCCCGGAGTGAGTCCAGCTTTGGGGTCCTGGCCCTTGGGTCATCCTAACGGGTCTTCAAATGGAACGGTCAGGAAGTGCCCCGGCAAAAACCATGCCGGACGTACATCCTGACCTCATTGAACGCCACCAGCTTTGCTCGCGGCATTGCCCGTGCGGTCATTTTATCTGCCCCCGCCCCGCCCCACGGGCTTATTTTCTCTGCATCAGGCCTGGTTTCCCAGGCTTATTTTTTAGCAGGCCGGGCTGTGGCCCGGTGTGGTCACCCTTCCGCTGTTGCGGAAGGGTAATTACCCAATTAATAGTCACGGCAAAAAAGGACATGTACAGATCACTTCAATAATTCTTCCAACTTTCTTGCCACCTCGGACTTGCATCCAGGGCATTAAGTGAGAGTAAATATCATAGGTGATTCTGATGCTGCTGTGGCCCAGGCGCTCAGATATTATTTTTAGGGGATAGATAAACTAGCATAAGAGGCCGCGGGCCAAAAACGTTAACCTAGATATTAGTTCGGGGTATACCCTGCTTTGCTATAATCAAAAAAATGAAAAAACCCCCAAGATCCGGCATATCTATTAAGGAGCCGGAATAAAGGGGGGATTTAGGTGCGGTATGAAACTCATTTAGCATTTAGTGCAGCGATTTCCCAGGTGGTAGCTATTTTTGTTGGAGAACCGGTTTCCTTATTGTTAACTTCAATGTTGGGCTCAATATTGCCCGACATTGATCATCCGAATTCTTTTATTGGCAGGCGAGTACCTTTGGTGCCAACCATGATACGAAACAAATTTGGGCATCGAACCGTAACTCATTCTTTACAGGGGCTATTTGGGGTAACTGTCATTACTTTGGTAGTATTGTTGGTTTTACAGACTTCTTTGAAATTATCTATATCGTTTCTACATCTTGTATTAGGTATCGTCCTGGGTTATGGATCTCATATTTTGGCTGATGCATTTAATCCCACAGGAATTTGCCTGTTATATCCAAAACCTAATAGATATTCTTTAGGAAAAATTCGTCTTAACAGCCCTCAGGAAACATATTTTTGCTTAGTATCACTATGTTTTACCGCCCTGTTAGTTAGGGTTAATTTCTGTTGACAACTTATTTTTTATTTAACCTATCCTGTTTTTCGATTAAATAAACGATACTTTTGCACAACTATGACCTGTTTTTGTTGTATATCAAAACATAACAGAAATGATTTGAACAAACGTCCTTTACCAAGAATGTATAACCGGTTTCCCTTCATATAAGACTCATAATTTCGAGCAGATAATTCGGTTAAACCTAATGCCTTCTGTATCAAAGGTGATAATTGCTTTAATGGCTCAAGATTTCTGCAATATTCACAAAGCTCGTCAGCAATACATGTTTTACAATAAGTTTGCCCACACGACGAGCAGTTACTAAATTCCGTAATGCCAACATTATTAAGACAGCATTGACATTGCTTAATATGATTCTGGCAAAAACTCTTCTCGCTGAAACTTGAAAGATATAAACAATCCGAACATAAAGCACAATGACAAACCTGACATTCTTGACTATCGGGAAGACATTGTCCGCAAAATAACTGATTGCACTTACCACCACATTCCCTTACCTCGTGAATGCCTACGATTTCTTTACAACTCCGACACTCTCTACTGTGCTCAACACATATACTGTTGCCGGAAATATATGAAGTTTTTACACAGTCCAAACACATGTCTTTCTGGCAAGCCGCACAGGATTGAATTCTTTCGTTATCACGTAGTTTCCCACACCAATTACATTCTGTAGTCTGATCTTGAAGAACAATTAAGTTATCTGAGGTAACTGTGAAAGGACCGGTCTTATCCTGGGTTCTTTTACATAAAAGTTTTGGTTTAACACCAGCTAGTACTTCAAATTGCGAACTGCCAAACTTATTTTGTACTTTAACCCATGCCCGCTCAATTTCATTACGTAAGAACAGTAAAGCAATCGGCTCAAAAAATAGCCCTTCCTTTGACACAGCATATTTTTTTTTCAATTGGTCGATTAGGTTCTCCCTTTCGTGCTCCAATAATCTTAATTCTTCTTGATCCGCCTGAGTTGTCCCCTTTTGGGCCTTTAAATGTCGGTAATAATCATTGATACGTTTTACTTCTTCACGAAGTTTAATATCGATTTTATCCTTCTTATTATTCCAGAACTGCTCTGCTTTCTTTTCCGCAAAATTTTGTATTTTATCAAAAGCGGATTCAAAATCATTCGAGGGCAAACTGGAAATATTAGCTTCTGTGATTTGCTCAAAGGTATTAATTGCATCTTCCGGCAATAGCTCAATCGACTGTTTGGAAAACGAATATTTGAAACCAATAAGATTTTCCTCAATAAAATAGCCTCGAAGCATTAATTTGTACCATACTAAAAGTTCATCGTTTCTATCAGGTGTGTATTGTTGATAGCTCAGCTTGCAACCCTTGGAAAATATGGCAGCAAGATAGCTTTTTGTATCGTCTAGCGTGGTCGTCTTGAGACCGGTACTAACTCCTGTGGCTCGCTGTGCAACTAAATCAGCCATTTTTTGTAAAACAAATGATTCGGGTGTTAAGTAAGTAATGTCTTGATCCTTTACTTTGTGAAACGCAATATGGATGATGCTATGACCAAACTCGGTTTTCAATTCCGAAGGAATATTTAATGTAAAGCACTGTTGGTTTTCCATTTCCATTACCATAATATTTAAGAAATGGCAGCAGTCAAAAACAAATTGTTTTAAATCTTTTTTTTCCATTAGGAACCGACCCCGATCTCATTCAAAATTTTTTGGGATCTAGCGTCTTCGGTCTCCAAATCTCCCTTGGCCCGTAAAATTCTGTCGCCCAATTCCTCTAACCTTTTTTTAATTTCTTTAGGATCCCTATGCGTTAAAAGAATCTTACCAATACGGTAATCCATAGATGAATCCTCATCTAAAACATAGCTGATTATAGTATCCAGACCCCCGATCACCGTTTCAAAAAGATTAACCTTTGCTGTTAATAAATAAAGAATGTACTCATCCAAAGTTCCCTTGGTGGCTAAATTATAAATCTCCACTTCACTTCTTTGCCCATAGCGGTGGATGCGGCCGATGCGCTGCTCAATGCGCATTGGGTTCCAAGGTAAATCATAGTTTATAAGCTTATGACAGTTTTGTAGGTTTAACCCCTGTCCGCCGGCTTCTGACGAAATAAGCACTCTTACTTCTCCATTTCTGAAGGTTTCTAAAGCCGACACTCTGGCCAGCCTAGGTAATTGTCCGTGATAAAGTGTGAACTCGATATTATTTTCCTTCAAAATTGTTTTCAACATATCAATTGTGGTAAGATATTCTGAATATACTATGACTTGGTCATCAAAACTTTTTATCATCTTTAAACATCGATTGGCCTTGCTCGGAGTACGAATAGACTCCCCTAAATGCAACAAATCCCTACAACGTTGTTCTAAATGCGTTTCGGTCAATTTAGGAAGAGTAACATCATTTAATGTTTTGATAACCGATTGGGGACTGCTGCAATTTTGTTTTAATAAGCGAATCAAGGTAAGCAGAGGACTTTCCTCTTTTCTTAAGTCCCGGTAAATATCTTGAGCAAGTTCGATTACACCGTCAAAGAACCTACGTTCATCTTCGTTTAACTCAACCTTTTCGTCTTTAACAATACGCCTTGGCATTTCAACCAGAGTATTCGCCCGCCGGTTGCGAATCATAACTTCGGATAAAAATTGTTTCAATTTAGGTACGTTTTTAGGCTTAAACTTGTTAACGAGATATTGATCACAAAAAGATTTTCTGCTTTTCAAGAGCCCGGGTTTGATAATGTTAACCAAGTTAAATAGTTCGTTTAAGTCGTTTTGAACAGGGGTTGCGGACAACAAAAGAGTGTTTCTCTTTTGCAAGCCAAAAACGAATTTATAAGTTTTGTTGGTATTTCTTTTCAAGCGTTGGGCTTCGTCTATAATTAATACATCAAAAGACCATTGGCTTAGTGTTTCTTTTCTTGGAGACCTGATGGCTGCATCAATAGAACAAATTAACAAAGGATTATTTTCCCACTTATTTTCCCGCACGTCTTTAAGTATAATATTGAACTTTTCTTTCATCTCTTCTTTCCACTGCTCAACCAAGGAAGCTGGTACTAATACTAAAACGGAATGGATTAAGTCACGAACTAACAGTTCTTTCAGAATTAATCCTGCCTCAATCGTTTTTCCTAAACCCACTTCATCAGCTAAGATAGAGCTTCCTTGCATATCTCTAAGAGTCTTTAAGGCTGCTTCCGTCTGCCAGGGTTTTGGTTCTATGCTAATTTGACTAAGGCAGGAGAGCCGGTTAAAACCTTTTTGGAGACAAATAGCGTGGGATAGTAATTTAAGTTTCAGATGGCTCAAGGGCAGTTTCGTCTGAGTCAATATTTCTTTTGGGTTAGGGGGTATGGATGTGATTTGCAGCAGCGCCACCACCTCGTATTGCTTTACTTATGTTATAAATAGTTTTACCCTAAATTTTTTATTACAAAATACTTTAACCGGGATTTTACGGCATAATCTATATTAGAGTAATGACACGGGTCTGCTTCTGAAAAATTTCTAAATATACAAATGATTGCGCTGCAGAAACCCTATTTTCTTATAAATCAACTAATATATAACCGTCAAAGATTTGCGCTTAACTATATATGGACGACAATCATCGCTTAAATTTGGACTTTTCGCAGTGGACTCACAAATATGATGGGGCAAATTCTGCCCAGACAATAACCAATCTTGCTCATATGTTATTTGGGTAAAAAAAATCTGATGCGAGAACTAAATGCCCTGGGGTGGGGCATGGGATCACTAGCGTTGCACAAAGAAGCCGGTGTAGGTGCTTACTTAAAGCACCTACACCGGCTTCTTTCACAAACTGCTGGACTAAATCTTTAAACAGCGTCTGTGTAATTTCTACGGGCAGGTCAGCTAGCCTACGTGATATTTGAGTAAGGCTACTCATTTTGTGGCCATTTTTGCATGTTTTTGAGGTTTGACAAGTTGTTGATTCTGTTTGTGCAACGCTAGTGATCCCTCTTATTAAATTTCACTTTAACAATTTGGCGCTTATTAAAAAAACAAGCTTCAAACTTTAATAAAAATCAAAAAGTGGTATGCTTATTTAGAGAACCTTTAATAAAGAGGACGTAAACAGTGCAAGAGAGGGCTGGGCTCTATATTAAACAACCATATAATTATAAGGCTTTCATACCAAACCCTTTGCCGCCCGATCCACCTATAAATTTTGACTCTGAACTAATTAACTTTCTTACTAGAGCTGATAGGGAGCTGGGATTAGATGGGGCAGCGGAAGTATTGCCAAATCCTGATCTTTTTGTCAGCATGTATGTTAAAAAGGAAGCTGTTTTGAGTTCGCAAATAGAAGGAACGCAGGCTTCTTTGGCCGATGTTATTAAATTCGGTTCTGAGAATGCGAGACATTTACCCGCAGATGTACTATAACTGGATAATGAGGGTTCGGAACAAAGGTGATTGGGAAGGTTGGCTAAAGTTTTTCTTGCGTGGGCTGATAGAGGTTTATAGGCAAGCCGTTTCCACAGCTAGGCCAATAATAGATCTTCAGAATTATCACATGTCTATGGTTATGCATGATATTAACACTCCCAATGCTATGAAACTATTAGACATGCTATTTATGCAGCCGGTATTATCAATAACAGATGCACAAAAAGGGGTTGATATTTCTTATCCAACGGCAAGCAATTTAATCACTAAGTTTGTTGAAGTAGGAATTCTGCAGGAGAAAACGGGGCAGCAAAGGAATAGGTCATTTGCATATACCGAGTACCTTAATATTCTCAATGATAATGTATAATGCATTAAGAACGGTATCAGGTATATTCTCCCTTACGCGCCAATTGCTGACCTCTGGGGGCATGTATAACCGCAGACTGCCAGGTATAGAGGGGTTTTCGATATGTGCGGTAAAAATATCCGGTTTACCCCTTGACCTAATTTACAGCCGCTGGCTTTGCTCGCGGCAAAGGTAAGTAATTGTAACCAACCCCACCCCTGAGAAACTTAGTTTTTAAAATAAGTGTTTGACTTCCTCTCGGTTTCTTTTTGAGATGCCGGGCAGTAGCCCGGTGGGGTCGCCCTTCCGCTGTTGCGGAAGTATAATCATCTTTACTTTTCTAAAAAAATAAGACTTAAAATAATCATGAGTTATAGGTTAAGATAGTTTAAAACGATTGAAATAATACTCTCTGAGGCCTTAATCTTTAATAAAATATTGTGTTTGCACTGGTGCCGAACCGGTGCCCGATTGGTGCCCAAATCATTAAAATGGTGCCAAATCTAATGATAGTACTTTTAAATATAAAACCCATAAACCCGCAAGAATACTGACTTTATTGTACCTAATTATATTTGGTTAAATTCGTTAGTTAGGACTTCTAATCCGTAGGTCGCAGGTTCGAATCCTGCCTGGGAGGCCAAGAAAACCCTTACAGCCGCAAAGGTTGTAGGGATTTTTATTTTTCACTCGAATTTCACTGAAAGGGTGAATTGGGAGCAATTTGGGAGCAAACACAAACCATTTTACCTAATTCCACAGTACAAAAAAAGAAAGGCGGCCTGGTGGCCGTCTATTTTTGTACTTCTGTTTTTTCGCTACCGTTGAAGAGGTGGTCAAGTTTATCTGCAGCCACTTCAACGGCACTTTTTAGGAAGTGAACGTAAATATTCATTGTGGTTCCTATGTTGGCGTGACCAATGGTGGCTGATGTTCTTGTCAGGCGGGGGTAAAAAGAGCGGGTGGAAATTATGATTAACCGCCTAAGCCTAGCAAGGAAATCCATATAAGGATCAAGAAATATATAAAATGACTATGATGACAGGGGATGAAAACGTGAAAATAGCGCTGGACTTTGATGAAAAGGACTCCATCCTGGACGCTTTGAACGTGGCCAGGTACTTTTATGAGAAACTCAACCGCATAGACGATGCCCGCAAGGTAGAGCGTCTACAGCATTTACTAATTGGCCTGAAAGGAATAACAGTAGACATCAACCTGGACGGCCTGACCAAAGAGGGACGCATCTGGTTTGACGAGACCCTGCGCAAGCGCGAGGCGATACTGCACGGAACAGGCGGGGAAGTTGTTGAATTGTACCGCCCCCTGCCCATAGATGAAGATGACCCCAACGAGGTTAGCGCCGAGCGGGAAGTTGCCAGAATTGCCAGGGAGTATGCCCGGGATATGAAAAAAGATAAGTAGGTTTAGGGTTAGAAAGTTTTTTACTACATATGGTTTCTGCACTTCAAGGTTGGCAAATAGCAAACAGAAGGTTACCCCTCGGCCCTGGCAGGGGAAAAAATTTGTGGAATGCCAATTGAATTGTATATTTGTTCTGTAACGGTTATAATATAAGTACTTACAGAAATAGGTGATAATATGGTTTCTAATCAAAAAGAGCTTATAGAACATATAACAACATCTATGGTGTTTGATGAAACCATTTTAGAGCACGAAGGTTTGGCCTCGAGTATATGGGACAAGTACCTATCCTTGGGACATAAGAGTGTAGTTGAAAAAGGAACCTATTTACTTCGAATAGGTGATTTTCTAGATGGATTTTATTTAATTAAGAAAGGGAAGATTCAAAGTATCTTTTTAGGCAAAGACGGTATTATGAAAATGTTTTTAGTTACCGGTGAAGGGTGCTTGTATGGCGAACAGTTTATATTCCATAGACAGCCAGGGCTCTTTGATGGACTTGTAGTAGAGGATGCAGTGTTGTATTATTTTAATAAAGGTATTATTTATGATATGATGAAAAATGATTTTGAAGTATGTTTGTATATTATGAAAGTACTTGCTATCAAATCAAGAATGCTTGCTATTCAAGTAGAAGATATGAGTTTACGTAATAACTTACAAAAAGTTTGCAGGGTATTATATAGTTTGTGCTGCATTGAAGAAAAAAAAGGAAATAATGAAGAAAATATTGTATTAAATTTATCTCACCAAGATATAGCAAATATGCTGGCATCTCATCGTGTAACCATAACAAACAATCTTGCCAAATTGAAAAAACAGGGTATTTTAGATTATAAGTACGAGAAAATAATCATAACAGATAAATGTGGATTAAAAGAAGTAGCTTTTGAATAAGAGCAGTAAAATAAAATCAACCTCCCCCCAAAGACCGGTATAATGCTACCGGTCATTTTTTATTGTTTAATAGAATAATCTACCAGGTTAGATGATAAAGTTTTTATATTAATTGTAGTGCCGGCTACAATTATTTTTATTTTAACTAAAAAAATTTACATTGTAGCTTGGGCTACAGGCTAAAAAGCTTGTGTGAATATAATATTACATTATGAACAACATTAGCACAGCGAATAAAGGGGGAGAAGTTTGTGAGAAAATTTCTGGAAACTGAAAAACATCTAATAACTTTGCAATACGAATCTGAGAAAAAGTTTTTAGCTAAATTCAGAGCAGGAAACTATAACTTAGAAAATCCATATGTAATCAAAAACCCGTATCTGATCAATCCACTTGCAGCTGTTATTTGTTTTAATACCGAAGAAGAAGCTACTGTGGAAGTAAATGTGAAAGGGAAAGCTAAAGAAGGTGACCAGATACATGTCTTTGATGCTAAGAAAGAACATGTGTTGCCCATTTATGGGCTATACGATAATTATGAAAATACAGTGGTTTTAACACTCGGGAACGGGAAAACTTCTGAAGTTAAAATTGATATCGAGGAGCTTGATGTTAATAAGGCTTTATATTGCAATACAACGTATGATTACTTTCAAAAGGATATTATGACCATTTCAACTGCCACTCCTTTAATCAAATCTGCAAATACTTGCGGTTTTGATTATGCCGGTGATTTAAGATGGCTTATGACTGAAAAAGCCAGTTGGGATATTAAACAATTAACTAATGGAAGACTTTTGGTAACGTCCTACAGATCAATGGAAAAGCCTTACTATACCGCAGGCCTTATGGAAATGGACTTTTGTGGTAAGATCTATGCCGAATATAGATTACCGGGTGGGTATCACCATGATGCGGTAGAGTTGGAAAATGGCAATTTATTAGCCGCCTCTGACAATGACTTTGATGAATCAGTTGAGGACTACATCGTCGAGATTGATAGGGAAACCGGTGAGATAGTTAAATCGTGGGACTTGCTTGGGATATTGCCGCGGGAACAAGGTAAAGCAGGAGACTGGAATCACCATGATTGGTTCCATAATAACTCCGTTTGGTATGACAAAGCCACTAATTCAATTACAATGTCAGGCCGGCACCAGGATGCAGTCATAAATTTTGATTATGACACATCTGAGCTCAACTGGATTCTTGGTGACCCTGAAGGCTGGGAAGAAGAGTGGCAAAAGTATTTCTTTAAAAATGTAACAAAAGGTGATTTTGACTGGCAATATGAACAGCATGCTGCAAGAATTTTACCGAATGGTGATGTATTTCTTTTTGATAACGGTACTTACAGGTCCAAAACTGAGGAAAACAGAGTGCCGCCAAATGAAAACTTTTCCAGAGGCGTTATCTATAGTATAGACATAGACAAAATGGAAATAAAGCAAGTGTGGCAGTATGGTAAAGAAAGAGGAGCAGAATTTTATTCTCCATATATCTGCAATGTAGAGTACTACGCTGATGGACACTATATGGTTCACTCCGGTGGTATTTCAACATATAGGGGGAATCATACAGATGAACTAGGCGCAATGCAGGTAAATAAATATAAGGACGAGCACATCCATTTAAGTTTAGAATCAAAGACTGTTGAATTGTTAAATGATGAAATTAAATATGAATTGAACGTTAAGGGTGGTAATTATTACAGAGCCAGAAGACTTGCTTTGTACGATGAAAAAACTAACTTTGCGCTGGGTGAAGGTAAGTTTTTAGGTGGGTTTGGTGTCAATCCGGAATATGGCATGAAAGTTAGATTTAAAGATGCTGGTGAGTTGCTACCTGATAAGTATAACGTTTCTTTAATACTTGAGGAAGATAGGTTGGCACTTCGTGGAACATTTTTAGAAGGTTCCCAAGTTCTTCTGGAATTAAAAGGCGAAGGTGAATCAAAAATTTACTCGGTGCCAACAGATGTTCATGACATTACAGCTGCTTGTATATCGTTTGAAGAACAGAATGAAAATGACGTGCAATTTTATATTAGTAGAGAAGGATTAGCAGGAAAATTTGATATCTATTTTAATATCGATAACTTGAAATATGATACCAATTACTCAATCGAGTTATAATTTATTAGTCTTGTTATTAGGAGGGCTAAAATGGCGATAACGAAAATTGATTCTAACCGTTTTAATGATGTAATTTATGACAATAGTGAGGCCTGCGTAGTTGCATTTACTAGAAAAGATTGTCGTGTATGCAAAGAAGTGGTGCCTAAATTGGAAGAAGTAGCAGGAAGTTATGATGGTAAACTTACCTTTTATAATGTAGATATGGAAGAAGAAAAAAGTTTATTTAAGAAGTTATCCCTTAAGGGTGTGCCCCAACTGTTATTTTTTAAAGATGGAGAGCTTTATGGAAAATTAGCAGGCGATGTTGAGGAAGAAGACATTGAAGAAAAAATTGATGACATGATATAGGAGATGCATTATTATGGGCAATTACGATATCGTTATCATTGGCGGTGGACCGGCGGGTTTAACTGCTGCCATTTACGGTGCCAGAGCCAGATTAAAAACTTTAATTATAAATAAAGGAGCTGTAGGTGGACTGGCGGATACCACGCGGGAGATAGTAAACTTTCCCGGCTATGGACAAACAAGTGGTCCTGAGTTAATGAAAGACTTCAAGGAACATGCAGAAAGTTTTGGAGCGGAAATTGTTAAGGGTGAAGTTGTGGAAGTAGATTTTTCCCAAGAAGAAAAAGTGATTAAAACCAAAAAAGGGAAAGAGTATGCAGCAAAGGCCGTAATTATAGCAAGTGGTACCAAACCAAGACTTTTGAATATCCCCGGTGAAAAAAGATTAAGGGGCAGTGGTGTAGCATTTTGCGCCACCTGTGATGCTGAATTCTTTGAAGGTGAAGATGTAGTTATAATCGGTAGTGGAGACCAGGCAATTGAAGAGGGTATATATATTACTAAATACGCAAACAAAGTAACTGTTATTGTGCTGCATGACGAGGGAATGCTTGACTGTAACAAACTTAGTGCTGAAAAAGCGTTTAAAAACGAGAAAATAGAATTTATCTGGAATTCAACTATTGAAGAAGTATTAGGAAAACAAAGTGTTGAGGGTGTTAAAGTTAAAAATATTAAGACAGGAGAAAGTACTGAACTTGCCTGTCAGGGTGCTTTCTTCTTTGTAGGAATGATCCCATCAACTGATTATTTGCAAAATAGTAAAGTGGAACTGGATCAAAGAGGTTACATTCCGGTTAACGAGTTGATGGAAACCAACATTGAAGGTATTTATGCTGTTGGTGACAATAGGATTAAATATTTGAGGCAAATTGTATCGGCTGCCGGTGATGGTGCAACTGCAGCGGTCGCAGCTGAAAGATATATTGAAGAGTTGAATGATTTTAGAGTCGACGTGTTAGAAAGTGAAAAGCCTGTTATACTCTCTTTCTTTAATCCTATGGTGGAAGAAAGCATAGCCTTTAATACGGTTTTGGAAAAAGCGGTTAGTGAAAGTGGATATAATTATAAAATAGTTAAAGCGGATATTTCAAGGAAAAAGACATTGGCGGAAAAATATGGTGTCGGGGAAGTACCTGCAGCAGTTGTTTTAGAAAAAGGTGAAGTAATAAAACAATTGGATTGTTCAATGGATAAAGAACAATTAGAAGCTCAATTGCTAGGATAGACATCAACCAAGCATCCAAAGTCCTGAAAAGGCACCCCGCGTATTAGTTTCAACTAGCGGGTCAACGTCATAACATGCGCGGGGTTTACTTTTCAGACTTGGGTTAGGAGGAGTGTAATGAATAAGCAACTGCAATGGGCTATAGCAATTTTATTACCGCTTTTAGTTTACATGATCCCAACATCTGAAACAGGTTTCACTCCAGAAATAAAGTTGTTTTTCGTTTGTACATTATTCCCAATACTTTTAGCAGCATTTGAACTGGTACCAATGGTTGTTTACGCGCTGGCGTTTCCACTTATGTATATCTTCGTGGGGAAGGTGCCTGCTGAAGCGGTTTTCGGGCCATTCGCAGTTCACATACCATATGTTATCGTCGGTGGTATGATGCTGGCATTAGCGTTAGAAGAGACAAAGCTTTTAAAAAGAATTTCATATGGTATTTTATCAATAACAGGTAAAAGTTATCCAGGATTAATTTTCGGAATTATGTTGATAGGTTTTGTTCTGTCATTCGTAATCACAGATATAGCAACCCGGGCAATCATAATGGTAACCTTTGTCTATGGATTATGTATGTCATTGGAGATACCCAAAGGATCAAAATTAGGTGCCGGTCTAATGGTTACTGCCTCATTTGCAGCGCTAAACACGTCATTGAACCATTACCTTAACCAGGCTTTCTTTGGCTTTGGGGTAGCTGAATCCGCAATAGGTTTTTATGAATATGCGCAATTTTTCTTTTTGCCAAATGCAATTTACTTCTTTGCTACTACACTTGTGGTGTTATACTTCTTTAAACCCGAAAAAGCATTTGAAGGCAAGGAATACTTTAGGAATCAGTTGAAAAGCTTGGGTAAATTTACGTGGCAAGAAGTCTTTGCATTATTTATTATCCTAGGGGCTTTGTTTGCATGTTCACAAGCTACAGACAAGGCAGGTTGGATATTTGTAATAGCCGGTTCAATATTCTATATTCCGGCGCTAAAAATTGGTAAAGCAGAAAAGCTAAAACAGGTTAACTATCCATTATTCCTATTTGTAGCCGGTTGTATGGCTATCGGAGCGGCCGGCAATTTTACGGGCGGCGGAAAATATTTGGCTGACTTGTTCTACCCGATACTTGCCGGTTCTAAAGTATATACTCTGGGAATGTTGTGGACTTTTGGAATGTTAACAAATTTCGTATTAACACCACTTGCAGGTACCGCATCACTTTCCGTTCCGGTTGTAGAAGTTGCTAAATCTGTCGGCTTAAATGCTGATATCGGTCTGTGGGCATTTTTGCAAGGAATAGAGCAAGTATTAATGCCATATGAGTATATCTTAGTATTATTAGTTTTCTCGTATGGATATCTGAATCTCAAAGATTTTGTTAAAGCATTCGGTGGTAAGATGCTATTGAATTTTATAATGGTTATGACTGTAGGTTTGGGTTGGTGGGCCATTATTGGCGTGTTCTAAATAACCCCTTGATTTGCCTTGCATTTAATTTGACCCCGCTTAAACGTGGATAAAAAACCGTCATCCTGTAGTTATGGGGTTGGCGGTTTTTATTATGAACCCGCCTTAGAAGCAAATAATTACCACTTGAACAAAAGGACCAAACCTGATAGAATTACTTCTTGCCGGCGAAAATCGGCACTGAGAAATAGAAAGCAAACAGCTAGTAAGTAATGATTAGGAAACAAATACCACTTGCCAAACAGCAAGAAACCGCGTATAATAGATTCTTGT
>JADQBQ010000026.1 GCA_016278505.1 Clostridiales bacterium
AATTAATGATGCTCAAATGAAAAACTCGGTGATGCTTTCAGCGTGAAATATTCACTTACCTATATGTTAACTATTGCCTGTAAAAAAATCAATATTTACAGGTCTATTTGTGCTGCATTTTTGATTGATTATTTGGTTTGCTCAGGGTGGTGTTTTCACATTAACTGTCCCCGCGGTTGGTCCATTTACTCCAAAAACTTTGTGGCAATAATGGCATTTTGTGGCATAAGACATGGGATCTCATCAATAATTGGATAAGCTAGTAAACTCTCTGGGGAAAAATATGCATTATTTTTCTTGTAAATATCAGATTTAGTTATAGGGCAACACAAGGGGTTTATATCCTCTAAATTGTTATTTTTGCTAATAATAATAATTCCTGTTGGGTTTAACGGGTTTACAGATACTTCAAATAATTTATGTTCAATAATATTATATCCAAGATTTTTTGCCGTCAAGTATAATTTTGTTACATATCCATGTTCTAACATCCTTTTTCTTGCACTTTCATTTGCAAATTCATAAGAAGGTTCTAACAATATTAAATATTTCCTTGTAATACGATAAAGTTCTTTAAGAGCATCTTCCTCTTTGCCACCATTTGGTTCAATGGAATGACAAGTGTAAACTATATCAATAGAATTATCTTTTATAGGGGTACAGAACAAATCACCAGTAAACAATTTAACATTTTCGATATCAAATTCTTGCAAAAAATTCTTGCCATATTTAATCCTAGACCACGATAAATCAAACCCATAAACCCACTTTAAAGTTTTCTTCTCTAAAAACCTGAGAACGTTACCTAAAGTGGTACCTTCACCCACACCTACCTCCAATAGAGAATTACATCCTCCTAATTCGCAAATTAAATTGGCTATTTTCTTACTTTTTCTATCGTTTAGGGATGGGTCTTTTTTATAACTTTCAATATAAGTTCCTGCTTGAAAATCATAACTTATTAATATATCTTCTATTGAATTATTTGTTCTATTATCTAGCTTTTTTAAATGTTTAATAACATTTTCATGTTGTAAGTAAAGCTCTTTAATTCTATGCAATATTATTAATTTATCCTTATCCATTATTTTCCCTCACTTATGAAGTATAAAATGAAAATCAGCCTGATCTTCTTCTAGCGAAGTACACTTTATATACCCTGGGTCACCTAGAATAACTCTTGATATCACCCATGTGAAGCCGGTAAAATAAACTTATTATTGACAGTCCAACCAAAATACCTTGCTCTTCTCGTCCAGCTCGGTGACTTCCTGCTGCATTACCAGTAGCCTATAGTTAATCTTCTGTACTTCGGCGGAACCAATGTCGTTGTCACAGGGGCGTATTGAGCCAACTCACCCATTTTCCGCAACCTCTCCTTAATCTCATCTAGGGCCCCTATTCTTTGTTCCACCCACTTCAGCTTTTGTTTGAGATAGTCCGCTTTGTAATTAATATTAAATATCCTTTTCTCTATAATTTTGCAACATGATTTCATTAATTGGTATATTTGCTGGAGATGTTTTTATTTTTAAGTGATTTTTTTCTTGAAACATTGACAACTTCGGCATTTCGAAGGTTAATTAAAATTTTATTTCTCAAGTAAAAAATAAGTAATATCGTCTTGAGGGAAATTTGTATCCCGATGATAAACGAAACCATAGTCAATTAGTTTAAGATTTGGAAACCGATCAAGAACTTCTCCGGTAAAATCACGTTTAAATAATTTACCTGAGAGTCCTCTGTACTTAACCTCTATAGGAGTAGGATTATAATATTCAGCAATACAGATGTAACGCTTGCTACAATTATATAGTATATCATATACTTTATTCAACATGTCTGGATTGATGTGGATCAATACGCCTTTAATTAGAACAAATTCCCTTTGATAATCTGGCTTAAAATCCAATACTGACTGATTATAAACAATAATGTCTTGAAAATTTGACTTAAGTTTCTCTACAGCAGAAGAATTAATTTCTATTGCTGATATTTCAATATCGGGTAATAATGTTTTAATAGCAACAAGATTTAACCCAATATTAGATCCAAACTCAATTATAGATTTTAATCCATTTGTATTTTTGAGAACCTTAGAGAATAGAGATATATTACTTGATATCAATGACTTACCTTGATTTCTATTTATGTATTCATTACCGAAATCACCAGCCCAAAATTTTTCTTGTTCTGTAAGATGAGCATGCATAAATAAAATCCTCCAATTAATAATAAATAACAAGATTATAAAGCTTAATTATAATTAGGAACCCCTCTTAACACCAGGTATATGTGCCATGCTTGCATTAATAACGACTGGAAGGGAGCTATAATCATTGGACAGCATGAAAGCACAAGTTTGATTGATTTTCAGCAACCTGTCAATAGTGAGAAAGTTGCTAAGAATACCTTATTCCATACGATGAACACAAGGGTTTCCCGGTTGTCAAAAATGCACTATATTTCGTCTCGCAGTCTTTATAAATGTCAAAGCTGCAATTGTCAAGCATCATTGTCAGCTGAAACTACCCTCCACAAAGCAGAGCCCGCAAGGCCGTTACGAACGAAAGTGGTTTTGGGATAATTTTTTTGGTTGCAAAAGATAAACTAGATTACAATTTTTTTTGTTATTTTTTGAAGGGCACCATTAGTTTAAGTTACCAGTTTTAGTTACCCCTCTGCCTGGTTAATGCTGCATAATATTCGGAATGTCATGTCTTTAACAGCCATTTACCGTATCCGTCAAACTGGGTATAGCAGGCCCTTTGCCCATTAGTCACAACTAAGGTAGCGAAACTAATCTATAAAGACTGGAATTAACCCAATCACATGATTGAATTAAATGATTCCCACTGACCTTTTTTTGTCTCTATAAGTCTCTAGAATTCCAACAAATTTGTTCAATCACATATTCTTGTTCTTCATCAGTCATACTGGGATACATCGGTAAGCTTAGCATTTTGCTATAAAGTTTCTCTGCATTTTTACACTTGACATCCTGATAGCCATGCTTCTGATAATATGGATGCTTATAAACTGGAATATAGTGAACGTTTACTCCAATGCCAGCCGCCCTCAATTTATCGAACACCTCTTTTCTCGACATATCTTCTACTTGTATTATGTACAAATGATAACTATTATTACATCCTGTCGATTGCGCCGGGACCACAATACCATCAAGTTTTGCAAAAGCCTCATCATATCGCTTTGCAATCTCACGCCTCCTTGCAACAAACTTGTCAATCTTATTCATCTGACTAATTCCGAGGGCGCACTGAAAATCTGTAATACGGAAGTTAAAACCTAGCTCTAACTGTTCATAATACCAGCCGCCCTCATTCTTCTCCAAAAGGGAAGGCTCTCTCGTAATACCGTGGGTTCTAAATAACATCAACCTTTCATAGAGCTTTTCATCGTTAGTAGTAATCATCCCACCTTCGCCGCAGGTGACATGTTTGACCGGATGGAAGCTAAAAGTAGTCATATCAGATACGCCACCAATCATTCTGCCCTTATAATCAGCTCCCAGGGCATGTGCTGCATCTTCAATGACAATCAAATTATGCTCCTTGGCAATAGCATGAATTTCATCCAAGTCACAAGGTTGTCCAGTAAAATGAACCGGAATTATACACTTTGTCTTATCTATAATTTTTCTCCTAATATCCTTTGGATCTATGTTGTAAGTTTCGGGGTTTATATCAGCAAACACTACTTTTGCACCACAATATAAAGCACAGTTTGACGAAGCGGCAAAAGTTATGGGGGTTGTAATGACCTCGTCGCCTTCTTTTATCCCTGCGGCTAGACAGGCCAAATGTAACGCTGCTGTACCATTAGAAACTGCTACTGCATAGTATGCACCAACATAGTTTGCAAATGTTTTTTCAAACTCTGCCACCTTGGGTCCAGTTGTTAAATAATCAGACCGCAATACGTCAACAACTGCCTGGACATCTTCTTCATCAATATACTGTTTGCCGTATGGAATAAACATGATTTATACCCCTATTCTCTATATAATTGCGCATCTTTATAGATCAACTATGGCCTTTACAATACGGTTCACACCGTTACCATCAACTTTTTTTCGCATATTAATAGCTTTTTCTTTCCTTAAATTTGAATCAGCAATATAATCTTCGATGCTGGCAATAAGGTTAGATATGCATTGATTTTCATCGTCTCTAACATCTCCGGCATAGGTCATTAGTAATTCTCGCTCAAAACCTTTCACACCATAAAGTTGATTATCAGCAAATGAGAAGCATATTGAAGGAACACCGCAAGCGCACAATTCGTACATAGTTGAACCACCTGCAGTTATCGCTATATCGCAGTACCGCATCAATTCTGACATAGCCTTTACATTTTGATGCAATTCAATTCTATTAGATCTATCAGACAGTTTTTTTAGAAAATCAAGGTGGGTATTCATCCTTCCCACCACAACGTGAAACTTTATGCCTTCAAACAACTTATCTCTTACAACCTTGCTCAACAGCTTACCTGCCACATTGAACTGATCTGTTCCTCCAGATGTAATCAATACTTTTTTTACGTTTCCCCTAAATAACGGTTGTATTGACTTAAATTCCTCTCTTAAGGGCGCATAGTCGCAACCAAGCAACAACTGTGTTTTAGTTCCACTATAGATCTCGGGGTATCTAAATATATCGTAGTATACATTATAATTAATCACCATCGAGACAGGGTATCGAAAAAAATTCATATCATCTATATAAATTACCTTTGTTTTATACGCCAGTCGGCCCAAATACTGTTCAGTCACATAATAACTATCTATAATCAGCTTAGCTATTTTATACTCCTGTAATAATTTAATTAAATTCTCCAGTTCATTATCAAATTCATTCCATTGCGAATTTAGGCATACAACTTCAAATCCATTAGAAGACACTATTTGCTTTGCGTATTCGTCTGCAGTAATAAATACACAGTCGATCCCGCGGGTTTTCATACCAAAAGCAATAGATAGACAACGCATAACATGTCCAGTAGCTATTTCCCTGTTTGTATCTACTCTTATCCCAATCATAATTACACCTTAGCTATTCTCTTTTTATACGCTGCATACTTTCATCCCAATTGACAGGATATAATTTGGTAAACTTTTTGAATTCACGTTTTGCATGATAAGTGCCACTACTTTTTTGTTTTTTACCTTCAATTGCATTGTTTTTAATTGATTTCCAATCCTCAACAAACATTTTAGTTATTTCCCTGTTCAGCCTATCGTAGCCTGTTTTAAAGGTTTCCTGTTCTTCATTAAACTCAATTACTTTCTGACAAAGAATATCTCCTGTGTCAAGGCCCGCATCAACCTTGTGGATTGTTACGCCCTTCGGTGTATTTTCAATAAAGCTCCAGAAATTTGGTCGAGTAGAAACAGGCCTTTCCCAGCTTATCCACCAGTTTAGGTGCTGCCT
>JADQBQ010000025.1 GCA_016278505.1 Clostridiales bacterium
GAGCGGCTTGGGCTCTTGACCCGGCTCAATAGCGCCTTCGAATAGTTGATCAAAAGACATTAGGACTCCTCCTTTCGACCCGGTCTGTTAATAACCCTGACAGAGTTCGCTTTCGTTGTTCTCGGCAGTATTCTTGTGTACGCCCAATTTCCAACCGCGGTATTCAAGGGCGCTTAGAATCTTCTTAGCAGACTCTGCCGGATCCATTTCAAACATGAAGTAGCCGCCGAAAACGTCACCTGCAACCTGAGTCAGGATGCTGTAAATAAGGTCACTACCCTCTACAGGAGGCATGGCGCCAACGTGTACGGGGCAGCCCATAGCCAGGAACCATGAGCCAATGGCCACAGCCTTACCGCTCATTGCTTCTGGAGCAGATGCCACGAAGGGAACCTTGGGAGTGGGAACGTTCATTTCTTTAGCCATATCCATTAATAGGTCTGAACATCTGGTGTTGTCCACACATGAACCCATGTGGAATACAGCCGGCAGACCGGTGCTCAGGTTAGCATTTTCGCCTATACGGGCCATGAAACTCTTTAGCCCTTCTCCGCCAAATTCTTGCACAGCTTCCGGTGTAAGGAGGCCCATCTTAGCACAAGCCTGCATAGAACAGCCGGTTCCGATCACGAATACATCGTTTCTAAGGCACTCTTTGATGGTTTCCAGATGGCTGTCATCTTGAGGCCTCTTCAGGTTGTTACAGCCTGCAAATACGGTAACACCCTTTAGCTCGCCGCTTTGAATGGCGTCGGTGAGTACCTTAACCGGGTTATCCGGGTTGACAGACTTAAACACTTCGTAAAGCGCTTCTTTACTCCAACCGGCCACCACTTTATTAGAAATGGTAGGAATGTGTACTTTAGTGTTATCCCTATCCTTAAAGGCGTCAATGGCAATTTGAATAGCCTGCTTAGCGTTGGCCAGTGCCTTCTCGGTCTGGAAGTCAATATGGTACGCCCCAGGTATCTTTACGATCGGAGTAGTGGTGATGATCCGGGTATGGAAACACTCAGCCACGGTCCTTATGGAGGGCATAATGCACTGTACGTCTACGCACATGGCATCAATAGCTCCGGTGGCCAGTGCATATTCCTGTGAAGCAAAGGAAGTTACCAGAGGTACTCCCTGGCGCATTAGAACTTCGTTACCGGTACAGCAGATGCCCATCAGGTTGATGCCGTCAGCGCCGGCAGCCTTGGCAACATCCTCCATTTCCTGTGCTGCCTGCACGATAATTTCACTAAGAATGGGGTTATGGCCGTGCAGTACGAAGTTGACCTTTTTCTCGTCGATAACGCCCATGTTTGCTTCGCTTACTACCGGAGTAGGCGTGCCGAAAATAACATCGGAGAGATCAGTTCCTACGTGCATTCCTACGTAGTCAGCCAGAGCTACCCGAACAGCGGAAAAAATAATATTTACAGGATCGTTATCCATGCCGACGTGGGCTTGGGTTACTAGCTCAGAAATTACATTATAAACACCACTGGGCATTACATCGTGGCTGCGGAATTTTTCGATGCGGTCCGGAGTAACCGTTGTATTAACCCAGGTAGATTCTCCGAATCCTTTAAGACGGCTGTAATCGGCCAACGCTGCTTCAGCTAATTCCTTGGCCAATGCCATTTCTTCTTTGCCTTCTGTTGCTATACCAACGCGCTCACAAACCGCACGTAATTTTTCCGGGTCTTTTACCCCATAGTCAGGTGCATGTCCTTCTGCCGCTTCCAGCAGGGTATGAGCCATATGACTGGCGTGCTCACTGTGTGAAGCTGCGCCTGTCAGAAGCATTAGGCCGGTATGGCGGGCAGCAATTGTCCACGATGAAGCCCCGCAAATACCTCTGCTGGCGGGGCCCTCATCAGATTTAATGCGGCACGGTCCCATCATACAGAAGCGGCAGCAAAGACCTTTATAACCAAATTGGCATTGGGGCTGCTGCGCAACAGCACGGTCAAAAGCGGTAATTATGCCTTTTTCCTGTGCTATGTCGACCATTTCAAGTACTGCCGGGTCAATAGAACGCTTTATAGACTTCGGATCAACTACCCGAGGTGCATCCGAAGGCCGGCAGGTATGGTTTACATCACTAAACCTTGGCATTAACTTCAACCTCCTCAATTCAAGAGTTGCCTACATGATTAGTTAACTCGCAAGTTTAGGCTTCCCCCAGCCAACAACTTGGAGATCTTAAAAGTGCTTTTAATCTCGCCTTAAATCACCTACCTCCTTTTCAATCTTTTGGCAAACATTTTCGATCTGATCCAACAATTCTCTCCCTGACTCCACTTTGTCTGGTGACTCCATTGTGTTTGCCCAAAGGATGTCGTTAAATGGTATAAATCCCAAGACGTCTCCGTCCGGGAAACTTTTTGCGATAAATTGTTTTTGTTTCTCAGATGCTATTTTATTGGCAATGATTTTAACATTTTTTATTCCCAGGTCACCGGCCATTTCCTGTACGCGGTGGGCGGTATTGATGCTATTTTTAGTGGGCTCAACCACCACTAACATCATGTCCACTCCTTTTGCGGTTCCCCTGGTTAAATGTTCTATTCCCGCTCCCATATCCATCACTACAACTTCGCCCTTATCTAAAAGCAAAGAAGAAATGAGAGCGTGTAAGAATGTATTTTCCCGGCAATAGCATTCGGAACCACCTTTTTTTACGTCTCCCATGCGGAGGAACCATACATTGCCGTGCCGATAACAGTATTCTTCTACTGCATCGTCCAGTTTGGGGTTAAGGACATAAAAGGCACCACCTCCGCTTTTGCTGCGGATTAAATCCCTCATATCCACCACCGGTTTAATGCTTTGGGCTTCTTGATCAGGAATTCCAATGCCAGATGCCAGGCAAGCATCAGGATCAGCATCGATAGCGTAGACAGCTGAACGCTTTGCAGCAAAAACTTTAATTAAAGCTGATGCTATGGTTGTCTTCCCCACGCCGCCCTTACCTGAAATTGCCAATTTCATATTACCACTCCTGTCAAATTCAACGACTAGTTGTACTCAAGTACTGTATTTATTTATCAAATAAAATTGACGAAATATTAGTATAATTCACATCATACATTTTCTACATCTCTAAATAAAAATCCTTCTTCTAAATAAATTTATAAGATCTTTAATTAAAAATTGGAAACCCGTAAGATAAAAATACTTCCACATCAAGTGATCTTCGACGGAAATAATAAAAATCCTTCTTAGGGGCTGAAAAATTGCTGAACATATGACAGTAATTGCTTAGGTGAAAAATAAGAAACGTTTCTTGAGGAAACGGTATTCCGCGTAAAGAATAATAACAAAAACTACAAAAAGAAAATATCCGCCAAACTTGGCTATTTTCATTTTTAGCTTCAGGCTGTCAATTTCACCTTGTTGTTTTTTGATTACTTTTGTGTACTGTGCTTTTTCCGCGTCCAGACGGGATTGCTGCTGCTTTACTTCTGTTTGCTCCTTCTCCATTGCTTCCAGTGCTGCGGATGCTTGTGCATATGCTAGTGATAATTCCTTTACCCGCTGTTCCAATAATTTATTACGCGAAGAGCTGCCTACCGACTCGGGGTCTATAGCTTCATAAAAAACCATGCCCGCCTCCGGTGGCTCTTGGTCGTTTACGTATTTTAGTGTGGCAAAAACATCTACCAAAGAGGCGGTGGGTACATTAATACTGTCCCTAATCCCTTTTCCCTGCATTGCCGCAGGAGGGTTGCCGGTTGATCCGGTAATGGCCAGGCAAGTATCACCCGCCATATCGTTACTTTTTAAGTGGTATAATAATAGGCCTACCTGGTTGTCTAAAAGAGAGAGTGTAGGAGCTCCTTTAGATTGGTTGTCTACATTTAGTCCAGGCAAAACAATTAAACAGAATATATCCCCGGAGGAATTAATTTCTCTTAACGCTGTCTCTATAATCCCCTTGCCTCCTGATTGGAACGGCCCGTCTTTGACAACAGAAGCACCCCGGGATAAAGAGGCTAATTTGCCACCGGTACCGTCGATTACAGCGGTTTTTACCCCGTTTTTTTTCTTGGCTGCGTAAAAACCGGTTAACGCGTTCTCTCCGGGATTTCTTTTACCTGTAAGTATTAGCGAAACTGTGCCGGCAAGGTTTTTCGGTACATTAATAACTTTTTGCACAGATGTCCCACTTTGGCACAGGTTGGTAATGTTGGGGGCTTGTGACGACTGCAGGTGTTTTTGCAGCAGCCCGTCAATAACAATAATAACCGTGCGGTCTGGATCATTTGCATCTAATTTGTTGCCGGACAGGGCTGTTACCGGCAAAGAAAAGGCGAGTATGACTGCCAGTAAACCAGATATAATTTTTTTAAACATTTAAAGGACCTCCCCATTTATCTATCAATACTAGTTATAATTAGGGATGTCCTTAAAATATGCCAATAATTGTACCATTTTCCTTTTACTTAATCAGTACGGTCCTTGTGAACCTCTGACGAGAGCCTTTTTTCTAGCTGAGAAATTCTTTCCGATATTTCTTCCAGCTCCTTCTTGGTGATCAAGTTCATATCATTCTTTATCCTGTCAAATTCAGTACGGATGGTCTTTTTCAGTACATCTCTTTCTTGCTCGCCTCGTTCCATCAAGTCATCTAATACTGACTCGGCGTCTTCTCCCTGTACTTGCCCTTTTTTCACCATCTCATTAACTACCTGCTCCGCTTTTTCTCTAGTCAGGGCAAATGCACCAATACCTGCCAGCATCATTTTTTGGGCGAAGTTACGCATGAAAGTAGCACCTCCGAAAAAGTTATATTTATACTTTTCTAGCTAAGGAAAGTATAACACAAAAGTTAAAAGATTATAGGTGAACAGTAATTCTTGTTCTGATGTATATTTAGGGCAAATTCGGCAAAAATATAAATACTCCGCTTTGGTGAGTTCTATCTCTCCCCGTCCAGCGCAAGCTGGACCTTTTTTTTTACGAAAATGCCCGGGATATATAGGATTTTTGATGCGTTCTTTTAGTAATGTTTTTTGATATGAAAACATCTTAGGGTATTCCTTTTGGGAAAACATTTGGGGTATTTCTTTAGGGTCGTTTTCTGACAGGATTTACAGGATTGGCAGGATTTTTCTTGAGCAGGATCACTACTTTGAGAGCGTAGATAATTCTATCCGTCATTGCATAAAGAAAAATTCCATTGCCAGATAAACTTCATTGTGTATCCTATTAATCCTGTAAATCCTGTAAAAAGTTTGGTTGGCCGCAAAGTACGACCCCAAATGTTTTTTTGCGGATATAAATTTTCATTCTAGTTTGTGTATATGGTTCATGTGAGTTTTGACATAAATCGGGTACAAAGAATATAAGGGATGTAAAAAAACCCCAAAGACAATGCCTTGGGGGTGAATGGTGCGGCAGAGAGGACTTGAACCTCCACGAGCATTGCGCTCATAAGAACCTGAATCTTACGCGTCTGCCAATTCCGCCACTGCCGCATATTCTATTGATCAACCGATGCTCACAAGCTGTGGTCACCAACGACAAATAATATATTAACATACCTCATAACCTTTGTCAATAAACCACTAAAGGAGACAATTTACAAGGCCTTGCAGCAAGAAAAAATGCCTCCGGAGTAACCCCCGAAAGCAATGGAAAACTTCTTTTTAAATTAGTTAGCCTGGGCTGCTTGATATTCAGGGTTTGGTATGCGGGAAATAGCGTCTACGGGGCAAGCCCTGTAGCAACGACCGCAGCGTTTGCAATTATTCAGGTCAATAGCATAATTTACAGTGTCGTCAACGTATACTGCATCGTCAGCGCATTCCCATTCACAAGCGGCACATGCCATACATGAATCAGCATCAAGAATGAAGTTAAACTTAGGGATCTTTTTTTTCTTTTCATCAGCCAAAGCGCGCTTCCTCCTTTTGCAATAGATTACTTTACCAAAAGCTTTCTACAGTCTCCATATAAAATCCTGCCGGTAAATGTGCAAATATTTCATAAAATAAATATTTTCATACTAGGCAGAATATTGTTAAGGCCACTAATAAGGGAGGATTACTCTATGGTAAGAAAAATACAGGGAGTGGTAAAGAATTACGGTAAGCAGCGCACCACGGAATCAGGGTATAGACCGGTCTGGGATATGGGGCAGGCAGGTAGAATCAAGAAACGCCAGAGAATGACGGGTGTTGACAGGCCTAGTACTTAGTGCTTTATGTACTTCACAACAGCTTATAGTCATCAAAAAAACCCCCGTGGAATTTCCACGGGGGTTTTGGCTGAGGTGGCAGGATTTGAACCTGCGCATCCCGGGACCAAAACCCGGTGCCTTACCGCTTGGCTACACCCCAGCGATTGGTGGAGGGGGCAGGATTCGAACCTGCGAAGGCGACAGCCGGCAGATTTACAGTCTGCTCCCTTTGGCCACTCGGGAACCCCTCCGTATATATGGTGACCCCACCGGGATTCGAACCCGGGTTACCGCCGTGAAAGGGCGGTGTCTTAAACCGCTTGACCATGGGGCCTTGCTTGATATTTTGGTCGGGATGGAGGGATTCGAACCCCCGGCCTCTTGCTCCCAAGGCAAGCGCGCTAGCCAAGCTGCGCTACATCCCGTCATTTCGAACGCGAGATTTATTATACCGAAAATGAACAGAAGTGTCAAGCGACCATGCTATGAAATATTTGCTATTTTAACATAAACATTTCTGTTCCTTGGCCCGTCGAATTCACAAAAATAAATTCCCTGCCAGGTACCCAAAAGCAGTTTTCCTTCGTTTATAATTACGGAGCAGCTGCTTCCCAGTAGTGACGCTTTTATATGAGCTGCGGAATTGCCTTCTATGTGTTTAAAAAAATTATTTTCCCATGGTATTAATTCCTCTAGCTGCTTAATAATATCCCTTTGCACCGTTTGATCAGCATTTTCGTTAATGGTAATTGCAGCTGTTGTATGAGGTACATAAATATAACATATACCCTCTTCTATATCCGTGTTGGAAACCATTTTAGTGAGGTCTCCTGTAATATCAATAAACTGTGAGTGTTTTTTAGTCTGAACGCTTAAAATCCGGGGTGACATAAAAAAATTCAACTCCTCGGGATGCAAGCTTGCAGGGCTAGATTCACTGCTTCTAAAGGGGTGTTGGCATTGACAAACTGGTAATGCTTATGCGTGGGAGGATTTATGCCCCAAGTACGAAGACCGATAACAGTTTTCCCCATTTTAAGTGCCAGACCGATCTCAGATAATGTTCCTGCTCCTCCGGATATAGCAATAAGCGCGTCAGCGGAGCAGGTAATGATGGCGTTGCGGGCATCTCCCAGCCCGGTAGGTAAAACATAAGTTAGGTATTTGTTGCCTTCACAGCGATCATGGCCGGGTAATATGCCAATTACCGTTCCACCGCGACTGGCTGCGCCTATGGCCGTTCCTTCCATAACCCCGCCATGGCCTCCGCACAATATTATTGCCTCATTGTTAGCCAATTCCTCACCCACACTGATGGCCAAATTCTTTATTTCATCACTGCACCTGGCAGCTCCAATTACTCCGATATAATAAATAATTACCACTCTCCGAAAAAGAGTTCCTCACTTTAAAAGGACTTAGGACTAAATATTTTCCGCTTCATGAAACCCAAGGTTAAAAGTCAGTATCTCTAACTTAACTGAAAGGTCAACATTTCGAAGTTCTACGTTATCGGGGATATTTAACGCCACCGGGGCAAAGTTTAAAATGGCCTTTAGCCCTGTTTTAACCATCAAGTCAGCCACTTCCTGAGCTGCCTTCGGCGGGACTGCAATGATACCAATTTTGGCGTCATACTTCTCAACCATATTTTCAAAGCTATCTAACGATTGTACTTCCAAATCGCCAATTTGCTTACCCACTTTCGTTGGGTGATTATCAAACACGGCTTTAATGGTAAAACCACGCATGTTAAATCCTTTGTAGGTGCATAACGCAAAGCCTAAATTTCCGGCTCCCACCAGTAGTAAGGACCAGGACTTATCTAATCCTAAAATCCTAAGTGTATATTTCATTAGATCTTTTACATTGTAACCCACACCCCGGGTGCCGAATTCCCCAAAGTAGGCCAGGTCCTTTCTTACCTGAGCCGGGCTAACTCCTACACCTTCCGCAATATCGCCTGAGGATACTGTGGTAACTCCATTTTTATCAAGACGTTCTAAAAATCGGGAATAAATAGACAAACGGGTTACCGTTGCCTCTGGAACTCTAAGGGTTTTCACCGGTCTCTCCTCCTTAAACCTATTTACTCACTTATTTCGTGAAATTTTTAACTTGATGACATAAAAAAATACCTTTTAAAAATAAAAAAGCATTTAAGTTCCGAAATTCACATAACTTATGTATTTATACCATTGCTAAGGTTGACCTGTCAATAAGATTAAAAAAAGCGTGATCAGGGAGTAATCCTGGTCACGCTTTCTTAACCCCGTTTATTAAAAATAAAGGTCTCGTTCTCCATTTTCAATGCGTTTGAGTCTGCCCTCTGTGGCAGAAAGAATTTTAGCATTTGTTATTTCAGCCAGATTATCCTTAATTGTTTGCTCGCCTACTTTTCTGGTTTCTTCCGAGGCATAATCCATGAGAAATTCTTTGAAAGTCATAATAGCATTAGGCTGGCAGACATTTTGTATCTCACCGGTTTTAGCCAAAGACATAAATCTGTCCCCAGTACGTCCCTGTCGGTAGCATGCAGTACAAAAACTGGGAAGATACCCGGAAAGGCAGATACTCCTTAAAACTTCGTCCGGGGTGCGGTGATCTTCAACCTCAAATTGAGCTGTATTATCTTTACAGTTGCAGTTAGTAGTGTCTTGCTCCCGCTTATAGCCTCCTACTCCGGTACAGGATCCGGCGCTAAATTGTGAGACACCTACAGATAAAAGACGATCCCGTGTCTCAGGTTTTTCACGTGTGGACATAATGAGACCGGTATAAGGAACAGCGAGCCGGATAATGGCTACTATTTTTTTAAACTCATCGTCGGATATCATATGCGGGTATTGTTTTAGGTCCATTCCCGCTGCGGGGCGAAGCCTGGGTACGGAAATTGTATGTGGTCCTACCCCGAATGCCTCTTCCAGGTGTAGTGCGTGCATTAACAGGCCAATGACTTCAAATTTATAATCATAGAGCCCGAATAGTGCCCCTAGGCCAACGTCGTCTATGCCGCCCTCCATAGCCCTGTCCATGGCCGTGGTATGCCAGTCATAATCTTTCTTGGGGCCGGCAAGGTGTAGTTTAGCGTATGTTTCCCGGTGGTACGTTTCCTGGAACAGAATATACGTACCAATACCGGCTTCTTTAAGTAACCTGTACTCCTCCACGGTGGTAGCGGCAATGTTTACGTTGACCCTGCGTATACTACCGTTCTCTTGTTTTACTTCATATATATTCCTAATAGCTTCCACCACGTATTCTATGGGACATTGCTTGGGATGTTCACCCGCTTCCAAGGCCAGTCGCTTGTGGCCCATAGATTCCAATATGGCTACCTCTTCTTTGATCTCCGGCATAGATAGCTTACGCCTCTCCAGATCATTAGTCCTCTGGTAACCACAGTAAGTACAGCTATTTATACAATGATTGCTCAGATAAAGGGGGGCGAATAGGACCACCCGCCGACCGTAAATTTTGTTTTTGATTTCCGATGCCTGTTGATATAAAAGAGCCGTTATTTCCGGGTCAGAGGTGTGCAGCAAAGCTGCAGTCTCTTCCATGGTAAGGCCCTTTGCCTCGCCGGCCTTACTTATAATCCGGACAATTTCTTTCTTGGGTGTGTTCTTGGCATCTTCGATAATGGTATTTATCCGTTGTTCATTGATAAAACTTGCGTCATTAAAAGACAATACTAACGCCTTCCTTTCTTATTTGGGTTCTATAATTTAATCTGTTTTCCAGTGCGCTGCCTTTTCCTGATGACACCTTTCGCCCCATGCCTTGAACAAGTGCGCTAAGGTTTTCCTGGCCATCAAATAAACTTTCTTTGCCCGGGTAGATTTGATAATGTCTTCTTAGCTCGGGTGGTGTAATGTTAGGCATAATTACATTAGCGCCACAGCCCAGAGCCATTGCCCTCCCACGGTTATCAATTGTTCCCAAGGCGGTGGTAGCCGGAATATTACACCAGGGCAGGGCCAGTCGCGTTAGCGCTACAGCTTTCAGGGTCAAATATAAGTCTCCCTGAGAGGAGTTTTTCAAAGGCGTGTGCTCACTGGGGATAAAAGGCCCCACCCCCGCCATATCAATATCCAATTCCCGCATCAGTAAAATGTCCTGGGCCAGCACATCCAGACTTTGCCCGGGCAGACCAACCATATTTCCCGATCCTACTTCAAATCCTTGTTTTTTTAATTCTTTGATGCAATCCAATCTTTTTTCTAAACTTGTTCCAGGGCGCAGTCTGGCAAAAAGTTCTGGGTCTTTCGTTTCGTGTTTAATTAAATACCTGTCAGCTCCGGCTTCCCGCAGGCACTGATAAAAGCCGACCTGTTTTTCTCCCAGAGAAAGAGTAATCGCCAGATCATGTTTACCTTTAATGCGCCAAATTAAGTCAGCCAGTGTATCAGCTGAATAGTTAGTATCTTCCCCTGACTGCAGTACTATAGTTTTAAACCCCGCCGTTGCGGCTTGATCACAGGCTTTCATAATTTGCTCGGGGGTCATTCTATACCGCCGTAGCTTTTTATTATCCCTGCGCAGTCCACAATAAAGGCAGTTTTGTAAACAGTGGTTGGAGAATTCAATAATGCCGCGAAAGTGAACCTCATTGCCTACGTACCGTTGGCGCGTTGCGTCAGCTGTCGAAAAAAGAGTATTCATTTCTTCCGGGTCCGTTGCTTCCAGGAGCGTAACCAGGTCCTCTCGGGCTGGGGTTATTCCCTCTAAAGTTTTTTCTAAGGCTGCCTTAAAGCTGGTGCGCATTAAAGTTCCTCCACTCTCTTATCTGATCCTGCCCTAGGTCGGTATGGTGTTTGATGCAAAATTTCCAGGGCTTCCGGGAAAGGTGATAAAACCCTTGGCAATATGCCGTGTATATGCGCAATTAATACCCCGTAATTGACAATGGGGATCTGCGCTTTTTTACATTCCATTACCCGGTACATCATCTCCTGGCGATTAATCATACACGCACCGCAGTGTACTACCAGATCAAACTGGTTTAGATTTTCCGGCAAATTAATCCCATTGGCCCAGGTGAAGTTTAGCTTACCGCCTACTTTCTGCTCCAGCCAGTGAGGTATCTTTTGGGTTCCGATATCATCATCAACCCTGTGGTGGGTACAGGCTTCTGCTACCAGCACCTTAGCACCCGGCTGCAGTTCATCCATCGCCTTAGCACCGGCAACCAGCGTTTCCAGGTCACCTTTATATCTGGCGAAGAGGATAGAGAAGGATGTTAGTTCTATGCTTGCCGGAATGATTTCCGAAACCATTTTAAAGGCCTGGGAGTCTGTGATCACCATCCTGGGGGGGGAGCTCATTTTTTCTATACTTGCCGCTAATTCCGTTTCTTTGCAAACCATAGCCTGTGTATCATGATCTAAAAGGTCGCGCAGCGTTTGCACCTGAGGTAGAATGATACGTCCCTTTGGTGCTGCGTTATCAATAGGGATCACCAGTATCACGGTATCCCCGGCGGACAATTTATCTCCTATGATGGCCGGTGCCGTCCAGTCTTTGGGGGCATGTTTAACGATGCCCTGTTTAAGTTCTTGTAAGCCATAACGGGTTACAGAGCTCACCAGATAGAAAGGAATATCCAGTGAGCGCTGCCAATCTTCAACTTTAGGATCCAGGTCCAAGTCCTGTTTATTGGCAACTCCCACTACCGGAACACCGTTTTCCGAGGCCAGCCGGGCAATATCCGTTTCATAATGGCCCGGCTCATTTTCGGGTGCTACCACCAACAGCACCAGGTCAGTTTTCCTTAACACTTCCAGAGTCTTTTTCCTTCTTAATTCACCCAACATACCCTGGTCGTCAATTCCTGCTGTGTCGATAAGCACCACCGGCCCGATGGGTAGGATCTCCATGGATTTGAATACCGGGTCCGTTGTTGTGCCCGCCACATCCGAAACAATAGCCAGGTCCTGGTTGGTTAGCGAGTTGATTAGACTAGATTTACCCACATTTCTTCTACCAAATATAGCTATGTGCAGTCTACTGCCCCTGGGGGTATTATTCATGCTTAATTGTTACCTCCTTTTACTAATCCTTAGAAACAAGGGCTGATTTTACTTGCACTCCCTTTATGTTTCCCAGTTTCCCTGACATGGCGCCGATCTCGTCCGTATCACCGTCAATGATTAAGGAGATAACGGAAACCTTTCTCTCCCGGTAGGGAATCCCCATCCGGCCTACTATTAAATGCGAGTATTCCCCTAAAATCTGATTGATGCGTGCAGCGGCATGACCGCGGTCTTCCACTACAATTCCGATAACTCCAATGCGCTGGGACATATCTCTATCACTCCTTAAGAGATCCTAAAGTATAAAAAAAGCCTGCTTTTTCCATACGAAAAAAGCAGGCCTTACCTGTCATACTCATGGTAATGCCTCCCCTATAATTCCGGTCTACAACCTTTTTCGCAGGGAGTTCATAATTAAATTTTGTTTCCCTTCACCCAGTTTTACACCGAAGTGTCAGGATTATCACAGTCTATTCATTAAACTTGGCAAGTATTTTGGGAATTTTCTCCGGTTTCACCTGGGGATAAATTTCACCGTCCACGGTTAAAACCGAACCCAGTGCGCATGCACCGACGCAGCGCACTACATCCAAAGAAAACTGCCGGTCAGGGGTTGTATCCCCCGGCTCTATGTTCAGTTCGCGGCAAAGTCGGTCCAGTACCTCATTTGCCCCCTTTATATAGCAGGAAGTGCCCTTACAAACACATATTTTGTGCTTGGCATCATTTTCCCCATTAATCTCCTCACCGGTTTTGATTTGTAGCCCGGGATAAACGGATGCTACTGCGTGCACATCTACCGGCGGTATTTCCAGCCCGGCTGCAATATAGTCCAACAGCTCTTCGGGCAGGTGCCCCAGAAGCGAATGTGCTTCTTCAAGAACACGTATTAAGGCATCCGGGCGTCCTTTATGCTCCTCAATGACCGCGTCAATAGAAGTACATTGTCCCTCGTCCTCTTGTTGATGATTATGTCTTCTTTCGTGGTCCATGCAATACCTCCTGCCGTCAGCAGGTAAAAAATGTTGGATTATGTTACTTGGGGAACATTATATCGCTAATTTTCGAAGATAACAAGCCTTAATAAATCAGGTTTTGGCTAGCTGCTCGATTCAATTCATTCACTCAGCGCAAAAGGCAGGTTTGTCATCGCCGGCCGGCCTTTTGCCGGCCAGGGCCTGGTAGCTTAACCTGCCTTTTGCGCCCGCTCATTCATTCATCTCGCAGGCCAGGCTAAGGCTCAGCCGGACGCTCCAGCTGGATTACCCGCCCCATTCGCCGTCCTGGCTCAGGGGGCGGCCTCGCACGTCCTGTGCTCGGTCCCGCTTCCGCTTACCGGCTTTGCCAGGCCTGGCTAGCTGCTCGATTCAATTCATTCGCTCAGCGCAAAAGGCAGGTTTGTCATTAGCCTCGGCTTATTTAAGAAATTATGATAAACTTTTTAAGGTGTTCTTAGCAGCATCAATTGTTTTTTCAATATGTTTCTGGGTGTGGGCCAGGGAAACAAAGACAGATTCAAATTGAGATGGTGCCAGGTAGATTCCCTGCTGCAGCATGGCTTTATAATAATCAGAAAAAGCCTCTGTGTTTGATGAACAGGCCGTGTCAAAATTGTGCACCGGACCGCGGGTAAAGTACGAGCACACCATGGAGCCAACTCTGTTTACAGTGGCTGGGAAGTCTGCTTCCCTGGCCGCCTCTTCCAGGCCACGGGCAAGTTGTGCGGCCTTCGCTTCCAGTTCTTGATAGATACCTTTTCTTTTAAGAATTCTTAAGGTAGCCAGTCCGGCAGTCACTGCCAGAGGGTTCCCCGCCAGTGTTCCTGCCTGGTATACGGGCCCTACGGGTGATATGTATTCCATGATGGACTTTTTGCCCCCGTAAGCACCTACAGGCAATCCCCCGCCAATAATCTTACCCAGGCAGGTCAGGTCGGGGTCAATGCCATATAGACTTTGTGCGCCGCCGTAACTTACCCGGAAACCCGTCATAACTTCGTCAAATATCAAAACCGTCCCGTACTGCAGTGTAATTTTACGCAGCCCTTCCAAGAATCCAGGTGCCGGCGGTACCACACCCATGTTACCGGCGACAGGCTCCACAATTACCGCTGCTATATTGGGCCCTTCCTGCTCAAATATCCGCCGGCAAGCCTCTATGTCATTGAAGGGAGCGTTAATAGTGTTTTCAGCGGTAGTTTCAGGAACACCGGGGCTGGTAGGAACGCCGGTGGTCAGCGCGCCTGATCCAGCCTTAATCAGCAGAAAGTCAGCGTGCCCGTGGTAACACCCTTCAAATTTTACGATCTTGTTCCTCCCCGTGTATCCACGGGCCAGCCGCAGTGCGCTCATGGTTGCCTCGGTGCCGGAGTTTACAAGACGCACCATGTCCATGGAAGGAACGGCCTGTGTAATCTCGTTGGCGAGCTGGGTTTCCAGTTCGGTGGGCGTTCCAAAGCTGGTTCCTTTCTCCAGGCACTTGGCCAGTGCCTCCACCACTTCAGGATGCCGGTGGCCAAGGATAAGGGGGCCCCAGGAGGCCACATAATCTACGTAATTGTTGCCGTCCGCATCATAGATCAAAGCACCTTCCCCTTTTTCCATAAAAAGAGGCCCCATATCTTTGATGGAAGAAAAGGCACGAACGGGACTGTTTACGCCGCCTGGGATGACTTCCTTGGCCTGTGCGAAAAGCTCCTGTGACTTGGTAAAACTTTTGGACACTTTACCACTCCTAAAAAAAGATTTACAAATTAATCCTCAAAATACTTCATGCTGCTCTTTTTTAATTCTCTGGTACTGAAGACCGGTTTATAATTATGGTACCCTGTTTTCTGTGCGATAGCCCCGGCTTTTTCCTCGCATTCAGCGCGGGTTTTGCCGTGTACTACGGTAAATAGTTTATAAGGCCAGCCCGGATGGGTAGGGCGTTGATAGCAGTGACTGACTTCGGGAAATTGGGCCATTGTTTTACCAGCCTCTTCTACTTGGTCATCGGGTATGTCCCAGACAACCATGGCGTTGGCGGTATAGCCCAGATTTTGATGCCTTACCGTGGCGCCGAACCTGCGTAAAATACCCCTTTGCCTGAACTCCTCTATCTTGTCTAATAGTTCCTGTTCCTCCATGCCCAGCCTGCGGGCCATTTGCTCAAAAGGCCTTTTCACCAGAGGTATGTTGTTTTGTAATTCCTTGACAATTTTCTTTTCTTGTTCTGTTAACATTTACTCTCTCCCGCTACTTTAAAGTTTACTTTAATTTTGAAAATGCGGCTGGCAGGAAGGCTTAATATCTCTTCAATTTTAGTTCTTTCGCGAATTTCACCCAATATTTGGTCAATTCTCTCCGTGGACTCGGCTAAAAGGGTAAACCACATATTATATTCGTGGTCGCGTAAATAATTATGGGTAATGCCGGAGTACTCATTAATTACTTCAGCCACTGACTCTATTCTATCCTCCGGCACCTTTAAAGCGCACAGTGTTCCTGTATATCCCACCTGGCGGGAATCAAAAATCCCCCCCAGCCTGCGAATAACTCCTGCGTCAATCATTGCCCGCAGTCTGTTGATTACTTCTTCTTCCATTATACCCAGTTGGTTTGCTAAATCCTTGTATGGCTCAGGTACAACAGGGAAGCCGTGCTGAATTTTGTTCAATAACTCTCTGTTCAGATTATCCAAGTGCATATCAATATCCCTTTCTCCCGTGGTAAAGGCACCAAGGTTCTTCTGCCATGTAGTCGTTATGATAGTAGTATGCCCTTGCTCTGCAGCCGCCGCATACTTTTTTATAGCCGCAGGAACCACACCCTCCTTGATAATCCAAGGAGCGCAGCTTATCAAATACCTCATTTTGCTCCCAAATTTCGCTAAAAGGCGTGTTGCGTACATTGCCTACAGGAACCTCCAGATATGCGCAGGGCTGAACGTCTCCCACCGGGTTGATGATGCAATAGGAAATCCCCGCTAAACAACCCCTGGTGAAACGCAAATTAAGTCCCATTTGCTCCGCAATGCGCATAAATTGAGGCGCACAGGTTGGTTTTACTTCAATATCAACTTCCTGCTGTTTTTGCATTAGCCGTTTGATCAGACTCTCATACTGGCAGGCCCGCAGGCTTTCCTCTTCAATGTCAACAGCCCTGCCGGTGGGCACCAGGAAAAATACGTGATGGCCACGTGCACCTTCTGCTACTGCAAAATCAGTCAGTGTTTCCACCTCATCATAGTTCCATTCCATGACTGTGGTGTGAATCTGGAAAGGGAGGTCTATCTGCCTGCAGGCTCTCATTCCTGCCACGGCTTGTTCCCAACAGCCAGGAACAGCTCTAAATTTATCGTGCCCGGCTGCATCGGTGCTGTCTAAGCTGATACCTACCGCCATCAGTCCTGCTGCTTTAAGTTTACGAGCTACCTCGGGGGTGATAAGAGTCCCGTTGGTGCCCAGTACCGGGCGAAGTCCTGTTTGCGCAGCGTGAGTGATCAATTGGTAAATATCCTGCCGCATGAGAGGTTCTCCGCCGCTGAAAATCATTATTTTAAAGCCGGCTTTGGCTATTTCATCGATGAGATTTATCGCTTCTTCGGTGTTCAGTTCGTCTTGGGCACGAATCCCTGCATCACGGTAGCAATGCTGGCAGTATAAGTTGCATTGATTGGTAGTGTTCCAGGATACCAGCATGATATCAATCCCTTCTATTAATCTCTGTATTGTAGCCAACGGGCAGCATCGAGGGCATGGTAAGTAAGAATGATATCCGTACCCGCCCGCTTGAGCCCGGTAAGATATTCCAAAACAACACCTTTTTCATCTATCCACCCCTGGGAGGCAGCTGCCTTAACCATGGAGTATTCACCGCTAACGTTATAGGCTGCCATAGGGAGGTTAAAGGTATCTTTAGCTTTTCTGATAATGTCCATGTATGCCAGGGCTGGTTTCACCATCACTATATCGGCGCCCTCTTCCATGTCTGATTCTATTTCCCTGAGAGCCTCCCGCGCGTTGGGGGAATCCATTTGATATGACTTGCGATCCCCGAATTGAGGCGCAGACCCCGCTGCTTCCCTAAACGGGCCGTAAAAGGCGGAGGCAAACTTGGCTGAATAAGCCATGATGGGTATATCTGTATAGCCTTCACCGTCCAGGGCTGACCGGATAGCCGCAATCCTACCGTCCATCATATCAGACGGGGCAACTATATCCGCCCCGCTGCTAACGTGTGATATAGCGCACCGCTGGAGAAGTTCCAGGGTAGTATCGTTGATTACTTTTCCTTCCTTTACTATACCGCAATGGCCGTGGTCGGTATATTCACACAGGCAAACATCGGTAACTACCAGGAGGTCAGGATAGGCATCTTTCACTGCCCGGACAGCCTTTTGAATTATACCGTCGTCCGCGTACCCTTCGGACCCAACAGCGTCCTTATGGGCTGGAATTCCAAAAAGGATGATGCCGGGTATGCCCAGTGCGATAACTTCCTTAAGCTCATCAAGTAGCACATCCACAGAGTAATTGTAAACACCGGGCATGGCACTGACAGCCTTCTTTACTCCCTTGCCGTGCGTTACAAAGACAGGCCAGATTAAATCGTCTATACGGAGGTGATTTTCCCTTACCATCCTGCGCAGCGTGTCACTGGAACGCAGGCGTCTCAACCGGGTGACAGGAAAAGCCACGTAATTCACTCCTTTAAATGCGTATTAAGCTAAATCTATTTCTTGATCCGTGAGGTAACAGGCCGGGTCAGCGGCCCAAAAATCGCCGTGTACGGCTTCGGCCCGCGGCCTGAAGTTGCCGTTGCATACATCTAGCCAGCGGCACTGCTTACAGCGGCCGGTTAAGAGCGGCTTGCGCTCCTTAAGGCCTTTCAATATCTCGCTGGTGGGGCTGCCCCATATTTCTGCAAAACTTGACTGTGTAATATTACCCAAATGGTGGTTTTGGGTAAACTGGTCCGGATGAACATTACCCTGCCAGTCTATTTGGCCAATGGCTATGCCACTCCGGTTGCCGCCGTTTAAACGCAGCAAGCTCAGCGCTTCCTCCGCCCTGGCCGGGTCTTGCTGCAGCAGCTTCAGATAAACATACACACCGTCGGCGTGGTTGTCCACCGTAAGGACCTCCTTATCCAATCCTCTGCGGTGGAAATCCTGTGTACGATCAATAATCAAATCTAATGCTGATCTTGTTTCCTCATGTGAAATATCTTCTTCGATCATCTTGCTTCCCCTGCCGGAATATACCAGGTGATAAAAACATACCCGGGGGATATCTTCTTCTTCAAGCAATTTGAAAATTTCCGGTAATTCCAAGTAGTTATGCTTGTTGATGGTAAAGCGAAGGCCCACCTTTTGGTCTTCCCCGCGGCAATATTGAATACCCTTCAGTGCTGCCTCAAAGGCTCCTTTTTTGCCCCGGAAGCGATCATTGTTTTCACCAATACCGTCCAGGCTGATACCCACGTAAGATACGCCCGCCTTTTTGATGTCGCGGGCCAAATCCGGTGTAATAAGCGTGCCGTTGGTGGAAATGGTAGCCCGAATTCCTTTTTTCCCGGCGTAATCAACCAACTCAAAAAAGTCCGGTCGAAGCAGGGGTTCACCCCCTGAAAACAATATAACCGGCACATTAAATGCCGCTAAATTATCGATAAGGGAAAGTGCTTCCTTAGTGGAAAGTTCCTTCTCCACTACATCAGAGGCGGAATCAGAATAACAGTGTCTACATCTTAAGTTGCAGGTCCGGGTGACATTCCAAACCACCACCGGGCCGAAACCACTGGAAGTGCCGTGCTTTTGTCCTTGTGAAGTTTTGTTATATCTCAGAGAGTCACCAAAGAACTCATTGCCGCATACCAGTCTGCTTATACTGATCATTTTATAATCATTCCTTAAATCTAAATTTATTGATATTATAACATACCGGTTTTTTATTGGTCATACGTTTGCATAATTGCCTTTAAAAGACCTTCAATGGTATATTCTGAAGCCTGGATAGATACCTGTAGTCCATATTCTTCCGCCGTGCGCGCCGTGATAGGGCCAATACAGGCTACAAGAACATCCGTCATTAAGGGTTTTATATCTTGAGTATCCAACATAGTCATAAAATTACGTACGGTGGACGAGCTGGTAAACGTAACCATATCTACCTGTCCTGACTTCAGCAGCTCTAAAAGCTCACCGGTGTTGTTTTTTTCGGTCACTGTTTTGTAAGTGGTTACCTCTGTTACGTTGGCCCCGAGTTCTTTAAGTGATTTGGGCAAAATCTTGCGGGCTATGTCAGCTCTGGGCAATAACACCTTATCCCCTGGCTTTAATTTATCCTTAAGCCCGGCCACTATTGCTTCCGCCCTAAATTCCACCGGCACGTAATCAACCCTTAGCCCGTAATTTTCTAAAAGCAGACGCGTTTTAGGGCCAATGGCACACAGGTTTAACCCTTTTAAATCCCTTATATCCCCACCCAGTTGGTGCAGTCTGCGGGCAAATATTTTAACGCCGTTGACACTGGTGAAAATAACCCACTGGTAAGAAGCTATTTGTTTTATAGCATCATCCAGCGGGGAGAAGTCATCCGGCGGTACAATCTTAATGGTAGGAAACTCATACGGCTCGCCGCCCAGTTCGGAAATTTTACGAGAAAGAATGCTGGCCTGTTCCCTGGCGCGGGTAACAATAATTCTTTTACCGAATAGCGGTTTTTTCTCCAGCCAGGCTAATTTTTCCCTTAAGTTAACTACGTCGCCCACGAGAATGATAGCCGGGTTTTTGAATTCCGTTTCTAGCGCTTTCTGTGCGATATCCTCCAGGTTGCCGGTGAGTGTTTTTTGCTCCGGGCGAGTTCCCCAGCGGATAAGTGCTACCGGTGTTGACGCGGGACGACCGCTTTCTATCAACTTTGCGGCAATCTTATCCAAATTCCCCATGCCCATTAGGAACACCAAAGTACCTGTTCCATTGGCGATATGTTCCCAGTTAATATTAGAGTCATCTTTGGTGGGGTCTTCATTACCGGTAATAATGGACACCGAAGAAGTGTAGCCGCGGTGGGTAACAGGAATACCGGCATAAGCAGGTACCGCTATAGCAGACGTAATGCCCGGCACTATTTCAAAGGGAATTTGGTTTTCCACCAAAACCTCTGCTTCTTCCCCTCCTCTTCCGAACACGAAGGGGTCTCCACCTTTAAGGCGGGCTATGGATTTACCCTCTTTAGCCTTATCCACCAGCAGTTGGTTTATTTCCTCCTGCTTTAAGGTGTGCCGGTCAGGTCCTTTGCCCACGTAAATCATTTCCGCATCCCGGCGGCATTTCTTTAACAGTCTAGGGTCTGCCAGTCGGTCATATACAACGGTATCGGCTGCTTTTATGCACTTCAGGCCTTTCACCGTGATTAGATCAGGATCGCCGGGGCCTGCACCTATTAAATATACCTTGCCTTTAGTCATCTATATCATTCTCCTGTCTGGCCTTTTCTAAAATCTCCCCTGCCCCCATATCGAGCATCCTTTGGGCCAGCTGATCACCCAATTCCCATGCTTTTTGGACAGGGCCTTCCAAGTTTAATCTGATTGATTCCTTGCCGTCCAGGCTGGCTACCACTGCTTCCATGGTTAATGTGCCGCCTTCTATATTAGCCAGTGCACCAATGGGAACTTGACAGCCGCCCTCCAATTTCTTCATTAGGGCTCGTTCAGCACTAATGGCATGTCTTGCTTCAGCGCTTTCCAGCTTATTTATCACCGTGGCGATTTCAGGATCACTATCCCTTATTTCCAATCCCATGGCCCCTTGTCCCACAGCAGGCAGGCAGATAGAAAAAGGTATCTTTTGTGCGATCATATTTTCAAATCCCATGCGATATACTCCGGCATACGCCAGTATTATGCCGTGCATGTTTTGTTCCTCTATCTTTCTAATGCGAGTATTTATGTTCCCCCGCACCGTTACGATTTCCAGGTCAGGGCGGAACTTAAGCAATTGGGCCCTGCGCCTTAAACTGCTGGTGCCTATCCTGGCGCCATGTGGAAGCTTGTCCAGTGTAATTTTTTGTGTGGAAACCAGAACGTCACCGGGATATTCCCGCGGGCTTATGGCCCCAATGATCAAGCCGGACGGCAATTTGGTAGGCAGGTCTTTCATACTGTGCACTGCCATATCTATTTCTTTTCGTTCCAAGGCCAATTCCAACTCTTTAGTAAAAAGTCCTTTGTCCCCTATTTTAGCCAGGGCCACATCTAATATGTTATCACCGGTGGTTTTCATGCCCTTAATTGTAAAGCTGTAGTCAGGGTTTAACTCCTGCAACCGGCTGCATACCCACTCAGCCTGCCACATAGCCAAGCCGCTTTTTCTGGTGCCGATAATAATCTCACGTTTCATTTATATGTGCCTCCAAAAAATCGAAATATTTTCTTTTCGGCAAGGATTCCCTGTGCTTACATTTATAATAACCGTTATGTATCAAAAAAGTGCGGGTGTGCAGATTTTGTTCTGCGGCACCCGCCGGTTTTGTTTTGTATTTATAAAAAAGCCTGTTGGTATTAAACGGCTTGTGATGTTTCTATTTTGCTTTGGTTGCTGTGTTTGCAGAGGAGTCTTCGTTTTTTTCATCTTCCTCATTTTCCTCGGTATGCAAATTAAAAAGGTTCTCCAGGGCCTCTGTATAAACTGAACCCTTGTCCGTCGTGGCATATGATTTTAAACGGGTTACAGGGTCATGTAATAATTGATTAACAATGGAATTTGCCAGGGAACTAACTACTTTTTTCTCGTGATCGGAAAGCTCTCCCAGCCGGTTGTATGCCCTGCGCAGCTCTTTTTGCTTGATCTGCTCTCCCCTGTTTTTTAATTCAGAAATAGCAGGGATGACAAATTGAGTCTTTAGCCATGTTACATATTCCTGTGTATCTTCTTCGATAATGGTTTCTGCCATCATCGCTGAGCGTTTCCTTTTATCAAAATTACTGTCCACTACATTTTGTAGGGCATCCACATCATAAACGGTGACTCCATCGATTTCTCGCACATCGGGCTCAATGTCCCGGGGCACGGCAATATCAATCATCATCAGTTGCTTGCCCGGCTGCTTGTGCATAAACTCGGCAACCTGCTCTTGGTGCACCACATAGTGCGAGGCAGCTGTACAGCTGATTACTATGTCGGCGTCCTCCATATACTTGAACAAGTCGTTAAATTTAACTGCAATGCCATTAAACTGATTGGCCAGAGTTACTGCACGATCAAAAGACCGGTTGGATACGATTACTCCAGAAACACCGTTCGCTACCAGGTGCTTGGTAGTGAGTTCACTCATTTTCCCGGCACCGATAACCAAAACAGAGCGACCGGTTAGGTCTTTAAATATCTGCTTGGCCAGCTCTACAGCAGCATAGCTGATGGATACAGCGTGCTGGTCAATGCCGGTTTCTGCCCTTGCCCTTTTCCCGGTACGGATTGCCTGTTGAAACAAAATATTTAATATTCGGCCCGTGTTACCGCTCTCCAGGGATAATTCGTAAGCAGCCCGGACTTGTCCAAGTATTTGCGTTTCTCCAAGCAGCATGGAATCCAGCCCCGCGGCAACTTGATACAGGTGTTTTACGGCATCATGGTCAAAAAAACTGTAAAGGTAGCTGCCGATAACTTCCGTATCCAAGCCTGACTTGCGGGATAGAAATTCCTTAATATCTTCTAACCCCTGCTCTGCATCTTCGCTTACAGTGTATATTTCGGTACGGTTACAGGTGGAAAGTATAACTGCTCCGTTGATAACCGGGTAAGACCGTAATCCAGCAAGGGATTCGGGCATTGAATGTTCGGCAAAAGACATTCTTTCGCGTACTTCTACAGGAGCCGTTTTATGATTGATCCCCACAGCTACAATAAACATTGTTGACCCGCTCCTTTGCCTGTTCCAGATATCCTTCACGTAAAAGGCGGATAGTCTCCCGATCCGCCAGCGCTGAAAGAATTTCATGTCTTCTTTGAGGGTTGTTTACAGTTTTTACTACTTGTTCTCGAATGCTTCCTAAAAAATCTAAAAAATCACCAAAATCAGGCCCGTAAAGAGCCTCTAAATCTGCACGTAGTAATTTCGCCATTAACGGGCTTTTACCGTTTGTGGACACGGATATGGATAGCGGTCCCCGGCGTATCGTGGAAGGAACGAAAAAGTTTGCCTTTGCCGGTGCATCAACCACGTTAACCAAAATATTTCTGCGCCGGCACTCTGCAGAAATTGCTTCATTAATATCTTCCCGGTCAGTGGCGCTGATTACCAAAAAAGCATCATTTAAATCTTCAGGTTCATATCTATCCGGTTTATATTGAATATCACCGTTATTTGCTAATTCCCTTAAGCGGAAGGTTAATTCCGGACTGACTACACGAACCTGAGCATCACATTCCAGAAGTGATTGTACCTTCCGTTCAGCAACCTTGCCGCCGCCAACGATAACACAAAGCTTGCCTGACAGCTTTAAGGCAACCGGATAACATTTGGTCACAGTATCAGTTCTCCTAGCAATAAATATGCCAATACGGCAGTATCACTCATTGTACATGTTACCAGAATCATAGACACTAAGCAACTATATATTGGCCAAACTATGCCTAAAAATTTCTAAAAGAGATGAAATCAGCAATGGTTTTCAAAGTTTCTTTAACTGGTACGTCGGGAAGCGGGTTTAGCTCTTGTTTAGCTTTTGATATATACCGCTGTGCTATTCTAGAGGAATATTCCAATCCTCCACAGTCCTTGATAATAGATATAGCTTCAAATACTTCTTCGTTGGACTTATTTTCTTTATTAATTAAATGTAGTATATGATCTCGATCAGCACTATTGGCGAGGGCATAAATAACCGGCAAAGTAATGATCCCCTGGCGTATATCACCACCAATGGGCTTGCCCAGGCGCGTTTGTTCAGCAGTCATGTCGAGAATGTCATCAGTAATTTGAAAAGCCATACCCACGTGGTTTCCGTACCTGCGCAGAGCCAGGTGTGTCTTGGGAGGAGCATCGCATGCAATGGCCCCAAGTTGGCAGGATGCCGAAATTAAAAGAGCGGTCTTTCTCTTAATGCGATAAAAATAATCGCGCAGGGTTTGGTCTGTATCGTAAGAGGCGGAAATCTGGTAGATTTCCCCTTCACACATCTTTACACTGGTATCAGCCAATACAGGTGGGATCATGGTACCTTGATATGATGATAAAAGAATAAGAGACTGCCCGAACAGGTAATCACCTATGTGGGTAGATATTTTATTGCCCCACATAGCCTTAACAGTACGAACCCCACGGCGGGTCATTGCGGAATCAACTACATCATCATGTACCAGTGTGGCCATATGAATGAGTTCCAACGCCACCGCTAAAGGTAAAACCTTTTTAATTTCAAAATCCCCGAACTTTCCCCCTAACAAACTAAAAGCGGGGCGTAACCTTTTCCCGCCTGCTTTTAGCAAATGTGTGGCTGTATCGGTTAAAAGTGGGTCCGGTGCTTTAACTACCTCCAGCAACTCAGCTTCTACGATTTCTAGGTCAGACCTTATTTCGTCAAATAGTTTTATCATTATAAAATCACCTGCTCATTGTTGTAGAAAACAGTCTGTTAAATCATGATACCAAGGGAGAATCTAAAAACATTTCGCCGTCGCTGCAGCTAAATCCTCCCTTGTTCTCACGGAAAACAAAGTGAAATGCCCTATATAGCTGTACCACGAATTTGACGAAATACCTTCATTATATTATAATAATATCTCGTTGAGATCAATGGTTTGAGTTTAATGGGGGTGGATGGAGTCTGGTGGCTCTCCTGGTCTTCAAAACCAGTCGTGGGGCGGCGATCCCGTCCTTGGTGAGTTCGATTCTCACACACTCCCGCCAAAACAATACACATGCGGGCTGAGGGTGTTTTCTAAAGGTTGGAAGGAATTTTAACTTCCTATCTAAATAAGCCCAGACCAGTCGTGCTAGGACAGGCTTTTGACCTGACTGGTATTGTGTCCGCAACCAGACTGGTTTTTTCCTTCTCTATTTTGATTTTCACTATCAAATAAGGAGGATTTTTTTATGCCTAAAGTGGCTAACAAGAAAAAAACGAAAGGTAAGGTTACCAAGATTGAGGATTATAATCCTTCCACCTGGGAAGAAGCTATAGAGGAATTTATTTATTTAAAAAAGGCTCAAGGCAGAAGTGAAGGAACCATTGATGACTATCAAAGGCATGCGAAATATTTTTTTAATCGATACCCTAAAGCATTTAATAGTTTCAGGAGCTTAAAGACAGCCGTTTTAAAATATATGTCTGATGATATTAAACCAAATACGTTTAATAGGAGAAGACAGTATCTAAATGGGTTCTTCTCTTGGTGCGTTGAGGAAGGAATACTTGAAAGAAATCCCTTTGACAACATTCCTAAAAAGAAAGATGAATTTAGAAACGTTAATTTGGATATTGAAACTATTAAGCAACTCCTGCAATTGCCAGATACCGCCACCTGGTCAGGACTTAGAGACTATGGATTAATCATCTTAACTTTGGATACAGGGATTAGACCATCCGAAGCTTTTTCTTTACTACCATCTGATGCAAATCTGAAATCTGGTGAAATAATTATAAGGTCTGAAAATGCCAAAACTAGAGTTGCAAGGACTCTACCAATGAAACATCCGTCAATTGATGCTATAAAGAGATTACTTCACGCAAGGCATAGAGCCTGGAAAGAGAATACGCCAATTTTTTGTACTTACCAAGGTACTAAATTAAATCGAAAGGCATGGCAGGAAAGATTGGTAATTTACAGCAAGACCCTAGAAGTAAAAATTTGCCCTTATGATTTAAGGCACTGTTTTGCCTTACAGTATTTGAGGAACGGCGGTAATGCATTATCACTTCAGAGGACACTTGGGCATTCTGATTTATCAATGACTAGAAGATATGTGGCGTTAACTGAGGGTGACTTAAAAGCTCAACATAACGATGCATCTCCGTTAAATACTTTTTTACCGCAGAAAAGACGAGTAAAGAATATATAGCTTTCCACTGCAATCAAGAAGAGCCTTCAAAAAAAGGCTCTTTACTTTATTATTCTTTCTTAATACTTAATATTAAATGGTCAATTATTTTCCCGCCGTAGCAAATACTTCTCTCTCCCTACACGTTTTGATTCATAACCTAACATACTAATTAAATCCTTATTTTTACGTAGGAGTCTGCTAAAGCTATCTTCTTTCATTCCAAGCTTTGTGCGAAGTTCTGTATATGATATTGACTCTATACCACTCTCTAAGACCTCAACCAACATTTGCTGTTTATCGTTATTGGTGTGGGATTTTATTTTCCCAACAATTATTTCTTTTGGTAACCACTCTTTAACCTGAGACCCAGGAAACTTTATCCTGATAGCATCTAAGAAAACCTTATCCTTAGTGAAAATAAAAACCTTACCTTTTACGTTCTCAGTCTGGTTTCTTTGACTTGTACGGGCTATTTCCTGGCTATAATCAACAATCATATCATGTAACTTCACAAGCTCAACATCCTTTGCTATAAAACGTCTGGTTCTATTATAATCATTGTAGGTGTCTAGGCTTGCAACCTTACCGTTAATAGCCTTGGCAAGAGATAGATAAAACAACTCAGTCTTATGGAGAATACCAGCGACAATTACAATACTGCAATCCTTGAACTTATTACTTCCTCGTGTTTCTCCAAAGCTGGCAACCTTTATTTGACTTTTATTGATGTACTCTTTAAGTTCTTCTACTAAATATGTCTTATGCTCCTTATAGACTGGCACATAGATTTTTTCATCAGGATACTTATTAGCAATGTTCTTTATTTCTCTACAAAGACTTTGGACAATCTTTTTAAAGTAGGAGCGAGATGAGCTAATATCTTGACAAAAGTAAAACTCAAGGTCTTCATAGGTTCGTAGGGGTTCAAAGTTAAGCAAGTGATGATTTTCATGCCTATAGGTCAAGTCCAAATCTGCTGTACCGTCAAAAATAACAGTAGAGAACTGTTTGTTATCAGGGTAGTCCTTGTAAAGTCCAAGTGATAATACAACTTTACCATTAGTTGGGTTGATTTCCTTAACACAGCCATTAGCTATAATTTTTTCAATAGCTTCCAATGCCTGGTATGGCTTATCCTCAAAGCTGAAAATGATGCGAATGTATTCTTTTAATTCTGGACTAAATTCAAAATCTTTCTTAATAGGGTTTATTTCCTCTCGTATTACTTCGGATGGTATCAGTAGGTTCGCAACCATACGATTTGCACCATTAACTTCTTTAATAAAATCCTTTCTTGCCTTAAAATTATTTAATCGTTTATGGGCTGTTTTCATTAGCCCGTCGAAGCTAAAACTTGAAATATGGTATATGCTAACAAGTTTGGGTTTTTCGTCTATCAAAAGCCTTGTCCTTTGGAATTCATCGTTGTTAACCGTAAAATACTTATATTTCTCAGCAAATACATTAGCATCCATAAACATTCTTTGGTGGGTCATTATCAAAAATGGGTAGTTTTTATAATCAAACTTTTGCCTATAATACCTACAGTCATAACCCCTGTCATCATATTTACATTTATTAAACATTGGGTTGCTACTATACTGGCAACGAGTGAAACCAGTATCATGAAAGCTATTTGACAAACATTCATGGGGTTCATAACCATACATTGGATATGCAACATCTTTCCCAATAGCTTTATTAATAGAGTTAGTCATTTTCTCAACGTCTTTTTTGAATTCTAGGCAAATAATTTCGCCAAAATCCTTATCTAACCTACTCATGGATACTGTGAATTGTCCCAATACAGCAGTTTTCCCACCACCCATTGTTAATGGAAAGAGATACTCTTCTCCAGTTTGACCTTTGAGGAGGACTTGTAGAATAGCTTCAATGTATGATTCATGCTTGTCATTGATGTCCTGTCCTATAACCTCATGAAACAGTTTAATAGCGGTTCCCTTTAAATCTTTCAGGACATTTTTTTCATACTCAGTAAGTTGTAGGTGTGGAATGTCATCAACATTTACCGCTGATGACTGTATTTTTTCAACTGACTCTGTAATATCTAGGTCATGTCGACTGAGTTGATTAAGTACACTTTGCCAGCCCATTATTTTAGCCAGTTCTTGAAGGGGAAGTTTAGCACCACAACCAGAGCAATGATACCAAAGATTTTCCTTATCAAACCATGCAGAAGGATTCCTGTCATCATGTTCTGGCAAGCAACAACGGCAAGTAATTTTGTTTGGTTTATCAGTAACTACATCTAGATGAGTTCTAACTATATCAATAATCTTTTGCGTTTCTTCATCTAAATCCATATCAATAATGGTATTAGTCAGTTTAATTTTGTTGTTATTTGCAGCTTTGGTTTTGGTCACTTGACCATCTTTAATGGCAGTGAATGAACCCGTTAAATAAGTCTGAGTGTATTTAATATCTGGTTTCCAATGCACGATTTTAACAAGGAAGGGATTTTTATAATCCTTTATATGGTAAAAATATGGCATTCTCATTACTCTAGACAGGTTAATACATTTTTTATCGCCACCAAATTGCTGGACAAGTTGTTTTTGAACAAAGCGGTATAAGTCCTTCTGCCCGTATCTTGACAGGAGGTAATAGACATGAATACCGTTCTTAGTTTCCACCACAATGGAGGGTTTAACAGGATAAATGAGTGCTTGGTCTATCTTTAATTGCTTCCAGGCAAAAAGATTTTCATTGTCCTGTTTAATATCATCTGGGGCATCAATATCGATAAACTGACAAACAACATCCTGAACGTCATCATCAGTTGCTGTACAGGTTTCCATTTTGTTAAAATCAAGGTTGTTAGGAGTAAAAAATACTCCCATGATTCCACCGCAATTAAACAGCTCGTTAAGCCTTTCTAAGTCGGCATTTGACTTGAAGCTGATATTTACTTTATCTTTCTGTTTGCCTGCATAGACATTAATACCACTTATTAAAAGGCTCCTTGCTGTGGCTACGGTTTTACCTCCAGGATCTTGAAGCAGACGAATCTCAAAGCAGTTATCACCGTGAATGGTCTTAAGAAAAGTATAAGCATCAATATTTTGGCAATTCATAGAATTTCACCCCATGTAGTTATCTACAGGAGTAGTATTTCACGGCTAAAGTGTAACCATGTGAACTAAGTTCCTTTAGAGCTTACACTTGACCATTTTCTATATAATATTAACTGGTTAAGGTCAACTGTATATTTTTTTCACTGTTTTCTGCCTATAAAAAGGAGTAAGGTATAAATACCCTACTCTTTTAAAGCATCCAAAGAGATTTGAAATTTTACAGTATTATTTGGCTCATTAACTAGCCTCAGAGACAGACCATGCCAAACACTTGTTCGTATGTGCTAAGCTAAGTAAATCACGTATCTAAAAGAAATCTATACGAATTTATTACCGTGTGAGCTACCTAGGTTTTTAAATTTAAAGGACTTTGACTTTTGAATTTTTTACAATTACCACAATTAACTTGGGTTATATATTAAGCTGACTGCAAAACATTATCAAAACATTTTATTATCAACTGGTCAATATTCTTGAGGTCATCAGGCGACTTAATGACAATTCTGCTACTGTCTCCATGCCCTTTAGAAGCTTGCTTAACTTCAAATCCATTAACTAAAGTTTCTGCTTCGTCAAAAGGTATTCTAGCTATTATACTTTTGACCCCTCCATCAAGATAAAGGCGAAGGAACCATTTAAGAATGTTTTTGTTAAATATTCCAAAATAGCCAATAGTATCTTTGTAGTTTAATTCAGAGATGTCCTTTCCTGCACCTTGCAATATTTCTTTAACTAGTTCAAAGCATTGGAGTTCTTCTTCTGTAGTTACAACTTGCCTTTTTGGCTTGTCAGGCTCAGGAGTGCTATCGTTACCCTCAAAGCCATTTTCTGGAACGTGTTCCTCTTTAGCGGATTCTTCCTTACCGATTTCTTCTTTCTCCTGGAACAACCCTTGGCTAACAATATCTATCACTGCCTTAGATATTGACTTTTTAACAATTGGGCGGAATCGCTCAATAACATTACTGGTTATGCGAGTATCACGGAAGTCCTTTATTAGGTACCTAATAAATTCATCTGGCGGGTTATCAAAAATTTCCTTTAATTTCACCTTCAAGTTAGTAGTGTAAATCATCTCCTCGGCAAAAAACATTAATTCTTCTGTATCAAATGCTTCTTTCCGAAACTTTCTCAAGCATGTTATATCTGCATCACTTAACTCTCCAATGTCAACCTTTAAAAAGGGTTCGTCATCCATCATATTATTAGCATTTAAATCCGTATAGAATTTGTATGACATACCATTAGTCAAGATAGCAAGTTTTACATCTTGGGTACTGTTGAAATAACGTGCAAGCTGAGCACTGTGGGTACCTAGTTTTTCATTGACAGGTTTAGCTTCAATAAATATTATTGGCTTACCATCATTTAGGATGGAATAGTCAACCTTTTCTGCTTTTCTCTTGCCAAAGTCGGCTTGATATTCCGACCTTACTTCCAAGGGGTCAAATACATCGTATCCTAATACCTGAAGAAAAGGAATGATTAATGCTTGTTTTGTTGTTTCCTCGTTTGTGACATGCTCTGCACGTTTCTTGATTTGAATTGAAAGGTTGTCCATGTCATCTTTAAAACCCATTGTTAGACCTCCCTATATAATTTAAAATATAAGTAGAAATTTGTCGAACTCTCTTATAAGTACAAAACCCGTTCACCAGTAGGTGACGGGCTTATCAGTCAAAGAACTCCTTAATACTTATACAGCTATGAAAATGTCGTATATTTATACATGGACTAATATAACTTGTCCTAACTTAGTTTATTATACTCTGCCTATGCTAATGTGACAATAAATATCTATTAATCAGGCTTGTTGTTACTAATTTGATATTTCTGTTTAACTAGCAAGGGAATGGCGGATTTAACCAGATTTCCAGCAATGCCAAACTTTTTGTTAGTAAATGGGCAGACATATGGTCTGACTTTAAAATCTGAATTAAATAATGACGTTTTATCACCATCATCACTGAATAGCCCCTTAAATAAACTTTGTCTTGCTTTCTGCTGAACATCAGGGTGATATTTAACTCTTGTTCCGTCATTTTGCCATATATCTTCTACTTCTGCCCTGGTCAGTTCTTTGGGCAGGTTTGTGTTACTATTATTTAAGGTCTGCAATTCCTTTTCCAGACCCGCTACTTTATTCTTTAACTTTAATACTTCCTGCCCGTTTTCTTCTAGTGCCTCTTGTCGAATAACAATTCTTTCATGCTCCAATTGCTGAACACGATTAATTAAGTGTTTTATTTCCTTTTCTTGTTCAGAAATAACTTTCTGCATAGTGGCAATGTCTTTTTTATTGGGCACTATGGTTTTAGACTTAGATTCCCTCTTATCTGGTTCAGGCAAGCCAGTGCTGAAATTATTAAATTGTCCTTCAGTTATCGCTTCTTCATTAAGCAATTCTATCAACTTGCCTTTGGCATTTTCTATAGTGCCCAGGTAAGCAATAACCTTGGACACTACTTTACCTTCCTTGTAGTGCCGTTCTTCAATGTAGCCATATTTTCTGTCCTTTTGTTTCTTCCATCTAATAAACATAGTGCCCACCTCTCTGTTGAACTGGTCACTAATATTATAACTTACATAGTGGGTAACTTCAATGGTAGCTAGGCACTATTACGATACCCTTGAAACGCTTATAATTGCCCTGTAAGAGGCTAAAACTACTCAGTCAAGGAATCCAAACAAACTACCCTGAAAGCCATTTGGGGAAACAAAAAAAGAGAAGGTATAACCTTCTCCTCATAAGTTTACAGTTTCTCCAGTGCTGATACCTTTTCTTCCTCTGTTGGCCTGGTATAAATAGCTGTAGTATTAATATTTGAATGTCCTGCCAAGTCAGCTACAGCAACAATGTCTACCCCGCTAGTAAGTAATTGTTTGCAAAATGTATGCCTTATCATATGTGGGTTGGCATCTACAATGCTTGCCATGGTTGCATATTTGTTAAGGATACGGAATACAGCTTCTCTTCTTAGACTTCCTCTTTGCCCCTGGAATAGTCTTGTATCATTGGTTAGGGGGCGAACCTCTAGGTATTCTTTAATAGCTTTCCTAACTGTTGCATTTAATGGCACTACCCTGTATTTTGCCCCTTTACCTGACCTAATCGTAAGTGTACCTTTCCTTTCACTGATTTGGATGTCATCAAGCTCTATACTGCAAAGCTCACTGACACGGCAACCAGTGTTATACAAGGTTTCAATTATAGAAATGTCCCTTAAATTCCCACTCTTGTGAAACTCTCTTCTCAGCTTGTAAAAGTCATTTTTTGATAGGGATTTTGGAGCTGTATCCTTGGCTTGTATCTTAACCTTCTTCACTGCCTTGGCAGGGTTATTTGACAGTACCCCTTTGGCAACTAGGAAGTCACAGAACTTTGTTAAACCTGACAGCTTGTTGTTAATGGTTTTCGGGCTTTGTTTGGCAACTTTGAGAAGATATGATTTATATTCTCTAACGTCTAGCTCAATGATGTCCTTAACATCAAACTGTTTGCCTGTTCTGCCTTCAATGTATTTGGCAAAGTCAGCAATAGCCCTTATGTAATTTGATATGGTGTTATCAGACTTCTCCTGCCTGGTTAATTCCTCCTTGAACTGGTCAACATAGTCCACTGTAAATCCTCCTTAAAAGTGCTTAAAATTATTGTGTTGCGAGATTTACACCTGCTAAGTGGTTCCTTGTTGGGAATATCATACCAAATAATCAGCTAACTGGCAACATAATTTACATTGTGTTGCCTAATTGTGTTGCTAACCTACAAATAAGATGGGAGTCCAAAATACCTATAATTAGAGGATAATAGATTAGTTATCAAGAAATGTTATTTTGAGCGGTCCAAATTATCAGAGTATTCATCAAACATGGAGGGGGGGGGGATGTAATAGCATGAAATATAATTACTTCGAACTAGATATTACATTAAACAAATTAGGCTACAACTATGACGATATGAACTGCCTATTCCATGAACCTTTTGTTACATCTTATAAAACAAAGATTGGTTTTCAATGGCAACCTGGAGCAGTTGATATTGAATCAATAAACATGTTGATGCTATTCAAACTACCTTTAAGCATAGCTGCCAGTGCGATATTGGCTGAAATCAGCAAGGATTTATATGAATGGGTTAAAGAATCCTTTAGCAAAGTTATCTCTAAAAAAAATAGCTTTGCCGAATCTAAAATTATTCTCTCCTTTGATAATGTTACTATAACGATTTATGTTAACAATAAAGATGATTTATTGTATTGCTTAGTTAACATCGAGTTTATTTTGAAACAATTAGCTAAAATGAAACTTGATAGCTACGATATGGAATTAAATGCCAATGAGGTTAGAATTATACTTGGTGAATAAAATACAACTTTGATACCCTCTATCATTGTCATGCACATAGAATCTACCACTAATAGCTATTTACCAACTACATGAAATTTTTAATAAGCTTTCTGACTAAAAAGCAAATTGCAAAATACAGGATTTTGGTTTGCCCTATAGAAATTCTTATTAAGAAGATTTTCATTATTTGGCAGGAGGGCATCAATAATGTCTCAAATTATTGGAGAGAAAGTCTCGTTAAAGAAATTTTTCAGTGATGATTTCTTTTTTTGTGTACCAGAGTACCAGAGACCTTATTCGTGGGAAAAATCACATTGTGAGCAATTGTATGAAGATATTTTTGATTCGAACAGAGAAAATGAATATTTTCTTGGTACAATTATTTTACAAGAGGTCGGCAAGATTGGAACAGGTAAAGAATACGATGTAATTGATGGGCAACAAAGAATCACTACACTCCAAATTTTGTTAGCATGTTTAAGGGACATGGTAAATGACACATCATATAAAAGTGCAACACAAAAAAAAATATACCAGAAGGAAAATCTTGCTGATGGGATTCCTGAACAAGTTAGACTTGAAGTTAGGGAGCAAGATTGTTTCAAAAAATTGATTCAAAAATATGGTGGAACTAATTTGATTGATAGTGTTGAACCTAAAAATGATACGCAACAGAAAGTGAAAATTGCAGTAGAAACATTTAAAGAAAATTTAAGTGGTATAAATCAAGAAGAAATAAAAAATTTAATTGAGCATATATCACAAAGATGTATATTTATCTATGTATCAACAAAGGACTTTGATGATGCGTATAGACTTTTTACAATTATAAATGATAGAGGTCTTCAACTGCGAAGAATCGACATACTGAAGGCTAATAGCCTTCAGCCGACAGTAATTTCTGACCCCAATGAACGGGCACAATATGCTAGTTTGTGGGAGTCTATGGAAAATGATTTAGGCTCTGAGGATTTTGAAAACTTATTATATTTTATACGAACAATGTTCATTAAAGAAAAAGCTAAGGAAGACTTATTAAAAGAGTATAACAAACTAATCTTCGATAAAGAGAAAATTAAAAAGGGAAAGGAATTTATTAACCATGTAAGGTATTATAAAGAGATTTTTCAAAAAACTATTCTCGATAGAGATGTTTATGATACAGAAAATGATTTAAGGGTGCATGCGATACCATACAAAAATTTAGTAAGTATTATGCTAAATCATTTAGCTACTGAGTGGATACCTCCACTACTGTCCTTTTACAATAAATTCGGGAAATTTAAATTGTTTGACTTCTTGATAAAATTGGAAAATAAGTACGTAGCTGACTGGGTCATTGGCTTAACTCCAACAAAACGGACAGTAAATATGAATTCTATATTAAAAACTATAGAACAAGTCTCTGATGTCGATTCTTTACTTGATAGCAGTGTATTAGAGTATGATGTATCAAGATTTAAAAACGAGCTTGAACAAGATATTTACGGGAAAAAATATACGAAATATATATTACTTAAATTGGAATATGCAACCTCAGAACATAATGTGATTAGACAATATGGAACTTTAAGTGTTGAACACGTCCTACCTCAAAACCCAAGTGATGATAGCAAGTGGAGAGAAATTTTTGATACTAACGATATAAAATATTGGACAAATAAACTTGCAAATTTAGTTTTACTGAGTAAACGAAAAAACTCTTCTGCAAGTAATCTTGATTTTTCTGTTAAAAAAGAAAAATATTTAAAAGATAGAATAGTAGATTTGGCGAGAAGTCAACAAGTGTTGTCTTACGATGAATGGACTCCCGAGATATTGAAGGACAGGCAAGGGGTTGCAGTTAATAAATTGCTTAACTAAAGAGTGGGGCTGCCAATTAAGTAAGCAAAAGGTAGTTTTGGCTTTTCGAATAAAGGAACATAACTTAAGGAGACAGGCTTTGAGAAAGATGGATTTTTTTTCAAAGGTATGGGGTAAGTTTACTAACTGATTTAAGGAATGGGTTGCTTATATACAGGTACTTGGTCAGCAATTAAGCCGAGGTTCTTCTAGTGCTTGCGTATGAAATATAAGTTTTCTAAGTATTGTAATTTCAAAAATAAAGGTTGCCCCACAAATTTGAAACTGTGGTATAATTTAATTGAGAAATTGCACTTCATAACCTGACTGGTTTTCTTAAAGGAACATGACTGGTATTGCATAATATTACTTTCTTAGACCAGTCGGTACAAAAATGATGAGTTGGAAAAAACCTAGTAATGATGCGGGTTTGGATGGTATCATACCCTCTCCTGGTCTTCAAAACCAGTCGTGGGGCGGCGATCCCGTCCTTGGTGAGTTCGATTCTCACACACTCCCGCCAGTATAGAAAAGGTTTCCGAGTTTCGGAAGCCTTCTCTATTGATCGTCTTCACCCGCCCTTATAATATTTGCAAATTCCACCGGCAGGCCGGCTTTTTCCACGGCACCGGCGGCAGCCTCGTAATCATACGGAACTTTAATAAAGATAACATCAATATCTTTATCTATCTCCAACAGGGCATATACTGCCTGGGGGTCACCATGTTTGGGTTTGCCTATACTACCGGCATTAATAATATGAATGCCGGATTCCAGTACGCGATGATATGGAAGATGGGTATGGCCGCAAATTAAAACATTAACACCGGCTTCTTGCATCATAGGTGTAATTTCTTCGACAGGCACATCTTCGAAAAGATATTCATTTAACTTACGGGGACTGCCGTGGACAAACATTATTTTATAATCACCTATATTCTTTATTATCCTTTCCGGTAAGGACATCATGAAGTCCTTGCTTTCCTCACCGGTGTTTTCAAGTGTCCAGCTAATTGATTTTACGCCCAACTCAGCTGCCCTTTCATCTTTATAATCGCAGCCGCAGACCAAACGCCGGTTGGCAATACCGTCATCATAGTTGCCCATGACCGTGGGAATGCCCACAGCTTTAACTGTTTGCACCACCTCATCCGGAAATGCCCCGTACCCCACCAGGTCACCCAGGCAAACAACCAGGTCCGGTTTTTGGTTTTGTATATCAGCCAAAACTGCGTCCAGAGCATGTTTGTTGCCGTGGACATCGGAAAATACAGCAATTCTCAACTTTATTCCTCCTCGCTACCCCCATACGCAGCTTTAGTCTTACTTTGTTTTAACGCAGGAGTGCACTACATTTTCTATACGCCGGCAGGCATCGTAATCCCGGTGATTCTGCCGGTTCTCCAGGTTGTCGCTTATCTTATCAAAAAAGTCATTATTACTTGCCAGGTGTTGTGCAAAAAACTTTTTATGCAGAGAATAAAATACCCACCGGCCATCTTTGTCATCCTGCACTATACCGCTCTTTTTTAAAATCCGGAGGTGGTGGGAAACAGCCGGCTGGGACATGTTCAACTCAGCCATTATTTGGCAGACGCACATATCCCGCCGGGATAACATCATGATAATTTTTAGCCGGGTTTCGTCGGCTAAAAGTTTCAAAAAATACAGTGCATCCTTCATTTTATTTCCCCCAAAAGCTTCATCTGATAAATATCACCTGGCGCTCTGCACTTCTTCTGGAAAACCAGTGCCTGGTTTTGTTTGCAACCCGAACCAGCGCCAACATAACAGGTACTTCCACCAGTACGCCCACTACCGTAGCCAAAGCCGCGCCGGATTGCAAGCCAAAAAGGGCGATGGCCACCGCAACCGCCAGCTCAAAAAAATTGCTGGCACCGATCAACCCCGCGGGGGCTGCAACGTTATGAGGTAATTTCCACATTCTTGCCCAACCATAAGCTATGGTGAATATGAAAAATGTTTGAATGATCAAAGGTACGGCGATGAAAACTATATGCAGAGGATTATTTAAAATGACGTCTCCCTGGAAGGAGAATAATATAATCAGGGTTAATAAAAGCCCAATAATGGTTATATTATCAAATTTCTTTAAGAAAACATTATCGAAATAATCCTGTCCCTTGTTCTTAATAATCATGGTTCTAGAGAGATAACCTGCTGACAGGGGGATTACAATAAATAAAACCACGGATAATAACAATGTCTCATATGGTACCGGTACATTACTTACCCCCAACAAGAACATCACAATGGGTGCAAAGGCAACCAGCAGTATTAAATCATTAACTGCCACCTGAACCAGAGTGTAGGCAGGATTGCCCCTGGTTAAGTGGCTCCAAACAAATACCATGGCGGTACATGGAGCAGCTCCCAATAAAACCGCCCCGGCGATATATTCAGTAGCCAGCGAATCAGGAATAAAACCGCCAAATATGACCTTTAAGAAAAGCCAGGCGAAAATATACATAGTGAAGGGCTTGATCAGCCAATTGGTAGCGGAAGTAACTATTAGCCCCTTGGGCATTTTAAGGGCCCTTACAATACTTGTAAAGTCAATCTTTAACATCATAGGGTAAGATCATCAGCCAGATCAGTACCGCCACCGGTATGGATACATTGGCATATTCTCACTGGCTCAGTGTGTTGGGAAATACCGGTATCATTTGTCCAATTGCAACCCCCAGTATTATACAAAGAGCTACCCAAATAGTAAGGTATCTTTCAAAAAAACCTAAACCTTTTTCTTCTTGTATTACTTCTTTATTACTCATTAAATCTCCCTCCCATGCATTAATTTGGATTCTTCGATAAGAGACAAATAACAAACTATGTTGCCCGGCGTTAGATAGATCATGACCAACATGCATAAATCATTTTTTATATATTTCACTAAAAAAATTTAAAGCTAAATATAATGATAAGTCCTATAATACCAACCGAGCCGTCCCCCACCTGCATTTGAAAAATTTTTGACGCATTGGGATCGCAGCAATTTGCCATTCTGTAACCCTCCTATTATATACCTATAAAATCTTGCTTATATAATAATATCAACAACATTCCCTTGTCAATTCCCAAACCCCTAAGGACACGCAATCATCTGCCTAGCCCAGAGGCAGTCGGCACAGGAAGGTGAATTGCCCCAGCAGTCGCCTTCATTGGTTTCCTTATAAGAACAACCGTTCTGGAATTTGCAGTCCGTACAGGAGGGGAAGTGGAAATCCTTCACTGCCCGCCTAAAATTAATATAAGTCGGTTCTGTTCATATTTCATTTAAAAGTTTTTCAGTTACATCACCCATATAAAAGGGGTATATTTCTTTCTCCCGGTCATAAATGAAGCAGTTATACCTGTGCATGAAAGCATAGCAAGGGGATATAAGTCCCTTGTGGTTAACTGCCATAGCCTTATCTTCCACAAACTTGCAGTAGCGCTCGGTACGCAGCTTCATATACGGCAGATGCGCCTGCATAAGCAAAAGGGGTGAGTTATACCCAAAGGGTACATCTGTATCCTCCATGTCATACAGAATTTGTTCTTTCATTTCCTCATTATACGGGAGTACATTGGTAACGATTAATTGTCGGGCTTTAAGCTCCGAAGCCAGGGACGCCATCTGCGGCAGCTTACGGTAATTGTATTTGGTGGCCATAAACTCAATTCCCAGTTCCGGGCAGCGGACACCTCTGCGTTCTTTTACTTCGTTTAACAGCCTGATATTATCAAGAACGCCGGTAAAATCTGCTCCCTGCCTTATGTTGCAGTACTCTTCTTCATCGGGGCCGTCCAGGGATATAAATATATTGTCCATCTGTATGTCAATCAACTTGTTAATTACTTCTTCCGACAGCAAAGAGCCGTTGGTGATTGCTTCTACTTTCACTCCATGCTCCTCAATCATGGACAGCATTTCCAGAAGCGAGGGTGGCTGAAAGGCTCTCCGAATCCTCCAAAGTGCACGCGCTCCAGCTGCGGCAAATGCGGGATACTGTCCAAAATGCGCTCAAAAACAGGCCACTCCATATGTGACAGGTCATCCTGCCAGGAATTCCTGATGCAGGTGGTGCAGTAAAAATTACAGAGGGTAGTTGCTTCAATATATAATTTTTGGGCATCGGGAACCCTGGGAATCACGCGCCAGCCTTCATCACATTTAATGACCCATCCTCCGGGCTTTGACCGGTAGGCACTCTATCCGGCAGGGTTATGGTCCCCCTTGAAGAAATAGATAAAGTTTTACCGCTTTTAAAGCTTGTTTCGATAAAGGTCTTTTGGCTGCCGGTCATATTAATCCTCCTTGATGAACTGTTTTAAAAAAAATACACATTTTGTTTTAAAATTAACCACACGTTTCATTACGGAACACAAATTGACGGGGAGTTATATATAAAATCTAATTTAAATATTAAGCAATTTCAATACCAAAAATTAAAGTATAAGTGTTCAAACGAAGAAAGCAATTATTATGCCGGCGGCTCGCCATCAGGTTAATGGCCTGCTGATCCATATCCACCAGCGTACGGGCCGAGCCGGGAACGTTAATGCCGTGCTCTTTAAGTAAATCGGTAATTACTAAAAACACTGCATACAAGTTACCGGGGCGGCAACGGCTATGGTATTGAGAAAATTATGATACGTCCGGCCAGGGGCTCAGCCCGCTAATGAATCCCGCGATTAAGCCAGGAAAACCCCTGGGGATGCTCAAGCCCCAGGGGTCATTCACATTAAGTCACAATATTTCCGAAGATCATGCCCGTAAACGTTGCCATTACAACTACTATTAAAACATATGCTATAGTTCTCTTAGTACCCATAACATTTCTGACCACCAACATGTTGGGTAAACTTAAGGACGGGCCTGCTAGAAGCAGCGCCAGTGCGGGGCCCTGCCCCATACCCATGTCCAACAGAGCCTTTACAATGGGCACTTCGGTCAGGGTGGAGAAATACATCAGCGCTCCGATAACAGAAGCCACTATATTGGATGAAAGGCTGTTGCCGCCTACCGAGGCAGAAATCCACTGTTCAGGGACAACTGCTTTTAAAACTCCGGCCACGAATACACCCACCAGCAGGATGGGGAAAATTAATTTGACAAACTTCCAGGTCTCCACCAGCCAATCCTGCACTTCATCCCGGTCATACCAGGCAATAAGCACTGTGGCCAAGAAACTTAAGAGCGCCATTACAATGGCTATTTTACTCCAAAGTGGTATGGATGCGGTGCCGAAAATGAGGATGGCCACCATAGCACCAAAGAAGGCAAGCAGGTGACCCACGGGTTTACCGTCTTCCCCCTCAAACATACCGCCGTCGTCACCTTTTTCGGCCTGTTTTTTGTCTTCTTCTTTTTTAAAGATCAAGGCCATCAAAAGTCCGATTGCTACGGAAAATACTACTGCGCCTATGGCCCGGGCCACGCCCAGTTCCCAGCCCATTTTTATGGCGGTAAGTACTATGGCCAATATATTGACTGCCGGGCCGGAAAAAAGGAATGTCACTGCCGGGCCCAGGCCGGCTCCCTTTTTATGAATACCGGCAAAAAGGGGGAGCACGGTACAGGAACAAACGGCCAGTATTGCTCCTGACACCGATGCCACGCCGTACGACAGGTGTTTTGGCGCCCGGGGGCCGAAATATTTGAGCACCGCCCCGGTGGATACCACCGCGGCTATGCCGCCGGCGATGAAAAAGGCCGGCACCAAGCAAGTAAGTACGTGTGCCGAAAGGTACTCCAGAAGCTCGTTAAACCCGCTCTGCAGCACGCTCATGAAGGTCATATTCCCATCTCCCAACAAAGCCATGTTTATCTCTAAATGGTTAATTAATTATTATTACTTTAAGGAATCCTTAACTTTTTTACAGATCTTCTGTATATCTTCCTCACGTAGTTTAAAATCATGGGTTTTACATTTCATCCTTAATGTACTTGATAATATCCTTGTGCTTAGGTACCCGCCCGGTTACCTTTACCTTTCCGTTAATTACGATGCCGGGGGTCATCAGCACATTGTAGTCGGCTATTTTATCCATTTCTTCCACCTTTTCCACATCAGCTTGAATGCCCAGCTCTTCCACTGCTTTTTGTACGGCTTTTTCAGTTTCTTTACACTTCTTGCAGCCAGGTCCCAGTACTTTGATTTCCATTAATACCATCTCCTTAGTGTTATTCAAATATAGCTTCCGGCTTTGCCTTAACCGGAAGAAACGCCTTCTTTAAAATGCCACACTTTTTGCAACCGGGGGCTCAACCTAACTTTATCATGTGTTTGTTTATGAATTTTACCGCCGCCTCAAGCATTAACTTATGCCTCCTGCTTAATTTTTACCGCATCTATTTTTCCTTCCTTACATTGCGCCACTCCGCAATCTTCCTCCAACTCTTTAAAGCGCTGGTTTTCCCCGGTGAAAAGGGGCAGGCTTTCCAGATCTGCATGAAAGAATTCCAGTAATTCCTTAAACTGTTCATCGAGATAATCAATTTTAAGGGCGTAAAAGGTGCGCTGGGCCTCCTTGCGCTCTGTTACCAGTCCGGCATGCTTCATTACTCGCAGGTGCTGGGATATCCTGGGTTGGCTCATTTGCAGCACTTTCTCCAGCTCACATACGTACATGGGTCTTACTGATAGAAGCTTTAGCATTCTTAACCTGGATGGCTCGCCCAGGGCCTTGAATATCTTGACATAGTTATCGATACTCATTGTATCCACCTCCTTATTAGCTTTAACTTATATAATAATATTATTATACACGGATATTGTCAATATTCACATCACAAAAATTATTAAATTATTGGCATTGATTTACTTTTATATTATAATTATATAACAATTTATTTATTAGCGAAAGTCCAAAATAAAAAAATAAGGAGGTATTACTATTCAAGGCTGTGAACACTGCGGGCTGCGTGTCAACAGCAGGTGTTTTGTTACGGGCAGACAAGCAGAGCCGGAAAGTAACGATCTATTTAAAAAGTGTATTTATTTCATGCGGCCGTTATTTGAGGACGGAAAAACCATGGAACCGGAGAGATTATTACTTCTGGCGGAACACGAGATAAAAAGGCGCAAGTGAAGGTTAATCTAACATCCGTGTGGTGTTGAGAGATTGAGTTAATGTCATGTAAATGCAAGGAGGTAAAACTAATGTTTTTAAATGATATTGAGATTACGAGCGTAGCACCATGTATAGTGGTGCCCAATCGAATAAGATTCAGGGCCCGCTTTTCCGATGACATTACCGCTGTGTTGCCTTATCTTAATGCCGTCATAAAAAATGCAGTGTACAACCATGAAGGCAAAGTGCTTTCTATGACCAAAGACGAAAGATTAATCACACTTTACCCCCAGGAAGTAACAGTGGCTAAAGCACTGAGCGAAGATGATGCACATGAAACCTCTGCCTGGATAAAAGAGTTAATAAATAAAACATATGTTGACAGAGAAAACACAGAGCCCATTTATGAAAAGCGCTCCAGGCCCACTCCCCTGGTAATTTACGGCTGGCTGCCTCAAAAGACAGGCTGCCGCCGGTGCGGCGAACAAACCTGTTTGGCTTTTGCCGCACAGATGGTCAATGGTGGGAAAAAGCTAGAAGAATGCCCCGTTATATGGGAACCGGGGAATGAGGATCTATTGGAATCTTTGAAGGAAATGGTGAGCGTACTTGTTTAGGACAGTATAATATTCCTTGCATAGCATTTTTGTCGGAACAGGGAGCGGGCATTTTACCTGCTCCTTTTTTAAGTTCGGAATTTGTTCGGACTCTGTTCACAACTTGATCAAAATTAGAGGGTAAAATAAATTTTAGTGACACATCTATTGTAACAATATTACAATTAATTTATAGTTATAAAATAATGAGCTTATGTAATAATCTATGGGGCGCAGTATCCCCCTACTGGCAGCGGGCACTTTTACCTCGGTGGTGAAAAATACTTCTAAATTTACACGGGCCAGTTACATTATCCAAAGGGTAAGTGGTTTGGTGTTGATAGGCCTGGGATTTTATTTGTTATACAATACAATGATTCAACTGCTGAAACCGGGTATCAACTCCCCTGGTTTCAGTAAATGTAAAAAAATCAC
>JADQBQ010000020.1:0-203025 GCA_016278505.1 Clostridiales bacterium
TTTTAATTTGCCGGTTTTACGTTGTGCCGGGTAAAAATAGATAGGTGTACTACATGTAATAAGATGAAATTAGTAGTTGACATGGATTCACTGTGCACATTCAAAAGTTTTTAGATTACACTCAACACACGAATAAATCATCATATTAATTTATTAACCACAAAACTACGTGGTCCATAAGCATAATTATGAGGGGTAGTTAAATTACTATCCCAAAAATAATCAAAGTATCTTTGCTGCATTTTAGTATAGTCTTCAATTTTATATACCCACAAGGCATTACTGTCTATAGCATCGAGCGAAGATGAAATTGATACCCCCCAGTCTGAGGAAAAGATATATCGATCGTGAAGTGGATGAGAACAAGGCCCTTTTGAACAAGTTACTACCCTAATCTCTACATTATTAAGCCCTAAATTAGGCAACTCAGAAGCTAATTTTCTCATTCTTTTTTTACCAAATTTATCATCATCCGATACTAATATCTTTACTTCAATTCCACTAGGGATAGATGACAACCATTTTAGATTATTTGACTTTAGATACCGATCAACTATATATAAATAATCTTTTGCTAGTTCCCACAGTTGCTTTATTGGTTTCGATCGGGTACTATTTCCGAAAAGTTGCTCTGGTTCAATACAATTTTCAATCTCGCATTGTCTATCGTAAATTTGTGCTAGATTTTCAGCATTTGTATTTGTCAAGCAGATATCACAGCAATTATTTAACTGGCTATCCTTTTGAGCCCTAACTATTGGGTGACCGCAACTATTTAGAGAGAGAAAACCATCATCCTCTAGAGTTTTTTTTGTATTAAAACACCAGGTTCCATAAGGGAGTCTCAACGCCTGTCTAAGCACAATGTTAGATATTTGAGTACCTACCACTGCTAATGGATTAAATGGTAAGCTATATCGATGGATGAGACTTTGCAAAATGAATTGTTGTTCGTTGTTTATTCTCTTTTTAGTAAAGCACGAAAATAAGGCATCTATGGCAGGATCAGCTATGGTTTTACTTAAGTCAGCTATAGTGGAGAAATTCCATTTGGGGACAACAACACCATCTCTATATTTCTTAATAGCAAACTCATGAAGTCTGCTTAATGCCCTCCATTCAGCAGAGATATACCTTACAGCGTCAATTGATCCACCATTTTTTTTATTTTCCTCTTCGCTACCTATACTGCAAGCCTCAGTAGCTTTATATAACCATAAGCATGTATTAATAAGTTTAGATAAACGCCCGGATAAGACTGCATCAGGACAATATTTTGCGATAAGTTCCTCAGCCCTAAACCATGATTGACCTAGCATCTCTGTCCATTTATTACAGGCTGTCAATGTTTCTTCGATACTAGGGAGGGGCAACGGTTCAATACAAATGGCTACTGGCCAAACATTCAGTCCATAATGCAAATAGTAACCTAAAGCCTCTGTAGATTTATTAAATTGTTCTTTTTCCTCCAATAACTGGTCCGGGCTAATGATTAGAAGATGAGGTTCCTTAGCACATAAGGACAAAGGTATATTTTCTGATATTTTCATTTGTGACAGTTCAGGATTGTTACAGACAAAATCTAAAAGCTGTGATGTAAAATTTAAATCATAATTATCATACATGTGCGGACCAATACTATTTGCGGTATAATTCTCATTTGCAGCAAATAATACACTAACACAAATAAATGGAGGCAACACTTTTGCTAAATCGCTCACGATTTCTTCAGGTGAATCAACACGCCTAGTATCTACATCCAATCTAAATCCAGAATAGCCGTTAATAATTGTTTTACCGTTATATACGAGAAGTTTTGATAGATTTCCAGAGCGGTATGAGTTTTTCCAATCACCTTCATAGCCATCGGGTAACTGTATCATACAGGACGCAATTTGGAATCCAACACCTTTAGATTCAGGAGTAGGTTTATAAATTTGTACAGCCAAATAAATCACCTTTTTGTAATTAGTTGTTTATGACACCCATCTTTACATTAATTACTGGTTGCCAGCGCCCAATATCGTAATGCTGCGAAAAAGGATTGAAATCCCATAAGTAGCTGGCCGAAGCAATATTCTCTAAATCCCTCGGTTTCGTTATGTGATGTCTTAATCATCAAGAGTTTGGCAAGAATATTGGTTGCGATAAAAACCTATTTTTAAAACGATTTCTGGTGCAATAGTGATTGCACCGATCTTTTTCATGACAAACCTCACAAGTCTTGGAATGATATTTATTTGTTTTATGTGCTGTTATTTAAATCGTTGCATTTCTATATTTTTATGAGAATAATGGTCAGTATTAGGATTATCCATCCAAAAGCCAAGGTTAGTTTTTTCATAACATGGATTTTCAACTTTATAAATATATTGAGTATTTTCTTCTTCGTAAGGGGCACGCAAACCGTCGGTATTAGTACAATCACCAGCTACTATATAGTCAAATTTTTTTACGCGTGAAGAAGTAATTTCATTTTTTTCGTAACCAATACCAATCCCTGGAGGGGTTACTCCAATTCTATAAATAAAAGGTGAACAAATTTGATACCAAACAGTCCCATTATCATTCGTGTGTCTGAATAGGTGATTGTTCGATATCGCAGACGCTTCAATTTGGTACGATAATTGACAATTTAACTTAGAAGTATCTTTTTGGGTAATGTTAATAGTCAATACCCTATTTGAACGATCAGTCTTCAACATAATTTTTCCTAAACTTGACATAGCAATCTGTTGTAAGTCGCCTTCGCATTTTAATTCCTCTAAGCAAGTGAAATATACATATCCGATATTCTTTAACTGCAAGTTACCTGCAAAATTCCAGGCAGAATCTCTCAGCCAATTGTCTCTCTTAATTAGTTCTGCAGATTCAACTGTTGTATAATGATATAGCTTAATGAACAAACGATATTCATCTTTGAATATCGCTTCACCAGTATAATAATTCTGTAGATCCTGTGGCCCATAAATTACACATTTATAAATCTCGGATTTATCTTCGTTATAACATAATCTTTGTCTATCAGTAAACTGAACCCTTATGGTCTGACCACATGAAATATCAATCCCAATTGTACAAGTTGTCTCTTCGTCAGTCTTGAATATGAGGTTTGGCGAAAAAGCTAAGGGTTGAATGAACTTTAGGGAATTACCTCCTAGTAAGATTAGCTCTGGTACTATAATGGAGCCGCCGAATTTATTTAAGTCCGTATGCATTAGTTTGCATTTTATGAAGCCTTCATGCCTAAATTTTTCTAATTTCTCAGTACCAAAACTTTCAATATAATAATGACTTCTACCGTCTTCTATTCGATTAAACCTTTTATTTATTATTCTTCCTTGTGTAATTATCAACATGCATTACCCCAATGCTATTATAAATATTAGATAGCCTTCCTATTATATTATTTATAAAATAATATTTTCTTAAATACTTACTTTTCAGTTTTCTACTTCCGATTATAGACATTAGAGCAACCTATTAAAGCTAGCAAAATTGCTAAAATCTGATTCATACAAACTCCTGCTACAAGTAAATGGCAACTTTGTATTACATCTCCGGTCATATGATAAAATTATGCAAATAAACTAATTATCCTTTGTAGAAAAACAGGACGATATGTCGAACTGAATATGTTTTCAACTATGACCTTAAAACCCTCATTGGACTACTCGGTCTCTTACTTGGTAACCCCTAATAGGATGTTACCGCCTCATTTCTATCACCCGGGCAAACAAAGACCGCTCATTCAATTATTGAATGAGCGGTCTTATTTCAAACCCGGTTACCGAATTTTTTATCAATAATCCCGTTGTTTAAGCATTTTGAAGAATAGCACTCAAATCTTCGTCTGCGGTTGTGACCGGTTTGATGGCAAAGTTTTGTACCAGGACATCCAGTACATTAGGTGAAATAAATGCCGGTAGGCTTGGCCCCAGGCGTATGTTTTTGATGCCCAGGTGTAAAAGTGTCAATAGTATGGCCACCGCTTTTTGTTCGTACCAGGACAGCACCATGGAAAGGGGCAGATCATTGACATCACATTCAAAGGCCTGGGCCAGAGCAAGTGCGATTTGAATGGCCGAATAGGCGTCGTTGCACTGCCCGATGTCTATGAGGCGCGGGATGCCCTCTATTTCACCCATATCTAAATCAAAAAAGCGGAATTTGCCGCAGGCAAGGGTCAGGACCACTGCATCTTTTGGTACTTTCTGCACAAATTCGGTAAAGTAATTGCGCCCTGGTTTGGCACCATCGCAGCCTGCGACCAGGAAGAAGTGCTTAATGGAACCTCGCTTGACCAGATCTATTATTTTATCCGATACGCCAAAGAGGGCGCTGCGGCCAAACCCTACCATCACTGTCCCGTTATCTTCGTCGGAAGCAAAGCCTGGTTTTTGCTGGGCTTTTTCAATTACCTGGTCAAACTTGCCGTTTTCTACGTGCGTGACCCCGGGCCACCCTACCAGTCCGGTGCTGAAGGTATTGTCCAGGTAGGATTCCTGGGGTTTTTGGATGCAATTGGTAGTCATCAGTATGGACCCGGGGAATTCAGGAAATTCTTTCTTTTGGTTCTGCCAGGCGGTGCCGAAATGACCGTATAAATGCTTGTGTTTTTTCAGCTTGGGGTACCCATGAGCAGGTAGCATTTCCCCGTGGGTATATATACTAATATCCTTGTTTTTTGTTTGTTCCAAAAGGTCGTACATATCTTTCAGATCGTGACCCGAAACCAGTATACATTTACCTTTTTTGTGCCCTAACGGTACTTCGGTGGGCACCGGGTGACCGAAGGTGTCGGTATTGGCTTTGTCCAGTAGTTCCAGGGTAATAAGGTTTACCTCACCGCATTTTAATACCATGTTGACCCATTCCTGCAGGGGAATTTCCTTATTCGTTAGCGCGGCTAACCCTTCATGAATGAAAGCAAATACCCTGTCATCTTCTTGTCCCAGAACGCGGGCATGGTCGGCGTAGGCGGCCACACCTTTGATGCCGAAGACCAAGATCAGTTGGAGAGATTGAATATCATCATCGGCCTCGCGGTCGATGATCAGACCCATATCTTGCCCCTGTTTGATCAGTCCGTCCAAATCAGCGGGAGGGGTAAAAGCTGCCGAGGGGTCAGTAAAATCCGTTTTGCCCCCTGCTTTTTGCACTTTATCTTTTATTTGATTCCTTAGCTTAACGCCTTGCCTGATCAGCTGCTCGAAACGCTGTGGGTCGAAATCTACGTTGGTGAGGGTAGAAAAGACAGCTTGTACAGTGAATTCGTTCACTTCCGGGTCCCCTACACCTTTCTTGCGTCCTTCGTGGGCATAGAGAGATATACCTTTGACGGTATGCAGCAGGAGGTCCTGCAGTGCTGATACTTCAGGCGTCTTACCACAAATGCCGGCAACAGTACAGGCAGTTCCTTTTGCAGTTTGCTCGCATTGATTGCAAAACATATCCATTAGTTTGGGACTCCTTCTCTAATTTTTGTTTAATCATAAATTCTCCCTATCTATCTTTAAAATATGTAGTGAAGCAGTAATTTTTAATAAATATTTAAGAATTACGTAAATGCGGCTTAAGGTTTGACTTTTATAGTAAGATTCAAGATAGCATATTTTTAACATACTGACGTTAGAATAAAAACCAAGGAGGAGATATTTATAATGACCGAATTAAGGCAGGTATACAAGTGCACAATTTGCGGTAACATTGTTGAGATATTGCACACGGGTAAAGGACAGTTGGTTTGCTGTGAACAGCCTATGCAGCTGCAAAAGGAAAATACTGTGGATGCGGCTAAGGAAAAACATGTGCCGGTGGTGGAAGTGGCAGGTGGTAAAGTGACCGTTAAGGTGGGCAGTGTAGCGCACCCCATGGAAGAAAAGCACTATATTGAATGGATTGAAATAACGACCGGTGGTAAAACTTATAGACAGTTTTTAAACCCCGGTGACAAACCGGAGGCAGTATTTAATTGTGATGCCCGGGAGGTTTCAGCGAGGGCTTACTGTAACCTGCACGGCCTTTGGAAAAGTTAAAAATGAAAATGTTTGAAAAGGGGCGACTTACGAATGGATAAATGGGTCTGCGAGCTTTGCGACTATGTTTACGACCCGGAAAAGGGAGCCGAGGGAGCAGCGCCAGGCACACCCTTTGACGACTTGCCCGATGATTGGGAATGCCCGGAATGTTTTGCGGAAAAAGAACGTTTTGTGAATATAAATCAACGGCGTAAAGAATTTCCCAGAAGTTAATAAGAAGGTTGCCATAGAAAGGGGCTATTTGCTTTGAGTTTAAAAGGAACGCGTACTGAAAAGAATATCCTTACCGCCTTTGCGGGAGAATCACAGGCCAGGAACCGCTATAACTACTTTGCCAGTGTCGCCAAGAAAGAGGGTTATGAACAGGTGGCGGCAGTATTTGAGGAAACCGCACACCACGAAAAGGAACATGCCAAGCGTTTGTTTAAGTTTCTTGAGGGAGGCGAAGTCGAGATTAAGGCTTCTTTCCCTGCCGGCGTTATCGGCAGTACCCCTGAAAACCTAAAGGCTTCTGCAGGTGGGGAGAACCATGAGCATACAAGCATGTACCCGGAATTTGCAAAGGTGGCGGATGAGGAAGGTTTTGCTAAAATAGCAGCTGTATTTAGAGCAATTGCCAGCGCTGAAGAGGGGCATGAAAAACGATATCTTAAACTTTTAGAAAATATTCAGGCCGGCAAAGTATTCCAGCGCACTGATAAAGTTACATGGAAATGCCGTAATTGTGGATACCTGCATGAAGGTAACACTGCGCCGGAAAAATGCCCGGCCTGTGACCACCCACAGAGTTTCTACGAACTATGGGTTGAAAACTATTAATCTGTAGTATCAGTCCTTATGAGAACCCGGCCCGGTGCCGGGTTTTTTGCCGCTTAAGGCATGCTGGATGTTTTTTCTGCAGAAAAAATTTTGATTGGGGGAAATACTAGAACTGGAGGGATGTTGGTGAAGGATAGTTTTTTAAACCAGTTTTACACTATTGACCCCGATACAGGAGAATATATTATTGAAATTGCTTTAAAAGATTATGACGATGTCTTTAATAGTTGGGATTCCTCTGTTTATAACATCAGGGATCTGGATTCCAGTCTTAAATCCTTCCTGGAGGAATGCTCATCAGATATTGATGTGCGAAAAAACATAATTTTAAGGTTCAATATGCAGCATCAAGTAAAAAACAATAATATGGAAAATATTATTGAGAAAGGAATTCGTAACTACTTTCGATATTGTCTGTATACGACCAATAATGAATCTTACGCCAGACGAAAAAGAACAGCAACTTATGTGCTGCTTTTTTCTGTATTCGCTATATTATCTTTTTATTCCCAAAGTGTAATCGAAAATAATATCTTTCAACAGCTTATCTTTCTGAGCCTAACTGTTGGGGGTTGGGTCTTCCTCTGGGAAGCCTTTTCACTTCTTTTCATACAAAGCAGTGACTTATGGAAAAAGCAAAAGCAGTACAAAAGATTGTTGGAGGCACCCATTATGTTTAAATATAAATTATAACCTCTGTCAATTATTTTTGGCCTGCAGGACATTGTACATTTCCTGGGCCGTTTCCAAGCCGCTGTTAGCAAAACTCCAATCAACGTTATTTAAGAAATCTTTCGTGTAACCCTTTATATCCGAACCGTAGTCCTGTTGGTAAGCATGTTCAAATACATCCAATGTAATTATTGGATAGATCATCCAATGTCCTTCTGCATGCTCATCACATAGACAATTTATCAGGTTACCTTCTAAAAGGTCGAACCCCAGGACAGCCCATCCCCGGGAAGATATGCTTATTACGCGAAATTCTTCTACCCATTCTTCCCAAGATCCAAAATCTCTGACCAACATATTAAAAAGCTGCGGGGAAGGTTTGTTGTTGCCGTTGCCTAAGGAATTGAAATAGGTACTGTGCAGTATCACAGAGTTCCTTAGCCAAACTTCCTCCCTTTTTAATACCCGAAACAAACTGAATATAGAATCAGAATAGGAGGTGCCGGCCTTTAAAAGCCGGGCTTTAATTTCACGTAGTTTGTGTTGATGGGATTTATAGTAGGATGTGAAATGGTGTTCGTATTGTTCACTGCTTATTATGCTGCCCTCGGGGCGGATTTGTTTGCGTTTGCTCAAAATGCCTACCCCCATAGTTGTTTTAACCATCATAATTTAATTTCATTACTGCGTATTTAACTAATCCTTAATTTTTTATTACATTTAAATACGGCTTCAATAAAAGGCAGTTTTCAATCAACAAATTTGTAACCTGTACCCCAAACTGTTTTAACATACCGGGGCTTAGAAGGAATATCCTCGATTTTTTCTCGCAGTCTTCGTATATGTACATTGACTGTGTTATCATCGCCCTGGTAAGTTGTCTCCCAAATACGGTCTAAAAGGTGGGCTTTGGTAAATACTTGGTTGGGGTGGGATGCCAGCAACCACAGTAGCTGGAATTCCTTAGGGGTTATTTCTATGTTTCTGCCCCTGTTCTGAACCAAGCGCTTACTGTGGTCGATTATCAACTGGTCAAATTGGAGTACTTTTTGATCAGGCCCACCGGATTTAGTGTTATCGGCACGCCTTAATACTGCTTTGACCCGCAGGGCCAGTTCCACGGGGCTAAAGGGTTTTACCTGGTAATCGTCCACTCCCATGCGAAAGCCTGCTACTTTGTCCGCTTCATCGTTACGGGCGGATAAAATAATTACTGGAACATTAGAAAACTCCTTCAGTTTTTGCAAAGTATCAAAGCCGTCCATTTCCGGCATCATCAAATCCAGAAGCACCAGGTCGGGGTAAATTTCCTTGGTTTTAGCTAGTGCTTCTTTACCACTGGACGCCGGTATAACTTCAAAACCTTCCCGTGTCAAAGAATGCCCTATTATTTTCAGAACCTTGGGATCATCATCAACGGCTAATATTTTACGTCCCATAATCCACCTCCGTATAGCCGGTCTTGCCGTATATTGGCAGGCTAAAAGAAAAAATGCTGCCTTGATTGGGGTGACTTTCCAGGTTTATGGTTCCCCCTTGCAATTCCACCAGGTTTTTTACCAGGGAGAGTCCCAGACCGGTACCGCCGTAGCTTCTGGAACTTGTCCCGTCAATCTGGTAAAACATATCAAATATGGCTTCATGCTCCAAGGGGTCAATGCCTATGCCGTTATCTTCTACCGTTATTTTTGCATGGCTTAAGCTATTGTCCAAGTAAGCTGAAACAAGAACTGTACCTCCGGCAGGAGTAAACTTAAGGGCATTGGAAAGAAGGTTGCTTAAGATTTGACTGACTCTTTCCACATCCCCGGTAACTATAATGCTTTTTGGGGGGGATTCTACTTCTAAAAATATACCCTTGTTATCATACTGTGGTTTGAAGCGCCGTACTATAGTGTCCACAAGCTCTTCCACCATTATTTTTTCTGACCGTAATATCATCTTACCGGCCTTGATCCTAGATAGGTCCCTTATTTCGTTAACCCGGCTAAGAAGATCGTTGCTGCTGTCGCTGATTTCGTTTACGTAATCACTTTGCAGGGGGGTTAAGGGGCCCGTCTGGGTGTCCTGTAAAAGCTCAGTAAAGGCAATGATGGCGGTAAGGGGCGACCTTAACTCATGGTTGGTATTGGCCAGAAATTCGTCTTTCATCAGATCCGTCTTTTGCAATTGTTCATTAGCTTTTTCCAGTGCGTGGCGCTGGTCATCCAATTCCTTATTGGCCTGGAAAAGTTGCCCGATGGCCTCGTCAAAAAGTCCCTTTAGAATTATCCCGAAAGAGATTATTTTAAATATGTGGCCTAAAAGATTGTAAGAGTCATAAACGTAGTTATAAGTAGCAAAGGCCAGTTCACCGAAAACCCCCACTGCCAGTGCGTAAGTGAGTAATACATCCCGTTTGTCCGTGGACTTGCTCGTTAAGAGCTTACCTGCGGTAAGTACATATAAACCAATGACAATATACTCGCTCAAAATTTTCGTCATAGTCTGTGTCTGTGCAGCGGGGTCATACATGCCGGGCAGGTAAGGCAGTAGAAAGGCTACGGCACCTATGCCGACCATGGAAACAAGGATTACCAGTGTAAAAACTATATTAGCAACGGGTATGCGCAGCTTTCTGTCCTTTAAGTAGATGGCCAGAAAAATACCCAGGCCTTGTACCAGCCGGGCCATTATCCAATAGGTAGAGGCTTTATTGGCACTGTTCTCCGTAATAAAATACGGCATGCCCAGATAGGAAAGGGAGTGCACAAAATCAAGCATGCCCATAATGCAAAAGGTGAAGGCCAATATAAGCATCTTCTGTTGCTGTTGGTAGCGGTATTCATACCAACAGAAAATACTGACCAGTATGGCTACAATAACGCTGGCAACTTCCAGTGTTAGGTGAGTGGTCAAAAAGAATTCACTGTCCAGGACAATGTAAATGTGTCCCGCCAAAAGGTACAATATAAGCAGAGACATTAAGGTGACCGTAAAGTTCCGTAGCTTAATCATGGGTCGCAGTTAATCACCTCCCATAAGGACATTAAGTTGGCTTACCAATAGGTGAAATCCTGCAAAATTTGCCGAAGTTTTTACTATACAAGCTATAACAACAAACTATAACATTAAAAAAGCGCGCTAAATCAGTCCTCTTAGCGCGCTTTTTTATACTTTAAACCTTAATGGCAAAGATATATTTTACAATATTTGTTATACATGTTAAGTGGCTTTGCTGCTAGTCACACATTAAATTTGCCTTACGCATAGAAAAATCAACCTTCATGCCTAAGACAAAAGCAAATCCTATGGTGATGGTGTTAATAACGTGGAAGGAAAATGGTATGGAATTGTCTTTGATAACAGCAAATAAGGTTGTGTTATCACCGTAAATCAAATAATTGATTAAACTTAATATTAAGTAAAGATACGGGAGCCAAAAACTAAAGCTCGTTGAGTTTAACAGGTGGGAAATATAGAAACCTGACAATCCCACCCCGATCAGAAAGACAAAAATTCCTTCCGCACTGCTATGCATGGCAATAATTCCTAATACGATTAAGACACTGCTGCTGATTAACCCCCAGATTTGTCTTAAGTTGTTCCTAACCAGTATTACCCCTCCCCAGTTCAATTGCCGGCAGCAAGTGAACAGTTCTGTAGTATTAAGCTTATATACTGGCCAATAGAATAGAGGTTTTGCGCTTGCGCTTTAATAATATATGCATAAACACATTGTTTATTGCTTAAAGTTCTCTTCCATTAGTTAGCCGGCTAAACAAAACTAGCCCTTATAAACAAACCTTTCCAGTCCTCTAATCCATCCTGTCCAATCGCTTTTAGTGTCATAACTTTCCCCGGCAGCTGTGGAAAACATATCCACGGTGGCATCCATATTGTCCAAATGGTGGATAATAGCAGCTTCTAAAAACTTTGGCCTTTTAGGTGACTGCCATTCATAATTGCCGTGGTGACTGGTTATTATGTGCAGTAGTTTTAAGCGTAAATTGTCCGGGAAACCCTTTAATTCCTGTAACTTCTCCTCTATCTTCTGCACACCAATAACTATGTGTCCCAGCAGCCGCCCCTGATCAGTAAAGTCGATGCTTTTTTGGAATTGATACTCTTCTATTTTTCCTATGTCGTGTAATACAGCGCCTGCTATTAACAAATCTTTGTCAACTTGGGGGTAAACATCGGCCATTTTATTTGCCGCTTCCGTTACCTTTAGGGTATGCTCCATTAACCCACCCAGATAGGCCTGATGATTTTTTTTGGCGGCAGGGGCCATGGCAAAGGCTTGTAACCAGGCGTTATCTAAGAAAAAGCGGTCAAGGAGTTCCCGTAGGGAAGGGTTTTTAATGCCTGCTAGTATTTGTTTAAGTGCCTGCAGCATTTCTTCCCGGTTATAAGGCGAAACCGGCAGAAAATCGGCAGGGTCGAAATCTTTATCCTCATAAACAGATATGTGATCCAGGTTAATCTGAAGTGTCCCGGCATATTCCCGTACTCTGCCGCTAACTAATACCAGGTCACCTTGGGCCAGCAGGGGATATTTTTCTTCGGCCCCTTCCCACAATATGGCCTGCACTTCACCGGTATTATCGCCTAACAAAAGAGTCATAAAATGACCTTCTCGGTCCCGAAAACTTCCTAAACGTTTACTTTTAACTATGTAAATGGATTTAATTGTTTTTGTTAATTCCAGGTCAGCAGCACTGATGCGTTCCATATACGGTATCCCCCTTTTTCAATATGCCACGTTTATTACAAAGATCAATTATGATAGAAACAATAAAAACCCCCCCTGCAACTTTAGTTTAAACCAGAGAGGTAACCATGGTTTGTCAAACAGCTATTTGTTTCCAAGCAGGACAGTTTCGCTGCTTAAACACTGGCAATAATCTTTTAGTAATTCCGGTTTCTTTACTAATTCCCGCTTTTTGCAGCTTGTTAATGCTTTAATGCATTGTTCAAGTTTTAAAATATTGCCCTTTGATGTATTGAACTTCCACCAGGCTGCCAGAGTAACGGGCAACCTGGAACGCACATATCTGCTCCCTTTGCCGGCCATATGGGCTTTTATCCTTTCATCCAGGTCATTTGTAATGCCTGTGTAAAGGCTGCCGTCCGTGCATTTCAATATGTATAAGTACCAGTGCTGGCAATTTTTTATAATAACACCACCTGTTCCGCAACAGATAACTAAAGGCATTTAAATAAGTTTCTTTAAAAGACTAAGTTCTCCTTCCCAAAAAGAAAACTAATAATCACGGCTATTCAACTATTGGCTGTTAAACTCTAGCCTAAAGGTTGTCCCTTCCGGACCGGTTTTTACGTCAACGGTGGCATTATGCCTGGTGGCAATACTATAGCAAACCGATAACCCCAGTCCTGTTCCTTCATCCTTGGTGGTTAAAAACGGTGTGCCTAATTTTTCCATTAGATGAGCAGGAATGCCCGTCCCCTGATCCTGTACTGCCAGCACAGCTTTGCCCATTTGGGCAAAAGTTCTGATGGTGAGTGTTCCACCCGGGGACATAGCTTCTATCCCGTTGCGTGTAAGGTTGAGAATAAGTTGTCTTATTTCTTTTTCGTCTAGGAGTGAATCTGGTATTTCCTGTAATTGTAAATTAAAACCCATGCCGGATTTATATGCATCTGCTTCTATTAGTGGGTATAACATTTCTACAATGGAGTTTAGGTTATGGATCTTCTTATCCACTGGCTTGTCTTTAGCCAGGGATAAGAATTGAGTAATTATGGAATTAGCCCTGTCCAACTCGTCAATCATTAAGTCAAAATGGTTTTTGTATATAGCTAGATGTGGTTTGACCCTGAACATCTGCAGGAAGCCGCGGACAGTAGTCATGGGATTGCGCACTTCGTGTCCGATACCTGCTGCCATCTGACCAACCAGGTTTAGCCGCTCCAAACGACTCATTTCTTGTTGGAAATGTTTTATTTCTGTAATGTCTAAAAAAGATGAAAGGTGCATTAGTGTGCCGGGAATTTGGGCTAGAGTCATCAGTACGTTCCTAACTTCCCCCGCTTTGTTAACAAAACGAAACTCGAATTTGTCAGGTGCTTTATGTGGGCTCAGCATTCTTAAATGGTGGTAGTTGTTTAATCGTTGCAAATCTGACTTGAGCACAAAACTGGTCCAGCTTTTTATACCTTCTAATTCCTTTTTTGTATACCCGGACAATTTTTCAAATTCAGTATTAACTAAAGAGAGTATTGTATCTAGCCCGGCAATAGAGGTTGCGGTTCCGGTGTTCTCGAAAATTGTTCTATACAAGGATTCTGATTTCTTAAGTGCCTCTGCGGCCTGTTTGCGTTCCGAAATATCGCGGCTGCACAAAACGGTACCAGTAATGCTGCCATTGGCGTCCAATAATATTTTAATAGTGCTTTCAACCCAAAGATCATGAGTGCTGGATAGCTGAAAACGAAATGCCTTTTTGCTGCCGGAGTTGTTTTTAATAGCATGATTGACGGAGTCCAGTACAACCGGCATATCCTCTGGGTGAACCAGTTCAAATATTGACCTGCCGGTCAATTCCGAGGGCTTGATACCTATGCAATGTGCACAAGACGGGCTTGCATACTTAATGATAAAATTTTCGTCAATAAGGTAAAGCATGTCTAACATATTGTCGGTAATGATGCGCAGGCGCTCTTCGTTTTTACGCAATGCTTTTTCTGCGTGTCGTTGATCGTTTTGAATGCTGATTTTTTGTATTGCAATCTCCATCTGGGTGGCAGCAGCATGGATAAAGTTTATTTCTTCTTCACGCCACCCGCGACGATAGCTTACCTGATTAAACACTAAACAATAATAAGCCTGGTTGCGAAAAGCAAAAGGGAACCAAAGACCGCTTTTTATTTCCATTACCCCGTGTAGAAGCTCCCCCGAGCCGTCGTTAGCTGCGTAGGGGCTAATATCATCGACGTGGCTTTCCGTCCATTTTCTTTGTTCCAACATATATGTAGATGCATCAATAAATACATCTAAATTGTAAGTATCCTTTGTAGCCGTTATGCCATCAGTACTTGGGTTTAGCCATTCAGATATGCCTTTAACCTGATGCTGCTTAAAATCGATGTCATAAATTAGAGATCTGTCAACGGCAATAGTCTCACCAATAATTGCCGCCATGTCGTCCAGTATTTTATGGGTATCCTCATTATGAATGATAGTTTCAGCGATCCGGTTAAGCGCGTTGGAGAAATGAAGCTGTTCCTCTAAACGCTTCTTCTGTTGGGATAATGCCGCTTGTAATTTCTTATGCTCTGTTATGTCTTGGTCTTTCATTTTTTCCTCCTCCCAATAGGAAGAATATGGAGATGTTTCTGTAACTATGATATCTTAGACAACCAGCCTTGAATTACCTTCAGGAAACCTGTCGAAAATAGGCAGGATGCATAGTTTTAACAGAAAAGACCTATCCCTTTTGACTAAGGAACAGGTCTCTTGTCGTACGTATTTGCTCTATCTATATTACATAATTTTTTGGTATTCCTGTTGGATAAACCGGGCCAGCAGTTCCGATACTTCTGCAGCAGTGGTAATCTGATGGTTCTTGAGCAAAAATGCAGCGTTTCGCTCATCCATATCCAAATCATCCAGCAACCCGCCTAACAAGCCTCCGGATTTCTTATCAATTTGCATTATTAAACCTATTCCGTCTTCTCGTACCTGGTAAATGACTTCTAATTCGTCAAGTTTTCCTTGCAGGAATTTGCCCGGCCGGTATTCAAATTCCTGGTACTGACCGTTAAAGGCACCCGTCCCCCGCTTTTTTCTGAAGCCCAGCTCTTTTTCGAGCGCATTCATGACTACTTGCTGGCGCTGTCCGGGTAGTATTTCCACCGGGTCATTATCTCTAGGGTCCAAGGCACGGCTAATATCCATGCCGGTAGCCAAGAACGCTTGGGTGGCCCCTGTGGATATGGGGATGTCTTCAGGCAGGATATAGGAAACGGGTATCTCCCTCTCCTGCTCATCTGCCGTAACTGTGAACCCCTCGCTCAGTATGGCATGGTCCAATTCTTTACTAACTTCCTTAACGTCATCGCCTTTTTTAAACTTAGACCGGACAACCAATTGTAGATATATTTTATTAATCTCCTGCTCGACTGCACCACTTTGTACTTTTAAGCTACCTTCAATTGGTTCTCCGGCCCGGTACTTATTCCCCTGCAAAACCAAATCTACTTTTGCCGCGCCTATACCAATGCTGGACAGAATTTTGTTAAACAATCAAGTACACCCCTTTAATAGAATAAGTTGCTATCACTTTTAATTAAACATTGATAGGCTTATTCCTTCCTCAAGGGACATAAAGGGTCTTACAAAGCCGCTGCTGTCTGCATGCGTTTGCGGCCCAAGTAAGCTTGCTGCACTTTAGAGTCAGACAAAATATCCTGAGATGTGCCACCAAGTGTAATATGTCCCCTTTCCATGACAAAGCCCCTGTCAGCTACTTTTAACGCAGCCCCTGTGTTTTGTTCCACCAAAATGATGGTTACCCCACTGTTTTTCAGTTGGGCCAGGGTGGACATTATCTCCTTGACCACCATGGGCGCCAGGCCCACTGAAGGTTCATCCAGCAGTAATATCTTAGGCCGCGCCATAAGACCCCTGCCAATGGCCAACATTTGCTGCAGTCCTCCGCTTAAAGTTCCTGCCGGTTCTCGTTCTCTTCCCTTTAAGGCAGGAAAGATATCAATTATTTCCGCCACGTCATCTGATAACGTTCCTTTATTGCTGCGGTAACGGTGAAAGGCGCCGAGCAGGAGATTATCAAGGACACTCAGGGAGTTAAAAATTTCCCTTCGTTCGGGTACCAGGCTAATGCCATGCTTAACAATATAATCCGGAGATTTACCGGTGATAGGTTTTCCTTCCAGCATTACTTCTCCCTGTGCCGGTCTATGCAGCCCGGCCAATGTTTCCAGGAGAGTACTTTTGCCTGCCCCGTTGGCACCGAGAATGGCGAGCAATTCACCTTTCTTTACATCCAGATCAAGGTTCCTGAGTGCTTGCACATATCCGTGATAGACATTGAGCGATTTGATGCTAAGCAACATTACCATCCTCCCCGAGATAAGCCTTTATGACCGCGGGATCTCGTTGTATTTCCGCGGGGGTCCCTTCACAAATGGCACAGCCAAAGTTTAAGACCATTATGCGATCTGCCACTTCCATTACAGTTTCCACGTCGTGCTCAATCAAAAGCATGGTCAATCCTTGGCTTCTTAGTTGCATGAGGTAACCGGCCAGTTCTTTTGTTTCCATGCTATTTAGCCCGGCGGCAGGTTCATCCAGTAGCAGCAGGCGGGGACCGGAGGCCATGGCCCTGGCTATTTCCAAGAGTCTTTGCTGTCCGAAAGGTAATGTCGCAGCGGGGATTCCGGCTGCCTTTTCCAGTCCTATATCTTTTAGTAAGGCCCTGGCTTCCTCTTTTATCCTTAAGTCTTCCCTGCTTTTGCCGGGTAACGGCAGCATGGACTTGATAAAGCCGGTTTTACCTTTCAGGTAGGCCCCGGTGATAACGTTTTCCAATACTGTCATGTCGCCGAACAGCTGCAAGTTTTGAAACGTTCTAGTGATACCGGCAGCAGCAATTTGGTAGGGTTTTAAACCGATCAGCTCTTTGCCGTCTATGGCTATAGTACCGCCATCCGGCTTCAGCATGCCGGTGATTAGATTAAAAATTGTGGTTTTACCCGCGCCATTGGGGCCAATTAATGCGAAAATATTTCCCTCGTTTACCTGGCAACAAATGTCTTTGGCGGCGGTGATGCCACCGAAAATTTTAGTTAAACCTTCTATTTTAAGGAGCATTTTATAATCCCCCTTCTTTTTCTGCCTCAATTTTTGTAGAGTAACCTTCACCCGGCAGCTTTTGCGTGGCTGGTTTAAGTCGTTTGCCCAGGGCACCCAGGCCTTCCGGCTGGAAAATCATTAATACCACTAAAATAAGGCCAAAAAAGATAATCTGGTATTCCCCGCCGGCATTAGGTATAACCACCGGGATTGCCCAGCGCAGAAATTCTCCCAGGGCTACCACCATTGCAGCACCCAAAAGCGGCCCCACGAAAGTTCCCAATCCGCCCACAACTGCCATTAGTACAAATTGAACTGAAGCGTGGAAGCTGAATGGTGACGGGCTGATGAAAGTGATATAATACGCGTAAAGTCCACCGGCCAACCCAGCCAGTAAGGCGCTGAAAATAAAGGCCTGCAGTTTTAGCGCCGCGGTATCAATCCCGGCAGTTTCCGCGGCATGTTCACTCTCTCTTATGGCACGAAGAGCCCTTCCCACCCTGGATTCAATTAAACCTTTGATACCGGCTGACAGAAGTATTAAAATACCTGCAACAAGGTAAAAGAACTTAATATCACTGTCAAAAACAAAACTACCAACTGATAAATAAGGAATCCCCGCAATCCCTGACGGCCCTCCTGTTAGTTCCATACCTTCGGTGAACCCAATGTGAACCAGTAATCCAAATCCCAGTGTAGCCAGAGCCAGGTACAATTCCTGCAGTTTAAGAGTGGGCCTCCCTATTAATGCTGCGATGACCCCTGGGAGCAGCGCCGCTCCCAGGAGGGCCAACACGGTGGGAGAGTGAAAGCGGGTGGTTAAGATAGCTACCGTGTATGCCCCGAGGCCGAAGAAAGCGGCGTGTCCGAATGATATTTGTCCGGCATAACCCATCAATATCCCCAGTCCCTGTACGATTATAGTGTAAAGGCCGATAATGATAAGAATACTGAGGAGATAATTACTGTTTGTAATTAAGGGAATGATTAAAAGAAACAATATAATCCCCGGCCAAAAGTGATTTTTATTAATGAACGCCATGCCATGACACCTCTGCTTTTAAGTTCTTTTTTTATCTAAATCTTACGCTCTTTAAGGGAGCCTATGATACCTTGAGGTCTTACCAATAAAACCCCTATTAAAATAATTATGGCAAAGGCGTCCTTAAGACCTGAAGATATCAGCCCGGCACTGAAAGACTCTAAAATGCCCAAAAGAATTCCACCCAGCACGGCGCCGCCGATATTGTTCAATCCACCGATAACCGCAGCTACAAAGCCTTTAACTCCCAGCATGAACCCCATATCATAAGTGGTCATGGTAACCGGTGCAATGAAGATCCCGGCTGCCGCGCCCAGGGCACCGCTGGCCAGAAAAGCCAATAAAGACAAGCGGTTGGGGTTAATACCCATTAACCTGGCTGCTGTACGGTTAAGCACAGCAGCTTTTACGGCTTTACCCCAGTAGGTGAGCTCAAAGAAAGCGTACAGCCCGGCCAGGGTTAAAGCTGTTAGTCCAAAAATCCAAAAACTCTGCGGGGTTATGGCGGCCCCTCCTATAAAGAGAGGGCCACCTTCGGAAAAGGCCGGCAGGGAATATGTCTCGGTACCCCAGACCAGAAGTGCCAGACCGCGCAGGAATATGGAAAGACCAAGCGTAATAATAATCAGGGTTAGGGCTGAAGCTTGGCGTGCAGTTTGAATAGCACACCGCTCAAGTACCCCTCCCAACGCTGCCACTAAGAGGACCGCTATGATAAATGCCGCCGCCAACGGCAGCCCGGTAGCGTACAAGCTAATGGCTAAAAGGGCACCGATAGTGACAAACTCTCCCTGGGCCAGATTTAAGATACCGGTAATATTAAATGTTGTGACAAGTGCCAAGCCAATCAAAGCATAGATGCTGCCAAGTGTGAGCCCTGTGAAAAGGAGCTGCAAGAGTTGGGATGGGGTATCCATAATAACACTCCCTCTATGGTGTTAATGTCTGTCTTTATTCCAAAAGTTGCCACTTGCCGTCTTTAATTTGAACCAAGACCATAGATTCTTCATCAAGGCCGTTATGGTCTTGTGCTGATATGTTAAAAACACCGGAAATACCTGTAAATCCTTGTGTCTTTTCAAGTTCATCCCGGATAGCAGCCCGGTCCGGGCCCGCCTTTTCAATGGCGTTCACCACCAGATTAAAGGCATCCCAAGCATATCCACCGAAAGAATCGGGTGGCGAACCATATTTCTGGGTGTAGTTATTAATGTAAGTTTGCAGTACTTCCTTTTGGGGGTCAGTGTCAGGAATTTGTTGGGCTACTGTCAGTTTCCCAATGGGTAGAATCACACCCTCGGCTGCCCCTTGTGCAAGATCTATAAATTTCTGGTTGCCTACCCCGTGGCTGTGGATAAGCGGGATGGTAAGTCCCAGATCTTTAAAGTTCTTAGTTGCTATGGAGGCAGAAGGCGGAATCGCCCAAATGATCAGAGCTTCAGCCTGGCTCGCTTTTACTCTGGTCAGCTGCGGTGTCATGTCTTTATCACTGGCCTCAAATTTGTCTTCCACCAGAACTTCTATGTTGTTTTCTTTTGCCGCCTCGGAAAAAGCTTTTCTTCCCCCGTCACCATATGCGTTGTTCATATATAGGAAGGCTACTTTGTTAATATTTTGTTCCCGTAGGTAGTTAGTTATTTTGCCGACTGTTACTTTATCACTTTGTGCGGTCTTAAAGACCCACTGGCGCTCAGAAACCGGTTCTACAATACTACTTGCCGCTGCCAGAGAAATCATAGGCACCTTTTCGTTTTGAACTGTATTTAGCATAGCCATGGATGGACCACTGGAACTACACCCCAATACAGCTAAAACATCTTTTTCAATTAATGTTTTTGCTGCCAGTACAGCTTCGGTTTCATCGCTTTTGTTATCCAGAATGGTTAGATCAACCTGGTGCCCGTTGATTCCACCTTGGGTGTTCAACTGCTTTACCATCATTTGCAAAGTGTCTCTCTCCGGTGTGCCCAGCGATGAAGCTTTTCCGCTGATGTCAAGAACCGCCCCTATTTTGTACTGTTCTTCTCCTGTAACGCCTTCACCGTCACTGTCCCCGCTGGACCCACAGCCACTGGCTAAAACACTGGTGGCCAATAATAAAATTAGCAGACTGGCCATAACTGATTTTCTTAGTGACCGTTTCAAATTTTATCCCTCCTATTAAAGTAGCATATAAAAAAGGCCACAGTTATCGCCCGTGAGGACGAAAGCTGTGGCCTTCCGCGGTACCACCTCAATTGGCCATATAAAGATGGCCCTCTTGGTAAGGTACAGGAAATTAACACCATTCCCTACTTAGGTACGGTGGTGGTAAAAAATAAAAAAACTTCTCGCCCATAAGGGACGAAAAGTTAACTCTCGCGTTACCACCCTAGTTGATCTAAAAAAATAGACCCACTCTAAGCAGGGTACGGGAAAATGATCCGATACCCCCTTCCTTTTAACGGTAGAAGACTCCGTCGGGGCCTACTTACATGTGTTTCAGCCCGGCAGCTCATGAGAGAACTTCAACGAATCATACTTTAGAAGCGTTCACAGTCTACGACGCTTCCTCCCTGAAAAGCAGTATTCCGTTTACTTTTCCCAATCATTGCTTTTACAATATAGACTTAAATTTATTTTACCACCAGTTATATTAATGGTCAAGAAAAAATATGCCTGATTACCTAATCTTTTTTTAGCTATGTAAAATAACCCATTACAGAGCTGTCTAACTATTGCAGGGGAAGCTTGGTTTACTATTGAATATTCTTATAATCAAAAAAAACTAAGTGAAGGTGATATTTCTATGAAGATTTATATTTGGAGGCATAACCGTAGGTTCCATAGTTATAGCATGATGGACGAACCTTGTATTCACCACGGCATGTATACTGATGCAGTGGCCGTTGTTATGGCGGAATCCGAGGAGGAGGCCTTGAAATTACTTGCTGAGGAGTCCAGGGAGTGGTGTATTGAAGATATAAGACAATTAACCCCCACTGTCATTGATCTTGACCGACCTCAGGTTTTATACACCTATATTTGTGGTAATTAACACTTAATAACTGTGATTGTAGGGTTCTTGTTTGTACTGCATAGTTTGATACGCAGGTGTTGCATTTATTGAAAATAGGTCATAAAATTAGTTTGTCAATTCAATTTTGAAGGTATAGGTATAATAGACATGAAATTTGGTCAATCTAATGAACAATTAACCGGGGTTCTAGCTGCTGCCGGTGCCTATTTCTCATGGGGTCTTTTACCGGTTTACTGGAAACTTATGCCCAGTGTCCCCGCGCAGGAAGTTTTGGCCCACAGAATTGTGTGGTCTTTTGTTTTTATGGTGTTTATTCTGTTGGTGTCCAGAAAGGGCAGGGCATTTTGGGTGGAATGCAAGGAAATTATTTCCCAGCGAAATAGACTGTTTGGTATTGTACTGGCCTCTGCCCTGATTAGTGTCAACTGGTTTACGTATATTTGGGCAGTGAGCAATAACCATATCGTGCAATCAAGCCTGGGTTACTACATTAATCCCCTGGTAAGTGTTCTTTTGGGGGTTGTTGTATTAAAGGAAAAGTTATCTCTCTGGCAGATAATATCCTTTCTACTAGCTGCGACCGGTGTATTAAATATGGTCATCCATTTCGGGGCGGTTCCCTGGGTGTCATTAACATTGGCTGCAAGTTTTGGCTTGTACGGGCTAAGTAAAAAAATGGTTAATGCCGGAGCGATGACGGGGTTGACATTGGAAACCCTTTTTGTTGTTCCTTTTGCATTAATGTTTATAGGCTCTATACATAATGTTGGAAATGGGGCCTTTGGTTTTGATAATCCTGTTATTACATGGCTTTTAGTTGGTGCCGGTGCTATAACGGCAGTGCCACTTTTGTTGTTTGCCACCGGTGCCAAACGGCTCCCGTTAGCGGTTATTGGATTTTTACAATACATATCCCCCACATTGATGCTAATTTTAGGCGTATTCTTTTACCATGAATCATTTACCAGTGTCCACCTCATGTCTTTTGTTCTTATCTGGGTGGCTTTAACCATATTTTCATTGTCCAGAACCGGCTTGTTTATCCATTTGGAGTCACAGTTTCTAAAGAGAACACAACTTGATACCAGTGATAAAAAGGCATAATCAACTCTCCTAAATCAATCTAAATGCGGGTTATCAAACATATAAATTACTAGAGAGACCGGTAATTTATATGTTTACTTTGGTTTATATTTTTAGATTGAAAGAAGGGGATAGGTTGAGTTTTACTATGAGCGTGCGAATCATTATAGTATCACTGATAGCAACGGGCATACTTGTGTTTCAAGTTGGTTGTACCGGCTCACAAACGGTTAATCAAAATGAAGTTACTGGCCGGCACTACATAGACGGATCTACTGCCGGCCCGCCGCAGGTTAATTTTGAAACATTTCGTGATCAAGGGAAAATAGCGTTTATCTGGGATGGTAGACTTTATGTTTTAAACGGGGACAGTGGAACTCTTGATAAGTTAAGTGAGCCGGGCGAGGCAGGTAAACTAAAATGGTCGGCGGATGGGCAGTGGCTGGCATACATTGGTGAGGATAATACTCTTCAAATAGTAAACTCAGATGGCAGCGACTTGTATGAAGTTGCAGGTTTACATAAGTTACTGTATAATGCCCCGGATTTTGCATGGTCTCCCGCAGCAAATGTGTTAGCGGTAGTCCCTGATGTAAGCAAACGGGACATATATTTAATCCGACCAGGTAAACCTCCACGGCAGCTAACCGATGTTTATACGGGCGCCTCTTCATTCTGCTGGGCCCCGGATGGGAAAACCATAGCTTATGTTGATACACTACCTTATGACCCCAATGACCCTGTTAACCGGGTTGATGTCCTGCATAAGATACCGGTGGAAGGTGGTGAACCTGCCCGTCTGTATACTGCAGAAGGTGCAGCCATCAGGCTTGCCGGCTGGCAGCCTGATAATAAAGGAGTGCTTTTCTGGTTAAGCCCCGGGCATTCGGCCTCCGCCATGGCCGATGGCCTTAAGCTTTATACGTTGCCGCTTAGTGGAGGAAAACCACAGGCCATTATTACAACCTTAATTTACCCTGAATGGCTTACCTGGTCCAACGATGGCACAAAGCTTCTGGCTGTTGCAGGAAGCGGGCGGGAGATTTGGAAGAATAAATCGCTGGCCCTTTTCACCGCACAAACAGGCAGCTGTGTTAATCTACCACAGACTTCGGATAGTGTACGATTGTATCCGGATTGGTCTGCAAAAGGGGATATGTTTTGCTTTTTAGAAGCCCCCGACTTAAGTAATGTTAATGGAGAATACAGTATTTCAGACTGGCGGCAAACAAGATCTCTGGGAATTGCCAATGCCGACGGCACCGGTGCCCGGCCTTTGGGCGAGGCAGGCACCGGGCTGGGCCGTCCCCTTTGGTCACGCGATGGCCAACATATCGTTTATTTAAAGGACAGCATTGTCTGGCTAATAGATATTAGCGGTGGAACCCCGGTCAGAATTATGGGACCTTTTCCGGGCCAAAACAAATATGGCCAACAGGGCTATATTTCCTGGGGCGATGAAATTGCATATTTTCGTGATTAGGGGCAAGCGGGGCAAGCATAGCGGGGAAATTCCATGGCCTTTACCAGTATGTCCTGGAATTCCTCTGTGCCCGAAAGGGCGATAAATTCTGTTTCTTGTTCAAAACGCTGTGCTTCTTCCCGGAAATCCCAATTAAACAGTGCCATGCGGGCACCATCTCCGGCAGCGTTACCTACAGCATATATTTTTTCCCTTGGACAATGTGGAACCAGGCCAATGGTGATGGCATCATCGATATTAATGTAGCTGCCAAATGCACCGGCCAGTATTATTTCATCGGGCTCTGTAATTCCAGCGTGCTGCATCATTATTTGAGCACCGGCTAAAAGAGCCGACTTGCCCAGTTGGACTGCCCGCACGTCATCTTGGCATATGGTTATATCCGTATCTAACCCTGATTCCTCAGCGAATACCAGTACAAATTCATATTTTTTGCTGCCTTTCTCTTGGCGTAAGCGAGAGCGATTTTTAGTTTTGTCAAAGGCACCGTTTTCCTTGATCATACCGGCCTTTAAGAGTTCGGCCACGGCAGAAAAAATACCGGAGCCGCAAATGCCCATCGGCCTCCTTGTATTTTCTTTTTCCCCGGGGCTTGGGATTACTGTGTATTTCACATCTAGAGTTTTAGGATCAATGGACAATCTTTCGATAGCACCGGGTGCGGCACGCATGCCAAACTTAATTTGGGCCCCCTCAAATGCAGGACCTGTGGCTACGGATGTACAAAAAGAACGGTTGTTGCTGCCCAGCACCAGTTCACCATTGGTGCCTATATCCATAATTAACTTCATGACTTCTTGCTCATGAAACTGCTCTGCTATTCTGACTCCAATGGTATCTGCTCCCACATAGGCCGAAAAAATGGGGAACATGTATATCTGAGCACCCGGATTTACATTTAGCCCCAGAAGAGAGGACCGGACGTATTGAGCTGTCTTTATAGTGGGGATAAATGGATATTTACCTAGTGCTTCCGGGTTAAGTCCAAGAAACAGGTGGTGCATGGTAGTATTGCCCACCACGGTAACATCAACTATGTCATCGGGGTTGGTCCCTACGGATTCGGTCATATTGGCAATTAAACCATTAACTGCTTGCAGAACGCTTTGCTGCAGGGAGGCCAACATTTCGGGCCTTTCCTGGACTAGACTGATGCGTGAGAGTACATCCCCGCCGTAGACAACCTGGGGGTTGAGTACTGAATCAGCAGCTAAAATGAGATTATTATCCAGGTCCCCAAGGTAGGCTGCCAGGGATGTGGTACCTATATCCACCGCCAGACCCAGCATGGGATGGTCTTTCTTTCTTCTGATACATATAACCTGCTGGCTTTGACTTACAAAAGCCTCCAGCGGCGGGACATTGCGGCCGGCTAGATTAGAAAGTCGAATCATGGCGGTGGGAGAAATTACTGGTTCCTCCATATTGTATTTATCCCTTAAAATGGCTGCACACTGTTCCCACATTCCGGTGCCGTGGTTTGCCTCAAATGGGGGTAAATCGAGGTAGAAACGGCGGACAAAGGGCTTTAATTCGATTTCACGGTGTGTATATGACTTGCGAATTACTGCCCCCATGTCTCTGCTTGCTTTCGGTACTGTAACTTTGAGGTCGCAGTCTATCTCAATTTCACATGCCAATCGCCACCCCTGACGTAGTTCTTCTTCAGTAAAAAATTGGTGGTTTGAAGATTTATGCCCTTTGTCTTTAAATTCATGAATTAGTACCCGGCACTTACCGCATCTCCCTTTCCCATTACATTCGGATCTAATATTGACCCCCGCCAGCCAGGCAGCCGTTAACAAAGATGTTCCCTTTTCTACCGGGACTTTGAGTCCTAAATTCTCAAAATGAACCTGGTATTTAGACATATCGTGCTCCCTCCCGTGCTCTTCGCATCCAGCATTTTCCGTCTGAAATACAATAATCACAGGCCGATGATACTTTGTTGGAAGGATAATCAGGCCCGATGCCGATGATGCTGGAAGCTGATTTATGAGGGACCAAAAGAGAAGCATCATTGATGGTGACACCGATTGTGTCTGGATCCAACAGCGTACAAAGCTTTTTTTGCTCCTTTATATCCCAGCCTTTTAAAGACCCCGGGCTTAGGGAGAGCCCTACCCCGTATCCGGTTTTGGCGGCGAGGTTTTCCACGTGTGCCCAAACTTCGTTGTCTATTTCATTCAAGGCTAATACTCCGGCACAGTCCAGCCAATATGCTAACTCAAAATCGCCTTCCAGGCTCAGTTTATTTACTGCAATCTCCAGTTTGTTTCCTATAGTGCTTAAGTAAACCACTGCTTCTGCTGCCTGGTTAAGAAGATGAGTGGACTCCCCTATCTGTAATGCGGTTTGTTGGACTCGTATTGTATCCCGGTCAATTGTCCGAATGGTGAATTTGTCCAGTAAAAAGGTGGGTTCTATAAGCTTCATGGCTATATCTAAAGCCTTTTCAGCCTCAGCAATAATTTCCGGCCTAATTTTGCTGGGTTCTTGGAAATTCTGACTCAATAATAATTTATCTAAAGGTACTTTTACCGGAACAGCTTCTCTTTTGATAAAGATCTCCACCTCCTGTTTGTAAAATTTAGGCAGGGAAAAGCGGTCGCTGCTATTTCAGCGACCGCAACCCCAAAAAACTAACTATCCAAAAGGCTTTTTATTTTCTCCACCGCTACCACTGCATCCGCTGCATATCCACGGGCACCTATTTCGTCTGCATACTGTTGACTTACAGGTGCCCCACCCACGATAACGTGAATCTTCTCGTATAGGCCTTCGTCTTTGAGTGCTTCCACTGTTTCTTTCATCATGGGCATAGTTGTAGTTAAAAGGGCCGATATGCCGAGGATTTGCGCGTTTACTTCCTTGGCCTTACTTATGAAATTTTCCGGAGAGTTATCGATCCCTATATCGTGGACTTCAAAACCTGCTCCTTCCAACATCATCGCCACCAGATTTTTTCCAATGTCATGTATATCATCCTTAACGGTACCGATGACCACAACACCCTTATTGCTGGCTACTACATCTTTTTGAAGTTGGGGCTTTATTTTCTCCAGGGCAATTTTCATGGTTTTAGCTGAGGCCAGCATTTCAGGAATAAATACTTCACCCGTCGAATATTTCTCACCTACAACATCCATTGCCGCGATTAAGCCATTATTGAGGATGCTTTCAGCATCTTTGCCTTCATTAAGGGCCTGATCCACTTTTTCAGCAATGGCATCCTTTTTATATTCAACAACCATATCATGTATTTCTTTAATAAGATCTGCCATTTTTAATCCCCCTCGGATTTAGAATTATTTATAACGTGCTGCTTATTTTTTTAGAGACCGGCGTCCAGGATTTGGTCAATTTTGGCCAGAACATCATTTGACTTGGGCTCCGGCTGGTAGTTAGAGAGAATTTTATTCACTTCCTTGGTGAGTCTATCTTCCATGGTTAGACTACCGCCCTTTTCCCAGGCCGGATAGTTCTGGCGGTCCAGAAGCTTTGGATACCATTGGGCAGTTTTAAAGTTTTCCAACGTATGATCATCCATTAAGAAGGTTGATTGATCCTTTACTCTGTTGATTACATCAAGTGCCAGCGTGTTATCATTTACTTCGATCCCATTCATAAAGAACCGGGCCATATCAATTATCTCATTGGCCATTACCAGCTGCTCCAGGGATGATGTAGTGCCGTATTCAATGTATCCTACGTCATGGACCAGGTTGGACCTGCAGGCCATGGCGGCAAAGACGGAAAAAGTTGATTCAATGCCGGCCTGCGCATCAACGCGCTTGGAGTCTGTTGACCCTGCATAAGCCCAGGTCGGTAAATTGTAAAAACGGCCCATATCAGTTACGGCGCCTTGAGTTAATGCCCACTCGGGACACCCGTAAGACACCACGGTGGTGCGTTGATCCATAACCGAGACATTGGGGCCAAATACAAAGGGTGCCCCTTTGCGGACCAGCTGCTGTAATACTAAGCCGAAAAAGGATTCTGCTATGCCCATGGCCATTGCCCCGGCCAGAGTAATGGGAGCGCCGCTGCCTGCGTTAGCCCCCGAGGGGAAACTCATGGGAATATTATGCTTTGCTCCAGTTAAAATCTTTTGGACTGAAGTGCGGTTAAATTTTAGTGGAGAAACCGGCTCTACATAATGTAATAAGAATGGGTTCTGCTCCAGTTTCTGCTCATCCCCACCGTAAACGGCGGCCGCCATTTCCCATATCTTTTCTGTGTCCGGCCCGGAATCAGAGCAAAATACTATCGGTAGGTTGCTGTTCTTTACCATTTGGGCGAATTCATACATATAAACAAGCTCTGACGGAACATCGATAGGATTGCCCATGGACATGATAAAAGAAATATTGGGAAGTGCATCAGAAACTTTGGCAAAGTTTCCGATATCTTTAACTACCACCCTTCTCCGTTCACCGGTTTCCGGATCAATAATGTAGATTGTATCCGAACCGGTACCAAAGTAAGTTTTTCCCTCTTCCAGGAACAGAGACCTCTCTCCCTTTTGGTTAGAAAGTACCACCCGGGTGGGCGCACTGTTTAAAGCATCTTGCACAATATATTCGGGTAGTTTCACCCGGTCCTTTTCCACAATTGCACCCGCGTCGCGGAACATTTGCAGAGCTTCTTCATCCTGAACCTGCATGCCGTATGAGTTCATTATTTCCATAGCTGCACGGTGAATAGCAACTACTTGTTCGTCTGAAAGGATCCTCATTGAAGGTCGAAGGGTTCCAACAGGGAACTGTAGCACACGTATCCCTCCTAGTAAGAGTAGTAAATTAGGTTTTTAATCTGCCGAAGTGGTGCAAAATTTTAAAGCCAGTTCTTCCGGTTCATGGCAACCATCCCCTATTAATCCTTATTTGATAACTTATTCTAACAAACATACTTGGCTCTGTTAACCCTCGTTCACCAAATAATCCCGCAGTTGCCAAAATTCTCACTAAGGATGAGTAGCAAATATTTATTTGTTGTTTATCTTTACTAACCGGACACCAGAGGTAATACATCAATTTTTTATTCCGCATGGTTCGGGAAATCTTTGCATTTTTTTGTTAGTATTTTATTTCGGTGTTTAAGTACACTAATAATGGAGGTTAATTGAACCAAGAGGAGGAAATTATGAAAGCTACCGGGATCGTTAGGAGAATTGATGATTTGGGACGGGTAGTTATACCTAAGGAAATTAGGCGCACGATGAAAATTCGTAATGGTGACCCTTTGGAGATATATGTTGATAGAGAAGGAAAGGTGTTTTTAAAAAAGTATTCTCCCATCAGTGATTTGGGGGAATTCGCCAAGGAATATGCTGACTCCTTACATGAAGCATTAGGCTATATTGTTTGCATTGCTGATCGCGATGAAATAATAGCGGTATCCGGTGATGCTAAAAAAGATTTAATCAACGGTGCCATTGGTGAGGTGCTTGAAGATATTATTGGTGAACGGCAACACCAAGTTGTTAATGGGGAACATAGTTTAACGGCGGGTGAAGAATTTATAGTTAAGAGCAGTGTTGTTTCGCCCATTATCGTGAGCGGAGATCCTATAGGCGCCATTGTTATAACATCAAAGGATGAAGCACAAATGGGAGACCTGGAAAAAAAGCTGGCCCAGACAGCTGCTTCGTTTTTAGCAAAACAAATGGAGGGATAATTTAAACAAACATATCGTCGTGATAAATAAACACCCCTCTTTTGGTGATACTACCTGGAGAGGGGTATTTGTTGCTGCTAAAAATTCTTGATTGACTACACTAAGGATCTGGAGTGATACGGTATGATCAAGGCTTTGTTAAATTTGATGTTTAAAATTTTAGCCTGGATAGTTGGGATATTTGCATTGATATTTAGATTAATAGGTTTGCGAAGAAAAAACCGTTTATGAAGTGATCACCCTTTGCTTGAAAATTATTTCTAAATGCTCTTGAAATATCTTAGCAAATAGTTCATAATAAATCTGTTTGCTAAATTGCACATTCAATGGGAAGTGGTAATACTATGAAAAAATACGATGTAATTGTCGTAGGTGCCGGCCCAGCGGGTATTTTCACTTGTTACGAGTTGATTCTAAAGGCCCCTGGGCTCAAGGTATTGTTAATTGACAAAGGTCGTGACATTTATAAACGGCAATGCCCTATACTGCAAAAGAAAACTGTAAAATGTCCTCCTGCCACAGCTAAAAAAGAATACGCGGGATGTATGCCCACGTGCTCAATTACCAGCGGTTTTGGTGGCGCCGGTGCTTATTCGGATGGAAAATTTAACATCACCACTGAGTTTGGAGGTTGGTTAACTGATTATTTAAGCCCATCGGAAGTGTTGGATTTAATTAAATATGTCGATTCCATTAACAATAAACATGGTGCGGAATCCACCACATCTGATCCAACCACTGCGGCCATTAAGTCCATTGAGAAACGCGGGCTGGCTGTAGATCTGAAATTGCTACGGGCACAGGTCAGGCACCTGGGAACAGAACAAAACCTTCAAATATTGGGAAGCATTTTTGAGTTTTTAAAAGAACATGTGGATATGGTATTTGAAACCGAAGTGGATAATGTATTAACGGAGAATCACGGTTTTAAACGTTTTACCACGGGTGTGCTTACAAAAACAAACGAGAAATATTATGCACCCAAGGTAGTGGTTGTGCCGGGTAGAGACGGAAATGAATGGCTAACTTCGGTCTTTAATAAACTAAATGTAGAAATGAGTAACAACCAGGTGGATGTTGGTGTACGAGTGGAAACTCTAGACACAATAATGGAAGAAATCAATGATAATTTATATGAGGGCAAATTTATCTTTAGGTCTTCTACCGGGACAACGGTAAGAACCTTCTGCAGTAACCCGTCCGGTCACGTTGTAATTGAAAATCACAGTGGTGTTATGCTGGCTAATGGACACGCCTATAAAGATAAAAATTTGGGCAGCATCAATACTAACTTTGCCCTGTTAGTGTCACATAAGTTTTCTTATCCCTTTAATAAGCCTATAGATTATGCAAAATCAATTTCCCGGCTGGCTAATGATCTGTCTAACGGCTCAGTATTGGTGCAACGATTTGGTGACATTCTGAACGGCCGCCGGTCAACTGAAAAGCGTATCAGTGAAGGTTTTATGGACCCCACTTTAAGGGAAGCGGTACCCGGAAACCTAGCTTTAGTGCTACCTTATAATACCATGAAAAGTATTATTGAAATGATTCACGCACTGGATGCTGTTACACCTGGTATTGCAAGTGAACACACTCTGCTTTATGGGGTGGAGGCAAAGTTCTATTCATCCCGGCCTAAACTGAAAGGCAACTTTGAGACTGAAATTGAAGGTTTTTATGCCGGTGGCGACGGGGCCGGCATAACACGTGGCCTGGCCCAGGCGGGAGCTTGCGGCATAGCTATTGCAAGAGACATTTTAAAAAGAGTTATATAAGATAACTAGTATTGCATATCACCCATCCTTTTTGTGTTTACCCCATATTATGAAAGCAAAATACGTTAAGTGATATTAGACAAGTTCAATTTATAATTAAAATACGACGTTAATTGATCAACCGGAACAGGAAATATTTTAGTTGTTAAGAACTTGACGTTGGATAAATTAAGTGATAATATGCGCTTATGTAAGCATTTGCTTACAGGATTAAATTTTCAGGAGGAATGTGCACGTGAGAGGTAAGGTTAAATGGTTTAGTTCGGAAAAAGGTTTTGGTTTTATTGAAAGAGAAGACGGTGGCGATGTATTTGTTCATTTTTCCGCCATTGAGGAAGAAGGTTTCAAGGCCTTAGATGAAGGTCAGGATGTTGAATTTGACATTGTAGAAGGCTCACGCGGGCCACAGGCGGCAAATGTTGTAAAGCTTTAGTAATCGGGATAGTTTAGCCCTGGCTTAGCCAGGGCTTTTCTAATGTTCTTTTTTAGTTGATTAATAATTTATACTAACCCGGATAGAACGGAAACACGGACAATAATTCCCAGCAACTTGTTGTTTTCATCAGTGACAGCCAGGGGGAATTTAGTGTTGGTTGCCATCGGGAGCAGATCCTGCATGTATGTCTCGGGATCGGCGGTATAATAATCCTGTCGTAAAATATCTGCAATCCCTTTGTTTTCCTTGATGGCTATTATTGTATCATCAATGGTAACAATACCCTGCAGCCGTAGTTGCTCATCCACAACGAATACACTGGAAATACCGTTTGATTCCATAATTTTAACTGCCACTCTTGGCCCATCCTTGACAGATACCAGTGCAGAACATTTAAACATTATATTCTTGGCTTGTAATACTTTAGAGCGATCAATATCCTTAATAAATTCTTCAATGTATGTACTTTGTGGCTTTGCAATTATTTCTTCCGGGGTGCCAATTTGTTCCATCATCCCGTCTTTCATTACCGCCACACGGTCCCCTATCTTAAATGCTTCATTTACATCGTGGGTAATAAATATAATAGTTTTTTTTAGTTTAGATTGAATATCAAGGAGTTCATACTGCATCTCCCGTCTAATCAGAGGGTCAAGAGCACTGAAGGGCTCGTCCATCAATAATACATCAGGATCGTTAGCCAGTGCACGGGCTAGACCAACCCTTTGCTGCATTCCACCGCTTAATTCGCCGATCAATTTATTTTCCCAACCTTCGAGACCGACACTGACCAAAATTTTGTTTGCAATGTTTTGCCTTTCCTCTGTAGGGATCCCCCTTATTTCCAGGCCATATTCAACATTTTTAATTACGTTACGGTGGGTTAAAAGACCGAAGTGTTGAAAAACCATGGCCAGTTTTTGCTGCCTTAGCTGCTTTAGATCTTTTTTTGCAAGCTTTACTATGTTTGTATCATCGATGAAAATATTGCCTTCCGTTGGCTTGTTTAGAAGGTTCAAACACCGTATGAGAGTAGATTTACCGCTGCCTGACAGTCCCATAATAACAAAGGTTTCCCCTTCTTTTACCTCGAAGGAGACGTCGTATACGCCAACGGTATGTCCGGTCTCTTCTAAAATCTCATTCTTGGTAAAACCATCTTTAATTTTTTCTAAAACCGGCTGTGGGTTAGGGCCGAAAATCTTGGTCAAACGTTCTACTTTAACTTTTACAGTCATTTGCGCCACTCCCGCTTTCTAGCCATGTTTTATTTTGATATTTCATATTTGTTTGCAACTCCTTGAGAAATCCTATCAATAATGATTGCCAGGAACACAATGCTGAGTCCCGCTTCAAATCCACGGGCAATATCAATTCTGTTGATTGCAATTAACACTTCCATCCCTAATCCCTTGGCACCGATCATGGATGAGATGACTACCATAGCCAGCGCCATCATTGTGGTCTGGTTAATTCCTGCCATAATGGTGGGAAGTGCCTGGGGCAATTGTACTTTAGTAAGAAGCTGCCAACGTGAAGAACCAAAGGACTGGGCAGCTTCCACCATTTCTCCGGGGACGGAGCGAATACCTAAGCTTGTTAATCTGATTACCGGTGGTATAGCATATATGGTAGTGGCAAAAACGGCGGGAACCTTTCCCAGACCAAATAAAATTAAGGCTGGTATTAAATATACAAAACTTGGCATGGTTTGCATTGCATCCAAAATTGGTCTTATTACCGCATCCAGGCGTGTGCTGTAAGTCATTATTATTCCGACAGGGATTCCTATCAAGAGAGATATGACCACCGATGTCAGGACAATGGCTAAAGTGGACATCATGTGATCCCACAATCCAAAAGTACCGACAACAAACAATAGGGATGAAAAAACAAAAGCTGAAACCAGGTTTCTTGCACGCCACCCCAATACAAAAATAATAGCTATAACTAACCACCATGGCACCCATTGTAAAAAAGCTTCGATGTTTACCATAAACCACAATATAACTGCAGTAATGGCATCAAAGACCTCACCGTAGTTTGTATTTAACCATTTGATGAAATTATCAACATATAGGCCCCAATTAAGCTTTATGGATTCTGGAAAATCATTCATGGTTTTTGGTAGCATTGTCTACTACCTTTTTTCACCCCAATTACTGCCAAATTTTAAGATGTACTTGTTCTCAACTTTACTGCCTTCCACAGGAAAACGAGAGAAAGTTGGTTTGTGAATGACCAACTTTCCCTGTAGTGGTTCAATTATTTATTCAGTTAAGAATGTATCAAAGACTTATAGGGATTCCTTTACTTTTTGAGCTACTTCTTCCGAAACCCACTTTGTCCAAACATCTTCGCGTTCTTGCAAGAACCATTTTGCTGCATCTTCTGTTCCCGTGTCGTTATCCTGCATAAAGGCGAGAGCTTCAGCGGTCAGTTTACTGCTGGTTTCGTAATTCTTTAAGAATTCAACAACTTCCGGTGCCTTTTCAGTCATACTGCTGTTTACCATAACAGTCACATCGGTACCGGGAAACTCACAAGCCTTTCCATTATTCCATTTTTCGTCTGAGTATTCAGCTTCCTTTAGGAGAGTGATGTCATATTTTCCGGAGATCCATGTGGGTTCCCAGTAATAACCAACAAAGGGTTTACCTTCCTCACAAGCCGTAGAGATGGCAGCTGCAAGTGCTGTATCTGATCCGGGACGGAAATAATTATATGTTTCGTCAAGACCATATGTTTCATATTTTTGATGCATAATTTCATCCGCAGCCCAGCCAGGAATGGAGCCCAAAACACGTCCTTTACTCGGTTGTTCCGGGTCTTTAAACAGCTCCCAGTATTCAGGTAAGTCTTCTACATATTCCAAATCAGGAGCCATGGGTTCGATTCCCCTGGACGGATCTCCCTCAATGACAAATGTAGGAACGTAAAAGCCCTGGGCATTGTCATCAAAGTTAACAGATAATTCGATAATCTCCCCTTTCTCTATTCCTTCCTGATAAGCGTCAATAATGTTTTGCTTCCAGGCTTCCATGTAAATGTCAATATCACCGTTCCTTAAACCTGTAAACGTAGCCGGAGTGGAACCGGGAATTACATCAGTCGGGTACCCAAAACCATTTTCAACGATAAAACCGGCCACATCATTATGAAAACGAATGCTGTCCCAACCCGCATCAGCAAAGACCAGAGTCTCTTTTTGTTGCTCGCCCTCACCAGACGATCCGCAGCCAATTACGGTAAGTGAAAGAGCGATCAAGCACACTGCAAATAAAAGCTGCCTAAAACTTTTGTTCATTATTATCCTCCCCCTTAAAAAAAGTGCAAAATTTTTTTAGATAAACCACCAACTTATTATATATCAATGATGTGTCAATTCTGAAACTGTGTTATAAGGGAGAATGTCCCAAAATCACGGATAAATATGGTATCAGACAAACTTAGTGTGAAAGTGCGAAATATTTCTATATAATCCTGCAAATTTCAACAATCTATCTAAATGATCCTATGTGATAAAACCGTTTTTAAAAGTGTGATCTATATCATTTTCTGCTCGTTAATTAAGCATTAAAATTATAACCAGATTGTTTTCTTGAAAAGGAGGTTTGTCCGGTGGGCTATCAAATGAGTACGGTGGAGTTTAATAATGTAATTTCTAAACTACTGCTTGATTATAGGATTTTAGCCCCTGTGTGCCTGGAAGGCAAGGGAACTTTTTCCGGCACGGATCTGGTAACGTACGGTGATATTGAAAGAATACAAGATGTTGTTTTTGATCGTAAAACTGTTTATTCAGCTAAAGAAGCAGTCTTTCCACCAAGCGAAACGATGTTTTACTTTACGGAGGAAGAGTTTAAGCAGCCCTCTGTGGACCAAAAGGGTATACTGGTTTTTGCCAGGCCGTGCGATATTAACGCTTTTAAGCGGCTAGACGCTATCTATTTAGAAAGCGGCCCATATCCCGATCCATATTACCTGCAACTACGGGAAAAGCTTAAATTTGTACTAATGGAATGTGACCACGGGTTTAAAAATTGTTTTTGTGCTTCCATGGGGACAAATGAAACCAGTGATTTTTCTTTACTGGTCAGGTCTGAGGGCGATCAGATTTTTTGCTTGATTAATGACACTGGATTTGAAGATCTAATTAGTGAGTCCCTGGCCAGTAATTCTATCCGAAAAGTAGATTTGCAGCCGGGATTTGTGCAAAGGAACAAAACAAGACTTCAGATACCTGATAAATTGGATAACTCATTATTCTCTCATCCCCTGTGGCAGGAATATGCCTCCCGCTGTACCGGATGTGGTCGCTGTAATTTTTCATGCCCCACTTGCAGCTGTTTTACAATGCAGGACTTGTTTTACCGGGATAACCCCAGCTGTGGTGAGCGCAGGAGGGTTTGGGCTTCCTGTATGATTGAGGGATATACTGAAATGGCTGGCGGCCAGGAGGTAAGAAAAACACAGGGCGAGCGCATGCGGTTTAAGGTGATGCATAAGTTCAGTGACTTTAAAAAGCGTTTCGGATTTCATATGTGTGTGGGCTGCGGCCGTTGTGATGATGTCTGCCCGGAATATATTTCCCTTCCCCGGTGTGTGCAAAAATTGCAAGAAATTAAAAACGGGGGTGTACGCTAATGGCTCAAAACCCGTATCTACCACATAAAGTAAAAATTTTGGAGATAAAACGCCAAACAAAAATTGATTATACATTTAAGTTAGAAAGCAGTATCAAGCCCGATAATGGTCAATTTGTAGAAGTCTCCCTGCCTAAAATCGGAGAATGCCCTATTTCTGTAAGCGACTTTGGTGACGGGTGGATTGAAATGACCATTCGGCGGGTAGGAAAGGTTACTAATGTACTGCATGACCTTAAAGAAGGAGACCATATGTTTATTCGTGGCCCTTACGGGAATGGTTTTCCTCTGCAAAAATACAAAGATAAGCATCTTGTAATTGCCGCCGGAGGCACCGGGCTTGCTCCGGTAAAAAGTGTTGTTAATTACTTTAACGACCGCCTGGATTTAGTTAAGCAACTTAATTTATTGACCGGTTTCAAGTCTCCGGAGGATGTTCTTTTCAAGGATGAATTGGAAGCATGGAGCAAAGACTTTAACGTAACAGTAACAGTGGATCAAGGAAACAAGGATTGGACCGGAAATGTGGGTCTAATAACCGGGTATGTGAAAGTTATGGATTTTCCCAACCCTGAAGAAGTAGAAGTGATTGTGGTGGGACCGCCCATGATGATGAAATTTACCGTGCAGGAATTCCTCAAACTAGGGGTGCCGGAGGAGAACATTACGGTATCTTTTGAGCGCAAGATGTGCTGCGGCCTGGGTAAATGCGGACATTGTAAAATTGATGATACTTATGTCTGCCTGGAAGGGCCTGTCTTTAATTATACCAAGGCCAAGGAACTAATTGATTAGAAGGGGGCTGTTTAACACATGTCTGTGCATACCAAAAAACTAATTAAAAATGCTTACCGGATAACCAGGGACCGTGATATAACGGCCCTTAGAATACGGGTTCCGGGGGGACATTTGCCGGTAGAATACTTTGACATAATTAAAGAGGTAGCCCAAAAATACGGCAACGGCACTGTTCACATTACAACCCGGCAGGGTTTTGAGGTGCCGGGTATTCCAATGGAAATGGTTGATAAGGTGAATAGGCTAATTGCTCCCATTTTAAAGGGATTAGAAAAAGACATTGGTGTCCAGGTAAATGATGAAGAAATTGGTTATCCTGCTGCGGGTACCAGGAATGTAAGTGGCTGTATCGGTAACCGGGTATGTCCCTTCGCCAATTATGATACCACTGACCTGGCGTTAAAGTTGGAGAGAATCATTTATCCCAATGATTATCATGTAAAGATCGCTGTTTCCGGCTGTCCCAACGACTGCATTAAGGCCCACATGCAGGATATTGGAGTGCTGGGCCAGGTGGAACCGTTGTATAACCCCGACAGGTGTATTTCCTGTGGAGCCTGCGTTGATAACTGCCATAAAAGGTCTACCGGGGCTCTGACCATGGTCAATTACCGGGTGGAAAGAGACGAAAAAAGGTGCCTGGGCTGCGGTGAATGCGTCCTTACGTGTCCTAACAGTGCCTGGACCCGGGGCAGTAATTATTACCGGGTGGTGATCATGGGACGCACCGGTAAGAAGAATCCACGCATAGCCCGAACGTTCTTGGAATGGGTTAGCGAGGATACAGTACTAAAGGTAGTGGCTAATATGTACGATTATATTGAGAAGCACATTGACCGCAGGTTGCCCAAAGAACATGTAGGCTACATTGTTGATCGTACCGGCTTGAATGTCTTTAAGGACGAGGTATTAAAAGAAGCAGAGTTGGATGCCAAAGCTAAAGTAGCTCAATTTATCGATTTTGGCAGGTACTTTTATGACCGCAATCAAATGTAAGGTTTATGATTCACTTGTTAACCCCCAAAGGGGGTTATTTTTTTTATTCTTCTTCTTCTACCGTCCATTCATCATCCCAATGCATGATTTTACGGATTTGGTTGGATCTTTTATTGATAAATTTTGTCGCAAATCTATCTGCATCTCTTTCCGAGACTTCGTCGTCATTATACATAGAATCGTTAACGTATTGGTATCTATGCCTTAATTCGTGCACCAAAGCGTGCAGTGAATATAGCTGTTTGCTGTGTATATCGTCACCATCATCCGTCTGTGCATAAATGAAAATATATACAGTATCAGATGAATCGTCAAAACTGCCCTCTAACCTACCGGAGAATTCCTCCCAGGTGAAGTTAAAACATGCGGGGTAGAATTTTAGCATATCAAGCTTAGATTCATAAATCACCATTTTTCGGGGCTTATAATCCCGTCCTAAAATTTTAACAATGTTTTCGAGCTGTTTATCGGTAATAATATTTTGGTTGTTAATTATCTGCATGCTCACGTTTGGGCCCTTCCCTCCTAATTGTATGTTTACCGCTTAGGGTTGATATGCTTAAGTTCAAGTCTCAAAAACGGGAATTCGTCTGAATTTTCTGTTCAATTATTTTGATTGTTGGTAGAATTCTGTTAATACCTTAAGGATGGTGAGAGTTAAAGTGCTTCCCAAATATGATAATCACACTAACTTAGTCATGGAGATTCGCAATTGTTTATGCATTATTGAGGAGCTAACTGACAACATAACCCATGAGGATAAGGACTTAATATTGGAACACTTGAGAATTGTAAACCTTAAGTTGATGGAATTGAGTCATACCCATAATTCCTTTAAAGATTGTCTACCTCATTTTTCCTCGCCTGCTCGGTTATGATGCAATATAAAGGTTTTTCACCCGGATGTTCGCGGGTGTTTTTTTATTTCTTGCATTTCTAATAATGTACTCCCACCCTTAATCACGCACATAATAAATATTAATTGATAAAGAATATACTAAATTGGGTCGTGGAGGGTGATAATTTGTGCAATTAACTGGGTTTGGAATGATGTATGATACCGATCTCTTAAAACAGGTGACCAATAACCGCACTTTAAGCTTCAGAAAGGATTTAGACGAGGTTTTTTTGCTGGCTGAAGGTACTCCCTCGCTGGCCAACAGCCTGCCGTTAATCGATGACGTTATAAACTGGTTTGATAGGGCTTTTAAAAGCAATGCTAATACTAATGAGATGAATGGGTATTGGTTTGATTTTGTGAACATGGTTCTACAGCGGTATGCAGTGCTGTTTGAAGTGGAACTATCTGCTGCCGATAAGCTGGTTAAAAACCTTTTTCAACGTTTTTTCAACAGCAGGTCACTTAAAGGCATACGTATGTCGTATCGTTATGATGTTGCCCCGGTAGTGTTTCTTGGTCGTGGGGGGACAAGATCATATTATACGCTGCCACCTACTTTACACCGGCCGCTGGCAATTATTCACCTTCCTCGTGCTGCTTTAAACAATGTGTGGCGATGGAATGTACTTGCTCATGAAACTGGGCATGATGTTTTTTTCTGCGTAGAGAACCTGGCTCGGGAAATGGAAGCGCTGGCTGCCACTGTGGCTGTTGATGCCCTTCGGGCAGGAAAAGCCGATTATCCGCCAATCTCAACTGTACTTAAAATTAATGGGCGTCTCACGCCAATTGAAATGACCCGGGAGCAATTTACTGTCTCTCTTTGGAGTAAATGGACCAATGAGTTGTTTGCCGACCTGTTTGCAATTCTAATGTGCGGGCCGTCCACGGTGTTTACAATGCAGGAGATGATAGGTTTTGGTTCCGTTGGAAGTTGGCACGGGGTACAAGGGCCGGATCCCCACCCCCTCCCTGTTCTACGCAACCTAATTAACATTACGTTTATGCGCCAATTGGGGTTTTCTTATCATGCCCACATAATTGAACGCCGGATGCTACGTCATAATCCCAATATTAGAGATGCTAAGTGGGTTTTTAATGGAGTTACGGAAGTAACTAGAATTAAGTTGGGCCAGTTGATGCCAATGATAGAATTAATAACAACAGCCATGCTTAATTATCCCTTGCAGAGCTTGAATAACCATTCGCTTCGAGAAGTGATCAATTTTAATTTCTATGACCAGGCAATGGTGGATGCATTAGTTGATGCCGCCGCCGGCGATACTATTCCGCCACAGGGGGCAGAGCCACGTCACGTGGTAGCAGCCGCCCAGCTGGCTTTTGTTTTTAATCCTTACCAGGCAGATAAAATTCACAATAACCTGATAAATTTTTTAAGTCAATTAAACCACGATGAAGTTTATCAACACTAACTCAACTGGCTTGAGACGGTTAGGGTAAAATGATATAACGCGAAATAATTTGCGGTGTTATGTATACTTCCACTACGGCGGCAATTATTAAGAGCGGCACTACGGTTTTCATAAAGAACATTAGATCCCGTGTTTTTATCCTCAGCCATGTTTTTTCTTTGCGCCTCCAGATATGCCAACCTAAAGCCAGAGCAATACAAACGGCAGGAATCTCAAAAATCCCGTGCGGGAGTAGGCCAATGATAAAATTAGGGTGTTCAGCCAGCAAAGCCCCTATCAAGGCTGTATTAACTAACAAAAAAACAAAAATGGGTAGGCCAAAAAGATAACAGGAAATAAAGGCCACCACCAGGCTGGATATTAGATTTTTCTGGAAAATGGCAAGGGCCAGTTGAACGGGATCCAAGCCTACAAACCCGGAAAAACCTTCCTCGGCGGCACTTAAAATCTTTGCGGTTGTTTGGGGAAAAGAATTCCCAACTATGGTAAAAGTAAAACACAGTGCGATAAAAACCAATATAAAAATCAGAATTATTTTGTTCAACATTTTTCTCCTCTTATCTACACATATTCAATAGGATTCAGCAGCTTTGTCGTTCACATTTATCACCATTATAACAATAATTAAGAATAAAAAGAATCCACCACATACCCGGCATCAAGTTTAAATATTATTTAGTAAATAGCTGTGGGTGTAAATTGGCAATAATATTTACCAGGAAGGAGAGTTATTACGATGGTGATAAAGATTGCAGCGAGGGAATCGGCAAATGAACTTTTATCAGCAACAATGCGGCAGATTGAATTTGCTGCAGAAAAGATAGGGTTAGAGTCGGGTGTATTAAAGATTTTAAGTAAGCCCAAACGGACTCTTACTGTTTCCATTCCAGTTCGCATGGATGACGACACCACCGAGGTTTTTGAAGGGTACCGGGTTCAGCACAACCTCTCACTGGGCCCTGCTAAGGGGGGAATACGTTTTCATCCCTCGGTCAATATGGAAGAAGTTATCGCCCTGGCCATGTTAATGACTTATAAGTGTGCAGTTGTAAATATACCTTACGGGGGCGCGAAGGGCGGAGTGATTTGCAATCCTAAAGACTTATCGTTAAGAGAATTGGAGCGTCTCACCCGCCGCTTTACAAGCGAAATAAGTATCATTATTGGGCCGGAAAAGGATATTCCAGCACCCGATGTGTATACAAACCCGCAGATAATGGCCTGGATTATGGATACCTTCAGTATGCAGCATGGTTTTTCCATACCGGCGGTGGTAACGGGTAAGCCCATAGAAATCGGCGGTTCAGAAGGGCGCAACGAGGCCACAGGCCTGGGGGTTGTGTACAGTATAGAAGAGGCTGCGTCCAAGCTGCAGTTGGATTTATCCGGGGCAACTACAGTGATCCAAGGCTTTGGTAACGTGGGGTCAGTTGCCGCCGCAGCCTTAAGTGAACTGGGGTGTAAAATAATAGCAGTAAGTGATTCTAAGGGCTGCATCTACAATGAAAAAGGCTTGAATCTTGCAGCATTAAAGGCACACAAAGAACAAACGGGCAGTGTTATCAACTATCCCGATACCAATATTATTACCAATGATGATCTCTTAGCACTAAAATGCGATATACTTGTTATGGCGGCGCTGGAGAATCAAATAACAGGGGAAAACGCTTCCAAAGTCAATGCCAGATTGGTGGCTGAAGGTGCTAACGGACCGACTACTTATGAGGGGGACCAAGTTTTAAATCAGAAAGGAATAACGGTAATACCGGACATTCTTGCCAACGCGGGAGGTGTGGTTGTATCATATTTTGAATGGGTGCAAGGTATACAGCACTTTTTCTGGACCGAAACCGAAGTCAAGAAGCAACTACGGCGGCGGATGAATACCAGTTTCAGCCATGTGTATGAGACCAGTTCAAGTTATGGTGTCAGTATGCGTACTGCCGCCTACATGTTGGCTTTAAACCGGGTTTCTACGGCCATGAATATTCGTGGGCTATACCCTTAACTGTAAAAACAATAGCGTTGGGCGGCAAAAAAATTATATTTTAGCTACCTTTTTCATTAATCCGGGGAGGATGATGCCACCGGTTTGCCGTATATTGACGTTGGGGGGTAGGACATTATAATTACTATACGTGAGGTGTTATTATGAAAAGCCTTTTTTTGATGGGTACTCCCGACAGTGGAAAAACGGCGGTGGCACTGGGCCTGGCCTTAAAATTTCAAGAGTTGGGGTATAAAGTGGGATATTTTAAGCCGGTTGATAACGGCCGCAGATCCATCTCGGGAAAGATCCCCGGAGGGGATGCGGTATTAATGAAAAGTGTGCTGTCCCTGGAAGCCTCTGTGGGGCAAATGAATCCAATTAAAGCCGGCCCTGACTATTTAAATAGGTTTGACCGTGCGGAAGACAATCTAAAGGAAATTAAACTAACTTTTGAGGAAGTTTCTAACGGCTGCGATATAGTGTTGGTAGAGGGTGCGGTCTTCCCCCATGCACTTGCCGCCGTTGGGCTTGATTCTGTAACTCTTGCCCGTGAGCTGGGGTGTCAGGTGTTAACCACTGTAAAAGCAGAAGACGACAATACTTTGGACTTAGCGGTATTTTATAACCGCTACTTGGCAGGTATGCAGATACCCTGCCTGGGAACTGTTTTTAGTAATGTACCCAGGCAAATGGTGTCTAAAGTTGAAGGTGTATTTAGTCCTGTACTGGAAGAGGCGGGATTTAAGACTGCCGGTGTAATTCCCAGTCACCCGGAGATATCCTTCCCTACTGTTAGGGAATACCAGGAGATATTAGGTGGAGAAGTACTGGTAGGCAACGAAAATCAAGCAAACATGGACCAATTTGTAGAAGATATAGTGATAGGTGCTATGAATATGGAAAGCGCATTATCCTATCTGCGCCGGGCTGCAAATAAGGCTGTAGTCATGGGAGGAGATAGGGCTGATCTTGCCCTGGCGGCACTTGAAACCCAGACTTCAGCATTGATACTGACGGGTGGTTTGTATCCTGATGTGAAAATCTTAGCCAGTGCCGAGGAAAAAGGGGTGCCGGTTATACTCACTCACCAGGATACATTTACAGTTGTAGAATTGCTCGGAAGAGCATTTAGGCATCTTAAGCCCGGCGATAAAACGGGTATAAATATTGCCAGGGAAAATGTTGATAAGTATTGCAGCTGGCAGTCACTGGTGGATGTTCTGGAACTTTAGTTGCTTTCAAGGTTTGGATCTGTCAATTCTGTATTGACAGATCTTTCTTTTAAGCGTATTGTATATACATAGCATACACAGTATGAGCGGGATATACAGGAGGCTATTCCATGATTATTAACTTGTCGCCGCAAAATCCTGCACCGCTTTACCAGCAGATAGTAGAGCAAATTAAAGCTAAAATTATTGCAGGGGAATTAAAGACCCATGAACCGTTACCTTCTATTCGTCAGCTGGCCAAGGAGGTGACTACTAGCGTGATTACCACCAAACGGGCATATGAAGAACTGGAGCGGGAAGGATTCATCTACACCAGGGCCGGTATGGGTAGTTTTGTTTCTACCCTGGATAAAGAAGCGCAGAAAAAGGAGGCACTGGATAAACTAACTACTCGCATACACAGTGCTTTGGAAGATGCAATGTCGTTAGGAGTTACTCCAAATGAAGCTGCAAAGGCTTTTCAAAAAGTTTTAAAGTTAATGGGAGGCAAATAATGGAGATGGAGAAAGCATTGGTATTTAGGAATGTGAGTAAAAAGTTTCCCGACTTTGAGGTTCAAATAGATTCCTTTGAATTGGTCAGGGGCAGTATCATGGGACTGGTGGGGCCGAACGGTGCCGGTAAAAGTACCATGATTAAAATGATAATGAACCTGGTACACCCCGACAGCGGCAACATTTCGGTTTTAGGGCGGGATTACCTGAAACAGGAACAGCAAGTTAAAAATCTGGTAGGATATGTGCCAGAGGATGGCCGTATATATGAGGAAGTAACCGCTAACTGGGTGGGACAGTTTGTTTCGCACTATTATAAGACATGGGACCATGATTATTTTCAGGCACTGCTGCAAAAGTTCGGGCTATCCGGTAATAAAAAAGTAAAACAGCTATCCAAAGGCAACAAAATGAAGCTCTCCCTCTCCCTTGCCCTTGCACACAAACCGGAGTTGCTTTTATTGGATGAACCCACTTCCGGTCTGGACCCCGTGGTGCGGTACGATTTGTTGCAGGAGTTACTGGAGGTGATTCAGGATGAATCCCGTACTATTTTGCTCTCTTCACACATAATTGGGGATATCGAAAAGGTTGCAGACTATGTTTGTTTTTTGCGTCAGGGTAAAGTAGTTCTTTATGACGACAAAGAAAGTATTTTAGAGAAATATAAGCGGGTTCAATTTAAGTTAGCTGATACCGGGCTTATAAATGGTTTTAAAGATTACTTTGTTCAGTATAACAGTGAAGGTATCCATTTCCAGGGAGTTACCGGAAAATACAGCAAGGAATTGCTGCCAGAGCTTCAAAGGCGGGGCGTTGAAGATATTAAGGTGTCACCTCTTACTCTGGAAGAGATTATGATTGTACTTTCCCGGGAGGCTGTTTGAAATGTGCAAAATAGCATTGACACTGGTATGGCAACTGGCATGGAAGGACCTTTATTTACAAAAGAAAAAACTCTTATGGCTAATGGTTACAGCAGGTTTAATAATCAGTATACTTGTTTCTGTTAACAATATAGGTTTTCTACCGGCAATACTTATCTTTGTTTTTATTGGAACCTACAGTTTCACCATTCAGACCTGCTTTTACGAGGATAAAAACAATAGTCTATCCTTTGTGCGTGCCCTCCCTGTTTCAACGGTGCAAATTGTGGCCGGGAGGTTTCTAGCCCTGGCAGTGGTAACAGTGGGTGCTCTCTTGATCGGTTGCTTAGCTCTATTAGCTTTTCAGCTTATAAATCCATCGTCACTTAATTGGTTTAGAATGGGGGCTTATGGTGTGTTTGCCGGTTTAGCGAATTTGTCTTTTAACTGTCTGGTGGTCTTTATTTATTACCGTTGGGGATATACCAGAATGCAGTATGTATATGCGGTAACTTTCATGACTTTATTCTTTGGCGGCATGACTGTAGGTACTCTTTTACCGGGTTTGCCGGAAGTAATAGCAGGTATCTCGCCACTACAAATTCTAGCGTCCGCCGTGATAGCTGCCATTGCAGTACTGTTTTTTCTGTGGAATGCTTCAGTGAAAGCATTGAACAAATTAGATTTAACATAGATAAGTTGCAAGGGCAAAGGGGTGTCAAGAGTATGTGGCCGTTACTGCAAAAAGAGTGGCATTTTATTAAACCGTTAATTGCCCGTTTGATATTGCTTGGGCTGCCTATATTTTTCACTGTTTTGATTTTTTCTGTTAAATTGAACCCTGAGGGTATAGTGGCAAGCATGACCGGTGGATTGAGCTTCATGCTGGTTTATAGTTTTATTTTCCAGTCCGGTTACCATGAGGATAAAATTGGCGGGCTTACCTTTTTACGCAGTCTCCCGCTTAGCTGCCAGAAGATAGTGGGTGTAAAGTTTTTAGTTATATTACTGCTTTGCGTCACCGCTCTTTTAACAACCCTCTTTATACTTCTCGTGTCCGGTTTGATGGGTATTATACAGCCGGAAAGTCTTGACCACTTTTGGGCCACTGGGCTTTCCAGCCTAGCTAGTGTTTTGATCGTGGGCAGTGTAATGCAATGGTCATTTTTCCGCTTTGGATACAGTAAAATGGGTTGGGCCTTGCTGGTAATGTCTTTGGTTTTGCCTCTCTTGATTGGTGTGGTGGGTTTTGTTACTTTGAAGGCTTTCCCCGGTATTTATGTTGTTTTTTCAGAAGCGGATTTTGTTTTAATTATGCTGCTTGTGGCAGCCGCGGTCTTATCTGTTTCTATGCTTGATGCAGTGCGAGCACTGCGAGGCAGGGATTTAACTTAAAGCGTAGAATAGTTAACAACATTAAGTACTGGAGGTGTTCGCTAAAAGGAAATCTTGCTAGAGGAAAAACAAGTATTAAATTTTTTAGGGGGTGCTTGGCTTGAAGAGGAGAAATTTTTTAATTGTCTTATTAGCAGTGTCGGTAGCTTTATGTGGGGCATTACCTGCTTTTGCAGGCGGAAAAGCTGACCTTAGTGTGAACGGCGATCAAGTAAACAATTTTAATATCCTGTTAGAAGAAGGATACAGCATGGTTTCCGTGGATGCCTTTGCCCGGTTTTCAGGTGCAGGTGTCAATTTGACTGCTGAGAATACTGTGCAGATTACGGAACAAGATAAAGCTTTGGAATTAACTTTGGGTAAACAAAATGCTTTATTGAATAATGAACCGGTAACTTTACCTTGCGCACCGGTTAAATTAGAAGGCCAAATTTTTATTCCGCTGCGTTATACCGGCGAAGCATTTGGGTTTAATGTACATTGGGATAATGAGCAAAACATGGTAATGTTGAACCGGAGTGAGATTAGGGACGGTATGACACCCTCGGAGCTTTTAATTAAATCCACTCAATTGAGCCAGGATGTTAATACTTATTCCATGGAAGGCAACATAGATATGCAGATGAAGATCAAGGCAGACGGTAAAGAGGTTAACGAAGTTCCGGAGAATATAAACCTGGAAATGTCAGGTCAAATCAAAAATGAACCTATGGAGTTTTATTTTAACCAAAAAATAACTCCCATTGGCTCAGATGAAGTTCCCGAAATGACAACAGAAACCTACATGACCAGTGAAAAAATGTATATAAAAACACCCGGACAGGATGAATGGATAGTTCAGGATATGCCCTTCCCGGCTGAATTTTGGCAAGAGCAGCAAGACATTCAGTCCGATCCCATCAAGGCTGCCGCCCAAATGAAAGAAATGGGGATGCTGCTCAATTTCGGCAGTGACGCTCAAGTTGACGGCGAAGATTATTATGTGGTTAACGCTACTCTGGATATGAGTAAGTTCCAGGAGGGTTACCAGAAGATGTTAGAGCAAGTGGTGCAGGGTATGAACCTAAAGGATGATCCGCAGGAAATGAAACAGCAGATGCAGCAGTTAATTAAGAACATGAAGCTTGATTACTATTACCAGGCTTATATCAATAAAGAGTCACTGTTTAATGACATTGTAAAGTTTGACGTTAAAATGGACCTTAATATAAATAGTGCAAAATTGGGTATGGAAGAAAAGTCTGACACTCCTTCTGACACTCCTAAAGAAATGAATATGCACTATGATATGCAGGGTCAGTTTAATATCTTTGGATTGGGAGAGCCCTTTACGGCCCCGGATATAAGTAATGCCAAAGATTTAAAAACAGTAGAAGAGCCGGTAAGTCAATAACTAATTAGGTCGAATATAAAGAAGCCCCTTTTGGCGATTATGCCAAGAGGGGCTTCTTTTAGCCTCCCGCTACGGTAGGTCCTCCAAACAGCAAACCGGCTATAATCAACAGCCGGAAAGCCTGCCAAAAAGTAATTACTTTTAACCCGAAAACATCGGGCATGGTTATGTTCCACAGCCATTGTAATAACCATGTAAAAAGGAATATTAAACCCACAAACAACAAAATCATAAGTGGAATTATTCCTGCCGCCAGTCCAAAAGCCGGTAGTGTTTCAATCATTCGGCCTCCCCCTTTTTAAGTTATGTCGTATATATTGTAAGACATAGCCTCAGAGAAGTATAGGTATAAACTGTATATTTCATTAAAACTCACATCAACCATATACGCATACTAGAATGAAAATTTATATCCAAAAAAAAACATTTAGGGTCGTACTTTGCGGCCAACCAGTTTTTTTACGAAAAGCTTGTTTTCCTTCATTATTTCTTTGCATACAATATTTATTAGCATTAATTTGTCTTGGCGGTTTTGTTATATTTTTATAATTCTAACTCTTAGTTAACTCATTAAATTTTAACCTTATAACCATGTGGATATATTAATCGCTATCTTTTAATCCCTTATCCTGCGAATCCTGTAATCCTGTCTAATGTGTTTGCCTTTTCCTTTCTCTTTGTTTTTAATTTCTATCCCGAGAATCCCGTCAATCCCGTCAAAAATTGCGCTTTCTTTTTAGTGTTTATTAATCTGACTGCGGCTTAATAGCTCTGATAAAAGCGCTTACCGCAGCCCCATTCAGTGACTGTAGATCGTCTTTAGAAAGACTGGGCAGCATTTGCTGCACATCTTGGTCGTTAAAATCATAGACTCGCGTTGTTTCTACTTCTACGTTAGTAAAACCCGCCTGGGCCAGCTTTTCCCTATACTCTTGTTCCAGCATCGCACCGGCAATGCACCCTGTCCAGGCTACCAAGTCTTCCTGCGCTTTTTCCGGCAGTGGCTTTTTTAATACAATATCAGATACGGCAAATCTACCGCCCGGCTTAAGAACCCGGAAAGCTTCCTTCATGACTTGGTCTTTGTTGCCGGATAAATTAATGACACAGTTGGAAATGATTACATCAACTGTATTTTCCGGTAGCGGTATGTCCTCAATATGCCCTTTCAAAAACTCAACGTTATTAATACCTGCTTTAGCCTGGTTAGCTCTGGCCTCATCCAACATCTCATCAGTCATATCCAGTCCATACGCCTTTCCGGACGGACCTACTCTGCGGGCGGAAAGAAGCACATCCAGACCTGCACCGCTACCCAGATCCAGTACGGTTTCGCCATCGCGCAATTCAGCCAAAGCTGTGGGGTTTCCGCAGCCAAAAGATGTGGCAACCATGTCTCCGGGGAGACCTTCTACTTCATTTTGCCCGTAAAGGTTTCCGGTGATCATATCCATGGCATCTGAGCTGCCTGGAGAACAGCATCCACTATTGCCGGAACAGCAGCCCGTTTTCTGGGTTATCGCCTCGGCATATTTAAGTTTGACCACTTCTCTAATATCTTTGTCCATAGTTAGACCTCCTTATATCAAATAAATTTGATTTGAACGGTTAAAAAAATTTCACTCATCCATTAGAGCAAAATCTAGAGCAAAATCTTTATTTATCTGTGTAATATATTCTTGCAGGGTTTTTGTGTTAAGAAAATAATATCGCCACTTGCCCCGGGGTTCTTCCACCACCAGGCCTACTTCCACAAGCTCTTTCATATGGTAAGAAATACGAGATTGAATTAAGCCCAATTCAGCCACCAACTCACAATTACATAAACCGGTCCTCTGTTCATCCTTATCGGACACGGGGCAGCATCCCTCTTCACTGTGGGCCAGCAGTAGTAGAATTTTATAGCGAATAGGATCGCTTAACGCTCTGGCAATTCTTACACTGTTAATCATAGACACATCATATCAACCTTTTTTGATGTGCGCAACAATAAAAAGACTTACAGGTCCCTTTTTTTAAAATTATAAATAGAAAGAAGTATGCATCCTAAAATATAAATGCCTGTATAAACAAGCATGGCATTGCTCGGCGGGACGGTTGACCCAAACGGGCCCGCTGTTAAAGCGCTGAAAGGGTTATCCTGGTTTCCGTTGATAATACTTACAACCTTTCGAAACAGAGCGTCACTTGGTATTACCAGGCTGGTAAAGATACCTATATTTACCAAGCTGGACTTGGAAATCATGCCGCCGATTTGCTCGAAAAAGCCTCCCACCATGCCTAACCCGTAAAGGGTAAAAGAAATAATACCGGCTGTAAGTGTCCTGGTTAAAGTACTGAAAACCATTGCCACACCCAGGAGTATCAAGGGCTGCAGGGCAAATAAAAGAGCTCCGTATACAAGGAGAGGTCCTGTCAATAGGGATAGTACATTGGCATTGTACAGGTAATTTATGGCCATCACGCCGGAGAATAGCACCAGTGCGTACGAGCTTAGCATCAATCCGTAACCAAAATATTTACCTAAAACGATGTCGCTACGCTTAATGGGTTTGGAAACTATAGCGTGTAATAAACCACTTTCTATTTCCGAGGCCACCGAGCCTACACTGGCCATCAGAGACAGCAGTGCCAAAAGCATGGAAGCAAAATAAAGGCCCAAACCTAGTAGCTGGCTTCCTATAACTTGGTGGATAATCATCTGCTGTCCACCCATATCCTTCATACGGGACATATCTTCAGCTGCGCGCTCTAAGGTAACTCCGTAGAGTAAAAGGAAAATCAATGAAAGCACTATGGTTACCATAAATATTTTCTTTCTCGATACTTCCATGAATGTTAATCTAGCTATATTAAGCAAAAACGCTACCTTCTTTCCGACAACTTTGAACACTTACTCGGTGCTGTTTGATATATACTGGAAAAACATAGTTTCCAATGAATCAGTAATGGGTGTTACCTCGTGTATCTGAAAGCCTTTTTGCACTAAATGCTCCACCAACAGTGGAATACTGTTCCCGGCCGGGCAGGTAAATATTAATTCCTGCAGCTTGGAATTGCTTTCTCCGGTACTGGAAAGGTCACGGTGAGAAACTAAATTAAATCCACCGCTTGCATTAATTTCCTGCGGTAGTGGTTGTTTGCCGGTAATCACTTTTACACGAGTGCCCTTATTAACGATTTCCCGCCAATCACCCTGGAAAATTAAGCGACTTTCCTTGATAATGGCAATTTGGTCACAAACTGTCTCCAGCTCACTTAATAAATGGCTGTTGATAAAGACGGTTTTCCCCTCGGCCTTCAAGGCTACTAAGAGATCCCTAACGTCCTTTCTGCCGATGGGGTCGAGGGCGGAAGTGGGTTCATCCAGAAACAGAACGTCCGGGTCTGCCACCAGGGCACACCCGAGTCCAATTCTCTGCTGCATACCCTTGCTGTAATCACCTATCTTTTTTCCCCTTTGATCCTTAAGCCCTATTCTCGTTAGTACCTGTGGAATCCTTTGTATGGCCTCGGACTTGCCAAGGCCGTAAAGCGAGGCATGGAACCGCAGCAGGTCTTTACCTGTCAGCCAGTCATGGTAAGCAAAGTTTTCCGGGAGAAAACCCACACGTTTTCGGGCAGTTACGTCGCCTATGGGCTTGCCCAGTATTTTCGCCTCTCCCGCAGTGGGATGCAGTAAGCCCACCAGCATTTTTACCAGTGTACTTTTGCCTGCACCGTTAGGGCCAAGCAGGCCGAAAATGGAACCTTGGGGAACTGCCAGGGAAATCCCCTGGCAGCCCCCAATACCTTGATATGTCTTTGTTAATTCGTGCGTTTCAATGGCCAGCATATTCGTTACCTCTATTTAGTTAGACTGGTATAAAGAATTTGCGATTTGCAGGATATTATCCCGGTCAAGATTTCCGCTCATCTGGTAGATAACATCATCGTCAATCCAGATAAGGTTGGTATAGTCGTGTGTACCCTTGGAAATTATTGCCTTGTTGCCATTGATCTTTATTTCCTCTGACTCCTTGCCAGAGGGAAGAACCATAGTATGCTGCCAATCCTCAATGCTCGCCAGCTGAGTGCGCAAATTGTCAGGTAAAATGGGAAGATCCAAAAGGGCTGCTCTAAGGGCGTTGGCGTCAACTCCTGACGGTGCGATAATTTCCGGGCTTTCAAATTGGCTATAGCTAAAGCTTTCTTTGCCGTCTTGATGCACGTATCTTACCCGTGCAATGGCAGGTGTGCTGACGCTGAAGGACTTACCATCAAGGGATGCAGGTAAAAGTGTTGGGGAACCCAGAGATTTGAGCAGTGAATTCACCTGTTCCACGTTAAATTGGAATTTCGATTTGCCTTCGCTGATCACTGAGGCCAATTGTTCGGGCATAAAACCATCCGGAAGGACTGCCGGTTGTTTGAACTCAAAGGGTACTTTAGCTGCTATTTTATCCAGTGGTATGCGTTGCTGATCAGGTTTCTGCTCAATATCAACTTTGCCAAACTGCTGTAAGTCCACTTCTCCTACTTTGGACTGTATATCATTGGCCATTTGCTGCATATCACCGGGGGTTAATTGGACTACCTCTATCTGCTGGACCCGAAAAATGGATAGAAAGTTAGCCACTGCTTGCTGTACCGGGGTCATAGTAAGTGCTGCTGTTAACAGGGTTATGGAAGCAGCCACAGCTGCCCACCGTTTAAATCCTTTCTTCATCCGAGTTGCTCCTTTCGATTTCACCTTATTTTTATTGTTTCCTGTATTACTTTTTTGCACGGTAGTATGTTCAACCGGCATTTTATCTGTAGCGGAGCGATAAGCTGTCAGGCTCGCGGTTGACCAGCTCTCCAGGTTGGATAATTCATCGAGTGTATCAGTGCACTCCGGACAATTTTGGAAATGCTCCTGAAGTGAAATTTTTTCCTCTTTCGTAAGCTCTCCGTCTAAATATGCCTGCCACGTGCCAGTATCCGGACACTTCATGGTGTCACCTCCCTTAAGTAGTGGGACAAATGAGCTCGTATTCTTGTTTAAATTTTTTACGGGCTCGGGCTAGAATTGTTCCTACCGAGTTTCTGTTTATCTCTACTGTTGCTGCTATTTCGTCATATTTGTACCCGGAAAACTTCATAAGTAATACCATACGGTCACGAGGTTGCAGTTTTTTAAGAGCTTTGTGAATTAAGCGGAATTCTTCCCTGTCTAATGCCGCGCTTTCAGCTGAAGCAGCGGCCTGGGAGAAAGTATCCTCCGCTGAGTTTCCTAAAACTGTTTCCTCTCGCCGGCGCCTGCTTCCTTCACTGCGCATATAACTAAAGCAAAGGTTATTGGTTACCTTGGACAGCCAGGCCGGCGGATTGTCGATGGTCGATAAACCTATTTTATGCAGGCGCAGGAGAGCTTCCTGGGCCATATCTTCGGCCACTGCCCGGTCGCCTAAAACGAAAGCGGCCTGGCGAACTAATTTGGGGTACATTTTTGAATACAGAATTTGAAAGTCTTTTTCCATAACTTCCTCGTTTTTCATAACGGCTTTTAATGGAACAGCCGGTGAGTTTACGGTGATATTACCACCCCCCTACTCTGTTGCGCAACAAGTTTAGTTTTTATTACCTAATATAATGACACCGCGACGCGCAAAAAAGTGACATGAAAAAGTGCAATTATCTAATGTCTCCAACCGGTCAAAAGGCCACGGAGGAGCTTTTTGATTTTCAGGGATAATTTCAAGTAGGGGAATTCTAAAATTTTTCTGTTGCGGCATCTAGTTCGGTCGTTTAATGGAAAAAATAAAACGGGGGAAACTTATTGTATGTCTTAAAGGAGTTGTCACAATGCCCATGGAAATGACAGAAAACGAAATCACACTCACTCTTATACAATTGCTCCAAGAAGGTAAAAAGCCACAATTTCAAGAGATAATAGATGAATTACAGCCTTATGATATGGCTCACCAGTACCATCATTTGCCTCCCAAACATAGAAATAAATTTCTCCTTTATTTATCTATTAAACAGCTTACCAAACTCATGAAAGAATTAGATAAAGGAAACCAGCTAGATGTCCTTCACAAACTTGGCATTGAAAAATCGTCAAAAGTTCTTGATTTAATGGAAAACGACAATATAGCTTCCTTATTATCTGAGTTAGCTCCAGAAAAGATCGAAGAAATTCTATCAGAAATGAAGCAGGAAGAATCTGAAGTTGTCCAAAGTTTAATAAGCTATCCACCTGAGACTGCCGGCAGACTTATGACCAATAGATATGTTTGGATACCAAGGCATTATACGATTCGTGAAGCCATTGATAAGTTAAAACATTTTGCCGATATCGCTGAGTATCTGAATTACCTTTATGTGATAGACGAACAAAAAAAACTTGTTGGTGTGGTTTCTTATAGGGATTTATTATTGGGAAACCTACAGGATATGATTGAAGATGTTATGTATAGCAAGGTAATACATGCCTATGTTTATACAGACCAGGAAGAAGCCGCTAGAATGATTAGTCGCTATGATTTTGTGTCATTGCCGGTTATAAAAGCGAATGGCGCTTTGGTTGGTGTTATCACTGTTGACGATGTTATTGATGTTGTTATGCAAGAGGCAAATGAAGATATTGAAAAACTTTCTGCTTCAGGTAAAGCCATTAGTTTTAACACCAAACCATTAGTTGCTGCATACAGACGGCTTCCCTGGCTTATCTTACTATTATTTGTTGGACTGGCTTCGGGCGGCATTATTAGTTCATTTGAAGAAACTTTGCAAAGTGTGGTTGCTCTGGCATTTTTTATGCCATTGATAGCAGGCATGACAGGAAATACTGGTACCCAATCACTGGCAATTGTAGTTAGAGGTTTAGTTTCACAAGATTTAAATTCAAAACAAAGCATCAAACTTTTTTTCCGTGAACTTATGGTAGGAATTATAATTGGTGTAACATGTGGCATATTTATAACCATTATTGCTTATATTTGGCAAGGAAATTTAATCTTGGGATTAGTAGTTGGCAGTTCCTTACTTTTAACCCTAATCATCGGTACTTTAGCTGGGACAATTATCCCTTTGGTTTTATATAAATTTAAGGTTGATCCTGCTGTCGCTTCCGGTCCATTAATTACCACTATTAATGATATCTTCTCTTTACTCATTTACTTTGGAATTGCTAATATACTTATTTCAAAACTGATATAAAGCCGGGGACAATTCCATCTTATCTTGCGGCGATCGAATTGTCCCTCCCATCTTTCGCTGAATATTTACATAAACCGGAGCTCTTTAAATCAGTCTTTCTTTTTTTACGTTACCACGCATATCAAGCACGTGGGTGGCGCACTGTAGGCAGGGATCAAAGGAACGGATTATTCGTCCTAAAACATTGAATAGCATCTCCTGCCTGGGCACCACCGTACCAACCAGGGCACCTTCCGTGGGACCCAGCCGGCCGTATTCATCTTTGGGAGAGAAGTTCCATACCGAGGGTGTAATAATGTTATAACGAACTACCTGCTCGTCTTCTATCCAAGCGCTGTGTAGAAGTGCACCGCGCATGGCGTCAGTTGTAGCCACTACTTTATTTTTTACCGGCGTCTTTTTTTGTTCGATGGGGGCAGGGCCCGGTTTTAACCTCTTCAGCCAGTCCTCCATAAGCTGCGTGAAATGTACCGTTTCCAGGGTGCGGGCGTATATTCTGTCCATGGTGGAGGCCCCGCCCCGGTGCTTGCCGTTAATGATCATTCTGGCCAGAGGTCCCACCTCATAGTGCTGCCCGCCATACGTTACTGACTTTGACCAAGTATACGCACCGGGCTTGTATGGATTAGGAATTAGTTCTTTGCCCTTAGAACCCTGTTCAAATGCTGTGCTGAACCAGCTGTTGGTGATATCTTCATTTATAAGTCCTATGTCCAGCGGTATCAGTCTGTTCCCCTTTTGTACACCGTTTTTCAGCAAAAGTCTTTCGTTTTTGGGGCCGAATCTGAAGAGCCCAAAGGATAAAAATTGCCCCTCAGTCACCCCTATCTGGTAATAATCGCTATAAGCCCGGGCTATTAGCTCGGTGTCCGGGACCAGTTTACCTTTGACAAATTCGCGCACGGTTTTGGCCAGGGCAAGGGCGCGATTTATTTTATCAGCTGTTGGTGCCACTGAAACGCCGCCGTGCACAAAACTATGTTGGTGGGGTGCTTTACCGCCAAAAAGCGCTAATATTTCATGGCTTTTCTGAGAGACTTTGATAGCCTCAAAATAATTTTCTAGTAGGCGCTGGTCATCTTTAGGATTTAACCGGGCATCTGAAAGGTTTTGCCCGTGAAAGGGTGGGCGCTGAGGCATGCGTACGTAATCCGGCAGGCCAAAGAGGTAGAAATGCCGGATGTGATTTTGTATTATATCCGAGGCGTACATTATATTCCGCATCAATTGTGCATTTTCCGAAAGGGTATTATCATATAATTCATCCAATAGGTAGCTGGCGACGGCACCGTGGGCTGTAGAGCATATGCCGCATATCCTCTGAGTCATATATACGGCGTCGGTGACATGACGGTCCCGCATAATCCACTCAAATCCCCTGAAGGTAGTACTACTGGCATTGGCATTAACTACCCTATCGCCGTCTAGGGTAACTTCCACGGACAAAAGGCCTTCCAGTCGGGTTACCGGGCTAAACATTACTCTCTTTTTCGCCATTTATTGGTCTCCTTATCCTTATTTGATCCCTTTTCACTGATGGGTGTAAAAAAGGGTGTTGAGCCATCCGGAAAATCCTCGTTTGTACACCCTATGCATGGGGTGTTAGCTCTCACCGGCCAATTTACATAGTTAATCCACTGCCGGTAAGGACAGTCCGCCCCGGTGCGAGGCCCCATGCATCCCTGGGAGAACATGCACTCGATATCCCCCAAATTTTCCGCGAAATCCCCCTTATCAAAATATGAGCGGCGCTGGCAGTGCCGGTGCACGGTGTAGCCGTAAAACAAGGTGGGGCGCCCAAGTTCGTCAAGCTCCGGGCGGCCGTACATAAGCAAATGGGCCAATGTACCTACAAACCAGTCCGGGTTGACGGGACACCCGCTGACATTGATGATTTCCCGGTTCAAGACTTGCCGGACCGCCACGCTGCCGGTAATGTTTGGCTTTGCCGAGGAAACCCCTCCAAAGCTCGCGCAGGTACCCATGGCGACAACATATTTCGCTAAGTTCCCAAGCCAGTTTACTGCCTCCAGTGCGGTTATATTTCGGTTTTCAGTACGGATAATTATGTTATACAGGCCGTTGTCCTTTAACGGTATGGCCCCCTCTACTACCAAGGTAAATTGTCCCTTAAGCATAACAGCAGCTTGTTCTAAAATATTTAAGGCATGCTTACCCTGGGCAGTCATGAAGGAGTTACAGTACAATAGGTCGATCATATCTGTGAAAACCTGCCCGGCGTAAGGGTAAGTGGAATTTAAAAAAGCTATGTTGTTATCACCGCTATCGCTGGTTTCAATCCATATTACCGGCAATCTTTTATTCTGTTCACCTGCCTGAAAACTGCTTACCTCCTTTAGTATTGCTTCCGTAAGGGTATGGTCGCTGCGCGGTGCCAGGTCATGACAGAGTTCGTTGAACTTTTCCTTGTCCATAATAAAAACTCCCTACACATTTTGTATTAATGTATGATCACGGGCATAAGGAATTACATGAATAATTTAAAATGTAAAGTATTAGTGCTAGGAATAGGTAATCTTTTAATGTCTGATGATGGTCTGGGTGTGTATGTCGCTCAGTGGCTGAAGCAAGAAAATTGGCCGCAAGAGGTATCCATTCTGGAAGTAGGGACTTCGGTGCTCAACTATATAGATGAAATAAGTTGCAGCTGTTATGTCATAGTGATCGATGCTGTCAGGGGTGGTGAAAGGCCTGGTAGCATTTACTGCCATAGGGACGACAAAATAATGCAGTATGTCCTTGACAGGCAGGATGCACACAGCTTTTCCGTATTGCAAGCCGTAGAACTGGCCAGAGAACTAACCGGATATCCGGTTAAACTAATCATTTATGGCATGGAGCCAATGCATATAAATTATGGCCAAGGCCTTTCTCCTTTGGTTATAAAAGCATTACCCATGTTGGTTAACCAAGTGATTAAAGAGATAAAAAGCTATAACAGCGACAGGACGATTAGAGACTGCTGAAAAAGTCCAGATTCGTGTCATTCTGAATGAAACGAAGTGAAATGAAGAATCTTAAAAACATTCGCAAAGTTACCGCTTAAAACAGGCTCGGTTCACCTGTTAATACAGCAAAAACACCCTACCTTTAGGTAGGGTGTTAAAAAGAGACATAGGCGTGGGAATCTAACCGAACATTTTCCTGTAAATCAGATATGAATAAACCCCGCTTATGAGGAATGGAGTGAGTATCCCTGTCATCACCATAACAAAGCCTATTGTTGGCGGGGCAAAAACTCCTGTCAGGGCAAATATTCCACCTATCACCATTAATTTTCCGCCCAGCCGGTGGGTTTTGTTCCATACTTCCTCACTTGCCAGTGTCCAGGGTACTTTTATACCAATAAAATAATTGTGTTTTATTTTACCCATATAGTTACCCAGGGCTATGAACAATACCGGAATGAAGATACGAATCAATAAATCCACTTTAATAGTGTACCCAAGCGCAGACAGCAGAGGGAGTAGTGTTATTCCAACCATGATAATGACAATGAGGTTTCTGATCCTCTCGTAACTGGGCCCAAACTTACTATAGTTTTGCCGTTTGGGATCAATTTTAGGAATAATCGTCATTAAAATATAGATAGCTAAGGGTAGTAAGGGCATGATTAGAGCTGTTACGGATTTGTGTGAAAAGCCGTCAACCTCACCTTGAATATTCCAGTGCGTTGGTACCTGGTCAGGCAGAGATGGGTAAAATGATGCGCAAATACCCCAAAACCCTGCTAATAGTAAAATGATAATCCAATTGAATTTAACCTTATAGCTGTTCATCACTTTTACTCCCCCTTTTTCCATTTACCATGTCTGCAAACCAACTTAAAACTTCGTCCAAAACCGAAGTATTTAAAGAATAATGAATATATTGCCCTTTTCGCTCATCCAGCACCAAGTCAGCATTTTTTAACACGTTTAAGTGATGAGAAACACTGGGGCGTGAAATATTGAAGTGGTCGGCAATCTCACCTGCCGTTAAATCTTTGTCCCTTAGCATTTTTAGTATTTCCCTCCTGGTGGCATCGGACAACGCCTGAAATGTTTTGTTAATCATACCACTCCCCCTTTAGATATTTAGATAAGTGTCTAATCATCTAAAGTATACCCTAAACTAGCGACATATTCAAGCTTAAAATACAATAAGTTAACGAATGGTGCCTGGCACCATTCGTTAACTTATTGTACTGTGTCTCTGCCAGCCGGACCTTTTTGTCTATCTCTCTTCCCAGTTCCATAGTCTCACTTCACCCAGGTAAATTCCGGCTACCCAGGACTCTTCTCTTAATTTCAATATTTCTTTGGAGGGGCCAGTGACCACAATGCCATAAATCTTTACACCATGATTTTTAAGATACTCCAGCCGCTCTGGAATTCTTAAACCACCTCCGAAGGCGATGCGGTCAGCTATTTCGGTGTATTTTTGCAATAGTTCAAGGGTTTTTACAAAATTATCATTTCGAATTTCCGCACTTCCATAATCCTCAATCCGGGGACTTATAGCCGATTCTGAAACTGTCCTATTAAGCAAGCCTATTTTTTCTTCTTTATGGTTGGTCACGGTCATATCGTCATGATGCCAAAGAGGCTGATAGGGAAATCCTATAAAAGAAGGCCGAGCGTTGACGTCATCAAAGCCTGTATCTACGGCAAACCATAACGGCCGCATATTCTTCCCTTTGAATTTCTTTAACGTTTCATCTGTGGAATAAAAATCATTAAAAGAGATACAGGCCTCCGCTACTGTGCCTTCCGGTAACTTGTCAAGTTTGCTCCAATCTCTGTTCAATGGGTTTGCCGAGGTAGGATGGCGGAAAGGCCAGGAAATATTATCGTCTATTAAACTGGTTCGTTCCGGGAAACTGGCTTTACTTAACAAAAACCTCATATTGAGGTTCCCGGTAATAACATGTTCACTCCCAATCCATTTTTGCAGTTCTCCATCTAAATCCATGGTGAAAAAGGGGTTCACTCTGGTTCCCCCGCTCTGAAATTGAACATTGGGTTCAGTAATTGCTATGGTTGATCGTACAACATCCCGGTAAATTGCCATTTTATTTGGCTTACCGGATGTAAAATAAACAGTAGTAGCAATAGAACAAAAAACAGTAACCATAAAAATAATTGCCAAAGCTGTTAAGGCATTATGTGTTCTCGCTTTCCACTTTGCTTTTCTGATTATCTTGGATTCCTTTTTATTAATGTTCCCATCTGTACTTCCAGGAATGCTTTCTTTGTTTCGATGGCCTTTATCCAATTGTTGATCCAGAAATGCTTGATACGCTTCCATCTTTTCCAGCTCTAGTTCTATTTCTGCATTTTTCTCTTCCGATAACTTCCCTTCTGCGTAATCGCGCAGCCTTTTCTTGAAATCTCCTCCCACCCTACTCAGCCTCCCCTTTTTGAGTGCGTATTGTTTGCCTGGCCCTGAAAAGTAAAACCTTAAAATGCCCGATGCTTACCTGCATAATTTCAGCTGCATCTTTATAATGTAATCCATGAAAATCATAGAGCAGAAGTGCTTGTTTTTGGTTTTCTGGTAGATTAGCTATGACTTGATCGATTTCCCTTAGCTGCTCTTTTCTAATCAATAATTCTTCCGGTGTCTTACCGTTCCAGAGGCGGTCAAAAAATGAGTTTTCTTTAATCAAAACCCTACTGTTCTTCCGTTTGAAATCAACATAAGCGTTATAGGCCACCTTAAATAACCAAGGCTTTACTTTCTCCCCTCTAAAATCCTCCAAAAAGAGATATGCTCGATAGAAAGTCTCACTCATCAAATCCTCAGCTGAGTGATAGTCACGGCAGAGGGACAAAAGATAACGAAAAATGTCCTGTATGTATGAGCGATAAAGGTCATCAAAATCGTTTCGTTTCATAGCTGAAAGATAAAGGACAGGGTAAGTTCCCTGTCCTAACTACTCAGTAGCATGCGGTCATTGACTAAAGACTTACCGCTAGCCCGTTCAAACATTTGCAGTAAATCACTTACCTGCATATCTTTCCTTTCTTCACCGTTTATGTCTAAAATGATGCGTCCCTCGTGCATCATGATGGTGCGGTTACCTACCCGGAGAGCCTGCTCCATGTTATGCGTTACCATCAATGTGGTAAGCTGTTCCTCGGCAATTATTTGTTCCGACAGCTCCAGTACTGCCTTACCCGTTTTGGGGTCCAGAGCAGCCGTGTGCTCATCGAGCAACAAGAGCTTAGGGGGGACAATAGTGGCCATGATCACGGTAAGGGCCTGCCTTTGTCCTCCGGATAGAAGCCCCACTTTGGTTGCTAATCTATTTTCCAGGCCCAGCCCCAAAGGCTCTAATCGCCGGCGAAAAAGTTCACGTCGCTCTTTGCCCGTGCCAGGCCAGAGTCTTAGCTTTTGTCCTCGCTTAAGGGCTAAAATAAGATTCTCTTCGATGGTCATACTTGCAGCCGTACCAAGGGCAGGATCTTGGAAGACTCGGCCTATATAAGCTGCTCTGATATGCTCTGCGTCTTTTTGTACCGGCATTTCCTCCAGAATAATTTCTCCCTTGTCAATTGGAAAAACTCCTGCAGCAATATTCAGCAGAGTCGATTTACCGGCACCGTTACTTCCTATCACGGCCACCACATCGCCCGGGGCAAGGTGAAGGGAAAGACTGTTCAATGCTACCTTCTCATTAATATTACCCCGGTTAAATACTTTGGTAACATCATTGATGTTCAGCACGTCCCTCACCTCTTTTCGTAAAGGATGAAATTCCGGTAAAGCGCCCTCTCATTATGGGAAACGCCAGGGCTAAAGTAACAATGAGGGCAGTTAATATCTTCAGGTCAGTGGAGGGAAGCCCCATTTGAAGAACTGCTGCTATAATTACGCGGTAAATAACAGAGCCCACTGTGGCGGCAATTAAAGCTTGTAAAAGTCCTCTGCTGCCTATTAAAGTTTCGCCGATAATTACCGAGGCCAGACCGACAATAATCATGCCGATGCCCATGCCAATATCGGCGTAACTTTGATATTGCGCCACCAGAGCTCCTGATAAAGCACATAAGGCATTACCGAGGGCAAGGCCAATGACTTTGGTTGTATTGGTGTTGATTCCCAGGCTACGGATCATTTGTTCATTGTCACCGGTGGCACGAACAGCTAATCCCAGCTCTGTTTGCAGGAAAAAGTAAACAAAAGCCAGTATAAATAGACATATAACTAATCCCAGGGCTACAGTGGCTAATTCATCTCCAATACCTGTATCTTCTATCCAAGTTATTAGTGTATCTATACGCAGCAAAGATAAGTTAGCCGCCCCCATAACCCTTAGGTTTATGGAATATAGTCCGATCATGGTCAGAATACCTGCCAGTAGCGGAGCAATTTTTAGTTTGGTATGTAAAAGCCCCGTAATTAACCCGGCGAGGGCACCTATTACCAGGGCTATCAAGGTGGCCACCAGTGGATTGTAATCCAAAAGTATCAAGCGCGCAGTTGTGGCCGCCCCCAGCGTAAAACAGCTGTCAACGGTCAGATCCGGAAAATCAAGTACCCTAAAAGTTAAATAAACGCCAAGCACCATGGGCCCCCAGAGCAATCCCTGCTCCAGGGCCCCAGGTAGAAAAGCTAAAGACACGGCAAATCCCCCAAGCTATATTATGCAAAATTTTTAGTCAGTTATTGTATTATTTCTGTGTCCTCATCAATTATGTTACTTGGAATTTCCACACCCATTCGTTTTGCAGCGGCAGGATTAACTGTAAGCGTAAGATCTTTTTGGCTTTCTATAGCCATTTCCGAAGGGGTATCTCCATTTATAATGCGCAGGGCCATTTCTCCTGTTTGTCTGCCCAACTTGTAATAATCAATACCGACGGTTGCGATGGCCCCTTCCTTGACAGTATTTCCTTCTCCCGAGAAAACGGGCAGCTTATTATCCTCGCCAACTTTGATTACGCTGGCAGAGGCCGAAACCACAGTGTTATCGGTAGGGATGTATATGGCGTCCACTTTTCCAACCAGGGACTGAGCCCCTTGCATTACTTCATTGCTGGCTGTAATGGGTGCCTCAATAATTTCCAGACCCAAATCCGGAGCAACTTTTTTACATTGGGCTACCTGAACTTGTGAATTAACCTCGCTGGAGTTATATATTACACCTACCTTCTCTGTACTTGGCACTACATCCTTGATTAACTGAAGCTGCTCTTTAATTGGATTCATGTCTGTGGTACCGGTTACGTTGGTCCCGGGTTTATTCATACTTTCCACCAATCTTGCCTCAACTGGGTCAGTAACTGCTGTAATTAAGATGGGTATGTCCTCGGTTTTATCCGCTGCAGCCTGAGCCGAAGGAGTGGCAATGGCCAAAATCAGATCTTTTGGGTCATTGGCAAATTTGTCGGCAATGGCTTGAAGGGTAGCCTGTTCCCCCTGAGCGTTACGGAAATCAACGGCCAGGGTTTCACCTTCCGTATATCCATTTTCACCCAAAACTTCCAAGAAGCCTTCTCGGGCGGCATCCAACGCCGGGTGCTCGACAATTTGGATAATACCAAGTTCGAGTTGGTTTGCTTCAGTCACATCAGGTGCTTCATCCTGGCTCCCGCCGCACCCGCTTAAGAGTCCCAGCAATACAATGAACATAATGACCGGCAATTTTTTCATTCTCATCCACCTCCATGGAAAATCTTTTTCTCTAAATAGCCAGTTAATAAACAAAACATACCACTAACATCAGACCATAGGTCACTATTTACGTTTTGAACCAGTAGAATTTACCAAAAAAAGTAAAAAGCACTCAGAAGAGTGCTTTCATCGGCAACACCCCCCGTCCTTCTGTCCTTCATATGTCACGATTGATTAATAGATTTTGCATTTACTTGAAAACCATACTTCCATCCTAGAAATCTGCCCTATATTGCTCGAATTGTAGCATAATGAACGAGTTTTGACAAGTCTTAGCCATTACGCGGGACGGGAAACAAATCAGTCTAAACCTTTTCACATACACAAATAACTCAACACTAGGTGCCAGGCACTTTTGTTGAGTTATTTACTTATCCGATAAACAAAGCCCTCCGGATTACATCCGAAGGGCTGTAAAATTAGCAATTAATTATCAGTTTCAATAAGTGCGCCTGCCGGGCATACATTTGCGCAACTACCACATCCGCTGCAATCTGTTTCACCTAGAGGAATGTCCCCAAATGTGGTTACCATGCGTTCAAACCCCCGGTAGGCAAGACCTAAAACAGCGGTTCCTTCCGTGCGGCAGGCGGTTACGCATCGCCCACAGAGGACGCATTTGTTGGGATCGTATATTATACAGTCTTTGCTGTGGTCTTTGGGCAGGTTCCTATCCAATTGGACTAATTTTTTAGGTTTTAACCTTATCTTTCTTTCCTTTGCTATTTTCTGTAACTCGCATGCCCCACTGGCGGCACAGATTTTACAGTCAATGTGGTGATTTGACATAATTAGATTAAATCCTGCTTCTACTAGTCTATCTATTGATTCGCTGCGGGTATTAACGACCATACCTTCTAAAGCAGGTTCTGTGCAAGCGGCTACAGGGCGGGGTTTTCCTTCAATCTCTATGAAACAAAGACGACAGCCGGCAAAGGGAGATTGCTGCTGTTCCTTCATGGCACATAGGTGAGGGATATATATGTCATTTTCCAGAGCTGCCCATAAAATCTTATCACCTTCCATGGCCTGAATTTTTTTACCGTCTATGGTTAAGTTTATTTTTTTACCCATTATCATTCTCCTTTTCCTGCACCAGTTCAGGCGGCGAAAGTTTGACTACCGCGCTATATTGTGGTGGGCATGCGTCCATGCAGCTTTTGCATTTCACACACTTTTCCTGGTCAACAACCTTTATCCTGTCTTCATTGGAGAATATTGATTCTACAGGACATGAACCGATACACGCGTCACAAGAACGCTCGCATTTATCGGGAAGAATGTAATAAGCAATTAAATTTAAACACATCAAACTGGGACAACGTCCCTCAGTAATATGTGCCTCGTATTCATTGCGAAAATGTTTCAGAGTGCTTAATACGGGATTAGGTGCTGTTTTACCCAGATTGCATAAGGAACCTGTTTTTACGTTTTTAGCCAGATTTAAGAGTGTGTCAATGTCTTCCAGGGCACCTTCACCTTTTGTTATGCGCTCTAAAATTTCAAGCATTTGCTTAGTACCAAGCCGGCAGAAAGTACACTTGCCACAGGATTCATTCTGCGTGAAGTCTAAGAAATAGCGTGCAATTTCTACCATGCAATCGTCTTCATCCATCACTACCATTCCGCCCGAACCCATCATGGCTCCGGCTTGATTCAGAGAATCAAAATCGATGGCAGTTTCTAAGAAAGACTCCGGCAAACAGCCGCCCGAAGGCCCACCAATTTGAACAGCTTTAAATTGCTTTCCTCCGTCAATGCCGCTGCCTACGTCATAAACTAACTGGCTCAAAGTAACTCCCATGGGGACCTCGACAAGACCGGTGTTAATAACTTTACCGGCCAGAGCAAAAACTGCGGTGCCGGGACTGTCAGGTGTACCGGTCTCCCTGAACCAGTCTGCGCCTTTACGAATTATGTGTGGTATATAGGAAAGCGTTTTGACGTTATTAATAACGGTGGGCTTACCCCACAGACCAGCCTCAGCAGGAAATGGAGGGCGGTGACGGGGAATCCCCGGCTCTCCTTCCATGGATGCGATAAGTGCTGTTTCCTCTCCGCAAACGAAAGCCCCTGAACCTTGAAAAATCTCCAAAGTGAGGTTGAAATCGGTGCCCAATATGGATTCACCGAGTAACCCTGACTCTTCGGCTTGGTTAATAGCTTTTTTAATCCTTTCCACAGCGAGGGGGTATTCTGCACGAATATAAAGGTAGCCTTTTGATGCGCCAACGGCATGTGCTGCCAGGGCGAGTCCTTCTAACACTTGATGGGGGTTTGATTCCAGTAGGGTACGGTCCATAAACGCACCCGGATCACCCTCATCGGCGTTGCAGATTACATATTTCACGTCTTCTTTAAATTGACGGCATGTTTCCCACTTAACGCCGGTGGGAAATCCAGCACCACCACGACCTCTAAGGCCTGAAGTCTTAATTTCCGATACTACTTCTTCTCCTGACTTATCAATTGCTTTAGCCAGCGCCTCGTAGCCACCGTTGGCAATATAATGATCTATGTTTTCAGGATCAATGATCCCGCAGTGCTGCATAACCACCTTTTTTTCCACCATTCCTCTAGGAAAATCCTCAAAGGTGGGAATGAAGTCATTTACTTCCATAGCAGCCAGGGCAAATTCAATGCACGGGTCGTCGCCGGCAATGAATTCTCTTACCAACATGGAAGCCAGGCCTTCTGAAACGTAGCCGTAACAAATTGTGGGGTTGTCAGGTTTTTGGATCAGGACCAGGGGTTCGGCGTAACAATGTCCCATACAGCCCACTTCAATAACTGTGGCCTCGATTTGTCTACTAGCTAACTCATCTCTAATAACTTTGGTTATGTCCTGGGCACCGGCAGCCCGGCCACAGGTAGCAGCACCCACCATAATCAATGGCTTGTCCCGGAGAGTGTTCCATGTGCCTGCGGCTTTTTGCTTCAATTGTTCAAAGGCTGTAGCGGCTGCTGTTGATTTATTACTCAATTATCCTCGCCTGCCTTTTTATTTTCTTTATCCTTATCTAACTGGTAAGCATATAACAACCCCTCAACTCTGGTCGGGGTTACCTTGGCGTGTATTTCTTCGTTAATGACCGTAACCGGGGCTTGCGTGCAGCAGCCAACACAGGCTACCCTGTCCAAACTAAACTCTCTGTCTTCACTTGTTTCACCACAATCAATTTCCAGGCGCCTTTTCCAGGAATCCATAATAATATTTCCGCCTCTCATATGACAGGCTGTCCCCATGCACACTTTAACCTGATTTTTGCCTGGCGGTGTTAGCCGGAACTGGTTGTAGAAAGTCACTATACTATAAACATCGACCTTCATAACGTTAAAATGGTCTGCCACAACCTCCATGGCCGGAGATGGCACATATCCCAGCTCATTTTGTATCTGCTGGAGTGTGGGAATAAGGCTTCCCTTTTCCTGATTATAATTAGATAAAATTCTTTGACTTGTCTCTATTGCGGCCGTCTTTTCTTCATTGGTTAATTTCAACTTGTCACAACTCCTTATTGGGATTTGCAAAACACTTCTGTGACAGTTTTCAATATATCATAAATTTCAGATAATATAAACCCGTCTAATATTCTAATATCTTAATATAAAGTAGAATATATTAAACGGCCCTAAAATGCCACTCCATAGTGGCATTTTAGGGCCTTAACAATTGCACTTGCTTCTTACTCCGTTCCATGATCAATGAAGTAACTGCCAGAGCAGTGTTAAGCATGGCGAAAACCAGGTAAGTCAAGCTTATCAAGGCACTACTCTCGAGCAAAGCAAACAATATAAATAATAATACGGCTAAAAAGGCATAGCCTTTAGTTTGCTGCCTGGTGCCGATAATTTCCTTCCGTAGGGACTTTTTCCTGGCTTCCTTCTGGTGCTGTTTTAGACGGGAGAATTCTTCAGTCAGGGAAACTGAGGCTGGATGATCAATATGTGCGGCCAATTTGGCCAACCTGTTTTTGTCAAGAATTTCAATATGAATTTTGTGCCGGTACTCTTCTATGCTTTGCAGCATTTCGTTGGTTACTTTTTCCCTGGTCACTATGATTCCTGCTGTATAATCTTGCTTAGAAATTTTATCTGCAACTTTTTCCCAACCATATGAGGGTATTGATGTACCCGCGGGTAAAAACTTAATTAGAACCGGCTCCTGCTCGAAAGTTCCGGCAACTACCTTACCATCTGATTGTATAGGCTGATTAGAGAACTTAATTCTGTATTTTTGCAGCAAGTCAGTTGCAAAACTATGAAATTCATCGTCCTCCATGCGGGCGATTTCATCTACGTAACTTTCTCTTGCCAAACGCCTGTGAGTATAAAGGATTTTTTTTCGTAACTGTTTGCGTTTAAAGATGTCGGTAATCAAAAGTCCTACTAATAGAACCACGGCTGAGAGTAAAAGGGCCTTTTGCGTTTTAGTAATACTGGCCAGCAATATAAAACTTAAGGCCCAAAAAAGCAGCAAAATGCCAAAAAAGTCAAACCATCTGGCCAGTATATTTCTATCGTCCTGAGGGTTCTCGATGTAGTAGCGCAAATAAGTACCTTTTAGCTTGCGGTCTCGCCATGACCTGAACCCCAGGTTAAAGAACTTTTTAATCATATATCTAAGACCCCTCCCATTGATTCAAATATTTCTTCTCAATAGGAATTATTGCCCAAAACATGAACTTTTAAAAAAGCGCGCTAAAAAAGATCTTTAGCGCGTTTATCAACTGCATTAAGTATGCTGGGATTGCCGGAAATTTTTATTCTTTAACTTGCATTTTGTTCTTGGTCGGGCGTTTTAACTTCGCCGATTTTAAAGTACTGCGGCATTGTTTCCTCAATGAATTTCCACGTATCTTCAGCGTTCATCCTCCAATTGGTAGGGCATGAAGACAGAGCTTCGATAAAGGAAAAACCGTTGCCGTCCATCTGGTTTTGTAAAGCTTTTTTGCAATATGATTTTAACTGCCGCAGATTGGCAATAGTTCCTCGGGCGACATAAGCACCTTCCCTGGTTATGGCACCAACCATTTCCGGTCCCTGCATGGGGTACCCTGTAGTTACGGGGTCACGGCCGTAAGGACTGGTCTCAGTTTTTTGTTCCGGCATGGTTGTAGGGGCCATTTGACCACCGGTCATGGCGTAGTTGGTATTGTTTGCTAAAATAACCGTGATTCGTTCGTTACGGGCAGCGGCATTCACCAAGTGCTGTGATCCTATGGCATATCCACCACCGTCACCCATATAAGCAATGGTAATAAGTTCCGGGTTTGCTCTCTTTATACCGGTCATTACCGGAGTGGTCCGACCGTGGTGAGTCTGAACGCTGTCTATATTAAAAAAATCCCAAGATAAAAGGGAACACCCAATATCACAGCCGAAAACTGTCCTGCCCTGGATTCCCAATTCATCTATTGCTTCCCCTAAGGCCTTTAAAACTAAGCCGTGCCCGCACCCCGGGCAAAACTTATGGGGCTTGGTTTCTTCCCGCCAGCATTTTGGCATTATCGGTTTGGCCATTTTTAAATTCCTCCCCCTGATTAATACTATTTATTTAATACAAATATCACCAACGGGAAATAACAATATACACATAAAAAGAAAATAGTGCCGTACGGCACTATTTTAAAACTGATGACGAACCTGCTTTTATTTCAAGGCCCCACAAGCTAATGGATAAACCTGTCTTTTGTGCAGAGCGAATGCATTGAATCGAGCAGCTGCCAGGCTTGGCGAAGACGGTAAGCGGAAGCGGGACCGAGCACAGGACGTGCGAGGCCGCCCCCTGAGCCAGGACGGCGAATGGGGCGGGAATCCCGCTGGAGCGTCCGGCTGAGACTTAGCCTGGCCTGCGAGATGAATTGCAATGAGCGGGCGCAAAAGGCAGGTTGTGCACATAAATTCATTGAATTGAGCGTTTAATTAAGCTTTAGCTTGGTCTGAAAAATAGCGCTCTTAATCAGTTCCTATTTCAAGGTTTTAATAACGGCAACCTCTTCACATTTAGGAAACTTGGGACAGTCTATACAATCTTTCCAGACCTTTTGTGGCAAGTCCTCACTATCAATCAGTTTAAAACCACATCTTTGAAAGAACGGATCTTGATAGGTAAGGGCAAATACCCTGGGAATTTCTAATTGATCGGCTTCTGCCAAAAAGGACGTTACAAGCATTCTCCCCAGCCCCTGTTTTTGATGATCAGGATCGATGACCAGCCCTCGGATTTCCGCTAGATCCTCCCAAATGATGTGCAGTGAACCTGCTCCAACAATTTCATCTTTATCCTCCACCACGGTAAATTCCCTGATGGCCTCGTAAAGAGAGGACCTGGATCTGGGCAACATAAGTCCAAGATTAGCATAGTGAGTAATGAAACCGTGAATAGTTTCGATATCAGTTATTTTTGCTTTACGAAGAAACACATAGATCAACTCATTTCAAAATACTCAATCGTAAGTATTTATCTTACATTTGCTGTGCATAACTAATGGCGTTTTCAAAAATGGTCAGCCCGTAAGGTTTTAGCTTCCGGCGGCGCCAATTAGGATGCTGATAAGGTTCAATAAATCTTTCCGGGTGAGGCATTAACCCCAAAATCCTGCCAGTGGGATCTGAAATTCCTGCGATAGCGTTAAGAGATCCGTTGGGGTTGGCAGGGTATGACAAAGTAGGGCTGCCTTCCGTACTACAATATCTGAATACTACCTGCCCGGCACTTTCCAGCCGACTGAGAGTATCCTTACCGGTGTAAAATTTACCTTCCCCGTGTGCGGACTGGTAGTTTACAACAGAGCCATCCATACCCTGGGTAAAGATGCAATTTGATGCTTCTACTTTCATATCTACCCAGCGGCACTCAAATCGCCCGCTATCATTATTCATGAGGGTTACCGTGATATCTCCCGGGGTGCCGCCGGGTAAGAGCCCGGTCCTAACCAGCACCTGAAACCCATTGCAGATTCCCAGCACTAGTTTGCCATGTTGAACAAACTCCAGCATTTTTTCCTTTAAAAAGGAGGATAATTCAACGGCCAGTATTTTACCGGAATGAACATCATCCCCGTATGTGAACCCCCCGGGTAATATTAACATTTGAAAGTCCATTAAGTTTACCAGGCCGGTGCGCAGTTGGTTCACGTGAGTCAGCTGCCCACGTCCCCCTGCTTTTTCTATGGCATACATAGTTTCAACGTCACAGTTGGTACCGTCGGTTCTTAAAATGCAGACGTTAGGTCTCAACCGCCAAACACCTCCTTCATAGGTTTCTGCCAGGAGGCCTTTAATTCGTTTATGCTTACGTCCAACAATTCCTTATCTCCATGGGTGATAGTAATGTAGGGGCGGACATCTGTTACCCCTAGTTTAATATAAGGGATATCCTTAAATAACTGACCGGGTTCAATGTTTGCCGGTATTTCGGTTAGGAAACAGCCGGCTGTTTCATTAAACATAAAGTAATCAGCCCGCTGCGCCGCAGGAATATTAATTTTTGCTCCTAAGTTTCCTCCAAAGCACATTTCAGCCAGGCAGGCGGCCAGTCCGCCCTCACTTATGTCATGGCAGGCTAAAAGGCTGTTATCCTGTATATTAGTATAAATGGACTGCCAGACTTGATATAGTTTACTCGGGTCTAACTTGGGCAATTTATTGCCCACTGCACCCAGCAACTCAAAATACGTGGAACCACCCATTTGAGAAGTATCCCGATATCCCACCAGTATAATTTGGCTGCCGTCTACTTTGAAATCGGTAGACACAGTCTTGGTAACGTCTTCCAGGCGGCCAAATGCTGAAACGCAAAGAACCGGCGGAATTTTTATAACTTCACCCTGTTGTGACCGGTAGGTGCTGCTCAAACTGTCCTTACCGGAAATAAAAGGCATTCCTGTGGCCTGCACGAAATCGGTACAGGCATCAACTGCCATATCTAAAGCACCCAGTGCTTCTTCATCCGGGAAGGGCCAAACGAAATTATCAATTAAGCAGATATCCTTAGGATTTAATCCTGACGCAATGGCATTGGAAACGGCTTCGGCAGAGGCCCATAAGCTTCCGTAATAAGGATCGATATTGTTCAGTATAGGGTTCAAACCATGGCTTATAACCAGTCCGTAATTTTTACCAAGCACGGGCGTTACTACCGTGGCATCGTTGGGGGCATCAAAAGCAACTCCACCAAACGGCGGCAGCGCACTACCACTTTGTACTCCGTGGTCATAAAGCCTTACAATTGGCTCTTTGGAACACACGTTGAGGGTGGCCATTATATTTTTATAGGTAGCCGGCCAATGGGCAGGCTGTTTATCAGCGGGCTCATCCAATGTCTGCGGTTGCCAGGATCCTGTCATGATACGTTGAGGCAGGCCGTTATGCAGAAATTCCATGTCCAAATTGCAGACAATTTCCTTATCGTACCAGACCTCCAGGCGTTTATTACCGGTGAATTTCCCAATCACCGTAGCTTCTACATTATATTCTTTGCATATTTCCACCAGCTGTTCCAGGTTGTGCGGGTCAATGGCCACTACCATTCGCTCTTGGCTTTCCGACTGCCATATTTCCCAAGGAGCTAGGCCTGGATATTTTAATGGCATTTTATCCAGCCAAACTTCAACACCAATATCCTCACCCATTTCGCCCAGCGCAGAACTGAATCCACCGGCACCGCAGTCGGTGATAGCCCGTATTAAATCCTTGTCCCTAGCATTGAGCAGTGCATCGCTCATCCTTTTTTCCTCAATGGGGTGACCGATCTGTACTGCACTGGAGTTAACCGAAATTGTACGGTGGGTCATTTCCCCGCTGGAAAAAGTAGCTCCGTGAATGCCGTCCCTCCCGGTCCGGCCACCTACAGCAATAGCGAGATCCCCCGCTTGCGGCTCTCCTTTGGTACATTTATCGGCGGGCAGAATACCGTAGGCGCCTACAATGATGGAAGGCTTAGCCCGGAAATCACGGTGAAAGTGCACAGAGCCGTTATTGGTGGGTATGCCCATCCGGTTACCATAATCCTTTACACCGGCGACAACACGCCGTAAAAGGTAATTAGGATGTAAGCATCCTGCAGGTACTTCCGAGAAAGGCAGACCGGGCTCGGCTACACAGAACATATCGGTGGAGGAGACTACTTTGGCCCCCTGCCCTGTACCCATTATGTCCCGGAAAACACCGCCACTGCCGGTCATGGCTCCACCATACGGTTCAATTGCTGAGGGAGAGTTATGAGTTTCCACCTTACCACATACAGCATACCCTTCGTAAAAATCCATAACTCCGGAATTGTCAACAAAGGAAGATAGAACCAATGGATGATTTGCCTTTTTAGTGGCATGCTGCAGACGTTTCATTAGGGGCTCTTTTTCCTGCCCGTCTACAATTAATTTAGCTTTAAAGGTTTTGTGCACACAGTGTTCAGACCACGTTTGGGCTATGGTTTCCAGTTCACAGTCAGTTGGATCCCGGTCTATGTCATTAAAATATGACCGGATGATTTTCATCTCATCCAGATTTAAGAACAGCCGGTCCTTGCTTAGCCTGACCATTTCATTTTCTGTCATGCTGCGCAGGGGAATAACCTCGGTTTCACCGAGCGATCCACTAATAACCAGTGTTTGAGGCTTTTCATTAATTACTTGTTCAACGGTATCGTTAACCACTAGTCTTTTGGTAATCAGGTCAATCTCTGACTGGGTGATACCGGAACCGATAAAGAAATATTCCGTACTGGAATCAGCGGCCTGTAGGGTGTTTATGTCCAGGTCCCGGGCAGCTTTCATCAATGATGCTGCCTCAGGGTTCATAACTCCCGGCTTGTAGGCCACTTCAATCATGTAATCATAATTATTTACAATGGGACTGTTTAAGGTGTACTCCTGAAATATTTTTTCAGCCAGCAGTTCCTCTGCTAAAACTTTGGCTTCTTTTTCAGTTACACCTTCAAAACGAAAAACCTGAGCGGTTCTTACCGCAGTAACACTTTCTACACGAAGAGAATGTTGTATTTCATATAGTATTTCGTTACCCTTTACCTCGGGAAGTCCAGCAATATTTTTTATTCTGATCTCCTGGATACTCAATTTTAAGTTCACCTCCGGAGATTTATGATATGTTATTAAGGTGTATAAAACCCTGTAACATTGTAGTATATACTAGTGAAAAATACAATCCTGAAAAAACGGGTGTTTTAGCCAGAAAGGTGCAAAAAAAAAGCACCTTGTAACAAAGGCGCTTAACAAAAGGTGATTTTTCCGCCCGCAAGGCTGGCAATGGGGGCAAGTGTTTCTATGCGAATACCTGCATCTCTTAACGCCTTCCCTCCGCCTTGAAAGACCTTTTCAATAATAATACCTGCGCCGGCCAGAGAGGCTCCGGATTGCTGTACAATTTCCACCATGCCCCGTAAAGCTTCTCCCTGGGCTAGAAAATCATCAACCAGTAAAACATTATCTGAAGGGTGTAGAAACCGGCTGTTGACGTAAATGTCAACGGATTCATCTTTTGTAAAGGAATAAACAGTACTGGAAAATACATTGGGGTCAGCTGTAGCTGCTCTTTTCTTTTTGGCAAAGACAACCGGGATATCCAAAGCGAGGCCGGTTGCCATGGCTACGGCAATACCCGATGCCTCTACAGTGAGAATCTTTGTTATGGATTGATTTTTAAACCTTGCGGCAACCTCCTTCCCCAAGTCCATGGCGAAGGCAGGGTCAATCTGATGGTTTAAAAAGGAATCCACCTTGAGAACGGTGTCGGACAGTACTTTACCCTCAATTAAAATCTTGTCTTTAAGAACTTTCATTTTTAAGCTCCTTTATCTGGTCATTTGTTATCTTTCTTCCCGGTCATAGGGCAATCCCAGTGACTGTGGAGCACCGATATGCTTGGCTGCATTTTTGCCGGTTACAAGAATAAGTACTATGATGGTAAATATGTACGGTAACATTTTTAAAAAATAGGTAGGTATCATAATATCCATGGCCTGTAGACGAAAACCTAAAGCGTCAATACCACCGAAAATGTAGGCACCTAAAATGGCCTGGGCGGGATTCCAAGTAGCAAAAATGACCAGAGCCACTGCTATCCACCCGCGGCCGGCCGTGATATTTTCCATCCAGGTGGGAACGTACATTAAAGACAAGTAAGCACCGCCAATCCCGGCCAGCATGCCACCTATAATTACATAGACATATTTAACACGAAAAACGTTGATACCCAGAGAATCGGCTGCTGCTGGATTTTCACCCACAGCTCGCAGATTTAACCCTGTCTTAGTGCGGTAAAGGAAGTACCACATTAGAGGAATGATTATGTAACTTAAATATACAAGAGCATCCTGTTTAAACATTATGGGACCGATAAAAGGTATGCTGCTCATTATAGGCATTTCAAATGCTTTAAAAGAGGTTTCCAAGGGAGTACCTACAATGGGCTTTCCCAGATACCCGCTAAGACCGGTGCCAAATATGGTAAGAGACAAACCGCTTACAATTTGGTTAGCTCGCAGGGTAACGGTAAGCAGTGCATGAATTGAGGCCATGGCACCGCCTGCGAGCATGGCTGCTATGACCCCGGCCCAGGGGCTACTGGTATAATGAGCGGCTATAAATCCACTGACAGCGCCAACCAACATCATACCTTCTACGCCAAGGTTTAATATGCCCGCCCGTTCAGCCAAAATTTCTCCCAACGCGGCATATAGGAGGGGGGTTCCCGCGGTTATAGCTGTAGCTAGTATGGCAATTAGAATATCAACACTCATGCTTTATCATCTCCCCGGCAGCTATTGATGGAAACCCGGTAGCGCATCAGTATTTCGCCACCCAAGACAAAAAATAATAAACCACCCTGTAGCATGGAAACAACTGCAGCAGGCACACCATTCATTTGTACTGCGAAGCCGCCCACCTGCATACCGCCGAACAAAAGGGCAGCGATAATAATACCCAGTGGATTGAGTCTGGTTAGCCAGGCCACGATAATGGCTGTATAACCGTACCCGGGGCTGAAACCTTGTTGAAGCCGGTGGGTTACACCTGATAATTCGGCCATACCGGCAAGCCCGCATACAGCACCGGAGATTAGCATTACTACAATAATCTTTCGGGATATATTCATACCTGCATAACGGGCTGCACCAGGGCTTTCTCCTATGACCCTAATTTCATAGCCGAATTTGGTACGGAAAATTATTAAATAAATAATGATTGCCAATACAATACCTATTAACAGGCCGGCGTGAATTCTGGTATCGCCAAAAGTAGGCAAAATGGCGGATTCGGAAAAGGATGGCGTAATAGGAAAGTTATATCCCGCAGGATCCTTCCAGGGCCCGTAAACTAAATAATCTACCCACAAAATAGCCACGTAATTAAGCATCAGGGTGGTAATGATTTCGTTTACTCCCAAGTATGCGCGGGGTATAGCCGGTATAACCGCCCACAGGCCTCCGGCAGCGGCACCCGCCAACATCATTGCCGGCAAAACCACCCAGGCCGGCTGATCCGGCAATAGTAATGCTAACCATGTTGCCCCGAATGCACCCATGTAGATTTGGCCTTCGCCGCCTATATTCCATAGCTGCATCCTAAAGGCGACGGCAAGTCCCAAACCTGCCAATAAAAGGGGGATAGCCTTAACAATAGATTCTGTGAGTCCGTATTTGGTACCGAAGGCACCGTTAAACATTACCGAATAAACTTGGATAGGATCCTTTCCGGTAAGTGCAAGGAAAATTGCCCCGGTTAAAAGAGCTAAAAAAACTGAAATGACCGGGACCAGTATATTCATGACCGGCGAGGGGGAAAGTTTCTTTTCCAGAGATATAAGTGAACGTGTATTGTCCGTAGTCATTGCGGCATATCTCCCGTTTGTTTTGCCCCCATCATTAGGAGACCTATTTCTTCCAAATCAGCGTGCTCTGTGTTGATGATTCCGTTAATCTGACCCTCAAAAATAACTCCAACTCGATCGCTTAGTTTGAAGATTTCATCAAGATCTTCTGAAATCAACAAAATTGCAGTTCCTCTGGCACGTTGCTCAAGGAGTAGCCGGTGTACTGTTTCGGTGGCACCTACATCCAAACCTCGTACGGGATATACCGCTACCAAAAGTAGAGGCTTTAAAGACATTTCCCTGGCTAGAAGCAGTTTTTGAAGATTGCCCCCGGACAGCAAGCTAACCGGAGCCGAGGGGTCATAAAGCTTTATATTGAAGTCTGAAACTAATTTATCGGTATCCGCTGACGCCTTTTTATAGTCAAGAAAGGGCCCGCGTGCATAGCTATTCCTGTACCCTTTTAGCATAATATTGTCTACTGAGCCAAGTTTGGGTATCAGCCCTGTGCCCATGCGATCCTCGGGAACATGACTGACGCCCTGCCTGATTATTTTTTGAGGTGATAGATTTGTAATTTTTTTATTATCTAAATAAATACTACCTGAGCTGCAGGTGCGCATACCCGTGATGACCTCGGCCAATTCCCTTTGCCCGTTCCCTGCCACACCGGCAATGCCAAAGATTTCTCCTTCTTTGACATCCATGGTAACTCCTTGTAGTGCCGGCCGGCTGTTATCATTCATTGCCTGTACCTCATTTAATTCTAGAACTTTAACACCGAACTGGGAGGCAAATTTTTGCTGTTGGAATACTACATCTCGGCCAACCATGAGCCAGGCCAGGTCCTTTTCAGTTATTTCATCTCTGTTCAGGGTAGCTACGGCTTTACCTGCACGCAGTACGGTGACCCTGTCTGCAATGTCCATTACTTCTTGGAGCTTGTGCGTGATGACGACAATGCCACGCCCATCTTGTGCCATTTGTCTAAGGTTCTGGAACAGCTCACGGGTTTCCTGAGGGGTCAGTACAGCAGTTGGTTCATCCAATATCAATAAATCCGAACCTTTGTAAAGTGCTTTCAATATTTCCACCCGCTGTTTTTCTCCCACCGATAGCTGCCATATTTTCGCAGCAGGGTCAACGGCAAGACCATATTTAGAGGCTAATAATTTAATGTCCTGCTCGGCTTGAGCAGCATTTAGTTTAAGTTTTGTTCCTGCCGATCCTAGAATAATGTTCTCTGCCACTGTGAAGTTATCTACAAGCTTAAAATGCTGGTGTACCATCCCTACACCTGCATTAATAGCGTCCCGGGGCGACTTAAAATTTACTTTACTGCCCTTGATATACATTTCACCGATATCCGGTTTGTACAGTCCTGCCAGGATATTCATTAAAGTACTTTTTCCCGAGCCGTTCTCTCCTAAAAGCATGTGAATTTCTCCCGGCTTAACGGATAGTTTAATATTATCGTTAGCCAGTACCCCGGGGAACTTTTTAGTAATTTGTTTCATTTTCAATAGGAGTTCTTGCATTATGTTGTCGCCCCTCAACAAAGGGTTACTGGGAGATGTCTACCAGTAACCCTTTATGATTTATTCAGAGGATTCCAATTTTCCGTTAACGCCTTCAACAAACCAATTCATGTTGAGAATTTCGTCGTCGGTCATTTGCTGCCCTTCTTCTACCTTAATTTTACCGCTTTGATCTTTAAGAGGACCATAAAATACGTCCCACTCACCACTTTCGATCTTATCTCTCCACTGCTTAACAAGTTCTTTGGTTTCATCTCCGACCATGGGACCGAAAGGAGCTATATCCACAATACCGTCAGCCAGAGAACCCCAGTACTGGTTCGGTTCCCAGGTCCCGTTCTCTACGGCTTCAACCGTATCGGCGTAATATGGTCTCCAGTCCCAAACTGCAGATGTGAGCACAGCTTCCGGAGCAAACTTACTCATATCTGTATTGTAACCAACACTGTAAGCACCTGCTTCTTGGGCTGCCTGCTGCGGACCGGGGGTGTCCTGGTGTTGGGCTATAACATCTGCACCGGAATCAAGCAAAGCTTTAGCAGCATCTTTTTCTTTGCTGGGGTCATACCAGGTGTTTGTCCATATCACCTTTACCTCTGCATCCGGATTGGCTTCTTTAACTCCCAGAGTGAAGCCATTAATGCCTCGAATTACTTCCGGAATGGGGAAGGCTGCTACATAGCCAATCAAATCGGTTTCGGTGGCTTTACCGGCTACAAGTCCTGTAAGATAACGGGCCTGGTACATTCTGCCGAAGTATGTTCCAACGTTGGCAGCAGTTTTGTATCCGGAACAATGCAAAAAAGTTTTGTTCGGGTATTTTTTTGCCACATCAATGGTGTAATCCATAAAGCCAAAGCTGGTGGAAAAAATAACATCATTACCTTTTTCTGCCAGCTGCGTGAGTACAGTTGCAGCTTCTGCGCCTTCAGCAACATTTTCAACGTAATCTTCAGCAACAACATAGTCCAGCTCGGTGTCCAAATACTGTCTTGCCTGATCGTGGGCATAAGTCCATCCGGCATCACCTGCGGGGCCAACGTACATGAAGGCAACATTAAGCTTATCTTCACCTTGATCTTCCGTGGTACCTTCGTTGCCACCGCCGCCACCACACCCGGCCAGTAGTAATGCAGCGGCGAGGACTAGCATTAGTGTAAAGCGCATCTTAGAGTTTTTTAAATGCAACCCCTTTACCTCCCTTTTTGTTTGTTTGATTTACCCTTATGATTGCTGGATATTCCACCTGGAAGCCTCGTTTCCCCCCTTGCGCCCGAATTTTCAAGTAACATAAACAGATTCCATGCTATTCGATAAAATCCTTCCTTAAGTGACAAAAATCATTGGTTAACTTTAGGTTAAACATAGATTTGCGACGGATGGTAAAACGTGGTATAATCTGGTACCAAAATTGTTATAGGAGAGAGAAACCTTGACGCAGGTTGAAATATATACAGACGGGGCGTGTAGTGGTAATCCAGGACCCGGAGGCTATGGTACTATATTAAAGCACGGAGAACAGGTGAAAGAATTGTCCGGTGGCTGTGAAAATACCACCAACAACAGAATGGAATTACTGGCAGTGATAAAAGGTCTTGAAGCTTTAAAAAGACCGTGTCAGGTTACTTTGTATTCGGACAGTAAGTATATAGTGGACGCCATGAATAAGGGCTGGGCGAGAGGATGGCAGGCCAGGGGATGGGTAAGAAGTAATAAAAAACCAGCCAAAAACTCAGACTTATGGAAGAAAATATTGGAGTTATCGTCAGAGCACAAAGTTGAATGGGTTTGGGTAAAGGGCCATGCAGATAATGAATTTAACAATCGTTGCGATCAGCTTGCAGTGGAAGCTACCAATAAAATTAAAAAGAAACCCTGATATTGGGCTCGCTAAATGGTTTACTAGCGTTTGTGGTCTTGGGGGCGGGTTTTATTTTGTTTGGCACAGCTTGAGCAGTTTCCGGAGCATTTAAACTTGTCCAATAAAAATGTAGCACAACGGGGACAGTGGGAAGTAAATGTGGTTAAGTTATAGCCGCAAGTGGGACAGCTAAAAGTGCAATGACTTTGCATTTTAGAAAACCTCCTACTATAAACAGACGATAATGAATGTCATTACCATTATACAATTCGATATCGACCAAGGTCAATAAAAAAACGGGGCTGTAAGCCCCGTTTTTTTTGATGTCGTTTTGCCACTCAGTTTTACAGCTCTGAACTGCAGCCGCAACCTTCGCTTTCCGACTCCTCTTTTGATTCTACACTATCTTCTTCTATACTGCCGCACGGACCACTTTTAGACTTTACACTTTTCTCATCCACTGACGAAGAATTGGAAGAAGAGCTGGATGAACCGGGAATGCTTGAATTAAACATAATTATCACCTCCGGAAATATTATTTCCAATAAAGGCGATATTCATAACCATTCTTTAAATTCCTCTGCCGGCACGCATTCCGGAAAGCGTAGGAGGATTTTTAAAACCTTTACTTTGGATCAGAACCTTAAAGGTTTGTCCCATACCTTCCGGCATAATCAGTTGTTTTACGGCCATGGTCTTTTTCATTAAAGCCGGGTCATAGCTGTATTCCTGTTTTGGCTTCAGCTCGTCCAAAATACCGAGGTTGATTAAAAATTGTGACTGGCTGATTGTCCCCAGGTTACAAAGACCGGCATCAATTCCCCATTTTTGCAGGGCGGTAAAGTTTACACTGGCTGTAATGTCCTGCTGCCCGATGTTTTTTAGTGGGGAAGTTTTCAATTGGTGTTGGTGGAAACAACGAAGTGTACCGTCAAACCTTGCCTGGGAGTATAATTCTTCTGCTAATGCGCCGTAATCTATGATTATTATGAACCCCTTATTGATATGGTTTGCAACGCTCATCAACCAGTTGAAAGCGTTAAGGTTTACTTCGGCTGTCTGTCCTTCAGCCAATGTTATACCCTGCCGGGCGAAATAATGATCCAAATCATGGGTTGATGGTTCTCCTGTTACCAGTTTCAATTGATCATCTTTGATCATAACGTAAAGTTCCTTAAGACCATCTCGGGTCTGCCTTACGATATGCACAGGGAATGCATCTACAAGCTCGTTAGAAAAAATACAGCCATGAAATGGTTCAGGACTAACCTCATCGAGGTTTTTAATCCAGCTCATATTGGCATGGTGCAGCTCTGGATTCTTCCAAAGATCCCTTTGGCGCGCGGCAAGAGCGGGGCTGGTTTCCATAGCTCTGTAGCGGAGGGATGTAAACAGGTCAGGAAATTCTTTTTGCAGGGCCATTAAAATGTCCCTGGCCAGGAGGCCTTCTCCGGGCCCGTATTCTATTAATTCCCATTTGTTAGGCTTTCCTGCTTCTGTCCACATTTCGTTAAGCTGCCGGGCCAGCATCAGCCCAAAAATGGGGCTCACATGGGAGCTGGTATAGAAATCACCATGACGTCCTAATACGGCGTTGTTTGTATAATATCCCCATTTTTCATGATATAGGGCAATTTCCATAAAGCCGGCAAAGGTCATCGGCCCGGTGGTGTTGATTTTCCCTTTAATATGATTTAATAGACTGGTATTATCCATGGGTGCTTCCCCCTATTCCTTCGCTTTGCCTGCTACCCGTATGTCTCCTACCCTACGTGTTAGCTTCTTTTTATCGAAATACTCAAGTAACGGCAGTGTATATTTTCTGCTTGTCTGCAATGCGTCCCTGGCTCCGCCGATGGAAATTTCACCGTGTTGCTGCAGGTATTCCCTTATGGTTGATTGTGCCCTGTCTAGTGTTTGCCGATGAAAAAATATATTCTCAGTTATTTTAACCAGGGTCCCCATCTTCAACAGATATTGCAAAATTTCGTTGGCCTGGTTTTGATCGATCTTTAAACGTATGCAAATGTCAGGCCAGTTTGGAGGTTGAAATTCTGCCTTCTCGAATGCTCTAACAAGTTCATCAATTATTTTTTTCTGGTTATCGTTAGGCTGTGGGTTAAAAGATGGTGTGGAGAGCACTTGTGCATAAAGTTTAATATAGCCGTCCTTTTCCAAAGCCTGCAAAAGTTGCTGAAATTGTTTTGAGGAAAGCTTGGGAAATTTGCGGGAGCGCAGTTCTTCCTTGGGAAAGCCCTCCCTTAAAGGGTACTGAAGTTGATATGCTTCAACCAGCCTTGTTACCTCTTCCATCCAATGTTGATAGTTATCTGTTGTTGTATATAGGTTAGGATTACCCTCGATACCTTTTACTCTATTATTAGCTATTAAGCCCGCTAATACTTCTTGCCTTTGGTTTGGGTCCATGTCCATTAACGGTTCTATTTCTTCACCGGCAAGCATGGTTTTATGTATATTAAGAAATTGTTCGGCCAGCTCAGATGGTGTCCCTTTTTCTCGCATTTTGAGGCTTTCGACAACTTCAGGCTTAAATCGTTTATGTTTTCGGGCACACGGATCTATTATTTTTCCACCGCCGATAGTTAACATGGGTGAGTAAGAGCGGATAACAAAACGGTCATTTTTAGCGCTGACTGCTAGTTTTTCCAGCATAAGTTGTGCGTAACAGTCTTCGCCCGGCTGTAACTCATCCTGATCCAATAATACTATTCTGGACAGTATTTCTTCCGTTCCCAGGTAAACTCGTACTCGGGTACGAGTTTTAAGAGGCCGGGGGGAACTCTTTAGCAGATGCAGTTTTACATCGATTCTATGCCATGGTTTAAGCGATCCGGGGGTGGCTACGACGTTGCCACGGCTCACCTCACCTTTTTCTATACCTGTGATATTTACTGCCACCCTTTGTCCTGCACCGGCGCGGTCTTGCTTGTCCCCGTGTACCTGGATAGATCGCACTCTTGATGTAATGCTCTGCGGGTAAACTTCGACGTTTTGTCCTACATCCAGATAACCTGAAATTAGAGTGCCTGTCACCACCGTGCCAAAGCCGGTGACAGAGAACACCCTGTCCACGGGCAATCTTGGAAAGCCGGACTCTTCTCTTATGGGGACTGTCTCTGCTATTTGCGTTAGAGTTTCTTTTAGTTCGTCCATTCCTTGACCGGCAACCGCCGAAACTTTTACGACTGGTGCATCGGCCAGTACGGTTTGAGAAACAAAATCATGGACATCCTCTTCTACCAATTCCAACAACTCTTCATCTACTATGTCGACCTTAGTAATAACCACCAAGCCTTTGTTTATCTGTAGCAGTTGAATAATATCAAGATGTTCACGGGTTTGCGGCATTACACCTTCATCCGCTGCAATTACCAGCATTACCATGTCAATACCGCCCACCCCGGCCAACATATTTTTAATAAACCGTTCGTGACCGGGCACATCAATAATGCTTGCCTTTTGCCCGCTATTAAGTGTAATGGATGTGAAACCGAGCTCTATGGAAATGCCTCTGTCCTGCTCTTCCTTTAATCTATCCGTATTGGTTCCGGTTAATTTCTCCACTAGAACAGTTTTTCCGTGATCCACATGCCCTGCCGTTCCAATTATAAAATGTTTCATTCTAACCCCTTCTTCCGTTATCTTATTATGCACAGCTGCTATTATTGGAAGGGAGATGTATTATATTTTCATCAGACAATTTCTAATAGCATTAAACAATTGATCCATATCCTTTGCTTGGACTGTACGCATATCCAAAACAAGGCTTTCGTTTTGAATGCGCCCTATTACGGCCGGAAGGTGATCTCGCAAACAGGAAGCTAAATTATTAATTTTGGTTTGCTGAAGTAGTATTTCCACACCGGTGGAAGGAAGGTCTGCGGTTGGCATAGCGCCTCCACCCACTCTGGAGATCGTTTCCACCAGTTTAAAATCTACATCCGCCAGGTTAAGTTGTTGCAGTTTTTTTAGCAAACATTTTGCACGAGGGAGCAGCTCTGCAGGGCCATCAGCCAACATACGTAATGTGGGAATGTTAGCTATTGCTTTTTCCGAGTCACGATATTCACGTAACGTTGCTTCCAATGCTGCAACCGTAAATTTGTCTATGCGGATAGCTCTTGTCAGCGGGTTCTTTTTCATTTTATCGATAATTTCTTTTTTGCCTATTAGGATGCCCGCCTGTGGGCCGCCCAGAAGTTTATCCCCGGAAAAAGTTACTAAGTCGGCGCCGGCAGCAACGGTTTCCTGTACCGTGGGTTCATAAGGGAGACCGAAACGGGAGAGATCTATCAATGACCCACTGCCCAGGTCTGACATTACAGGTACCCCCATTTCCCTGCCTACTGCTGCTAATTCCCTAACTGTAGTTTCCCGGGTGAAGCCTACAATGCGGTAGTTGCTGGTGTGTACGTTTAATAAAAGACTGGTATTATCGTTAGTGGCTTGCTGGTAATCCGCGGGGTATGTTTTATTGGTGCTGCCCACCTCAACCAGCTGAGCCCCACTTTGAGCCATTACGTCAGGAATCCTAAAAGATCCGCCAATTTCAACCAATTGGCCGCGTGAAACGATAACTTCTTTACCACGGGCTAAAGTGCCCAGTGCAAGCAGAACTGCGGAGGCATTATTATTTACCACCAGTGCTGCCTCGGCACCGGTAAGTTCCACCAGCAAATCTTCTAGGGGGGCATAGCGGGATCCACGTTTGCCGGTGCTAAGGTCCAATTCCAAGTTGCTGTAACCTGAGGCCGCCATTTCTACGGCCTGCAAAGCACTTTTACTGAGCAGAGCCCTGGCCAGGTTGGTGTGAATAACAACACCTGTGGCGTTGATAACCTGGCGTAAGCCGGGTGTGTTATGTTTGTGTACAAGTTTGATAATCTCGGATATAATTCCTGCCTTAAGGTCCTCTTCATTATCCGGTTTTAGGGCTCCGGCTAAAATATGGCCGCGTTTTTCATCCAGGACATGCCTTGTTGCCCTTACAACTAAATGGCGTGGATTTTGATTTAAGGTTTCAAGGAGCTTTTGATTTCGAATAATTTCGTCAACTGACGGCAAAAGCCGGATGTGATGCGTTGGCTTAGAGCTTTTCATGGTATCCTCCATACGATGCAAAGCAAGATGCAAAGCAAAATAATTATTTTTCCAAATATTATATGTTAGGATTAGAGTGAAAGCAAGGATGTCAGATAAATAGCCGGTGAGCTTGCAGCTCAACCGGCCTTATTAACTATTTCTCGATATCTTTTTTACTATTGAAAATCTTCTTTCGCAAAATCCATAAAATGAGAGCAATTAGTGCCAGCGGTAACAGCAAAGGTATGATCCCGATGCAGAAAATCAAGAAATTCCCGGTTCCGTTTAATAATGTATTTGTATTGTTGACGAGGGCACCCTTTGTTCGTTGGAAAAAGCTATTGAAGCCAGGGGTGGACAAAGTGCTGCTTGCGGTCACAGATTCTTGCAGCGTTAATTTAATAGTTGAAAAGGCCAGGCGATTTTGTAAATATTTTAGCCTGCCGCTCAGAGAGTCAATTTCTCCCCGCACTCTTTCAATTTCTTTTTCCACCTTCAATATTTCTTCTACCGTTTCTGCCTTGGTTAGGATTTCTTGCAGTCTTTTTTCCTGCGCTTTCAGGTTTGTGATACGCGCTTCAAGGTCAATATATTCCTCGGTCACATCTTCTGTATAGATTCTTTTATTTTGCACCTTCCCGGTGTTTGACAGCCATTGCAGCATTTGCGTGAAATTTTTAGTTGGAATTCTTATCGTTATACGTCCATTTCTACGGCCATCTCCATTGTTATTTAAAGAGCTTTCACTGGTATAACCATCCAGCTGTCTAACTTTTTCTTCTACATCATTTAATGTATCTATTATGTCCGGGACGTATATGCTCAGCTCACCGTTTTTTATGATTTTCCTGTCTGTGTTAGGCAGTGATGCCTCCGCACTATTTATTGTTTCATCTTGGGTGATTGACTCTGCTGCTCCACTATCTGCGGACATTTTTGGGTTTGAGCCGCAAGATGCTGCGCTCATGATAAAAATTAATATAAGGCTAATCAAAAGAAACTTATTATTTATCCTGGTCAAAATCAGCACTCCCTATATCATTTGTATTTATAGACTGTACCGGTTAAGCGTTTGTTCCCATATTCATTGTGAATAAATGATTAGGAGTCTGGGTACTGATATTTATAAGCAAATTTTTGGGGAGGTAGATTATAGTTGGTAAATACAAGTGACCGCGCTGAACTGCAAAACTGTATTCGTAATGCCCAAGACTGCATGATGAAGATGGGACAAATGATTGACCATTCGCAAAGTACACTAAAGGATGACTTGCTGCGTATCTGTAGTGAAACCGGTATTCTTTTGGAGGAAGCTCAACAGCGTAGTGAAAAGTTATTGTAGAGAATACATGAAGAAGGTAGGAAAGCGCGCTAAGGGAACTGATTTTTGCGCGCTTTTTTTTTAGCTGAACAACTTTAAGATACTGTAATCAGTGGACCGTTGTGCCGGTTCAAAGCCTGCGTTCTTTATACATCTTAGTATTTCTTTCATGGGCACTCTGTTGTTAACTCCGGCGGCACGGACTACATTTTCCTCCAACATGGTGCTGCCAAAATCGTTAGCCCCAAAAGACAAGGCAACCTGAGCTATTTTCGCCCCCTGAGTTACCCAAGATGTTTGTATGTTGGGCACATTATCAACCAATAGTCTGGAAACGGCCAGGGTCTTCAAGTATTCCATCGCTGTTGCGGTATTACCACGCAAATTGGTGTTTTGAGGTTGAAAGGTCCAGGGAATAAAAGCGGTAAAGCCGCCGGTGAGGTCCTGCTGCTCACGTACCCGGATCATGTGCTTAACCCTTTCTTCCGGAGTTTCCACATGTCCGAACATCATTGTAGCTGTAGTTTTCATCCCTAATTGGTGGGCAATATCCATAACCTGCATCCACAAAGACCAGGAAATCTTATTAGGGCTGATTATTTTCCTTACCCTGTCCACCAAAATCTCCGCCCCTCCACCGGGTAATGAATCCAAGCCTGCTTCTTTCAAGCGGGATAGGGCTGCTTCCGGGCTAATGCCCGATATTCGGGACATATTAATTATCTCGGGAGGTGAAAAAGAGTGGATGTGTATTTGGTAGCGGCTTTTAATGTCTCTTAGCAGATCTTCGTAAAATTCAATGCCAAATTCGGGATGCAGACCTCCTTGAATAAGAAGTTCCGTCCCGCCTACTTGGATAGTCTCATCAATCTTTTGGAATAGTTCTGGGCGTGTAATTACGTAAGCTTCAGGGGCACGCGCAGAGCGGTAAAAAGCACAGAATTTGCAACAGCATGAACAAATATTGGTATAATTTATGTTGCGATCTATAACAAAAGTTACCCTTTTTTGCGGGTGCAGCTTTTCCCTTACCAGGTTGGCCGCACGCCCCAGGGGAAGCAAGTCCGATTGCCGCAGCAGGAATGTTCCTTCCTCAAGGGTTAACCTTTTCCCGTTTAGGGCCTTCCCCATAGTGTCCTGGATGTTCATTAAGCCTCTTCACCCCAGATTTTTAGCTGAATTCGTTCCTGGATTAGATCACTTTTATAGGCATAGTCAAAGAATGTCATCAATGCTCTCTTTTCGTCTTCTTTTAGGCTGTGTTCAATGGTACCAAAGTAATCTTTTAATATGGGGACAGGCAAGTTTGATTTTTTATGCGCCTTTTTGACTAAGTTGGCAAAGTCATTAAGGCCCATGTCCCTGGATTCTTGTAAGGAACTTGTAATCTCGTTTACAGTATCCGGTTGGTTTCCGGCAAAGGATTCCTGTACCACCCATAGTGCATACACCATTTTTTCCCCGGTAAATTCTTTCCACGCCTCACCCAGGTCTGTAACATGAATTGGCAGTTTCTGCTCATTAACCATCTGATGAGCGAGCATGGCGTCATCGCCAATAAGTAATGCACCGTCTCCGGATTGCAGCATGGATTCGAGGTTCGGGGCAGTGGTTTCAAAGGAGGCATCAACATGATAGTAATGTTCAAAAAGGATTTTCAGCAATGCCACGGAAGTGGCAGAAGACGATGTCAAACATACCTTTTTTCTGTCTAATTCAGTTACCGGAATTTTACTGAACAAAAGGATACTTGCTACCTTCCCGTCAGCACTGATAGACATATCAGGCAGAATAATACAGTTGTCACTGTTTCGCGCATATTCAATAGAAGAAATGGGAGTAACCGCCAGCTGTTCGTTTAAAAACATACTGTTCAGACAGGTTGGGGTGCCTTTCACTATGGTACAAGAATGCGGTAAGAGGTTTTCCTCCAACGCATGGTAAACAGGTAGGCAATTAAGGTAGTCAACTTGCCCCACTTTTATTCTGGGCACTTAAAAACCCTCCTCAACAACTTTGTAAAGGGTGTCCCTTTGTATTGGTATACGTCCGGCGGCCTTGACCATATTGATTAATTCTTTTTTTGATAAATACTGGCCAGTTTGCGCTCCGGCATCATGAGCGATTTTTTCTTCCACCACTGTTCCGTCCAAGTCATCAACACCAAAGGATAGGGAAACCTGCGCCAGTTTGGGACCAATCATAATCCAGAAAGCTTTTATATGATCAAAGTTGTCCAGCATAAGACGAGAGATTGCCAGCATCTTCAAATCATCATAACCTGTGGTATTGGACAGCCCCATGGATTGCATGGGGGTATTTTTAGGATGAAAAGCCAGAGGGATAAAAGTAAGAAAGCCATCGGTACGATCTTGTAACTCGCGCAATTGTATTAAATGATCAATCCGGTCTGCAATGGCCTCAACATGCCCATAAAGCATGGTGGCGTTGGTTTGCATGCCAATTTCATGCGCACACCGGTGTACTTCTAACCATTTTTCGCCGCTGATTTTATTGGGACAGATTTTTTCCCTCACCCGGGGAGCGAAGATTTCTGCTCCCCCGCCGGGAAGGGAGTCTAACCCCGCCTCCTTAAGCGTGGTAAGTACTTCCTTAATGGATATCTTGTGGAGTTCGGCGAGGTAATCTATTTCCACCGCAGTGAAGGATTGAATAATTGCACCCGGCTGAACTTTTCGCACCCGCCGGAGCATTTCAACATAGTAATCGATAGGTAAGTCAGGATTCAGTCCCCCGACTATGTGAATTTCAGATATTCTATCGTTATCAGATGCCAGGGCTTTAGTCTCAATTTCGTCTAGGCTCATGACGTAAGCACCGTCAGCTGATTTGTCTCTCCCAAAAGCACAGAAGTGACATTGGTTTATACATATATTGGTATGGTTTATATGTCGGTTAACAATAAAATATGTTTTATTGCCATTTTTGCGTTCCCTTACTATGTTGGCCAAGGAGCCGATAGTTAAAAGATCGTCTGACTTTAAGAGTCTTATGCCGTCCTCCCGGCTCAGCCTTTCTCCGTTCTCCACCTTAGATGCAATATTTTTGAAGCTTTCCGAAACCCACATAGCCGTAACTCTCCTTATTAAACTTATAATACTTCCACTAACGTACATAAAAATACTAAAATGCTTAATATTCCGTTCAGGTTAAAGAATGCCAGCCCAGCCCTGCTCATGTCTTGAGGTGAAATTAACCTGTGCTGATAAAACAGTATTCCTATGGCTATGGCAATTCCTAACATATATGCCGGGCCAAGATTTAAAAGAATACCAGCCAACAAGAACAGCACCGGGGCCACAATATGACATGCGGATGAAATAGTGAGCGCTCTAGCTATGCCGAACTTTGCCGGGATGGAATACAATCCTGCCTGACGATCGAATTCCCGGTCGTCACACGCATAAATTATGTCAAAACCGGCTACCCAAAAAGCTACACCAATACTAATTAAAATGGGTGCCGGGTGAAAAGAACCGGCAATAGCAATCCATGCACCCAGCGGTGCCAGACCAAGTGCCGCACCTAGAAAAAGATGGCATGCCCATGTGAACCGTTTGGTATAAGAATATAGAACTAATAAAGCCAACGCAATAGGAAAGAGTTGGAAGGCTAGAGTGCTTAATTGATATGCTGATATAATCAATAATCCAAATGATAGGAATGTATAAACTAAAACTTCTTTAACCGAAAGAATTCTTTTCGGAATAGCTCTATCCCTCGTGCGCGGGTTTTTTGCATCAATATGCCTGTCTATGACACGGTTTAAAGACATGGCTGCGGTGCGTGCTCCGATCATGGCTAAAGTGATCCAGATCAAATCGTGGGTCAGTGGAATACGTCTTTCCACCAGTAAGGCTCCTACGTAAGCAAAAGGCAGAGCAAAAACAGTGTGCTCGAACTTAATCATTTGCAGAAATAATTTGAACTTATTTAATACCATATTGCTTCCACTTCCTGTCCACCAGGTGCTTTACATCCTCGGTCATGGTTATATCATCAGGCCAATCCCTGGTGTGCCCTTCAGACGGCCACTTTTGTGTGGCGTCGATCCCCATTTTACTTCCGAAATTGGGCAGGGGGGACGAATGATCCAGTGCATCCAAAGGACCTTTTACGATGGTTGTGTCTCTTTCCGGATCTATATTATTAAAGACGCGCCACATTACCTCGGAAAGGTTTTGTACGTCAACGTTTTCATCCACTACAATTATTAATTTAGCGAGCATCATAAGACCCAGCCCCCAAAGGGCGGACATTACCTTTTGAGCTTGTCCGGGGTATGTTTTTCGAATAGATACAATAACACAATTATGAAAAACTCCTTCCGGAGGCATGTTGATGTCCTTGACCTCGGGGAGTTGCAATTGCATCAGCGGTAAAAAAATACGTTCGGTAGCCTTACCCATGTATGCATCTTCCATGGGTGGGCGCCCTACAATTGTAGCTGGGTAGATAGGCTTTTTGCGGTGCGTAATGCAGGTCAAATGGAAAACGGGATATTGGTCCGCAAGTGAATAATAGCCTGTATGGTCACCAAAAGGGCCCTCCAATCGAGTTTCATCAGGATCTACATATCCCTCCAAAACTATTTCGGAGTGAGCCGGCACTTCCATCTCAACGGTTTCACATTTAACCATTTCCACCGGCTCTTTGCGGAGAAAACCGGCAAACAAAATCTCGTCAATTCCAGGTGGCAGAGGTGCCGTTGCCGAGTAAATGCTGGCCGGATCGCCTCCTATAGCTACCGCTACCGGCATCTTCTCTCCTATTTTTCTGTAATGCTCAGCGGCCCCTTTGTGTATATGCCAGTGCATCCCTGTGGTGCAGCTGTCAAAAATCTGCATTCTGTACATACCTACATTACGGCGCCCTGTTTCCGGATCTTTTGTGAAAACCAGTGGTAGCGTCACAAATGGTCCCCCATCCATGGGCCAGCAAGTTAGTACAGGCAGTTTGTCTAAGGAAGGGTTATCCGTAACAACTACTTCCTTACAGGGCCCGCTCTTCACAATTTTGGGCATAAAGGAAGATATTTGTGCTAATTTGGGTAGTGCTTTTAATTTATCCATAAAAGACGAGGGTATCTCCGGCGGCTGCAGGTAGCTCATCAATTCAGCGCCAATTTCGTCCAGGTTATTCACATTTAAGGCCATGGCCATACTTTTCATTGAGCCGAAAACGTTGGTCAGCACGGGCATGTCGTATCCCTTAACGTTTTCAAAAAGCAGGGCAGGGCCACCTGACTTGCTTACCCGGTCCGTAATTTCCGTAATTTCGAATTTTGGATCTACTTCCACCTTTATACGCCTTAACAAATTTTGTTTCTCCAAAGCTGCAATGAAATCGCGTAGATCTTTGTGTGCCAATGGAAGTACCTTCTTTCATTATTATTGGTTCGTTGGCTTTGTCCCTACGTGAACAGTGGCAATCCCACCGGTAAGTTCGAAGTAAACGGCGTCCAACAATTGGAGCCGGGCAAAAAGATTTCTGATTTCTTTTTGGTGCGGGAATATCTTAACGGAATTGGGAAGGTAACTATAAGGCCCGTTCTGGCCAATGCCTAATTTCCCCAATAGCGGTACTAAACGATTAAAATACAAATAATAAACCTGTTTAAAAACCGGTACACTGGGTTTGGAAAGTTCGAGAGATACAACTTTCCCACCTGGTTTGACAACCCTTTTCATTTCATTGATAGTTTTTTCTACATCGGGCACGTTGCGTAACGCAAATCCAATGGTGGCACAGTCGAAGGTGTTATCAGCAAAAGGTAACTGGATAGCATTACCCTGAACTAATTCGATACAATCCCTTAAAGGGAATTTCGATATATTCTCATGGGCTTTTGCTAACATATTTTCGCAAAAGTCCAGTCCAACTATTGTTCCCTTGGAACCACCTGTCTTTGCCAGTTCCATAGTTAACATGCCTGTCCCGCAGCAGATATCAAGGGCTGATCCTCCTGCGGTGAGCCCGGTCTTTTCTACCGCAAAACGCCTCCAATACTTATCCCTGTTTAGGCTTAAAGTAGTGTTAAGGAGGTCATAACGGTGGGCAATAGAAGAGAAAATAGCATGGACATATTGTTCCTTGTTTCTGTATTGGGGTGGGATTTCCATTTACTTTTTGCTCCTTTCAGCTGCCAATTGCGTTTTGTTTGACTATGTTGGGCATATCTTTTTGCAACTGATCTAAAAGGTTTCGTAATATTTGGTGGTACTTATTCTGGGGAAGTTTATTTAATGAAAGACCGGCCTTTTCTATGTGTAATACTATGTTGTTTGCGTCAACTCTGTTTTCTATTAACCCGTAGGCCGTACCAAGTTCCCTAGCAAAATCCTGAATATTTAATTGATCCTCAGGACTGGTGCCGGCAAGCTCTGAAGATATTCTGCAGCCGGTTTCAAAGAGGGTACCTGTTTCCTTGTATGTAATTTCTTGCTGTAGAGAGATTATTTTATTTTCATTACTATTTCTATTACTATAGGGGTTCGAGACTTTCCGCCTTAATATGCCCCCTTCGTGTATTGAGCAGATCACTTGCGATAAGGGACCAAGATATTTTGCTAGTTCCGCGTTACAAAGTGAAGTGAAAAATTTTCCGTATAAATAGTCCCCTACCAGCACCGGAAATTGACTTCCGTCTTTAGGGCCTTTGTCTTCTTTCTGGTCCTCGGTGATTCGGAAATGAATATTAGAAGCCATGTAGATGAATTGCACTACAGCCGCCAGTGCTATGACCTGGTTACTTATATAATTAAAGAGCCTGCCCGACAGGATTACCGTGGCAGGACGGATTATTGAATTAAGGGAAGTAGTTTCCAGGTGGGCAAAAGAATTCAGGTGGCCGGCCTTTATTATGTATTCTTTTTGCAACATAGTTTTAACTGCTTCCAGCTCTTTAGTAATTGGTTGAAATATCGACATTTTTCCTTGCCCTCCCATCGTTTTAACCTTAATTATATTCGGGATATTAAAGGGATTTCCTTCTGGGGGCATAAAAAAAGCAATGGCCTTGCAATTGCTTAGTTCCATTGCAAGGCCATGCTAACCTTTCCCTATCTCACTAAAGATAAATATCCCCCCTACATATTAACTACTGACTTCTGCTTAGCTTCATTTGGAATTCCTCGTTTAGATTCCGTAGCAGAAATCTGCTTGGCATCAAAATGTTCTGTGAGATAATTGCAAGCGTCCCAGGGATCCACCTTATCACCGCAAGTAAATACGTCTACTGCAGCATACCCAAGCTCGGGCCACGTGTGAATGGCCAGGTGGGATTCGGAAATAACCACCACACCGCTTATTCCTTGCGGGCTGAATTTATGGAAGACAAATTCTCTTACTTCGGCGCCGGCTTCAAGCGCAGCATTAATCATAATGCGTTCCACTTTCTGGATGTTATTCAATATATCGAAGTCACATCCATAAATTTCAGCTAAAACATGGCGGCCCAAATTTTTCATATTAGGTATCTCCCCCTTTTTTTAATTATTGGGAATAGTATCCCCCCTGTTTAAAATAGATTGGCCGATTCCAATCAACGTCAATTTTAACACAATCTCTAAGATTGTCAATAAAACATTAGACTTTAGCTGATTAGAGTAGATGAATACAATATTACTCTGTATTATGAGCATATTCACCATAATTCATGCAATTACATGGTTGTTTAAAGCGCCTATTCCTTCAATAAAAACGGTTACTTCATCTCCCACATGTAGTGGTCCTACACCCGAAGGTGTACCGGTAAGAATAACGTCACCCGGTAATAATGTCATTATATGCGAAATAAAACTCACCAGTTCGTAAACGCTGAATATGAGGTTTTCAGTATTTGATTTTTGTCGTACTTCACCGTTAACTTGTAGGTTGATATGCAGGTTTGAAGGATCTAATTCAGTATTAATGTACGGTCCCAATGGTGAAAAAGTGTCAAAGGATTTAGCTCGGGTCCACTGCCCGTCTTTTGTCTGTAGATCTCTGGCGGTAATATCGTTGGCACAAGTTAAACCTAAAATATGCTCTGGAGTTTTTTTTAAGGGTATGTTTTTTGCCTCTTTGGCTATTACCACTGCTAATTCAGCCTCGTAATCAACCTGCTTGCTCATGGCAGGGTAAACCACCGACATTTCATGGCCGGTTATTGCCGAGGGGGGCTTTAAAAAGAGTATGGGTTCTTCAGGAACGGGTAATGAGAATTCTTCGGCATGGTCACGGTAATTTAACCCCACGCAAATAACTTTTGTAGGCAGGCATGGGGGCTTTATTTCAATTTCTTCCGGTAAGAAGAAATTTCCTGTCAAGCTTTGTAAATCATATGGAGTTTTTAATTCGTAGATTTTTTGCTCATTAAGGTCTAAGTTTCCGTAAAACCGCTTACCATTAAAGCTGAACCTTCCGATTAACATATTATCCTTCCTTCGCAGAAATGTTTTGAAGTACCAAGTATATCATGGGATATACTACAAAGATCATAGCGGTTGCCGCGGCGACTACACCGGAATCGTTAAACACAAAAGCTAAAATGCTCCCGACAAGTACCCCGGCCAAGCCTTTGTACAAAAGAGGGTGCTTTTGACGGATCAATTGCATGATACCACTGGGTCGATAGAAAAGCAGGGCGAGGCAACCCAGGCTGGCTAGGAAAACCCGGCTCCAAATGGTATAACGTATTAATTTAATATTCATAGATACTTTCCGTGAAATAATATTTATAATTTCATCTGCTCCACCGGAAATGATAAGGGTTGCAGTGCGGCCTATATGCGATTGCATGGCAACAGGTCTACTGAAGTCATATAAGATAAAGCCAAGTACTACTAGTACTACTCCTAAACAAACCAGAAGTATTGAACGCAGGCTAATTTTTACATTCATCAGCAGAAGGGCAGTTACCAAAAAGGCGCCTACCGACGCTATGGTGCCGCCTACGTTTGTACCAAGGTGTGGTGCGGCAATTACATATGCGGCAAGTATAAAATACAGGCATACTGCAACCAGTAGTGGCCGTCTGTATTTGGCAAACTGGGTAAACAAAGATGTGGTAGCGATTAGTGTAGACCCGATTAGAATTCCCATGTACTCATTACCCAATCCGTAGAACCTTGCTCCCACTATAGGGTCGTATCCGAGTAAAGATGTTTTTTGTAAAGGAGCTCCCGACATAAGATCAATTAATATTAATAAGCTGGTCAAACCGGTGATAAAGATAAAAGGCATCAGGTTCCCTAAACGCCCCAATTGTACAGCGATAACCATAAGAATCGAAATAATTGCCAGTAGTAAAGCAATTAGAAAAAAGGGTGACGGTGTTGGAAACAAGGACAGCAGCAGTGTGGCAACCGGGAAAGATATAACTGCTAACATTACCGGCTTTAAGATATTTAATGCCAAAGATTTTTTCCAAAAGATGAATATTAGGGATGCTCCCAGTAAAATCAGTTGAATAGATACATAGGTTTGTAAAATTGGCCTTCGCCAGTCATAAATTAAAACCAGTTGTTCCTGCAAACCGGCAAGGGCCGACAATGAATATCCAACCGGCATAATTTGGACGGCCTGACCTGTTATGCCGGACGGAGCGTCAATGTCCATAAGTTCCAGAATTGTAGGCATTAGGTCAGTGTTTCGCATGATACCGGGGCGCTTTGTTGTTGGAGAAAAAATAAGACCGTCTTTGATGCCGTTACCAGCCAGAATAACCGGAGTTAACAGGTTATTGCCTTTAACCGTATTTCCACCGGGTGTGGGTGAAATAATTGTTAATAGGTCCTGCTTTAGGTCAAGATGCTCAATAATCCGGCCTAAAAATCTATCCATACGTAGCATTGATGTCTCTCTTAACTCCGGTATTAAGGATTCAAATACATTATTTCCCGCATCTTCAATGCGGGAAAGGTCACCTATATCAATAACCACGAGGCGAACATCCCGGGGTAACGATTTAAATTGATTAAGAATGGTGGCGTAGTTTGTTCTATATCCCCCGGGGAAGTCATTATCCTTCAGAAGTGCGCTTTTGTCGATCATACCGGTGTCAACAATTCCTTTGTCGTCCATCGCCAGAAGAGTAGCCTGGCGCTGCAGTCCTTCCATACTGTCGGAATTTCCGAGAACTGCTGTTTTTATTCCGGCCTGGTTTACTGTTTTACCAAGAGTACCGGGTTCTATAGCGTAAGGGGAATCATTATTTAAATAAAGTAGTTTGGCGATGTCAAGGTGTACAATGGAGTCTGCCGGAGGTAATTTTCCTGTTCTTTGTTTGTAAATATTCCGGGCCAGCCCTCCTTGAAGTATGCTTTGGGCGGGAAATGCAGAATCTGCCGTTCCTGGAGCGAGCAGCGGAACGCCAGAACCGATGGTCAAATGCGTATTTGCAGGAATGTCTCTGCCGCCGGTTCTACAGTTCATTAGGCCAACTGTGTAATTCTCGGCCAGCGATTGCAAGTTGGGCAAGTCTGTATTTGCCCAGTCATCAATACTTGTCCGGTCCGCTATGATAATGACAGCCCGGCCGGCTTGATCTTGATATGCAGGTGTAAACGGCGCGGAAACGCCACCGGACGGTGCCACAGGGGCGGGAACATTATAATTATTGGCCGCTGCCGGCTGGCATGTCAAAATGGAGATAAAGCATGCTATTAATAAGAACCAAAAATGTCGCATAGTAGGTATGTGTTCCTCCAAATAAAGGATGTCTTTAAACATTTTAACGTTTTTGATCCTTTAAGACCAGCAATTTAATGATAAATTTTTTATATAAAGATAAAGCGGGTACGGTTTCATCACCGTACCCGCTGATCTTTATCTTTTTTTGTTTTCTTATTTTTGGATCGCACCTCTTCCACCTTATTAAAATATTCGGCCATTTCCAGAAATCCCGACGAGTTGGCATTGATGTTTAATTTTTGTTCCTTTTCTTTATTATCCACGTGCTTTATGAGACCTCAGAAATAGCGTCGGTGGGACAGCTTTCCATCGCTTCTTGAGCCTGATCTTCAAGATTGTTTGGAATATCATCCACAGTTGCCTGGGCCTTTTCTTGGTCGTTCCAGTCAAAAACTTCCGGACAAGTATCCACGCAGGCCCCGCAGCTAATACAAAGATCCTGGTCTACTTCCATTTTCATTGAAAAACACCTCCAACTATATTTTGGCAACTATAGTTTGGCACTGTACTAAATAAATTATGCTAAATATTTTTGCAGACTTGACATTCGAGGTATGCAGCGGGTATGTTTACTTGAACGGTAAATTGGAGGGGAATATTAATGCGTAAATGGATGGTAATGCTTTTTATTGGACCAGGCTTATTTTTCATTTTTTATTGGTTGTTGACACAAGGGAACACAGATGTTCCTACCCCCAAGACCCCTCTACCCAAGTCATACAAATTGTCAGGCCAAATGGTCGCTGCACAAAACGGTAGAATAAAAGCCGGTCTTTCCGACCGTACCATATTAATTGAGGATTTAGTTATCGGTAATAATAATCGTGTTATGGTTGAAGCCGGAAAAGTGTTTTTAATAGTACCGGTTTTTACTGATAATTTTACGCCAGACATAAAAGACTTTGAGTTGATCGATGCAAGTGGAATAAGTTATGTCCCCCTGGAGGTCAAGGAAGAGTACATTACTCAAGCAACCCGCATTTCGAAAGATGAAGTGCCCAGGAACATGGCATCGCTTTACCTGTTATTTAAGGTTGAAAAGGACGTTGAAGAGTATTATCTTTTACTGCATGACGGTACAAAGGACCTCGCCTGGTATTTTAACTTGAAATGAGTTCTATACTATTTTAGATAGAAATCCACCTGAGCCTCAATGGATAATATTTCTTGTTCGGTAAGTTCACGATCAAGCAGCTTTTTGAGTGCATTTATAGAAGCCCCAATAGCTACCCTCCTGATATCTACTTCAGGACTTTTTTCTGCCGGCTCTGATTCAGTTTTAGTTATGTATTTTGCGGAGGGCAAACCTGAAGTCGCATTGCCGGGACCGGTATTACCTGTTATCATACTAAAGTCAAAGTTAGCTTCTTGGCTGTATAGCTGTTCTTTTTCAAATTCTCCGTTTTCAGGGCCCGGGGTATGGGCGGATGATGATGGTGTGGTTGCTTTTTCAGGTGAAAATGTATTTACATTTTCACCTGCGCGGAATGATGAAACTATTCCCTCGTCAGTTGACGGAATGAACTCTTCTTCTGAAACTGCTGCCTTTGCCTCTTCCTGTTCCTTCTTTTTTTGCAACCGCCGCTCTTTCGCCTGTTCTTTTTTCTTGACGTAGTTTGAAAAGGCGCCGGCTATTTCTTCTTCCACCTTTGACATCTCAACTTTATGTTGCTCCACGAAGATAGGGCTTTGTTCTGTCTTTCCTTCGAGCATATCTATTAAATCTATTTGATTTGCAATTAATGCCTGTAACGAGGGGGAAACTTTAATAGGCACCCGCTCCAGTTCTTTGTCAGCTTCATGCCCGGAAGGAGTTAGTGTAACTTCCTGCTTACTACTTTTAGCCAAGTTAAACACCTCTGCTTTAATTATTGTAGTTTTAACCATGATTGTCATAACGGAGAGCATTTCTCATTATGTTAAAGCTTAATCTTCTTTAACAAGTAACAAAGCTTTTTTGCCTCTTTCACCTTAGACCTGTCGCGGCAAAACAGCTTCTCCAAAATATAATCGTCACCTATATATTCGGGTAAAGGAATTCTAAAAGGGTACGAATACCACGGTTTTTGTAAAAGAGTAACCAGTGAATACTCCTCTGTAGCACCTGCAATGGTCCCTTCTATTAGTGGGGTTATTAAAATTTTAAAGGCAGAACCGGCCACATCCACTTCGATAATCTTACCGGGTTTTTGTAAATTTGTTACATTAGTACGCATCAGGTAATCGACCATGCTTGCACCCTCACTTAATAAGTTTATAGTAAAGCCTATGGGTAATTATAAGGGATCCTCTAGATGAGCGTTAACATCTTGTAAGTTCTATCCTTACCGGAGAGTGTAGTCTCCAGGTTGGCCATGGCAAAGTCTTTCTTATATTGTATAACTGAATACCTGAAAGGTAAATAATATAAATTAGCGTATGGCGGAATATCTCAACAAAGAAGATGGCCTACAAGCTTTGCTGGATCGGTTTTTCGATACAGCGGACCAGCGCCCGCTTGTTGCTCGTAGGGCTAATGCGGAGTTAGGGAGAGCTAAATGACCTTGCAAGTGAATTAGCTGAACAGCTAAAGAGGGGTAATGACGTTAACGTGTTTTTGCCTTAAAACCTCCCACTATATTTTCATAACGTAAAGAACTAGTTTCGATACTTGGGAGGCATTACTTCAAAACCTTTTAATTTACCGTATTCAACAAGCTTATCAAACAGATCTATCTCTTGAAGTAAAAAGGATTTAAATTGCTCTCTTATCTCTGGTAAAGTGCTTTGGGTAAAAGCTGTAGCATGAATAGGAATAAAGGACTGAATCCCCATCAATATTCGCCTAAAAATATATCTGTCTGTAAAAATTTCAATGTCGGCATTACTTTTTGATTCATAAGGAGGCTTTATAGGAAAAGGGATTCCATATTCTTTCATCATTCCATCTAATGTTTTGATCTGTTCCTGCAAAACCTTAACGCCCTGGTCAAGTATCACATTCAAATCCGGATCTTGTGCAAAATTTTTTAGTATATTTGTATTTTCAAGGACTTTATATCTCATTGAAAGGTGCCCCTGAATATGCCACACTTCACTTACACTTATCTCTTTTTGTTTTTGCACAACTGCCTTTCCAATATTTCCAGCCTTATGATACCATTTAGTAATTTTCAATATGTTCCACCCCAAGCTTTTATGTTTTTTATTTTCACACTCTAAGGCGCATATCTAGCCAAGGGAATCAGGTAACCCTTAAGTTCACCGTATGTCATAAGGTTGTCAATTAATACCATTTGTCCGGTTATGTGATCTTTAAAAAACATTCTAGCTGTTGGCGAAGTGCTGTTGTTAAAGCCCGTAGTAAGGACGGGCATCATTTCTTTAATTAAATCCAGTATGGTATTAAAAATATAGTCATCAGTGATTATTTCCAGGTTGTTAGAAACATTACCAGTCTCAGGTGGCCTTGGAGGAAGAGGTACAGCGTACTCAACCATCATCTGTTCAATTTCACTGATGCCTTTTTCAATATGTTTTAAAGTAGAATGAAGGACTGATTGCAAGTCAGTATCATGAACAAAATTAAGAAGAGCTAAAATAACCTCCCTCGTGTCATATTTCATTACAAGAAGATCCCACCTGTGCCATATATCACTAACATTTACGCTCTTTTGCTTTTTTCTAACAGGTTGGCTTAAGCGTTTTACCTTTTCCATGCTGGCTCTTATTTTTACTATGTCCAGCATGCCCACCTCCTTAGTTCTGCGAATAATACTATTTTGCCGAGGTTTTTGTTAAATTATTAAATGTTATCAATAATTAATTAATTCCGACCATAAATTCTTTTCAGCAACACTGGTCTCCTTAGGGAATCCATCCACTAATGGTTCATATGATTCTACCCCTACTAGGTCAGTAAATGAAGGTTGGAATGGCTGTAAAATCTCTAATTTCTAATAACTCTTCTAAATCAATAAGGTAGTTTAATTCCCCGCATGTATATTTAGAGTGGCTATCCTTAATGATGTTGTATAAATCTCTCCACCCTATCCAGAAAATATAATTTTCCGCGTTAATTTGGCACTCCATACCTTTTTGAACGCAATGTTTTTTCATTCTTTTTTCGATGGCATTAATAGCCTCCCTAAGGTCAGCTTCTGGCAATTCATAATGAGCATTAATATAAAGAAGAACTTTGGTATCAGAATTGGCTAGTTCAGTTTTTCCATTCTCAGTTAATGCCCATTTCCCGCACATAATTCCACAATATTGATCTGCTAACTGGTGACCGTACTTTATTGGCGTTTGTTGCGATGAATCATCTTCCCCCATTGTTTCATCTTCGTTTTCCTTATTTTCTAGCTTGCTGGGAGTAAGGGTTATCTGGATAAAGGCGTTGAAACACTCTGAGCGGGCTTATCTCGTTAAATAGTTGGCTGGGATATATATTATACCGGCTAAAGGTTTTGGCTAAATGACGGATGGCATCCAAGTCTTCTTTCCTCCCTTAAAGGTTAATCAGAGGTTATCTATTATTTTTTAACAGAGCAAAAACCTTTTCGTAACCAATTTTATCAACGATACGCTTTAGTTTTATCAGATTGTCAGCGCCGCCAATACTTTTTTCGAAACAAGTCCTAAGTTTCTGATCATGCCCTTGTATGAATCGACTTTTTCGTGTGACTTCTTGTCTACACCCACATAGACATTTGGCCATAATTATCCTCCCTCCATTTATGGATAAAATATCTCTAATACCTCTACATCACAATTCTGATTTACCCGGGTTAAGCATGGTAATAAGGCCTAAAATGGAAATATCATTCCCCCACTGAAACCGGGAACCAAACCTTCGTACGAAGTATGTGTTTACTTAATCTTAAGAACTTGCCATAGGCCTCTGGAAGCGTAGACCTTAAAATAGGGCAGCGTGAACATGGTGATGTTATGAACACGTTGCCCTGATATTTTTCTTTTCTTTCTACAAAAATATGGTATTTACTGCACGTAGTACTCAGCTCAAGAAACTTCATGAAAAATATCTCTCCTACACTAACTACCTTTAAATTCAATCTTTCAGATCAGAGCTTTACATTCTATCTTTAGTTATTTAGCCGGACCTTACACGTCTTTTTCGCATTTCATTAGGTCAAATTAATTTTCCTTCCCGAATTGGCCCTGTTTCATTTCATCAATCACCCAGTCAAAAGCATCCGTAAATTTCGTCAATGACTCTTCATCTGCTAAGGCCGAAAGAGGAATACCTGGACGTTTGGTTATCGAATCCCGGGATATATCAACACCTGGAATATCATTTAATAACCCTAATAGTTTAAGACGCAAAGATTCATCGTCGAAAGGCGTTCTTTCCTTCATCCATTGGAACTGGATTTCAACTCGTCCATAAGTCCATAGTGCAAACGTTGAGTGGCTTGCGTCGTTATAGTCTAACATTGGGAAGAACGAACCATCTATTGCTCCCTTTCCCCACCAGATACGGTTTAGAGAAGACTTAGCCCAATCAAGCAGTTTCCTAGCTGTAACAGCAACATCCTGCCCCTTTTTTAATTTCAACTCTTTAAAGAACGACTGCTCATCCCACTGCTTAGACTCACGGGAAACTTGATGCTTTTTGCGCTGAGCTTCTGCTGTTTGTCCCATTACTCTCGGCACAAGAGTTTTTAGACCTTGGCCAACATATTGTCTAATCTCCACAGCCAGCACTTCCGCAGGGTCCATCTGTGAATTCAAGAATTCAACCACACGCCTTAGCTCAGAAGGTATGTTATCTGCCACAAATACCATGCGTATCCTACCGGCTTGCAGATTAGTCTTGGCTTTTTGCCAGAATGAATCCTGGTCATCATTGTCACCTAGGAAATCAATAAGAACCTGTTCGGGGTCAAGACCTTGTTTTTCACAGTTTGCTTCGTACTGAGCCCTGATTGTTTCCATAGGCCAGTACAGAACGGCGTTAGCTGCATAATCAAGCATCTGCCCAATGACTTCCCGCCTTAGACGCGTGTCGCTACTGCGTTTTACTTCTACTAGGGTTGGGATAGCATCTTGGTCCAAAAACAGGTGGTCAATTAACCAACGGCGAGATCCGTCTTCTTGATCCGGTACCGCGGCTTCACGAGTAATAAGTAACCACCTTCTTGGTGAAGTACTATCCATTTGTTCACCGGCTAATAAGTTAGGATATTTAGCGAGAAGGGCCTGAAGCAAATCTTCTGAATCATACTCTGTCTGTGACATCTCAACCAACTCTTCATTATCTTTTATGACATATATGGCTCCGTTTATAAAAAACCTCTCCTATCTCTCTTACCTCTTTACCTCTATATCAAATACTTTCGCCATCCACGCCCTTTATCTTCTCTTTCAGCTTCATATAGCGTTCCCAATGACTTGCAGCCTCAGCTAATTGGTATTCTGCCTGGCTACGGTATTTTTCTGCCTCATTGGCATAAGAGACGGCTTGATCTACTTCCCAGTAAAAGTATGCATTATTATACGTGGAAACGGCTATATTTGCATTATTGTAGGCATTGAAGTCTGAATGTAAATAGTCATTAAGTCCGGCCAGGTATAAATCTTTCTCTGACAAAGCTTCTGTAAAGGTTTCATGGTAAAATTTCAACTGCTCAGGCATCACTAGTCTAACTGCATCTGATTTAAGGTCCGAACTTTTTATAAGAATATTATCCATTTTACCGAATGCTGTGTCCCATGTCATTGAATTGGAAGACATGACAGCCGCAACATCCTTATCAATCTGCTCACTTCTCTGGACAAGTGACAATAGTTGATTGCCGTCTTTGGTTAAACTGCAGAGTTTTTCATTTCTTGATTCTAAAGTTTCCGGCAATAAACTGGATCTTAAAAACGAAAGAGTAAATCGATATTGGTGAATGAGCTCCCGGTAATCTCCAAGGAGGTTATCGTTATTCTTCTGGATATCTTTTATTTGGTCAACTAATTGAACTAAAGTAAAACTATGCATGCCGTTCATTTTGTCCAATTGTCCTTGCAAATTATTTGATTCGGATTGGAGGGTTTGGGTTTCCTCGTTAAACATGATGCTGCTTATTCCCTGCCAGGCCACTAGGGCGACTAAAACTAGACTTAATAATATAGTGAGTTTTCTTTTATGTCCTTGGGGCTTTTCCTCTTGGGTGTTATCTTCCGTACTGTTGTTTTTTACCGTTTCTGTTTCTTTAAGCGAATCAAACTCTTGTTTATCGTTATCCAACTTTCCACCCCCTTTTATTAAAATATATATGCTGCAGACAATGCCGACTAATATTATCTTTACATACCGGTATGACAGCATCATGTCACATTTAAGAAAAAATCCAACGGTAATGGCTAGGACAAGACTGGTTTAATGCATTAACTGGCACGGACTAAATTATTGTTTTCATATTTTTCATCTTTTGCTGCCCATTCGGGAACGGCATTCCAATCAACACCCTTTGCCCTGCCGATATTTCCATGTAAATATCCCCAAACAACATTATGGTCGTGAGCAGCTCTGGTGAAGTCTCCACTTTTCCACCGTTGTAATATACTTAAGAAGAGATTGTTTTATTCGGTAATCCGAAGCCATAACGTGAATTTGATCCCACATTTTATATTCCAAACGAACATCACCTGTATAATTTAGTGAAAGTTCCCCTTTTGAATTATTAATAATCTCGTCGAATTCTTTGTCGCTTACCCCTTTACTACAAGCACCAACGGCAAAAATTATTACAATCACCAAGCTTAATAATCCAAATCTTTGTAAGATACGTTTCAAGAGAGCATTACCCTTTACTGTTGCCTTTCCCTGTTTTTTCATTTTTACTTAATCCCAATTCAAAGTAGCCTCAACCTTTTTCATGCTCACGCCACACCTTGGACATGGTCCAGGGTGTTTCCATAAGCGGCAAGGATGGTCAGGTGAGTTAGGACAGCTATATTTTTCTGGTTTCCAATCTCTTTCTATTGCCAGCCAAGGTTCTGTAGAGGTTTCAATATCAAAGAGTTCCTTACAAGTTTTACACAGTATTGTACTTGTCGCACAGGCCATCCCAACATCATTTCCACCGGAAACTTCAGTTTCATAAACACAATTTGGACATGTAAAAAGGTAGTGTGTGCCCACTGTGCTCCTCCAGACCAATTTATTAGTAATAATTCTCCCCTTGTCCACTATTCAACCTGCACTGAATCGGATTCATTAATCGAGTTTCGACAAAAAGACTTATCAGGGCAACTAATGTCGCCAGTAGGTTCCAAAAGGCAAGCGTATAATGTATTTATAGTCCGTTCCTACTGTCATCGGCAAACCTCATTATCAAATAAGAACTACCTTCCTAAACCCCCCAGCAACGCTATCCAACCGATTAATCTGTTCAGCAGAAAACTCCGCCAACCATCTATCAGGTATAGATTCGAAACCACAATATACTCCGGCAAGACCGCCAGTTATTGCCCCAATAGTATCAGTATCGCCACCCAAGTTAACAGCACTCACCACGGCCTCTTCGAGAGAAGACTCGGCAAAAAAGCAGGATAAAGCACATACTAAAGAATCAACGGTGTAACCACTGGGTTTCAGATCATCGTATCGCCGGTTTTCAATATCAAAATACTTATCAAGAACAAGCTTCTTAGCCACGCCTGAAAATTTCACAGGAACTACTTCCAAAAATGTATCCTTGGACTTCTCCCATGCTACTATCTTATTAGTGGTGCCAGACATGAACTCCCGGGCTAAAAGGCAATATAGACAGCAAGTTAAACCAGCTTCCGGATCCCAATGAGTCATCCTCGCAATCGCCATGCTCATTGCAATAATATCCGCAGGGTCCTTGTACATAAAAGCCACGGGCAGAGCCCTCATTAACGCACCATTACCTGCCGTTCGCATCCCCGTTTTATGTACTGCTTCAGCAGCCTTTGGCCAACTCTTTAACTGAGCATAGTTACTGAAAGCAGCACTTATGGTATTGCCTATGTCAGGTGGATTAGTATTTGCCCATTCTATAAAACGGTCACCTATCTCTGAAACTGGATTATAGGGTTCAGCGAGTATTCCCTCAGCGACAGCTATGGTCATTTCAGTATCGTCTGTCCATTTACCAGGCTCAAGGTTTAACCAGGCACCACCAACTATGTCCTTTAGTTGGCCATATTCTTTTTTAATGGTTTCTCTGTCCATGAACTCTACGGTAGCTCCTAATGCATCGCCTACTGCTACGCCAAATATGCCTCCGTGGATTCGGTTCATGGTCATTCCTCCTGAAAGTCGAAGTTGTGTCCATACATTATTATCTATTTCCTTTTATTATCTATATATACAAAATGTTCCTTTAGATATTAGTTAAATTTCCCATCTCTCGAAAAAATAAATCCCTGCAACCATAGCCAAATAAGAAACCCTTCCCAGTAGGAAGGGTTTATCAATTCTAAAGTAATAGTTTTTCGAGCTGCTCATAAGCATGTTATTCTGCATAGTTACAGAAACCTAGGAAAACCAAGGGATACATACGGTAACATTAACCCGGTCCCCATAAATATTAAAACCCGCGAGCCTTTTATTTAAAAGACACCACGGGTTTCCTAAAAAAAATACTTGGTCGGAGCGACACGACTTGAACGTGCGGCCTCTACCACCCCAAGGTAGCGCTCTAGCCAAACTGAGCTACGCCCCGACAAAATGTGATTTCAACTGCAAGGACTATTATACATATTGCCATCACTAAAGTCAAGGTAAACTTATTAGTCGTCCCGCTTGTATATGATTACTTGCGAGTGTCTCCACCAAGTTTCCGGATGATCAAAATCCATCCCGTTGTCACTACGGCACATAGACCATTTGTTGGGCTCTTTAAGTACATAATTTTGCCATCCTGCAAAGTCATCATATGTTTGGCGGGTTCCACACTGTTCTATATCACCGATTAGGATATAAGACTTAACGGAGTCATTGGCCCTAAACTGCGGACTCCAGTCTTCACCCGGAGGCATCCAGCTGCATATGATAAGTTCTGGTTGGTATTTACTTATGGCTGTTTCGTAATCTAACGATTCCGGTAAGTCCGGGTTATCCAGCACCCTTTTGGGCAGTGGTTGGGTGTAGTTATCAACGGCATAGATATCAATTTCGCGGGTACGCATTGACCTGGCGAGCTCCCCGCTGCCTGCTCCAACTTCCAGGATGGGGCTTAGTTTTAATTTGTTTATCTCTTCGGCCAGGGAGTCATTAAACTCTTTATTTAGGATTTGGTAGATACCGAATTTATCACAGTAGGCTTTAAGTAACGATAGGCGGCAAATGACGGCATTGTCTATCCACTCGGCCTCTGAATCGTATTTAACAGGACAGTCGACAAAATCATTTTTGAGCCACTGTTTTTCGTGTTCCACTTTTTCCCGGATGCTTTTATAACCAAAAAGTTTTAAAGACATTTTGTCCCTCCAAATGATTTCAGTGAAATTGATAGTACCATACCTTTAATATTATACGACAGGAAGACCGGCTTTGAAAAGTGACCATAGAAAATTTAACCATTACCGGGCCTTAAACAATTTTCTCTTTCGGACAGACACTGAATGCATTGTCGAACCATATAATGTAGAACCTATTGTTTTGAAAAAAGGAGGAATGCTCTTTGCCTGGTTTGTGGACCTTAGCTATAGCGTCGTTTATTCATGGGTTAATGTTATTGTTTTCTTATATTGCCAATAACAGCTTTCCAAAGCCTCTCTCGGAGGAAGAGGAAGTAAAGTATGTTAAGCTGTTAATGGAAGGCGATGAAAAAGCCTGTGAAGTATTAATTGAAAGGAATCTGCGCTTGGTAGTCCACATTATAAAGAAATTTGAAGGATCGGGTGAGGAATTTGACGATTTGGTCTCTATTGGAACCATAGGATTAATTAAAGCAATAAAGACATTTAATTCCGGTAAGTCCACCAGGCTGGCAACCTACGCTTCACGGTGTATAGAAAATGAAATTTTAATGCACCTTCGGTCTAAGAAAAAGAACAGGGCAGAATTGTCGCTATTCGATTCTATTGGTATCGATAAAGAGGGCAATGAAATTCAATTTATTGATATACTGGGTACCGACTCAGAACTTGTTACCGAAGAAGTAGAAAGTATTCTTGATAAAGAAAAACTATGGAAGCACATCAAAACACTTAGTCCCCAAGAGCGAAAGGTACTGGTTATGCGGTTTGGGTTGACTGATGGAGCCAAAAGAACACAAAAGGATATTGCAAAAAAGCTTGGAATTTCCCGATCCTATGTAAGCAGAATAGAAAAGCGGGCTGTGAACAGGTTGACAGAACGATTTGCAACCCATGCAGGCCAATAGTATTGACAGCCCGATAATCTACTGATAAACTAGTTAAAGTAATTTAATAACATTTATCTCTTATCCGGAGAGGTGGAGGGACTGGCCCTATGAAGCCCGGCAACCAGCTCATTTAGAGTATGGTGCTAATTCCTGCAGAAGAGGGATCTTCTGGCAGATAAGAGGAGACTTTTGCTCAAAAAGCCTCTTCTGTACTCGGAAGAGGCTTTTATTATCGGAGCAGAGCACTTATTTGGAGGTGTATTGATGGCAATTGAAAAGAGTTATGCGGAAATTAACGCTAAAATCAAAGCAGGAAAAGCTGTAGTGGTTACTGCCGAAGAACTGATTTCCATGGTCGATGAAAAAGGGGTTGAAAAGACAACCGAAGAAGTTGATGTGGTGACCACAGGGACCTTTGCCCCTATGTGCTCCTCCGGAGTCTTTTTGAATCTGGGTCATACTACACCAAAAATGAAAATGCATCAGGTTTGGTTGAACAACGTACCGGCTTACGGTGGCATTGCTGCGGTGGATGCATACCTTGGAGCGACAGCTTTACCTGATAATGACCCTTTAAACAATAATTATCCGGGGGAATTCAAGTACGGCGGCGGTCATGTTATTGAAGATTTGGTGGCCAGGAAACCAGTTAGGTTCCGTGCAACCGGTTATGGTACAGACTGTTACCCTCGCAGGGAAATCGAAACGAACATAACCCTGGATGAAATAAACGAAGCCATACTGTTTAATCCCAGAAATGCTTACCAGAGTTATAATTGTGGAGTTAATTTAACTTCCCGTACTGTATATACTTACTTAGGCATGTTAAAACCTAATCTCGGAAATGCTCATTACTCCACTTCCGGTCAGTTAAGCCCATTACTTAAGGATCCTAATTTCAATACTATTGGTGTTGGTACGCGTATTTTCCTGGGTGGCGGAACAGGCTATGTAGTGTGGAACGGGACACAGCATTTCCCGGAATTTCTGCAGATCGATTCTGACGGCGAGCAAAAAGGACCGGCCGGAGGTACCTTATCTGTTCTTGGTGACCTTAAACAGATGAAACCGGAGTGGCTGATTGGAACAAGCTATTTGGGATATGGTGCTACATTAAGTGTAGGGATTGGCATTCCCATTCCAATGTTAAATGAGGAAGTATGCCGAAATGCTGCCGTTAAGGACAAGGATTTGTACGCACCGGTTATTGATTACGGTGAAGCTTATCCAAATGCTAAGCCTGGTTATATGAAATTGGTCAGTTTCGCAGAACTTAAGTCGGGTAAAATTATAGTTAACGGCAAAGAAGTTCCCACTGCCCCGCTTTCCAGTTATCCAAAGGCTAAGAAGATTGCAGCACAGCTAAAAGATTGGGTAGCCGAAGGAGAGTTCACTTTAGGGGAACCCAGTCAACTGCTCCCCTCCGCAGACGCAGGGTTAAAAGGGAAACCGTTGAAGGGATAGTTAAAGGGTTAATGCGGTCTAGGAAAAAAATTTTTACGTGGGGAGTGAGGCTGGATGTCACCTAAAAGGATAGTATTACGTTTTGATGCTACAATTGCCGATCAACCTATCATATATCGTCTGGTAAGTGATTTCGGCTTGGTGGTTAATATCATAAAAGCAAATGTAAACCCCCAAAAGGAAGGGACCATGGTCATGGAAATTACGGGAGAAAATAATAAACAGGGGTTGGAATATTTGCGCGGTCAGGGTGTTCAGGTGCATACTTTGACCGAGAATATTATCCGCAATGAAGAACAATGTACCAGCTGTGGAGCCTGTACTGCGATTTGTCCTTCCGGAGCCCTTTATCTAACGCGCCCTTCTATGGAGGTCCATTTTGACAGTGATCAATGCGTTGTGTGCCACCTTTGTACTAAAATTTGTCCGGTAAGGGCCATGGAGGCACATTTTTAATTGGCCGGCGGCGAAGATCGTACCTACCGCCTTTTAAACCGCCAGCAAGACTTGGCTTTTTTCCAAGTTGTGGTGCGGGAGACTGATTTGGATATAGGCGTTACCAAATCAAAAATCAAACAGGGGCTGGTGGAAAAGGTCAGAGAAAAGGTTTTAGCTGTTAGAAACCAGTTAGAATCATTTTTAATCGCCGATCCCTTATTTGGAAGGGCAATGACCCCTTACAGCCCTCCGTCTTCTGCACCGGAGATTGCAATGCTCATGGCCCGGGAATCGTCAAAGGCCGGTGTTGGGCCGATGGCGTCAGTGGCCGGGGCATTCTCTGAAACTGTTGGTCGCTTTGTGAGTCTTTATTCAAGTGAGGTCATTGTTGAAAATGGCGGGGATATTTATTTGCGGAGCTCAAAATCAAGAAACATTGGTATGTTCGCTGCCGGTTCACCTTTTAGCAATCGAATTGCCTTAAAGATAAAACCTTATCAGACACCATTAGGTATTTGTACCTCATCGGGCACAGTTGGACATTCTACCAGTTATGGAAAGGCTGATGCCGTAATAGTACTGGCTCCGTCGGTTCCTCTGGCAGACGCGGTGGCAACTGCATCCGGAAACATGATTAAAACCCCGGAAGATGTGCATGAGGCAGCAGAGTTTGCTATCAGCGTGCCCGGGGTTAGGGGTGTGGTAGCAATCAAGGGTGAAAAGTTAGCCGCGGCAGGCGATGTAGAAATAATACCGTTAAGATAATGCCTATGTAAAAAAACCTGCAGATAATCTGCAGGTTTTTTCTTATTAAGATAGTTTGCTCTTGATAGTATTTAATTCAGACTCGTCGGTAATAACGCTACTGATAAACAAAGTGCAATCCTTTCTTGCCAGCCAAATTTCTTTTTTGTCGTTTATTGGCCTTCCGTCGTGTGAAAACAAGATTCTCACTGTAGGCTGTGTTGTATAACCAGGGGCAGTTTCTACAACTCCGGCTATTTCTCCTGTATTAAGTTTGACCAGTGTGCCGGAAGGGAAAGCGGCTACATTATATAAAAAGGCATTTACTAAATTGGAATCAAAAAGCAAACCTGCATAATCTCTTATCATTTCATAAGCCACATAAGGGGCTATGGCCGCCCTGTACACCCTGTCTGCCGTAAGTGCATCGTATATGTCCACCAGCCCTGTAACTTGTGCAAACTCATGAATTTCGTCATTTTTCAGACACTTAGGATACCCATGCCCGTTAAGACGTTCGTGGTGTTGCTGGGCAATAAGGGCCGATAATCTGCTAACATTGTCATTTTTAAGTAATATTTCGTATCCAAAATCAGAGTGTTGTTGCATGGCCATAAACTCTTCTTCTGTCAATTTGCCGGGCTTGTTTAATATATAATCAGGAACCTGCGTTTTGCCGACATCGTGGAGTAGTGCTCCCATGGCTAAGTGATAAAGCTTTGCCTTGCTGTAACCCAGTTTAATGCCGGTTAATAATGCCAGAACGCATACATTCACAGAATGCCCAAATGTGTATTCGTCTACACTGCGTATGTCTGTGAGGTTAACCACAATATCAGGAGATTCGAGTAGTTGATTAATAATATCATTAATACCTTTTCCGATCTTCTTCATGCCGATTATATTTTTGGATTCATCTGATTTAATTTCTAAATTGGAATAGAAACTACGTACATTGGTCATGACACTAAACCTGATGTCATCAGGTATGACATCAGGTACTTCTACATCGGAAAGCAAACCGTCATCAATATATATTGCAGGTATACCCATTGATTTTAACCTTTGAATGTATCGCCTGGTCAATATTACTCCGGCATTGAGTAAGACATGCCCTTTACTGTTACATATAGGGCGCCCTACTTTCATGCCAGGTAATACAAAATCGATAAAAAGTTTTCGCATAAGTACCAGTACCCCTGTTTAAATACGATTACTTTAATCCTGTTTTTAGACTAATTTCTACATTCGTTAATAGTCTCCTTCTTAACAAAAGTAGAAAATAATTTTTTATGTGTTTTCTTAAGACCTCTACTTCAATAAGTGTGAGTTCCTTTTTTACAATTTAGGAACCTTCACCAGCCGGAAACATTCCTCCCTGGAAGGTGTGCCTCCTTCACTCTTTAGCACCAATATTCAGCTTTAGCTGAATGAATTCACTAATCCTTTATTTTCATCTCAACATATCTGAAGCTTTCTTTCTACGGTTCAAGTAATGATACTTTATAGCCAGGTAGATGATTACAATTGCAAGCGCTACAAAAGGTATTTTCCCCTGTGCTTCTGCGGCCAGGTGCTCCCAGTTACGACCAAAAAAGAGACCCAATGAAATGTGAAAGCCAGACCAAATAACAACGAAGATAGAATTATAAAATATAAACTTTCCCCAACTTAGGTGGCTTATTCCGGCCATAAAAGGAGTGAGGTTGCTAACCATGGGGATAAAGCGCCCGACAACTATAAATGCAGCTGAAGACTGCTCCATCCATTTCTGAGCCCGGTTAAATGACTCATCAGAAATGTGCAAAAATCTACTGTAGCGCTCTATAATAGGTTCTCCGACATTTTTCCCAAGATAAAATGAAGTACAAGCACCCAGGGTAAAGCCGGCAACCGTGGCACCGATAACTAAGGCTAGAGGTATTTTCCCCTGCCCGGCAAGGACGCCGGCGAGGATAACCATTAATCCCCCGGGAAAAGGCAGCCCTAAGGCCTCAATAAAAACAGCGGCAAGTAATCCTCCCGCACCCAGGGTCCCCAGGTAATCTACAATCATATTAAGTAGATCAGTCATTAAAAAATCCTCCTTAGGTATAGCATTTCCTGAGGAGGACTGAATTAAGTATTTTTGGTGAGTATTAAAAGGGGTCTGCGCGTAATTTTCGAACATCCTTTTTTAGTATTAGAGTACTTTGGCGGGTCCTGCATATATTAAACCCCTTTGCCCGTCTATGGTTACTACCTGCCCGTCAGATAGTTTTTTGGTAGCGTCCTCTACTCCTACGATTACCGGTATGCCAAATTCCAAACCTACAATTGCTGCGTGCGATGTCAACCCGCCTACCTCGGTAATAAGGGCGGCAGCCTTTTCAATGGCCGGCATAAATTCGCGCTCTGTGGTGATGGCAACCAGAATATCACCACCTTGCACTTTCTCCACCGCATCCCTAAAAGTGCTGGCAATACGCACTGTGCCGGTTACAGCACGTGCACCGACCCCGGATCCCTTGGCCAATATGTCTCCTACGGTATGCACCTTAAGCAGATTAGTTGTACCGTGTACACCCACTGGAACCCCGGCAGTAATGACAATAAGGTCACCTGCACTAATCAAGCCGGCTTCCAGAGAAACTTTTACTGCATTAGATATCATGGTGTCAGTATCTTCGGAATGGCTTACCAAAAGGGGTTGTACACCCCAAGCCAGACTTAACTTGCGCAATACCTTGGCATGTGGAGTTACAGCTATAATGGGAGCTTTGGGTTTATATTTGCTCACCATTTTGGGTGTATAGCCGGATTCCGTGGAACTGATAATAGCGGCTGCTTCCAGGTCATGAGCAGTGGAACATGTTGCATAACTAATAGCATCAGTTACTGTGCGCGAGAGGTATTTACCTTTACGCACTAGTATTTCCTTAAAATTAATCGCTTCTTCAGCGCTAATGGCGATGCGGGACATGGTTGCCACTGCCTGCACAGGGTACTTTCCGGCGGCAGTTTCCCCGGAAAGCATTACGGCATCAGTGCCATCCAAGATGGCGTTGGCCACATCGCTGGCCTCTGCTCGTGTAGGCCTGGGGTTATCAATCATGGATTCCAGCATCTGAGTGGCAGTAATCACCGGTTTTCCTGCCCGGTTGCATTTATCTATGATTATTTTTTGAATAAGAGGCACTTCTTCAGCCGGGATTTCCACCCCTAAGTCACCCCGTGCTACCATGATACCATCGGCAACTTTTATAATATCATCCAGGTTATTCACTGCTGCCTGGTTTTCTATTTTGGCAATGATATCTAGGTCTGCATCTTCGTCTTCTAAAATTTTTCTGATGGTCAAAATGTCATCGGGTTTACGCACAAAGGAAGCAGCAATAAAATCAAGATCATTGGCAATGCCGAACCTTATATCCTTGATGTCTTGATCTGTTACCGCCGGCAGGTTTACTGATACTCCTGGTACGTTAACACCCTTTCTGCTTCTTAATTCACCACCGTTATTGATTTCGCAATGGATTTCAGTTTTTTCTACTTCTAATACTTTAAGTGAGATAAGGCCATCGGAGAGAAGAATGGAGTCATCAGGATTTACATCCTGCGGCAGCTGCTTATAGGTGACCGAGACTTTTTCCGCATGTCCTTTTATATCCTCAGTCGTTAAGGTAATTTTATCCCCGGTTCTTAAATATATAGGTTCATTTTCCAGTACACCCAGTCGAATCTCCGGACCCCTGGTATCCAGCAAGATGGCTACACACTTTCCGGCTTGTGCCGCCGCATGTCGGACAGCTTTAATACGACCTAAGTGTTCATCGTAAGTTCCATGGGAAAAATTGAGGCGGGCAACATTTAAGCCTAATTTAATCATCTCTTTAAGTGTTGATTCATTCTCACTTGTCGGTCCAATGGTGGCCACAATCTTTGTATGACGCAAGGTGAATTTCCTCCTTAAATGGATAAAATGGCGGCCAATTTATGTAATTCAAGATCCAGCGGTTTGACCTCCTTGAAAGCCTCATCCAAATCCATGGTGATTATATCTCCCGCCACCATACCTACCATTTTTTTCTGCTCTCCTTGTATTAAAAGATCTACGGCTTTAGCCCCCATTATGCTGGCTAAATTTCGATCAAATGCGGTTGGATTGCCTCCACGCTGGAGGTGGCCAAGTATGGTCACTTTAGTATCCAAGCCGGTTTCCCTTTTGATTTCTTTACCCACATCTATACCGCTGGCCGCTCCTTCCGCGACTATGATTACGCTGTGCAGCTTTCCTCTTTTGTACCCGCGGTTTAACTTTTTGCATACTTGATCCAAATCATACTCTCTTTCCGGTATCAATATTGACTCTGCACCCCCGGCCAGCCCGGAAGACAGTGCAATAGACCCGGAATTGCGCCCCATTACTTCTACGATAAACGTCCGCTCATGTGAGGTGGCAGTATCCCTGATTTTGTTTATCGCCTCTACAACCGTATTTACTGCCGTATCAAACCCTATTGAAAAGTCCGTGCCTGCAATATCATTATCAATTGTACCCGGAATGCCTACTACAGGCAAATTATATTCACTATGAAAAATATCCGCCCCGGCAAAGGAGCCGTCACCACCTACAACTATCAAGCCTTGAATTCCGAACCGTCCTACGTTTTCCCATGCTTGTTCACGGCCCTCGGCAGTTTTGAACTCCTCTGAGCGGGCGGTCCGAAGGACGGTACCGCCCCTGTGAATAATATCTGCTACGGAACTCAAATTCATTGGTCCCATATCAGCTTCAATAAATCCAGCGAATCCTCGGCGTATACCAATAACTTCACGGCCGTGATAAATAGATTTTCTTACTACAGCTCTAATGGCGGCGTTCATACCCGGGGAATCGCCGCCGCTGGTTAAAAGGGCTATCCTCTGCACATCTGTCCCCCCTAGCCTTTTTGTGTCCTTGCCATTAACTTGTTCTGTATTACGGTAAATATACAGAGGGGTAGTTTGTTTTTAGTTAAAATTCATAATCTCCAGTGCTTCATTCGCCTCGGATTCCGGAACCAATATTTCAAAGGAGCAGCTATCTCGTTGTTGGGAAGACCCTAGGGAACGAAGTTTAACCAGTAAGCCTTCTGTAGAAAGGACTTGCTGAATTCTTTCGGCTTCTTTTCTGTTGGGGGCTATGTATATTACTGTCCACACAGAAAAGCCTCCCTTGTAATTTTTTAACTATGGGAAAGGAACGAAGCAATAGTTAATAGATTTAAGATAGATTAAAATAATATATCCAGAGCAAATACCCTGGATACTTTATCTAATCGTTAGTGCGTATTTTACCGTGTTTGGTTAACACTTCGGCAGCTCCCCTTATTTTTATGGCCGACGTGTGTTCTGTAAACTGGGCAATCATGACTTCTCCCCGGTCCAGTTTCTCAGTGTGGTGAAACTTTGTATCTGTTCCGCGGGTTAATCCGATAATAGTTACACCGTTATCTAAAGCTTTGATAATAATATGATCCGAAGCATATATTTCACTAGCCACCGCTGACACCTCGCATTTTGATAATTTACATTCATGATACCATATGGGTACCCTAATGGCAAGTTATTCCAAGGCCTTGATTAATTTGTTTCCACATGTTTAAAACTGACCCTGGTTGCTCCTAAAACCTGTTTCAGTTCCTCTACTACCGGTTGGTTAAGGTCTACCCAAAAGTCGTTATTAGTTTTAGCCATTTTGTTCTGCTTTGGGAAATATAGAAATACCGGTGTGTGTCCGGGAAAGTTTTTCAGCACCCTTTGCACTTGTTGTAGAAAAGATTTGTCGGTATTCTCAATCTTTAAATATAATTCTCCACTTACGTTCCTCTTCAATTCATTAATTGATTCTGCTAAAATCTTAACACTATCACTGTTTCTATCAATTTTTCCTTGAATCAAAACAGCCTTATCAGTAACCAATAGCTGAGCATATTTTTGATAGGTGTGTGGAAAGATTACTACTTCCATTGTACCAGTAAGATCTTCTAGTCCGGCAAAGGCCATAGGGTCACCATTTTTGGTGGTTATCCTTTTAACAGTAGAGATCATACCTCCTACCGTTGCCTGGTTAACTTGCTCCATTTCATTTAGTTCAGATATGGTGCCGGTTGCATGTAACCTAATAGATTTTCTGTACTCTTCCAGGGGGTGACCGCTGATGTAAAGTCCCAGTGCCTCTTTTTCTTGCGCCAATAGTTGAGACTTTGGAAATTCGTCAATGTTAGGAAGGTCTATCATTGGCGTTTCTTCTGTATCTCCTCCCCAGAAATCTAAAAGTGATAGCTGTCCTGCCGACTTGTCACGGTGAGCCTGCTGCGCTAAGCCCAGCCCGGTTTCCACCGAGGCAAGGAGTTGTGAGCGGCGGTGGTTAAGGGAATCAAAAGCACCTCCCTTGATAAGATTTTCAAGCATTCGTTTGTTAAAATATTTGGTATCCTGTCTGCGGCAAAACTCAGCAAAATTTTTATAAACTCCATTTTTTTTCCGCTCTTCGATAATTTTTTGCACAGCCGCAAGGCCCACGTTTTTTATCGCTGCCATTCCGAACCGTATATTGTTTCCTGATACACTAAAGAATTCTTCACTTTCATTAACGTCTGGTGGAAATACCTTGATTTTTGACCGACGGCATTCTTCAATGTACGCAGCGATTTTATCAGTATTGTCATTCATTGAAGTCAATAATGCTGCCATAAAGGCAACCGGGTAATTGGCCTTAAGATAAGCAGTATGATAGGAAACCATCGCATAAGCAGCACTATGGCTTTTATTAAAGCCGTATCCGGCAAAGTATTCCATAAGCTCAAATATTTGTTTGGAGATGGACTCATCTATATTATTTTTAGCTGCACCCTCAATAAACTGTGCCTTTAAATTGGCTATGATTTCCGGTTTCTTTTTACCCATAGCCCGGCGCAAAAGATCGGCCTCACCCAGGGTAAACCCTCCCATATCACTGGCAATGCGCATTACTTGCTCTTGATATAGAATTACGCCATACGTGTCTTTAAGAATTGGCTCCAATATGGGATGGAGGTATTCTACGGTCTTCTCCCCGTGCTTACTTTTAATAAAGTCCTCAACCATGCCGCTCCCCAACGGGCCCGGTCTATAAAGAGCGACTAGCGCTATCAAGTCGTCAAAAACTTCCGGTTTTAAGTCCCTTAGCAGGTTGCGCATACCACTGCTTTCCAACTGAAACACTCCGACCCCTTCGCCGCGCACTAAAAGATCAAAGGTTTTAGGGTCATCCAGGGGTACTTCATCAATATCGACAATCTCTCCACTGCTTTCTTTTATGAGTCTTATTGCATCAGCTATAACTGTTAATGTTCGCAGGCCCAACATATCCATTTTCAACAATCCCAGTTCTTCTACCTGGTCTTTTGCAAATTGGGTAGTCAATGGCCCTTCAGCAGCTTTATAAAGAGGTACATAGTGGGTTAGTGGATCTTTAGTAATAACAATGCCTGCGGCATGAGTAGAAGCGTGCCTGGGCATTCCCTCCAATAAGACGGCCATATCGATCAACCTTTTCACCTGCTCATCTTGGTCGTACAATTGCTTTAATTCAGGCGTCTCATCCAAGGCTTTGGCAATGGTCATTTTTAATTCAGTCGGGATAAGTTTGGCTACCTTGTCCACATCTCCATAGGACATACCAAGCGCTCGCCCCACGTCGCGGACAGCACCTTTAGCTGCCATAGTACCAAAGGTAGCGATCTGAGCTACCTTATCGGCACCGTATTTATTTGCTGTGTAATTTATAACTTCTGCCCGCCGCTCAATGCAAAAATCGATGTCAATATCGGGCATGGAGACCCGCTCAGGATTAAGGAAGCGCTCAAACAGCAGGTCATAGCGGAGTGGGTCGATGTTTGTAATTCCTAAAACATAAGCTACTATGCTGCCGGCAGCTGAACCCCGCCCAGGACCTACAGGTATATTATTTTGGCGGGAGAAATGGATGAAGTCCCAAACTATTAAAAAGTATTCGGAATATCCCATCTGCTTGATTACTCCAAGCTCAAAATAAAGTCTCTCCTTAATCTCGGCGGTCATTTCACCATAGCGCCACCCGATACCATTTAAACATAACTCCTCCAGGTAACTGTCGACGCTATGTTGTTCGGGTACCGCAAAATCAGGCAAATGAAGGGTGCCAAATTCCAATTCTACGTTACATCTTTCAGCTATGGCCATGGTGTTATCCATAGCATCCTGAAGTTCCCCAAAAAGCATGGAGATTTCTTCCCTGCTTTTTAAATACAGCTCCTGGGATTGGAATTTCATTCGACTTGGATCGTCAACGGTTTTACCCATTTGGATGCAAAGCAGTACGTCTTGCATTTCCGAATGATCCCGGTCTGTATAATGCACATCGTTAGTGATTACCAGAGGGATATCCAGATCTTTGTGGATCTGTAGCAAGCCTTTGTTTGCCGTTCGCTGTTCTTCAAAACCGTGATCTTGCAATTCCAAAAAAAAGTTACCCGGTCCAAAAATATCCAGGTATTCGACTGCTTTCTTTTTCGCCTCTTCCATATTGTTTTTAATGCAGTAGTTGGCTACCTCCCCGGCGATACAACCGCTCAGGGCAATTAAACCTTTACTGTATTTTTTTAATAAGTGTTTATCCACTCTTGGTTTGTAATAAAACCCTTCGGTAAAAGCAATGGAAACCATCTGTAGTAAGTTTTTGTACCCTTCCTCATTTTCGGCCAGCAATACAAGGTGGTACAGATTATCGTCGACCTTCGGAGTACGGTCGGCAATTGTACGAGGGGCAACATATACTTCACACCCCAGGATAGGTTTTATGCCGGCATTTTTACATTCTTTGTAGAAATCCACCACTCCGAACATTGTACCATGGTCGGTAATGGCGAGGGCAGGCATGCCTAATTCTGCCGCTTTTTGCACGGTTTTAGGGATCCGGGCAGCTCCGTCTAGTAAACTATATTCAGTATGTACGTGTAAATGAACAAACATGTCCCATTGCACCTCTTTCTCAGGCCAGCTACTTTTATTCACTAGGTCAACTACTTCTATTAGACCAACTGCTTCCAATGGTGGATATGAATATTATAATGTGGGAAATACGGATCGTCTATGGTAATGGGTACTTCACTGTTAGATTGTTTCCATCTCGATAATTTCTGTAAATTATTCATGAACTCAAATGTTGCCGGGCGTGTAGGATGAGATACCAACAGGTTCCCGCCGGGATTTAGGTTTTGCTGAATTATATCCAGTAAGTAGGTATTAAGCTTAGGATCATATGTTATATCAGAACAAAGAATCCATTGATAACGCTTTTTTAAGTTAAATTTGCGCCAATCACCCAAGAAGCCGGTTACGCTATGGGCTTCATTTATTCTCGCATTCTCCAGGGCAAGGGTTAGGGCTGATTGGTTAAAGTCTGAAAAGGTTACATTAGCCCCTTTAAGCGCGCATACAATACCAGGCAATCCTATACCTGAGCCTAATTCCAGTAAATCATCACCATCAAAGAAAATATTCTTCCAGACCCAATAAGACACTCCTCTGGCCGCCGGCCATATATCTGCCCAACATGGTACTTTGTCCTCATCTTCAGGGTCAGTTATTAAAGACTCAATGTCGGCTACTACTTTTAATCTAATGTCCCTTTGGGGTAATGAAAAAATTAGTTCCCTGGTTTTTAACGGCATTGTCTTTTCACCACCATATTATTAAGGCTGGTTGTACTGTTTCGACTTCAAATAAAAAAAATCCCCCCTAACCTTTTAGGAAGGACTTTTAGATTTTAGGGAATTTGAATGTTATAGTATTTTAACTTTTTATACAGCCAGGCGCGGGAAATGCCCAATTCTTTAGTAGCCCTGGCCTTATTGCCGTTACTATTACTGAGCGCCCTTGTCAGGGCCCTTTTTTCTACTTCTTCAACTAATACCGGCAAGTGATTATTATCCCGCTTGGTTTCTCCCTTATTCTTTTGCATATAATTAGGAAGGTGCTTTATCTCAATATAATTACCTTCTACGAGGTTGAAAGCCCTTTCAATCATATTTTCTAACTCCCGGACATTGCCGGGCCAGCCATATGCTGCAAAAAGATTCCATACCTCCTCTGTTACTCCTTTAATCTCCAATTCAAATTCTATATTGAATTTGTTAATGAAATGATCAACGAGTAAGTCCAGGTCATCCAATCTTTCTCTAAGAGTTGGAAGGCATAAATTAATTACATTTATTCGGTAATAAAGATCCTGACGGAATGTACCGCTGTTTACCATTTTTATAACATCCTGGTTGGTAGATGCAATTACTCTAACATCTATAGGGATGGTCTTACTATCTCCGAGCCGCTGTACTTCCTTTTCCTGCAGCACTCGAAGTAATTTAGCCTGCATAGATAAAGGCATATCTCCGATTTCATCCAGTAGTATAGTTCCTCCATGGGCTAATTCAAACTTGCCCTTTTGTCCACCTTTTCTTGACCCGGTAAATGCTCCTTCTCTATACCCAAACAACTCCGACTCCAGGAGATTTTCTGGTACCGCGGCACAATTAACTCTAATGAACGCTCGTTTTCCACGTGCTGATTGAGTATGCAGTGCTTGTGCTACCAATTCCTTTCCTGTCCCACTCTCCCCAGTAATTAGAATGCTGGAAGGCCCTTTCCCCACTTTGCGAATGAGATGCTTGAGCTCTTCCATTTGATCACTGCACCCAATAAGATTTTTAATGTTATAACGACAATTGAATTGTTTTCCTCTGTAGCAGGGATGATGATTATTTTTATCAAAACCTTGCTGTACAATGGTTTGTCCTGCCAGGGCGATGTGCTTGTAATAATCCCTTTCTTCAGCAAGCTGTTGTATTTCACTGGCTTCCTGCGCCACCCCTACTGCGCCAACGATTGCTCCCTTGCGAACGATAGGAGTACGGTTGGCAATATAAAGGGTATTACCCAGTAGGAATTTGCGTCCAATATGTGATTTACCGGTTTTTAATACTTTAATCAGTCCTGTATAAGGTACAACTTCAGTTACAAGGCGGCCCACAGCATTTTCTGAAGCTATGTTAAAGGCTTCTTCGCAAGCTGTGTTAAATATTGTAATTCGCCCTCTGGCATCGATGGCGATAAAAATGTTATGCACTGAATTAAAAATGGGTGAATTATCAGTATCTGTGATAAAAGTCTTGGAAATATTATTTTCCTGTGGCACGGTTTTTCCACCCCCTTTAGTCGGAATTATTTAAGTTGCCTTATTTGTTTGAAGTTTTAGAAAATGCTATATTATTTATTCTTCGCTTACTTTAAAAACTCCTCTAATCCTTTTTCTTTCCACAGTAGTTCATGGTCATCGTGATTTTTTATCAGTATGTTTAATGTTTGCCTGATATTATCTTCGTTCAGAACTTCATAATGAAGAGCGGCAATGGCCCGTGCCCAATCAAGTGTCTCTGCTATGGAGGGGTTTTTACGCAGGTGAAGATTGTGTCGAATGTAATTTACCACCTGAACAATTTGTTGACGCAATGCATCCCCGGCGTGGGGCTCTTTCATAGCCAGAATCTGCAATTCCTTTTTCATGGAAGGATAGTCAATGTATAAGTATACGCAGCGCCTTTTGAGACCATCGGATAGTTCCCTTTCGCCGTTGCTGGTCAATACTACCACCGGAATGTGGGTAGCAGTGATCGTACCTAATTCAGGAATTGAGACTTGAAAGTCAGATAATAATTCAAACAAAAATGCTTCAAACTCAGATTCTACCTTGTCTATCTCATCAATTAGCAAGACTACCTGGTGCTTAGACCTGATGGCTTGTAAAAGAGGGCGCGCCAACAAATATTCATCTCCAAAGAGGTTGTTTTCAATCTCTTCGGAATCTGATGCATCTTTCATGATTTGAATTTTTAACAACTGTTTTTGGTAATTCCATTCATATAAGGCTTTTGTTTCATCCAGACCTTCGTAACATTGTAATCTTATTAGATTAGTGTTTAAAACTTTACTTAAAACCTTGGCAATCTCGGTTTTCCCGACGCCCGGAGCTCCTTCCACAAGAAGTGGTTTCTTTAATTGTAGGGCCAGAAAAACCGTGGTTGCCAGTTCGCTTTCTGCAACATAGCCATTATCTTCGAGTTTTCTTCGCAGTACCTCCGGTGTTAAATCCATATATGTGCCTGCCTTTCTTTAACATTTTACTACCTCAATTATATCATGACAGGCCAGTAAATTCTTGCTGTCTCAAAGCTTCAAATAGTATAACAGCGACGGAATTGGATAGATTTAATGACCTAACATTAGCTTTCATAGGTATACGAATACAGGTTTCCTTGTTGGCTAAGAGTAGCCACTCCGGTAAACCTGCGGTTTCCTTACCAAAAACTAAAAAATCATTTTCTCTGTACTTTACCGAGGTATAAGGTTGAGCTCCTTTAGTTGTCGCGTAAAGAAAACGGTGATTTTTATATTGGGCAAGAATTTCCTGAAAGTTTTCGTGGTAATGAATTCCCAGGTCGTGCCAGTAGTCCAGCCCGGCCCTTTTCAGGTGCTTGTCGTCAATGGAAAAACCAAGCGGTTTGACCAGGTGTAGTTCTGTGCCGGTAATGGCGCACGTGCGGGATATGTTTCCCGTATTACCTGGGATCTCCGGCTCTACTAGTACAATATGCAATTATTAATTCCTCTCCTTACCGTATCAACCATGCGCACTGACTATTAAACCTTGCACATGACGTTTTAATTTAATATTTCAATTTTTGTAATGCGAGCAAAAGTCGGTAAAAACACAGTTTTGGCACAACGGTTTGCGGGCACGGCAAATAGTTCTACCGTGTTCAATGATGCGGTGGTGGAAATCACCTCTTTGCTCTGGTGGTACAATATCCAACAGTTCCTTTTCTATTTGTTCCGGGGTAGCTCCATATGCTAAGCCCAACCGCCTGGTAACTCTAGATACATGCGTATCAACCGGCATGGTTGGTTGACCAAAGGCAATGTTTAAGACCACATTGGCTGTTTTTCTTCCTACTCCCGGAAGCTTTACCAATTCCTCCAGGCTTGAAGGTACTCTGGAGTTATGCTTGTTAATCAGAATTTGACTTGTTTTTATAATATTACGACTTTTATTTTTGTAAAGACCGCAACCTTTTATTAATGGTTCCAACTGCTCAGGTTGTAGTCTGGCAAAGTGCTGGGGTTTATAATAACGTTCGAATAATCGGGCAGTAATTTTATTTACTTGCCGATCAGTGGATTGAGCCGATAACATTACCGCTATCAGAAGTTCAAAGTGAGTTTTGGAATTAAGCATAGTGGTAGTGTTGTCCGGGTAAGTATTAGTCAATATGCCTATTAATTTGTGATATAAAGAAGTTTTATTTGTCACATTATTTATCCTTTTAACCTTCTGTGTTCTACCATTATACATTTATCCATGACGACAGCAATACCATTCAAATCCGCGGTTTTAGCCGCTTCCTCGTTAATAATGCCTAGCTGTAGCCAAATTGCCATAGGATTAATCTTAATTGCTTCAGCCACTATTGAGGGTACATGTTCGCTTCTTCTGAAAATGTTTACAATATCAATAGTATCTGGAATGGATAAAAAATCTGAATAGGATTGCTCACCTAAAACCTTATTAACTCTGGGATTCACGGGTATTATGCGGTAGCCTTTTTTTTGCATATATTGAGAAACTCTGAAACTGTCTCTTTCCGGTTTGTTGGACAGACCTACCACGGCAATTGAGCGTGCTTGCTCAAATAACTTGATAATCATTTTATCATCAGAGAGAAGGCTGTGCATGAAGTATAACCTCCGGTTTTAATATTGATTGTGCATAAGTAAAGTGAAAAAAGCAAAAGCTTTATTTTGTTTGTTAGGTTATGTCTTACATTTCCTTCTATTAAATCCTCAGACAAGCTTTCCCTTCTAAATGGTCAAATTTTTATTTATAAACCCGCAAGCACTTGGCAATAATAAAAAAAGTGTTGGTGATTGATAAAATTATGCCCGACACATGTTTTTTTAACGGAATTATTTCCTTCCATGATTTAACGATAATTAATACAGAACGATAAAAACTGAAGGAGGGCACTACATGAATCTGGTATTTACTTTGGTCCTCGGAGCTGCTGTTTTGCTCCTGGCCGTTTTTTTATGGCCGCTAAGGCGCCATCGGTCAAGAACGGCAGAAGAACGCCCATTGCAGTTTAAGGAAGAATTAGCGGAAGAATTAGCCATTCCAGACTGGAAACCGGAGGAACCAAGGCCTGCGCCGCCTATGGAGCCCGAATTACCACAAGCATACGGGATAGACCGCCTGGTTTTGTTGGTGCGCGACCCCCAGTGGCTTTATGCCTATTGGGAGGTTTCAGCGACAAAACAGGAAGAATTTAATTCCAATTTCGGACTGGAAGCATGGAATTCATCGAGACCGGTTTTACGTGTTTACGAAGTGGCCGGAGATAATTTTAACGGCACAAATGCTAGCTGCTATACGGATATTAATTTAGGGGTTCAGGATGACAATTGGCATATTAACGTCGGTAAGGCTAATAGTACTTTTTGTGTTGACTTAGGTAGGGTTTTTGCGGACGGAAGGTTTATAACTCTCTTGCGGTCAAATATTGTCACTACCCCCAGGGAATCCCTATCGGATGTATTGGATGAAGAGTGGATGTGGATTGAAGGGGTCTACCGTACGCTTAGTGGAGTTTCTTACGGCATGAGTTCTCCCATGCTAGCCGAGCAGATGGGACTAAAAAAAGACGTTATGCCACTGGGAATTAGCTCTCCGGGTGTAACTTCCCCTAGTGGTAGTTCACCCGGAGCGGGACAGTCCTGGAGATAGGAAATAAAAAGTAAACATTTATATTTTAAGTTTAAAAGGAGAGATAAAGTGGCTAAAGGTTACTTTTGTTTAGTATTACACGCCCATCTACCGTATGTAAGACATCCGGAGCATGAAAATTTTTTAGAGGAAAGATGGCTGTTTGAAGCCATAACCGAAACTTATATACCGTTAATAGATTCGTTTAATAAACTGGTGGGGGAGGGAGTTGCGTACAGGGTAACCTTCTCAGTTTCCCCTCCTCTGGCCTCCATGCTGGTTGACAAACTTTTGCAAGATAGGTATTCAAAACACCTTGATAAGCTTATCGAATTGGCAGAAAAAGAGGTTCAACGTACGCGGGGAACACCTTTCCACGACACTGCCATGATGTATCGGGATAGGTTTTACCGTACAAAATATATATTTTGCGATCAATACGGAAAAAACCTGGTAAATGCATTTAAGCAGTTGGAAGAACAGGGAAGGCTGGAAATCACCACTTGTGCCGCTACCCACGGTTTTTTACCTCTTATGATGGTCAATCCTAACGCCGTAAGAGCACAGATAGGTACCGCCGTTGATTTGCATAAAAAATATTTTGGCAGGTCTCCCCGCGGTATATGGCTCCCTGAGTGTGCTTATGCTTCAGGCATTGACGATATTTTGAAAGAGTTTGGGATAAAATTCTTTTTTACAGATACGCACGGGATACTTTACGCTTCTCACCGTCCTCGGTTTGGAGTCTTTGCACCTGTTTTTTGTCCCAGTGGTGTTGCAGTGTTTGGAAGGGATATGGAGTCCTCCAAGCAAGTATGGAGTGCTGATGAAGGATATCCAGGTGATGCTAATTATCGGGAATTTTATCGCGATATTGGTTATGAACTGGATTTTGATTATATTAAACCATATATTCACCCTGACGGCATTCGAATCCATACCGGTATTAAGTATCATCGAATCTCAGGGCGGACAGAGGAGAAACAACCTTACAACCCCCATTGGGCGTGGGAAAAGGTCGTCCAACACGCAGGAAACTTCGTTTTTAACCGGGAACATCAGGTAGCTCACCTTTCTAGTCTTATGGATCGTCCACCAGTGATAGTAGCACCTTATGATGCAGAGCTGTTTGGTCACTGGTGGTTCGAGGGACCACTATTCCTGGAAAATTTATTGAGAAAGTTTCACACCGATCAGGATTCCGTGGAGCTGATTACTCCCAGCGACTACCTGCAAATGTTTCCCTGTAACCAAGTTGTCAAACCATGTGCCTCCAGTTGGGGTAACAAGGGATACAACGAAGTCTGGCTGAGCAGGGCAAATGACTGGATATATCGCCATCTACACATGGCGTCAGATAGGATGACGGAGATGGCCGATCGGTACCCAAAAGCGGATGGATTGCTCCTTAGGGCCCTTAAGCAAGCAGCTAGGGAATTATTGTTGGCCCAAAGCAGTGATTGGGCTTTCATCATGAGCACAGGTACAATGGTTGATTACGCTGTAAAACGTACCAAGAATCATTTGTTAAATTTCAACGGTCTTTATGAACAAGTTAAATATAATCGGCTGGAAGAGCCATGGATAGCAGAATTAGAATGGAAAAACAATATATTTCCAGATATTGATTACCGCTTGTATGGTTGTGAGTACAATAAAAATACCCATACTGCGTAAACACTTGTTTACGTATACCAAAAGACCCGAGGATATGCGGGTCTTTTTCATTTTGTAAATCTTTCTTATAACAGTGCTGCCGGGATCAGTTTACACTATGTATACCATGTTTTACACACAAAGAACAATGTAAAGATGTTCACTTGCCGCTTAACCCCAATCCTGACCGCTGACGCTTGAAAACAATCATTTGGCGTAAATATATTGAAAAATGATACTATTTTTGCAATATATCTTCTCAAGATTCATAACATTCAAAAAAGGGCGCGGGGGGGGGTGAAAAATTAAAGTATTGCTTTCTTGGACTAATTTGTTCATGGTATTAATTTGAAATTGATAATCAAAGGAGGAAAAATCTATATGTCAAGTGGACACGCTGCTAACCCGGGCCCTGCTGGCTTAGTTGCCCTTGCAATGGCATGCTTTACGTTTTTTGCTGTACACACAGGACAAGTTGAAGGATCAGCAATTCCTTTATTAGGTATTTGGTTAATTGGCGGATTTGTTGTTCAGGTTATCACGGGTGTTATGGAGTTACAGCACGGCAATGTGCTCGGAGGTAATATCTTTACTTTTTTCTCTGCCTTTTTCATGCTTGTTACCGGTCTTGAACTTATATTTAAATATTTTGCCGGTATGAATGGATGGGCAATTGATGCCAGAATTGACGGCTGGGCCTGGCTGGCTCTGGCCATTGCGTTAGTGAGTTGGACACCGGGTTATTTCAAAGCTCCTCTTAGTTTGCTGGGCGTAGTTCTGGCCCTTGATGTAGCTGTTCCGGTAATTGCTTTGATGGATCTAAACTGGTTACCGCATTCCTTGCATATGGTATCCGGTCCTTTCCTCCTCCTCGCCGGACTATTCGGTTTGTATACTGCTGCAGCAGTAGTATTGAATACGGTGTTTGAGCGCACAGTAATTCCAACCGGTGGACCCCTTATTAAACCGCAGCCGGTTCCCCACGGTGGGACGGGGACCAGTAAAGCTCATTAAAATGAATGTAGGGTAACCAAACACTCCCGTGACAATGTCACGGGAGTGTTTGGTTACCCTACAACTTTTTCGTCACCTATAATTTTATCGTCTACTTTATCGCCTACAATGTTACATATTTTATCAATGTAAAAATCTGATAAAGATTGGGCTACTTCCATGGAGACTCCTTCACTAAACACTCTGCAAACAGGTTCTTCCGGATCAGGTAACACCAATGTCCAACCATTGGGGTGGAATACCTTAACCCCGTCTAAAAGTTCCATGTCTCCTGTTGCTTTTTCCCCGATAAGCCTGCGAATGACTCGGCCCTTAGCTTCCCAGGGTACGGAAACATCCTTTTTATCCATAAAGAAGGCAGGGATTTCATCCTTTAGGTCTGCCAGTGTAACATTATGGGCTGACATAAACCCTAAGAGGTTGCCCAGGGCAAAAAGGCCGTCAAAATTCATTAAAAACTGAGAGAAGGAGTCTTCTTTACGACCGTCACGATCTTCCTCCTTAAGCAGGAGTTCCAAGAAATCTTGCACAGCCGTTTTGGTGCGTACTACCTTTCCAGCATACTTTTCAGCCATCGAATCTATGGCCTTCGTGGCTGTAACTGGGACAATAACCGGCCCGTCTTGTGATTTTAGGGCAAGTAATGCAATTAAGGCAGTTAGGAGGTCTTCCTGTATTATTTCCCCCTGGTTGTCCACCAGAATAATTCTGTCGGCATTTGATTCTAAAACAAAGCCCATGGCAGCCTTTTGCTCAACCACGGTTTGGGTGAGCCGAGGTAAAATCTTTTGGCGGTCGGCCCAGCCTTGTGCTTCCTGATCATAGTTCAAAGATATTATTTCTAAATTAAGGTTTTCACTTAATGGTTTAACAAAACGTTCCAGGGTTGTATGGTCATAAGCTGCCACTACTTTATAATGGGCATTACGGACTGATACTTTATCTATCTTTTGTAATATTGATTCCAAATAGGCATCGGGGACGGCAGGAACAAACCGTCCGGCCAGCAAGCTATTGGTATCCGCCCGTCTGAAGTCCTCCCTGGCCATAACATTTTCCACTTTTCGTTCCTTGTTTCGAGACAGATTGCTCCCTTTTTCGTTGGTTATAATTATGTTCACAGCATCAGACTGTCTCGGGGAGAGTTTAAAGTGGATACCGCCGGTAAATTTATATTTTCTTAAAGCAAAGCGATGCATTGGTGTTATTCCCGTGCCCAGGTCAATGACTTCAACTCCCGCCGATTGTAAACCGCAGTATGCAGCTTTTTTAAATAAATCGGAAGCAGTGTGAGTGTCGCAGCTTAACGCTACTTTGGCCCCACTGCCTAAAGTAGAAGCATACGCCGCTGCAAGCTTGGTTACAAACTCCGGTGTTAGTTCTATATTTACCAGGCCGGACACTCCTTCTAAACCGAATATTCTTTTTGGTTGACGGGTGCCCCAGATGATACTGTTCTGCACAATAGAACCCGCCTCAACTGTTTTTTGGGGCCATAATTTAATATCCGGTTTGATTAAGCTTCTTTCCTTAATAATACAGTCACTACCAATAACTGCGCCTTCGAATACACTGGCATTATTATGTAGCTGTACCCGGCTGGCAATAACAGCACCGCTTGAAGATACAGCAGCTCTCGTATTCACATTGTTCCAAAAAACACTCCGTTTAATTGATGTGTTTGTTCCCATGATGCAGGAGTCACCGACAACCGAATAAGAGTCTATTGTTACTTCGGCCCCTACCTTTGTCCCGTCACCGATTAAAACCGGGGAGTTAATTTTAGCAGATGGGTGTATTTCGGTATTTTCTCCCACCCAGACGCCCGGTGATATTTGGCGACCGGGCATAGCAATTTTTACTTGGCCGGAAAGAATGTCGTTGTGGGCCTGTAAATACTGCTGCAAGTTTCCAATATCACACCAATATCCCGGCAAAGTCACACCGTACAAGGGAAGACCCTTGGCAAGCAATAACGGGAAGAGGTCTTTACTAAAGTCGAATTTCTGTTGCTGCTGGAAATAAGATAAAACTTCCGGTTCCAGGACATAAATTCCGGTATTCACTGTGTCGCTGAATACTTCACCCCAACTGGGCTTTTCAAGGAATTGTTGAACACTGCCGCTCTCATCGGTTATTACCACTCCGTATTCAAGCGGAGCATCAACTCGCGTCAGTACAAGGGTAGCAATGGCCCCCTTTTGCTTATGAAAGTTGACAGCCTGGGTTAGATCCAGGTCAGTTAATGCATCGCCGCTAATCACAATAAAAGTTTGATCGAGAAATTCCTCGGCATTCTTAACACTCCCTGCAGTGCCCAGAGGAACACCCTCAATAAAGTATTGTAAATTCACTCCGTTATAAGCACCTTGGCCGAAATAATCTCGGATTGCCTCGGGCATGTATTGTAATGTAACCCCAATGTTATTAAAACCATGCTTTTTTAGCAGGTTAACAATATGCAACATAATGGGTTTATTAATCACGGGAACCATTGGTTTAGGCCTGCCGCAAGTTAAAGGACGCAGGCGGGAACCTTCCCCGCCGGCCATGATTATGGCTTTCATACCCATATACACCTCCTGGCTTATTGTTTATTTAAAAACCTATAAAATTTATCCGGGATCCAGTTAGACCTGTTTTGGTCAAACATCGCATTTCCGAATGCCTGGTACACTTCGCGGTATACACTCACAGTGACATCCGCAATCTGCTGCCAGTTGAAGTGCTGTTTAACCTTTTGGTAAGCATGTTTTTCCAGTTTTTCAGCGAGTCCCGGTTCAAAAATCATCCTCAATATCATGTCGGCCAGCGAATTGGCGTTACCTGGATAGAATTTAAGGCCGTCTACACCATGTAGTACGATTTCACTTAAACCACCTGTATCAGATATGATAACCGGAGTACGGGCGGCCATAGCTTCAAGGGCAACGATGCCGAAGGGCTCATATAGACTGGGGAAGACTGCTATGTCAGACCAACTATACAAGCTGTTGCGCAGACTATCGTCAACATAACCGGTAAAATAAACACTGTGTGTAATATTTAGCTGTGCACACTGGTGCCTTAAAGCATCTGCATGTGGTCCTTTACCGGCGATGATAAACTTAGTATTAGGGTGCCTGGCCAGTACTTTGGGAGCAGCGTCCAGTAAAACTTGTACACCCTTTTCTCTTACCAGCCTTCCCACATAGAAAATTATTTTCTCGTCCGGGGCGGCAAAGTTTTCTCTGGCTGTGGAATGTTGTTTGACTGCGAAGTTTTCTGGATTAACACCATTGGGAATCGTTCTCAGTTTGTCCTTAGGAACTTGAAAAACGTGTTGCAGTTCACTTTTCATATACTGGCTGCAGCAGATTACCCGCCACGATTCATAAGTCAACCACCATTCAATCTCACTTATGTGGCGCTGGGTATCATTGTGAAGCCCGTAATTGCGTCCCCACTCTGTGGCATGTATGGTACAGACAAGCGGTAGGTTGCAGGAATGTTTCAATGCTCTCGCTGTATACGCCACGAGCCAATCGTGGGCATGAAGAATGTGAAATCGGTTATCTCTAATCAGAGGGATTGCTTTTTCCAGCATGGCTACATTAAATTGAGCCACCCAGGTAACAAAATCCGGAGATGATATACTATAAGGATTTACCCTATGTACATGTACTCTATTAATTTTTTCATATTCTGGGGCACCAGGAGTGCCGCAGGTAAGTACATGAACTTCAAGATTTAAATCGATTAGTGCTCTGGTGAGGTCATAAACGTGCTGGGCTAGTCCCCCCACACTTTTGGGGGGATACTCCCAAGAAAGCATCAAAACACGCATCGCTGAGCCTCCTTTTATATTTAGCTTGCCCGGGATGCTAAAAATCCCTACCGGACGCCCGGCAGGGATCGTCATTTTTAATGTTGCTTACCATTGTGAATCTGAAAACTCCAGTTATGGCCGGTATTGTTATCCCAATTATAAGCATTATCACGGAAACAAAAATTAAACTGAGTAGCATCTTTAATTTCTAATGTTTTTACAAAGCCCCACCCCGTGCGGGACATTTTGCTTTCCAAAAGATCGTGCCAGTTATTTGATTCGCCGTATCCGGCGTGTAAATGTATTTCCTGCGCTCCATTATTAGGTAAGAGACCGTTATAAAGGATGGTTATTTCTTCCCCGCTGGTAATTGGTAGCGGGTCAACCACAACTCCTCCCGGATTTTGGGCTTCGTGCATATCGGCTAAACGCATTCCACCTGATTGTCCACGCCATCCGTAATTTGATGCGTGACTCATAGCTATCACCTCCCTACTTCTCTTCCAATTAGAGTTACAATCATATTATTTTAACTTTTTATGGATTTTATTCATAAAAAAAGCGCGCTAAGTCAGTTCCCTTAGCACGCTTTTAAAAAGCTAAAAAAGAAAGAAAGACTGGTTTCCTATTTTGGAAGCCAGCCAGGCCAATGACAAACCTGTTTTTTGCGCAGAGCGAATGCATTGAATCGAGCAGCTAGCCAGGCTTGGCGAAGGCGGTACGCGGAAGCGGGGCTGAGCACAGGACGTGCGAAGCCGCCCCTTGAGCCAGGACGGCGAATGGGGCGGGAACCCCACTGGAGTGTCCGGCTGAGCCTTAGCCTGGCCTGCGAGATTCACCGCATGAGCGGGCGCAAAAGACAGGTCAACTACACAGCTGTCAATAACCTGAACCGGTTTCCCGTTTTTGGAAATCGTCCTGTAGTTTTTTACCTGGGCAGCTTTTCGATAATGGCATCTGCCATCTCACTGGTACTGGCGTTTCCGCCCAAGTCGTAGGTAACCTTCTGTTTCTCATTAAGTACGGCTGTAACTGCGTGCATTATACTGTCGGCAGCCTGGTGCTCTTCCAAATGCTGTAGCATTAATATACCGCTCAGTAATATGGCCAAAGGATTTACCTTGTTTTTCCCGGCGTGCTTAGGCGCGCTACCGTGCACCGGCTCAAAAACCGCCGTTTTAAGGCCAATGTTGGCCCCTGGCGCAACGCCCAGACCTCCTACCAAACCTGCACACAAATCACTTACTATGTCACCATAAAGGTTGGGCAAAACAAGAACGTCATAATTATCGGGAGATTGTACTAACTTCATGCACATGGCATCTACTATCATGTCTTCAAATTCGATATCGGCATATTCTTCGGCAATGCGGCGGGCACAATCAAGGAATAAGCCGTCGGAAAGCTTCATAATGTTAGCTTTATGTACCGCGGTAACCTTTTTTCTTCCTTGGCTTCTGGCCAGGTCAAAAGCATGCCTGCAGATCCTTTCCGAAGCCTCCCGGGTGATGATCTTTATGCTTTCAGCTGCATCTTTCCCTACATTATGTTCGATACCCGCATAAAGATCTTCTGTATTCTCCCTTACTACTACCAGGTTTACGTTATCGTACCTGGAGGTAATTCCGGGCAAACTGCGTGCAGGGCGTACGTTGGCGTAAAGATCAAGCTCCTGCCTAAGTGTAACATTGACGCTCCTAAAACCTTTTCCAATCGGCGTGGTCAAAGGACCTTTAAGAGCTATCCCATTTTTCTTGATGGATTCTAACACATATGGCGGAAGTGGGGTTCCGTGTTCTTCAATTAATGCTTCCCCGGCCTCTACAACTTCCCAATCTATAGCCACACCGGATGCATCAATTACTCGCCGTGCGGCCTGGGATATCTCAGGCCCAATGCCGTCACCGGGTATAAGTGTTACTTTATGTGCCACGACCTGATCCTCCTTCTAATTCTACAGATTAAAACCACCGTATTTTTTAAAATGGGGAGCCAGTCCCCCGTCATTTAAAATTTTAATCATAACAGGTGGCAGTGGTTTGGCCGGTATAGTTTGTCCTTTAGTTTTATTAATTACATTACCACCGGCCAGGTCAACCTCTAATTCATCCCCTGCATCAATGAGGTCGGTATCACATTCTACCACCGGCAAACCGGTGTTAATAGCATTACGGTAGAAAATCCGGGCAAAAGATTTAGCCAGCACTGCACTGATATCGGCGTGTTTTATGGCCAGTGGAGCCTGTTCCCGGGATGATCCGCAGCCAAAGTTACTGCCTCCTACAATAAAATCGCCAGCGTTAATTTTGTGGTAAAAATCAGGGTCCAGATCTTCCATCACGTGTTTTGCCAGCTCTTTCATATCAAGTGTCTTAAATTTATATCTTCCCGCGATAATATAATCGGTATTAACGTCATTACCAAATTTATGTGTATTACCTTCGAATTTCATTTCTTCACCTACTTTATGAAGTCTCTGGGATCGGTAATTTTACCTGTTATGGCCGAAGCGGCTACGGTAACCGGAGAACCAAGGTAAATAAATGCCTTACTGTTACCCATTCTGCCTTTAAAATTACGGTTGGCAGTAGAAATAACATTTTCACCGTCTGAGGGAACACCATTATGGGTGCCCACACACGGTCCACATCCAGGCGTAACTACTGCTGCTCCCGCCTCTATCAATGTTTGCAGGGTACCGTCTTGCATTGCTTCAAGATAGATAAGTTTGGAAGCCGGTGCCACGACAAATCTTACGTCCGGGTGAACTTTACGGTTCTTAAGTATGGAGGCAGCTGCACGAAGGTCCTCCAGCCGGCCGTTAGTACAAGTGCCCAGTACCGCTTGGTTTATGGGTGTGCCCACCACTTCCGAAATAGGACACACATTGTCCACTGTATGTGGACGGGCTATTTGAGGTTCCAGATCAGACACATCAAATTCCTTTATCTCCGCATAAGTTGCATCTAAGTCCGCCTTTACCGGCTCAAACTCGGTATCGGAAAAGCGATCAAGCCAGGTGAAAGTTGTATCATCAGCTTCCATAAGACCTGCCTTGGCTCCCATCTCTATGGCCATATTGGATATTGTAAACCTGGCATCCATAGAAAGACAGCTTATGGCCTCTCCTGTGAACTCGGTGGCTTTATAGGTGGCGCCGTCAGCAGTTACATTACCTATAAGGTAAAGAATGAGGTCCTTGGAATAGACGCCCCGGGGCAGTTTACCTCGACATACGAATTTAATGGTTTCAGGAACTTTAAACCACATTTTGCCGGACACAAGTCCACCGGCCAGGTCGGTGGACCCGACGCCGGTGGAAAAAGCGTTTAAGGCACCGTAAGTGCAGGTGTGGGAATCGGCCCCGATAACCAAACTCCCGGGGCTAACTTTACCGCTTTCAGGCACTACCTGATGACAAACTCCTTCACCTATGTCGTAAAGATGCACGCCCTTAGACCGGGCAAACTCACGCATTAACTTGTGTAAAGCAGATACTCCGTCATTGGGACTCGGGGAGCTGTGGTCGATAACCAGGGCAACTTTTTGAGGATCGAAAACCTCTTTCCCGTCCATATTTTCGAAGGCTCTTATAGCCAGAGGTGAGGTTCCGTCTTGACCCATGATGAAATCAACCTGGGCCACTACGATATCGTTAGCTTTTGCAGTCAGTCCACTGTGTTTTGATAATATTTTTTCTATTATAGTCTGGCCCAAAACTTAACCCCTCTTTCCACCAAAGTAATCATCAAAGATGTACATTAACTCCTTATCAAATAACGGCCTTTTGAGTGATACAGTATATGAGCGGATCGTGGGTAATAGCTCCTCAGCCTGGTGCTCGGTAAGTCTGATGCCGAACTCGGCGTATTTATTCTTAAGTGCTGCTGTGCCGGAGTGTTTACCCACCACAATTTGCCTTAAAAGACCTACTTCTTCAGGCATGAAAGCCTCATAAGTTTTTGGGTTTTTCAAAGTGCCGTCGGCGTGTATGCCCGATTCATGAGCAAACATATTAGATCCCACGATAGCTTTCCAGGTAGGTAGTTCGCGCCCGGAAGCACGAGACACGTACTCTGCTACTTCCAGGAACATTTCATGTTTGAGATCCAAATCAATTTTATAAAGGTGCTTCAGTGCCATAGCAACTTCCTCTAAGGCGGCGTTACCGGCGCGCTCTCCGAGACCGATTACCGTAACTCCCACATGAGTGGCACCGGCCCTAATACCCTCTAGAGCATTGGCGGTAGCCATACCAAAGTCATTATGAGTATGCATTTCAATATCTATGTCTACTTGATCTATGATGGACCTTATGTTTTTGTAGGTGGAGTTCGGTGTTAAAATCCCTACTGTATCACAATAGCGAAGCCTGTTACCGCCGGCCTGCTTAGCTACTTTGGCAAACTCAACCAGAAATTCATGGTCACTACGTGACGCATCCTCAGCGTTAACCGAGATATAGACGCCTTCTTTAGCAGCAAATTCAACTGCTTCAGCCATATGCTCCAACACCCATTCCCTGGAAGTGCGAAGCTTATGCTTGATATGGATGTCCGATGTAGAGATAGATATGGCTACGGAATCCACTCCGCATCGTAGGGAAGCCTCTATGTCTTTGATCACCGGTCGGTTCCACCCCATTATACTGGCTTTGAGGCCGGCCTGGCATATCTTTTTGATGGCTTTTTCCTCGTCGCCACCCATAATGGGAATACCCACTTCCAACTGGTGGACCCCTATTTCGTCAAGTAATTTTGCCACTCTGACTTTTTCTCTGTTCGCAAAAACTACCCCCGCAGTTTGTTCCCCATCTCGGAGGGTAGTATCCACAATGGTTATTGGTTTGGTAGTTAAATTTTCAACCATTTAGTATACATCAACCCCTTTTATTGGTTTTGCTATTTAAAAGGACAGAAATCCTTATAGTAAGGTTATCACATTAACAAGGGAGTGAAAAGGTTCAAGATTGTAAAATACAGTATACAAATGCCATTATGTTATCAATTTTGAAAGGAAGTGGTAGAAATATGTGCTTGAACGGTCTAAGGTTAACTTTGTAGGAGCCCGGTTGTTCGCTTGCTAAACCAGTCAACCGTTAGCTGGTTAATTAGGGTAGTTAGCGGATAAAAGTTAGTCTTATGATACCAATTATACTACAATAATAACACATAAAGTACCCAGACGAAAAAAAATGTAATGGGGGTGTTACATGCAGTAAAATTTCAGAAAATTGTGACAAATAAATATATTTTTGGAGGTGCTATCAATGAATCAACTGCCACCTAACCCTGCAAAAGCCTGGACTGTTACCTTTGCCGGTACAGGAATCAACCTTGCCCTAGGGGTCTTGTACACATGGAGTGTTTTTGCTAAAGCTCTGGTTGACCAGATGGGCTGGACTAAAACAGAGTCTGCCTTGCCTTATACACTTGCTTGCCTGGTTTTTGCCCTGTGCATGGTGCCCGCCGGACGCATGGTTGATAAGATGGGTCCGCGGGCCGTAGCAACAATTGGTGGTTTATTGGCAGGTGCCGGTATGATAGTAGCCGGAAGTTCAAGTTCAATAGCGATGACAACCGTTGGATTTGGTCTTATTTTGGGTGCTGGTATGGGCTTTGGTTATGCTGCTCCTACCCCGGCGGCTGTAAAGTGGTTTTATCCCCATAGAAAAGGACAGATCGCCGGTTTGGTCGTTGCAGGCTTTGGCTTAGCATCTGTTTACATTGCTCCTATGACTAGCTACTTCATGAAAAACTTTGGTATCCAAAGAGCGTTTTTCATTGAAGGAATATTGTTTCTTGCCATCATAGTTATTTTTGCTCAGATGCTATCATTCCCACCCCAGGGGTATGTTCCTCACGGTGACCCGGCGCCAAAGAAAACCGGTGGGGCCGCAAGTTCAGGTAGAGACTACTCTGCTAAGGAAATGCTAGCTACACCGCAGTTCTATTTACTTTGGATTATGTATTGTTTTGCTGCTTCCGCGGGTCTGCTGATTATTGGGCACCTGTCCAAAATTTCGCAAATTCAGGGAGGTATTGAGTGGGGATTTATACTGGTGGCAGTTCTGGCCATTGGTAACGCCGGCGGCAGGATTGTAGCAGGTTACCTGTCTGACAGCTTGGGGCGTACCAATACTATGCGCCTGGTGTTTGTAGTGCAAGCGGCGAACATGTTCCTGTTTATCACGTACGGTAACCCTGCACTGCTGTTGATCGGATCGCTGCTTACCGGTATGGCTTACGGTTCATTACTCTCACTGTTCCCGTCTGCAACTTTCGATTACTTTGGTCTAAAAAATGCCGGATTTAACTACGGAATAGTGTTTACTGCCTGGGGTGCCGCAGCCATGATCGGTCCCATCATCGGCGGTCGCGCGGCTGACCTTACCGGTGGCTATGCGGGTAGTTATACCATTTCTGGTGTACTGCTTTTGGTGGCAGCCGGTTTAACTTTCATCACCAAGTCTCCGAAGGCAATTCCTGTAAATGTTGATAGCACAGCAGAAAAAGCCTAAATGCAAAAGTATATATAGTCCAGTAAATAACTTCTCCTCTACCTCTTAAAAAGAAAGCAGGGTACACACTACCCTGCTTTCTTTTACATATGGTCCAGTTTATTTTGTAGAATATCATTTACCACCTGTGGATTGGCTTTGCCCTTTGAGGCTTTCATCACTTGTCCAACCAAAAAGCCTATTGCTTTTTTCTTTCCTTTTTTGTAATCTTCCACTGATTTGGGGTTGTCCTCAATGGCTCTGTCTATAATACCTTCTATGGCAGATGCGTCAGAAATTTGCTTCAGTCCTTTTTCTTCTACAATGACACCCGGGTCTTTACCAGTTTCGAACATTGCCTCAAAAACTGTCTTGGCAATTTTGCCGCTTATAGTACCATTGTCCAAAAGCTTTAACATTTCAACAAGCTGTTGGGGTTTAATGCTGCACTCTTTGATATCCATGTTATGGGAATTTAGTAAGCGCGTAAGGTCTCCCATGATCCAATTGCTGATGGCCTTTGCTTCGGGGTAATTCCTGGTACATGCTTCAAAAAAAGAAGCGATATCTTTAGAAACCGTGATTACACTGGCATCATAAGGTGGCAGACCGAATTCTTCAATATAGCGGCGTTTCTTTTCATCGGGTAACTCCGGTAGGAGCTTTTTAATCGAATCAACCCACTCTCTTGATATTACCACCGGGACCAGGTCCGGTTCCGGGAAGTACCTGTAATCCTGGGCTTCTTCCTTACTGCGAAGGGCCAGGGTTATACCTTTATTTTCATCCCAGGTTCTGGTTTCTTGTACTATTTGGCCATTATCTTCTACAACATCAATCTGCCTTTCTATCTCGTATTCCAGGGCACGCTGCATAGCTTTAAAAGAATTTAAATTTTTTATTTCTACTTTAGTTCCAAACTCTTTGTTCCCTAGGGGCCTAACAGATACGTTAGCGTCGCACCGTAAAGAACCTTCCTGCATTTTACAGTCACTTACATCCGTGTACTGAATAATGGCTTTTAGTTTTTCTACGTAAGCTTTTGCCTCTTCCGGGGAGCGCATATCAGGTTCGGAAACTATCTCTATTAACGGTACTCCGGTACGGTTGTAGTCTACCAGTGAGTGGGTTGTTGTGGATATTGATCCCTGGTGAACAAGTTTGCCTGCATCTTCTTCCATGTGAATGCGAGTAATCCCTACTCTTTTTTCACCCTCACCGGTATCAAATTCCAGGTGCCCGTGTTCTGCTATGGGCAGGTCATATTGGGATACCTGGAATGCCTTGGGCAGGTCGGGATAAAAGTAATTCTTGCGGTCAAACTTGGAGAAATCAGCAATTTGGCAATTCAAAGCCAATCCTGCTAAAATACCGTACTCTACCACCTTTTTATTTAAAACCGGAAGTACCCCTGGTAGCCCCATACAGACAGGGCACACGTGGTGGTTGGGTTCTGCCCCGAATTCAGTGCTACAGCTACAAAAGATTTTGGTCTTTGTTTTTAATTCTACATGTACTTCTAAACCGATAATTGTCTCGTACTGGGTCATGCATGTCACCCCCTTATATGCTCGGCTTGTTTTCATGATGGACGGTGTTTTGTTCAAATGTGTAGGCGGCGCGTAAGAGTGTTCCTTCGTCAAAGGGTTTACCCATCAGCTGCAATCCCACGGGCAGACCATTGACCATGCCTGCAGGAAGTGAGATAGCAGGTATTCCGGCCAAGTTTACCGCTAGAGTGCATATATCCACCATATACATTTGAAGCGGGTCGTCCACTTTTTCTCCCCGCTTAAATGGTGGTATGGGACTAGTTGGCGATAATAAGACATCGTATTTTTCAAAGGCAGAATCAAAGTCTTGCTTGATCAGCGTACGTACCTTTAATGCCTTATTGTAGTAGGCATCATAATAGCCTGCGGAAAGAGCGTATGTACCAAGCATAATGCGTCTTTTAACTTCCGGCCCAAAACCTTCACTGCGCGTCTTTTTAAACATCTCAATCATATCTTCAGGGTCTTGTGCACGGTAGCCATAGCGAACCCCGTCATAACGGGCCAAATTAGAACTTGCTTCTGCAGGTGCGATAAGGTAATAAGCCGAAAGCCCGTGTTTTGTGTGGGGTAAGCCGGTCTCCTCTACCTCTGCCCCGAGGGAGGCCAATTTTTCAGCAGCCTCTTGAATAGAATTTTTAATCTCTGCATCAATACCTTCACCCATGTACTCCTTGGGAATACCAATTTTTAATCCTTTTACGTTATTGGCAAGGAAAGTTGTATAGTCAGGAACATCAAATTTTACCGAAGTAGAATCCATGGGGTCGTGTCCGCAAATTACATTCATTAGCAGCGCGCAGTCTGTAACGTCTTTCCCAAACGGCCCTATTTGGTCCAAGGAAGAGGCGAAGGCTATCAGGCCATACCGGGAAACAGCGCCGTAGGTTGGTTTCATTCCGACAACGCCGCAATAGGCTGCCGGAAGGCGTATTGACCCGCCGGTGTCAGAGCCTAGTGCTACTATAGCCTCATCAGCAGCCACGGAGGCGGACGACCCGCCACTGGATCCACCGGCAACCCTATCTGTTGACCACGGGTTACAGGTGGGGAAAAAGGCTGAATTTTCACAGGAGGAACCCATAGCAAATTCATCCATGTTAGTTTTCCCTATCATTACTGCGTCCACTTCACCCAAACGCTCTATTACAGTTGCGTTATAGGGAGGCATGTAATTATATAGAATTCGAGAAGAGCAAGTTGTGCGAATACCCTCGGTGCACATGTTGTCTTTTATGGCTATGGGAATGCCCGCCAAAGGGTGAATATTGGTGCCGTCTTTTATCTTACGGTCAACCTTACGTGCCGTATCCAAGGCATTTTCACCCAGAACGGTTACATATGCCCCTACTTTTTCATCCACAGTACTAATTCTATTCAATACTGATTGCGTAATCTCTTCAGAACTGACTTCTTTATTTAAAAGCATCTCGTGCAGACGGTGTGCTGTCTTTTGGTACAATTTCAATTCTAAGCCCCCTTACATTAAACTATTTTCGGTACACGGAAGAAACTTTCTTCTTTATCAGGTGCGTTAGATAAAGCCTTTTCAGGATCCAAGTGGTCTCCAACTTCATCCTCTCTGAATACATTCTTCAAAGGAAGGACATGGGCAGTAGGGGGTACATTTTCGGTATCCAGCTTGTTTAATGTTTGGGCATGCTCTAAAATGTCGCTTAGTTGTTTAGTATATAATTCTTTTTCCTCTTCGCTCAATTCCAATCGGGCCAACAAGGCTACGTGTTCAACGTCAGATTTTTTAATCATGCTAACACCTTCCTTAATGTATAAAAACTGTCAACATTATAACCCACGGAGAATTACCGTTGCAAGAAAACCTTTATCAAGTGATAACACCTGCACTGGGTTTTACTGCCGCCGGTTATACTTCTAAAAATTTGTTTAAACCGTCTTCATCAAGAATGGTAACACCTAATTCATTAGCCTTTTGGTACTTACTTCCCGGTTTGTCTCCTGCCACCAGGTAGGCGGTGCTGCTGCTAACACTTGATGAGACCTTGCCTCCCAAGGATTCTATTTTTTCTTTGGCCTCTTGTCGCGTCAATCCCTTGAGAGTCCCGGTAAGCACAAAGGTTATACCTTGCAGGCGCTGCTCGCCTTTATTGACTTCTGTCTGTTGTGACTCTGTATTTACCCCGGCTTGTTGCAATCTTTTCACCAGGCCCCGGTTTTGTTCTTGATCAAAAAATGTAACAACGCTTTCGGCAATGGCCGGGCCAATTTCAGATATTTCTATAAGTTCTGCTTCGGATGCCAGTATTAGGCTATCAATGGAACCGAATTCATCGGCTAAAAGCTTGGCAGCACGTTCTCCCACGTGACGAATACCAAGGCCGAAAATTAATCTGTATAAAGGATTGCTTCGACTTTTATCAATGGCCTCCAAAAGGTTTTGAGCCGATTTCTCTCCCATTCTCTCCAGTGCTAATAAATCTTCTTTTTGTAATTGATACAGGTCAGCAGCATCATTAACCAGATCGCTGTCTATCAGCTGGTTAATGATGGCAGGACCTAACCCTACGATATCCATAGCACTGCGGGAAACAAAATGTATGAGTCCCTCTCTCACCTGAGCGGGGCAAGTTGCACCGGTGCAGCGGGCAGCAGCCTCTTCCCCCTGGCGAAGTACAGTAGCACCGCATTCGGGACACTCATCTGGAATTTGAAAGGTATTCTCGTTACCTGTGCGGCGGTCTTTTTTAACCTGAACTACCTCAGGAATGATATCTCCTGCCTTATGCACTATGACAGTATCCCCAATACGGATATCCTTGGTTTCAATAAAATCCTCGTTATGTAAGGTTGCCCTGCTGACAGTGGTGCCTGCGAGTAGAACAGGCTCTAAGATTGCCGTTGGGGTTAAAACCCCGGTACGTCCTACACGTACAATGATGTCTTTTATTTGGGTAACCGCTTCCTCCGGTGGAAATTTAAAAGCTATGGCCCAGCGCGGGCTTTTAAATGTTGATCCCAAGTTACTCTGTTGAAGTAAAGAGTTTATCTTGATTACCATTCCGTCAATGGTATATTCAAGCTGGTGACGCTTTTCCTCCCAAATTTTGCAATAGCTTATCACCTCGCCAATATCCACGCATAACTGGTAATGAGGGTTGACGCGGAAGCCTTGATCTGCTAAATACTCCAGTAATTGGTAATGGGTTTTATAACTTCCGATTTCAGAATATCCGGCGCCGTAAGTAAAGATTTGTAAATTTCTGGAGGCAGTGACCGCCGGGTCCAACTGCCTTAATGATCCGGCTGCTGCATTACGAGGGTTAGCAAAAAGGGGCTTGTCATTTTCTTTCCTATATGTGTTAAGTTGTACAAAAGCGCTTTTGGGCATGTAAACCTCGCCTCGTACCTCCATAGTTACATCATTCTTTAGGCGTAATGGGATGCTGGGAATTGTTTTTAAATTGGATGTTATATCTTCTCCGGTTTCGCCGTCCCCCCTGGTGGCTCCCTGAACGAAGAGACCATTTTCATAGAGAAGGGATACAGCAAGCCCGTCAATTTTCAATTCAGCGACGTATGAAATCTTTTCATCCTGAGCACTGGCTTTAACTCGGCTGTCAAAATCTTTTAGTTCAGGCTCCTGGAAAGCGTTTCCCAGGCTGAGCATAGGCACACGGTGTTTTACCGTGCTCAAACCTTCCCTTGGCCTGCCACCTACCCTTTGGGTAGGCGAATCGGGAGTGACCAGATTAGGGTATTTCTGCTCTATACTTATAAGCTCTTGCATTAAGGCATCAAATTGGCTATCCGTAATTTCCGGTTTGTCCAACACATAGTACAGGTGGTTATGGTGGTTTATTTGTTCGCGCAGTTGTTCAGCCCGGTTACGTATATGATCAGGAATGGTCACCCGGGAAGCACCTCCAAAACTTATATCCAGTGAGTCTAAACCGTTTAGGTAAATTAACCATACTTTTGCAGCGGGGCATATTTAGACAATAGGGTCTTAATACCCAGGCCGGGAAAGTCAACTTTTATTTCCTGTGTATTGCCTTTGCCCCTAACGTCTTTGATAACACCATCCCCCCATTTACGATGATGTACCCGGTCACCCGGATTAAAAAGTGCGTCGACTGCGGGAGAATTTTGCTTGGTGGAAAGCTCCAGTCCCGTTAGGTCTTTGTCTAAAGGGTCCCTTGTGGTTAAATATTCAGGGGGTAATTCATCCAGAAACCTTGATGCCTTATTAGATTTAGTGTACCCGTACAGCGTTCTTTGCTGGCAGTGAGTAATGTAAAGCCGCTCCCTGGCCCTGGTGATTCCCACGTAACACAGACGTCGTTCTTCTTCCATTTCTTTAGGTTCCTGCAGACTGCGGGAATGGGGAAAGACTCCTTCCTCTAGACCAACCAGAAAGATAATGGGGAATTCAAGTCCCTTAGCGCTGTGCAGGGTCATCATAGTCACCTGATCATTGTTTTCTTGGTAACTATCTATATCCGCAACCAGAGCCAGCCCGGACAAAAATTCCTCCAGAGTGTCACCCGGATGTTCCCGGTCAAATTCGCGGGTTACTGACATGAATTCTTGTAAATTTTCCAAGCGCGTGCGAGATTCCACAGTATTCTCTTCTTCAAGGGCCTTTTGATAACCGGTGCGGGACAGAGTTTCTTCCACAATGCTTGTAATGCTCAGGTCATATTGATTATCCCTTATAGTCTGCAATGTTTCTCCTAAATTAATGGCAGCGTTACGGGGTTTTGTTGCCAATCCCTTAATGTCTCCCGTCTTAAGGAGAACGTTAATCAAATTATTTTCCAGGGCAACGGCGTAATCAATTATTTTTTCTATTGACGCGGCACCGATACCCCTTTTGGGTACGTTGATAATCCTCTTGAGTCCAATTTGATCAGCGGGGTTAGCTAGCAATCTTAAGTACGCTAATAGGTCCTTAATTTCTTTACGGTCATAGAATTTATGACCACCGACCATATTGTAACTAATTCCGGCGTATAGCAGTTTTTCTTCTAAAACCCTTGATTGAGCGTGAGTTCGGTAGAGGATAGACATATCTTTATAAGCATGTCCTTTATCCTTAAGCCGCATGATCCTGTTGACTACAAATTGAGCCTCTGCATGTTCATTGTAACCTGTATAAATAACTATGGGTTCTCCGAAGGGTCCCTCCGTCCACAGGGCTTTCTCCTTGCGTCCCATGTTATTCTTGATCACCCGGTTGGCAGTTTCCAAGATGGTTCCTGTAGAGCGGTAGTTCTGTTCCAAAAGGATAACACAGGCTTCCGGATAATCTTTTTCAAAGTCCAATATATTTTGCATATCAGCTCCCCGGAAACGGTAAATACTCTGATCGGGGTCACCTACTACACACAAGTTACGATATTTACGGGCCAATAGGCTTATTAGAATGTATTGAGCATGATTGGTGTCTTGGTATTCATCGACAAGAATATACCGAAACTTGTTTTGATAATAAGCTAGAACAGATTCGTTAGATTGTAATAACTTTACGGTAATCATTATTAAATCGTCGAAGTCCACGGCATTGTTTTGTTTCATTTTTCTTTCGTAAAGAGTGTACACATCGGAAACAGTTTCCTGGTAAAAGTCTCTTGCCGTAGCCTGAAATTCCGAGGCGGTCTTAAGGCTATTTTTGGCTGTGGAAATTCCCACGGCAATAGCCCGGGGCGGGAATTTTTTTTCGTCTAAATTTAACTCTTTCAGGCATTCCTTGACCAAAGTTTTGCGATCAGTTTCATCATAAATAACAAAATTCTTTGTATAGCCCATAAAACTGGACTGCATTCTTAGTATGCGTAAACATGCTGCGTGAAAGGTTGAAACCCATAGGTCTTGGACCCCGTAGGGAATCATATTTCCCACCCTAGCTTTCATTTCGCTGGCCGCTTTGTTGGTGAATGTTATGGCCAATACGTTACGGGGAGATATGTTCTTGTGCTGTATCAGATAAGCAATACGGGTGGTAAGCACTTTTGTTTTACCGGATCCGGCCCCGGCCAAGACCAACAGAGGGCCTTCGGTGTTCTGCACCGCTTGTGCCTGACTGTCATTTAGACCTGTCAAAATATCCATTCAAAAAGTCCTCCTAATGATGCACCAATGATGCCTAAGCAAAAAACTATGGTAGATTATATCATAACAAGAATTTTTCGGACAGGGTAGGGAACAAAAAGAACAGCCGGGTACAGTCCCCGGCCGTGAGATCATTTTGCTCTTCTTTTAAGTTCGCTGACGACTTGTTCGGGGTTTACTCCTTGAGCTACCAGTAGTACCAGTAGATGATAAGTCAAATCAGCGTATTCATGTATCAAGTTTTCATGATCATTATTTTTCGCTGCCAGTATAACTTCTGTCGCTTCTTCCCCAACTTTTTTCAATATCTTATCGGTACCTTCTGTGAACAGATAAGTGGTGTAAGATCCTTGCGGGCGTTCTAAATACCTGGTCCTCACAATCCCATAAAGCTCAGTAATCACGTTTTGGCTTTCAGACTCTGTTACTACTTTTTTTTACCGTATACTTCCTCCGGGTCAAAAATCTGTTCACCTTTAACGGTAACTGTGCCGTCAGTTTCTATTTTATTGTGAAAGCAGCTGTAATAGCCTTCGTGACAGGCAGCGTCTTTCTGCTCCACCTGAACCAAAAGGGTGTCGGCATCGCAGTCAAAGGTTACCTCATTTACTTTCTGTACATTGCCTGAGGACTCACCTTTGTGCCAGAATTTTTGCCTACTGCGGCTCCAGAACCAGGTTTCGCCTGTTGATAGAGTTTTTGTCACGGCTTCTTTATTCATGTAGGCCATCATTAAAACCTCGCCACTGTTTGTGTCCTGAACAATAGCAGGAATAAGCCCGGCCTCATCGAATTTAAGCTTGTCCACGCTAAACTGCATAAATTTTGCACCCCATTTAGCTTCAAATAATATTGTAAATTAGTTGGCTGCTGCCGGCATTCTTACCGGTATCTGATGTGATAGTAAATACTTTTTGGTTTCTTCCATGGTATATTCTCTAAAGTGGAATATGGATGCGGCCAAAGCTGCACTGGCTTCACCGGCGGTCAGTCCATCTTTAATATGTTCCAGGTTGCCTACACCGCCCGAAGCGATAACAGGAATATTCACTGCACGAGCTACGTTCCTCGTCAATGGAATATCAAAACCTGATTTTGTCCCATCACGGTCCATACTTGTCAGCAGTATTTCTCCTGCCCCTAATTGCTCTACCCGGTGCGCCCATTCAATGGCATCGATTCCAGTTGTTTTCCGTCCTCCGTGGGTATATACTTCCCATTTGTCTTGGCCCACCTGGCGGGCGTCAATAGCTACCACTATACATTGGCTTCCGAATCGGATTGATGCATCACTGATAATATCAGGATTTTTTACGGCGGCAGTATTGATCGATACCTTATCGGCACCAGCGTTCAGGGTAACTCTTATATCCTCCAGGGTGCTAATGCCGCCGCCCACAGTATAAGGAATAAATACCTCTGCCGCGGTACGGTAAACCATATCCAGAGTTGTTTTTCTGTTTTCATGCGAGGCAGTAATATCTAAGAATATCAGTTCATCTGCTCCTTGCTGGTCGTACAAAGCAGCTAATTCCACCGGGTCTCCGGCATCACGAAGGTTAACAAAATTAGTACCTTTAACCACCCTACCGTCGGCAACATCCAGGCAGGGTATTATTCTTTTCATTAACATATGTGTGCCCTTTCGTTGCTGGCGATGGCCAGTGCTTCCTCAAGATCTACGGTTCCAGCATAAAGAGCCTTACCGACAATAACCCCTTCTACGCCAAGGTTTTCCATTTCTTTAAGCGAATGAATATCCTTGATAGTGGATATACCCCCGGAGGCTATTAGTTTTAAGTTAGTGGATTTAGCAATGTCCTTGATGGCCTCTAAATTAGGGCCCTTTAGGGTGCCATCCCGCCATATATCCGTAAAAATAATGCGCTGTATGCCTTTTTGTTTCATCTCTAGTGCTAAATCCACAGCTTCTTTTTCGGCGGTTAAACCCCATCCTTCAATGGCAACTTTACCGTTTCTGGCGTCAAGCCCTAATACGATACGCTCACCGTGCCGATTACAGATTTCTTCAACCAAATCGGGATTTAGTATTGCTACTGTTCCCAGTATCACGCGGGAAGCGCCCAGTTCCAGGAGTTTATCAACGGTTCCAATATCCCTGATACCCCCTCCAATTTGCACGGGGATATTAACTGAATTAATTATTTCGCTGATTACATCAAGGTTCTTAGGTGTTCCGGTAAATGCTCCGTCCAAATCAACAACGTGCAGGCACTCTGCACCCATTTTCTCCCAAAGCTTTGCAACGGTTGCAGGTTCATCAGAGTAAACTGTCTCTCTGTCCAGTCTTCCTTCTACCAAGCGCACGCATTTCCCAGCCCGCAGGTCTATTGCCGGGATTATTAACATTTTGCCACCAACCCCCCAAAGTTTCGCAAAATACGCAGGCCCAAGACACTGCTTTTTTCCGGGTGAAACTGTATGCCAAAAATATTATCTCTTCCAACTATGGAAGCAAATTTAATACCATAATCGGTATGACCAATAATTATTTCCTTATCCTCAGGATCAACATAGTATGAATGGACAAAGTAAAATGCAGATTGATCAGGTACATCTTTCAGCAGTTGAGTAGGCTTAGCAACCTCTACCTGGTTCCATCCCATATGTGGAATTATTTGCCCCGGCGGGAGGCGGCGAACCTTGCCCGGGAAAATGCCCAGTCCTTCAGTTATGCCCCATTCCTCGCTGGTTGTAAAAAGAAGCTGCTGCCCGAGACAAAGACCAAGCAGAGGTTTATGCTGGTGGCATGCCTCTAAAATTACTTGATCCATGCCTGAAGTGCGCAGATTTGTCATGGCATCTCCAAAAGCACCGACACCTGGAATAACTAAACCGGACGCCTTTCTTGCCTCATCGGGGTCATGGCTGATTACTGCAGAATAACCACATTTCTCAAATCCTTTTTTTACGCTCCGCAGGTTGCCCATACCGTAATCAATGATAGTGATCAAAATTTATAACCTACTTTCATGCCTTGAGACCAGGCTGGAGAATCTCTTACGCTAGTTGACCGGCGTGTTCATTATAAATTTTTTTGGTATAATCTTCTTTACAGAATTCCTTTAGTGGACGGTATCCCGTTTTGTGGGCCTAATTTTGTTGCCTGACTGAGTGACCGTCCCAATCCTTTAAATATGCCTTCTATGATATGATGACAATTCCTTCCCGCAAGTTTTTTTACGTGCAGGGTTATTTTTGCATTATGGGCAAAAGCCCGCAAAAACTCTTCTACTAATTCGATATCAAAATTGCCTACCTGCATGGATGGAAACTCCACGTCATAAGCTAGAAAAGCTCTGCCGCTTATATCAGCGGCGATTAAAACCAGTGCTTCATCCATGGGCGTTATGGAGTGCCCGTAGCGGCATATACCCTTTTTATTCTCTAGACAGCTGTCAATAGCCTTTCCTATACAAATTCCTATATCTTCCACAGTGTGGTGGTAATCAATATGTATATCGCCCCTGGCCTGTAAATTTAAGTCAAAATTACTATGTTTGGCAAACAAGCTCAGCATGTGGTCAAGGAAAGGGACACTTGAATCTACATTGTATTTTCCGGTGCCGTCCAAATCCAAGCCTATCAATATTTGGGTTTCGGTTGTATTGCGGTTAATTTCTGCTATGCGCTTTTCGCTCAATTCCATGCACCCCATTTCACAGGAGAAAAAGATGAAATTATCCTACCACGTTAAGTAAGGATTCTAAGAAGGTTTTATTTTCATCATCTGTACCTACAGATACACGCAAATAGTTTTCCAGTCCCGGCCCGCTAATGTTGCGAATCAGAACTCCTTGCTTAATTAGTTGTTGATGTATCTCATCTGCTGATAGTGCGGTCTTAAAAGTAATAAAATTTGTTATAGTTTCTAAAACTTCGATTTCCTTCATATTGTTCATTTGCTTCCATAGGTGGTCACGTTTGTACATCATATCGGCTATTAATTTTTTAAAAAGAGTTAGGTGTTCCAGTACAGCCAGGGCCGCTTTTTGAGAGAAGCTGTTTATATTAAAAGGCTGTTTTACCCTACTCATTTGGTCTATAACGGTAGGGTGGGCAATTAGATAGCCTACTCTCAATCCGGCCAGCCCGAAGGATTTGGAGAAACTACGCATTACAGCTAAGTTAGTATACTTATCCATCAATGGAAGACAGCTTTGGCCTCCGAATTCAACGTAAGCCTCATCAACGATCACCAGTGCAGATGTATTTTGTAGTAAGTTTTCTAACTCACCCCAGGTAGCTTCGTTAGCTGTTGGGTTGTTGGGCGAACAAACGAAGATCAGTCTGGTGTCCCCAATTTTGCCTTCGCTTATCATTTGATCTAAGTTAAGTGAAAAATCATTATTGCGTGGAATGAATTTGGCGTGTGCTCCAGCTACCAGGCTGTGTACCTCGTACATGGAAAAGGTAGGGGTAGGTATTAATACATTTCCCCCGGTGGCAAAAGTTAATGCCAGGTTGAGAATAATCTCGTCTGAGCCGTTTCCCACCAAAATGCACTCCACGGGTGCCCCGGTGTAATTTGCTAATGCCGCCCTGAGATCCTGCGCCATAGGATCAGGATAACGATTAAATGACTGCGGATGCATATTGCGATAGATATAATCGTTTATTTCTTTCGGAAAATCAAAGGGACTTTCATTGGCGTCCATTCGGATTATCCCGGGAAGTACCACAGGCTCATAGGGTTTAAGGTTTTTTAAGTCCTGCCGCGCTAGTGATGATGCATTAAATGCCATCATGAAATACTCCCTTCCTTTCCGAAAAGTCTTATTTTAACCGCCCTGGCGTGTGCATCAAGGCCTTCCACTTGTGCCAATTTAATTACTGCGGGGCCTGTTTGTTCCAGGGCATGACGCGAGAAAGATATTACACTGGTTTTCTTGATAAATGAGTCTACGTTAAGGGGAGAGAAGAACCTGGCTGTACCACCGGTGGGCAGAATGTGATTCGGCCCCGCCAGATAATCCCCCACCGGCTCGGGAGAATACGCTCCCAAAAAGACAGCTCCGGCATTTACTACCTGCCCCAACAAGCGGTGCGGGTTATTTACCATTAATTCTAAATGTTCCGGAGCAAATCGATTGGCTAATACCATGGCCTCGTCCAAGCTGTCGGTAACAACAATCACTCCAAAATTGGCCAGAGATTTTCTTGCTACTTCATGCCGCGGTAGGTCTGATAACTGCGTGGTAAGTTCATAGCGTACTGCCTCAGCCAATGAGCGACTTTCCGTGATTAAAACCGCTGAAGACATTACATCGTGTTCTGCTTGAGATAGCATATCCGCAGCAATGTAGGCTGGGTCAGCCTCTCTGTCTGCCACTATCAGTACTTCACTGGGCCCGGCCAACATATCTATATCTACCAGGCCGTAGACCTGCTGTTTGGCCAGTGTTACATAAATATTTCCCGGTCCGGTTATCTTATCAACTTTTTCGATGGTAGTGGTTCCCACTGCCATCGAGGCAATTGCCTGGGCTCCTCCCACTCGAAAAATCTTTGTAACTCCGGCCTCCGCAGCGGCCACCAGTGTATGAGGATTAATTTGACCTTGAGAGTCCGGTGGCGTTACCATGATAATTTCTTTTACCCCCGCTACTTTGGCCGGCAGTGCGTTCATCAGCACCGAAGATGGATATGCGGCAGTACCGCCGGGGACGTAAATCCCTACCCTTTCTAATGGTCTAAGTAGTTGGCCGAGCATAGTCCCGTCCGGTTCCGGCTCAAACCAGGATGTCCTAAGCTGTTTCTCGTGATATTTTGTTATGTTACGCAGGGCCAAAGACAGGGCCGAAAGAAAATGTTCGTCCACTTTATCGTAAGCATCCTTGATTTCTTCCGGTTGTACCTCTAATTGACTGGGATTTATATGTACTTTGTCGAACTGGGCGGTATAACGGCAAAGCGCGCTATCACCAACCTGTTTGACTTGTTTTATGATTTCGGCTACTGCTTCGGTGATTTTATCCCGGTTAGCTTCTTTTCTGGTTATGATGTTTTTTAGTGCGGGGTGTGCGGGGTGTAATATTTCAAGCAAACCAATTTCCCCTTCCCTTTAATTGGTTAAAGCGATAGTGTAATAACATCATAAAACTTTTGCTGTACCATTGTCAATTAAAAAGTTTAATTTAATTACTGTTAATCTTGAAGGCGGGAAAGAACTGTTTTGTAACCGTCTGCACCGTAATTTAAAGCACGCTTTACCCTGCTTATGGTGGCTGTGCTGGCGCCGGTTTTGGCAGCTATTTCGCCATAAGTATAATTTGTTTCCAGCATTTTGGCGACTTCCATGCGCTGAGCCAAAGATTTAAGCTCTGCCACGGTACATACATCCTCAAAGAATTGATAGCATTCATCAATATTCTCCAGTAACAATATTGCTTTAAACAGACGGTCCAAGAGAGGATCGCGCAATTTCCCACTATAAGTCAAAGCAATAGACCTCCCGGTGGTTTTAGTAATAAGGGCATACTTTATTCATTGCATAAAGTTTCTTCGACATTACTACCACATATTCCTTTTAGTACGGCAAAGATTTAAAGTGTTACAGGCAAAAAAAGGGGAGTTAAGCACCCCTTAAGATAATGCCTTTTTTCCGATATCATTTCTGTAGTGCATACCTTCAAAAGATATTGCCTTAACGCCCTTGTACGCAAGTGTAATAGCGGACGGGATGTCCTTATCTATCGCGGTCACACCGAGAACCCTGCCCCCCGAATTGACAATCTCACCTGCTTTTTTAGAGGTGGCGGCATGGAAAACTTCTATGCCCGGGGGTACATCATCAAGACCACAAATGGGGAGGCCTTTGGTGTAATCGCCAGGGTAACCGCCTGAAGCTAAAACAACACAAACAGTGGTACCGTTTTTCCACTGCAGTTCAATATCTTCAAGTTTTTCGTCCAATACCGCATCAACTATTTCTATTAAATCTGAATCTAGAGCAACAAGCAGTGGTTGTGCTTCCGGGTCCCCAAAACGAACGTTGTATTCTAATACTAGGGGGCCCTGCTCTGTAATCATTAGTCCGGCATATAGTACACCTTTATACGGTATTCCCTCAGTTTCCATAGCCTTTACCGTAGGAATCATAATCTCGTTCAAAACCTTCTGCTGTAAGTCAGGTGGGCACACTGGGGCGGGGCAGTATGCTCCCATGCCTCCGGTATTCGGACCCTGGTCACCGTCGAAAACTCGTTTATGATCTTGAGCCGGCAGCAGCGGTAAGACTGTTTTCCCATCTGTAAAGGCCAAAATGCTAACTTCTTCTCCCACCAGGCATTCCTCAATGAGGATTCTTTTCCCCGCACTACCGAAAACGCCTTCGATCATTATTGATTGGATAGCTGCAAAAGCGGTTTCTTCATCATGGGCAACTATTACCCCTTTGCCTGCTGCCAGTCCTTCCGCCTTAATCACACACGGTAAACTTATTTCTCGAATGTAATTGAAGGCGGGCTCAGCCTCGGTAAATACTTTGTATTTTGCTGTGGGGATGTTATATTTATGCATTATTTCTTTTGCAAATACTTTACTGCCCTCCAGGGCAGCAGCCTGCATGGTAGGACCGAATACCCTGAGGCCGGCTTTTTCAAAGACATCCACTATTCCGGCCGTTAAAGGCGCTTCCGGTCCCACAAATGTAATGTCCACCGCTTCTTTTTGAGCCAGGTCAACCAAGCCTGAAATATCACCTGCGGATATATTGATGCATGTTGCCATTTCAGCGATGCCTGCGTTACCAGGAGCGCAAATAATTTTGTCTATTTTGGGGCTTTGGGCCAATTTCCAAACCAGAGCGTGTTCCCGCCCTCCTCCGCCTACTACCAGAGCCTTCATTTGAAGAATTACCTCCCCTGTTTTAATGCTTGAAGTGACGCATCCCTGTAAAGACCATAATAATCCCATGCTCGTTAGCCGCCTTAATGGACTCTTCATCCCGCATGGATCCACCGGGTTGAACAATAACTTTTATTCCTGCCCGTGCCGCTTGATCAACGGTGTCCCTGAACGGGAAAAATGCATCAGAAGCCAAAATAGCGCCGTGGGCCTTTTCACCGGCCTGTCCAAGAGCTATGCGTGCTGACCCCACTCGATTCATTTGGCCGGCACCGACTCCTAAGACCTGACGGTCTTTGACTACCACTATGGCGTTTGATTTTACATGCTTGGCTACTGTCATGGCGAATAATATGTCCTGCATTAACTGGTCTGACGGCCTTTTTTCGGTAACCGCTCGTAATTTTTTAGGGTCGAAAACCTCTCGGTCAGCATCCTGCAACAGAAACCCGCCATTGACTTTGCGGACATCCAAAAAGTCAGTGGAAGAGGTATCCAGGGCACCTGTTTCCAGCAGGCGCAGGTTTTCTTTGGTTTTTAAAACCTCTAATGCATCGGGCTCAAATGCGGGTGCAATTACCGCCTCCAGAAATATTTTTGTCATTTCCTCTGCTGAAGCCTTGTCCACCGGGTTATTAAACGCCACTATGCCACCAAATGCCGAAACCGGGTCAGTCACGTAAGCCAGTTTATAAGCTTGAACATTGTCTTGGGCGCAAGCCGTTCCGCAGGGGTTATTGTGTTTAATAATTACACAGGCAGGCTCAGTAAATTCTTTTACCAGCTCCAGGGCTGAGTTTAAATCTAAAATATTATTATAAGAGAGCTCTTTGCCGTGTAGTTGTTTAGCATTGGCAATGCAGGGACCTTGAATGGAATTATCCTGGTAAAAGGCGGCCTGTTGGTGTGGGTTTTCTCCATATCTTAAAAGCTGCCTTCTTTGTGCATTTAGGTGGAAGGTTGCGGGAAACGCACTGTCGGGTTGTACAATGCCGCTTAAATAGCTACTGATGGCTGCATCATAAGATGCCGTATGGGAAAATGCTTCCAAGGCAAGCTCCTGGCGAAGTTGAGTGTCAACTTTACCGGCCTTAAGGGTATCCAGTATTTCTGAATATCGATGGGGAGACACAACTATGATTACATCCTGGTGGTTTTTCGCTGCCGCCCTTACCAAAGTGGGACCACCTATATCGATATTTTCTATCGCCTGCTCCAATGTTACACCAGGGTTAGCAACTGTCTCCTCAAAGGGATAAAGGTTAACAGCAACCAGATCTATAGGCTCTATATTGTGCTCTTGAATTTGTTTCAAGTGGTCCGGAGTGCGCTGAGCGAGAATGCCACCATGAACCGACGGGTGTAAGGTTTTAACCCGTCCTGCCAAAATTTCAGGAAAACCGGTAACATCTGATACAGAGGTAACGGGAACCCCTGCCTTTTGGAGAGCACTTGCAGTTCCTCCGGTGGAAATAATTTCCACTCCCAGTTCGACAAGCCCTTTGGCAAAATCTGCAATTCCAGACTTATCCGATACACTTATCAGAGCACGCTTGACAGACACTATAAAAAACCTCCCATCATGTTTTTAAAGAATCTCTACTTTCCTACCCTCAATCTTCAGCCTGCCTTCTAAAAGCAACTTAATTGCCTGCGGGTATATCTTATGTTCTTGTTCCAAAATACGTTTTGACAGGCTGTCAGGGGTGTCATCCTGTATAACCGGTACTACTGCTTGTAAAACAATGGGTCCCGTATCCATACCCTCATCTACAACATGAACTGTGCAGCCACTGTATTTAACTCCGTATGACACTGCCTGCTCCTGAGCGTGAAGGCCGGGAAAAGAAGGCAGCAGGGCCGGGTGAATATTGAGCATCTTGGTAACAAAATTTTTTAGCAATACCGGACCTACCAGGCGCATATATCCGGCCAGGCAAATTAATTCCACACCGTATTCAATGAAAAGATCAGACACGGCCTGTTCATACTGGTCTTTAGTATCAAACGAGGTGGGGTTAATGCAAAAAGCCGGAATGTTTTCTTTGGATGCTCTATGCAGCGCGTAGGCGTCAGGATTGTCACTGATCATCAGTGCGACGTGCCCGGGAATTGTGCCGTCGGAACATGCGTCCATAATAGCCTGTAGATTGGAGCCTCGCCCGGAAGCCATGACACCTATGCCGTGATCAGACATAATTTCTCCCCCTAAAAGGATGTTAAAACTCTACTCTATAAAAGATACTCCGCTTGTATTGGTTACTCTGCCTATGCAGTGCGCATGTTCACTACCCAGATACTTCAGTATTTCATCCTTTTGCGATGGTGAAACTACTACTACCATACCTATCCCCATGTTAAAAGTGCGCAGCATTTCATATTCTTGGGTGCCGGCAACTTCTTTAATTAAGTCAAAAACAGGCGGAACAGGCCAGCTTCCTTTTTGTATCTGGACGCCCAGGCCGGCCGGCATCATGCGTGGAATGTTTTCCACCAAGCCTCCCCCGGTGATATGGGCCAGCCCCTTTATGGAAAAACGATCAAGTAGAGAGCGAACAGTTTGCACATAGATACGGGTAGGCTCTAAAAGTTCCTCTCCCACTGTTTTTCCTAACGCATCAATGTAAGTATCCATTTTGTATTCTGCGCGTTCCAGTAAAGCCTTACGGGCCAGTGAGTAACCATTACTGTGTAAACCGGAAGAAGATAGGCCTATTAGTGTATCTCCTGGTTGAATACTTGTCCCGTCTATAATACTATCTTTATTTACCACCCCAACTATAAAACCGGCAATATCGTATTCTTCTTCACCGTAAAACCCTGGCATTTCGGCCGTTTCGCCGCCTATGAGAGCGCATCCGGCCTGGCGGCAACCTTCTGCTACACCGGAAACTATAGAAGCCACCTTTTGCGGTACCAATTTTCCTACCGCAAGGTAATCCAGAAAAAACAAGGGCTCTGCGCCTTGTACCAGTATGTCATTGGCGCACATGGCCACGGTGTCGATGCCAATAGTATCATGTCTTCCAGTTAGCATGGCAATCTTTAATTTTGTGCCTACTCCATCGGTCCCGGATACAAGCACCGGCTGGGTGTACCTGGAAGTATCAAGAGAAAACAGGCCGCCGAACCCACCAATGTCAGTAAGAACCTCAGAGCGGAAGGTGCTTTTTACCGCATTGCGCATTAAAGACACCGCTTTATTACCGGCATCAATGTCAACTCCCGCATCCGCGTACGTGAGCGGGAAGCGATCCTCCTGCATGGAATTCCTCCCCAAAGGGTATTTTTACAATGTCAAAATAATGCATTACTCTTGTCCTTCAAGGGTCACCTACTCTAAGCTGTATTTACCGGTGTCTTTAGGCTTTACTACTTCTACTGGGTAGATACCGCTAAAACATGCGGTGCAAAAGTTATCCCGGTAATCATCGAAGATGTCCAATAGACCCTCCAGGCTTAAGTAATGTAAAGAATCAGCGCCAATGGATTGGCGAATTTCATCAAGCTGCATATTGGCGGCAATAAGTTCCTTTTCGTCTGAAGTATCAATCCCGTAGTAACAGGAACGAATTACCGGGGGTGAGCTAAGACACATGTGTACTTCTTTAACGCCGCAGTCATGCAGCATAGCAACCAGCTTGCCGCTTGTTGTCCCTCTCACAATGGAATCATCTACCATAACTACCCTCTTGCCTTCCAATACTTCTCTTACCGGGTTAAGCTTAAGTCGCACGGCAAGATCACGCATATCCTGTGAAGGCTGGATAAAGGTGCGTCCAATATACCGGTTTTTCATGAGGCCTTCTTCAAAGGGAATGCCTGTTGCTTCTGCATATCCCCGGGCTGAAGCTGTCCCGGAGTCTGGAACGGGAATAACCAAGTCGGCATCCACGGGAAATTCCGCAGCCAATTGATGTCCCAATTTCCTGCGCACCCTGTTTACGTTATAATTGTCTATTGTACTGTCCGGCCTGGCAACATAAATATATTCAAAGATACAGTGTGCCCTGCATTTAGCAGGAAGTACATGCGCCGATTTTAGGCCGGTACTGTCGATTGTTACTATTTCTCCAGGCTCAACATCCCTTAAGAATTTGGCACCGACGGTATCAAGTGCACATGATTCTGAAGCAACAACGTACCCGTTTCCCAGTGACCCGATGCACAAAGGCCTAAAACCATAAGGATCCCTGACGGCAATAAGTTTGTCTTCGGTTAAGAGCACCAGTGAATAGGCACCTTTAATATCAATCATAGTTTTCATCACTGCTTCTTCTAAAGTGCTTTGGCTATAGCGGGCGATTAAGTTTACTACGACCTCACTGTCCGTGGATGATTGAAATATGGAGCCTGTAGATAAAAGTTGGGACCGCAGCTCAGTAACATTAGTAAGGTTACCATTATGGGCAAGTCCTAACTGGCCCCCGGTATATCGAAATACTAAGGGCTGGGCGTTAAGGGGACTGCTGGAGCCCGTAGTTGAGTAACGCACGTGGCCAATGGCCAGGTCCCCACTCAGATTGTCTATGGTATCAGCGGAAAAAACCTCAGGTACCAATCCCATGGCCTTAGAAAGTTGAATACGATCACCGTCAGCCACCGCAATACCCGCACTTTCCTGACCGCGGTGCTGAAGCGCATACAATCCGTAATAAGTAAGGCGAGCCACATTGGTGCCCGGGGCGTAGATGCCGAAAACACCGCATTCATCTTTTGGTTTATCTGTTCCGCTTTGATGCCCCAATGTCATGTTACTCCCCCCTCAGTGTTTAGGTTATTTGATGCCGGTAAGCCTGCGCTTGATTTCCTGATAAGCTTCTTCCACATTGCCAAGGTCTCTGCGAAATCTATCTTTGTCTAACTTTTCCTTAGTGGTTTTATCCCAGAAGCGGCAGGTGTCTGGCGAAATCTCATCACCTAAAAGGACGTTACCTTGAAAACGGCCGAATTCAAGTTTAAAGTCAACCAGGTCTAAATTCTTTGTTTCCAAGTGATCTGTCAAAACTTCATTAACCTTCAATGCAATACGTTTGATATACTGCATCTCCGCCGGAGCGGCAAGACCGGCCGCTTTGATATGGTCGTCATTAATTAAGGGATCTCCTAAATCATCACTTTTATAATAATATTCTACTACGGGAGACGCGAGGGAAGTTCCTTCTTCCATGCCCAGGCGTTTAGCCAGGCTCCCGGCAGCTATGTTGCGCACAACAACTTCGACTAAGATTATTTCCAGTGGCTTTACCAGCATCTCATTATCGCTGAGATGTTTAACAAAATGAGTCTGTATCCCTTTTTGTTCTAAGAGCTCAAAGAAGTACGTAGAAATTTGATTGTTGAGGTCACCTTTTCCTGCTATGGTACCTTTTTTGACTCCGTTAAAGGCGGTGGCATCATCTTTGTACTCAACCCATAAAACATCGGGCCGGTTAGTCTTGTAAATTCTTTTGGCCTTGCCCTCATAGAGAAGTTCTGTTTTCTCCACTGGACGCCCTCCTTTAAAGCCCGAAGCGGGCATATATTTGATCAATATGTCGCAAGTGATGCTCATAGTTGAACAGTTCGTCCATTTCGGATGCTGTCAATAAATCTGCTACGTCAGAATCATTTTCCAGGAGAGTACGGAATTGCTCGCCCGTTCTCCAGCATTCCATGGCATTTCTTTGCACTAATTCATAAGCTGTTTCCCGGCTTTCAACCTTTTCCAGTAGGGCTAAAAGTACTCGCTGTGAATAAATAAGTCCCTTTGTGCGCTGCATATTATGTTTCATCTTCTCGGGGTAAACTAAAAGGTTTTCTACTATCTGTATAAATTTGTATAACATATAGTCAAGGGTAATGGTGCTGTCCGGGATGACTACTCTTTCCACTGAGGAGTGGGAAATATCACGCTCATGCCAGAGGGCTACATTTTCCAAGGCCACCAATGAGTTTGCCCTCAGTATCCTGGCCAGACCGCTAATGCGTTCCACAGTAATGGGATTTCTCTTATGAGGCATGGCCGAAGAGCCCTTTTGTCCCTTGGCAAAATATTCTTCAGCCTCTCGAATATCTGTGCGCTGTAGGTTTCTTACTTCAGTAGCGAATTTCTCCAGGGAACTTCCGATCACGGCCAGGGTAGACATGTATTCTGCGTGCCTGTCCCGCTGCAGTACTTGAGTGGAAATAGGTGAGGGGGTTAATCCCATACGCTCACTTACATGTGCTTCCACCTTGGGGTCAATGTTGGCGTAACTACCCACGGCACCGGAAATTTTCCCTACACTAATGGTTTCGATAGCCTGCTCCAGACGCTTTATGTTGCGCTGCGTTTCTGCCGCCCAAAGAAGCATTTTTAGTCCAAAGGTCATGGGTTCGGCATGAATACCATGCGTTCGCCCGATCATAACTGTTTCTTTATGATCCTTTGCCTTTTGCAAAAGCACCTTGTGCAGTTGCTTCAGACGGACTAAAACCTGCTCAGCTGCCTCTTTCATTAAAGCGGCCATGGCTGTGTCCACTACATCGGAAGATGTAAGTCCCATGTGGATGTATTTTTTTGCAGGCTCGCCCACGTATTCGCCGACACAGGTTAAGAATGCAATCACGTCGTGATTAGTCACGGCTTCAATCTCGTCAATACGGTTTACATCGAAGTGGGCCTTTTCTTTGATCACTTGCAGATAGTCCTCGGGCATAAGGCCCATTTCACACATTGCTTCGCAGGCGAAGATTTCTACCTCTAACCATTTGCGAAACTTGTTTTCCTGGGACCATATGTTCTTCATTTCCGGTAAAGTGTAACGATCAATCATGGAAACTAACCTCCTATTCGCCTTTTTCACTTAAGTATTTTTCTATACCTAAAGATTGGAGACGATCATCTTTTTTCTCTACCTGAGTCGCCAGTTTTTGCTTATAGTCTACAATTCTATTTTGCGTTTGCGGGTCGGCAATACCGAGCATTTGGACGGCCAGTAAAGCTGCATTTTTAGCACCGTTAATTCCTACCGTGGCTACAGGTATTCCCGGGGGCATCTGGACTGTGGAATAAAGTGCATCCATACCCTCTAATGCCCCGGAACGAATAGGAACTCCTATTACCGGCAGGGGGGTATGGGCAGCAATAACACCGGCCAAGTGAGCTGCCTGCCCGGCACCGGCGATAATAACGGACATACCGCGTGTGGCAGCGGTTCGAGCGTATTCAGCCGCCTGGTCAGGAGTCCTGTGCGCCGACATTATTTTTGTCTCATAGGATATTGTAAACTCTTCCAGTAATGCCGCAGCACCGGCCATAACCGGCAGGTCGCTGTCGCTTCCCATTAATATTCCCACCAGTGGATTTTCCATATTAAACTCTCCTTGCTTTCAATTTAGTACAAAAAAAATATAAAAAAGCCCAAGCAGGAAGGTTTCACTAAAATTGAGTGAACCTCCCCGCCTGGGCTTTTATCCCGACGGTGTAGCCTGTACCCCAAAATTAAGGTACGGGCCTGTACCGCTTGGACCGAACCGCCCTTAGTAGGACGTGGAACCCTAGGTACACTTCTTCTCAGGTTACAGTCTTTTTGATTTTGCATACTTCACCATAATAAATTCATTCTAGCAGAGTTTAACCATAGGGTCAACCTATTACTCCCATTCAATGGTGGAAGGAGGCTTGGAAGTAATGTCATAAACAACACGGTTAACTTCCTGCAATTGATTTACTATTCTATTTGATATTATTTCCAATACTTCATATGGAATTCGTACCCAATCAGCAGTCATGCCATCCTTACTTTCTACCGCCCTGATGGCAATGGTATGAGCGTAGGTTCTTTCGTCTCCCATCACTCCCACACTTTTCAGGTTTGGTAACACTGCAAAGGACTGCCATATTTCTCTGTATAAGCCGGCCTTCTTTATTTCTTCCGTTACAATGGCATCAGCTTCTCTAAGGATTTCAAGGTTTTCACCGGTTATTTCGCCTAGTATTCTAATGGCTAGGCCAGGCCCAGGAAATGGCTGACGCCACACAATCTCATCCGGGAGGCCCAACTCTGACCCCACTCTTCGCACCTCGTCTTTAAACAGCCAGCGCAGGGGCTCAACTAACTGTAGTCTCATGTCTTCCGGCAGACCACCCACATTGTGATGTGATTTGATCACTGAGGCTGTAGCAGTACCGCTTTCCACCACGTCCGGGTACAGTGTGCCTTGAACGAGGAAGTCTATCGTTCCCAGCTTTCCCGCTTCCTCTTCAAATACATTGATAAACTCATTACCAATAATTTTTCTTTTTTGTTCGGGGTCCGTGATGCCGGAGAGTTTACTGAGGAATCGTTCCCGCGCATCAACATGGATAAGATTTATCTTAAATACATCTCTAAATGTTCTTATTACTTTTTCCCCTTCACCCTTGCGCAACAACCCGTGGTCAACAAAAATGCAAGTAAGCTGCTCCCCAATAGCTTTATGAACTAAGGCCGCGGCAACAGAGGAGTCAACCCCGCCACTTAAAGCGCAAATAACTTGACCTTGTCCTACTTGTTTTGTTACTTCGTCCTCTGCATGCTCAATAAAAGAGCCTGTGGTCCAAGAGGCGCCGCATCCGCAAACTTCATACAGGAAATATTTTAATAGATCCTGCCCCTTGGGCGTGTGGATCACCTCCGGGTGAAACTGAACTGCATAAAGGCCCCGGGATATGTCCGCCATAGCGGCAACCGGTGCCTGCTCAGTCCTGGCTATTATTTCAAATCCGGGCGGGGGTGCATCTACCCTGTCCCCGTGGCTCATCCAACACTGCTCGTACTCTTCCATGCAGCATAAAAGGCCTTCCCTGTTTACTACCTCCAGGCGGGTTTTACCGTACTCCCTACGGGCTGAGGCAGAAGTTACACCTTCCAATTGGTGACTCATCAATTGCATACCGTAACATATACCTAAGATAGGTATCCCCATTTTGTAAATTGCCGGATCCACTGTGGGAACACCGGGCTGGTAAACACTGGATGGCCCGCCGGAAAAAATAATGCCCCGCGGCCTTTTACTTGCAAGGTCTGCCAACGGAGTATTATAAGGTAGCATCTCGCAAAATACATTGCATTCTCTTATCCGGCGAGCAATGAGGTGGCTGTACTGCCCGCCAAAATCCAACACTATTATAAGTTCCTGTTCCGGAACGGACATTATTCTTCCCCCTGTTTTTGGTATATCTCAGGCCTCAGGACAAGTATATCCTTAAGGTTTCTGTATTTCTCATTATAATCTAAACCATAACCAACAACAAATTCGTCAGGAATAGTGAAGCCATTGTAATTTACCGTGACTTCGGCCTGCCGCCGTTCGGGCTTATCCAATAAGGTACAGGTTCTCAAGCTGGCAGGTTCCCTGGTTTGGAGATTTTCCAGCAGGTACTTAAGAGTAAGCCCCGTATCTACAATGTCTTCCACCAACAGAACATGCCGACCTTCAATACTTTGCTCTAAATCCTTTAAAATTCTTACCACACCCGAAGATTTGTTGGCGCTTCCGTAACTGGATACCGCCATAAAATCAAATTCTACCGGAATATTAACTGAACGTACCAAGTCGGCCATAAAAATCATAGCACCTTTTAAAATACCTACCATTAAGAGTTCTTTATTTGCGTAATCAGTGGAAATGGTTTGGCCCAGCTGTAAAACCTTGGCTGTTATTTCTTCTTCCGTAAGTAATATTTTTTCTGCGTCTGATCGCATTGTAACCCTCCCGGTTTAAGCTAGAGCTTATCTTCGCACAGCCTGTAAGACCCTGAAGTCGGAGATTAACAGGTTGTAGGCTGCGAAATAAGTGCGACTATGGTTCAGATGGGGTTACGTGCACCCGAAGGGTGAAACCCCACCTGAACCAAGTCTTCTTTAACTCAAAAATCTGGATTATTATAACAAGGCGGGGGTTGCATGTCAATAATCTAGTCAGGAAGGGTCAATTCATCCGGTTGGGGTGGAGATATTTTTATTTGTTTATTATAATCCCATAATTCTATGCCAATTTTCATTAGATCTTGTTCCCCTTGAAGTCCTTTGGCCTCTATTATGGCCTTACGTATTAATTTACGATTGGGATCAATCCATACCTGGTAGGAAAAGTTACTGAAACGTGTAAGTAAAAATTGGTTATTAAGGTTAGGTTGTAGTTCCAACAAAGCTAATTTCTCTTCGCCTAAATTTTTTATCCCCTGGTATGTAATCACCGGGATATCTTTAAAATTAAAGTTTTCCAAAGGATTTAATTCTATAAATAAATCTGATTCAATCATTTTATTTCCCGTCACGGCAAACCATTTTCCGGTAGAGGATTCTTTGAAATACGTTTTATCATCTATACTAATAAGTTCGAATTCCGTGTCCTGCAAAGTGCCTTGAATATAGATGCGTCCGGGTGTCCTCTTTCCTTTAACCGTTGAAGCCTGGTTTTCTCTGCCTAGTTCAGTATTGATTTGATAACGAAAACTGTCCGCGCTGATGGTGTTTTCTAAAGAAGAGTAAAAGAGTTCTTCCGGATTAATTTTTGATTGCTGCCAGTATTGGTATCCTTTAACGATGCCGAGAATACTGATGATTAAAACAGTAATAACTAGTAAACTTACTTTCTTGTTTAAGATCAACCAACGAGTTTTTGACACATTTTTTCACCCCTTATCAGCCGGTTAAGACATTATACTGCTGACGGTGCATAAATATGCTTGTTCCATTACGCAGACTGTTAAGGCGTACTAAAATATGATAAAATTAATCTGCTTCTCCGCATTACCATTTACATAGGCGAGGTAACGATGATGAAAATACAAGAGATGCAGCAAGAAGTACACCAGTGGATTGACCAATTTGAAGAAGGATACTGGCATCCCCTCTCCATGCTGGCCCGGTTAACAGAGGAAGTGGGTGAACTGGCTAGGGAAGTCAACCACAGATTCGGTGAAAAGCCCAAAAAAGCAGGAGAACCGGAAGGGGATTTAGCCCTGGAATTGGCGGATATACTGTTCGTTGTCATTTGTTACGCCAATTCTCAACATATTGATCTGGAAGAAGCCTTCCGCCGTATGATGCAAAAATACAGAGCAAGAGATGCACAGCGTTGGACTAAAAAGAAAGAGTTTTAATAAGATGGGAGAGATACTATGGCTACCATTGTTCCTTTTCAGGGAATTCGGTTTAATGAACAGACAGATGCACTGAATAAGTTAGTAACACCACCCTATGATGTTATTGACGAGGAAAGCCAGGATGCCTTTTACCAGTCCAGCCCGTATAATATCATTCGCTTGGAATATGGAAAAAAATATAGCAATGACAGTCAGAGTTCAAACAGGTACACACGGGCTGCGGAATTTTTCGGTAAATGGCGTAAACAAAATGTATTGGTCAAGGATGAGGAGCCCTCACTTTACCTTTACCAGCAGGAGTTTGAAGTTAACAGTGAAAAGATAGTACGTACCGGATTTGTTTGCGGAGTAAAGCTGGAGCCATATGAAAATGGAGTTGTACTACCACATGAAGAAACAATGCCCAAGCACAAGGCTGATCGTTTGGAGTTAATGCGTGCCTGCAAGGCTAATTTTAGCCCTGTATTTGGGCTTTTTACTGACCGTGAAAGACTTGTTGATAAGCTTTTATTGGAGACAGCCCAGGGATGTCAGCCGGATGTTGAATTTACAGATGGGGATAACCAGGCTCATCGTATGTGGGTCATCTCTGATCCCGTAACCATTGCCAAAATACAGGATCTCATGGGTGAGCACAAAGTTTTTATTGCTGACGGGCATCACCGTTATGAAACAGCCCTGGCCTACAGGGATGAACGAAGAAATTCAGATGCAAATGCTACGGGCATTAAACCCTATGATTACGTAATGATGACGCTGGTAAACTTATACGACCCCGGTTTGACAATCCTGCCCACACACAGGTTGGTTAAGCAGGTGGACAACACGGAACGTTTTTTATCCCAGTTAGAAGGCCAATTCTCGGTGGAAAACATTGATTTTGATCAGCATTACGGCTCACCGGGTAAAATTGAAAGTTTATTAAAAGACCGGGCGTGTTTAGATGAAAGTGAAGGGACAAAACAAAGACATGTTTTTGTAGTTTACAACGGACAACATTGCTTGCGATTAGTGACTTTAAAAGATGATCAAAAGCTTCAGGCCATGATGCCGGCGGGACATTCAGATGCATGGCACCGGCTCGATGTTTCCATACTGCAAAATCTGGTGCTGGAAAAATACCTGGGCATAGGACGGGAGGAAAGGGCATCAGGTGAATACTTAAAATATACACGGGATGGGAATGAGGTCTTTCGTGATGTGGACAATGGCAATTTCGACTTGGGTATCTTTATGAATCCCACCTTGATGGAAGAAGTTATCCAGGTGGCCAGCGGAGGAGAAAAAATGCCGCAGAAATCAACTTTCTTTTTCCCCAAGCTAATTACGGGGCTTGTAATCAACGAATTGTAATAATAGCTGCCGCTCCTGACAGGAGCGGCAGCTATTATCTTGATTTGACCAACTTGGCAACCCTTTCAGCCGGCGTTAAAATATCAGTGATTTTAACGCCAAAGTTTTCATTTACCACTACCACTTCACCCCGCGCCACTAACACACCGTTAACCAGTATTTCCACAGGTTCCTCTACATGGGAAGATAGTTCAACAATAGCCCCGGGGGTATAAGTTAACACGTCTTTAATTGGTCTTTGAGTTCGGCCTAGCACAACAGTTGCCTTCAGCGGAATGTCCATCAGCATGGCCAGACGTTCCTGATCAATTTTTTCTAATCCGTTTTGCAGGTTACCGTTTGTCGCCGAGTTGTCGGCAGGATCCGGATTAATACCATTGGCGTGATCCTCATCGGCCGTCGAAGGTTGATGCGAAACTTGTGGTGATTGTTGTTCAACTTCGCCGGACTGTTCACCGGTGGAAGCATCGTCGTCACCGGCCCCGTAAACTGCCTGCCATAAAAGGGATGCCTCCTCTCTGGCTGTATCCAGGCTCAAAATCTGCATTACCTCGGTGTCTACTAACTGGCCGATGGTTAGCCGGAAAGAAATGACTACTATTGGATCTTCTTCCGGCAACTGAAAACCTTCCTGCTCCGACGATTCTAAAACCTTTGTCACCGGGGGCGATATATTAATGCTGCGGCTAAACATGGTGGCAAGTGATGTAGAGGCTGTACCAATCATTTGGTTCATGGCTTCAGAGGCTGCACTTATCTCCATTTCGGAAAACTGTTCAGCAACATTGCTACCGTCACCACCCATCATTAGATCAGACATCACCATAGCATCTTTAACCTGCATCACTAGAACATTAAATCCCATTAAACCTTCCGTAAATTCTACTTGGATGACCAGGTAAGGTACCTCAAATGCAGAAAATAATGTGTCCTGGTTTGTTACATGTACCTTAGGACTGGTAATGGATACCCGCTGCTGCAGCAGCTCTGACAACGTAGTGGAAGCAGTACCCATAGAGATGTTTCCTATTTCCCCTAAAGCGTCTTTTTCTTGAGAGGAAAGGTATTCAGGCTCGGATTCAGCCACTTTTGATTCTATTATTCGTTCAGGGGACTCGTCCGTGCCGGGAGACTGCACATCTTGTGTATACCCGTCTTCATTTGTCCCGGAACCTGTTTCAGCATCCGGGGATTCTTTAGCCGGTGCCGCGGTTTCTGTTTTGTTCGGTTGGTTAAGAAGAGCATCTATTTCCTCTTGACTTAACATTAGGTCATCAGACACTTTGATTCTCCCCTTCTTTTAACGAAACTACCTGCACAGCTTTTTGCAAGTCCAGCGCTCCTGTTTGCACTCCAAACTTCGCAATGCCTTCTACTTTTAATGCAAGATCCTCGTTTATCTTACGCTCAAGCAAAAGGGTATCTCCTGCCTGAAGCTGTAAAAAATCTTCAATAGTTATATCAGTGATCCCAAGATCAACTTCAAGTTTTACCAGTGATTCCCCGAGCCAGTGCTTCACAGCCTGTGTATCCTTTTCAGATGCCTCTTGGCTTTTCCGAACCTGAAATTGTTGCCTGATAGACAGCATTGATATAGCCGGCTCTAGAAACATAAAGGGTAAACAAATATTTATCATACCGCGAGTTTCTTCATTTACGGAGACTGCACAGGTGACCAGAGCCACCACTTCATTAGCGGAATATAGCTGCTGCATGCGAGGGTTAGTCTCCACATGCTGAACTTGAGGATTTATTTCGAATACTTCTTTCCAAGCAGCACCCATATTTTCGAAAACTTTGCCATATAATTTTTTAAGGACTGCTATTTCTATATCGGTTAACTCTCTTTCTTGTTCAAGTGCTGTGCCCGGACCTCCAAAGAGAAGGTCAACCACCGGCAGGGCAAATTGGGTGTTAGTTTCCATTAATGCCGAGCCCGGTAATGGATCAGCGGAAAAAACGGTTAATACTGTAGGACTTGGTACCGACCGTACAAATTCGTCATAAATCATTTGACTTACCGAAACTATCTCAATGTTGATACTGGAGCGAAGATAACCGGAAAGGAAATTTGAGAGTAGCCTGGCAAATTGTTGGTGAACCATTTCCAGGGTACGCAGGTGCTCTTTGGAAAACTTGTTGGGACGGCGAAAGTCATAACTTCTAGTTTCACTCTCTGCTTCTTTCGTTTCTTCCAGATCCAGGTCGCCCGAATTTAATGCTTGAAGTAAAGAGTCAATTTCTTGTTGTGACAGAACGTCCTGCAAAATAGTGCCTCCCTAACATTGTATTTCGTTATTTAGCCAATACTTTTTCTAACGCCTGCATAATTCTGTCCGGCTGAAAAGGCTTAACAATAAAGTCTTTGGCCCCGGCTTGAATGGCCTCCATAACCATGGACTGCTGCCCCATAGCACTGCACATAATGATTTTTGCGTCCGGTGCTTTGGCCATAATTGCTTGCACTGCTTCTATACCGTCCATCTCCGGCATGGTTATGTCCATTGTTACCAGGTCAGGGGTAGTTTCAAAATATAAATCAACAGCCTGTTTACCGTTTTCTGCCTCTCCCACCACTTCGTATCCTTGCTTGGTAATTATGTTTTTAATCATCATCCGCATAAAGGTAGCATCGTCAGCAATAAGTACCTTGGTGCTCATATCTCTTTTTCCTCCTAAATTCAGAATGGTTACTCGGTTAGGCCCAGGGCCTCTAAAAGCTTATCAACTGCATCAGGATCCGCAAAAAAGAAAAAATGACCCTTCACCTTCTGGTTCGATTGAAAAAGCTCATTCTCTATGGCCAGAATTTTGTCTTCCACTCTGCCGCTGGCGATCATAACAGATGGTAAAATAGCTCCCAGCATGTCCAAAGCAAAAACAGGAACTGTTGTTACCAGCTTGAGTTGGGACATCATGCCGATGGCACTGGTGAAAGAACCGGTCAATACATTACCCACTTCCTGCACCGCGGACTGTCCCATTTCGTCCAACATGGTGGTTGAGCCTTCGGGAAGTCCCATTAAAAGATCTATAAGTAAATAAGTGCTCTGTTCATCAAAAACGAACATTACTGTTCCCTGTATATCCCCAAGTACTCGCAGGATGACGCAGGAAACAAGCTTTTCCTCCCCTCCAACCTGAGAAATCACATCTTCGAGTGGGTAAAATCCTGTTTGAGGAACAGTCATGCTTAATTCCTGATTAACTAATTGAGATAATGAAGTTAAGGCGTTTCCCATGCCAATATTTCCGATTTCTTTAAGGGCATCAAGATGCATGGGTGACATTTCGGACTGTGACATTTTGTGCTCCCTTCACTGAGCATTAACCGGGGAAATTACCCGCGGTTTTTTTGATAAAAACCATGAGAGATTTTTTCTAAACCCAACTGCCGATAATTAAAAATCATTTCACTTCCACCTATAAATAAAATGCCTCCGTCTTTTAAAGACCGGGCAAAATTTGTGTTTACCCGGTCTTGAGCTGCACGGGTAAAGTAAATGGTAACATTACGACATAAAATAAGGTCAAAGCCGGTGTCATATTTATCCTGCAATAAATCGTGGTGTTTGAATGTAACTTTATCTTTTATAAATTGTTTGATCAGATAATCTTTGTTATTTAAAGTAAAATACCGATTGAGCCTGTCTTTGCTAACGTTTTTTATGGCATCATAGCCATAACTGCCCAAGGCAGCACGGCTTAAAATATCTCTGTCCACATCTGTGCCCAGAATAGTATGCTTTACCCGGGGGGCCATTTCGTCTAAAATGATGGCCATAGAATAAGGTTCCGCCCCTATTGAACAGGCCGCACTCCATATTTTAAGGGGCTGCTTTCTTTTTAAAAGATTGGGCAGGTGTATAGTTTCAAGTTCATTAAACTTTTTAGGATCACGAAAAAATTCAGATACATTAATTGTTAAGTGGTTTAAAAAAGCTTCGTAAATGGTTTGTTTGGTCCGGAGTAAATTAAAAAACTCAGCATAGGTTTGGGCCTGGTACTTATGCATAAAATTATCGATTCTTCTCCGAAGTTGGTTTTCTTTATAGCTTTCCAGGTCAATTCGAAACTGATCCCTTACTCTGTCTCTGAATTCTTGAAATTCCATGTTAGATCACCTTTTGCTGCTTTCCTAAAGTTCGTATGTATACTTTGCCGTTGGTAGCATCGACTATCATTGTCCTTCCTTTGTTACCGCCAACATCTTGTGCGGCAACGGATATCGATAAGGATTTCAGTATTTCTCTGGTTTTCTCTACATTACGCTTCCCAATGTTCATAGTAAGTTTATCATCCATACCGCTGAACATTTGGGCACCGCCAACCAGTTTGGCAATTAGTTTGGAAGTAATTGCCCCGTTCTTTTTCATTAGACTTATTAATTCCTGAATCCCTAAATCAGCGAACTTAGCTTTTTTAGTTACCTGGCTGAATTTAGTGCTGTCCGGAAGCATTAAATGAAGTAATCCGGCAGTGTGGGTCGTTGGATCATAAAGGCATACACCCACACATGAACCAAGTCCCAGTGTGATCAGCCGATTTGGTGTTCTTACCACCTTCAGGTCTGCTATGCCTACCGGTATTTCTTTAATATTTTCGTTCACCATTGTTTCTCCTTATTTACCTGCGAAGGTTGTTTGCCATTTCCCACAACTGGTCGGCAGTCTTAGTAATAGATTGAGAGCTCATAGAGATTGTCCTTTGGGTCTGGATAAGGTTGACCATTTCCATAGTCCAATTAGTGTTCGAGGATTCTAAACCGCCTTGCTTTAGCCGGGCAACCTCATCCCCGCCGGGGGTGAATTCCTGCGGCTCTCCGCTGAGTTCGCCGGCAGTGAACAAATTCCCGCCAACAGCCTTCAGTTCCTGAGGACTGTTAAAGAGATACAGATTTATTTGGCCGGCATTGTTTATATCCCCTTGGAAATTTTGATAATCAACACTTCCATCAGAACGAATGTACACCTTCTGGGTATCATCAGGTAGATCTATTCCCTCTAAGTAATATCCCGCTGGATGCATCAGTCGTCCCTGAGCATCTTTATGAAAATTCCCGTCTCGGGTATAGTAGTCATTCCCGTCAGCGTCCTTAACGCGAAAATAGCCTCTTCCTTCGATAGCGATGCTATATGGATTTTCACTCTTGGCAATAACTCCTTGGGCGAAATCCCGGGAGGTGCGGGCTTTTTTAGCCACACTTTCGGTTAGATTGACATTGTTTAAAGTTTTGTCATTAACAATGTCACAAAAAGCTATTTCCTGCGCCTTATAACCGGTTGTATTCATATTGGCCAGATTGTTAGCTATAATATCCAGACGCTGTACCTGACGGGAAATCACTGAAGCCCCGTTTTGTAAATACTTTTGCATCAAATCACCCCTCACCTACGGTTATTAAACTTTACCTACTTCTCTGATGGCTAGATCTGAAAGACGGTCATGGGCCTGGACCATTTTATTACCCACTTCGTAAGCACGTAATACTTCCATAGCCGTGATCATTTCTTTAGTGGAATCTACATTGGACCTTTCCACGTGCTCCTGTTGAAGTTGAGGGTTTTCAACGGTGATACCCTCTAACCCCTCCGGGGTTGAATATAAACTATTACCGGACTTTTGTAACAATGCGGGGTTATCAAAACGGGTAATTAGAAGTTTGCTAATTTCTTCCCCGCCGGATGAAAGCACACCTTTTTCAGAAACTGAAAATCTCTCCTCAGGGATTTTAACAGGTCCATTTTCACCCACCAGTTGCAGACCGGTTCCGTGGCATATAGACCCGTCGGGTTCAACGAAAAACTGTCCATTTCTGGTATAATAACGGTTTCCGTCTTCATCTTGCAAAGTAAAAAAGCCTTCTTCGACGATGGCAATGTCCCCCATTCTATTAGTCATTGCATATACGCCTTCGCTAAAATCGGTAGCTACATCGGTAACATGAGCCCCTTGGTGAGTAATTCCAATTTGGTTTGCAAGCACCATTTCATGAAATGGTGAAACAACGGTAGTCCTTCGCTTGAAGCCGTTTGTTGTTACATTGGCCAAATTATTGGAAACAATCTCCATCCTATCCAACTGAGTGTTCAGCCCTGCAATACCTGTATAAAATCCCCGGTTCAAAGTCACACTCTCCTTTCCTTATTCTCCGGATAAGTGGGCCAGTTTTTTTCTCAGCCGAATGATGGCCCGGCTGTGAAGTTGGCAAACCCGTGACTCTGTTATTTCTAAAACTTCTCCTATTTCCTTGAGAGTAAGTTCTTCTTGGTAATAAAGCGCCAATATAAGTTGGTCTCTATCATTTAATAGTTTTATTGCTTTGATTAAGGTCTCCTTATCATCAGCTGTACAAATTTCTTGTACAGGGTCAGGTGAAGAAGAATCAGGTAGTATGTCGGCAAACTGAATGGAATCACTGTTACTGTCTTCCATGTGAGCGCCTTCCAGGGATAAGGGTGTTAATCTGGTTAAATGGTTGTTTAATGTATGTATATCATGTAACGGAACGTTTATTTCCAGGGCCAATTCCTGGTCGGAGACACTTCTTCCCTTAGCTTGTTCTAATTTCTGCCGCTCGGCGTAAATGTAATTGAGTTTCTGCCACGTAGTCCTTGGAATCCAATTGGTCTTGCGCAATTCATCGTACATTGCCCCCCTAATTCGCCGGTAGGCAAATACTTCAAATGCAATATCCAGGTCGGGGTTAAACTTGTCAATGGCCTCCATCAACCCTATAATTCCACAACTTTCCAGGTCTTCTTTACTCATGCACGGTGGTAGTTTGATTGAAAGGCGGCTGGAAAGGTGTTTTACAAGGTCAAGATAAGCCATAACCAGTTCCTGTCTGGTAAGATCATCCCTAGACCGGTTATATTTTTGCCATAGATCCACGTTTGACATTTTTGGTCACTTCCAAACTAACGCAGTTGCTTTTGCTTTGCCATCCTGGAAAAGATGTAGGCTACTATACTATCCTGCTCGCGGGGGGAAATATTTAAAAATGCGATGCCGGTATGGAAAAGCCTTCGGCTATCTTTTAATTCCTTAACTTCTAAACGAACTACTTTACCTTCAAGCTCGAAGTCAATCGGTGTATCCTCGCTGTTTAGTTGAAAAGAAACCATTAGCTTGACTCCGGGCCGGTACGGGTGATTAAGTGCCAGCTTAATGCCCCCACCGCTAATGTCAACGCTATAAGCGTGAAAATATTCAAGATTCTTTGTTTCTTCTCGGACTATGGCGTATTTCACGGGAATGGATATCGGACAACGAACAAAATCACGCTGCTGCACACGTTCTATTTCTTTTGGTTTAGCTAACACGTAGAGGGGAACTTTATCTTCTACGCGCCCTATCGTTCTGGTCTTGAATGCATAGGCAGCGTCTTCCCCAGAAAACCTGATAAATATTTCATTCCCTTGGTTTAAAATAAGAGGCTGAGATTTTTGGTATGGCATGGCAATTAGGATGTTTTCCTTATTAATTTCCTGTATCGATGTGATATACCAGTCTCTGTCATCCTTTGATACGAATATTTTTTGGTAAGTTTCAAGGTTTAACCGTTCCGGCAAAATAATTACCTCCTAAAAAGCCGGACAAGCTTGTTGGCAAATTCCATAATACCGGAATTAGCTTCATTATCATCGAGGCTTTTGTCATTAATATTTATACTAATCCGTGCAATGCACTTAGCCGCGGGTGATTTTTCCCGGTGCAAAAGCAAGGGGTTTTGTGCCTTTATCGCTTCAGGCACTGAACGATCTTCGTATATATAGCCTAGATAACTGATAGATATTGATAAAAAATGTGTACATACACTTTTAAATCTTTTTAAGGTATCTGCTGCCTCACCGGGTGTTGACACTCTGTTTATGATGAGGTGAATATTATCGTGTAAACCATACCTGGAAACAATTTTGGCTAAGCTGTAAGCATCCGCTATGGAGGTGGGTTCAGGTGTGAGCACTAAAACCAATTCTCCTGCAGCGGCTGCAAAGGCCAATACATTTTTAGAAATACCGGCAGCAGTATCTATAAAAATGAAGTCCGCCTCATTGTCAAGTACTTGTAAAGAATCCATAAGATCTTGCAGCATTTGGTCTTTCAAATGTGCCAATTCAATGAATCCGGATCCACCGGAAATCAGACGTACTCCTTCCGGACCTGGAACAAGAATGTCTTTAATTTGGGCACGGCCTTTCAGGCAATCATACAGTGTAAGCGGTGGACTTATACCCATTAGAATTTCGGCGTTTGCTAAACCTAAATCGGCGTCAAATATGACTACTTTCTTTCCTGCATGGGCCAGTGAAATAGCAAGGTTAACTGTAGTGCTGGTTTTACCGACTCCACCTTTACCACTGGCAACTGCAATAATTCGCGGTTTGTCTCCCGATGTGGTTGGGTGTTTAGGATATTGTTTAAAACTCCAATCTTTCACTGCTATCAAACCCATCTAATATAATGCTTGCTAGTTTTTTAGGATTTATAGGTTCTATGTCATCAGGTATATTCTGTCCTTTCGTTACATAGCTTACCGGGGCGCCAATTTCGCAGACAACGTTTAACATCGAACCCAGTGTATCGGTCTCGTCCAACTTGGTGAAAACCAGCCTATTGATACCTACCCGGCTGAAATCATTGGCTATGCGTACAATGTCCCGGTTTTTTGTAGTTGCACTTAATACCAATAAAACATCCTGCTCATCTTCAATAGAATCAATGAATGTTTTTAATTCAAGTATTTGCCCGGTATTTTTTGATGGCCGCCCTTCAGTGTCAATAAAAATATAATCTTTATCTTTATGCTTCTGAACTGACTTCACTAACTCTTTGGGGGTCATTACGACTTCAATAGGAGCTCCAATAAGTTCTGCATAATAATTTAATTCTTCTAAAGAACCAAAGCGGTGGTCATATAAAGCAATAAGTGCAATGCTTTTTTCATGCGACACTTTATATCTGGTTGCCATTTTTACCAGTGTGGTGGTTTTACCTACACCGGTAGGACCAACAAAGGTAATTATCCTTTGACTGTTATTGCGTTTGTAGGCAGGCTCTACCAACTTTATAATATTATTCTTCAACGAAACCTGGAGAAAATCCTCTGCACTTGTCGTATTTTGGTAATCAGTTTCTTTCAAGTCGGATAAAATAATTTCTGAGATTTTGTCATGTACCTCTAAATTCCTAAATATTTGCTTCCATTTGCCGGCTTGATTGGTTTCCATCTCTTCCCCCTCCTGTTGGCTGACGATGTCATCCAGCAAAATCTTAAACCAGGCATCTGTATTCTGATCACTGCTAGATATTAGGGGTTCGGGGAGCCTTGTAGGCATCACATCCTGAGGAATGAGAGGCCCTTCCCCAGACTTGGGTCGGGTGACGTCTAAACCTCCGCCGGAGTTTGTTTCCGGCTGAGTTCTATATACCGATGATGCCGCTGCCAGCCGCTGCTGATACTTATCACTTTCCGGCTGGCTAGGTAATGATTGCTCACGGTCATCTTCTTCCACGGCCGCTGTAACTATTAATTCTCGGGGTCCTAAAAAATCCCGTATATTTTTTCGACGCACTTTTTCGGAACTAACAATGACCGCATTGGGTCCTAAATCCTGCTTAATCAGATTCATTGCTTGCTGCATGTTTTCCGCAGTATACTTTTTAATTTTCATCTGTACTCACCGTTCCCATTGCTTCAATTTCTACGCCGTGACTAATTTCGTTAAGAGATAGCACCGGTAATTGCGGGAAATGCCTAAGTGTAAGGCGTTTAAAAGGCAGGCGTACCTGGGGAGAACATATTACCACCGGGTTTATCCCCTGTGCCGCTAACCTTTCCATAACTTCCTGAATCTTTTCCATTATTTGTCTGGCCAATTTGGGTTCTAGAACTGGGTAATTGCCCAGTTGAGTTTGCTGAATAGAATCTGCAATATTGTTTTCCAATTGCGGGTGCAGGGTTATAACCGCAAGTACATTATCAGCATTTGTATACTGGCGGCATATAGACCTGGCCATATGTTGGCGCACGTGGTCAGTTAAAAAATCAATATCTCGGTTTAACCTTAAGCCATCAGCAGTGGCCTCAAGAATGACAACGAGATCCCTTATAGGTACGCGCTCCCTCAATAGGTTGCGCAGTACCTTCTGGATATCTCCCAAGCTCATATTGTCCGACATTAATTCGTCAACCAGAGCAGGGTTTGTTTCTTTTACTATGTCAACCAATTCTTTTACCTCTTGGCGGCCCAGCAGTTCATCCGCATACTGTTTAATAAATTCGGTCAGGTGGGTCACCAGTACTGTGGAGCAGTCCACCAGTGTAAGGCCGCGAATTTCCAGGTCGTCCCGTTCGTCTTCAGTTATCCACCAAGCCGGAAGGCCGAATGTAGGTTCAGTGGTGGAAATGCCGTTTATTTCGGTTTCCTGCCCGGTGGGATCCATAGCCAGGAATCGTCCGGGCAACAACTCTCCGTATGTCATGTCATCTCCCCTCAATTTAAAAACATATTGATTAGGCCCCAGTTGGAGGTTATCACATATTCGTATAGGACGGACGTAAATGCCCATTTCGGAGGCACACTGCCTGCGTATCGAAGCTAAACGTTGTAACAGGTCACCGCCCTGGTTTTCATCAGTTAAGGGTATTAGATTGTAACCTATTTCGATTTGCAGGGGATCCACCTGGAAGTAAGAGAATACTTCTTCGGGCTGCCTGTGTTGCTGGGATTCCTCCAGAGCTTCAAATTCCAGCTCTTGTTTTTCCTCTTTATGTTTGTTCTTGATTAAAGTATGACCCGCAAAGGCAAGGGTCCCCGCTAAAGTTATAAAGATGAAGTGGGGCATTTGTGGAAGCAGCCCAATCAAAAGAATCACACCTGCCACCGGAAAAAGTATCTTGGGAAAGTTTGTGAATTGAGTTGATACTTCTTGTCCAAAATTAGAACCGGAAGTCGCCCGGGTAACGAGGATTCCTGCCGCCGTTGATATTAAAAGGGCAGGTATTTGGCTGACCAACCCGTCTCCAACAGTTAAAAGCGTATATGTATGTATTGCTTCCATTACCGTCATACCATACTGTAAGGCGCCTATACTAATGCCACCCACTATGTTGATTAATATGATCACAATTCCGGCAATGGCATCACCTTTAACGAATTTACTGGCACCGTCCATGGCCCCGAAAAAATCTGCCTCTTGCTGTAGAGTGCGGCGCCTTTCCCGTGCCTCAACTTCACTGATCAGACCGGCGTTAAACTCAGCATCAATGCTCATTTGCTTACCGGGCATGGCATCCAGTGTGAAGCGGGCCCCAACTTCAGCGACCCTGCCGGCCCCGCTGACAATTACCACAAATTGAATCACCGTAATAATGGTAAATACTATAATTCCTACTATATAATTTCCACCCACCACAAAGTGGCCGAAGGCGCTAATTATTTTCCCTGCCTCTGCATCTCCCAGTATTAACCGGGTGGAAGATATGTTCAGGGCCAGCCGGTATAACGTAGTGATTAACAGTAAAGAAGGAAATATGGAAAACTGTAATGGTTCTGTGGTGAACATGGTAATAAGTATAACAACCAGGGCAATCGTTATGTTAACTGTTAGCAGCAGGTCCAGCACTACCGGTGATAAAGGAACCACGATCATTAAAACTATCCCCAGCACCAGACCCCCGATGAGTAAATCGATATTCTGTTTAGCCATGCTTAAAATGCTATTCCCCTGGGGCGGAGACATATTAAAAACCTCCATTGGCATATCGCCGGGTACATTTATGTTAAAAATATTTAGTAATTTTTATCCAACTTATATACCGTTGCAATAATCTCTGCCACCGCCTGGTATAGTTCGGCCGGAATCTCTTGGCCGGGTTCCGTTTGATGGTAAAGCGCCCGGGCCAGTTCCGGTTGTCTGATCACCGGAACTTCATGTTCAGCAGCAATCTCTTTTATTTTTTGGGCCAGGTATCCTGCCCCTTTGGCTGTAACCATCGGTGCCGGCATCTTTTCCTCCAGGTATTGTAGAGCGACAGCGAAGTGTTGTGGGTTTGTCACTACTACCGTGGCTTCTGGAACCTCTTCGCGGATTTGGTTCATGGCGATTTCCCTTTGTCGGCGCTTAAGCCACGACTTAAGGTGCGGATCGCCCTCGGATTGTTTCATTTCGTCTTTGACTTCCTGCTTGGTCATTTTAAGGTTTTTAGTATGTTCGAATCTTTGAAACATCAGGTCAAACACAGATAATACAAAAAAGGCAATAGTGGCCGCGGTTGCGACAGCAAGCAAGATGTCCGTCAAAGTGGTAAAAATATCGGTAGGACTGCGGAAAAACATCAGTAAAAGATCCGGTATTTTTGATTTTATCACCAGGTACACAACGGTGGCGGTAATGACTACTTTTAAAACGCTTTTTGAAAGTTCCACCAGGCTCTTTAAACTGAAAATACGCTTTAAACCCTTAACAGGATTAACCTTTTCTGCTTTAGGTTTTATGACTTTAGTGGAAAAGAGAAAACCCACTTGAACTAGGTTGGCTAAAATAGCCATCACTACAGCTACGATAAATACCGGTGCCATGAGCATCGCCGTATCCAGGCCAAAATTTGTTAGGGCCTGGGTCATATATTTAGGAGATAAATTATAATCAAAAGCCGACCTGAAATAATTGGTGAGGTAGGCCAGAAATGTCTGTGCTGAACTTTTGAAGGAGGCATAGGCCAGAATAATCATGGCCACCATTATGACGGCTGCGGCAAGATCCTTGCTCTTGGCCACTTGGCCTTTTTCCCGGGCCTGCTGCAGCTTTCGTGGTGTTGGGTGTTCTGTCTTTTCCTGGGCCTGATTTTGATCTGCCATCAGGTCAGTCCTTTCAGTAAAAGCAGTAAATCTTTTTCCATTAATTCAAATATACCGCTAAATATAGATCCCATTACCGGAACCAGTATGCTTAGAGTAAAGATTCCCACTACTATTTTTAAAGGGAACCCAAGCATAAAAATGTTCATTTGTGGAGCAGTACGTCCCACCAACCCCAGAGAAACGTCGATGGCAAGTGTAACCGCCATAATAGGAGCTGCAATTTTTATTGCCAGTACCATCATATCTGCAAAAGCCCTTATAAAGAGTAGTCCAAGCTCTCTTGCCGGGGCAGCTTTAGTCACCGGTACGGCTTCAAAACTTTTAGCTAGAATGGCAATAAGGTCATGGTGTATGTTAGTCGCTAAAAGAAATGCTATTCCTAACAGGAAAAAGAATCGCGATATAATGGTAACTTGAGCACCCGTCATAGGGTCAAACATTTGGCTGGCAAAAAAACCGATTTTGATGTCGATTATCTGTCCGCCCACAGATAATGCAGAGAATATCAATGTACATATAAATCCCATGGCCAGACCCACCATGACTTCCTTGGCAATGGCCAGGGCGAAATGGAGTATGCCTGAAAACTGGGCTTCCGGTGCAGGTACCAGCGGAACGAGAACAACCGTGATCCCCAGAGCAAGTCCAACCTTGGCCTTGGTGGGAAAGTTCTTTAAAGAGAAAAAGGGAGCTGCAGCTAAAAATGCAGAAATTCTAACTAAGATAAGTAAAAAAAGTATTAATAAGTCAAAGCTGGGGATCATTCAATTACACCTCAACCCAGCACGTCGGGAAGCCTGCTGAAAATTTTGGTTGTAAATTCAGTTATAACCCTGATTAGCCACGGGGCCGTAACTGCCAGGCTGACCAGAACAGCGATTATTTTTGGAACAAAGGCCAGGGATTGCTCCTGCACCTGGGTGGTGGCCTGCAGCAGACCCACAGTCAATCCCACCATCAGGGCTACAGCCAGAGTAGGCAACGCCAGAATTATTACCGTAAACAGAGCTTCTCGTATAATATCAATAATAAATGTATCAGTCATATACTCATCCACCTAACCGGTTAGCCAAAACTTTCCACCAGGGATTTTATTATCAGGTGCCACCCGTCCACCATTACAAAAAGAAGTATTTTAAATGGTAGAGAAATTATCACCGGCGGAAGCATAAACATGCCCATGGACATCAATGTGCTGGCCACTACCATGTCTATAACCAGAAACGGAACATAAATCAAAAATCCCATTTGAAATGCCGTTTTCAATTCACTGATCACAAAGGATGGCATCAGCACTGACAGTGGCACATCCTCTTCGGACTCCAGAGTAGGCGTATCAGAAATATCTACAAACAGCTGTAAATCTTTTTCCCTGGTTTGGTTGAACATAAATTCCCTAACCGGAGCAGTAGCCCGTTCCCATGCTTCCTCCTGTGCTAACTCATTGGCCAGATATGGCTGTACAGCCTGTTCATTGACCTGTTCGTAAACCGGAGACATGATAAAAAAAGTGAGAAATAAAGCCAGTCCGATCAGTACCTGATTAGGCGGAGTTTGGTTGATTCCCAGCGCTGAACGCAAAAGAGAAAGCACAATAATGATCCGGGTAAAGCTTGTCATCATTAGAATAAAAGCCGGAACCAAGGAAAGCAGCGAAAGGAGCACCAACAGCTTTACACTGTTTACCACCTGCTGTGGCTCGTCCGTCGGCTGAATTTGCAGGTCTATGCCCGGCAAAGGCTGGGCATATGCCGGTTGTACAGACATAAAGATGGTTATTGCAGTTAAGATAACAAAGAAAAGTACCCGGTTATTTTTCATGGTTGTCATTCCCCTGCTGCTTCCATTTATTTGCAAGTGTGGATAATATGTTTACCGGCATCCCGGCATGTTCATTGCTGAGTTCAGCTGGGATCTCTTTCATTTCCTTCACCAAAACGGTAGAACCGTCCTGGTGGGCAAGCAAGAAATAGTTTTCCCCCACCTGAACCAGGCTTAAAGAAACTTTAGGTCCCAGGGACACTTGTTCCACAACTCTCATATGACGACATTTCTGCCCCCCAACCGTACGGCGCCCGAGCCCGTACTTAATAGCCAGGTACGAAAGGGCTGCCACTAAGGGTAACGAGATGGCCAGGCGCACTGCAGCCTTCAAAATTTCCTCATCCATTTTCGTTGTCTCCATTTACATTGGGTGCAGAAATTGAATGTATGCGTAAGCCCAGATTGTTACCCAGGATCACCACTTCGCCGTGTCCGAAACTTTGTTGGTTAAGGTATAGGTCCACAGATTCTCCCGCCGGCCTGTCCAGTGTGAGCACAGAGTCTTCTTCCAAATTCAGGAGGTCGCGCACCTTGATGATGGTCGAACCCAACTCGGCTCTGATCGTAACCGGTACTCCATCCAGATAGTTTATGCCGATTTTCATCTGGCTGGCGTTGGGATCAGCAGGTTCCAACTGAGGAAATTTGACCTTGTTTACAACCAGTTCTCTATCATCCATACCTTTTAAAAACTCTTTAATTTCACGTTCATTCATCATCACATGCCTCCTCAAATTATGGTTATTGAATGATAAATTCTGTAAAGAAGAGGCGCGAAATTTTTCCTTTAGTTAAGCGTGTATTGATAGCGTTTATAATTTCATTTTTTAATGGTGCTACTTTATCCAACGGTTGTATTTGTTCCACAGTCTTGCTGCGCAAAGTAGTTATGACCACATCTGTAATTTCGTGTTCTTTCTCACCTAGTTCCTCTGTTATAGTCTCATTTTCAGGGTATTCCAGTACTACATCGCACTTTAAATAGCGGTTGCCCCCGGGGTTAGCCAGGTTTACGATAATCGTTCCCAGCTCAAGGGTGGCAGTTGGTACTTCTTCCTTCTTTTCTTCCTTTTTCTCCGCCTTCTCTTCCCCCGGAATACCTATTACATTAAAATAACCGATAACCAACCCGCCTCCAAGTAAAAAGACAAGGAGACCGGCCATAACCATTTGGAGAAACCCCGGCTGTTTTTTCTGTTGTTCCGCTTTATCCTTTTTATCATTAGCCATGAAAGTCCACCTGATATTTCGTTAGATTAGTTACCTTTTGAGGTTAATCAGTTCTTCCAACATGGTATCGGATACCGTGATAATTCTTGCCCCGGCCTGGTAGCCGCGCTGGGTGGTAATCATGTCGGTAAACTGGTCGGTTAAGTCCACGTTGGACATTTCGATGTAGCCGCTTTGGATGGTGCCAAAACCAGGGGTGGCGGGTGCTCCGGAGGAGGCATCACCACTGCTGGCAGTTCTTTGGAAAAGGTTTTTGCCGGCCCTCTCCAAACCGTCCTGGTTTTTGAAAACATTTAACGAGATTCTGGCTACGTCTTGACCACCAAATGTGAGCGCGTTACCACCGGTATCAGTTCCCGTAATTAAGCCCTCATCTAATATGTTTAGAGTTGCAACCGGAATATTGTCAATGACAATATCGGCATTGGAAGTGTAACCGGATGGAGAATCAGTTGCTCCACTTGTTAAACCTAATTCTGTTAGTATGGCCGGTGTTGATGATGGGGTTGGGTCAATTGTTAGTGTATTATTTGAAGTATAGCCGTCATAGACTGTTGAAAGAGTCAATTGGTTAGACGAATCTTTAGCTGCTATAACGCCTGTCGTGTCTTTATATTGATTAATATGGCTAATTATTTCATCTAAGTTTAGTCCACCGGTGAATGTTATACTTGTTGCCGCCCCTGCTGAACCATCAGCAAGAGTTCCCTGTAATTCCAAGATACCACCAGCAGCTGGAATAGTCGGTGATGCTTGTGTTCCGGTGATTTGCGCTTTATCCCAAGACTCTCCGATAACCTGATATCCGTTCGAGTTCACAAGATTACCGTTTTGCGTCAAATTAAAAATACCGTCTCTGGTGTAATAATCATTAACCCCATCGGTCACTTTAAAAAAACCACTGCCGCTTATAGCCAGGTCCAGCGTTCTGCCCGTACTTTTAAGCCCCCCGGAAGTCATGTCGGAGGTAATACTGGCCAGGCTGATTCCCAAACCCGCCTGGGCGGGGTTTGTTTTCTCGCCGGCAGCATTAATTGTTTGATAAAGAGTATCCTGAAAGTTAGCCCTGCCGGCTTTGTAACCTGTGGTGTTCACGTTTGCTATGTTGTTACCCACCACATCCATTCTCACCTGGTGGCTTTTCATGCCCGAAACGCCTGAATACAAAGATCGGATCATTATCAACCCTCCAAAATTCTAATTTTGATTAACGTTTTAACTCTATAATTTCCCTCAATACATCATCTGCTGTGGAAAAAACCTTGGTATTGGCCTGATACCCACGGTGAGTGGTAATAAGGTTAGTTAATTCTTTGGCCAAGTTAATATTAGCTGACTCCAAGTAACCCGAGTGAATAGTACCAAACCCTTCAGCATCATCACTTAGGCGGGTGACCTCACCTGTTGTGTTATTTTCCATGAACAAATTATTTCCCACTTTTGTTAACCCGGAGACGTTGGCAACACTAAAAAGTTCGATGCGTCCAATATCCTTACGGGGTGGTTTCTCAGCCCCGTCTTCACGTTCGAACCTGTAGATATTTCCCTTGTCGTCTATTCTAATATCGTTAATATACTTACTATCAATGGGATATCCAGACTCCTCGGATAATTCCACTCGCATGCCCATGGAGTTTACCAGGTAACCTTCACTGTCGACTGAAAAGGTCCCGTCCCTGGTGAATTTGATTTGGCCGGATTCGCCGTCCTTAACACCGAAAAAGCCCCGGCCGGAGATGGCTAAGTCAAGTGTTCTACCGGTGGGCTTTAGATCTCCCTGCGAAAAGTCATTAGATATGCAGGAGACACTGATGCCTGTCCCCACCTGGAATGAACCTTGTTCCTTACCGGATGAATCCAGAGCCATGTAAAGAGCATCTTTAAAGGTAGTTCGCCCGGCTTTAAAGCCGGTGGTGTTGATATTGGCAATATTGTTACTGACCACATCCATTCGGGTTTGGTGGTTTACCATGCCAGATATGCCTGAGTACATGGAACGAATCATGCTTTAACCTCCCTTCGAACTATCTGTATTGGTTTCGGAAGTAGAATCGGTGGCATTTTGAGTATTAGTTTCCGCGTTAACTTCAGCTTCAGCGTCAGTTTCGGTTGATGGCTCTTCCACGGGTGGTTTGCTGATATATACCAGCTGGCCTAAGCTGTATTCGCTGTTATTTACTACCAGCCTGGGTTCCCCATCGGCCATAGATACTTTTTCTATAGTCCCTTCCATCGGTTCACCATTGGTGTTCAATACGGTCACCTGGTGACCGATAAGGCTCACAGCCCGGTTAAATTCATTGGATTGAAGCATCTTTTCCATATTGGCAGTAAGATTTGCCATTTGCTCCATAGTGCTCAGTTGTACCATTTGATTAATGAAAGTACTTGAATCTTTTGGCTTCATAGGGTTTTGGTATCTTAACTGGTTAACAAGAATTTGCATAAAGGCATTTTTATCTAATTCCTGTGTTGGTTTTTGGGTTTGTTGATTATCTACATAGTAATCATTTGACGTTGAATTTACTTGCATTTGTAATGACCTCCCTGTCAGACCAGGTGATTCAGGCCTCTATTTTCAGATATCTCTGATTCATCAAGCGGGTCATCAGCTATTAATTCCTCCGGTGACATAAGTGAGGGCTCATTTTCTCGGGCTCGATGCTGTTTCTGCTGAAACGGGCTTTGCTGTCCCCATTTGTTGCTCTCATCGCCGGAAGAGGTGGAAGCATCATTAAGGTTAATATTTAATTGCAAAAGGTTTTCTTTCAGATGCACCATGGACTGGTCTAACAACTCGCGCGCGTGCGCATTGGCAGCGACAAAATGGGCCTGTAAGCTACCCTGATTATAAACCAGGCGAATGGTAACTTCCCCCAGATGTTCGGGTTTCAGTTTCAGGTGAAGCGATGTTGTTCCCTTATTGTTTGAAACTACTTGCTGGATAAGTGGTGCAACCCTGGCAGCTAGCTGAACCTGTTGCGATATGCCGGTATTGCTGAGATTTTGTTGGATTCCGGGTGATGACTCACGACCGGGCTGTAGTTGTATTTGCTGCAAAATCTGATTGTCTTTGTTCCCAGTATTTACTTCCTTGATCGTAGTAGTTGTCGCTGCCGTCTGTTGATTTACACTTTCTGATTTATTTGCTGCAAGTGAACTGTCGTTACTTTTTTGAGATTGCTGTTGATTAGGGTTTTCCCTTACATAATCTGTAGTGCTACCGGGACTTTGATTAACGGTTGGTTTGCTGACGATACGGGTCGCTTTACCCTCGTCGTTAAAGGCATTCTGTATATTTACCTGCTCTTTTGGCAAGGTGTTTTGAACAGATTTGCCCCTATTTACTTTGCGATTTGGCTCAAGCATACCCGGCACAAGTTTCGATCGCTCCTGAGTTCCTTGAATCAATACACCTGCTTTACCAACTTCACTTTTGTCTTCAGGCGTAGCAAGTACTACATTCCCTTTGCTTATACCCTGATTATTACCCTCTTGGTGCTGACCGGATTGATGTTCCAATGTTTTAGTGCCCAATGCGGTATTGACCATACTGGTTGCTTCCAATTGGCCTGCATGTTTTTTTGTGTCGTTTATAAAACGTAGTAAATTAGAGATATTTATTGACTTGCCAAGCGTTTCTTTATGGGATGCTTCAGTTTCAGAATGTATATTTAATGGTGTCAGTATATTTTTGCTAGATTTGCCCCAAGTTTTATTGTTTTGCGCCGAATAATTATTTAAAGGGCTTTGCGTTAAATATTGAAGGACAAATTTATTTATTGCATCTGGGGCCTCGGATGGCTTGTTTGGTTGACTGCCGGTTTCTTTAGTCCCCTGTTTTTGTGAACTAATTGAGTCTGGATTGAATTGTGATTCTAAAAATTGGAGCAAATTAGTGCTTAATGGGCCCCAAGTTTCCTTACTTTGTATCGAATAATTGTTTGTAAGCTGGTTGGTATCTTGAGTATCCAACCCTAAATTTTTCGTTAAATATTGTAAAACTGATTCATTTACTTCTTTTGGTGTCTGTTGTGGTTGATTCTGTTGTTGATTGGCAATCATTTCTGGATTCAATTGTCCCAACAGGTTTAATAGGGCTGTAAATGTATAGCTATCTAATAACTTACCAGGTTTTTCTGTGCCGGTTTCTTCAGCGCTCTGTTTTTGTGAACCACTTATATCTGAATTAAGTTGTGAGTCCAAAAATTGCAGCAAATTAATGCTTAATGGATTCCAGGTTTTATTGTTATCTGCCGAATAATCATTTATGAGATTTTGCTTCAAGCGTTGAAGTAATGGTTGATTTGTGTCTTCCGGTGTTCCGGGTGACTTTATCGCATTAAATTGTTTATCTGAGTAATTTGAGTTTAGCCCGTTTTGTTTTTGATTAGCAACAATTTCTTGATTCGATTGTCCCAGTAAATTTAGAAGCGCGGCAAAGCTATCACCTGCCGTTGTTTTGATTGCCGCATTATTTTTGCCTGGTTGTTTTTCCAGGTGGTTTGCTTGGATTACCGATTGCATATCTATTCCAAATCACCTCCTTCGAAACCTTGAAAAGGATTGGATTGATGGCGCAAAATTACCTGGGCTGCCAGTTCGTCAAGTTGCTTTTGCTCTGCCTTATTTTGCTTTTCTATGTGCGTGGCAAATTGATTTTCTTTTAATTTTTCTAGTATTAATTTTTGTTTGCGAGCCTCTAATGTTTTCCGGCGGCACTTTTTAAACTTTTGATAAGCAGTGTCAACACTCTTCTCTTCCTGAACAACTTTGTTTTTTAACCATTGGCGATACATAGTGTTATGCAGCACATCAAAACAATCGCCGCTAAGTTCGGTTTGTAATGAGGTTTCCAGATTCATTCTGGTCTTATTTAAACAACTTAGTTGACTCAGGTATTTCTGGTGTGCACTGGCCTGGGTCAATGCCGCTTGTTGCTCTTTATTTTCCCGGTGTTGAAGGACAGGTTCCAGTTGAAACTTAAAATTTTTCATTTGCCGGTCCCTCCTGTGCCCAGGTTCATTAGTTGCTGTATGGTTGCGGGATAATCAGTGCACTCATTAAGATCCTGCTTCAAAAAGTCAGTTATTCTGTCATGGTGCTTAATTGCCTTATCTATCGTAGAATTGGAACCTGATACATAAGCCCCGATGTTAATTAAGTCTTCCGATTCCATATATGTTGACATGAGCTCCCTTATTTTGCCGGCGTGGAGGTAATGCTTCTCCTGGGTAATGTCCGGCATAAGGCGGCTTACACTGTCCAATACGTCTATGGCCGGGTATTGATATTTAGAAGCTATCTTGCGGGAAAGAACGATGTGGCCGTCGAGTATTCCTCGCACGGCATCGGCTATGGGCTCATTCATGTCATCTCCGTCAACCAGTACCGTATAAAATGCGGTAATTGAGCCCTTAGAAGACGTGCCGGAACGTTCCAACAAGCGCGGCAGCAGTGCAAAAACGGAGGGTGTGTAGCCCTTGGTTGCCGGTGGTTCACCCACAGCCAGCCCTACCTCCCGCTGGGCCATGGCAAATCGTGTTACCGAGTCCATGAGTAAAAGAACATTTTTTCCCTGGTCCCTGAAATACTCGGCAATAGCCGTGGCCACAAATGCCCCTTTCAGGCGAACTAGTGCGGGTTGGTCAGACGTGACAGAAACAACCACAGATTTTGCTAAGCCGTCCTCACCGAGGTCATCATTTATAAAATCAAGAACTTCACGGCCCCTTTCTCCGATGAGACCGATAACGTTAACATCAGCCTCGCTGTACCGTGATATCATACCCAGCAAAGTACTTTTACCCACACCACTACCGGCAAAAATCCCTACTCTTTGTCCTCTGCCGCAGGTGAGAAAGGCGTCAATGCAACGAACTCCAGTGGCCAGAACTTCATTTATGGGCTGCCTCTCCAGTGGGTTGGGAGGCGAATTATCCACCGGGAAAGGGTTGCCTAAATGAGTATCTTCTTGATGTTGGCCCGGGGAAATTATATTGCCCAGTCCATCCAATATTTGCCCCAGAAGGTGTTCTCCAACTTTGATGGTAAGAGATCTACCTGTAGGCACCACTGAACAGTGTGGGTAAATGCCCTGTATGTTACCCAAAGGCATCATGATGGTCTTGTTTTCCTTAAAACCCACTACTTCAGCTCGAACCGGCTTGGAATATTCAGGCACTGCTATTGTACATATCTCACCAATCCTGGCATTAATCCCCTGCACCTCAATGGTAAGACCAACAACACGGGTTACCTTGCCCACCGTTTTTATGACCCGGGTGTTTTGAATTTTTTCTTGCACTGGAGTTAGGTCGATGCCTTGTATCACTGTGTATCGCTCCCAACTCCCAGACTATTTAATATGGCCTGCCATCTGGAATCTAACGTAGCCTCAATTCGCCCGTGTTCTGTTTCAACTATACAGCTACCTGGAGATATGGCTTTATCATGTACCAAAACCATGGAAGCGTTCACAGGTATTAATCTTTGCAATTCTTGTTCATAGTTTTCAAAAGCATTACTATCAGCGGGGTTAAAAAACACATTTACCCTTTTGGTGTTTTGGGCCAACTGAATGGCTTTTCTGGCTATAGAGATCACCGTATCGCCATCAAGTGACAATTGCTGTGCAATTATTTTCTCGGCCATATCCACGCTTAAGGCGATAATTTCTTTCTCCATCGAGCCAAGTGTTCTTGCTCTTTCCTGTTCTGCTTGGCTCAAGACCTCACGGGCCTCATCGCGTATCTTATCCGCCTCTACCCTGGCCTGTTCCAAGGCCTCTTGACGGCCCTTTTCCAAACCTTGTTGGTAGCCTTCTTTTTCAGCCCTGTCAGCCATCTTTTCTGCGCTTTCCTGGGCTTCTTTTTGCGTCCGGGCCAAAAGTTGTTCAGCCTCTTTTTGTGCATCAGCAATGATTTTACGGCCGGTTTCGGAATAATCTATGCTCTCCCGAGATTCCTGGCTAAGGTTAAAATTATGGCGTATTTCCAGGGTTAAAGGCCTGTTCAAGTCCTCATCAGGAATATATTTACGAATTATTTTAGGTGAGTATAGCATCCTCTCCACCCCGAGCAATTATGATTTCCCCGCTTTCGTCTAACTGGCGGATGATTTGAACGATACGCTGCTGTGATTCTTCAACGTCCCTAAGCCTTACCGGGCCCATATACTTAATCTCGTCACTGAGCATATCTGAGGCGCGCTTGGACATATTCCTGTAAATTGTTTCAGCTACCTCTTCATTAGACCCCTTAATGGCCTTGGCCAAGTCTTTAGAATCCACCTCTCTAAGTACTCTTTGGATAGAGGCATCAGGCAACCTGACAATATCCTCGAAAACAAACAGCATATTGCGAACATTTTCTGCCAGGTCCGGGTCCATTACTTCCAGTTCTTCTAAAATGGTCCTTTCAGTGGAACGGTCTACCTTATTTAATATTTCCACAAGAGGTTTGATGCCCCCTGAGTGTTCTTCATGGGTGGAAACCATAGATAATTTCCGTTCCAAAACATCCTCCACATTCTTGAGCACTTCCGGTGAAACCCTATCTATGGTAGCAATACGTTTGGCAATGTCAGCCTGGGTTTCAGGAGCCAAAGATGAAAGCACCATTGACGCCTGCTCCGGGCTTAAATATGTCAGTATCAGGGCGATAGTCTGAGGATGTTCACCCTTAATGAAGTTAAGTAAATTTCTGGGGTCAGTATTACGAATATTGCCAAAGGGCTTACTTTTAATTGTAGATGAAACCTTGTCCAGTATTGTTGTTGCCCTGTCCTTACCCACAGCCTTTTCTAACATTTCCTTTGCATAATCCGGTCCGCCTGAAGCAAGGTAACTTCTGGCCTGGGCCAGTTGGGAAAACTCATCAATGACAACACTCTGCACATCACTTGGAATTCTATTCATAATGGAGATTTGTTGGGTGATTTTTTCCATGTCGTCATCATGGAAATGGTTCTTCAAAATATTTGCTGAAAGATCCGAGCCCAATGCAATTAGGAGAATTGCTGCCTTTTGCAGACCGGTTATGTTCGGTGAAGCGCACATTGGTTGATCTACTCCTTCAGCCACAGTTTTAGGATCTCTGCTATGTCCTCAGGCTTTTCCTTGGCTAGATTTCTTATTTTATCCCTGGGATCAGGTTCCTTGGGGATAATGGGCTCCGGTTCAGGCTGGTAGTCAACACTTTGCGGTGGGGTTGCCGGTGCCTCAGCCCTGCGGCGCCTTTTACGCCGCCGAATTATAATAAAAAACAGTAATAGTAAAATTAGTATGCCTGCCGCTATTCCACCCAGGAGCATAGGACTCATTTCAGGCAAGGCCTGTCTAGGCGTAGCCGGTGTTTCTGCCTGGAAAGTTTCTTGGAGACTCGTGTCAAAGGGCATACTGGAAACTGTTATCTGATCCCCCCTGGTAGAATCGTAACCTACTGCAGAGGCAATTAAATCTTGGATTTGATCTAGTTTCTGATTGTATGCTGCTTGGTCTGTGATATCCCCCATAGCTGATTGGTCTATTACCAGGGCTACGGAAAGGCGCTGTACATCACCGGGACTTTTGATTACAGTTTGCTGATAAGTATCAACTTGATAGTTGGTGATATCCTCATTACGGTTGTATGTGTCCTGGGCATTATTATCCATGGCCGGAAAGGTGTCTAATTCAGCGTCCGTTCCTCCGGCACCTTGGGCAGCATTGGAGCCTGCACCTGTTTCCTCAACCTGCTGCCGGCTCACCACCTGTCCGGGTCCATAGGTAGTGCTGTTTGATTGTTTTTGGTCAAAGTTAAGGTCCGCTGTAACCATGGCCACTGCAGATCCCGGTCCTAGAACACGATACAACATTTGCTGGATACGATTCTCCAGTTGCTTTTCAAAATCCCTTTTTAATTTTTGCTGGGTGGTCGACTCTAAAGAGACCGTGCCCTGTCCTTGCGCAGACAAATTGTCGTTTAATATGTTTCCCTGCATATCAATAATATGAATATCCTGAGGCTGTAAACCTTCTACAGCACCTGTAACGATATCCACTATGCCCTGTACCTGGTCCGGCTTCAGGGATGATCCGGCTTTTAATTGAAGGGCAATAGACGCTGAGGGGTTTCCCTGATCCTTCGAAAATAAAGTTTTCTCGGGAATTACAAGGTGAACCCTTGCTTGTTCCACCTCGCTCAGCTGCACTATGGTACGCCTCAGTTCTTCTTGCAGGGCTCTTTGGTAACCCACTTGTTGTTCAAAGTCTGTAATTCCAAATTTCTGTTGATCGAATAGTTCAAAGCCCTTACCATTGCCTACCAACACACCGGAACTGGCCAGCTCAATACGTGTTTGGTAGACTTGGTCTTGCTGAACTTCAATGGTTTTGCCGCCGTTTGTTAGCTGGTAAGGGATGTTCATTGCGTTTAATTCTTCCACAATAGATCCTGCTTCAGCAGGATCTAACTTGCTAAACAAAGGAGCGTATGTGGGACGCAATAATATTTGTCCCAAAATGATAATAATAATTATGACTAGTGCGCCGGCGGCAATTAATGCTATTTTCCGTTTGTTACCTTGTGCTTGCCACCACTCCCGCAACCTGGCAAGCAGGTCATTGGGACTCATTTGACCACTCCTAGGCGCCTGGTGGGTAAGTTATACCTGCATGCGCATCATTTCCTTGTATGCTTCCAATAGCTTGTTTCTTATTTGAACAGTTAGCTGCATATTAAACTTGGCTTCTTCCAGTCCAATTACTACGTTATGTAAATTATCGCCCTGACCGGTTAAAAACTGCTTTATTGCATCATCGGCTTTTACTTGAGAAGCGTTTAAATCCTTTAAAGATTGGTTAAGTAAGTGGCCAAAAGAATCTTTTTCATCCGCAGGGCCGGAGGTTTTCCCTTCCGTAATGGGGATGGGTTGCGGGAGAATAGCATCTATTTTCAAATTTTATTCTCCTTTCTGAAATAACTGAATTTAGCCTCGTCCAAGTTGAAGAGCTGCTGTAGCTATGTCCTTTGCGGCCTTCAGGGTGGTGGCATTTGCTTCATAAGCCCTGGTGGCAGCCATCATATTAGCCATCTCATTGGTTATGTTTATATTGGGGTAAGCTACATAGCCTGTTTCGTCGGCATGTGGGTGAGAAGGATTATAAACTAACCTGGGCTCGTTCTGATCCTCTACAATTTTAGTAATGGTTACCCCTTCCTGTTTACGGTCCGTGCCGGGGGCATTATCTAAATTACGCTGCAAGACCTGGGCAAATATGGGGATTTGACGTTGATACGGCACTGTCTCAGGATCACCGGGGCGTCCTGAAGTATTCATGTTGGCAATGTTGTTTGAAATAGTGTCCAACCATAAGCGATTTGTGGTCATGCCGGACCCGCTGATATTAAAAGAGTCAAACACGTGTACTACCTCCCCTCAACAACATAGTTTTTGATGGATCCACGCATATTAAGCAATTGCGCCGCTGTACGATACTCCATGATGTTTCTGGATAGATTTACCATCTCTTCTTCAAGGTCAACGTTATTGCCGGCTCCTCGCATCAATGTATTGTCCACAGTAACTATTTCGGGTTTAATGTTTTTTATATCTTCCACTGACGGGATGTGCCTGGGATGTGTGGTTAATAGGTTCTGTTTCTCTGGAGAAAGGGCTTTTTCCAATTCATTAGCGAAGTTAACCTTTGATTTTTTGAAGTTAGGAGTATTGATATTAGCTATATTGTTCGATATCACTTGCTGGCGCATACTGGAAGCGTCAAGCTGTTTAACTAACGCTTGTTTAATTATATCCTGGCCTGAAAACAAGTAAGCACCTCCTTAAAATCTGTGGTTTAAATCCAATTAGGTACTAATTTCCTTTCTTTCAACAAAAAACTACAAACTTCCTGCAAGTTAAGGAAGAATTATAATTTGTTAATAAAAAATTAAGAATCCTCCGTACTAAAATACCAGAGGATTCGGTGTTTTCTCATTACCCTGATACGGGGCAACTGGCTGCCATAGGCTCTTAGCCCTTAGACCCTCTAGCTTTGCGTCATTACCTTTCGATAATTTTGCCTATAGTTTTGTGATAATAATGGTATTATGGTTAAATTTTGTATCTTTATGTTTCATAACATATAATAAATTTATTAAAATGTCAATTGTTCTGGAAAAAAGGTGTCGACTTTTATGTGAATAATAAAAGACCCGCTTTTCGATGCGGGTCTTTGTACAGCTTTATACTATTTCATTAACGATCAAACCAAGCATTTCCTTAACGTGTGCGACAATATTCAGTATTTGGTCAGGCGGAATCTTTCTCAGCACTTCATCTGTCTCTGAATTAATAACCGATACTTGCATTTCCCGACTTTCCTGATCCATTCTAAAACGAAGTTCAGTACTGTAATTTCTCATAGAGCTGTTTAGTTGGTCAACTGCCTGTTTCAGCTGTTTTTCGGTAATATTACCTTTTTGTTCGCTGTCAACATTATTTATGCTTTTGATCTTCTCTTGAAAATTCTGTTTATCTGGCGAGCCTTGTGGTGACTTTCTGAATTGAGTTGATCCTGAAGGCTCTGTTCCTTGGATCTTCACTGTCCGCACCACCCCCTATTTTTTTTTGTCCACGAAAAAACCCTGCACCTGCGATTTCTTTTTTTCGTATGTATTTGTTGACGCTTTACCCATTTGCAAAGATTTCATACGAGCAGAGAGGCCTGACATCGCTGCCTTTAGTTTTCCTAAGTTATCATGATCAATTTTTTGCGCTTGAATAAAGATTTGGGATATATCATGTTCCTTCTCTTCTAAAGAAAATGATGTGCCACTTTGCTTGAAAATTAACAAATTCTTATCAAGTTCATTTACATGTTCCATATACTCCTGCCTTTTGTGTAAGAGAGTTTCCAGATATGTTAAATCGTACTGCTCGCTCTGGCTGGAAGAGTTTAAAAAATACGCCTGTTGCTTTGTTAATTCTAATATATGCTGTGCAAGCAGTTCCTTTTGTTCCATGATTTCCATGATTTGCTGCAAGACATCAGTTGTGGCCATGTTTATTCCTATTTCCTTCCTGCGGTTACTTTCAATGCCTCTCCCCAGGTGTCCCTAAGTTCTTCTATCAAACCCAGTACTTCTTCTAGGATAGCTTTATCCTTTTTCATATTTGCTTCCGTTAAACGGCGGTTCATATAATCATACAGGCTGGATAGGTTGTTTGATATTTCATAATCATTATTCAAGGTATCCATTAAGTAGGAGATGATCTCTTGAGTTCTGATTATTGTGTGGTTTGCGGTTTCGATATCACCTTTGTCTATGGCCAGGATGGCCTGTTTAGTAAACTTTATTTTCCCGTTATAGAGAGATAAAGTTAATTCTCCGGGGGAAGCACTTTTGACCGCGTTTTGCTGGTATTGCTGATAGGGATTAGCATTTAACATTATTATCACTCCTCTATATAAATCAAACATCAACTTACATTCAGTTTTTTAAGTAACCCAACAATTCCTGTGTTGAATCGTTATTTGTATAATTAATCATAAAAGCTTCAAATTCACCGGGAGTAACATAATCATATTTAAACTTTTTGTAATAGTCTTGGATAAAACGATCAAACCTTTCTTGTCCCATTAAAGAATATAAACATTCAAACCACTTTTGCCCCTGGCGATAATGTATAGTGCGATATTGCTCCCAGGAATCAAATTCTTCCAAACTCTTATTTAATCCGGTTAGATGGGACCACGATTGCGGAGATTTGTCGGTCAAGGCATTCATGCCGATAAATTCTATTAATCCTTCATCCATAAACGGTGCATTGTATTGATCACTGCCGATGATGTTATAGAACCACTGGTGCCCTATTTCGTGAAACACTGTTTTCTTAAGATTGTTTTGAATAGCTTGATTGGAAACTAATATCAGTGTGGAATATTCCATTCCACTTAGGTACATGTCATTTTGTACAATATTTAGCTGTTTCCACGGATACTCACCCACATTGTTCCTGAAATATTCCAGTGCCTCATTTGCGGCCGCCAAAACTTCCAAAGGCTTACCGTCATTCAAATAATAGTAGTTAATGGCTGTTTTTCCGCTCCAGACTGTCTTTAGATTATAATCACGGTTTAAAAAAACCGGAAGATCCCTTACTTGCTCTAATTTTCCACGATAAGTTTTTCGTTTACCATGCTTATCTTCTGCTAGATTTGTATTACTTAATACCAGGTTATAATCGTAGGGTACTGAAAAAGAAACCTCATAAGTGGATGAAAAGTTAACGAAGGGATCTCCCACATCCGTGGATATACTCTCCTTACCATCTACACTAATTGTGGGAAGCCAATTTCCTAACCACATTCCTTTTTCATTACCGCCAACGCGGTCCGCACCGAAGGGCATTTTAGCCTTAAAATCTATGGTTAAAGTTTGCTCCCCCGGAGCAAAAAGCAATTCGTTCATTTTAACTTTTAATATTTTTCCGGTCTGCTCATAGGGTACTTGTTTGCCTTGATAGTAAACATTTTGTATATTTATGTATCCGGGCTTTCGCCCGCGTGCCCTGGCATATTTACGCATCTCAGACGATTGTAAGCTGCGATCATTATAACTATTTAGATATAAATTAAATACCACTTCTTTTCCGGGATCAAAATGCGCAAAAGATACCTCTTCTTTACCCTCAATAACTTTGCTCTGCGGGTAGAAATCAGCTTGAACTTTATAATAAGGGAGGTTCTTTTCCTCCTTGGTTAATTCAGCGGGGACAGCCGCCGCCGTATCGGATTTATCTACCATCCCCGTAATTAAACCGAGAGTGGAAATAATGGACAGGCACAAAATTACCGGCAATAATTTGATGAACGCCGAGACTCTATAAGTACGTTGCTTACTTACTGCCTTTTTAATGGTCTGCCCGCCGGTGCTTTGGCCTGTTTCTGCCTTATGTAACAGTGATAAATTTTTCTTTGCTGTTTGAGTATAACGGTGGTCAGGACCAAAGGTTCCCGATGCCAGGCTTAATGCCCGATGGGCAAAGTCAATGGCCTCTGCATACCTTCCTTGCCTGTGTAAATTGGCTACCTTGAGGTCCAGATCTGATAATTGTTGAATTGTGCCCCAGTTAATCGAAGAGGCCCCCTTTCGTAAGGAGGTTCACCGGTGTGTAGTTAACCTGTTCAACTGCTTCCAAACTGTTGAGAAAGCCACGCGCTCTGTTGGTTCATTTGTTGAATAGCCTTTTCCATGGCGGTAAACTGCCGCCAGTAGCGGTCTTCGACCTGAGTTAACCGCTCTTCTTTGCGATCAATTTGATCTTCGATACGGTCAATTCTCTTACCGATGAAACTATCGTCCACCAGGGAATAATCATTTTTGCTGCCGGCTTTGTCGGATATCCTTTTCATGGCGTTATTAACATCCTCATAAAGCCGTCTGGCAATCCCCATATCACTATAGTCTTCCGAATCAGGGGCGTGGGCAAACAATTCCATGACTGCTTCGGGGTCGCTTTCTATGGCTTGTCGTAACTTTGCCTCGTCCACAACCAGTTTGCCGGACATGTAATCTTTGGTAGTAGCTATTCCAATGTCAGCCATCCGGTCGTAATCACTGTTACCGGTCGGTACAGAAGTGGACATGGTCATGCGCATTTTTGATTGCACATTTGACAAAATGGGATCGTTGCGCAAAAGGCCGCTCTGAGCCTTTTCTATCCATTGATCAATCTGGTCATCGGTCAACTGCTCTCTCTGTGCATCGGTAAGAGGTTTATAATCTCGGTATTTAGTTTCATGGAGTTTATCAGTAATAGGTTCGATTACTTTATTATATTCGTCAATAAATTTTACGACGGAATCAAATACGGCGTCGGTGTTGCTGGTAACTGTTACGGTGTTAGTGCCTAAACTTTTTAATTCCATGGAAACGCCGTTTATTGTTACTGAATTTGTGGAACTATTAATGTCATTTGCGCCGCTGAAATCAAACTGAGCATCTTTACCCTTATAAATATCACTACCTTGTTTGATCTCTAATTTCAAAATAGTGTCATCAATAGTCTCAGTTGCAGTGTCATAAGACATGAAATTCATTGTATCGTTGGTAACTTTTATAATTTGGTCACTTCCTGTTGATTCAGAAGCAAGGAAGAAACGGTTATATTCTGTATCGTAGCTGGCTTTTATACCAAGTTCGGCATTATTAATCTTCGACACCACATCATATATTGTACTAGTAGACGCATCAAATGAAAAAGGTGTAGGGTCACCCTTACTACCTGCCAATGTAAAAGTGATAGTATCACCGTCTGAAATGCCACTAAACTGTTCATATAATTTTGCGGTTGTCCCATCGCTTTTTGTTTCATCCTCATTGGAGTCAACGTCAGCAAGGTTATTTTTACTGCCTATTGAAACACCTTCCGCCAGTTTATCCACAGTTATATCATAATTTCCTGGGGTGGCGTTGGTACCAGCTGTGGCTGTAAGTATACTTTCGTTGGAAGATGAAGCTTTTTTAGCTAAATATGTTGACTGCAGCCTCATATCAAAAGCTGTATCTCTGAAACTAAGCAGCTTTGTATTTATTTCCCGGTAACCTTCCTGCTGCCATTCCAGTATTTGCTTATCCTGTTCAAGCTTTTGCACCGGCATGCGGTACGCTTTCATTAAATCTTCCATTATCGAATCTATATCCATACCGGAGGCCAGACCCCCGATTCTCATGTTGGTGGACATGTATAATTCCCCCTTTACTTTATCCTCTAATCGTCTATTCGGTATTTATTTTAGGATCTTTAGTCATTTTTAGGAAATATTTTTTTATGACCTTAATAACCAGTGCAAAAAAGGGAAACACCCGTGTGTCATGGGCGTTTCCCTATGAATTACGACCATTATTATACTCCTCTAGCTACAGGAACCTATTAAGCAATATGTCCTCCACATTTCTTCTTCCGTCAATAACTGCGAGCATCCATACTTTATGTCCCTCAGTCTTGTATATGATTCGCCATGGTGAGCTAATTAATTCTCTGTAGGTTAGAATGTTATAATATCTTAATTCCGGAACAATTCTCCCCTGAAGGGGCATTTGGTGCAAGTTATCAGTTTTTTGTTTAATGGCAAGGTAAACTCTTCTTACTATAACTTCACTATCAGCGGCAATGTATTCAAGTATCCTTTTTAAATCTTGCTGAGCAGTTCGTGTCCAGAATATCTGATAAGTCCCTTCAGTCATGGGCCTATATTGTCAAGGCCATGATCCATAACTTCATAAAAATCTTCCTGTGTTAAGAATTCTCCGTCGATTATATCTCGTTCCCCTTGGGCCAGTAATTTTAATAAACCAAGAGCCTTCTTCATTTTTTCGTAGGACTCAGTATCCAACAAAACCGCCTTAGCCTCTCCGTTTTGGGTAACATAAACTGGTCTATGGCTTTCGTTCACTTGTGCTAGAATATCAGCTGCATTAGCTTTGATATATGAAATAGGCCTAATATCTTCTTTAATATTCATTTTGTTATCACCTCGGTACAAATAAGGTACCAAATTAAGACTTATTTGTCAATGTGATGTGACGCAATAGATCCGCCCGGTCTGCCAATTATAAATGACTAACATTCCCCAATTGAATGTGATTGGGATTTGGCCAAGCGGCAGGAAAAAGACCGTTTGCTGCCTTGTGGTAAAGAATTGGGAAATTCAGGCTAAATTTATTTTTCCTTGACAGGGGGGTTAAGGTTAATTATAATGGATATTAAATTATAACGATTACAAACTCGATACGAAGGAGGTATTTCTGTGGGCATTGCATGTTTCAAACAGAAAAATGGGCTGGAGGCCCTGGTTATTGTGGGAAATTGCGGCGTTGTAACGCCGGAACAGTTTTCAGGCCTGGCCGCCTACGTGAAGGAATTGGAAATTGCAGCGCTAAAACTAACCACACGGCAAACCTTGGTGTTGGTGCTGCCATTGGAGAAGAAGGAGCAGGCCTGTTACATAGTCGAAGAACTGGGGCTAAAAGTGGGAACCTACGGGGGTGTAGTACGTAATGTGAAAGCATGCTGCGGTGAAGATGGTCTATGTATATGGTCCCGGGGCGATGCCCTGAAGCTGGGTACAGACCTCCAGGAGAGCTACTGGGGATACCCTGTAACCAAGGATTTCAAAATAAGTGTGGCAGGATGCTCCCGGGGTTGTACCGACCCCATGTGTGCTGATTTTGGCGCCGTGGCCACAGCACCGGACAGCTTTGACATTTACATAGGTGGCCGAGGGGCAACGCTGCGTCCCAACCATGGCAGCCTGCTGGCCAAGGACATCACCGCCGACGGTGTAACTAAGCTGGTGCAGGTTGTGCTGGACCGTTACTCAGAACTGGCTGAACCCAAGGAGCGCTTTGTGTCCCTGGTGCAGCGACTGGGTACCGATCCGTTTCACCCAGGTGAGGATTGGGTCCGGCAAAACCGCTGTGATAACCAGCCGGCACAGGGTTTCCTCGACTTTTTAAAGGATTCTTAGCGGTTAGTTAACTGGCCCTTGATAAAAGGAGGTTTTTATTAGCATGAGTGGAGATTTTAATCTAAACACATTGGAAAAGCTGTTGAATGATATTTGTAGAAAATGTGATCAGGATGCCCAAAAATGTAATAAAGCTACATGCTTGGCCGGCTTTGCATTGTGGGCGGTAAAGTTCGTGGAAAAGAAAAATAACCCGGTTATTCCGGGAGTCTCCGGGTACATACCCATGTCCGATTTTAAACCGTATTACGCCGACGACACCATGCCTGCAGTTGCGGAGACGTGCCTTCGCTGCAAAGAATGCAGGGATAACCACACGGACGACTGTATTATCGCCCTTGTGCGGCACTGTCTGGAGCTGGCCCTATGGGGTGAGCAGCTTTCTTATCCTGGCAGCGTTTTTCAATATATGGCTCTGTTAAAGGGAAAAGACCTGGAAGGCGCCGGAGAACTTGCCGCTTCGCTGCGGAAAATATAAATGTATTGCCGCCCGGCACGCTTGGTCACCTCTTTTGAATATGGTGTGCCGGGTTTAGTCTTCTTCCTCCACTGTCTACTCGTCTTTCCAAGCCATGATCCCCTTTTTCGGGTAACAGTTGCAAAATAAAGGATATGGCATTGAATTTAGTGACTTTCTTCCGTAATGCTCAATACTTGTCTAATGAATCGTTCAAAATCACCCAATTCTTTATTTGCAATCTCCAATACCCTTTCCGGGGAAACCTCCTGGTAGCCATGAACCACGCGGTTGCGAAACCCTATCATAGTTGCGTAAATAGGTAGGTCCTTGCGGGAAATTATTCCCGCTTGTACAAGCTGGGTTAAAGCATCCCTCGTGTCGGTGGGGGGGGTGATTATATCTTTTTGCTGAAATGTGGTAAGCAATATCGATCATTGCTTCTACCGAGATCTGAAGCGAGTATTTCAACCCTTTTATCACATCCTTATTCTACCCGCTCCAACTTTTGTTTGAGGTGGTCTGTATTGGAATTGATAGTGACCATCCTTTGATCGGATTTTTAAATAAGCATTGAAACTGTCATAGGAACTTACCTGTGGCTACCCTTGGTAAAGAGCACAACGAAAGAACGAAATCGCTAACGCGATGGTTATTCCCATCTACACAGCAAGCCAAGGCCAGTAGAGACATTATGGGCTGCAGAACTGCAGCTTTAGGTGGCAATGCAAGTGCATGCGAAGAATGTGGATATGTTACCGTATACTACAATTCATGCCGTAACCGGCACTGTCCTATGTGCCAGGGCATCAACAGAGCCATTTGGGTGGATAAAAGGAGCAAAGATATACTAAATGCCCCCTATTTTCATGTAGTTTTTACAATGCCGCAAGAATTGCAGTCATTGATTTATCAAAACCAGGAACTGCTTTATGGTTTGATGTATAAGGCTGTTGCCGAAACTCTTTCCGAGCTTTCACAGGACAAAAAATACTTAGGCTCACAGATTGGCTTTATTAGTTTTTCAACTCATTTTCAAGCTGCAGTACAATTTCCCGGGACAAGCCTGTAATTTCAACCACAACATCTACAGCTAGGCCTTTTCCCAGTGCCATTCTGGCAACTTCCATTCTACCTTCCTTTACTCCTTCGGTTTTGGCCTGCTTTTTCATTTCTTCTAAAGTCAGCTCAAGGTTGGTGATCATTATTTCCACCTCCCACGGGTTACTTATTTCTAAAATTCGGTCTACTTCTTCCTGCAGGTATTCCGGCATTTTAGGTTGTAAGACGTTTTTCAGCCAAACCATTATTTGCCTGAATTCATCCGGAGTCAGCTTTTTTAGCACTCCAATTAACTTTCTAAGACGCTTGGTCAGTTCCTGGTGGCTCATAGTCTGGTCTAGCACGAATATGCTGGAAATCAGGTTGGATGCCTGGTAAAGTTCTTCTTCCCTGTACCGGTTGACGTCGAATAGGATGTAGTTAAAGTTTAATATTTGCTTTGGGAATCTTTCCTGCCCGGATAAAATCTCTTTAAAACTGGTACTGGCAGTCCAATTACCTGCGCCATTGTAGAGTACGGCGGGTATTATTGCCGGGAGCCGGAAGTCTTTTCGCTCCCTTTCATTTTCCGGTGTATTATTATATGCATCCCGCCAGATTTCAGTCATGTACAGCAGCAGCCGGAAGGGCATGGTGTAGTCTACTGTGGATTGTAGTTCTAGCAGTATGTAAAAGATTGCATCGGCATCTTTTGTCTGTAGTCTGTAAACTATGTCGGCTTCTTTCTCTTTGAAGTCCTGCAGTACATAAGATTTGTTTACCGGTAGCAGGTTGTCTTCGCTTATGTCCTTTACCCAGTCTTCCCTGACAAAGGTCTTTATCAGCTCTAAAAAGGCCTTTTTATTGGATAAGAGCTGTTTATAGCCCTTGTCATGGGTATGATGGGGTGGTTTGGGGTTTGCTTTGTCTTTTTCATACACGGGATCACTTCCTTGTAGGGTATTATATCATACTCATGCGTGGGAACAGTAGGCATATCTATTATTATCGAAAAAAGGTGAGTAAGTGTAAAAAAGGCTTTGTTCAAGGGCTTGTCCTTTAATTT
>JADQBQ010000020.1:203035-204165 GCA_016278505.1 Clostridiales bacterium
AAAAAAGGTGAGTAAGTGTAAAAAAGGCTTTGTTCAAGGGCTTGTCCTTTAATTTGGGATAAGTGAATAATTCAAGCCTGACCCCAATGACCCCCCGGTTAATCTGAGAACCACCCTGCTACAGGTCATATACCCCTTATGACTCCAAAACTAACTCCCGTTAGTCTTTCAATTTGCCTTATTGATAATCCCTTACGTTTCAATTTCTTAATCACATTATTCCTCTTGTACTTTTCAAAGTTTTGAATTTCACCGGGACTTTTCACCCCGGCAATATCTCGTATCAGTTCGGCTGCTTCTAAATCATTCAATCTCGCTCTGTCATCATATTCCAAGCAGTTATCATTATTATTTTCCCGATTGAACTTTTCCCATAAATATAACGCATTTTTGGGATTTGTCGAAAACAAACTAAGGGCAAACCCGGTATCGCATACCTCTGCTTTTTTTGTATATTCTTTATAACTGCTCCAGGGATAGGTCTGAATCTCTTTGACTATCCCGGCTTTTGTTGGATTTTGATGAATATATCTCATTACGGTCATAAAATATCTATCTGTTTCAACTACTTCACTTTTATACCGGTCTTGAAATAAATGGCCCCTTCGACTGTATTTCCAATTATACCAGTAAACATAACTAGCACCAATTCTGCGAAAGGTGATCCCTAAATCTTCTATCCCTTCTTTCATCAGTAAATGTATGTGATTGCTCATTAAACAATAAGCATAAACTTCATATCCACTTGTTTTTTTATACCTCTTAATTGTCGCAAGGTATTTTTGATTGTCTTGATCATCTTCAAAAATCCGTTGTCTGTTGATCCCACGTAATACCACATGATATATTCCTGTGTTGCTTTTCGTTCTAGCTATTCTTGGCATGAAGTCACCCTTGTCAAGAATAACAAAAATATATGTATTTTGTCAACACAAAAGAACCGTCCCTTATGTGTTATGAGGAAGAAGTATCGCATGAACTAGGTGAATGAGCTAGGTGGGTAGTATTTGTCGCTTACGTTTTGCCGCCGTTAACCGGGGCTGTGAACAGCTAAGTGGGTGGTGTTTTACGCTTATGATTATTTCGCTGTTAAGGCAACATCGTTTCGCGTTTGAGCAACACCGATTTGC
>JADQBQ010000054.1 GCA_016278505.1 Clostridiales bacterium
ACTAAAATAGCAGGGATTGTTTTACGCAAAGGTGGCAGTAGAGTATATAGGTTTGTCGATGAACAGTCAGAATATATATTTAAGAAATGGATTAAGGGTACGGGTAAAGTTATGGATAACGTACCAGCCTCATTATTAAAAGGTTCATCGAATACCCATGTTTATTTTGGGGTGAAAAATGGTAAAATTAATTACGTTGGTATTTCGAAAGACCCTGCAAAAAGGGCAGCACAACATGGAGATAGATTTGAGAGATTAGATATATTAACAGATGAACCATTAACTAGAAGACAGGCAAGAGCGATTGAACAAGCTTTAATAAACAGAAATCCAAACTATAGTAATAAAATAAATAGTATCAGTCCTGAAAAGAGTTGGTATAAAGAAGCAGTAGATTGGGGAGATGCATGGTTAAAAGAGCGTGGTTATTAAGGAGGTGCAAATATAATGGATTTAATAAAAATGAAAGCTTCAAGGAAGAAACCAAAAGAAGGTGATGTTTTTGTAATTCAGCCAAAAAGTAGTTTATATGTATATGGTAAAGTTATAAGAACAAAAATTCCTAGTAAAAATATAATGGTCAATGGATGGAATTTAATATACGTTTATAAGAATGTGTCGGATACCATGAAAATGCTGAATTATTTAGATGCTAATCAGTTATTAATCCCACCACAAATTGTAAATAATCAAGGATGGCTAAAGGGATACTTTGAGACTATTGGTACCTTGCCAGTTACTGAAGAGGATAAATCAGTAAAATACGGTTTTTTAGACTTCAAAACTAAAGAATATGTAAATGAAGAAGGAAAGATATTGGGATATAAACCTGATATGTGGATTGATTATGGTATTGGAAGCTACGGTTCTGTTGCAAGTGATATAAAAGAATCATTAGAGTAAAAATACTTTATTAATAATAAGCCTTGAGAGAGTTATTCAGCTCTTTCAAGGCTTTGTTTTAAAATGTAATCGGTGCAAGCGGCAAAACATCCGCCCACTACAACTATGACCAATTCGGACGTCCCTTAGGTGCGGTAAAACTAAACGTCAACTGGTCTGGCCTGGACAACCAGCTGTCCTATACCGGCTACAACTACGACTTTTTCGCAGGACTCTACTACGCCCGGAACAGATACTATCACCCGGAGACAGGCCGCTTCATCTCCCAGGACCCCTGGCCGGGAGAATTAACGCAGCCAAGATCCATGAACCCGTACCCTTACGTGCTCAACAGCCCGCTCAAGTACGTGGACCCGCTGGGGTTATATGTTGGCTCACCAGAAGGTAGTATACGTTCTACCATTCCAGGTATAAATACACCTGGCAGCACCGGAACTAACGTTGCGACAACACCACTCCCCGGGGCTTAAACAACCTCACCTTGATCAGAACTGCCGATAGGCGAACATGCTAGACCGTCAGAATCAAGCCGGGGCCGGGGAAAGAGAAACAGACTTAAAGAGTATTAGGGGTATCACCACCACCTTCAAGGGGGAGACAGAATTCATCCTGCTGGATACTTCCAGCGAGTGCTGTCGGTTTGGAGGGAAGGTGTTTATCTGAGATCTATTATACGAGCATTCCTGTAATGAATTAATTCACGGTTTGAAAAGAAAAGAGCACCTCCCTTATACTGGGTAACGAAGGAACGTTCCCTAATCAAAAAAGGAGGTACTCACTAAATGAATTTTACACAATCTCGCAAACAAAATCAACGGATTGAACGTATTTCGGAGACCACGCTAGTCATTGGAGCAGATATCGCGAAAAAAATCACATCGCCCGTGCCTTTAATTTTAGAGGACTGGAATTTGGAAAACGGTGTATATTCACTAACGACATTGAAGGGATGAAGGCGCTGCAGGCCTGGATAGAAGACTTGAAACAAAAGCATGGTATGACAGAAGTATTGATTGGTGTAGAGCCAACAGGACATTATTGGTTCCCATTGCATCACTACATGCAACAAGAAAGCATTCCGGTGGTACTGGTCAATCCACACCATGTCAAGAAAAGCAAAGAGCTTGATGACAACTCTCCTACGAAAAATGACACCAAAGACGCGCGCGTCATAGGGAAACTGGTACTGGAAGGCCGGTACACCGAACCTAAGCTGCCGGAAGGGGTGTATGCAGAACTACGCGTCCTGATGAACCAAAGTGACCGTCTCAACAAGGATTTAACCCGTACCAAGGGAAGAATCCACAACTGGTTTGATCGCTACTTTCCCGAATACACCCGGGTGTTCAAAGACTGGGAAGGAAAAGCATCGCTGATCACCCTCCGTTGTTTTCCACTTCCACAGGATGTGATCAATGTCGGGGAAGAAAACATCGTAAAGGAGTGGAAAAAGGAGGTACAGCGAGCGATTGGACTCAAACGGGCACAGTTATTGGTCCGGACAGCCAAGAAATCCATCGGCCTCACAGCGGGCGTCAAAGCCGCGCGGATGGAGCTGGCGGAATTGTTAGAGCACTATGTTATGCTAAGCCGTCAAATAGATGAACTAATGGAGCAAGTAGAAAAGGATCTCGCTTCGGTTCCGGGGGCTCAGGCGATGCTCACCATGCCCTGTGTGGGAGTAAAGGCCGTTGCCGGATTATATGCTGGAATAGGCGATCTTACCGGCTACAATCATCCTTAACAAATTATCCGTCATGCTGGTCTTAGTCTCAAGGAAAACAGTTCCGGCCAGCACAAGGGCGAAACGACGATTACCAAGCGTGGACGTTCCCGGTTACGAGCGATTTTATATCGGACGGTATTAACGTTGGTAGCCAAAAATGCTGAATTTCGGGCGTTACATCAATACTTGACCACACGTCGGGATAATCCTTTGAAAAAGAAACAATCGCTCATTGCGCTCTGTGGAAAACTAGTCCGCATTCTTTTTAAACTGGGCTTAAAACAACATGATTATGATGCGAGTAAGGTGTTGGGTCCCTATCGTGAGACACAACTTCAAGCCGTATAATTCAAGCAGACAGTAAATTCCAACAGTTGCATCTCGTTGTTCACATGTTGATAACATTTTGACAAACGAAGCACGGAGAGCCGGGAGGAATCACCTCCATTAGGGCAGAGACCCAGTATACGAGCTAACCTGGCCTCCACCCCTTGATAGGTAGAACTAAGGAATGTGAGGGCATAGACCCAGGGAGACATGGGAGGGTAAACCACAAGGGTAAATGTGGAGATCCGATGTGCGACCATAACCATTTTAAAAAATGGTGCACGGCACCTCTGTATCTGATTACAGGTTAAAACCCATATATTAACTCCCTAGCTAATATGTTCCATAGGTGCTAATTTGCCAAAGATGAAATCGTGTGAATGAGTGAGAAAACTAAAGAGAACCTCAATTTATTGAGGGAGGGGGGTTAGAATGGACAAAGCAAAAGTATTACTGGAAATTGTAAATGGGATTTCGGCATTCCCGGAAAAAGAAAAAATAGATGTTGAAGAGTACATTGAACATGATGAATGGGGAATTGCTCTTGAGACAATTTGTAGTGCTGTTTTGGAAGATAGAATCTTAGTTGATAAAAAGATATTCAAAAAAATCAGTGATGTTGGATCTGAAATGGAAATGGATTCGAGTTTATGGAACGATATCGCAAGACTCATAAAAAATAATTAAATATTTGATGCGGAAGCCAAGAATAGGCTTGTGATTAAGTCATAGGGATCAGCAATGATCCCTACGCAACCTTTGATAAATGCAGTAACCTACCATGTATGACCCCGTTTGTAACTCCATTGTATATAAAATTTGACCCCGACGGAAAAGGATCCCAGCCCGCATTGCGGGCTGATGTGAGTCGTGTCGGGGGCATTAACGCCCCCGGCGCTTTAACCTGCACAGTTTTCGACAGTATGGTTCACCATAGTTCAGCCCGCATTCTTGGGTGCTGAATTTCGGAATTTGGAATCTCAATAAAGCCTCCAAATCCATTGTTAATCTTGCTATGGGTATGTTTACCCTACCTTGGATACCAAAATCGAACACAGCGGCACACGAACGTGAATAACCTGTTTGAAACGGAAAGTTAGCGGTAGATAGGCTGTCGCGCCCTTGCGGGTCTGAAAAGACTAACGCTATCATCTGAGGTTGCCGGTGCTGGGAGTTTATACAACCAGAGGGACGGTTCGTAAAAAGGGTTCAATCGGAAGTTTTAACACAAAAAGGGCTCACTATCAGGTAATCCCTGGTCGTGAGCCTTAATAGTATTACCGCACAATAACTTTGGTTAAAATTTTCGATTGCCCGAGAAGAATGAAGTCGCGTTCCGCTCCCGGCTAAAGAGGTACAAGGGGACAGGTCCCTTGTACCTCTTGAAACAAAAGACGCCCTGGGCAATACCACCCGCTACAAGTACGACGCAACCGGCAACCGGGTAGAGGTACAGGACCGTGAAGGCTACACCACCGAAATGGAATACAATTTAAACAACCAGTTAACCGGCATGGAATATGACAACGGTAACCAAGTAACCTTTAACTACAACCCCCGGGGCCATGTGACAAAAATGACCGACTGGC
>JADQBQ010000010.1 GCA_016278505.1 Clostridiales bacterium
GTTTTCTTCAATAAGTTAACGATTGGTGCCTGGCACCTTTCGTTAACTTATTTGTGTATGCGAAAAGGTTTAGTTAAACAACGCGTCTATGCTATAAAGAAACAGGTTCATTGACGCAACCTTTAACCTCCAACTTCCCACTTCCAACCTCCAGCTAGGAGTAGGTCGTTGCCGGACCTATTTTAAAAGCCCTTCGGATTTATCCGGAGGGCTTTATTTATTTTTCAATAACTCAACAAAAGTGCCTGGCACCAAGTGTTGAGTTATTTGAGCGAGGTTAATTTGTTTAGCCTTGCATTATCTTACTTTTTTAGCTAAAATAAGGCTACGTGCACAGGTTTGTGCACATAAGCAGTGGAATTTATGGATAAGATTAAGGAGATAGCATGGAACTCGTTAGAATTGGTGAAAAAGTTGTTAGTAAACAAAAAATAGATAACTTTATAACTGAAATTTTGAAACTTCGTCAGGATGGCTTTTCCCAAAACGAGGTTGCTCAGAGGTTAGGCATAGATCGTACCTTGGTAAGTAGATTAGAAAGTTTAGGCGAAATAAGAAAAGGACGACGCATAGCCGTTATAGGCTTTCCTATAGCCAATAAGGAGGAATTGAAAGAAGCTCTGGTTTCTTCAGGGGTGGAATTTGTCTTTTTGTTATCTGAAGGAGAAAGGTGGAAATTTGTTAAGGAGAAGTCCGGCCTTGACCTTTTTAATTCGGTAATGGACATTGTAGCTGTCCTGCAAAGCTATGATCACGTAATCGTGATCGGCTCTAATAAAAGAATTAAAATAGTAGAGGCTGTTATGGTTAAAGATATTATGGGTTTTGAAATTGGGGAATCCCCAATTCAAGAGAATAAATACGTTGATGTATCTAAAATAAAGAATTTGATAGAAAATATAAAGGATTAATCTCAGGAGGCGCGTAAGAAATGGATTCTTTTGCATTTATCATTCACCCGTTGAATGTTGATGATGTGGCCCGTAAGTTCGGCTTTGTAAAGCACATGCCCGATTCCGTGGTAGAAAGGCTTTTGCGAATGCTTCCGCCGTTCAAAGTTTCCGAAATTGCCGGGGTTGCGTCGCAGTACAATTCAGTGCAGGGTTGGTTTGTTTCTTGCCCGCTTACTGCAAGACAAATGATTGATATGCCTCAAGACTATGTAATTCAAAAGATTGTTCAAACCGGAAAACTGGCTGAAAAATATGGTGCAAAAGTGCTAGGTCTTGGCGCATTTACTTCGGTTGTAGGTGATGCCGGGGTTAGTGTGGAAAAACAATTAAATATCCCGGTAACTACAGGTAATAGCTATACGGTAGCAACAGCAATCCAGGGAACGCGTAAAGCCGCTAAAATGATGGGGCACGACTTGAACAAGGCTAAGGTGGTGGTGCTTGGTGCCACCGGTTCTATTGGTAAGGTATGCGCGCGGTTATTGGCTAAAGAGGTAAAGAACCTTACATTGGTTGCCAGGGATCGTTCCCGTTTGGAACAGCTGGCAGCAACCATAATGTATGAAAGTGGTTTAGCTGTAAGCATAAGTTCGGACGTAAAAAGAACACTTAGTAGCGCACATGTAGTCGTAGCGGTAACCAGTGCTGTGGATAGTATAATCGGTCCCCATGATCTTATGCCAGGAGCGGTTGTTTGCGACGTTAGCAGGCCGCGTAATGTTTCTAAACAGGTATTTGAGCAGCGAAATGATGTGCTGGTCATTGAAGGTGGGCTTGTAAAGGTACCGGGTCAGGTAAAATTTAATTTTAATTTTGGCTTTCCCCCGGGAATGGCGTATGCCTGCATGTCAGAAACAATGATCTTAGCCTTAGAAAAAAAATATGAAAGCTATACGCTGGGCAGAGATTTGTCCTTGAAACAAGTACAGGACATTGTCGGCTTGGCTGAAAAACATGGGTTTGAGCTTGCGGGGTTCAGGAGTTTTGAAAAAGCAGTAACTTATGAAGAGATAGCAAAGATAAAGGCAAATGCTAAAATAAAATCTGAGCCGGCATATGCTTGATCCGTTGGTGGTTGGTATTGCTTGACAAATATATGCTTGGTTCATATAATGTAAAAAAGTTCAAGAGGTGTTCGTTGCACTGCAAACCTTTTTTGCAGTGCTTTCGTTGATTATACCGAGGCCGGAGTATAGTTCTCCAGCTATTTTTATGAATAGCATTAAGGGAATTCTCATATATTTTCTTTGTGTATTCTACTTAATAAACTTTTTTCAAATAAGGAGACATTTTATGAGTGAAAATAGAGAAGTTATTCTTACAGAAGGTGGACTAAAGAAGGTAGAAGAGGAATTGGAAAACCTCAAGTCTGTTCAGCGCAGGGAAGTTGCGGAAAGGATTAAACAGGCAATTGAGTTTGGCGATATCAGTGAGAACTCCGAATACGAAGATGCAAAGAATGAGCAGGCGTTTATAGAAGGAAGAATAATAACCTTAGAGAAAATGTTGCGGAATGCAAAGGTGATAGAGGATACCCGAGATACGGACGAAGTGTCTATTGGCTCTACGGTCAAACTTAAGGATCTAGAATTCGGTGATGAGATTGAGTATACCATAGTAGGCTCAATGGAGGCTGAACCGGATGAAAATAGAATCTCTAACGAATCACCGGTGGGTAAGGCCATACTAGGGAAGAATAAAGGGGAGATTGTTGAGGTATCTGTCCCTGCAGGATCTTTAAAATATGAAATAATAGACATTCTTTCTTAACCATTAGTTTTTATAAGGAACAATGGACGAGTTATGATAAAGCTGGTAGACCCGGAGGTAAAATAATGACAAACAAAAAAGGATTTGACAGAACGGAATCTGCGGAGATAAATGAAAAAACTTATAATGAATTGATACAGGTTCGTAGAGAAAAGCTTAAGGATTTAAAACAGACAGGTGTTAATCCTTTTGGCCAACGGTTTGAGTTTACCCATCGTGCCAAGCAGTTGCTGGATAATTATGAAGATTATGAAGATAAAGAAGTTTCCTTGGCCGGAAGAATGATGGCTAAAAGAGGTCACGGGAAAGCGGGTTTTGCAAATGTGCAAGACGGTACGGCTCAAGTACAGATTTATTCCCGATTAAATGATTTGGGTGAAGAACAGTATGAAATTTATAAAGGATTAGATATAGGAGATATCGTTGGTGTCAGGGGAACATTGTTCAAGACCCGTATGGGCGAAGTGACGGTAGCTGTAAAAGAACTTACGTTGTTAGCTAAATCGCTTCGTCCCCTGCCTGAAAAATGGCATGGCCTTAAAGACGTGGACTTGCGTTACAGGCAGAGGTATTTGGATTTAATCGTTAACCCGGAAGTTAAAGATACCTTTGTGATCAGGAGTAAGATAGTAAGGGCAATTAGAAATTTCCTCGTGCATCGGGGGTTTTTGGAAGTAGAAACACCCATGATGCACCCTATAGCCGGTGGTGCCGCAGCACGCCCTTTTACTACACATCATAATGCATTGGATATGGATTTATTTTTACGCATAGCTCCTGAACTTTACCTTAAAAGGTTAATTGTAGGTGGGTTTGATAAGGTTTTTGAGATTAACCGCAATTTTAGAAATGAAGGAATAAGCACAAGACATAATCCCGAATTCACCATGTTGGAACTATATCAGGCCTATGCTGATTATAATGATATGATGGACATCACTGAGGGGTTAATTGCTTCGGTTGCCGAAGATGTGTTTGGAGAGGCGAATATTAATTATCAGGGACAGGAAATTAATCTAAATAGCCCTTGGGAAAGACTGCCAATGTTGGAGGCAGTGAAACGATATAGCGGGTTGGATTTTGAAGTACTTACCAATGCAGATACAGCCGGAAATGCAGTTAAAAAGCTGGGGTTGGAAGTTGAAAAATCAGATGGTTGGGGAGACATACTAAATAAAGTTTTCGAAGAAAAAGTTGAACCAAATCTTATTCAACCTACTTTCATAACGGATTATCCCGTTGAGATATCTCCTTTGGCCAAGAAAAAGGAAGATCAGCCGCAATTAACTTACAGGTTTGAATTATTTATAAACGGATGGGAAATGGCGAATGCTTTTTCCGAATTGAACGACCCATTGGATCAACGTGAACGGTTTTCACGCCAGTTGGACAAGCGCAAATCCGGAGATGATGAAGCGCATATGATGGATGAGGATTACATAACAGCACTGGAGTATGGCATGCCTCCTACCGGGGGATTGGGGATAGGAGTAGACCGGCTAATTATGCTCCTCACAGATTCTCCTTCGATTAGAGATGTAATATTGTTTCCATTAATGAGACCTCGGGTATAATTCCCGGGTCTCTTTTAAAGTTTATTAAAATGTTTATAAAACAAACGTTGACACTCCCGAAGCAATATGGTATCATATGTACTTGTGAGGCAAAAAAATATTTTGGGAAAAAACATACTAGCTGAAAAATAATCTTGACAGTGTTTATTGATTGTGCTAGTATAGAAACCCGAGATGCAAAAAAACGGTCTTTGAAAACTGAACAGTGACAATGGTTTTTTAAATAGAAACACC
>JADQBQ010000056.1 GCA_016278505.1 Clostridiales bacterium
ACGTACAGTTCTTAGGCGAGAAGGAGGGAGCAATCCCTCCGACTTAGCCGACAGTTGGCGATGACTATTAAATGAGTTGCCATGTAATTATATTAAATAAATTACATATGGGAATGACGCTCTTATATGTAAGAATTGATTATCTGGTCTAAGTGAAAGGGCATTGTGACGCAAACAAATTATTTACAAGGAGGTAATATCGTGGCTGAAAAGAGAATTTTTATTAGTTTTGCAATTGAGGATGTAAATTATAGGGATTTTCTAAAAGGACAGTCGCTCAATACCTATTCCCCATTTACTTATACTGATATGTCTGCAAAAAAGGCCTGGGATAACAAATGGAAGACAAACTGTCGTACCCGTATTAAAGGGTGTGACGGAGTTATTGCATTAATTAGCAAACACACTAGGAATGCAGAAGGTGCTAAATGGGAAATGCAGTGCGCAAACGAAGAAGGGATTCCAATGATTGGAATTCATATTCATAAGGATGATAAGGGGCAGGTTCCACCACAATTAGTTGGTAAAAAAGTTGTTAACTGGACATGGGATGCAATCAAAAATTTTATCAATAGGTTATGATTTGAGTGAAAGAGTGTAAGGAGGAATTGGATTTGGGTCAAGAACTCCTTAATCAAGTAACAAGAGAAGAATATGGTGAAAAGTATCGAGATCACTATTTAGAACAATATAAGCAGTATGTAGAAATGGCAGACAGGATAAGTGCGAGAAGGTTACTTGCAAACTCCTTTTTTTTAACAGTTCATACTTCAATAGTTGGAGCCTTGGTTGTTTTTTTGAAAGATGGTATTAAATTATCTCAATTGTGGTTGATAGTTCCTTTTTTGAGCATTGAACTTCTCTGCTACTCTTGGTGGAGGATTGTTAAATCCTATAGGCAATTAAACGAAGGAAAATATAAAGTTGTTCATTTAATGGAACAGAATCTTCCTTGTCCTCCATATGATATTGAATGGGAAATGTTAGGTCGCGGTAAAAACCCAAAACTGTATCAACCTATTACACACATAGAAAAAGATGTACCTATTGCATTTGGACTAATTTATTTGATGATAGCAGTATTCTTGTTATGTTCGGTTTTATAATAGGGTGGGCTAGTATTATATAAAACTTCTACAGTTGATCCTTCCCCGGAAAGATAGACACAATAAATGGCTGGATTTAGAGAATCCATTGTATAGTTAAATAAAATACCAGAGAGTGATGTAAAAACTCTGATTTTGAAGTATGTAGAGAAGGAAATTAGTCTTTTATTGTGAGGAGAAGACTTTAAAATATGGACTATAAAGTTAGCTCAGCATAAGTCACCGTTGGACCTACCACACACGCATGTAAAAGCCTGTTGAAAAGTTGATTACGCCGATTAAATGTGACCATACAAGAAGAAAACTCGAGGATCTTTTTGAAAGTCAAGAGGATGGCCAAGACATTACTTAATACGTGTTTTTGCATTCCTTGGCTTTCCCATTATCCAATACTGGCAAGCTGTCTAAAATGCGTATTTTAAAGTTTAAGTAACTTAGCAGACGCATCTACGACAAAAGCACTTGGAACGTTTTTTGCGTCGCTCGATTTATGTGTCATAGGGGGTATCTATGTGATTCTGGGTAACAGCAAAAAATTTAAAGGAACCGGTTATGTCTGCTTCATAGATGTCCTTGGATTTTCAAATGACATATTGAACAATTGGAGCAACCCAACATCAAATCCCCTTGAAAAGATTTTATCGATCAAAAGGGAGATGCCAATCTTTAACGACATCAATGAAGATGGTAAAGAGACTCACCGAACTTACTTGCCTCGCGTGTCCACTGTCTCAGACAGCGTTACCATTTGCTTCGGATACAATGATAACATTATTATTGGTGATCTTGTCCTTGGATTGGAGTCTATTGTAGGTAATATTTCACACATTTGGTCGGCGTTTATAAGAAATGGTTACACAATAAGAGGCGCTATTGATTTTGGAGATATTTATTGGGACGAAAGTGAACTGATTGGCCCCGCGTTTATTAATTCCTACCGCCTTGAGTCAGAGGTTGCGAAGAATTCCAGAATAGTGCTGTCCTCAAATCTTAATCGAGTTTTGAAGGACTTATTAACTAAACACAAAAGTACGCTCAGTGAACACCTAATTCGGAACTTCAGAAAAGATGTTGATGGCTACATAATAGTTGATCCCTGGAACTTGTATAAATCTGCTGCCGAACGAAATTTCCTGATTGAAAAACTTAAGGAGATTAGAGATTCTATCCCGAGCGCAATTGTAAGAGAGAAATATAATCCACTGATTAGTATGCTCAATCATGGAGAAAAGGTCCCCCTAAGGGATGACGATATCGGTAAGTACTAAAGAAACATAAAATACTATTCCAGTCAACTGGCTACATTACCCAATAGATTCAAGGAAGCAAAGGGACGGTGGGTGTACTTCCATTGTATATATTATCATATGTGTTGGATATTCTTTAATTTTCTTATGGAACAATTCCCCACCTGTCCGAATCATGCTCTAAACGAGACTACATTTTGGGGACAAAAGCTCATTGATAGTCATAAGGGTCATTCTGATCAGAAAGAAGGTAGGGAATGTTCAACTTGATAATCTCCGCTGGCAGAAGTTTAGGAGGATAGAGGCGGCGACAACTTCAGGAGAGGAGAAACCATAACACATGATATTAGAAAGCATTCTAATCAAAAGATTCAGATCCATTGAAAATGCTAAAATCAATTTAACAGAAATATGTGCTATTATAGGCGAAAATAACAACGGTAAGTCAGCGATTCTTAGAGCACTAAATTCTTTTTTCAACATAGACATTGAGAAACCTAACTTTGACGATGGTAGTCACAGGTACTCTAGCAGAACAAGATTTTCTGAAATCGAGCTTTCTTTTTCCGATATTCCCCATGAAGACCATTATACAAATAAAATTACAAATAGTGATAAATTAATTATTAGATTTAGATACAATTACGGCACAAAAAAATATGTTTATCATTACTATAGTGACAGATATTATGAATTGTCATTAGACTTTATAAATAACCTAATTTCAGATATTAGCTTTGTATTAATACCACCTAATAGAGATGAGGTTGATCTTATATGGAGTAAAAAATCGCTATTAAGAGAGGTGTTAATTGAACATTTGAAAAATCAAACGGGTGGCAGAGATATGTTGACTCCTTTTGCCCAAAAAGCCACCAAAGAGATCGAGAGGTTAGCATTTTCAAAAGTTGAAAGAAGTGTTAATGAATATTATTCTATTAATAAAAATTTTAAAATTCAAATAAGTTATTCAAAGGATAATGATTATTCCTTGCTTCTTGACGGGATAGTGCTTTCTGTTGACGAAAACAATACTACCTTTAAAATAACAGAATGTGGAAGTGGAGTTCAAAGCATTACTGTCATTTCTTTGTATACTTATTTGGCTAAACTCAGGCATAAAAAGATAATTTTGGGAATAGAAGAACCGGAAACTAATCTTCATCCTCAAGCGCAGAGAGAGTTAATCAAATCTTTAAAGAGAGATGCTTCAGATGTTCAAACGTTGTTTACGACTCATTCGACAACGATAATTGACCAGCTTGATCATGAAGAGGTATTATTGATAAGAAAAGTTCCAGATAATGTTAGAAACTTTAAAACAGTCACCACTCAAATATTGCCCGATTTTTGGGCGAAATATAATCTCCAAGAATTTAATTATTATCAATTTCACAAGTATAAAAATAGCGAGTTCTTTTTTGCAAAATTAGTGGTTATTACGGAGAGTAAAAATGAGGTTGAAGTTATCAAGAGATTATTGCATCAAATGAATATTGACCTTGAGTTGAAGGGCGTAGAATTTATAGAACTTGACGGTGTAGATAAGTTGAAATATGCTTATTCAATATTAAGGGAGCTAAAAATACCATTTCTTGTTGTATTAGATAAAGATTTTTTTATTCCTTATTTGAATGATGAATTAGAACTAAGTCGATCACCGCAAGGATTTCCACGATATAGATTTGAGTTTAAAAACAATGATCTTATTAATACAATGATACCGTTTAGAACGGATAGAGATAACTTATTAAATCAGTTTACAAATAATAGGCATAAAAGTGCTTTAGCAATTTTAAAGAAACATAATATCGTTTGCATGAATTATTGTTTGGAAATTGACTTAGTTTGCTCTGGCACAGGTGAGAGAATTTACTATGATATGCTTGGGTTGCGTGGCAATGATAGAAACAAGCACAACCTATTAGTTGGAAACAGGAAAGCTATCAAAAAAATAAAAAACATTGTTAATGTTTTAGATAGGCTAGCACCTCGCAATCTTCCCTATTCATATAAGCAAATAAAAAATTTACTTTTTATGAAAATGAAAGAAATTTAAAATTTTACTTTGTATGAAAATTTTGGCGTTATACTGTATTAATAGTAACTCAACTTTCGCAGACTGAAACAGGCAAGTAAGCCTTGATGTAGCTGGGTAA
>JADQBQ010000055.1 GCA_016278505.1 Clostridiales bacterium
TAAAAATAAGAGAATACTCGCCATTTGTTGTGTCTATTTTTCCAGGGGAAGCTCACAAGTCACTAACAGCATTATCCATAACCTCAAGTGGTTTCTTATCTTTTTTTATATCATTTCTAAAGTATTTGAATATTATATTTCTAGCTTTCTTCCATAGATCCTCAAGACTATGAACACTGAGCTTTTTTTCAATTTTTTTCAAACCAACAGTTTCATCCATTAGGTAATCGGTTAATAAAATAGCTTTTAAAATTAACTCTATTGAATGCCTGTATAAAAATAGCGCTGGAATAATAATTTCATCAGCTCGTTTATCGTGGTTATCTCCAACAGAATCTATGAGATAATCCGCACTTTTCATATACATCTTTGAGTAGACATGGAAATCTGAACTAGGATAATCACTTCTTCTCCAGTTAGGATAAGCATTTTTACAAATATCATAATTTCTTTCTAATAACCTTTCCATTGTATCCCTCCAAATCATTTCTAAATTTATTTACATTGGTTCAAAAACCCTCTTGCTATTGCAGAGATCATCACTGGTAAATATGGATAATGGGAAGTCGGTCATCATCACTTATCACCTTTGATTGATTCAATTTTTATTCTCACAGTGCTGTATTGGTAAAAAACCGCTTTTTTCGAATGATGTTAAGGTTATGTATCCAGACACAAGCCCCGTTATAGCATGAAGTGTTCCATTATAAGCAAATAAAAGATGAACGAACATTGAAGGCCATATCGTGTCTGATATAATAAAATAGCCTAACGGTGAAACACTTGCATAAAATGTTGGCAAGCCAATAGACAAAAATCTTATCCAATCATATGTCCAATGCCCTTGATCTCTCACATTACCCAAAAACCGTGGCATTGCAATTAAAAAACCCACAATTATAAAGAAAAATGAGCTAAATATTAAATTTGGATACGGATTATATTGGCTGCCGACGATAACATTCTTCAAATAATCTTGGCATCTGATACCATAATTTATCACTATCCCAATAACAATAACGTACATAAGATTCCCAGTAAACCTTATAATATTTGATTTGATCATATTCCAACACCTTTGGGTTTTTTTGAATTATTTCCAGTTTAATATCTCCACAATATTACCCTTGGGGTCTCTCATATAAGCAACTGTCAAAGTGCCAACGCCCTCTATTCTTTTTTCGACCAATTCACCCAGCGCGCTACCACCATGCCCTAACACCTTAGCATGATATAATTCGACATCGTCTACCAAAAAGGCAATATGGGCAAATCCAGGCTTGTTTATGGCAGGCAATTCATTATTCTGCTTTTTTTCTTCGTAAGTAAAAAGCTCTAAAGTCGGCCCATTTGTATAACCTGGAAGGCGAAGATGAATACCCTTGATGTGTACATCTTTTAAGTTTGCAACCCGGTCAAGCCATTCGCCTTTTAGATTGCGCTCTGGATACACCGGTTCACATCCGAAAACCTTAATATAAAACTGGGCTAGTTTTTCCCCAATCGTGCGTAATGATGTTCTGTGGGCAAATTTTATAATCATTTCCTGATCTCCTTTTTTTCGCACATCTAATCAACACTTTATTTATTGCCACGTGTCCGGTGAAAGCTTTATGTATGAGTTGTAGTGCGGTTTCCCGCAATATGAAACACCTCAGCAAATATCGAAATACTTCTCTTTTTTAACCACCTAAGCCCTATATTATCTACTAAATTTCGGCCCAAGTCGGGGTTTGTCTTTTGCTCCAGAATCAGGATTGAGCGGTCTTCCGGTCAGTATAAAAATGCATCCTCGAAACTGTTTATGATATTTGTTTTTTATTATTGATATTCAGACAATAGCTTACTTATCGTCCTCAGTGTTCCTTTCATGCTCAGTCAAGATAAGTTCCGCTTCACGATCATAAGTTTCTGACAAGCTTCTAAGGGTAGCGAGGGATCGACTACATTACTTCGATCGCCCTTAAAATCTAAGCAAGGCCCATATATTATTTTAACCGCATAGAGATACCTTTTAATTGGTTAAGTAAATTAGGTGCGTTCGGAAGGACGAGTATGCCGATTTTTCCTTTGTGAGACCAAACTATTGAAAGAAGACCCTGCCGTTGTAAATTTTCAACATCATGACGTATCTTGCTGGACCATACAGCAATGCTGTTTTTGTCTGCTCTTTTAATAGACTCCCATAGAATCTTTTTATCCGACGGGAGCAAATCTTTAAGTACTTGAAATGTCAACCTGTCCTTCATAGGAAGGTCTTCTTCGTTAACCTGCTTTCTCTTTTGTTGAGTAACATCGGGGTTATCTGAAACAGTATTTAGTTTTTTGATTGCATCAGTATATTGCAACTGATGGCTCAAAGCGCTTTTAGTATCCGGTTCTTCCTTAACAATAGGCACTCTTATCCCCACGTAATTAGAATGACAGTTCGTGGTCTTTTTACTTTTTTTAGCTTTCGGGATAGGCAAGTAACCATTGTCTTTTAAAATCTTATCATATTTATAGACTAATTGTTTTATTAATACTATACATTGTTCAATTTGGTTTTGGATTTCACCAGCAGAAAACCGTAGCACATCTTGAAAACCATTTTGTATGCACCACAAATCACGAATAGCATCCTTAGACCGTTGATTATGGTTATAATGATGCGGACCATCGCACTCGACTATTACCTTACAATAGTCGCCATATATCACAAAGTCCATAATGTAAAATGTTGCATCTACAGGAACACGAACCTGCTCCTTAAAGTCAATTTTATGCCTTGAAAGTGCTTCTCTCATTAAACTTTCAAGTACAGATTCATAATCATCCATCTTTACCACCCTAAACGATTACTAACTTCTTGAGGGGACGTTTAGCTTGCCCATTACTTACAAGTTACCATCTAATATTTAGTATTTACATCTGTCAAAATAACAGTTTCTTTGAGAAATTCTTTAACGAGTGGCTTCAAATTAAAAATTTCCTCAATACCCCTACCAAGGAATTGTTTGTTTCAAGAAACAACAGGCGTATTACCACTAGGACCATACAAAATGTCTCAATAAATATGTACTCGCTTCCGGGCTTGACCCTAAATCTATATCTGCGTATAAACTTCGTCATACGGCTGCTACGATATGTACAAATATGGCAGAGTAGATATACGGTCTCTTCAACAAATGTTGGGACTTGAGAGTGTTGCCACAACTGAGATTTATACCCATCTCGACGAATACCAATTACAATCCGGCAGTCAATTCGAACCCAAAACCAATTTTACGGTTTAGCCAAAATAAATAATTTATGTCCTGGGTATACACAAACTTATAATTATGTTTGATTCTCAGTTCGAGTTTAACCCATATAATTAGCCTTAACGCCAGCAGTGGCAAGTTAATGGGGCAACTATGAAACGACATAGAAAGCGGAATTAATATAACCCTGCTGGCTCGAAGACACTTAAAATTTTAACGCTATTAAATAAAAGGTCTTCCTAAAATCCAACCTTCAATTTCACGCACTGCTTCATCGTCAGGAACGCCCTCCGACCGGTTACCCCTAATGACATTCAACATACCAATGAGTCCCACAAAAGCATCGAAGTAATCTCTTGAGCTTTTACCATTTCCGAAACCGTTTCGAATAAGTTCTTTTAGACTATCAGGTATGACTAGTTCCACTAAATTGGCCAATTTAAAGATAGCATAAGCACTTGCCATGCGGCTTTTTTGGGTCTTTCCATTTCTAATACCTAGGTGATACCGAAACTCGGATGGATAAGTTTCTGCTACCACTATCCTACCGCTTGCGATAAGTTCGATGAGCGATCCCTGAAACGGCCAGATTTTAATATCAATATCAGCAGCCGTTAGAGCAGGTACCAGCATATCTCGCCAACCAATAATGGCACCTCTGCCTACCTGACTCGGCCCGAGCGTCCAAAAAAGTGGAGTAGCTGCAGGTCTACCCTGTCCCCCTTTTTCACATTGGCGTCGCAAATCGTCAAAAGAATCGACATTAAGACCATTAATAAGGTGAACCTGAAGCGTGCCCCCCGGGACATTGGGATAAAACGGCCGCCCATGTGATTATTTCGCTGTTAAGGCAACATCGTTTCGCGTTTGAGCAACACCGATTTGC
>JADQBQ010000014.1 GCA_016278505.1 Clostridiales bacterium
GACAAAGACCTCCGCCAACGCCAGGGTAAAATGATCCGTTTAGAAGAACCATACCTTCTACATAACCTTTTCTTTTAGTTGGTTTGCCAACCAATCTCCAAAATGAAAATGTTTCTCCTGGCTTGACAATTAAACCGTCAATTTTAGCTGTGGCCAATTTTAAGTTCTTGACTTTGTTGTGTTGTAGCCACATATCAACGTCATGTAAGCGGCGCAATAGCGGGGTCTGGTGGTTAAAAACCGAAAACGGTAAGGATGTAGATTCTTTCACATTGGCATAATTTGTTCGGTAAAGGTACCAAGAAATATAACGTAGAGTGGAGAAATAAAGTTGTCCCAACAACAATCGAGATTTGGAACGTTTCTTTGGTGCTAAATTCAGGATACTCACTAACATCCTTCTTTCTGCTTACGGCAAGAATTTCATCTAATCTATTCTTGTGATTATAACATGCACTACTACGAGGATCATAAGTTATGCGTAATGATTGGACCAGAAGTGAAGAATCGGCAAAGGCCATAGTCAAGTATAGGACGTCAAGGAATGCTGCCCCGAAGCATCCCTGGGAGAGGAAAATTATAAAGTGGCTGTCAATATTTCTTATTGTAACCGCGATTATTCACGTTGTCTGGCGACTTTGAAAAGGGGTAATATAATCAGGTACTGGATGGAAGGTAAAGGCTTTTTTCAATAGCTTCGTGAGGATCATGGCACATACATAAAGTGGATGATAATTTTCATTGTAATTTACGCAGGAGAGACTCCTTAAACCTGAGTTAAAGCAGGGTCAAGGAAAAAGGGCTAAAGATGGATAGAAAAAGGGGAAATAATAAATGTGATATAGGGAGTGCACAAAGTTTTGTGTAAATGGTTTCTTGCCCCATAAAAAAAGCCCTGGCAAATACTAGGCGCGTTCTAAGTTTTCCTCACTTAAGCACATTACGGATTGTGGCTGTAAGCACTGGCAGCCGGCAGCAATGCCACGCTGGCTTACACCTTGGCTGTAAAGCCGAAGGATTTCCTGGTACTTGATCATTTGATCAACCTCCTAAAGAGATTTACAGTGTATTTCCTCATTATATAGCATATAGCAGGTGGATCTCTTCCATGACCAAGGTGGGCCTATTTGATGCACATGGTGGTCCTATTTGAGTGCACGAGTGGATCTATCTCGAAATATTACTCATTAGGGAAAATGATAAAAGGGAATTAGCAGCAGGTCAATACTAAATAAGTGTTATCGGTTTGGTTAATTAGGGTTATGGGTATGGGCTGGGGTGGGTTTGGTCGCCGGGGGAGTGGTGGATCGGTGGGGTAATGGACAGACTGACGGACTGGGAGGGAGTATGCAAAAGGCTTGAACATGGCGGGAGCCGGGAGTTATGTGCCGGGTTTTGCGACATTGTTTGGCCGAGTGGGTAGGTGCATATGTAATTTTAATTTGCCGGTTTTACATTGTGCCGGTGCCGGGTAAAAATAGATAGGCGTACTACAACATAGAGAAACGATTAGTCAAATTCTAATAGATTATGCAAATTATATGTCAATAACCAACAAAAGAGAACTAGGTTCCCTCCTCGGCTTTGCCCCGGAATACATATATTCTCTTACTTCTGGAAGACGCATCCTTAGTATAAATTATTTACTTCAAATTTGTTATTACCTTAACACTTCTCCATTAAATTTTTTACTAGTAAACATGACATGAAAACTTGTCAATACACACTTCCCCCCATTATAGCCATAGAGAAGAGACAGAATAAAAAATTTGATAAACATATAACGGGTAAAAGGCTTGAAAAAGTAATCTTAAGCAACGAGTATCCACCACCTTCTTTATCAGAAATCTGTAGACGATTAAATTGTTATGAAAGAATTCTTCGTAAGCATTTTCCTGTTTTATGCAACCAGATCACAACAAGCATGGAGTGATACTCTTAAGGAACTTGAATTAAATTAAAAAACGACTGATAAATTCAGCCAATTGAATAAGCATGATGTATAAGTATAATTTATACTTTTAGATTTTTAACACACATATTGTAAATTGAAAGCATAACTTGGCCAAAGTGGCCAAGTTATGCTTTAAGTTACACAAACACTCGCTAAAAGAATTCTATGTATGGTGGAGGCGGGGGGAGTCGAACCCACCGTCCGAAAGAAACGCCACAGGAGTCTCTCCGAGCGCAGGCTGTGCTTTAGATTTCGATCCATTGACGCCCACAACCGGGCTTCGCAGGAGCTATCCCGTTAAATGTCCCCTTGTGCTTACGGGAGTCGGCCTAAGGGTAAGCCCGCTAATTTGACACCCAGATTCCACCACGCAGGCTTAGATGGGCTGGATGGGATACCTTAACCTAAGTTAGGCAGCCATTGCATAGTTTTCGTCGGCAACTATAAGCCTTTTCACCGTTTAACGGGGTGGATGAAATCCCGGCTCGCTACTCCTGCCACTACTTCCTCCGTCGAAACCGTGTCGCCCCCATATTTATTTAAAAATTATCTAGCCTTCATGGCTCTTTCCATTTCACGCTTAGCATCACGTTCTTTGATGGTTTCGCGCTTGTCATGAACCTTTTTACCTTTAGCCAGGGCCAGTTCTATCTTTGCTTTGCCCCGGGTAAAATAGACTTTCAATGGTATCATCGTAAGGCCTTTTTCCTGAGTCTTACCGAGCAGGCGCATTATCTCCCGTTTGTGCACCAAGAGCTTACGCGGCCTTTTGGGCTCATGATTAAACTGGTTTCCCTGCTCATAATGGCTTATATGCATATTATACAGTATAAGTTCAGAATTTTCAACGCGGGCAAAACTATCCTGAAGGTTAGCCTTGTTGGCACGCAGGGACTTAACTTCGGTACCGGTCAGAGCAATTCCGGCCTCAAAACTTTCCAGAATATGAAACTCATGCCGGGCTTTCCTGTTTACAGTTACTGTTTTGTCGGCCATTTTAGATCACCCCGAAAACAAAAGCCCTTAATCCGATCCGGGTTAAGGGCAGTACTTCCAACAATTGTGATTACATATGAACCCATTGGAATTATATTATACCACAGCGACACCTGCTGTTCAAGATTAAAGTCCCATTTCAACTGCAACACCCTGCATGGCCTCTAAACCCATGTTGAGGAATTCCTCCAGGGACAGTCCTAATTCAGAACAACTTGATATCTGGTCGCGGTTTGCACCCTTGGCAAAGGATTTTTCGTTAAAACGTTTCAGCAGTGATTTAACCTTTACTGCTTCTAATTTCTTTTCCGGTCTTATCAGAGCACCCGCCACAATTAAGCCTGTGAGAGGATCGGTGGCATAAAGGGCCTTGTCTAGGAGACTCTCTCGCGGTAAGCCATGGATCTCATTATGTACTTTAACGGCATAAACCAACTCGTCTGAAAATCCCTGCTCAGCCAGCATCTCGGCTCCCATTAAACTATGTTTCTCCGGATCATCCTTGGTGTTATCATAATCGATGTCATGAAGCAGACCGGCCAAGCCCCAAAGTTCCTCATCCTCGTTAAAATGCCGTGCCAAGCGCCGCATAACTGCTTCCACTGCTAAGGAATGGTTGATTAAATTTTGGGTAGTCAAATGTTGTGTTAATAGTTCATAGGCCTGTTCTCTATGCAAAAAACCATCTCTCCTTTCATTTAATTTCGCTTAAATCTATTTTTAAGAACTTAGCCACTGAACGAACAGCCACATTGCCACCGGGTAGTATTATTTTACCTTCAATTTCAAACAGACGGTCCCGTCTTTGATCCACACAGCGGGATTCCACTCGTAGCTCCCTGTCAATGGGAACTCCCTCACTATAACGCACAGTCATTTCGGCAGTCATGCAGGGAATGTTTCGTATCCACAGCCACTGGGCCATTGTTTCATCCAGCAAGGTGGATATGAGTCCCCCGTGCATGTAACCATTGTATCCCTGGTGTTCCACATCTGCTTTAAATGTAGTATAGACAATGTCACCATGCTGAAAGAACTTCATTTTAAGTCCTATAGGGTTATGGGGACTACAGCCAAAACACATGTGATCTGCTATGTCATTCGTATCCAAAACACACCACTCCCAATCACTCCTTATTTTACCAAAATAGCCACTGAAGGGCAAGCAAGTTAAACAGCAGTTTATCTTGCAAAATCCTTGGCACCATACCTTTTTTCAGCTAAGATATAGATAAACCTTGTATGCAGGAGGGGAAGTATTTTGAACGATTTCCTTTTGGCAGTTCTTATTGCCGCACTGGTCATGTCCATAACACTGATTCCTTTGGCCAGGAGAAGGAAGCAATCACGAAATGTTAATAACTGGCGCACCATTGTACTTGGGATTTTATTTCTTGCCGCTACCGCTGCTATGTTTTATCCTGCCTTTTCAGGCAAGTAAAAAGGGCCGAGATTCGGCCCTTTTTACTTTTCAGCACCTTCTTCGTGTGGTGCTGGGTCATCACTGGAGTGCACCGGCATCCGCCTAAACCAAAGATAGCCAAAAGCCGCTGCAACAATAATCACACCCAAAATAACAAGTGTTGTTGTAGATATATGGCAACCCACCTTTTACTTTTTCTATAGTATGTCCACTAAATAGCTAATTCATACATCAAAATAGATTAAAGGCGGGAAGCACAAAAAAAGGGACCGGCACCTTTTCAAAAAGCGGAAAAGGAGCCGGTCCCTTTTTAACTTCTGTTTCTTATAGTTTGGTGAGCAGGGGTCCAAGAATCAAGGAAATGGTACCTGCAACCTTAATCAGCGGGTTCATAGCAGGACCGGAAGTATCCTTACAGGGGTCACCTACGGTGTCACCAACAACGGCAGCTTTATGCGGCTCACTCTTCTTACCGCCTAAATGACCGGCTTCAATATATTTTTTAGCATTGTCCCATGCACCACCAGCGTTGGACAGGAACAGGGCCATAAGAACACCAACAGTGGTCAGACCGCCGAGAAATCCGGCCAAAGCCTGTGCACCCAGGATGAAACCAACCAGTACCGGAGTTACAACAGCTACAATACCAGGAAACATCATCTTGGCGATAGCAGCCTTAGTAGCTATGTCAACGCACTTGTTATATTCAGGCTTGCCGGTACCTTCCATGATGCCTGGGATCTCACGGAATTGGCGGCGTACTTCTGCAACCATATCAAAGGCAGCGTCACCCACAGCACGCATGGTGCGGGCAGCAACCAGGAACGGTATAGCACCACCGATAAAGACACCAACCAGAACAATAGGCTCAGTCAGGTTAACCACAAAGGCGCCTCCACCGAGGGCCTCGCTGAACTTGTGCTGAACACCTTCAACATACGCGCTGAACAGGGCCAGAGCAGTCAAGGCAGCGGAGCCAATGGCAAAGCCCTTGGCAATAGCGGCAGTAGTGTTACCAACTGCGTCGAGCTTGTCAGTCTTTTCACGAACATCCTCTGAGAGTTCAGCCATTTCCGCAATACCACCGGCGTTGTCAGCAACAGGACCAAAGGAATCCATTGCCACAACCATACCTGAAGTGGAAAGCATGCCCATGGCAGCCATGGCAATACCGTAAATAGCCCACATACCACTCATACCTTCCGGAGCGTAAGTGGTAACCGTCCAGAAAGAGAAGAAAATGGCACCGGCAAAGAAAAGCATGGGGAAAAATACTGATTCCATACCTACAGCCAGACCGTTAATGATGTTGGTCGCGGCACCGGACTTGGAGGCCTCAGCAATACCCAATACAGGGGCTTTTTTATCAGATGTATAATGCTCGGTTAAATAACCAATAGCAACGTTAACAATAAGACCTGCTACAACAGCAAGGAAAATACCGAAGGATACATTACCGAAACTTTCAAATCCTTTATCAGCAGGAATATAGGTATCGGAAAAGATCGAATTAGCTAACAGATAAGCACCAATAGCAGTCAAAATATTGGTAGTCCACAAACCTATGTTCAAAGCTGTCTGCGGGTTACCTTCTTCACTGGTACGAACAAAGAATGTACCGATAATAGCTGCGACAATACCAATAGCACCAAGTAGTAACGGGAATATAACGCCTGCAAAACCAAACAAGGAGTTACCAATTAACATGGCAGCAATGGTTGTTGCTGCATATGATTCAAACAGGTCGGCACCCATTCCGGCAGTATCACCAACGTTGTCACCAACGTTATCAGCAATGGTTGCCGGGTTACGAGGATCGTCCTCGGGAATACCTGCTTCAACTTTACCAACCAGGTCAGCACCTACGTCAGCGGCCTTGGTAAAGATACCGCCGCCCACCCTGGCGAAGAATGCAATGGCTGATGCACCGAAGGCAAAGCTATTGATGACCAGCGGGCTCTGGAATAAAATATAAAGCACAGAAACACCCAACAGAGCTAAACCGGCAACAGACAGTCCCATAACGGCACCGGCCTTAAAGGATACATCAAGGGCCTTGGCCAAACCATGGCTGCGTGCGGCTTCAGCTGTACGGGCGTTAGCTTTGGTAGTACTGTTCATGCCAATATATCCAGCAATGGCCGAACAAATAGCACCCACCAAGAAGGATATAGCTGAAGGGGCACCTACAGGAAGGTGACTTCCTTCCGGTACTTCAATCAAGTACTGCAATGCCCATAAAACAATAAAGATTACAACGGTAAACGGAATGAGTGTTTTATACTGGCGGTTCATGTAGGCCATGGCGCCTTCTTGAACAGCAAGGGAAATATCACGCATTTTATCAGTACCCATGCTGTTTTTTAGCACCGAACTCAATGTAACCAAAGCAAAAATCAGACCTAACGCACCTACAGCGGCGCCAATATATGCTAATGTCATACTCTGTTCCACTGCGTTACCCTCCTCTTCCCACAGAAAATGTGTTAATCTTCACTAACTAATACAAAAAACTACACACCACAAAATATTGAAAAAAACCTTAATCTTCCTTGCCAAATTCACCTCCCTCAACCAACATTGTCCAATTGATTATAACATACGGCAAATTGTTTTACAATTGCCGTAGGTGAACCTAAAACAGTAACTACATTCCGGGTATTATATAAAGATTTCAAGAGATTTCTTTAAGATACTTACTTACTTGAAGATTACTGAAAGGACCAGAGCCAGTATACCAAAAACTGCTCCAACTACGATGGTAATTTTACCCAAGAAATCATCCAGACCTTTTTTCTTGCCCAACAATGTTTCGGCCCCGCCGGCAATTGAGCCTGACAGCCCGGCACTTTTTCCGGATTGCAATAAAATTACGGCTATTAATCCTATGGCAAGTAACGCATGTAATACTATAAGTGCTATTTCCACTAACTTTACCTCCTCGCAATGCTTCCGCGGCGAGCCGATAAGCCCGCCGCTCATTTTATTTTCTTTGTCCATCATTTTATAACATATTCTATATTATTGGCAAGATTTAAAACTATACATTACAAAATTTAAAGATTAGGCAGATTATAAAACACTTCTTTTCCCTTATATAGGGATAAATCGGAAAGCTCTTCCTCTATACGCAGTAGTTGGTTGTACTTAGCCACACGGTCTGTCCGGGAAGGGGCGCCGGTTTTTATTTGCCCGGCGTTGACACCCACCACAAGATCTGCAATAGTTGCATCCTCTGTTTCACCTGAGCGGTGAGAAATTATGGCGGTATAACCAGCCTGCTTGGCCATTTCAATGGCCTCCAGTGTTTCAGTTATGGTCCCTATTTGGTTTAGCTTGATTAAAATAGAGTTCGCCACTCCCATGTCAATACCCTGCTTAAGACGTTGGGTATTGGTGACAAATAAATCATCTCCTACTATTTGAACCCGGTTCCCTAACCTCTCTGTAAGCTGCTTCCATCCTTCCCAGTCATCTTCAGAAAGCCCGTCTTCTATGGAAACTATAGGATATTTGGAACACAGTTCAGCATAAAAATCAATCATCCCTGCAGCATCCAGAGTTTTACCTTCGCCTTCCAGGAAGTACTTGCCGTCTTTATGAAATTCGGTTGCCGCCGCATCTAGGGCCAACATAATATCTGTACCCGGCCGATAACCCATTGCTTCTACCGCTTCAATTATTGCAGCCAGGGCCTCTTCGTTGGATCCCAGGTTGGGTGCAAAACCTCCTTCGTCTCCAACGGCCGTGTTTAGACCTTTTTTCTTCAGCACCTTCTTTAAAGCGTGAAAAACTTCTGTCCCCATGCGCAGCGCCCGATTAAAATCTGATGCACCCACGGGCATGATCATAAATTCCTGGATGTCAACATTATTGTCGGCGTGCTTGCCACCGTTCAAAATGTTCATCATGGGAACCGGCATTAACCGCCCATTCACACCCCCTAAGTATTGATACAAGGGGAGCCCTAAACCTGACGCCGCAGCCTTGGCCACGGCCATCGATATACCCAGTATGGCATTGGCGCCATATTTACCTTTATTGGGAGTATCGTCAAGCCCTAGTAGCTCCATATCTACACCAAGTTGGTCTGTGGCATGGAAACCAATGATTTCAGGGCCTAAAACATTATTTACATTTTCAACAGCCTTGGTAACTCCTTTACCGTGATAGCGTTTGGGATCGTCATCCCGCAGCTCCACCGCCTCATAGGCTCCGGTAGATGCCCCTGAAGGGACAGCTGCCCGCCCCAGAGTACCGTCCTCTAACAAAATATCCACTTCCACCGTAGGATTTCCCCGGGAGTCCAATATTTCCCGGGCATAGACGTCTATTATGGTTGCTGACATGAGGAGACCTCCTGCTTTAGAGTATTTATTGTTTGATCTTGTTTCCTACTTGTATCAAGGTTTGCCCGGTCATTTCTTCAGGTTGAGGAATCCCCAGTAGTTGCAATATCGTTGGTGCCACATCCTCCAGACTACCCGGGCGCAACGTAACCTTTTCACTTTCCGGCCCTGCTAAAATAAAAGGAACCGGATCAGTGGTATGCGCCGTATAAGGCTCACCGGATTCGTCCTGCATAGCTTCAGCATTACCGTGATCGGCGGTTATGATTACAGTACTATCCTTTTCTAATGCTTCCTGCACCAGTTTACCCATGCAATCATCCACCACTTCCACTGCTTTAATGGCAGCTCCCAAAACCCCGGTATGCCCCACCATATCAGGATTTGCGTAATTCATGATGATAACGTGATACTTGTCCTTTTGAAGTTGCTCCTGAAATGCTTCGGTAACTTCATATGCACTCATTTCCGGCTTCAGATCATAAGTGGCTACTCTTGGTGAAGGGATTAAAACACGTTCTTCACCTGGATTTGGGTGCTCCACGCCGCCGTTAAAGAAGAAGGTTACGTGGGCATATTTTTCGGTCTCAGCCAACCGCAGCTGTTTTAAGTTATGGTAGCTTAAAACCTCACCCAAAGTATTAACCAGTACGTGAGGTTTGAAGGCAACTGGTGTTTTAATAGCCTTGTCATATTGGGTCATACAGACATAGTGTACTTTAGGTCTGTTTTTCGGCCTTTGAAAACCGTCGAAATTATCATCTGTAAAGGCCCGCGTTATTTGACGGGCCCGGTCCGGGCGGAAATTATAAAACACTACCGCATCATCATTTTTGATTTGTGCCTCTGGTTTACCATTTTGACCTAATACCACGGTTGGCTTTATAAACTCATCTGTTTCTCCCCGTGCATAGCCTTCTTTTACTGCGTCAGCGGCCGTGTTTGCCTTAAAGCCCTCACCGCGCACCATGGCCTGGTATGCTTTCTCTGTACGCTCCCAACGCCGGTCACGATCCATGGCGTAATACCGTCCCATTACTGTGGCTATAGAGCCCTTTTCCATTTTATGCATTTTGTCTTCTAAGGCTGTTATGTATTCCATGGCATTTTCAGGCGGGACATCTCTGCCGTCCAAAAACGCATGAATGAAAATTTTTTTTATTCCCTGGTCCCGGGCTAACTCTAATAGAGCATAAAGGTGTTTGATATGACTGTGTACGCCTCCGTCCGAAAGAAGGCCCATAAAGTGTAAAGCGGTACCTTTTTCCTGCACATGCTCCAGCGCGTTTAATAAAACATCGTTATTATAAAATGTACCTTCTTTTACAGAACGCGAAATGCGGGTGAGTTCTTGATAGACCACCCGCCCGGCACCAAGGTTCAAATGTCCTACTTCAGAGTTTCCCATCTGTCCGTCCGGCAGTCCCACATCTTCCCCGGAACTTTTTAATATTGTGGACGGGTAGTTTTTGAACAGTCTGTCCATATTCGGCGTGTTCGCCTGGGCTATGGCGTTACCCTCTTTTTTTTCCGTAACCCCCCAGCCGTCTATAATAACCATTACCAGGGGTGATTTTGTCGACACCACGAGGAGTTACCTCCGTAAAAAATTTTTGACGGGCAAAAAGATACTTGGGTATTTCTTTGGGGTCTATTTTTCGACGGGATTAACGGGATGCATGGTAGTCCGCCACGGGGGGACGGTTCCATCGTCTCCCCTTCGGCCCTTCGCTACGCTTCGGGGACGCTCGAACCGTCCCCATGGCAAAACCTATCTTTTCAAAAATAATATTAATCTTTAGTCTTTTGGTTTACTCAAAAACCATATTTTATAAGTATTATATTGACCATAAAGCAAAATACTGTTTACCCTACATAAACCCTCATCCTGTAAATCCTGTTAATCCTGTCAAAAATTCTTTTAATCTTTCTTTATCCCCAAAGCCACGACCCAAATCCAACCTCCAACTTCCCACTTCTAACTTCCGCCCTTTAGCTTCCCAGCTTCTCTGTTGCCTGAATTATAGCCGCGAAGCTGGCGGCGTTGAGGCTGGCTCCTCCGATCAAAGCTCCGTCAATGTCCTGCTGGGCCATTAATTTTTGAGCATTATCCGGCTTTACGCTACCGCCGTATTGGATACGCACTTCTTCAGCTGCCTCTGCGCCGAACATTTCTTTGAGCACACTGCGGATAAAAGCATTCACCTTTTGGGCATCCGCAGGCGACGCGGTAAGCCCTGTACCTATCGCCCACACCGGCTCGTAAGCCACAACAAGCTGTCGCGCCTGCTGAGCGGATATACCCGCTAAACCGGTTTCCGTCTGCCTGCGCACTACCTGCTCCGTGCTGCCGGATTCTTTTTCCTCCAGCACTTCACCAACACAGACTATAGGAATTAGATTATGCCTGAAAGCAGTAAGCACCTTACTATTAACACTCTCGTCAGTTTCACCGAAATACTGGCGACGCTCAGAGTGACCTAAAATAACGTACTTACAGCCAATTTGGGTAAGCATCCCCGGAGACACCTCCCCGGTATATGCCCCTTCATCTTCCCAATACATGTTTTGAGCACCCAAAGATATGTATTTCTCTTTAATCGTATCGGCCACGGGGGCTAACGCAGTAAAGGGCGGGCATAACAGCACTTCACATTCCGGTTCCTCCAACCTTTCTAAAAGGTCATCGACGAAACTTACAGCCTGGGTAACTGTCTTATACATTTTCCAGTTACCTGCTATGATGGGCTTTCGCACATTACCCCTCCTCTTTATCCTGCAGGGAAGCTACCCCGGGCAGCGTCTTTCCTTCTAAAAATTCGAGAGACGCCCCTCCTCCGGTGGAAACATGGGTTATGCGGTCGGCCACACCGGCTTTTTTTACCGCGGAGGCAGAATCACCGCCGCCCACCACCGTAATGGCACTGCTTTCAGCCAGTGCCTGGGCTACTGCTATTGTCCCCTGGGCAAAAGGCTCCATTTCAAAAACGCCCATGGGACCGTTCCAAACAACAGTGGAACAATCCTTCACATGGTTTCCAAATACTTGTGCCGTCTCAGGTCCAATATCCAAGGCCATCCATTCTTCCGGTACCGCATCTGCAGGTACAACTTTTGATTCTGCACTGGGCTCCGCCCCGGGCGCAACTACCAGATCTACAGGAAGCAATAATTCTATCCCTTTCTGCTCAGCTTTACCAATCAATTCCTTCGCGGCATCAACCTTATCTTCCTCCAAGAGGGATTTACCTAATTCATATCCCTTGGCCTTCAAAAAAGTATTGGCCATGCCTCCTCCGATAATTAAGGAGTCCACCTTACCAATAAGATTATCAAGCACTCCTATCTTGTCGGACACCTTGGCGCCGCCAATAATAGCAACGTAAGGACGTTCCGGGTTGTCGACAACCTTACTGAGCATGTTTATTTCCTTTTCCAGCAAAAAACCGGCTACCCCCGGCAAATATTCGGTAACACCCTGGGTGGAAGCATGGGCACGGTGAGCTGTTCCGAAGGCATCATTCACATAAACCTCACCGAGCTCAGCTAACTGCCGGGCAAAATTGTCATCATTCTTCTTTTCACCAGGGTGGAACCGCAGGTTTTCCAGCAGAACCACATCCCCGTCTCGCATACCGGCAACTGCGTCCCCGGCAATTTCACCAATACAGTCATCAACTTTGGTAACCGGACGATCCAGCATATCTTCCAAACGCTTGGCCACAGGATCCATACGCAGCTTATCATCAGGTTCTCCCTTTGGCCTTCCCAGGTGAGACATCAAAATTAACCGTGCCTCCAGGTCTAAAAGGTAACGTATAGTGGCTAGGGCAGCCCTAATCCTGTTGTCATCGGTTATTTGACCGTCATTATTCAAAGGGACATTAAAATCAACTCTTACTAAAACTCGTTTTCCCTTTACATCAATATCCTTAACGGTTTTCTTGGCCAATACAGACACCTCCCGCGAGTGTTACTGCAGGTTCCTATATACCCCTTTGGGCAATATACGAAACCAGATCCACCACCCGGCTGGAATATCCCCACTCATTGTCGTACCAAGCTACTACTTTAATCATATTATCACCGATAACCATGGTCGAAGGAGCATCTACTATAGAAGAATGGGAATTCCCGTTAAAGTCCACGGAAACCAAGGGCAATTCACTATAGCCAAGTATACCCTTTAAGGGGCCCTGGGATGCATTTTTTAATGTATTATTTACTTCCTCTGCTGTAGCCGATTTTCCAATGTTAACCACCAGATCCACCACTGAGACATTTGGTGTGGGTACCCGCATAGCCATACCGTTTAACTTACCCTCAAGTTCCGGTAATACCACGGAAACCGCCTTAGCTGCTCCCGTAGTGGTGGGAATAATGGACATATTACCTGACCGGCCGCGTCTTAAATCCCGGTGAGGCATATCCAGCATCTGTTGGTCGTTGGTTACCGAATGTACTGTAGTCATCAATCCCTTTATAATTTCAAACTGCCCATGTATAACCTTAGCCACAGGGGCCAGACAGTTTGTGGTACACGATGCGTTGGATACAATATTATCACGGGCAGGCTCATATTCTCCCTCATTCACCCCCATGACAACAGTAAAGCAGTCTCCTTTGGCGGGAGCACTGATAACCACTTTTTTTGCCCCGGCCTTTAGGTGCCCGGACGCACCCTCAACATTTCTAAATTTACCTGTTGATTCCACCACAATCTGTACACCCAATTCCTTCCACGGAAGAGCGGCAGGATCACCCTCCGCCAACACCTTAATTTCCCTGCCGTTTATCCAAAGGGAATTATTGTCGCCGTTTACTTCAGCATCAAGTGTTCCGTGCACAGAATCATATTTTAGAGTGTGGGCCAGAGTTTTGGCATAGTTTGCATCAGCCTGAAGTCTTCGGGATTTATGGTTTATAGCCACAATTTCCAGGTCGGGGTTTAAAAGCGCCGCTCGAAGCACCAACCGCCCAATACGACCAAAACCATTAATTCCCACCTTAACTGCCATTATTACTCCCCACTCCTTTCAATAGTATGCCTCAGTGGGCTGTATTTTTTAAATTATGATATACTTATTCGTTACGCCCTCCAGAGTTCCTTCCTTTTTAGGTTTTTTTTATGTCAAAACCACTCGAATAAGGTAACGGGCTTTGGACACAAGAAAAGCGCAACTAAATCGGTTCCCTTAGCGCGCGTTTTTCAGTACTTTTTTTTCGCAATAAAACAAAGGGAAGCAGGAGAAACGTCTCCTTGCTTCCTTAGTATCGTTTTCTTTTTCTGATGGGGGGAATGCCCAATTCATCCCGGTATTTGGCCACCGTACGGCGTGAGATTTTAGTTCCCTTGGCAGCAAAAATTTCTGATATTCGCTGGTCGTTAAGGGGTTTGGAGGAGTCTTCGGAATCAATAAGCTCCTGCAGCATTTTCTTAATGCTTTGAGCTGAAACCATACCCCCCGAAGCATTATCAAGTCCCGAGGAGAAAAAGAATTTCATTTCAAAAACTCCCTGGGGTGTTTGTATATACTTGTTGGAAGTTGCGCGGCTAACAGTAGACTCGTGTAAATCTACAATTTCAGCCACTTTTCGTAAATTGAGAGGCTTGAGATGTTTAACACCATGTTCCAAAAATTCTTTCTGCAGATCAACTAAACAATTAGCTACTTTATATAAAGTTAATCGTCTTTGCTCTATACTGCGGATTAACCATGTTGCCGCATTCAACTTGGATTCTACAAAACGCTTTGTTTTTGAGTCGTGGCTGTTTCCCTCACCCAGCACCGCGCGATACGTAGAATTTATGGTCAGCCGGGGCGTATAAGAGGAATCATTGACTAAAACAATATATTCGTCATCCACCTTTTCCACCACTACATCGGGGGTAATGTACCGGTTATCATTGGGGGAATAAAAGTTCCGCCCCGGCTTGGGATCAAGGGTCTTCAATACATCGGCAACCCTTTGTATTTCCTGCACCGCCACACCTAGTAGTTGAGCCATCTGGGTATATTTACCTTTAGCTATATCAATTAAGTGCCTGTTAATTACTTGCTCCAGGAGCTCATCTTTTAGTTCCATATGTTGTACCTGCAATATCAGACACTCCTGCAATGTGCAGGCCCCTACCCCGGGAGGATCGAAACTGTGAATCACCTCTAACACATCTAAGACCTCTGAAACAGGCACCAGCAAGTGTTCAGCCATATCCTCGGGGGATACCTGCAAATAACCGTTGCGGTCTATATTTCCAATAACATATTCCCCGATATCCATTCCTTTATCATCCACATCCGCCATCTGTAATTGAAAACTTAAATGATCACCCAGGGTAGGCGGCTGGCTGACAAAACTTTCAAAGGTGTAATTTTCCTTATCTCTATTTCTTTCCTGCCGCGGGATCCCTATATCACTGCTATCGTGGAAATACTCTTTCCAATCGATATCGTATTCCTCACCTTGCTCTTTATCCGCGGGTTCCTCGGTCTCTTTGGTCTCTTCGGTTTCTTTAGTTTCTGTGGACTCATTTTGTATTTCGGGCTGATCATCCCTTAATTCCAACAGCGGATTTTCCTCAAGCTGCTGATCGATATAGTTTTCCAGTTCCAGGGATGATAACTGCAAAATGGTTATGGCCTGGCGCAATTCGGGTGTCATTATTAATTTTTGGGTTTGTTCAACATTAAGGCCAAAACCCATGCGCATCCCAACTCACTCCTTCTTTCTGACTTTAATCGCCAGAAAATTCTCATGCAATAAAGGTTCTGCGGTTACATGCAAAAATCCTGCTAAAAAAGTTCTACAAACAGCCCGTTGGAATTTATTTCACACACTCACGCCTCGTTAGTGCCCTCTTGCTAATTAATACTCCCACAGAGACCGTAATAAACACCGCTGCTCCCATGCCCAAACTAAATTGAGACGGTAAAAACAGGTAAGGGTGCAAGCCAAAAGCATAATCCACAAAATCATTTAATCCCATCCAGGCCAACACACCCATCGCCGCCAAAAGTGTAACCTGTGCATTGCGCATAAAAATAAATGCTTCCAAAACCATGCCCAGGTGCCCCAGCCATAATCCTATCTCTATCAGCCCTACATCGTGAGTTGCCAACCAATAATGCGTCAAAACAACAAGGGCCCATAAACCGTATTTAAATGTGGTGGCCAGCCCTACAGCAGTCAAAAAAGGGATCCGCCTCCATACACAAGCTAACAAAAGCGCTATGGCAAAGACGGTGGTTGATAATGGACTGTCGGATATTAAAATCCATAAGTACCATGGATTTTCCATGAGCTGGCCGCGGTACCACCAGTACCCCAAAGCCGAACCAACAATGTTGATAATAATTAAAGGCCACATATACTTGGGCTGCCACGGATTTTGCCACAAATCTTTCCACATCCACTTTAATGCATTCATTACTTGACCTCTCTATATGTTTCTTGTTTAACCCTTCTACTATCGTACCTTGGCCGGCACCCCATAAGCCAGTGCACCGGGAGGTATATCTTTGTTTACCAAACTCCCGGCACCAATCTTTGCACCGTCACCAATCTTTACGCCGGGCAGTACCGTAGTATTCGCCCCAATTAAAACGTTGGCCCCAATCTCGATACTGCCCACACGAAATTCTTCAACCAAAAACTCGTGGGCTAACAAAGTACTATTATATCCTATGACACTGTTAGCCCCAATGGAAACAAATTGAGGAAAAAAAATATCTACCATGGCCATAATGCCCATGGAAACGTTCCGTCCTACTTTCATGCCCAGACACCGGTATAAAAAGTTTTTTAACTTTAAGGAGGGCAAGTACCGGCAAAGAGTAATCACCACAAATTGAAAGGCCACCCTTAAAGGGTGAACCTTCTTGTGCCAGTCCCGCATGGAATTCCGCCCCGACTTACAGGGGTATTTTTCAACCCGTCTCAAAATCCCACCTCATCCCCGCCCCGCAGGCGCCCGGCTATTTCGCTCAGTTTTCTCAGCCGGTGATTTACCCCTGATTTACCAACGGGGGGAACCATTACTTCCCCTAGTTCTCGCAAATTGGCATCAGGAAACTGCAGCCTGGCCTCGGCTGTCTGGCGCAACGAAACCGGCAACTTATCTAATCCTTTGACACGACTGATCAATTTTATATCTTCCACCTGGCGTACTGCAGCAGCAACTGTTTTATCCAGATTGGCCGTTTCACAATTAACAAGGCGGTTAACCTTGTTTCTTACATCTTTGTAGACCCTTTTACCCTCAAATTCCAGCAGGGCGTCGTGAGCTCCCATTATATTTAAGCACTCTGCAATCTGCTCACTTTCCTTCAGGTAAACTACATACCAATTTTTCCTGGCATTGATGCCCCCGGATAATTTAAATCTTTTCAAAATACGCAGTATGTCCTTGGCGTGCCTAAGGTTACTGGTTATTATCTCTAAGTGGTAAGCTCGTTCAGGACTGCTCACCGACCCGCCGCCCAGGAAAAGGCCCCTTAAATAGGCCCGCCGGCAGCAATCCCGCTTGAGCAGTGAACCGGGCACCCTCTCCTGCAGTAGTCCCGCATCATCCATAATGCCCAATGCAGACATTATTTCAGTCTTTTTTTCTGCAGCGGGCACCCGTACCAGGTAAATATTATTTTTGCGCAGACGCACTTTGCGCCGCACCATCACCTGGGCGCCAATGTTAAAAAGGTCTTTGACCAGGGAAAAGGCTTTCCTGGCTACCGCGGCATTAAAATTTTTGATGTCCAGGGACATTTGGCTGCCATTTTTGTGCAGGGTGCCGTCCATTTTAACCAGGGCAGCCAGTTCTGCCCTTTTGCAGCAGTCACCATTGCCCTGTATCCTGGCTAATTCATTTTTAGTAATGCTAGAAAAACTCATACCGGCCAAGCCTCCAACACACGAAAGAACACGGGCTTATTTTTGGGTATTTCTTTGGGGTCTTTCTTTTGACAGGATTAACAGGATTGACAGGATTTTGGTTTTGCTCTTTATTCATACTCTCTTCTTTACGATCTAATTTTAGTTCTATGGCTTATCATTTGTGTTAAATTATTAAACCATCTCTTTCATAAAAAGAATAATGCTTTGTTACTTTAAACAGTTTCAATACTTATTCTCAATCCATTTCACTTACACAACTAAATTACATATCCTGCAATCCTGTAATCCTGTCTAAAATGTTTTTAATGTTTTAACTGTCTTAATGTTTAAGCTTCATTCCTGTAAAAACTCAAAGTTTCCGTCTTTTCCAGGGCTGCTTCGATTAGGCCTTCTATGTCCAGGGACTCCTCCGCTGTATGTACTTTTTCCAGGTTGGGCTTGGTGCTGGGGTGCTTGGGCAAGAATAAAGTACAGCAGTCCTCGTAGGGCTGAATGGAAATATCATAGGTGCCTATTTGTTCCGCGATTTTAACTATTTGATATTTATCAAAGCCCACCACCGGCCGCAGCACCGGCATTAGTGTCACTTCATTGATGGCCACCATGCTCTCCAGGGTTTGACTGGCCACCTGTCCTACACTTTCGCCCGTAATAAGGGCCAGAGCACCCGTGTGTTCCGCCAGCCGCTGTGCCATCCGGTACATAAAGCGCCGCATAATGGTAACCCTGAATTCTTCCGGGCACTTTTTCTGGATTTCCTTTTGAATATCGGTAAAATGAGCAACGTGCAAATTTATATTACCACCGTACCGCGTCAGCACCCGGCATAAATCAGCAACCTTTTCCTTGGACTTCTCGCCGGTAAAGGGAAAGCTATGGAAATGTATGGCCTCCAGTTCAATCCCCCTTTTCATAGACATCCACCCGGCCACAGGACTGTCTATGCCCCCGGAAAGAAGCAGCATAGCTTTGCCGCTTACTCCCACCGGCAGACCGCCAAGGCCCGGGATTGTTTGTGAAAAAACAAAGGCCTGCCCTTCCCTTATATCCACCGATACAATTAAATCAGGTTGGTGCAACTTCACTTTAAGCCCCGGAATGCCTGCAAGCAAATGTCCCCCCAGCTGCCGGGCAAGTTCCATTGATTGTATGGGAAAGGTTTTATCCGCCCTATTGACAGTAACCCTGAAAGTAACGGGTTCACTTGACTCTTCCGTCGAGTACCCTTCCCTCTCCATCCCCTGCTGCATTGAGGTCAGGGATGCTTCGAAAACAGCCTCCGGTGTAGCGTCCACCCGGAGTACCGGGCTGAAGGACACCAGGCCGAACACCCTGCCCAACCGTTCTATGACCTCAGATGTATCAACTTCATCCACTTTGACCATTAAGCGCCCCCGGATCTTGGATACATTGATACGCCCCAAATCACCTACCGCGCACCGTATGTTACCAACTAACCTTTTTTCAAATTTAGGCCGGTTTTTTCCTTTCAGACCTATTTCCCCGTATCGCACCAGTATGTATTCACAACTTGCATTGACATCAACACTACTGCATTTTTGCAAAACTTCGCAACTCCTCTACACCTTCTTTAAGCTTTCTGACAACCACTTTAACTTCCTCCACAGTATTCTCCGGGCTAAAACTAAAGCGCAGCGCTCCCTCGGCTTCCCCTTCGCTCAGGCCCAGGGACTTAAGCACACTATGCTCAACCTGTTTGCGGGAAGAGCAGGCCGAGCCGGTAGAAGCATAGATACCTTCATTCTCCAGCCAGTGCACCAGCACCTCTCCCCTAACCCCGTTGAAGGATATATTGGCAATATGCGGGGCGGCTCCGATATTGCCTGGAGGCGGACCATTCAGACGGCAGCCGGTGATACCGTTCAATACGCCTTCAACGAGCAGCTTGCGCAGCGAGGCCATATGTTCCGCTGCCGTACCTTCCCCCTTAACCAACCCCCGGACAGCAGCCCCAAAGCCCGCTATGCCGGGTACATTCTCTGTACCGGAACGCAGGTCTCCCTCCTGCCCGCCACCGACAATTTGTGGCCGGAGAGACACCCCTGTGCCAACATATAAAGCACCTATTCCTTTGGGGCCATGCACCTTATGGCCACTGAAGGAAACAAGGTCCATGCCCATTTTAGTTGGAAGTACCGGCAGCCGACCCAGCGCCTGCACCGCGTCCACATGCCATAATGGTAACTTCCCATCTTTTTTGGCCCGTTTAATCACACCTGCTATTTTATCCAGAGGCTGTACCGAACCTGTTTCATTATTCACATACATGATAGAAACAAGGATAGTATCTTCACGCAAGGCCTCTGCCAACTCACTGACCTGGATAATGCCCATCTCATCAACCGTAAGATAGGTGATTTCGAACCCGTCCTCTGCCAAATCACGGCACACATTCCGGACTGCCGGGTGTTCTATAGCAGTAGTGATTATATGTTTTCCCCGGTTGGAATAAGAGGATGCAGCTCCTTTAATGGCAAGGTTATTAGATTCGGTCCCACCTGAGGTAAAGGTCACTTTCTTGGCATCCACCTTTAATTGATCGGCAACCGCCTCCCGGGCCCGGTTGACCGCTCTTGCCGCCTCCAGGCCTTTGCGGTGGACAGAAGACGGGTTGCCGTATATTTCCTCCATGCATTCCACAACTGCCTGTACCGCTTCCGGCGAAGGCTTGGTTGTGGCACTGTTGTCCAGGTAGATATCCTGCTTCATCCAATGTTCCCCCTTGACCCTATCAGCTACTTTTAGTATATCGCGAAAGGGATAAATACTGTCAAGCTGGAGTTCTAAAGTCTCTCCAGCAAATATTTAAGGCCCGGCTTGAGCCGGGCCTCGGTCGATAACAAAGCAACTTTTCCTATCCTGCCTTTTGCGCCCGCTCATTCAATTCATCTCGCAGGCCAGGGCTAACGCTTAGTCTCACGCTCCAGCGGGATTCCCGCCCCATTCGCCGTCCTGGCTCAAGGGGCGGCCTCGCACGTCCTGTGCTCGGTCCCGCTTCCGCTTATCGACTTCGCTAAGCCTGGCAGCTGCTCGATTCAACTCATTCGCTATGCGCAAAAAGTCAGGTTTGTCACCAGTTACGCCTACTGTCCCGTTACGGCCTCTTTTTTTTCTCGCATCCCCGCCCTATCGTGATACATATTAAACGGTATCACGCGGTCGCCGCCGTCTTTATGGAGCATTACCAAATGCATTATATGCCGCGCCAGGCGGTCCGGGTGGTGCCTTACCATGTTACCCTCCTGCAGCAGGTCACCCCTTTGCACCCGCACATTCATCTGAGCGGCTTCCTTTTCGTCTATTTCCACCGGCCCGGCCCCTTCCTTTTTATACCTGCTTAAGGTACGTCCATGGATGGCCTCCTGGTTAACCACCGCCCAATCCACTACCGGGCCGCCATGTTCTATAATGGCCCTAATGTGGTCAGATACAGTATAGCCGGTGGTCTCACCCGGTTGAGTCATTACATTACATACATATATCTTGGAGGCCCAAGAATCGGCCAGCGCCTGGGAAATACCTTTTACCAACAGGTTAGGCAGTACACTTGTATAAAGGCTGCCGGGTCCTAAAACTACGGCATCAGCGCTTTTAATAGCCTCCAGCGATTCATCCAGTGGCGAACAAGTTTCAGGATTTAGAAAAACGCGGCGAATTTTTTTCCCGCTGCGGGGAATTTGCGACTCACCGCAGACAACTTCTCCATCTTCCATTTCGGCACAGAGACTAACATCTTCCAGTGTAACCGGCAGCACCTGCCCCCTGATGGCCAGCACCCTGCTTAATCCCTTTATGGCACCGTCAAAACTGCCGCTTATATTATTCAAGGCGGCCAGCAAAAGATTACCCATACTGTGACCGGCCAATTCACCGGAAGGGAACCTGTATTGCAGCAGCTGCTCCATAAAGGGCTCCTTGTCCGCTAAGGCTACCAGGCAATTCCTCACATCACCCGGAGGAAGCATTCCCTGATCACCCCGCAGGCGGCCGGAACTGCCCCCGTCATCGGCCACCGTGACAATGGCGGTGAGGTTGGATGTATATTCTTTTAAGCCTCTCAGCAACATAGAAAGCCCAGTACCGCCGCCAATAACCACTATCTTAGGCCCCCGCTGCAGCTGGCGGCGGTTAAAAACCCTGTCCACCACCCTATCACCGGAATCAAGAGGCTCTACAACCGACCTGAAGGCACGGGACAATCCCAGGCAAATCAGTACCATCCCTACCACCACCCCGGCAATACCTGCAGGCAGCATTCCGCCGGGAAAAGCACGTGCCATATAAAAAAGCTCAGATATTCCCGGCCACTTATAACCTATTAAAAGGAGCATTCCCGTTATCAACAGAAGCAGCCCCGCCAAACCCAGGGACAGCCAACGTTTGACCTGCATACCCGGATACAGCCATTTTATTAACTTCACAAATTATCAACCCCTACCGGCAAAACACTATTTCCTGTTTACATCCCTGTGGCGCACCGTTACCCGGGACCCCTTGTTGACTAAAATATCTCCCAGCCGGTTGGCCAGTGTCACGGAACGGTGCATTCCTCCGGTGCACCCGATGGCAATCATCAGCGTGGTTTTTCCTTCCAACACATACCTGGGTATCAAAAATTCTATTAAGTTACAAAACCTGGTCATGAACTCCTTAGTAACATCAGAATCCATGACATAATCCTGCACTTTTAAATCATTTCCGCTCAATGGTCGTAATTCATCAATGTAATGCGGGTTGGGCAAAAAGCGCACGTCAATGACCAGGTCACTGTCCATGGGAATACCGTATTTATATCCGAAAGAAATGACGGTGATGAACAATTGAGAACCTTTGCCTGAATCATGTCCGAAGTGGCTGTTGATTTCTTTCTTCAGCTGTTGATTAGTAAGATCGGAAGTATCAATTATCTTGTTGGCTTTCCCCCTGAGATCTTCTAACTGTGACCTTTCCTCACGAATATTACGCAGTATTTCCCCGTGGTTACCCAGAGGGTGACGGCGACGGCTCTCTTTGTAACGCCGCACAAGGGTTTCATCGGATGCCTCCAGAAAAAGTATTTCAAACTCTACTCCCTGGTCATCCAATTCGGATAAAACTTCAAACAAGGCATTAAAAAATGAACCGCCTCTAATATCAACAACTAATGCTATGTTATTAATTGTTTGCGCCGATTGTGCACACATTTCGGCAAATTTTGGAATAAGGGTGGGAGGCAAGTTGTCCACACAAAAATACCCTAGGTCTTCCAGGCTTTGAACAGCCGTTGATTTTCCCGCCCCTGACATGCCTGTAACAATTACCAGCTTAGACAACTCGTTACCCCTTTCTAAAAGGCAGGTTACTTTAGTGGACATTTCTTATTATATCAGATGGGTGGACTTCCTGTCTTGCCGAAACCGGAACTGCATTTAACACCTGGTTCACAGGCACATCCCACTTCAACAGGAGCTCCACCCCCTTGTCCACTTCTCCTACGGTATCAGGGTAGTGGGCATCACTGTTCACCGCCAGGGGTGCTGCCCAGCGAAGCGCTGCTTTGATGACTTCATCTTTATTATAGGCATGGCCGGTATTAATTTCCACGGCACAACCGGTAGCGGCCGAAGCCCCGGCGATTTCATCCAAATCCACGTCCATCATCAGGCCGGGATGAGTAACCACATTTATCGGGTGATTGTACATAGCATTTAATAAAGCCTTTGTATTGGCATTGCGCATACGCTTTTTTAGGGTTTGATTCACACGCCCTAAGAAGTTTGGCAGCATCCATCCCAAATTTTCACGCCAGGTTTCCGCAACCGCCTGAGGGTGTAGGCCAACCAGGAGTATGTCCATTTCCTTACTGATTTCGGGCGCAATATCTATCTCCCCGTTAAGACCGGTAACATTGGCCTCGGCACCTAGTAAAACACGCACCGGATAACGTTCCTTTAGAGCTTCAATATCTTTCTTGATATCCAAATAAGTTTCGGCACTTTTCACACCGATAAAAATACCCTTGGGGCCGTGATCGGTAATGGCGATCTCTGTGAGCCCCTTTTCTGCCGCTGCACGCACATTATCTTCTACGGTACCCCTTCCGTCGCTGTAGCGAGTATGTGTATGCCAATCCGCAATTACTTTATACCCCGCCATCTCATTTCCCGGCCAGCTCGGATTTAAGGTAGTCTATTATTTTCACCGGACCGGGGTCTATACCATATAGGGCGGCCAAATATACACTGGTATAATCCCCCGTATAAATCAGAGAATATAGCCGCGCCAGTTTACCTTCCCCGGTGGACTTTATTTCTTCCACGCCGGAAACTGCTTTGGCCACAATACCCCTGGTTACGTCCATGCGAATGCTCACCCGGGGGTGATCATCTTCATCCCTGAGCATCACTATGTGCAATTTCTCTAACAGCTCTTGGGGTACCTCAAAACCTACCAGCTCATTATGGTTTAGTTCCGGAAATACATTCCAGTAAGCCGGAGCCTTGGTATTTTCATTGATCTGTCCTTTAAAGCGTTGGGCTACCACTTCCGTGTTGCTGCCGACACCCCATATAACCGGAATGCGGTTATGCAGCTTCCCGGCCAACTGTTTGGCAAGGTTAGTTTCCACAGGGCTTTCGGGCCTTAAACTTTCCCTTATCTCTTCCAGCAGGCGTACTAAACTTTTTACCTCATTTTCCATACCGGTCAGTAATCCCATTCGCTGCAGCACGGCAAGCATGGGCAGAAAAAGGTAACCGGTAGCAGCGCGGGGGGAAATTCCTCCGGGGATAACAATGACCGGCACCCCGTCCTTTTGGGCTTGTTCCTTCAATTTACCTCCTGTGGTGAGGGCAAGTATAGAAGCGCCACGGCTGCGCGCTTCTGCATAGGCACTTAAAGTCTCTTCGGTATTGCCCGAATAGCTGATGGCAAATACCAGGGTACTGCTATCTACGTATTCAGGCAACAGGTAGTCACGATTCACCGCCACGGGCACCGGCATTTTACCTGAAGTATATGTTCGTAAAAGATCCCCCCCAATGGCAGATCCCCCCAGTCCGGTAACCAAAATATTACTGACCGCCCCGGCTGAGGGAAGAGGTCCTTCCATGCCCAGACGCCAGGCATCCTCACACTGCTCCGGCAGCCCCCACAGGGCACCGAACATATTCATACTGTCAACTTTATACATTGCTTGCGGATCATTCAGCATCGTTTCCATATTACTACCTCCTATTTTCCATAAGGTATACATGAACAATGTTCATTATACGGTTGAGTCACCCATTCCCGGTGTTCTTCTTTACTATTCACTTATTACAAATTTTCGCATGGCGTATACCACACCGCCTTCATCGTGGGGCAGGGTAACGTAATCAGCCCGGTCCTTTATTTCTTTTCGGGCGTTGCCCATCACCACACCCAGCCCTGCCCAATCAATCATCTCCAGGTCATTATAACTGTCTCCCACTGCCATTACTTTTTCCCGGGGCACACCATAATAATCAGCAACAGCTTCTAAGGCATGGCCTTTATTGGCTAACGGGTGGGAAAACTCCAGAAAATGAGGTTTTGACTTGGTTATATGCAGCTTATCGCTGTAAATAGGCTTTAACTCCGCCGCAAGTTCATCCAGGCGGGGTTCAGTGGAAACCACCAACACCTTGGTGGGATCCTGCTGCCGGGATGTCAAAAAACGCCCCAAATCCCCCACAACTTCAAGGGGTATACGGGAAAGAGAGGCATAACGTCTCCCTGCTTCGGTATCTTGGGCTACGTACAGGTAATCATCAAGGTAAATGTTGATGTGATACCCGTATTTTCCCACCCGGCTCACAATATCCAGAGCGTAATCCAGCGGCACCGGCCGGTGAAAAAGCACTTCACCGGTGTCGGAATGCTTTACCAGCGCCCCCTGGTAAGTAATCAGCGGAGCCTTTATTTGAAGCTCCTTGGCCAAGGGCAGGCTGGAACGAAACATGCGCCCGGTAGCAAAAGTTACGTAAATTCCCCGGGCCATTACTTCGGACACTATTTGCTTATTACCCGCGGGAACCTCTAAATTCTTGTCCAATAAAGTATCATCCAGATCTAATGCCACTAATCTATACATTGTAATATTTTCCTCCAACCTTTGTCCTCTTTACCTTATTCATATTATAGTATATATTTTACAGTATCGAGAATTACGGGAAATTATTTTTTAAATTTTATGGTAACTTTTTTCTACTTTAAAGGTAGCTATTCCCCCTAATTTATATCTTTTTACCGAATAATATATTAGGGACTTTTTTATCACATAAGCTGCCTTTCATAGGATTGATTTGTACAACTTACTGCCAAGCCTTACGGTATAAGTACAATATAATTTTCAGGCAGGAAGTGAGGGCCTATGAAAACCGAACAAGACAATACCCTTTTTCTTATCAAACGCCTGCAGCAGGGCGATGAGATGGCCCGGGAAACACTTATCACCAATTATAAGGGTTATATTATTAAATTAGCAAAAAGCTACAGCCAGGAAAAATGTAATGTTCTCAGCACTGACGCTTATAGCATAGCCTTAATTGCTTTCAACGAAGCGGCAGATAAATATAACCCCGATAAAGGAACCCATTTCCCCTCCTTTGCCAGTCAGGTAATTAAAAGACGATTGATAGACATGGTGAGATGTAACGTTAAATATAAGCCGGAAATAAATAGCCAGGACATTCCTGACAGCCCGTCCGAGGATACTAACAATTCTGAGCTAAGAGAAGACTTGGCCGAGGATATTGAGTGGTTTGAAAAGGCATTACAGAAATTCAATATCTCCCTGGAGGATCTGGTGCAGGAAACACCGAAACACAAAGACACACGCTGTAAAGCGATAGCTATGGCCAAGCACGTGGTAAATGACCCGGTGCTGCTGGCTCGTTTCAACGAACGCAGGTCCTTACCTTTTAAAAGCCTATTATTAAAGTTTCGCTGTAACCCTAAAACCATTCAACGTCACCGAAAATATATAATAGCAGTATGTATTGCTCTAAAAGGCTCCAGCATTTATTTGAAAGACTACATCCTCGGTGTGGTGAAAGGGTGCGATGACCATGGCTCATAAGGGTACGGTTTTTAAAGTTAAACCACAAAGCCTGATATTGATGACAGGAGATTTTGAATTTAAAGAAATTAAAAAACGGGCATCGGTAAAAATCGGCCAGGAAGTACTCTTCGACGACCACGACATAATAAGCCCGCATCAACATAACAGGAGATGGTTAGCGTTAGCCGCTTCGCTGTTAATCTTTGTACTTTTTTCCAGTGCATTACTGCAAGAAATTCTGGTACCGGACGTTTATGCCTATGTGGGGATGGATATAAACCCCAGTTTAGAACTGGCCCTGGATAAAAAACTGGAGGTTATACAGGCTGAGGCAAGAAACGAAGATGCCCAAAAAGTTTTACAGGGCCTTTCCCTGCAAGGCCTTAACCTGAAGGCGGCGGTAGATACCATCTTGGAATCATGCTCCAACCAGGGATATATAAACAATTCTACTTCCCATATCGTGATCAGTACAACAATAAATGCCACCAGTGTGGAGAATAATGTAAAACCGGCCAATTTGGAAGCACAGGTACTATCATACACTAAGGGACAACTGGAGAAGAAACAGGCAGAAGTTAATGTTTACGTGGTAAAAGTAAATGAAGAGGAAAGAGAAGAAGCCTTAAATAAAGGCGTGTCCGCAGGTAAATATCACCTCTGGAATAAAAGCAGGGAAAACGGCGTTGAACTTGACCTGGAAAAAATTAATGCGCAGAGCATGGGCAGTATTGTACAAAATAATGACCGGGTGCAGGACGTTCTCACAAAAAATGCCACTGTAAAATGGAAAAAGGCCGGCCATAAACAAAAGGGTATTAATGATACTCCCCAAACACCTCCGGGCATTGAAAAGAAAGGTGATTCCAAAGCTTCACCCGGTACAGATGTAAAAGGGCAAGCAAAGAGCCACGGCAAAGCTATGCGGGTAAACCCCAACGCAAATAATTATGCAAAACAAGGCCAAAATAACGGCAGTACCGGTAAAAATGTAAAATCAGGAAAAAACATGCCTGCATTCAAAAACAATAAAAACGGCTGGGGCACAGAGTCACCCGGCCGTTTGAAAGACCCCGCGGGAAAATCGCCCCAAGGTTCTAACAAGGACAAAAAGAACGGTAACAGTTCAGCAAACAATAATAAGAAATCAAAAGACAATGCTAAAAACCAGGGCAAACCACAGAGAGGTCAAACATATCCCTCCGACAAAACAAAAGGCAGCCCTCAAAATAACTTTAAGGATTCGCCCAAAGATACCAGTAAAGATGTCAAAAATAATGATGGTAAAACTATCCAAGGTGTTAAACATAACTGGTTTCGCTTGGGCCTATACAAATAGGACCACGGTCTTAATTATACCAACATTACCCCAGAAATCACCCCCCGTTACCGAATGTTAATATAAAGGTAAAAACGGGGGGTGATTTTTTCAGTTGTTGTCCCGTCACGAAATTTTTTAAGATACTAATTTTGTAAATGAGAGGTGTAACTATGCAATTCAGAAAGCTTTTATATTTGTTTACTGCTTTTTGCTTTATGGTGGGAGGTTTATTTTTAATACCACAAACTGCAATGGCTAAAGGACACCCTGTATTCGGCGAAAATTGGATGCCACCTGGGCATGCCAAAAAAGCACAAGCTATTGAAGTAGCCGAAGAAGTTGAAGAAGAGAATGAAAATGACCCTGAAGAGACACAAAACGAAAGTTCGTATGTAAAGCAAGAAGGTCCGGCCTGGGCCAGGGAACAACATCCCAGCGTCAAAGGTTTAATGAATGCTTACGATAATCTCTGCCGCAACGGGGCACCGGATTGGCAGAGGGCACAATTCCGGGCTAAGATAGAGGCTCGGGGAGGAATCTTTGAAGACATCAATAAAATTGAAGAAAAGGAATATACCATTACTGTAGACGGCGATTCCGGCATTGAATTGATGTTTGACCAATCCAAGGATATCACCTTTTTAGTGGAAGATAACGAGGCAGAGGCAGCGGAATTGCCCCAAGGCTATGAAATAGAGCTTCAGGTCAGCGATGATGACAGCGTTTTGACCAGTCCGGAAGAAGAGAGTACTGTGGGCATGAGTGACACTGAGGGCGTCACTGAAGTAGTTACCGTCACCGCTGACGAAGAAAACGAAGGCACCGCAACCATCACGGTTACATTGTACAATGATGAAGAAGAGATAGTTGATAGCGAAACTATTGAAGTCACCGTGGGAGAGGCTGTGGCAACCACCGGCAACCTCACCTCTGATGACAGTGACCTCACCTTTACGTCAGATGAAAATGAGGGAATTGCCTACGCAACCATGGCCGGTGAGAGAATCGATTTTGATTACCAAATAGTAGACCAAAAGGACGATCCAATTGACGTAGCCGAAGACACCAATATTATTTGGACCGTGAAAAACACCGGTGAGAATGACATTACTGTTTACGGGGTTGAAGAATCCGGGGTTACCGTAGGCCCCAATGAAGAAAAAGATTTCACAGAAGAAATTTCCGACGACGATGACGTCGATGACAGCGATACTATTTCAATTCAAGCATATAACGTTACAGAAGCGGAAATAACCTCCCAGATTGAAGATAACGAAGACAGCCTTGAAAGCACCGGCATATTATTCTATGACGAAGATAATATGCCGGTCTCCGACAGCGACGTAACAATAGAAGGTACTGTTGAAGCCTTTGCAACCGATAAAGATAACGAAGACGGCATACAGCTCTTAATCTACGATGGCGATGAGTACTTCCACATCACGGCCACATTCGAAACCGTACTCATTGAAAACGATGATGATAACATCCCTGATATTGGGGACGAAGCTGAACTGAAAGAATACCTTGAATACGATATGGAAGTAAACGTTGAACTGGATGAATACGAAGAAGATGACTCTTCGGACGAAGACATTATTAAACTATACCTGAACTAAGACAACTGAAGCTACCTCCCTTTTAAATAACTCAAGTTTTTGGTGCCTGTCACCAAAAACTTGAGTTATTCATTTTATCCCGGAGGAAGGTCTTCCGGCACGACACGTTGTAATATATCCCATGGGATGTGATAACAGTGACTGCCCCCAATATCAGCACTTTAATGGAAGAATTTGCCCGGCGCCTGGTGCAAAACGGCTACCGGCCGGAGTCGGTGAAAAGAGCGGTGGCTAAACAGGCCAGGTTAATGGCCCACTCCTTACTGATCGACTATATCACCAGGCCACAAGATTGTGAGGAATGCAGCGTTACCCCGGGCTGCAGCAGCTGTCCTATTCACAGCGAGGGCGCCACCCGGCGGGTTCCCGGACACGGCAACCCCAGCTCACCCATATTGTTTGTGGGAGAAGGCCCCGGGGAACATGAAGACATATTCGGCATTCCCTTCATTGGCATTGCCGGTACGGCCCTCACCATGTGGCTGGAAAAGATGCCCTTAAAGCGGGAGCAGGTTTACATAGCCAATGTTTTAAAATGCCGCCCTAAGGGCAACCGCACCCCGCAGCCGGAAGAGTGCAGAACCTGTATTGAAACCAACCTTAACCGGGAAATTAAAATGATCGGCCCCAGGGTTATGGTGGCTGTAGGGGCCGTGGCCCTAAAGGCCCTGATACCGGACGCTCCGGGCATCACCGCCTCCCACGGCAAATGGTTTTCCTACCGTGACATTCCCTTAACGCCCATTTTTCACCCGGCCTATGTACTTCGCCAGCAAGGTGCCCAGTTCACTAAAGTTAACCAGCAAGTCTACCGGGATCTGATGCAGGCTTACTCGCGGTTGTAATGTAAATACTCATTATAAATTTTTAAAAATGTAGCCTTACTTTACTTTTGTGATAAAATAGTAAAGGAGGGATAATCAATATGTCTTACCAGTTTGGAAATTCCGTGCAAAAAAAGTACTGTTACCAGGATTACCTGCAATTACCGGCAGACAAAAAGTGTGAAATATTAGAAGGTACTGTTTACGATATGACACCATCCCCTTCAACGCAGCACCAAAGGATTTTACGAAGGTTATTGCTTCGAATGGGAAGTCACTTGGATGGCATTGCTTGCGAGGTTTTTAACGCACCCTATGATGTACTTTTAACGGAACAAAATGAAGATGCAGAAGATATAAAGACCGTAGTACAGCCCGACATACTGGTGGTATGCGACCGGTCAAAACTTGCTGATAATTATTGCCTTGGAGCCCCCGATTTTATTGTGGAAATAGTATCGCCCTCCTCACCTTCTATGGACTACGTAAAAAAGTTATACCTTTACGAAAAGCATAAAGTAAAAGAATACTGGATTGCAAACTACGTCCGTAAAGAAATAATGGTTTTTAGATTGGAAGACAACGAAGATTACGGCGAGCCCGAGATATACTCAGGTGGTAATGTTACATCTAGCGTTCTTACCGGACTGAAAATATCTTTAGATAATTTGTTTATTTAAAGCTGCTTTTCTTTCTTTTGTTTTACCCTATCCCGCGAATCCCGTTAATCCCGTCGAAAATTGCCCTTTCTTTTTTGGGTCGACACTTTGGGGTCTCCTTTTGACAGGATTAACAGGATCAACATGATTTTTGGCTTTGGTTTTACATCCTTTATTGTTCCTTTGTATGCAATGCTTATTAGTCATTTAGTTATCTTTACAGTATTTGTTTCAATAATTCTCAAAAGAACCATTCCATAACATCCATCTTTAATCACTTATCTTTATCCTGCAAATCCTGTAATCCTGTCTAAATGCCTTTTTCTTTTCTCTCTTGTTTTTATCTTAATCCCGCGAATCCCGTTAATCCCGTCGAAAAATTGCCCTTTCTTTTTGGGTCTTTTTGATTTCTGTTAATCCAGGTTCTTCCAGGGTGTAAACAAAAAAATTCACCGAAATAAATGGTAAATTGTGGTATAATTCAACTTAGGAATACTGGAATGCAGGCCTCACCTGCCGGGGTTAATACAACTCGGAAAGGGGGTGAGGTAATAATGATCTCAGTTTCAGATACAATACAGATCGTCATAGCAATAATACTTCTACTCACCCTCGTTGTCCTTATAACGGACCGGCGGAAGTAGTCGAAAGCCCTTGAAGTTGCAGGAACAACTTCAAGGGCCCTAAATGAAACCCCGACAGACGAGGCACACACGCTGTATTTCCAGTATTCCTTTATTTAAAATTGATAATACCTTAGTATTTCTAGTTTGTCAACTGCCTTAGTGCGAAATCAAAATGATCGTCCCCCGAGTCGTGGTAACCATCAATCTAAAATGTCTTTTCTTTTTGGGTCGACACTTTGGGGTCGTTTTTATCTTTATCCTGCAAATCCTGTAATCCTGTCTAAATGCCTTTTCTCTTTTCTCTTTTGTTTTTATCTGATCCCGCTAATCCCGTTAATCCCGTCGAAAATGCCGTCAACTAACTTCCCTCTCGCCGGAAAAAATTATATACTGCTTCAGCGGCGGCACTGCTCATCCCGGGCACCGCTGCCAACTCTTCGATCTCAGCTTTTTTGACAGCTTCTATATCCCCAAAGGCCTTTAACAATTCCCGGCGCCGCTTGGGTCCAATGCCCTGCACCTCGTCCAGCAATGACCTCAGGGTCTTTTTATCCCGTACCTGCCGGTGATAAGTGACGGCAAAGCGGTGGGCCTCATCCCGCAGGCGCTGCACCAGGTGCAAAGCCCGGGAATCCCGCGGCAGAAAATATGGGGCCGATCGCTCCGGGGCGAAGATTAACTCCTCCTCCTTGGCCAGGCCAAAAACAGGAATGTAATCGAAACCTGTTTCCTGCATGGCTGAAACGACAGTCGAAAGCTGCCCCTTGCCCCCGTCTATGAGCACCATCTGCGGCAGGCGGTAAAACTTAGCCTCTTTAGTGGATAATTGGCCGGAATTTATCAGTTCCAGCTCTTCCCTGGCCCGGATAAACCGCCGGCTGATAACCTCTCGCATGGAAGCAAAGTCATCGGGTCCTTCCACAGTTTTTATTTTAAATTTACGGTACTGATTCTTGGCCGGCTTACCATCTTCAAAAACTACCATGGAAGCCACAGTGCTGGTACCCTGGATGTTGGAAATGTCATAACACTCCAGCCGCTCCGGGAACTCTTCTAACCCCAAAGTCCCGGCCAACTCTTCCAGCGCCTTTTTAGTGTTATCCTGGCGGGATAGCCGCCCTGCCTCTTCTTCCTGCAGTACCAACAAAGCGTTTTTCCCGGCCATCTCCACCAGTTTCTTTTTTTCGCCCCGGTGTGGCACTCTTATGTACACCTTGCCTTTGCGGCCGGCGGAAAGCCAGCGGGAAAGCACATCCACTTCTTCCTCCAACAATTCCTCTACCAATACCTGCCTGGGGATAAACTCCGCCCGGTGATAATACTGTTTTAAAAACGAAGTGATTATTTCCGCCCGCTCCAGGTGTTCTGTTCCGTCCAGTATGAAGTGGTCCCTGCCCAAAAGTTTGCCCCCCCGGATAAAAAGGACCATTACGCATACTATGTTCACTCCCCGGGCCATGGCGATAACATCCTGGTCCTCCTGTCCCGAGGAAAGCACCTTTTGCTTCTCCACCACTTCTTCCACTGCCCGTATTTGATCCCTTATTCCAGCCGCCTTTTCAAATTCCAGGTTTTGAGCAGCCTTTTCCATACGGGCTTTAAGGTGTTTGACTACTTCCCCCTGCCGCCCTTCCAGGAATAGAACTACCTGGTCTGCCATTTCCCGGTACTCTTCTTCACTCACCAGGCCACAGCACGGCCCAAGACACCTTTTTATATGGTGGTTTAAGCAAGGGCGGCCCTTATTGACAGGCTCCTTTTGCCTGCACGAACGAAAGGGAAAAAGCTTTTTTAAAAGGCGCAGCGTTTCATCCACTGCGCCCACCCTGGTATACGGCCCAAAATAGCGGGCCCCGTCCTTTAACAGCCGCCTGGTTCTGAAAACCCGGGGAAATGATTCATTGAGGGTAACTTTGATAAAGGGATAGCTCTTGTCATCGCGCAGCAGCACATTATACCGGGGGCGGTATTCCTTAATCAGGTTGGATTCCAGGATGAGGGCTTCCACTTCGGAGTCGGTGACCATGTAGTCCAGATCAGCCGCCCTCTTCATCATGGCCGCTACCTTGGGCAGTTTTTCAGCGTCCTTACGAAAATAGCTGCGCACCCTGTTTTTAAGGGAAACCGCTTTCCCCACGTAAATAATGTCTTTTTTTTGGTCTTTAAACAGATACACCCCGGGCTTATCCGGTAAGTGTGCCAGTTTTTCTTTTAACGGCATAAATATCACCCTTTGGGTCTCGCTTTTGGGTCGCATTTTTGACGGGATTAATGGGATCAAACGGGATTTTTTTATGTCTATGATCCATAGTATTGATGAGTGGGTTTTTAGCTGATATGTATAATAATATGTGTGGTTTTGTTTGGGTCAGGCTTTTGGGTCTTTTTTTGACAGGATTACAGGATAAACAGGATTTTTATTGTCTAATTACCCTAATATATTCGGTCAATTCTAAGTCTGTCAGTATAAAAAAGTTTTTACTTTTTCTTAAATTGCTTTAAATTCTTTATAAAACCTATCAATAAAATTCCTTACATAGAAAAGAACTTATAGTTATAGGAAAAATTAAATTACCTATCCTGCTAATCCTGTAATCCTGTCAAATGTTTTTTTCTTTTACCATGTTTTAATCCCGCTTATCCCGTTAATCCCGTCGAAAAAATGCTTTTTCATCTTTTTCCTTATTCTTTAAATTCTCTTTCAAATCATAAAATCCCTTACTTAGAAAGGCCCCTATAATTATAGGCATAATCTAATCACATATCCTGCAAAATCCTGTAATCCTGTCAAATGTTTTGTCTTTTTATCTTTTCTTTTACCATGCTTTTAATCCCGCTTATCCCGTCTCCGAAGCTACATCCAACAACGGCTCACTCTTGCCCGCCGCCAGTACATCCTTCAAATACTGTCCAGTATACGAAGCAGGCGCAGCCGCCACCTCCTCCGGCGTCCCCGTAGCTATCACGGCTCCCCCCTTATAACCACCCTCCGGACCCAGATCCACAATATAATCCGCCGTCTTGATAATATCCAGATCATGCTCGATCACCAACACCGTATCACCCGCATCCACCAAACGGTGCAGCACATTCAGCAGACGGTGTATATCCGCCATGTGCAGCCCGGTAGTAGGCTCGTCCAGAATATAAAAAGTACGGCCATTGGAGCGCTTGGAGAGTTCCGTAGCCAGTTTAACCCGCTGCGCCTCACCACCGGAAAGTTCCGGGGCCGGCTGCCCCAGGCGTATATAGCCCAGGCCCACATCCCGCAGTGTTTTCAACTTACGGTAAATCTTCGGTATGTGCTTAAAAAACTCCACCGCCTGGTTAACTGTCATCTCCAGTACATTGGCTATACTTTGGCCCTTATAGAGCACCTCCAGGGTTTCCCGGTTATAACGTTTTCCTTTACAGACTTCACAGGGCACATATACATCAGGCAAAAAATGCATCTCTATTTTAATGATACCGTCACCCCGGCAGGCCTCACAGCGCCCACCTTTAACATTGAAGCTGAAGCGGCCCGGCTTGTAACCCCGCACGCGGGACTCGGGAGTCTGCACAAACAAATCCCTGATGTCAGTAAAAACACCTGTATAAGTTGCCGGGTTCGACCGTGGGGTGCGGCCAATGGGAGACTGGTCTACTTCAATGACCTTATCCAGGTTATCAAGGCCCTTTATTTCTTTGTAAGGGCCCGGTTTATTCTTGGCCCTGTGCAGCTTTTGCGCCAGTGTTTTATATAAGACTTCATTAATCAGCGTACTCTTGCCGGAGCCGGAAACCCCAGTTACACAAATAAATGTCCCCAGCGGAAAATGCACATCGATTTCCTTTAAATTATGGGCTTGAGCGCCGATAACTTCAACTCCCTGCCCATTACCTTTCCGGCGCATAGGAGGAAGCGGAACATACTTTTCCCCGCTTAAGTACTGGCCTGTTAACGATTCCGGCACGTTTAAGATGTCTTCCACCGTCCCCTGGGCCACTACTTCCCCGCCCCGCAGCCCCGCGCCCGGGCCGATGTCAATAACATGGTCGGCGGTTCGTATGGTATCTTCATCGTGTTCCACCACGATTAATGTATTGCCCACATTCTGCAGGTGACGCAGAGTTTCCAACAGACGATGGTTATCCCGCTGGTGCAGACCTATACTGGGTTCGTCCAGAATATACAGCACTCCCATCAGCCCGCTTCCTATCTGGGTGGCCAGGCGAATACGCTGGGCCTCACCACCGGAAAGGGTTCCCGCGGCACGATCCATGGTCAGGTAATCCAGTCCTACATTGACCAGAAAACCCAGGCGCTCCTGTATCTCCTTAAGTACCTGGTGGCCGATAATTTTTTCCCGCTCGGTAAACTCCAAGCCAGCAAAGAATTCCCGGGCCTCAACAACCGACATGGAAGTCACTTGGTTTACGGCCTTCCCCCCTACTTTAACTGAAAGGGCCTCAGGCTTTAAGCGGGCCCCCTTACAGGCAGGGCAGGGGCGGGTGCTCATAAACTTTTCAATCTCTTCCCGCTGGTATTCAGAAGTTGTTTCGCGGTAACGCCGGTTAAGGTTATTGATCACACCTTCAAAGGATGTGCGGTACCTGTGCCTGCGCCCCAGGGAATTAAGAAGCTCCACGTCTATAGTTTCTTTGCCGGTTCCATACAGTAATTTATCTAAATCCTCCTGGGCCATGTTCTGCACGGAAACATTAAGGTTGAAGTTATATTTATTGGCCACTGCCTCCAGGTAACGATAAGAGTTACTGCTCCTCATCCACCCCTCAATAGCCCCACCGGCCACAGATTTGCGCCGCTCAGGGATAATCAGTTCAGGATCAACTTCCTTCCTGATGCCCAACCCGGTACACTCGGGGCAGGCTCCGTAAGGACTGTTAAACGAAAACAGGCGGGGAGCAATTTCCGGTACACTGAAACCACAGTCGGCACAGGCAAAAAGCTCGCTAAACAATATTTCATCCCCGTCCACCACGGCGGCAATGGCTAAACCTTCACTGTGTTTTAAGGCTATTTCCAGGGAATCAGCCAGGCGGCGTGCGGATTCGGGCTTTATTATCACCCTGTCCACCACAATTTCAATGGCGTGCTTTTTATTTTTTGCAAGCTCAATTTCTTCATTAACATCCATTACTTCACCGTTTACGCGCACACGCACAAAACCATCCCGCCGGATGGATTCCAATACCTTGGCATGGGTCCCCTTTTTCCCCCTGACCACCGGGGCCAATATCTGCAGCTTGGTTCTTTCAGGTAGTTCCATTAAGCGGTCCACCATCTGCTGCACGGTCTGCCGTGCAATGGGTTTACCGCATCCCGGGCAGTGGGGACGGCCCACCCGCGCAAATAAAAGACGCAGGTAGTCATAAATTTCCGTAACGGTACCAACCGTGGAACGAGGGTTATGTGAAGTTGTTTTCTGGTCAATGGAAATGGCAGGGGAAAGCCCCTCAATATAATCAACGTCGGGCTTGTCCATTTGTCCCAAAAATTGCCGCGCGTAGGCGGAAAGTGATTCCACGTACCGTCTTTGCCCTTCGGCATAGATGGTATCAAAGGCCAGGGATGATTTACCGGAACCGGATAGCCCGGTGATGACTACAAACTGATCCCTGGGAATTTCCACGTCTATGTTTTTTAAGTTATGCACCCTGGCGCCCTTAATTGTGATCTTGTCAAGCATTACAAACCTTCCTCTATAGTTAATTTGATTTTGGGTCTTTGCTTGGGTATTTCTCTGGGGTCTTTTTTTTTTGACAGGATTAACAGGATAAACAGGATTTTTAGCTTTTCTATATTTCATTATAATACTGGTAATTCTTAATCTTAATTTACATAGTGATTGTTTCTTACAATTTATAGGAACTAAATTAAGATATTAAACATATCCTTAATTGATTATATTCTTAGTCTTTTTTTACCTTCTATAATTCATACCAAGCTTAATTATTCGAAATACAATATAACTATCTAAGAAAAATTGGTTCATTATCCTACTAATCCTGTAATCCTGTCTAATGTTTCTCTTTCATCATTATCATGCACAATTTTTTCAAATGTTTTATCCCACTGATCCCGTTAATCCCGTCTAAAAAATGCTCTTTGTCTTTTGGTTACATCTTTGTCAACTCACTGCTTGGGTCGATTCTTTGGGGTCTTCTTTGACGGGATCTACGGGATTTAACGGGATCTTTTTGCACCTATAATTCATAGTATGATAAAATCCCTTACTTAGAAAATTCCCCATCATTATAGGAATAATCAAATTACATATCCTGCAAATCCTGTAATCCTGTCAAATGTTTTTTTCTTTACATTAATCCATTTCATAAGAACAATAAATAAATCTGCTCAAATCTTCATTCACCATGTTTCAATCCCGCTCATCCCGTTAATCCCGTCTAAAAATGCTTTTTCTTTTACTATACAGAAGCCTCAATCTGCTTACTCTTTCCCTTAAGCTGCAGGCGTAGTTCTATGATCATATCCCGTAGCTGGGCCGCTTTTTCAAATTCCAGCTTGCGTGAAGCCTGCTGCATCTCCTTCTCCAAACCGGCTATACGCTGCCTTATTTCCTTCTTGGTCAACTTCTTCACCGGCTTGGCATCATAAAGAGTTTCAGGCTCGGCCACCCGAGTGGCCTCAATCACCTCGCGCACCGCTTTCTTAATAGTCTGAGGAGTAATACCATGCTCCTTATTAAATGCAACCTGCTTGGTACGGCGGCGGTCGGTTTCACCTAGAGCCCTGGACATGGAATCAGTAACCTTATCAGCATACATAATAACCCGCCCATGCACATTTCGCGCCGCACGGCCAATGGTCTGAATTAAAGAGCGCTCCGAACGCAGGAAGCCTTCCTTGTCGGCATCTAAAATGGCCACCAGGCTCACCTCGGGCAGGTCCAGTCCCTCCCGCAAAAGGTTAATGCCCACCAACACATCAAACTCACCCAGCCGCAAATCCCTTATTATCTCCATCCGTTCAATGGTATTGATATCCGAGTGCATGTAGCGCACCTTTACACCCATTTCGCGGCAATAGTCCGTAAGGTCCTCGGCCATTTTTTTGGTCAATGTAGTCACCAGGACCCGCTCTTTTTCTTTGACACGCTTGTTTATTTCTCCTAGTAAGTCATCAATTTGCCCCTTTGTTTTACGGACATCAATTTGGGGGTCCACCAGCCCGGTGGGCCGGATAATTTGTTCCACCACCTGTGTGCTCTGCTCCAGTTCATAATCTCCGGGAGTGGCCGAAACGTATACAATTTGATTAATTCGCTGTGAAAACTCATCAAAGGTAAGAGGACGGTTATCAAAAGCTGACGGCAACCTGAAGCCGTATTCCACCAATGACTGCTTGCGCGACCGGTCCCCTGCATACATGGCCCGTACCTGAGGAATGGCCACATGGGACTCATCACTGAAAATCATAAAATCATCCGGGAAATAATGCAAAAGAGTATAGGGCTGGTCTCCCGGATTACGGCCGGTAATGTGCCGTGAATAGTTTTCAATTCCCTGGCAAAAGCCCATTTCCCGCATCATTTCCATATCATAGCGGGTACGCTGTTCCAAGCGCTGGGCCTCCAACAGTTTACCCTGCTCATTAAGCCGGGCCAGCTGTTCTTCCAGCTCCGCTTCAATGGATACCAGGGCGGTTTCCAGCCGCTCACGGGAGGTGGCGTAATGGCTGGCCGGGAAGATAGAGACATGCTCACGGTCGCCAATAATCTCTCCGGTTAAAACGTCGAATTCCACCAGGCGGTCGACTTCATCACCGAAAAAGTCCACCCGTATGGCATGCTCTGCATTACCGGCAGGAAATACCTCCACCACGTCTCCCCGCACCCTAAATTTACCCCGGGTAAAATTAATATCGTTACGCTCATATTGAATATTAACCAATTTACGCAGTACTGCGTCTCGGTCGTAGGTCCCACCCTGGCGCAGCGACAATACCAGGGTGCTATAGTCTTCCGGGTCACCCAAACCATAAATACAAGATACGCTGGCCACGATAATGACGTCCCGGCGCTCAAACAATGCACAGGTGGCGGAATGGCGCAGCTTGTCTATTTCATCGTTAATGGAGGCATCTTTCTCAATATAAGTATCCGAGTGCGGTACATAGGCTTCGGGTTGATAGTAATCATAATAACTGACAAAGTATTCCACCGCATTTTCCGGAAAATATTCTTTAAATTCACTGCATAGCTGGGCCGCCAAGGTTTTATTCGGAGCCAGTACCAGGGTGGGCCGCTGCACGTGTTGAATTACCTGGGCCATGGTATAAGTCTTCCCGGTACCGGTGGCCCCCAGAAGCGTCTGGTGCCGGTTCCCTTTTTTGATGCCGTCAACTAATTGTTCTATAGCCCGGGGTTGGTCTCCCATAGGCTCATAAGTTGAATGCAGTTTAAATTCCATCATACCACCTTCTAACTAACAAATGGGGGACAATCCCCCTTTTTGATTACAGAAACTGACATCAATATTATAACACATTCGTAAAGGTTCAACCTTTCCATGATTTGCAGCTAAATCCTTCCGTTTTGCATTAAAAAATGAAGAAAAAAACTGTCCGCAGACAGTTTTTTTCCGGTGTTGATAAATTCACACTAGAATTTAGGTGGTTGCATTTTAACTTCCGCCTCCGCCACCCTGACCGCCTTGCTGCTTGCCTCCCTGCTGTTTACCGCCTTCCTGACTGCTTTCAATTTTTTTTATACTTCCGTCTATCTTTACTTCCATGGTTTTACCCTCTTCGGTGGTTATTTTTAGGGTAGTTCCCCCCTGGCCCTGTTGTCCTTGCTGACCCTGCTGCCCACCTTGCTGAGAACCCTGCTTTTGGCCCTGCTGACTACTGCCTTGCTGCTGTTGCTGTTGCTGTCCGCCACCTTGCTGTCCCTGTTGACCACCGCCTGCCTGCTGCTGCTGTTGTTTTTTCATCTGCTTCTCTATTTTCTTCCAGCGCTCCTGTAGAAGGTAAATATTATTCTTACCGATCAGGCGAACGGGGACAATTTTTGCCGGAATGTCATAATCACCATTATAAACCTTGCGACTATATTCCCAGCTTCCTTTTTGGGCCAGATCACTTGCCGCGTCAAGGGCATAGTTCGCAAGCATTTCGGGCTCAGGATCAATTTCAGCCTCATGCTCGCCTGCCACTATGGCCATGGAGGATTTCTCATCCGCCCCCACTCCCACGGTAATGATACGTTTATCCATTCCGGCCTGTTTGAAAAATTCTACCGCCGCCATTGCCAGGGCGCTGTCATTAGCCAGTACCACATCAGGCTGCTGCCCCGCAGCCTTAAGCTCAGAGAGAGTGGCCGTGGCTAAAGAAGGGTCCCAACGGGGGTGGTCCTGAACCTTTAATAGCTTTAAATTTGGATCGGCCTCAATTCCTTCTATATTCTGCGCGGTTATTTCCCGGGCCATTTGATCCCGTTTATCGCCTTGTAAAACCAACACATTCAAAGGTCGAGTCTGGGGCAATTGAAAGGCCACCGCGGGATCAACAGCCTGGGTAACTTGAAACGGCTGCTGTTGACTTTGCTGCCCCTGTTGTTGTCCTTGTTGGCCACCACCCTGCTGTTGCTGCTGACCGCCACCTTGCTGCCCCTGTTGCCCGCCCGCACCCATAGCTGCCATTTTCATTGCCTCTTGTATAAAACGAACCTGCAGTTCCCCGCTGCGGCCGTGGTCAGAAGCTATAAACCCGTCCACCGGTGTATTTATCGGCAGATTCTCCAGACATACAACTTTTATATTTTCCTTTTTCAGCTTCTGCACCAGCCGTGGGGCCGCCAACGGGTCAATGAACTGTATCACCGCAGCCTTGACCTTTTCTTGAATCATCTTGTCAATATGTTTTTCCTGCTCCGCCGGGTCATTTTTGGCATCCATAAAAGTAATGTCCAGCTGCTCTTTTTTCTGGCGCTCTTTCATTACCTTTTGAATAGTCTTGTTACCGTCCCTGTTCAGGTCAGCCAGACTGACTGCAATTTTTGTCGGTGACGGCACAGGTTTCTTTTGCCCTCCCCCACCGCACCCCGACACGGCAAGGATACAGCATATACCCAAAAAGATTATCGCCCAACAGTACCGGCGCACTAAATACACCTCCATAAGAAAAAACCTCTTTATTTCTTCATAGTATGGTATTTTTCCCTCTTCTTAATGCCTGTCCCCAGACATAAATATAATCACGGAGGTGGAATCATGTGTAATAATTTTTTGCGTTTTCTAAACCGTCTTTTAAGTATTTTTTTGGACTGGCTTACCCCTTGCAGGCAGAAGCCCACAGGCATTGTGGGAGAGGCAGAGGAAGCGCTGAGGGAATGGAAACAGGCTAGGATCGCCCTTGATTATGCCGACAAAGAAATGATTGATTATGCCGTCCACAACTTAAACGCCAAAGAAAAACGTTTTACCGGTCTGTTATTAAAAGCCCGGGAAGCCGGGCTTACGGCGTGGGAAATAGAAGGTTACACCAATAATGAGCAAGTCACCCCATAAAATACAAGCGGCTAAAATATTAACTTCCAATTCCTCAGTGACCGGCATTTTCCGTTCCTTTTTAAGACATTATTCGACGACATTTTTGCTAATTTTTCCATGGAAACAGCAGGAATTAGTAGAACAAACGTCAAATGTCAAATTATGATTTGGCTATATATCTAGACCTTAGCAGAGAGTAAGTGTCAGTTAGGAGGAATAAATAAGATGCACTCGTTACGTAAAATGTCGGTTGTTTGGAGCATAATGCTAATTTACCTGTTATTTGTAGGCAGCGGCATTGGACAAGCATCGACGTTTCAAGACGTAAATTCCCAAGATCAAAATGCATTGTTCATCAATTATTTGTCTGATCGGTGCCTCATCGGCGGCTTTCCGGACGGTACTTTTCGCCCTTACGAAGGTCTTACCCGCGCCCAGGCAGCAGCGCTGCTGACCCGGATTGCTGACTTAGCTCCGGCTGAAACTACTGCCGGTTTCACCGACGTACCGGCCGGCCACTGGGCAGCGGATAATATTAATGCTGCCACTAGTAACGGTTTTCTGAGCGGATATCCAGATGGGACCTTCCGGCCCAATGCTATACTTACGCGGGCGGAGGGTATTTCTTTGTTACTGCGGCTGTCAAAACAGCCTGACCCGGGAGTAACATTACCCAACCTGACAGATGTTAGTGCTGACCACTGGGCGGCCCGTAACATAGCTGTTGGTATAGCGTCCAAAATGGTGGGGGTTTCTGCCAATGGAAATCATTTTTACCCCGACTCATCTTTCACCCGGGGAGATTTGTCCAGAGCCCTGGGGATATTACTTACCAAGGATCCTTCCCTGTACCAAACTCAGCTCACCGGGCAACTGGTGGTCATTGAAGGAAAGGTTAGTGTGACCCAAGCCGGAAGCACCTCTGTTGTCGGAAAAGGTGATTCGATTGAAGTCGCCGCAGGCGATACCATTAAGACCGGTCCTAATACCGTCACAGAGCTGAGCTTTCCCGACGGTTCCGGCCTGCGTATTGAAGAAAATACAGAGTTAACTGTCAAAGAAAGCCGGGGCAGGTCCTATATAAAGCCTGACGGCTCACCTGGCATTTCAGTCGATTGGTTAAATATAGATGTTAAAGAAGGTAAATTATTTGGCGCCCTTGCTTCCAAGTATGATAAGCAAGAAAAGGCGCAAGACGCCATGGCTAATACCAGTAACTTAACTAAATACCCCCTGGTGGCAGCCATAAACGGCCACGGATTAAAAGACATACTCGTCAATAAGCTAAAATACCACATCCTGGCAGCGGAAAACGCAGACGCTGGAACTGTCACCGGTAAGGGCAATGAAAGCCTTCCCTGGTGGGAAGTTACGGAAAATAAAAGGGTACGCGTTGAAGTGGACATGCCCTGGAGCGTGGCGGCTATTCGAGGAACTTTCTGGGGAAACATTGTGGAAAGCAGCGGTCAATCCAGCACATCTCTTTTGGTAGGTGAGGGAGAAGTAACCTCCGGCGGTGAAACAGTTCCCCTTGGTGCGGGTCAAAGGACAGCAACAACCGAACCGAATACCCCACCGGACGATCCGGCACCAATGACAGATCAGGACAGACAGGACTGGGCACAGGCGGGAGACTGGGCACAACAGCGGGCACGGGATATTCAGACACAGCAAGAAACTTCAACCCCACCGCCCCCGCCTGCGGTTAAGGATCCGGCGGAACAGCCGAGTGAACCTCCGGCGCCGGGAGAGGAGCAACCGAAACCGGAGCAACCTATTAACGAACCAACGCCACCCGGTATAATTGATAGTGTTAGCAAAGCCATAGAAGACACAGAACAAGATGCAGATGAGGATAACCCCGGCCAAGAAGGTTCAAACGGAACCGACGGTGATGATGACAGTGAAACTGAAGAAAATGTCAGCGCTATAAATACCCCCGGTACCTATAGTGGTACTTATACGATTACAGAAAACGGTACTTATGGGCCAGAATCCCATTCTGATTTGGGTGATAATACTGCAACAATAAACGGCGTCTTAAAAGTTAACCCGGGCGAGGACGGAGAGGTTACACTTCAAAATATTGTGGCAAAGAATATTAAGATACTTTCCGGGGATTCAAATTCCATTACCCTTGATAATGTAAAAATACCTCAGGGAGTATTGATAGTAGAGGCTGTAAATCAAAACAACAGGGTTCATGTTATAACAAAAGGTAGTACTTCAATTGTCCAGACAAACGTTAATTCCCAGGTCAATTTGGATACACAATCCGGTTCATTCGGGAAAATAATTGTAAATGCTGAAGGAGTAGCATTGGATATATCCGACGAAGCAGAAAAAATTGACAGGCTTATCCTGAATAAAAACATGGAACTAAAAGGCAATATCGATGCAATATATGAAGTAAATGCAGAGGATGAGATAATGATCACTTATCATCATCCAGATATGGTAACACCTGAAACGATAACTCCTGCAGAACTTAAAAAAATGATTAAACCAAGAATAACCGCATTATATGCTGCCCTCAACCAAGTAATAACCTTAGAATTGTCCAAAAAACTGACAGAGGCAACAATAAATAAAAAAGGGAAAGCAGATGGACAACAGGTATGGATTCCTGAAATCACAATTGGACGAGAAACATATAGAATAGGTCTTTGGGCTTGGGATCCCGGCTCCAATGAATATATTTATGCTCAAGAACACTGCCTGCACGGAATTGACGATATATCTTCTCCGGTAAATACAATAGGTTTTACGGCGGAAAGTGGCCAATACCCCCCGGGGCAGTATATTATACGGCTTTATAAAGGTACTGTTGGCAAACAAAACTTTGATCTGGTAAATGAAAGTGATAGTTTTTCATTCCCGCAAAACAACACCTCACCTGCATTTGCCCCTGATTACCCTAAACCGGGAAACATTGCAGGTGATTCAGTTGAACTTCAGGTCAAAATAAACCGGACGGGATATATTTATTACTTGATGGTTCCTACACAATGGGTGGAAAGTTGGTCGCCTTCTGAGATTGTAGACTGGAATCCCGACAATTACCCGGACATCTATTCTTACTGGAGTGACTATTTGGAGCTGTCCGCTGACGAAGAGTGGTCTCAAACAATTGAAAATTTAGCGGCAAATACCGCCTATACCGCTTTCTTTGTCGCCACGGATAATTCCGGTAACCAACCTGTACTAAAGACTGTAGAATTCATAACACCGAAAGAAGTGAGCCTGTTTAATGCTGTGGATGATACCGTTGAATTCCAATTTCCGGGGGAAATATCTGATGTATATATAGATACTTCGGGAAATTACTTCCCGGTAGTGGAATTAGACAATGAAACAAAGTATAAAATTTGGATTGTAGATGGCAACGGAGATTACACAATGAGCCTGCATGATGCTGCACCTGTACCCGGAACAAGTAACGTAAGGGTATTAACTGAGGGCTCTGATCCTCAACGAAATTATAGCGCTAAAGTTTATAAGGGAAGCGAGTTTAACGAACTGGTTATGGATCAGGACTTTACTTACTCTTACAGCACCTTCATTCAAGCCGGAACAATGAATGAAGCACGTCAAGATCATACAGCAACGTTACTGAAAAACGGTAAAGTCCTCATCACCGGCGGCTGGAATAATGAAGATGATATCATGATTAACACTGCAGAAATTTATGACCCGCTGGAGCAAAATTCTACCACGGTTGGCGAAATGGTTTATGGGCAGGATGGTTCCACAACAACATTATTAGACAATGGTGATGTTCTTTTTACAGGTGGTTTGGATAATAATTATCAAGCTTCTGCTTACGCTGAGATTTTCAATTCCGAGAACTTTACCCCGACTGTAACAGGAATGGTTTACGCCCGCTCTGATCATACCGCAACTCTTTTAGGTGAATATAACCAGATTCTTATTGCCGGGGGAGAAGGTAAAAATAGAGATGAACTATCAACTGCCGAGATATATACTTCAACAGGCAAATTTGAGGCCTTAGCGGATACCATGGATTGTGCGCGTGAAAATCACGATGCAACATTATTAAAAGACGGCAGCGAAGTCCTTATCACAGGTGGTAATGAAAACTATGAGGACCATTCGGCTGAGATCTTTGATTTCAATACAAAAGAATTTACTCCCACTGTCAATGATATGGTCTACTCGCACTTTAACCATACAGCCACTTTATTAAACGATGGCCGTGTTCTTATCACCGGCGGTTCATGGCAGAATGATTTAACCGCAGAAATTTTTTATCCTGAAACAGAAACTTTTAAGGCTACTGATAATATGCTTTATCCACGCAACGATCATTCTGCAACACTGCTAAACGATGGAAGAGTTCTTATCACCGGCGGCGGGACAACAATTGCAGAAATCTATGACCCTATTTTAGATACTTTCATTGAATTAAAAAATTCGTCTCTGTCGCGAAGATATCACACTGCCACATTGCTTAATGACGGAAACGTACTTATCACCGGTGGCATAGATGATGATGAACATAATACACTTGACAGCGCTGAGATTTTTCAACCAATAAAACTCGATGGTAGTGCCGGAGGTGGAGGTAGCCCCTAGGGTTATTAAGGAAACTAAAATTGTGATCAATCGATTCATTTGGGTTGGAGTATATTACTCCAACCTTCTTTTTTTACGCCTATCCTTAAACAATATAATGATGGGGTAAAGTAAGATAATTTAACACATTCAAAAGGACTTTGGCAATATATGGCGAAAAAGAGTTTGATTAAGTAAAATGACTTTTTTCTATGAGGGATAATCATGACCGGAAATAATAGTTGCATATTAACAGGTAAGTATAGATCACTATTCCTCCCCCTGGCTCTCTTCCTCCTAATCCAACTAACCACCCTCACCAGCCTCTTTGACCGCGTGGAAATGGCCATGTATGACTCCTGGTTTCGGCTGCAGGGTGCGCAGGACCCGGGTGAGCAAGTTGTGGTTATCGGCATGGACGAGGCCTCTGTCCAGGAGCTGGGCCCGCCGGCATGGCCCCGATCCACCCATGCCCGGCTGTTGGAAAAGCTGAAAGAGGCCCGGGTTGTGGGCTTCGACATGACCTTTGACGTGCCGTCGGAGCCGGCAGAGGACCAGACCCTGGGGAAAGCCGTGGCAGAGCACGGGCGGGTGGTGCTGGCCAGCCAGTTTTCCTTTGAAGAGGATGAATCAGGGGCGAAGGTACAGGTCTTTCAGCCGCCGCGACCGGAAATAATGGCCGGGGCGGCGGGTTTGGGTTTCGTTAACACTCCCACTGACCCGGACGGGGTAGTACGCCACATGACCACCGTGGATACAAATACTTTCCAGATTCCTTTTCCGTCCCTGGGGCTGGCCGTGGCGCTGGCCGCACTGGACCTTAATCCCACCCAATTAGAATTGAAACCCGGTGCACTGAGCGCGGGTGACAAAGTAATTCCCTTAAATAAGAACAATCAATCTCTACCGGTTTTTTGGGGACCCCAGGGCACCTTTAAAACATACAGCTACGCCGCTGTATTAAACGGGGAAGTGGCACCTGCCGCTTTTAAGGACAAAATAGTAATGATCGGGCCCACGGCCTCCATCGAAAAAGATAGTTACCCCACTCCTTACACCACTTCCAACCTGGTATTGAGCGGAGCATTACCTACACCCGGAGTGGAAATTCATGCCTCGGTGGTACAAAGTTTTCTGGACGGGCACTGGTATAAAAAAGTTCACCCGGCAGCTAATATAGCTTTCCTTTTGCTGTCAGGCCTTTTAACGGCCACAGTAATCTCCCGCCGCGGCCCGTGGCTGGGACTGGTGGGTGCTCTGGCCGTGGCCTTGCTTACCGCCGCAACGGCTTTCGGTCTGTGGGCTAAAGCACAGTTATGGTTAAATGTGGCCGCTCCCCTGGCTCTTGTTTTCCTGACCTATGCCTCCATAACCGCGGCGGAGTTTGTGCAGTCCGAGATAGGACGGCGCAAAATAAGAAACATGTTTGGCCGCTACGTATCCGACTCGGTAGTGGAAGAACTCATGCGAGACCCGGATAATATAGCCCTGGGGGGACAGCGCCGCACGCTGACCATTATGTTCTGTGACATCCGGGGCTTCACAGCTTACAGCGAAAATAAGCCGCCGGAGGAAGTAGTCAGCCGTTTAAATGAATATTTAACCGCTATGACTGAAATAATCCTCCGTCACGGCGGGACGCTGGACAAATACCTGGGGGACGGGCTGATGGCTTTCTTTGGCGCTCCCGTGTATTTTTACGACCACATTCAACGGGCAGTTCAAACCGCCGTGGAAATGCAGGAAGCAATAGATAAACTAAACCTTGATTGGGCAGCCAAGGACGAACCGCCGCTAAAAGCCGGTGTGGGAATTAACTCCGGCAGCGCTCTGGTGGGTAACGTGGGCAGCCCCGACAGGATGGATTATACCTTGATCGGTGAAGATGTTAACCTGGCCTCACGCGTAGAAGGTCTAACCAAGACTTACGGTTCCTATATTGTGATCAGCGAGAGGACAATCAAAATGGCAGAAGAAGAAAAAATCAAACTGCCCTGGAAACTTAAATACCTGGGGCACGCAGAGGTAAAAGGATTTACAAACACAATCGGAGTTTATACTGTGGCTGAAAAATTAAACGCCGAAGAAGGGAATAATTGATGCATGTCATTATTTGAATGGCTCCTGATTGGGCATTTAGTAGGAGATTTTTTGCTTCAAAACCGGTGGATGGCGGAGAACAAAGCGCGGTACTGGGGTCCGCTGCTGGTGCATTGCTTAGTCTACACCTCTGCTGTTTCGCTCCTGGCCCTCTGCGCCGGAGGATTGTCTTGGCCAGGAATTATAATAGTATTTGCCGCGCACATTGTCCTGGACCGCCGCAAATTTACTGACTTCTGGGCCAACAAAATCACCAATGCCGATATGCCGTGGTTAAAAATTATGATTGATCAGAGCTGGCACCTGGTGGTGCTGGCTGCTGCAACTTTAGTATAGCCTAGAACAGGGACGGTTGTATCCCGAATAATGATTACGGTTTTCAGTTGGGTAATAAACCCCTCCCCATGTCCCAATTTCGTACGATTTATCTTAATATTGTACAATTTAGTTATGCATAGTATAATTGTCGTACGAGGTGATGGATGTGAGCGGTACCATAAAAGTTATTACAGCTACAGATCTTAAGACAAATTTAGGCAAGTACATTGACTACGTGATTGAAGACCACGAGGTTATCGTTACCAAAAACGGCAAAAAAGCAGTACGACTTACGCCTTATATTACAGAAATCGAACGATATTTTACGGTTAAGGAAAATGCGAAAGATTATCTGTACGGCGGCAAAAAGGTCTCATATGAAGAGTTTATGGAGATATACGAGAAAAGCGAGCTAAGAATGGAGTATATCAACGGCGAAATATTTCTTTTGACTTCCCCCGACACCTTCCACCAGGGTATTTCCGGGAACCTGTACACCCATCTGAGAGCATACTTGCAAGACAAAAAATGCAAGGTTTTTTATGCGCCTTTTGATGTTCATTTTTATAAACAAGAGTTTGAAACACCTGATGTAATGCAGCCCGATTTACTCATCGCATGTGATTTAGAAGCTAATGTTAATGAAAAAGGGCGCTATATGGGTACACCCTCACTATGCATTGAAATTATATCCAAAAACACCCGCTCAAAGGATATGGTAGATAAGCTCAATACGTATATGTTGTCTGGTGTGAGGGAATTCTGGATCGTCGACCCTGGTAAGCGTTCAGTTCTGGTATATGGCTTTAAAGATTTTGAAATTGATGAATACACTGCCTATAAGATTGGAGATACATTAAACTCTTACTTTTTTGAAGGTTTAGAGATAGCGGCAGATGGAATATTTGAAGTTTAGAGGCACAATCATGCATAATTAAAACAGAGTAACTTTTATAAAAAAGAAAAAAGCAAGGGATTCACCCTGCTATGGGTAAAATCCCTTGTCCGTTAACAATTCTCTGATAATGATATCATACCCTACCGGGTGATGGTGATCTCCCGCGTAGCTGCGTTCCAGTCCACTTGTGCACCCAGGGTCTCGCTGATAAAGCGCAGGGGCACGAAGGTACGTCCGGGCGGGATAACTGCCGGGGCGCAATCGATAGCCTGTTTTTCGCCGTTCACCAGAACACCCGGTGACCCGATAGTCAGGACGATCTCTTTGCCCCCGTCCCCAATCACAATCTGGCGGGTATCAGTTTTCCAATCCACCGATGCTTCCAGGGCTTCACTGACAAAGCGAATGGGCACCAGGGTCCGGTCCGCCGCCGTATCAACATAGGGCGCGGCGTCCAGGGTGTAGGTTTCGCCGTCCAATGTAGCCGGCTTGTGCCCCGGAATGAGGGTGATGACGGTTTCCGGTTGTTCCTTTTCTTTCGCCAGCATAACTGTGTACAAGCTGAACTTATCTGTACGGAAGGTAAAAGTCTTTGTTTCCGGGTCGTAGCTGCCCCCCAGTTGGACGGGGTTCACATTACCGTTTTCGTCCACTTCCAGCCGTACACCGGTAAGTTGACTGATTTGTTCTCCCGTTAGCTCGCCCAGGTCCGACAAATCTACAGTTACGATTACGGGCTCGCCGAATTCGGTGATTTCTTCGCTATCTTCATCATTTTCACCACCACCGCTGACCAGGGCCGTCAGCTCGAATACCTTGCCGCCAATTTCGAACAGGCCGGTGGTTTCCCCGGGCGGAGTACGGGCCAGTATGTCTTCCTTCTCTTCGACACCGGTTTCCCGGGCCCCGATTTCCATTATCGCATCTTCTCCCGCCTCTTCGATTTGTTCAGTGTCCAGTGCGCCGGGCGGGAAATCCACCCTGACCCCGGTGTTTTCCACGGTGAGAGGCTTTTCGTGTTCGGCCAGTTTCCTGATAACCTTGGAGGAGATTTCCGCGCTTTCGCTGCCGGAACCAGTTAAGGAAAGCGACGCATTCCCCTTTTCAACCAATACTTGGTCCAGCATATTATCAGCACTGGTTTCTACTACATCACTGATTATAGATGTTTCTTGTTCACTGGAATCACTGCTGCTACCACCGGAATCCTTTCCGTTTACGGTCAAGCTAAAGTCTTTGCCGGTACTCCGGCCCCCGCTGTCCTTTACTACAATGTTTACGGTGAAAATACCTGCAGCCCCGGGATTTCCGCTGATTTCACCGGTGGAAACGTCTATTTTTAACCCTTCAGGCAATCCATCTACACTCCAGTTATAGGGGGCTACCCCGCCACTGGCAGCCAAGCTCACGGTGTATGACCTGCCCACCTTACCGGAAGGCAACCCGGTCGTATCAATAGCTAATTCCGCTACTAGGGGTTCTTCTTCCGTCACGTTAACCGTCCACTCTTTGGTGGAACCGTCTTCTGCGGTCACTACGTAGATCACCGGGTTTGTAAAGTCATTGGCACTTGTTCCGCTCACCTGGGCCGTACCCTCTATCGCCGCACCGGCTCCTTCAGACAGCTCAAAGGTCGCCACCAGGTTAGTTAAGTCAGTACCGCGGGCTACCTCTATGTCAATGATGCCCTCAGCGGAATTAATGGTCGCCCCGCCGGTCTGCTTTGCAAAGCTGAAGGCGGTTATCTCTGCTGCACTGTTTGCCGGTGGTTCCCCTGTTATCATGGTGACTTTTGCCGGCATGGCCTGAAGATTCAACTTGCTATCTTCGGCTGCCACGTAAATATCATATCCCGTTCCTGGAGCCAGCCCGGAAATCGCTGCCCTGCCTTCGATGCCGGCAGTCAGTGCCAGGGAACCTTTGCGCTTATCCGCCACAATTGTACCCGTGGACTCCTGCCCGTCTCTCACTTGCACCGCCGTTGGGACATCCGCCCCGCCGTTCAAGACTACGTAGTATGCACTGCCATTTTCGTTGGTTTGTACGAACAGCGTAAATCCTGTTTCTGTAACAGCAGCAGCCTGCGGGTAATTATCTGCCCACTCCGGCGGTGTGGTATCAGATCCGGCAATAATAGTCAGGTTAAAGGCCCTGGTGTCGCTGGCCGTTCCCTTGCTTATGGTGGCCGTAAGGGTGACTGTTATGTCTCCCCGGGTACTGGTCGGTCTGGTAACCGCTCCGGTGGCCGTATTGATCCAACCTTCATCCGGCGTTACGCTCCAGTTGATGGTTGTGCCGTTGGCACCGGCGGTTACCAGGCTCAAATCTTCTTTTATACTGTCTTGAGTGATGTTATCGCCATTGATCACATCAAAGGTAAGCGCTGCCTTGTCTAGCGCTACCCCCTGTGCGTCTGTCTGTTCTAATGCGGTAAATGTATTAGATTGGACAATCATCCCCCCGCTTCCCGCGAGCACGAAGGTGTCATTCCCGTAAGCCGCATCCCAATAGCCGGTAAATGAATGAGGTCCCGGTATGCTGTTCCAGTTTTCTCCGTCATCGGAAATAAGAATGGTGTCATTAAGCCCAACGGCCGTAAATAATCCACCACCATAAGCTACATTTTTTAAGAATGTGGAAACACCGGAATTCCCTTCATTCCAGTTAACCCCATTCTGAGAGGTACGTATAATCCCGGAATCTCCAACAGCTATAAAGGCACCTTCTCCGAACCCGACTCCGGTAACCCTCGTGAATCCCGTAGGATCCACCATGCTCACCGGGTCACTCCAGGTCAACCCGTCAACGGAAGTTCGTGCCCGGCAGTTATTATATTCGGTGGCCACAAAAACTCCGTTGCCGAAGGTGACACCCCACTGGTTATAGGTATTCCCCGAGGATATTTCTGAACAGGTCCAGTCCGCCCCGTTTTCCGAAGTTAGAATGATATCTTCACCCACTGCGACAAACCGGCCGTTACCGTAAACGACTCTCCGGAGTGAATTAGTGTAAGCGATTTCCGCCCTGGTCCAAGTTTCGCCGTGGTCTGTGGAGTAGATGATGTTCCCATACGGAGTGTCACCTACCCATTCAGTTTGTCCCACGGCGACGATAACGCCTCCGCCGGAGACAACCCCACGCAGCAGCCCATAAGTCCCCGTAGAGGAAGAATCCTGCCTGGTCCAATTAATGCCGTCCGGCGAGGTTAATACGTTGCCGTAAGCTCCTACCACCACGAAATTGGTCCCGTCATAAGTGGCGCCAAAGAAATTGATCGTAGTGTCGATGTTCGACTCTGTCCATTGATAAATAGGCGTTGCCGCTACCGTTACCGTAACCATCCATTCTTTGGTGGTGGAACCGTCTTCTGCGGTCACGACATAGGTTACGGGATTTGAAAAGTCATTTGTGGTCGTACCGCTTACCTGTGGTGTACCGTTCACCGCTACACTTGCCCCTTCAGACAGCCCGAAGGTCGCTACCAGGCTTGTTAAATCGGTACCGTAGACAACTTCGATGGTAATGGTGCCCGAATTGGCATCAATGGTTGCCGGGCCGGTCTGCTCGGTAAAGCTGTAAGCGGTAATTTCGGCTTCATTGCTCGCCGATACCGTTGCACTTATTTCTGCGGGCAAACAATGGTTATCAGTTGTCCCGTCACCCAACTGGCCAATACCATTCATACCCCAGGACCATAAGCTGCCGTCAGATTTGATGGCAAAGCTGTCACGATTACCGGCGGAAATGCCGCACCAGTTGGTACCGCCAACTTCGGTAGGGGTATATCTTTCACTTTCTATGGGCAGAGTACCTAACTGACCACAAACGTTATTGCCCCAGGCCCATAAAGTACCGTTCTTTTTTATCGCCAAGATGTGGTCAATCCCTGCCTCTGCAGTGGCCCAGTCAGTATCTGCATTTATCTTAACAGGAGAATCAAACATAGTATCTTCTGTGGGATCACTACCTAGTTGACCAAATTCATTGTAACCCCAACCCCACAGGGTGCCGTCGGACTTTATGGCCAGTGAAAAGTCCTTTCCCACAGAAGCATGTATCCAATCACTGCCCGTTCCTATTCTAATTGGGGCATTGGAATCGGAAGCACTACCATTACCCAACTGGCCCCAGCCGTCATAACCCCAAGCCCATAAAGTACCGTCATTTTTAATGGCTAAAGCATGAACTCCAAAACCGCCTCCTCCAAGGAAGACAGCATGCCAGTCGTTATCAGTTCCAACTTGAGTTGGAACATCCCTGTCAGCAGTATCACCCAGACCTAATTGGCCATATTTATTCCTGCCCCAGGTCCACAGGGTACCGTCGGATTTTACGGCAGCACTGCACTCGTAACCGGCGGCAATGTGCACCCAGTCATCATCAGTACCTAGCCGGATCGGTTCGTGCTGTGCATGCGGGTAGGTATCATCGGGCCCAATACCTAATTGACCGAAAGTATTATTGCCCCAGGTCCAGAGGGTACCGTCGGATTTCAAGGCTAGACTGTGGTCATCGCCACAAACCAGGGAAAGCCACTGGCCACCGGCATTTAAGGGAACGGGACTGCTGGTGCTGTGTGTGCTGCCGTCGCCTACCTGTCCAACGGAATTGTTACCCCAGCCCCACAAAGTGCCGTCACCGGCCAGGGCTTCGGTATTCCGGTTCCCGGCACAAACTTTTTCCCAGTTACCGTCAGGGAGGGTAATATCTATCGTGGCCGGGCCCGTAGAAGTCCAATTGCCCTCTCCGTCTCCGGCTTCCACCTTAAACATATACGGAGTGCCCGGGGACAAACCTGTCACGCTGTAGTTGTATACATTCCCGGCTACCGTATCCTCCACACTTCCGTCACAATATATCCTGTATAGCGTAACTTCTATATTATCATCAGCTTGTGACCAGTTTAGAGTCAGGCCGGTTTCTGCTACCTCCGATGCCCAAACACTGCTGCCCTGGGGCCAGATCGGGACCTCGGGCGGTGCTGTAGTCACGTTAACCGTCCATTCTTTAGTGGTGGTGCCGCCTTCTGCCGTTACTACGTAAGTCACCGGGGCGCCCTGCAGGTTCCCCTTGCTATCATTGGCCACTACATAAATGTCATAAACCGTCCCGGGATTCAATCCGAAAATATTGGCGCCGAATTCGCCGGAGCCGGTCAAAAGGGTGAAACCCCGGCGGTCACCGGCCACTGGGGCACCCGTGCTGTCCAGCCCATCCCTGACTTGCTCCGCACCGGGGGCACCCGCGCCTTCCTCCAGGACCACGTAGCTGGCTTTACAACCGGCCTCATTGGTATCTACCAACAGCGTTAACTCCGTAGCCTGGATGCCTGTGACTTTCGGGTAACCACTGGCCCATTCCGGCGGGTCCGTATCCGGAGACAACAAGGTTGTGACGTCTTTTTTCACCGGGCCGGTCTGCAGATTGGCCTCGCTATCTTCAGCAACAACATAAACATCATAGGCCGTCCCTTGAGTTAACTGGCCCACTCCGTATTCATATTCTGTGTTGGCAGTCAAATCCATGTAGCCTTTGCGCATGTACCCTACAAACGCTCCAGTGCCGTCCTTGCCTGCCTTGACCTGTTGCGCGTCGGGAGCGGCTGTCCCGTCTTCCAGGACCACGTAGTAAGCGGTGCTGTCTTCATCCGCCTGGAGTGACAGCTGGAACGATGTGTAGCCCGGATTGTCCGCATAAACAGCCTCCCACACCGGCGGGTCCGTATCCTGGGCATTAGCTTCGCCGGGCATGTAGGCAAACATGCCAAAAAGCATTACGACTAAGGTTATTAAAACTGTAAAATGCTGCTTCTTACATTTTGGAGCTTGTAGTCTTCCGCTTGAAGAGTAATAAACCATTTTTCTCCCTCCCTTTTAACAATCAACCTTTTAAATTAATCAACCCGGGACTTTTTTCCCAGATCCCCCGGTGAACACACCTTATAGACTAAGACTTCAAACATGGAAAACCGTTAAATCGCTTATATAAATCTAGCAAAAACGGTCGTCTCAAGCTTGCTTCTCATTGCTATATTCTTGAGTGTCATTGCTGAATTATTATCCCTACCATAAAATCGGGAAGGCAAATCATGAGACAGAGAAAGAAGACTCGGTTCAGGGGGGGTTACCCCATCTAAACCCTAGTCGCCCTTATTTCGAGCTACAGCCTGTGCGAAGGTAATATGCACAAAAAAAGAACAAGCTCCGATTACAAAACCGGTGCCTGCCCACTTTTTGCGCTTATTATCCAAAATAACAAAAAAAGACACGCATTAAATCAGTTACCTTAATGCGCGCTTTTTAATTTTTCCAGCTTTTTAACTACTGCGTATTCCCTAACCGGATACGTCCTTGTCCGAAAATGTCCTGCAATACTCCGACGGGCACATACCTACCATCCTTCTAAACACACGGGAAAAATGGCTGGAAGAGCTGAACCCGCACCTATAGCCGGTTTCCGTCACTGTTGTTTTCCCACTCTCAAGTAGTTGTTTGGCTTTTTCAATTTTTATCTCGAGAAAATACCTGTACGGTGTTTTTCCGGTTTCCTTCTTAAAGATGCGGGCAAAGTGATAGAGGCTGAAACTGGAAACTTCGGCCAGATCGTTAAGGGAAAAATCCCGGTTATAATTCTCATGGAGAAAATCGATGGCCTTATCGATGTCTTTTCTTGCATTCGGAACCGGTTGACCGGTTTTGACCACCGTGCTTTGGATGTCGTTCTTAATCGTTCTCAGAAGGTAAATGGTAATCTGCTGGCTAAGATGATCTAGCACAAACCGGTATCCGGACTGTTTATTTTGGGCCTCGTTTACGAAAAGGCGAATCAACATTCGCAAATTAAAGTCTATTTTTGTATTCTCGTTGTCAAAGAAGACCCTTTGTTTGCCGAATACCTGCTGAGTCACTTCATCCATAAGGCGGTTATCGACCGCCAGGGAAATAAAATGAACTCCGGGTTGAAGCCGGCTTGCACCGTGGAATTGCCCCGGATTTATAGGAACTATGCAATCCTTTGCACCAACAAAACCCTCGTTTTCAATAATACCAAAAGCCATGGTCATAGAAGGAATTAAGAACTCGTAACTTGCGTGGGCATGCTGACCGGAAGGTAAGTCAACATTGAAATGGGGAATGGCAACCAGCATCCGGGAATTTCCATACATGCCCACAATTCTATTGAAGTTTGGCAAAGGACCCTTGCCAACCAGCCGGTCAACTACCTCCTGCATCACGTAAGCCTCCCATCGCGATTAAATGCTTCCTGAAAATTTATTCAGGATGCTCTTCCCTTTCAAGTAAATACTCGTCAAACCCAGTTTATCATGCAATCTATCCCTATGCCGCGGGCGAAAGGCGATAATCAAGATTCCACCTGTTGGACAAGATTATATTCCTTTAGCATAGCCCTTCTGAAAGCGTCTGCCACCGCCGGATCAAATTGTGTTCCCGCACAGCGCCGTATTTCCGCCAGGGCATCCGCAAAGCTGGCCCCTTTGCGATAAGGACGGTCTGTGGTTATGGCATCAAAGGTATCAGCGACAGCTATAATGCGTCCCACCAGTGGAATATCTTCCCCTTTCACGCCCTGGGGATATCCACTGCCGTCATATTTTTCCTGGTGATATAAAGCCCCTTCAAAGAGTTTCCCTGCGAGATGGACAGGTTCCACACCTTCTAAGATCTTTGCCCCTTTTTGGGCATGGCTCTTCATATCCTCCCATTCATTCTTATCCAGTGGGCCTTCTTTGAGCAAAACGGTATCACGCACACCGATTTTCCCCACATCATGTAATAACGCCGCCCTTTCCAATGCCTCCAGATCTACTTTAGAAAAATTCAGCTCCGCACCTGTTAAAACCGAATAACGGCAAACCCGTTCCGAATGGCCGGCAGTATAATGGTCGCGTGCATCCAGAGCGGAGGCCAGCACACGGAGCAAACTATGCATTAGGCCCTTTTGCCAGGTATACATGCGGCTGTTCTCCAGGGAAATAGCTGCCTGACCGGCGAAATATTGGGCCACTTCCAGATCAGCCCGGCCAAAATATCCTTGCCCTTGCTTATTAATTAATTGTAGACAGCCTATTACATCCTCCCTGCCTCTTAAAGGAATGCATAACAGGGACTTGGTTATAAAGCCGGTAGAATCATCAAAACGCGAAGACCAATTAGGATCTTTACGCACATCTTCAACCAAACAGTGCTCATCATTGACAACGACTTGCCCGGCCAAACCTTCCCCGGGCTTCAAACGCAGCCCCTTTAAACCTTCAGATTTGGGCCCCCGGGCTACCAAAGGAGCCAAGTATCCTTCTTCTTCCAGCATCCAGAGCGTCCCCGCCTCAGCGGAAACAACATGCATAGCTTTATCTAACACCAACTCTAATAAATTATCTGCTTCAAACTGTGAGTTAAGCATTCTACTAATTTCCAGGAGCGACTGCAAGTGCTCGTGAGCGATTTGCATAAAGTCTCCCTCCATAACAAGACTTAATTGGTTAATTTAGCTAATTCGTCAAAAAAATAAAAATACCTGCTCTTTTTGCCGGAGCAGGTACATTGATCATACTGATTTAATCTTCTGTCTCTAATACTATTCTGTGGTCCACCAGGGCTAATTCCGCGATCTTAGCCTTTACAATTTTACGGCGCCCGAAAATGTCTTCCAGCATTATACCATCTTCATGCGGCATAACGCGGTCAACCATTTCTAAAAGGAGTTCCTCTTTTCCATCCTGACGGATATATGCATTAGCTTCACACATACCTTGCATTCACCTCCCGGTTAAAAAACAACCTTTTAAAGCAAAAAAAGCCCAGGGATGTACACGCCCTCACGGACGGACCTCCGTGGCCCCTTTTTAATGGTGAGATAATGGAACCTTCATGATTCCTTTATCTGATTATAGCCTTATCATTTCCCACCTGTCAACGGCAATTTTGCCTATTTCTCTCCAGATATCCTTTGCCAAAACTCACCCCACCACCGGCCCAAGGGGCCTGCTGTTTCCAACGGCAGGTAGTTACTTTCATGCCCTTCCGGGATAGGCAGCAGGCCAAACGGCTGTCCCGGGGTAGGGGAAGGTACCAATTCTCTCTTATAGGCACCTTCTTGTTCACTTATATAGCCCAATTCCACCGTGCCCGTCCAAAAACTTAAAGCATATTCAAACTGGCTCCGGGTCTGCACCGGTATGTTGTTAACAGCCACCAATATATCACCGGACCGTATCCCTGCGTGCCAGGCCTTGGTACCGGGCACCACATCCAACACCCGCAGTCCATCCGGGTGGGGGGCATACAGGGGTTCCTGGGTAAATTCTAATTTGCGCCCCAGATAAATTACCGCTTCATGTCCCAGCGGAGAAAACAGTGCCGCCACCAGCGCCATAAATCCAGAATTATCTGCTGCCACCGCTAAAAACAGTAATATTATGCTGTACACAGCCAGAAAAACCGCAGAAAGCTTGCTCTTTTCCCGCGGGTTCCTGGCAATGGCCAGATCGCCGTACCCCAGCCCGGCCACAACAGCAATCATCGCATACACAAGGGTGTCCGGGTCACCTTCCACCCCGGGCTTTAAAAGTGGCCACCACTCGGGCATCTGAATTCCTTGCCCGGCAGCGCCACTCGCCCCCATTATGGCCAGGGCGACAATGGGTATGGGCCAAAATTTTTGCAGAGTAAAACCGCCTACTACTTTCCCCCTACGATCTTTAAAATACGCAGGAACCGCACCCAGATGGCCGCTAAACAAAATAAGAAGGCTTTCCACCATGTGCAAAATGGCCACCAGCGCCAACACCTGGGAAATATTCACCGGTGGAAAACCAAATAGCAGCTTACCCAAAGCCAGTATTCCCCCGGCATAGGCAAAACACAAAAAGCGTGCGTTTATCAGCATTAGCAGTATGGCCACGGGCCACAGGTACATTAAACCGGATTCTGTAAGGGTGAGCCCTATGACCACCATCAGCACGCTGCCCAGGACACCCCCGGCCAGACCAAATATTGTGGCCACTGCTACATCACGCCAGACGCCTCCCCCGGCCTGGATACCGAACATATTCTCTTTTACGGCTGCCATACGCTTATATTGCAACCCCACCAAGCCCACCACCAACCAAAAAATGGGGTGAACAAACATGGTCAACATTTTGAGTAGTATGACCGGCATTACCTGGCTAAAAGGAAACACTTTTTCACTCCTAAATAAATGGAAAGGGAATACGGTTTACTATTTTTTGAGCAATTCCACTGCTTTTTGAAGTTGTATATCTTCCCTGTTTTTAGGCTCCTCAGGCACAGTTATATCCGGGGTAATCCCTTTTCCGTGAATGTTATGGCCATCCGGCGTAAGATAACGGGCCGTGGTAAGCTTTAAGGCCGCCCCATTATCCAGCGGAAATACCGTTTGCACAATTCCCTTACCAAAGGTAGTGGTGCCAAGGAGCTTACCCACCTCGGTATCTTTAACTGCCCCGGCTACTATTTCCGATGCACTGGCACTGTTTCCATTCACCAACACCACCAACGGTATATCCAGATACCGGTCATCAGCTTTATAAGTATGATCTTCACCGGCCCGGTAGTCTACCGTAACCACCGGCCCCTCAGGAATTAATTTATCAGCCACTTCCTTGGCCGCAATCAATTCTCCGCCCGGGTTATTACGTAAATCCAAAATAAGCGCCCTCATTCCGTCTTTCTTTACTTTCTTAAGGGCAGATTCCAATTCCCCGGGAGTCTTTTCATTAAACTGGGCGATAGCCACATGGGCTACTTTTGTCCCCTCCACCATGCTTCCCACCACCGTGGGCACAATTATTTCCTCGCGGGTAAGAGTTACATGCAAAGGCGATTCCCTGCCATCTCTAATCAGGGTAAGTTCAATCTTGGTCCCCACGGGACCACGCATAACCCCTACCGCCGTTTCCAGGTCCATTCCCCGGGCATTTTTACCGTCTATAGACTGTATTTTGTCACCGGGCTCTATTCCTTCCTCAGCAGCGGGTGTGCCCTCAAAGGATCGTACCACGGTAAGATAATCCTCCGTCATGCCCACTAAGATGCCCAGCCCGCCAAAGGTACCTCGAATCTGCTCCTGTAAATGGGCATAAGTTTCCGCATCCAAATAAGCTGAATAAGGGTCATCGAGTGACTCCACCATACCCCCTATAGCTCCATCCACCAGTTTTGTTGTATTAACCTCTTTCAGGTATTGCGACTTAACCAGGGAATATACTTTGATCAAATTGCCCGCATGTTTGTAATTGCTGGCTATTACTCCCCCGGCAAAGAAAATACCGGCAAACAACAAAACGGCCAGTATAGAGATAGCTCCCTTTGCAAATCCACGCTGCCTTCCGTAAGGATTTCTCATTCTGTGTTTTAACACCTGCCAATCTTCTGTTTAACCTGCATACGCTTATTATACTACTTTAATATACCATAAATTACAATTAAAAAACGTAGAACAAAAAATCCCGCTCCCGGCGGGATTTAAATATAGTTACGAGGATTTACCGCATTTCCGTTCTCACGTACTTCAAAGTGCAAGTGAGGCCCGGTTGACCATCCGGTACTTCCGATCTTGCCTATGGCCTGACCGGCTGTTACCCACTGATCATTGTTGACCAACTGCGACGAAAGATGGGCATACAATGTAGTAAGATTATCACCGTGCTCAAGCATAACTACTTTTCCGTAGCCCGTCATAGTGGTAACACTGATCACCCTGCCGCTCTGGGCTGCAAGTACGTTCACTCCCCAGGGGACAGCAATATCCATTCCGGTATGTAATTTTCTTGTTTTTAAAATAGGGTGTATACGGTAGCCAAAGGGAGAAGTAATAGTGGCATACCCGGGGGTAGGCCATTGAAAGTCACCCGATACGCGGGGCATACTCCCGTCACTGTTTCTCCGGGCTATGGATTGCACGATTTGTTCTTCTTCTGCCTCTAAACGGCGCACTTCGGCCTGGTAGCGGGTAAGATTTTCCTCGGCCGAGGCTAAAAGGGTACGCTTGGCCGCGTTACGGTCAGCCAATTCCTTTCTGGCCCGGTCCTGCCGCTCAATTAAAGAGGCTATGGCATCACGCTGCTCTTCCAATCCTTTCTTTTTTTGCTCCAATTCCTCTCTCTGTTCCTGGCATTCTTTGATGAGTTCAGAATCCTGGGCTACCACCCATTTGAGCATTTCATAGCGATTAACAAAATCACTGAAATCCTCGGAGGCCAGCAGTACTTCCAGATAACTTACCGGGCCACTCTCGTACATGGCCCGCACCCTCTCCCGCAGTATTTTATCCTTTTCATTAAGCTCGGTTATTGCTTCTTCCAGCTCGGTTTCCGTAGAGCGAAGGGCAACTAAGGCCGTGTCCATTCTGGAACTAAGTTCTTGTATTTGCTGCCTTTTTTGATTTATATTGGCATTAAGGGCCACTACCTGGGATGTGTAACTAGTTACAGTTTGTTTTTGTTCCCGCAGGTCCTGCCTTTTTTGTTCCAGCTGTATACGTTTTTGCTGTAACAATTGATCCAGGTCGTCACCGTATGCAACCCCAAGGCCCCCACCAGCTAAACAAAGAGCAAGCGACAGTACAAAGACTCTTTTCGTCAAACCGGAACCCACCTACATATCCCCCCAAAACGTCAGATTTTAAGAAATTTCCTCACCGATATGGCGCTTCCCAAGATGCCCAGCAACAAACCCAGCGCCGTAATTCCCAGCAAGGTATAATTTATTATTTGTGGTTGATTAATTAACTGTATAAACGATAAAGTTTCATTTACCCTCAGCACCAGTGTGCTATAGCCCAAATAAATGACACCTGAGGTAACCAGTCCTCCCAACAAACCTAACAACATCCCCTCCAACATAAAGGGCATACGTATAAACCAGTTGGTGGCCCCCAGTATCCTCATAATGCCTATTTCCTGTCGGCGGGCATACACTGACAACCGGATGGTAGTGGCAATAAGAAATACAGCGGCTACTCCCAGGAGAACCACGATGGCCAGACCCATGGTACGCACCCACTGAGAAAGAACCAAAAGTTTTTCCACCACTCCATGGCCATAGCGCACACCCTCCACACCGTGCAGGTCTTCGATCTTTTTAGCCACAGATGGCACCAAATCAGTGGAAAGGGCCTTTACACGGTATGAATCGGGGAGAGTATTTTCTTCTTCCAGGCCTGCCAGAGCATCTTGCCTTTCTCCGAAACTTTCTTTCATTTCTTCCAGAGCACGCTCACGGGATATAAAATTTACGCTCTCCACCCCGCCCAGAAATTTTATCTGCTCTCCAAGATCCACCAGTTCCTCCCCGGAAACACTTTCTTGCACAAAAACACTTATTTCAACGCCGGACTCCACCCGGTCCGCCAAATGATTTACATTAAGCACCAGCAGCACTGAGCTACCCAAAATAAACAGTGAGATTATAATAGTACCCACTGCAGCCAGGGAAAGCCAACTGTTCCGGTATAGGGATTTAAAGGCCTCTACCCAGTAATAGGAAATATTGTTGAGACTCAAAGGGCCTTTGCCCCCCTTTCCCCTTGTTTCACCAAACGCCCTCCCGCAAGGGTAATTACCCGTCGTTTCATGGCATCCACAATATCCCAGGCATGGGTAGCCACCAATACGGTAGTTCCCCTCCGGTTTATATCCGAAAAAAGTTTAACTATATCCCAGGAAGTATCCGGGTCAAGGTTACCCGTGGGCTCGTCCGCTATAATTAAAGAGGGCTTGTTAATAATGGCCCTGGCTATGCTGACCCTTTGCTGCTCACCGCCGGATAGTTTGGCCGGTATCATTTCTGTCTTGTTTTCCAGGCCTACCAACTTTAGCACCGGCGGAACGGCCCTGCGAATTTCCTTTCTGCCCACACCGGCAATCTGCAGGGCAAAAGCCACATTCTCAAACACCGTTTTTTGGGGCAGCAGGCGAAAATCTTGAAAGACCATGCCTATTTTACGCCGCAGCAGAGGAATTTCTTTTCCTTTGTAGCGGACTACATTTTTGCCGTTAAAAAGAACTTGTCCCCTGGTAGGCAATTCTTCCCGGCATATTAATTTTATTAAAGTGCTCTTTCCGGCACCACTGGAACCTACTAAAAAGGCGAACTCACCTTTAGCAATATGCAAGGTAACATCGTTCAAAGCTTTAACTTCATTTTCGTATGTTTTGGAAACATTGTACATTTGAATCATTGCTACATCCACCTCGGCTCAACAATTCGACGCCCATCGTCTAATTCCTTTAAAAAAAGCAAAACCCCCTATAAAGGGGGAATTATTTACAATTTTTACCTTTTCCTACTAATGGCATCTCTGGCAGCTTTCTCAATATCGGCGGCCCTAAGACCATATTTATCCAAGAGCTCTTCAGGCTTGCCGGATTCTCCGAAAACATCAGGGATACCCACTCTCATTAAGGGTACCGGGACTGTCTCACCCAGCACCTCTGCCACCGCGCCGCCCAGACCGCCGATAATGCTGTGTTCTTCGGCAGTAACCACCGCCCCCGTTACTTTAGCGGCCTTAATTACCGCCGCCACATCAAGAGGTTTCACGGTATGCATGTCCAAAACAGCTGCGTCAATACCTTCCTTTTCCAAACTCTCCGCAGCTTCCATGGCTTCGGCCACCATAATACCACAGGCTATTATGGTGACGTCCTTACCGGAACGTAGCTCGATAGATTTGCCGGGCGCAAAATCCAGGTCACCACCGTGCAGTACAGGAACTTTGGAGCGGCCAAGTCTTATGTAAACCGGTCCGTCTATTTCCACCGCTGCCCTCACCGCCGCTATAGTGGAAGGTCCATCTGCGGGGACAAATACGGTCATATTGGGCAGCACTCTCATTAACGCAATATCTTCCACTGCCTGGTGAGATGCCCCATCCTCACCTACCGTGATGCCGGCATGGGTAGCTCCTATTTTCACATTCAAAGCCGGATAACTAATACTGTTGCGCACCTGATCATATACCCTGCCGCTGGCAAAAACCGCAAAGGAGCTGGCAAAGGGGACTTTACCGGTGGCAGCCAACCCGGCGGCGGTGCCCATCATGTTTTGCTCCGCTATGCCCATGTCAAAAAAACGGTCAGGAAATTGCTTGCTGAAATTTATGGTTTTAGTGGACTTGGCCAGGTCCGCGTCCAATACCACTATATCACTGTTTTCCCCGCCTAATTCCACCAGAGCCTTCCCATAGGCTTCGCGGGTCGCCATTTTTTCCGTCATAATCCTTCCTATCTCCTTTCCTTAAGCCAGTTCCTGCAAAGCTTTCTCTACTTCATCCGCTTTGGGGGCGGCGCCGTGCCACTCCACCTTATCCTCCATAAAGGAAACCCCTTTACCTTTAACAGTCTCAGCAATAATCATACTGGGCTTGTCTTTTACCGCCCGGCATTTTTCGGTCGCCGCGATAATCTCCTTTATATTGTGGCCGTCAATCACCTGCACGTCCCAGCCAAAGGCTTTCCATTTTTCAGCCACCGGCTCGGGAGACATTATTTCCTTCACCGGGCCGTCTATTTGAAAACCGTTATGATCTAAAAAGGCAATTACATTATCCAGCTTGTAATGTGCCGCGGCCATGGCAGCTTCCCAGACTTGCCCTTCCTGAATTTCCCCGTCTCCCAACAGTACATATACATTGTAATCCTTACCGTCCAGCCTTCCGGCCAGCGCCATACCGTTGGCAGCGGAAAGCCCCTGTCCCAGGGAACCGGTGGACATTTCAATTCCAGGCACCTTCTTCATATCCGGGTGCCCCTGCAGCGGGCTGCCAAGCTTGCGCAGACCCGTTAGTTCTTCCACCGGAAAATATCCCCTTTCCGCCAGGGCTGCATACTGAACGGGTGCCGCGTGTCCTTTAGACAGCACAAAACGGTCGCGATCCTCCCAGTGGGGCCTTTGCGGGTCAATATGCATCACATTAAAATAAAGGGACGTGACTATATCCGCCGCCGAAAGAGAGCCGCCCGGGTGACCGGAACCTGCCTCACCAATCATTTTTACTACATGCCTGCGGATTGCCTTAGCCCTGCCTTCCAGGGCCGAAATGGTTTGTTCGTCCATTTGTGTACCTCCATAAAATCTGTTATCTGATTTCCAACCCAACCACTAACAACTCACACTGAACGGCTTCACTCGTGTCTATAATTTTTAAATCCCTCGCCCAGCACTTCCCGCACATCGGTCAGGATAAGAAATGCCGCAGGGTCAATTTCATAGACTACTTCCTTCAACCTGCTCACTTCCGAGCGATTAACCACCGTCAACAGCACGTCCCGGTCGGTCCTAGTATAAAGCCCCTGACCCTTTAAAGCAGTAACGCCCCGGTCCAGCCGTGTTAAAATAGCCTCGGCAATATCATCCGTTCTGGCTGAAATGATAAAAAAGGCTTTGGCATAGCTAATCCCCTCCTGCACCAAATCAATAACCCAGGCGGTAACAAAAATGGTCAGCAGCGCGTACATAGCCAGTTCCCAGCTGTGAAAGGTCAACCCTGCCGCCAGTACCACCAGCGCATCCACCATAAAAAGCAGCTGGCCAATATTGATACCGGTATAACTGCGCAGTACAGCCGCCGCTAGATCAGTTCCCCCGGTAGTGCCCCGGTAACGGAATACCAATCCCAGCCCCAAACCCACCATGGCACCTCCGTAAAGGCTGGCCAAAAGGGGCTCCTGCGTAGGAACCGGCAGAAAACGTGCCATACCGTCAATAGCAACCGATAAGGCCAGCGTGCCGTACAGAGAACGAAATCCGAATGAAAGCCCCAGGCGGTAAACCCCCATGGCAAAAAGCGGGATATTCATGAATAACATGGTCAGCCCCACCGGCAGGCCTAAAACATAATGCACCACCGTGGCGGCACCACTGACACCTCCGGCGGCTATTTTATTGGGAATCAGAAACATATCTAACCCCAGGGCAATTATGATCACCCCGGCTGTAACCCAAATAAATTCCACCACTGATTTTAGTTTCACGGAAACATCTCTCCGCCTCCTACTGTAAAGCCGTTGACGGTAGCATATCCCGAATGATTTACAGGTATTAAATAACAAGATGAATAAAATAAAACACTTCTACCAGCGGAGAAAATTTCCTCCCCTTTTGTCGAAAAAAAAGCCCCGGGTATTGATACGGGGAAAAATTACAAAAAGCTTCTATTCATTTGCAGTACCTCCTGTACAGGTATGGCCAGTCCTTCTTTATTTGTTTCACCCTCTGACTCCCGATTCCAGGTGGCAAAAACCACCCCTACCACACGGCCCTCCCGGTTAAACACCGGACTGCCGCTGTTACCATGGAAAATAGGAGCGTCGATGGTAAAAATACGCCCGGGCCTATTTTTAAGCTGTAGATAATCCTTCACCCTACCTTCGGCCACAATATTATTTAACCCCAGAGGATTACCTACTACCCGTATTTTATCCCCCCGCGACGGTAAACCGGAACTGTCCAGGGGGACAGCCGGAAGACCCTCCCCTTTCAGGCTAATTACAGCCAGATCAATTTCAGGCCTGCTTGACCAGCGGTCAGCCTTGAAAATTTCTCCGTTAGGGAACTTAATTGTCATATTTTGTGCATTCTCAATGACGTGGTAGTTAGTAACAATAACACCCCGGGAATCAATATTAAAACCCGTGCCCGACTTTTGCTGCGCTGTAATAGACTCCCGCGCCACTACATCGATCTGCACTACAGCTTTTTGCAGCTGCTTTACGTCAATGTCTTGTTCTAACTGCAATGAATCAGCAACCAACTCCGACAAAGGCGCCCTAAAAGCAGGCAGCGAAGTAAGCACCACCAACCCCAGAAATGCTACGGCCGTAAAAAATGCCACAATACGCACCAACACCGACCGCCCGCGCCGCATCTCTTCTAACTCTTCATCAAACTCATCTTCTAACTCATCATCATAACCGGCATTGTTGTCGTCATTATACTTGGACATACAAAATCACCACCCAATAAGTTAACACTTAGTGCCAGGCACCATCCGTTAACTTATTTAATTAATTTGCAAAGAGCAGGTTTAGACAAGTTTATATTCTTTGCAATCCTACCGAGACTATAGCCATAATCCAAAGCTTTTTTAGCATAAGCAGCCTTATAAGGTGTCAAATACCGTTTGCGCGATCCGCATTTGATTAACTCATAATCCTGTGGGCTCACATCTGTTTCCAATAAAATCCTATCTAAATCTTTACCATATTTTATAAGATCGCCAATGAAATTAACCGCATCAAAGTCTTTTGTTCCTGCCTTATCAATTAACTGTATATATTTCTTTACTGCTTCCGCCCGTTTGGAGGAAAACAAGTCCAAAATCAAATCTGTGTCAACAAAGGTGTCCAAGTGTTTCCTATAATACGCGTCACTACTCCAATGGTACTGCCACACATACTTGCACAACCCCGCCCGCACCGGATTTTGGTGCACATACCTGAGCAAAGTCAAAACATACCTCTCATCCTGTACTAATTTTGCCTTATACCTGCCCTCAAAAACATGTCCGGAACGTTTTCGCACTAAGTTATAATATTTACTGTAGGAATTATTAACCAGGTGCATTACTTTATTTAAGGGTTGATCCATCGTCTGCAGGATTAAATGATAGTGATTATTCATAATCACATAACCAAACAACATATACCCTGCCTTTTCCTTATAAGTACGTAACTTCTTTAATAAGTAATGTTTATCTATATCCTTCTCGAAGATAGTATTGCGGTTATTTCCCCGCTGGATTACATGATATATTGCACCTTCGTACTCTACGCGTCGCTCACGGCCCATAACGACACCTCTTTTCAGTACTAATATCCAATAAGTTAACGATTAGTGCCTGGCACTAATCGTTAACTTATTGGGCCCGGGGTTAACCCCGGGCCAATTTTTGCAGGTATGCTGACATAAATTGGTCGATGTTGCCGTCCATTACTGCATCAATGTTGCCTACTTCCTCATTGGTACGGTGGTCCTTAACCATACGATAGGGGTGGAACACATAGGAACGTATTTGGCTTCCCCAAGCTATTTCCATTTGCTCACCACGCATGGTGACCAATTCCTCTTCCTTCTTTTGCAGCTCCAGGTCCACCAGGCGAGATTTTAAGAGTTTCATGGCGGTGTTTCTGTTTGTTAACTGTGAACGCTCGCTCTGGCACTGTACCACTATCCCGGTGGGGATATGGGTTATCCTCACCGCGGAATCTGTTTTATTCACGTGCTGCCCGCCGGCACCGCCGGAACGGTAGGTGTCTACCTTCAGATCTTCTGAATTTATTTCCACAGCAATATCTTCCTGCACTTCCGGCAGTACATCCACGGAGGCGAAGGAGGTATGCCGGCGGCCTGCTGTGTCGAAAGGGGAAATGCGGACAAGCCTGTGCACGCCCTTTTCGGACTTCAGGTAGCCATAGGCGCGCTTGCCTTCTATAGCCACGGTAACGCTTTTGGTTCCGGCTTCATCACCGGGCAGCATATCCAACACATTCACCTTGTAATCGCGTTCCTCGGCCCAGCGAGTATACATACGCAGCAGCATATCCACCCAGTCCTGCGCCTCGGTCCCCCCTGCTCCGGCATGGAGGGATATAATGGCGTTATTGCTGTCGTAGGGGCCGCCCAGCAAAACTTCCAGTTCCATTTTTCCCAGCCTGCGCTGCAACCCTTGCAACTCAGCTGATGCCTCACCGTCCAGGCCGGCATCTTCCTCTTCCTCTATCAATTCAGCCATCGCGGTGAGGTCTTCATAAACCCTTTCTACTTCTTCAAAAGCCGTAACCCTGTCCTTTATGTCGGCAACCCGCTGAGTCACCTTCTGTGCATTTTCCTGGTCGTCCCAAAAGTCCGGTTTTTGCATTTGGCCTTCTGATTCATCTATCTCCTGCTTTTTAGTAGGTATGTCAAAGAGACACCCTCAAATCTGCAATGCGTTGATTAAGGTTTTCTAATTCCTTTTTTAGATCGGTAATCATCTTCTTCTCCTCTTTCTCTGCTGTTTAATTGCGGCCGCAACATTTTTTATATTTTTTGCCGCTGCCGCACGGGCAGGGCTGGTTACGCCCTACTTTTTTCTCTCTGCGAATCGGCTGCGCCGGGCCTTCTTCAGCATACTTATTTTCCACCACATTGTGCTGTTTCTGCTCCGGTTCCTGCACCACATTGACCCTGAAAACATAGCGAACTACATCTTCCTGAATGCTCGCCACCATATTTTCAAACATCTGGTAACTTTCAAATTTATACTCTATAAGTGGATCTTTTTGGCCATACGCCCTAAGGCCAATACCTTCCCGCAACTGATCCATAGTATCGAGATGGTCCATCCACTTTTCATCCACCATGCGCAGAAGCACCATACGCTCCATTTCGCGCAGCACTTCCTCGCCCATCTCTTCAGCCCGTGCACTATAAGCTTCCTGTGCCGTTTGCAGGAGGAAATCCCTGAGCCCGTCACGGCCCATTTCTTCCAAATCAGCAGGTGTTAATTGATGGTCCGGGAGAAAAACCTGGTCGGCATAAGTAAGCAGGCCGTCAAAGTCCCATTCTTCCGGATACACACCTTCCGGGGCATAAGTGTCCACTGCCCTCTGGATCACTTCCTCCATCATTTGCCTTACAATCTCACCCGTATTTTCCCCGGCCAGCACCTGCCTGCGCTGCTGATAGATAACTTCCCGCTGTTGGTTCATTACGTCGTCGTATTCCAACACATGTTTGCGGATGTCAAAGTTCCTGTTTTCCACCCTTTTTTGAGCACTTTCCAGAGAGCGAGAAATAAGGCCGTGCTCAATGGGGACATCCTCTTCCATACCCATCTTGTCCATTAAGCCCGAGATGTTATCCGAGCCGAAAAGCCGCATTAGATCGTCTTCCATAGAACTGTAAAATTGGGTTCCACCCGGGTCGCCCTGCCTGCCGCAGCGGCCACGCAGCTGGTTATCAATACGCCGGCTCTCATGGCGCTCAGTTCCCGCAATGTAAAGGCCTCCCAGCTCAACCACGCGGCGACGTTCGTCCTCACACAGCTGCTTAAACTTAGAAAGCTGCTGTTCATACAGTCTTTTTTGTTCCGGATCTTCCAGGTCACCCTCATAGCCCTGCCGTTTTAATTCCTGCAGGGCCAAGAATTCCGGGTTACCCCCCAGCAAAATATCAGTTCCGCGCCCGGCCATGTTGGTAGCTATGGTTACCGCCCCGAACCTGCCGGCCTGAGCAACAATTTCAGCTTCCTGCTCATGGTATTTAGCATTGAGCACCTGGTGGGGTACTCCCCGCTTACGCAGCATTTTGCTGAGCAGTTCAGATTTATCAATGGATATTGTACCCACCAGCACCGGCTGTCCGGTTTGATGCCGCTCAACAATTTCTTCCACCACGTTGCGGAATTTAGCATCTTCGGTTTTGTAAACAACATCGGCCATATCTTCCCTGACCATAGGCTTGTTGGTGGGAATGACCACCACATCCAGCTTGTAAATCTTACGGAATTCCTCTTCCTCAGTTTCGGCAGTACCGGTCATGCCGGCCAATTTATCATACATGCGGAAGTAATTTTGGAAGGTAACGGTAGCCAGAGTCTGTGACTCCCGCTCTATTTTTACCCCTTCCTTGGCCTCAATAGCCTGGTGCAAACCGTCACTGTACCGCCGGCCAAACATCAGCCGCCCGGTAAATTCGTCAACTATAATTATTTCACCGTCTTTAACCACGTAATCCTTGTCCCGCTTCATGAGCGCATGCGCTTTAAGGGCGTTAGTCAAATGGTGGTTAAGTTCCATGTTATTATCATCGTACAGGTTCTCCACACCCAAAAGGCGCTCTGCCTTTTCCACGCCCTCTTCGGTAAGCACTACGGTATTGGCCTTTTCATCCACGGTATAATGGGTTTCCCCGGTTAGTCTGGGCACCACCCGGGCCATTTTATAATAGTTGTCCGTAGCCTTATCAGCCTGCCCGGATATAATCAGTGGTGTCCGGGCCTCGTCAATCAGGATACTGTCCACCTCGTCAACAATGGCATAGTTCAGTTCCCTTTGTACTAACTGGTCAGGGTGAATAGCCATATTATCCCGTAGGTAGTCAAAGCCAAATTCATTGTTGGTACCGTAGGTAATATCGGAGTTATATGAAGCTTTTCTATGTTCCCAGTCCAGCCCGTGCACAATAAGACCCACCGAAAGTCCCAGGAAGTTGTAAATTTGACCCATCCACTGGCTATCTCTGGAAGCCAGATAATCGTTTACAGTAATTACGTGCACACCTTTGTGGGAAAGGGCGTTCAGGTAAACCGGCAGGGTAGCTACAAGCGTTTTACCTTCACCGGTCTTCATTTCGGCAATGCGCCCCTGGTGCAGTACTATACCGCCCATCATCTGCACGTCAAAGTGCCGCATACCCAACACCCGCCAGGATACCTCCCGCACGGTGGCAAAAGCCTCCGGAAGCAGGTCATCAAGTGTTTCACCCTTGTCCAGCCGGTCCCGGAAAACAGCCGTCTGCCCTTTTAATTCTTCGTCAGTTTTAGCTTGCATTGAAGATTCCAATTCATTTATCTTGTCCACGGTTTTCTGCAGCTTTTTTATATCTCTGGCATTATCATCCAGTAGACTACGCAACATTTTAAGCATGGTAATAATCACCTTCCTAAAGGAACCCTGGGGTTCCTGCGCATACTAATAGTTTACCTACTTTATTCTAGCATTAAGCACTAAGATGGGCAAGAAGTTAAAAACGCACCCCTTAGGGGTGCGCAAGACCGATGACAAACCTGTCTTTTGCGCATAGCGAATGAATTGAATCGAGCAGTGGCCAGGCTTCGCGAAGTCGATAAGCGGAAGCGGGGCCGAGCACAGGACGTGCGAGGCCGCCCCCTGAGCCAGGACGGCGGACGGCAATGGCCTCATAGCTGCTTTCGAAGATCCTAACCTATGTTTATGCCATTGCGGAGATATCTGGTCCTAAAGATGAGGCTTAGCAATTTTGGGAACCCCGCTGGAGCGTGAGACTGAGCGTTAGCCTGGCCCGGCGAGATGAATGAATGAGCGGGCGCAAAAGACAGGTTAAGAAACATTGCCTTATAAGCAATCGAGCGCACCCCCTAGGGGGTGCGCTCGGGATCTAACTATTCATATTCGGGCTCAATAAGACCGTAATTCCCATCTTTACGCTTATAAATAACATTGATCTGTTCTGTTTCAGCATTGGGGAAAACAAAAAAGTTATGGCCGAGAAGGTTCATTTGCAGAATGGCTTCATCAACCGGCATAGGCTTTACCGGGAAGCGCTTGGTTCGAACGAGAATCTCGTCGTCTTCCGGCTCATCTTCCATTTGCTCTTCCGGAAGCATTGCTTCAGGTGCTACTTTTTCCACCTGACCCCGCCGGCGCAGTAACTTACCCTTGTACTTTTCTATTTGTTTCTCCAGCTTATCTACGACCATGTCCACCGACGAGTACATATCTCCGGTACTTTCTTCACCTCGGAGGATCATACCGTTAACGGGAATTGTAACTTCCACCTTGTGTGATTGGTTTTCAACGTTCATCGTAACCTGAGCTTCCCCTAATTCATCCAGAAACCTGTCCAGTTTGCCAACCCTTTTTACAACGTGCTCTTTCAGGGCGTTGGTAACTTCAACATTTCTGCCGCGTACGAGTACTTGCATACATCCAACTCCTTTCCGAGGCCACTGGTATACTTATTGTTCCCCAAAACAGGAAAAAATGTACTGCTGACTGTACATGAATTGTAAAGCATTTTAAACCATAACGCAACACCCAAGCTATAGAATGTAAAAAAATAATGTTAACCCGCCGTAAGCTGGGTTAACTGGCTGATTAAAAACATGCTCTAAATTACAAAAAGCCCCGGCATAACCGGGGCTAATCTACTGGTTTAAAATTTAACTACATTTGCGGCTTGTGGGCCACGAGCACCTTCAACAATATCGAATTCAACATCTTCGCCTTCGTTCAAAGTCTTAAAACCGTCGCCTTCAATGGCTGAAAAATGAACGAAAACGTCACCACCATCTTCCCTTTCAATAAAACCGTAACCCTTTTCCGCACTGAACCACTTAACCTTACCTTTCACTTACACATTCCTCCTGAAAATTTAATCCCGCAAGCATAAACTTACGCAGTCAAATAATAGCACTAATACCAGCCGGGTGTCAAGTATTTTTCAAGATTAAATACCAATAAATGTAATTTATGTCGACAAGTACTGCATGTAAAATTCTGTTTGTGGACACTCAAGCTGTGGATAGTGTGTATAACTCTGTTGATAACCCCATTTTCAGGACTTTCCACTGTGAATAAAATTATTGTCATGTTATTTTTTGTCTAAGTGACACATATTTTATTGCCTTAAATGTCAATATTTATCAACCTTACTGTTCCTACTGTGACCACTTGAAGTTACCAGACAAGAGTACTGTCATAATCTACTGTAATATTTTTCCAATTAACTGAATAGTAATATTCCTTTATTTTTATAACCGAAAATTAAAAATAAGCCAGGTATATATACCTGGCTTATTTTTAATTTAATGCATCCTTTAGTGCTTTACCCGGTTTGAACGCCGGCATCATTGCTGCGGCAATATCAATCTCTTCACCGGTTTGCGGGTTTCTGCCTTTGCGGGCAGCACGCTCTCTCACTTCAAAAGTACCAAACCCTACAAGTTGCACCTTTTCCTGATTCTGAAGAGATTCCTTAATACTTTCTGTCATTCCGTCTACAGCTTTTTCTGCATCTTTTTTCGTCAAACCTGTCTTTTCAGCAATACTGGCAACAAGTTCATTTTTGTTCACAAAATCACCCTTATTCCAAAATTTTCATGGCCTATTGTACCCCATATTAACCAGCTATTCAAGCCATTTTGCTCATTTTTTTCGATTTTATACAAAAGAAACACCCGATTTACCTCCGGCAGCGGTTAGTGCAAGGATGGTGGACGGCTGGTGGCGGCGCAGTTTGATGCTGATATTATCCATGGTGGCACCGGTAGTAAGCACATCATCAATAAGTAATATTCTTTTGCCATGTATGGTCTCCGGTGTGATTACCGCGAAGGCGTCAATAAGGTTCCTTTCCCGTTCATAACGGGAAAGGCCTATCTGGGGTTTTGTCTCCCTCACCTTGGCCACCGCTTTAGTATCCACAGGCAATTCTAGAAGGTTCCCCAGTTCCAAGGCCAAAAGCTGGGCCTGGTTAAAACCCCGGCGGGCCAGACGCCTGGGTGCAAGCGGCACCGGTATGATCAATTCCGCGGCAGCAAAGGCCGGTTCCCTGTGTACAACTTCCGCGGCCAATTCCCCCAGGGCCGCTGCCACTCGCCGCGTACCCTTTGATTTTAAATGTAGAATAGCGTCGCGCAGTACCCCTTCATACGGTCCCACCGCCCTGGCTGCATTAAAGGCAGGAGCTTGAGACGCACATATGGGACACGGGTGTCTTCCGTGATTACACGGCTCAACTGATGGTAAATTAATAAACCGACCGCAAACAGGGCACACCGGCCCGGATCCGTGCCGCCGTACCCATTGGAGGCAATGCGGGCATATTTCACCTTTGGACGTTTGGCTTCCGCACAGGGGGCACGCCCGCCTGGGCGGGTACACAAGCTCCAACAGCCCCTGTAAAAGGTAACTGAGATGCAAAGTATATCCCTCTCCTAATAAAAATCTATACCCCCATACCTTTTTTGCGGCTTAAAAACGATACATCCGCCTGCTTTTCCTTACCTGACAAGTCCTTACAAGAATATCCCTCGGTACGGTCACGCCCGTTTTCTTTGGCCCTCTTTAAGGCCTGGTCCGCACGGCGCAGGAGCCCGTGCGCATCCCCTGCATCCTGTGGATAACAAGCCAGCCCACAGCTCACACATACACTGCACCGGTAATCACCGGTCTCCAGTATTGTACTGCTCACCGACCGCCTAATACCCTCAGCTAATTCGGCTGCCAATACTTCTCCTACCCCTGGCAGCAGCACGGAAAATTGCTCACCGTCAAAACGAGCTGCTACTCCCCGGTACCCAGCCACGGAAAAAACAGCCCGCCCCACCATGGAAATAGCCGCATCCCCGGCATCATGGCCGTAATTATGGTTTACTTTGCTGAGGTCATCAATATCAAGGATTATCAATGCCATCTGACTGGGTAAATTTTCTTCGTTAAATACTCTTTCCAGACATTCCATAAAGTAACTGCGGTTATGCAGGCCGGTTAAAGCATCGGTGGTGGCATTAATCTCTAAACGCTTATTCAGCCTGGCGTTGGCCACAGCCACCGCCGCCTGCCCCACAATCCCGGTAAAGACGTGTAAATGGCTTGTCTGAAAAGCAAAACAGCGCTTATCGCCCAACACAAAAAGACCCAACACTTCTTTTTCTGTCAACAGCGGGATTACAAGCACAGATTTATGTACCTGCGTAAAGCCTGGCTGCCCTTGAACACGAGGGTCCCGCTTGGAATCACATACAATGGCCCGCTCGCCGCTCTGAGCCAGACAGCCTAAAAATTCCTGGCCGGGAATAATAATAGATTTTTCCAGCTGGCGCTTGTACGGCCCGGACACGGCCTGGGCCTCGTAACGGCCTTTATCCTCCGACCAAAGGTAAATAATGCCGGTGTGATACCTTACCACCCGCCGTGCCTCGGCCAGTACTACTTCTAGAATACTATCCTGGTCCAACTTGCCCTCTAAGCCTTTGCTCACCTCATACAGAGCCCGCAGTTCCCGGTTGGCCAGCTCAAGATGCACATATAGCCTCATCACAAACTGCATTACCAGCACCGGCAAGAAAAGGAGCAACACCCCCCACAAGCCTACATTATGGTATATAACAGCCATCAGCGCCCCCAAAGGTGCGGTCAGCAAATAGGTAATACTATCCCAGCGCAGTGCATCGCGCCAGAAAACCAAAGGATTATTTTTGCGGTCCGGCAACAGATAAAGATAGATAAGCACTTGATTTATAACAAAACAGGCCAAAACAAATACAATTAAAGGAAATATATTCCCCCAGGCCAGACGCTCAGCTAGAGACCCACCCAGATACATATATAAAAAATCCGCCCCCGCTATGGCCACCACATATTGAGAGGCATTAAACAAAACAGTAGGGAGAGAATTGCTCCGGGCCAAAGCCTGTCCCATCAAACAACTCCAGGCTGTTATCCACACGGCGCCGGCGGAACCAAAAATTAAGTAAGAGGCAAAAATGACGGAAAATGTAGCGGCAAGCTGTCCCTGTGGAAAGCTCACAGCGAACCACTCAGCCACTATCCCCAGCGTTAACAAGAAAAACATATGCCCGGTAATATCCAAATCCAACATGGGCAGCAGATATGATACAAACCATAAAGCTAAAAATATAACTGTCCACCTGTAAATAACAACCGGCAATCTACGCGCTAATTTCATGCAGTCCCCTCCAGAAACAACAAAGCCGGATACCAATTCGACACAGGGCACGGAATTACCTGCGAAATTGGGCAATAAATGGTATTAGATCGGTAAGAAGATTTTTTTTGTAACTTTTTTGTAAATAAAATGTGTTGATTTTTGAGAAAAAAAGAACTATCATAATAAAAAATTGTAATGGATATCAATAAATACCACTTATCTATTTGCACTGCTGTCGATAACAAATTTTTATCAACTTGCTAAATAAGCAGTTATAGTATAAAAATCATCTTTTAAAAAGGAGGAGTTCCAATGTTTAACGGGCTTTTTCAACCCACCCACCTAATTCTTATTCTGGTGGTCGTCCTGATTGTTTTCGGGCCGGGTAAACTTCCCGAAGCAGGTAAGGCCATGGGCAAGGCAATGCGCGACATGAGAGATGCCTTTTCCAGCGAGGACGATGAAAAAAAAGAAAAGGAACAGGTCATAGTGGAAAGCAGTGACCAAGCGGCTAAAGGTATCGACACTACCAAGACAACAGCGGCATCCGCATCTGAAACAACCCAGACCACCGGTGTAAATCACTAAATTTTCTCGTTACCGGGCTCGCGGGAAGGGGGCGCTGAAAATTTCCAAAACTGAAGAATTGTCGGTTGTCCAACACCTGGAAGAACTGCGCCGGCTCTTAATCATATCAATCATCTCTACAGTTGTTATGGCAGGTGTGTCCTGGGTATTCACTGACCAAATACTTCAAGTTCTCCTGCACCCGGTTACCAGCACGGGAAAGGATATAGTCTTTATTGGTGTCACAGAGGCGGTAATGACCAAAATAAAGCTGGCTTTTTTCACCGGTTTTTTAGCCTCTTTGCCCATCACCCTCTGGCAGTTCTGGGGGTTTATCATACCCGCGCTGCGCAAGCTGGAACGGGTATACTTCACGGTTTTTGTATTCATTTCTTGCTTACTTTTTATTGGCGGCGTAGCTTTTGGTTTTTTGGTAGTATTTCGCCTTTGCATTCAATTTCTGCTGCAGTACGGCGGAAGCCAGCTCATACCCATGCTTAGCGTGGGAAAATACATTTCATTTACTCTCAATTTTTTACTGCCCTTCGGTCTGATCTTTGAAATGCCCCTGGCCAGCTTCTTCTTAGCCAAACTTGGGATTATTTCATACCGGACCATGGTCAAAATGCGCAAAATGGCAATTGTTGTATCGGTGGTTATCGCCTCTGCTGTGGTGGCATCCCCCGACATATTCACCGTGCTTCTTTTTGCAGCCCCCATGTATCTCTTGTACGAGCTCAGTGCTACCATCGTCCGGGTTGTGGAATGGGCGAACTACCGCAAACAGGCCGGCAGAGCCATTGACCTGGCAGCACCGTTTAAAAAACTGGCCAGGTTCCGCAGAAAATTATAGGGGTTGAATTAGAGCAATAAGGAGGAGCATCAATGGACGAACAGCTCAAGCTGGAAAAAAAAGTTACCAGGCGGTCCTTCCTCAAAATGATGGGAGGGCTGGGATTAGCCGGTATTACGGCTAATATAGGTACCGGAGTAGCCAACGCAGCCCAAAATGGCAGTGGACAAGGCTGGCTTCCGGAGCAATACCAATCCGCGGGTACCTGGCCTACTCAAGTACGGGGACGTATACCTATATCTCCGAACAATCCCTCCATTACCAGGGATAACAAAAAATGCATACTGTGCGGGCAATGTCTTGAAGTCTGCCAGAACACCCAGACAGTTTTCGGGCATTACGATCTTCCTATTGTAGACGATATTGTCTGCATCAACTGCGGTCAATGTGCCCTATGGTGCCCCACCGCGGCCATCACAGAATGTGATGATACCGCCAAGGTAATGCAGGCCATACAAGATCCGGATAAATACGTAATCGTGCAAACAGCACCCGCCACCAGGGTGGCACTGGGCGAGGAATTCGGATTGGAACCGGGCACTTTTGTGATGGGCCAGCAGGTGGCCGGTCTGAAACGCCTGGGATTTGACTCGGTATTTGACACCAACTTCACCGCAGACCTAACCATCCTAGAGGAAGCAACGGAGCTTATCAAACGCATCAAAGGTGATATTAAAAAACCATTACCGCAATTTACTTCCTGCAGTCCCGGTTGGGTAAAATTCTGTGAGTATTTTTATCCCGATTTGTTCCCCAATATGTCCACGTGTAAATCACCGCAGCAAATGCTGGGTGCACTGGCCAAAACATATTTTGCCAAACAAAAAGGCATTGCCCCGGAAAAGATTTATTCCGTAGCCATCATGCCCTGCACGGCCAAGAAATTTGAGATTCAGCGCCCCGAAATGAACAGCAGCGGCCATTATTGGGACAAATCTTCCCTACGTGATATGGATGCGGTATTAACCACCAGGGAACTGGCCCGCATGTTAAAGCAAAAGAACATAGACCTGCCGTCCCTGCCGGAGGAAAAGTACGACCCCCTGCTTGGTGAAGGTACCGGTGGAGCATTAATCTTCGGGGCCACCGGAGGAGTTATGGAAGCAGCGGTGCGGGGCGCGTATTTCTTTATCACCGAACAACAGCCCCCCGCCGGATTGTTAAAATTAACCCCGGTACGCGGTCTGGAAGGCGTTAAGGAAGCCGCCGTGGATGTGCCTGGTGTGGGAACAGTGAAAGTAGCGGTTTGCCACGGCATGAAAAACGGCCGCAAGGTGTTGGATGCCGTACGCAAAGGCGAAGCACCGTATCATTTTATCGAGTTTATGTCCTGCCCCGGAGGCTGTATAGGCGGCGGCGGGCAGCCAAGGTCCGCGGTACCACCCTCTGATGAAGTACGAATGAAGCGCATAGCCAGCATATACCAAGCTGATGCACGCATGAAACACCGGGAGGCACATGAAAACGCAGAAGTACTAAAGCTTTACCAGGATTTTCTGGAGCACCCCATGAGCCACCTGGCCGAAGAACTCTTACACACCAAGTATACGGACCGGGGAAAGAGATTCAACCAGCTAAAAGCTTAATATAAATAACAGTATAACCGGTATGTTTTAAATCAGGAGGTGACCAGCTTGTCAAAGGCTGTTTTAGTTGATATCACCAAGTGCGTGGGGTGCGGCAGCTGCGGGGTAGCCTGCAAAATGTGGAACAACCTGGAGTACCGTAAAGAATCCCCTATGCTGGGCAAGGACTCCAAACTGGACGCAGAAAATTGGACCAATATTAAGCTGGTGGAAACGGAAACAGGAGCGGAAAAGCAAAGCATCTGGCGGTTTGTAAAGAACCAGTGCCTGCATTGTGAAGAGCCCGCCTGTGTATCTGCCTGTTTTTCCAAGGCACTGCAAAAAACCAAGGCAGGCCCGGTTGTTTACCATGCCAATTTGTGCGTGGGCTGTCGGTACTGCATGATTGCCTGTCCCTTTGATATACCCAAATACGAGTGGGGTAAAGTAATCCCCCGTATTCGCAAATGCCAGATGTGCCCGGGCAGAATTAAAGAGGGTAATTCACCCGCATGTACCGAGGTTTGCCCCACCAATGCCCTTACTTTCGGCGAACATAAAGACTTACTCAAACAAGCGCGTGCAACAATCAACAATGATAAAAAGTATGTACAACATATTTTTGGTGAAAAAGAAGCCGGAGGTACAGCCTGGCTGTATATTTCGGATGTACCATTCAAAGAACTTGGCTTCCGTACAGACGTTACCACCCAAGCCGTACCCCATTACACGGAAAGCATTATGCACCTTACACCTGCCGTGGGACTTACCTGGGGAGCGCTATTAACCGGGATGTACGTTTATAACAGGCGCCGGAATACCATCGCCAATGAAGAAAACGATAATAAGAAAGGCAAGTAAAAACACTTAGCTAAAGAAAAAGTTTTTTTAACCTAATGGGAATTATGGGAGGTTTCATTATGGCCGCAAAAAATTGGAGTTTCAGAATGACTCCCACAAGGGCAGTTTTAATGGCCCTGGCCGCAATAGGTGGTGCGCTAATGGTGTACAGGTTGGTAGTGGGCTTGGGCCCAACCACCAACCTTAACGATCAATGGCCCTGGGGCATGTGGATCGGTTTTGACGTGCTGACCGGTGTGGCACTGGCCGGCGGCGGTTACAGCACCTGCCTTTTAGTAAACGTTATGGGCATTAAAAAATTCGCGCCCATTGCCAGAGCCGCTTTATTAACTTCACTAATTGGCTACCTGCTGGTTATGGTGGGCCTTTTCCTGGACATCGGCCGTTGGTTCAACTTCTGGCGCCCGTTTGTTTCGTGGGGTCACACCAGCATATTATTTGAAGTATTCTGGTGTGTATCACTTTACACCACGGTTCAATTACTGGAGTTCGGTGAGATTGCCACGGAAAAAGTGGGCAAGCGTTGGCACGGTATCTTTAAAAAGATACTGCCTGTTCTTTTAATCGTGGGCGTATTGCTGCCCACCTTACACCAATCATCACTGGGCTCGCTGTACGTTATTGAGGTCGGCAAACTCTACCCCTTATGGTGGTCTTTGCTGCTGCCAATATTTTTCCTGATGTCATCTTTCTTTGTGGGACCGGCCATGGTCAGCCTGGAAAGTCTTCTATCCAGCAGGGCCACCGGGCACAAGCCCGAGTATAATATTCTGCAGTCTTTGATCAAAGTAGCTGGTTACATGATGCTGGTTTACCTAGTACTGAAGATAGGTGACTTATTCTATCGTGGGGCTGCAGGGCTTGTCTTTGCTGGTAACTTGGAAGGCAACATGTTCCTTTTAGAAATGATTGCGGGCATCATTATACCTTTAGTTATTTGTTTCACCCCCAAATTGCGTAACAGCAAGGCGGGTCTGGCCACCTTCAGTGTGTTGGTAGTGGCCGGAGTAATTCTAAACCGCATGAATGTGGTATTTACCGGTATGTCGGACTACATCGGAGGCTCCTACTTCCCCTCGGCCATAGAATGGCTGGTAAGTATCGGCCTGGTGGCCATGGGAGTTCTCGCCTACCTATTTATAGTCGAAAACTTTAACATTGTTCCCAAGGAACAACACGAGGCCGAGACCGATAAAGAAACAGCAGCCGTGAAGCATACCGCTTAAAATAGTAAACCTGACTCCCTCCACATAAAGCAAGACCTAAACAACGACATCCCCATAAAGGGATCTAGTTAAAATGATGATAAACCTGTCTTTTGCGCAGAGCGAATGAATTGAATTGAGCAGTTGCCAGGCTTAGCGAAGTCGATAAGCGGAAGCGGGGCCTCGCACAGGACGTGCGAGGCTGCCCCTTGAGCCAGGACGGCGAATGGGGCGGGAACCCCGCTGGAGCGTGAGACTAAGCTTTAGCCTGGCCTGTGAAATGAAATGAATGAGCGGGCGCAAAAGACAGGTTAACCGCACAGCCTTATTAACATTAACGACATCCTCATAAAGGGATGTCGTTGTTTAATGATAAAGAAATTTTATACTGAAGGAAATGTGCCCATAAATGTAGAAATGAAAAAATATAGTGCAAAATATTGAACTAGTTCAGCTCAATAATTAATTAAACAGTGGTGATATGAATTGAATATAAAACAGCTGGAAGTATTCCTGCTAATCGCACAGCTCAAAAACTTTACCAAAACAGCCTCACAACTAAATACCAGCCAGCCCGCAGTAAGCTCGCAAGTTAAAGCGCTGGAAGAAGAACTAAACATCAAGCTTTTTGAGCGCTCCGATAAAAAAGTAGTACTCACCGAAGCAGGAAGACTCCTTTACCCCATTGCCATGCAGATGATGCGCCAGTATAACAAGATTCGCGCCGGGATTGACGACCTGCGGGAAGTAAAAGCCGGCCACCTCATGCTGGGCTCCACCCCCGTGGCCGGAGAATGGCTCCTACCGCTGATCATGGGGGGCTTTCGCGAGCAATACCCCGGTATAACGGTAAGCCAGCAAATAGGGGGCAGCGTACAAGTAACCCAGTGGCTGAAGAACCAGGAAGTAGAAATTGGCATCCTTGGCACCCCGGTAAAAGCCGAGGGAGTGGAATGCGAACCCTGGATAACCAACCAGCTGGCTATAATTACTCCGCCGTGGCACCCTCTCAAGGGAAAAGATGTGCCTTTAACGGCTTTGACCAGCGAGCCCATAGTGGTGCAGGAACCGGGATCCGGAGCAAGGCAGACAGTGGAGAAACAATTTTTAGAACACAACGTAACCCTGGACCAGTTTTCCAGCAGCCTGGAACTGGGCAGCGCCCAGGCGGTAATCAATGCCGTGCGCCAGGGGCTGGGCATCAGTATAGTATCCCGCTGGGCAGCCGGCGAACTTCTGGCCAACGGCTCCCTCGGCGAAGTAACCGTTCCCGGTATTAAGCTCAGCTACAACCTCTACCTGGCCTGGAACAGGCCCGACAAGGAAAGCCTGGCCTCCAAAGCCTTTCGCGCCTTTGTTACCAACGAGGAAATAACCCAGCGCTTTATAAGCAACATGGCGGGCCTAGGCAAAGCCCCCCTAGACTTCGCAGCAGAGGAATAAACTATGGCTGCGACAAACCTGTCCTTTGCAAGAGCAAACACTACCTTATCAACCACCTGGGGCAGGCTAAAAGTAGCCGGTCCCAGCAACCAACCCAAACCATGACAAACCTATCCTTTGCGCAGAGCGAATGAATTGAATCGAGCCGTGGCCAGACTTGGCGAAGTCGATAAGCGGAAGCGGGACCGAGCACAGGACGTGCGAAGCCGCCCCCTGAGCCAGGACGGCGGACGGCAATGGCATCGATGCTGTTTTCGAAACACTAACTCTTATCTCTGCCATTGCGAAAAGCAACTGGTCTTAATGATGGGACTAGTAATTTGGGAATCCCGCTGGAGCGTGAGACTGAGCTTAGCCTGGCCCGGCGAGATGAATAAACGAGCGGGCGCAAAGGACAGGTTATGAACAACTTCCTTTTAACAACCAGGGGACAGGCTGCTTAGCAGCCTATCCCCTTTCCCAGCTTAGTGCCTATTCCGCGGCATATAATGAGTATGCAAAAGCTGATGTGACTTATGACCCAGCGGCTCACCCAGGAAATCCTTGTATAAAGCCTGCACCGCCGGATTTTCATGCGACTTGCGAATAACCATACCCTGATCCGCATTATAAATGCCGGCCATTCTTTTCTCCCTCACTTCCCGGTTAGTGGGAATAGGCTGGCCGCCCCCACCTATACATCCCCCGGGACAGCACATGATCTCAATAAAGTGATACTGGTGCCCTGCTTTGACTCTTTCCAGTACATCCATAGCATTACCAAGGCCGTGGGCCACCACAGCATTTAACGTGGTTCCGTTAAGATTCACCGAGGCCTCCTTTACGCCTTCCAGGCCGCGCACTGCATGGAAATCCAGCGCAGGCAGTGTTTCCCCTGTGACCAGCTCATACGCCGTACGTAGGGCCGCTTCCATAACCCCGCCTGTTGATCCGAAAATAACACCGGCACCTGTGGACATACCCAGAGGAGCATCGTATTCTTCTTCTGCCAGAGCACTGAATTCAATTCCCGCTTCTCTCAGCATTTTGCCCAGCTCTCTGGTGGTGAGCACCACGTCTACATCCTGATGCCCGCTGTCCGCCATTTCATGCCTGCCCGCCTCAAACTTCTTGGCCGTACATGGCATAATGGAAACTACAAAAATGTCGGCCGCATCAATCCCTGCTTGCTCAACATAATACGATTTAGCCAGTGCCCCGAACATTTGCTGCGGTGACTTACACGTAGAAAGGTGCGGCAGCATTTCCGGGTAGAAATGTTCAATATACTTTATCCAGCCAGGGCTGCAGGAGGTGACCAGGGGCAGTTTCCCTCCCTCTTTAATCCTCTGCAGCAGTTCATTGCCCTCTTCCATGATGGTCAGGTCAGCTGTAAAATCAGTATCAAACACCCTATCAAAACCCAGCTTTCTGAGCGCCGCCACCAGTCTCCCCGTTTCCACGCTGCCCGGCTGTAGGCCAAACATTTCGCCTATGCTTACCCGCACAGCCGGAGCTGTCTGAACCACCACGTGCTTTTTGGGGTCCGCCAGTACCTTCCAGACTTCAGCTGTTTGATCCTTTTCATGGATAGCTGCCGTTGGGCAAACCAGTGCGCACTGCCCGCAATTTACACAGGAAACTTCACCCAGAGGCTCCAGGAACGCCGGGGCCACAATGGTATTAAAACCACGCTCCTGGGGCCCTATGGCATTCACCTTCTGTACATTTTCACAGACGCTGGTGCACCGCCGGCACAGTATACACTTACGGGGATCACGCACCAGCGAAGCACTGGAATAATCCGGCTCATAGGAGGACATTTCCCCAGCAAATTTAATTTCCGTTATGCCCAGCTCCGAGGCCAATTGCTGAAGCTCGCAGTTGGTGCTGCGGGGACAGGTTAGACACTCCTGCGGGTGGTTGGACATGATCAGTTCCAGGTTCATTTTTCGTACTTGGCGCACTTGGGTTGTGTTGGTGCGCACTACCATACCTTCACTGACAGGGGTCACGCAGGAGGCCTGCAGTGTGCGTGCACCCTGTACTTCTACCAGACAAATGCGGCAGGCGCCTATTTCGTTTATTTCTTCCAGGTAGCAGAGGGTGGGTATTTTTATCCCGGCTTGCCTGGCTGCCTGCAGTACGGTTGTACCCGGTTCTACTTGTACTTGCATGTTGTCTATGGTTAAATTTATGGATGACATAAATATTCCCCCAGTTTTCTAGTTGACTTGCACTAACTAAACAGTTATCACAGCATCAAACTTACACTTCTGCTTGCACGTGCCGCACTTGATGCACTTATTAAGATCAATGGTATGCGGCTTTTTCTTTTCACCTATCACAGCATCTGACGGGCAGGCTTTGCTGCACACGCCGCAACCCTTGCACGCCCTGGGATCAATGTAATAAGTAAGCAGCTCCGGACAAGCAGCGGCAGGGCACTTATGATCCCTTATATGAGCTTCATACTCATGCCGGAAATAACGCAGAGTGCTCAAAACAGGGTTGGGCGCCGTTTGCCCCAGGCCGCATAAAGCCGAATTCTTAATACCGTAACTCAGCTCTTCCAGCAGCTCTATATCGCCTTCCTGGCCCTGGCCGGAAGTAATACGCTCCAGTATTTCCAGCATACGCTTGGTGCCTATACGGCAGGGCGCACACTTACCACAGGACTCGTCCTGAACAAAATCCAAAAAGAACTTGGCCAAGTCCACCATACAAGTATCCTCATCCACAATAATCATGCCGCCGGAACCCATGATAGTGCCCAGTTCATTCAAAGAATCATAATCCACCGGCGTATCCAGGTATGCTTCGGGGATACACCCCCCGGAAGGACCGCCGGTTTGCACCGCCTTAAATTTTTTGCCGCCGTTGATACCGCCGCCGATGTCAAAGATAATTTCTCGCAGTGTAGTCCCCATAGGAACTTCCACCAACCCGGTATTATTCACTTTACCGGCCAGGGCAAAAACCTTGGTACCCTTGCTCTTTTCCGTTCCCATGGATGCATACCAGGGTGCCCCGTTCAAAACAATTTGCGCAATATTGGCCAGGGTTTCTACATTATTAATCACCGTGGGCTTACCCCATAATCCTTCTTGAGCCGGGAAAGGCGGCTTGGGGCGGGGTTCACCGCGCTGACCCTCAATGGACGCCAAAAGCGCAGTTTCTTCACCGCACACAAAGGCTCCGGCACCGACCCTTATCTCCACGTCAAAACTAAAGCCTGTCCCGAAAATATTTTCCCCCAGCAGGCCGTATTCCCGCCCTTTACTAATCGCCAGCTCCAGGCGTTCCACTGCCAGCGGGTATTCAGCCCGCACGTATATGTACCCCTTGTTCGCGCCAATGGCATAACCGCAAATGGCCATAGCCTCCAACACCGAATGCGGATCCCCCTCCAAAATACTGCGGTCCATAAATGCACCGGGATCCCCCTCGTCGGCATTACAAACCACGTACTTGGGACTCCCCGGCGCGGCAGCTGTAAATTGCCACTTCAGCCCGGTGGGAAAACCCGCTCCCCCGCGGCCCCGCAGGCCGGATTCCTTAATGGTGATTACCACCTCTTCAGGCGTCATCTGTGACAGCGCCTTGCCCAGCGCGCGATAGCCGTCACGGGCAATATATTCTTCCACCGATTCCGGGTTAATCACTCCGGTATTGCGCAGTGCTATGCGGGTTTGCCGCTTAAAAAATTCCAGTTCATTGAAACTTACCACTTTTTCCGAGCTGCCCACGGGCGAATGCAGCAGCCTGGTCACCACTTTCCCCTTCAAGAGGTGCTCATTCACTATTTCCCGGGTATCCTCTGGCTTTAGTTTCCGGTAAAAGACGCCATCCGGAAAGACCATTACCACGGGGCCTAGATCACAGGGACCCATACACCCGGTCTCCACAACCTTCACTTCATTATCCAACCTGAGGTCATTTATGTTGGCCAGTAATGCCTGCTGAACCGACTTGCAATCTGAAGATATGCAGCCGGCCCCGGCACAAACAAGCACGTGGGACCTATACATTTCCATTTGCTATTCCTCCTTGCTGCTAGACAGAATAATTTAAACTTCGCGTATAGTCAGTTAATTCTAAAACTAGGAAACCGTCCATTCCGTGATGATTTCACCTTTAACCAGGTGCCGCTTTACAATCTCCTTTGCCTTTTCCTGATCCACATTGACGTAAATTACTTTTTCATCTCCCATCTTAACTTCCAGCAGCGGCTCCTGCCGGCAAAGCCCCACACAACTGGTCTGAGTGAGGGCCACATCGCTTAACCCCTGTTCTCTAAGCTCATTGAGCAGTACTTTGACCACTTCCCGCGCCCCGGCAGCAATGCCGCATGTGCCCATGCTTACAGCAATAGAAACATCGTGTTCACCCTGCCTGGCCTTCATTTCCTGCTGGAGTTTGTCTCGCAGCTTATCCAGCTCTGCCAAACTTTTCATCTTTACCCCTCCTTAACGCTTTAATTTCCTTGCTTAAATACTCTTCTAACCAAACCAGCACTGCCGTGGTTTGTATGGAAATACCCTCCAAGGACAGCTTAAGTTCTTCCGTGCTGAAGTAGAATTGCTTGCGGTTAAATTCATGGTGGTAAACCATTTCCATATCCCCGCCGGCTGTAATCAGAGAAATTATTGTACCCGTCATATCACCCAAAGGGGCCCTATCCATGTGGTCACGGGGAAAGCCGGCCTGTACACAAGTTCCTATTCGTGGCAGAGAATCAATCTTAAAAATACCGCCACATCTTTCCACAGCTTCCTTAAGCAAAGAAATACCAAGGCCCACTCGCGCATTCTCCTTAGTAGTAAAAAAAGGATCCAACACTTTTTCTATATCTTCCTGATCTATACCGTGACCGTTATCCCGCACTATAAATTCCAAAATATTGGACTTAAGATCTTCCCGAATACAAATTTGCAGGTCTGTACAGCCTGCCGCCAGGGAATTAAAAGATAGATCAAGCAAATGCTGGGACAGATCTTCCAAAATAAATGTCACTCCTCTTTATATTTGGCCATAATTTTGGTCAACTTCTCCCTATGTACTTTTCCATGCACTTCATCGTCCACTGTGACTACCGGGCCCAGACCGCAGGCACCGATGCAGCGAACAAGATCAAGTGAGAACATTCCGTCTTCAGTGGTGCCTCCAGGCTCAAGGTCCATATCCTCTTTTAATTGATTGATCAACTGCTTGGCTCCCCGCACATAGCAGGCAGTTCCCGCACAAATAGTGATTTTGTGCTTACCCTTGGGCAGTGTATTGAACAAAGAATAAAACGAAACTACGCCGTACACTTTGGTTAATGGTACGCCGAGCCCGTCAGCTACTTTTACCTGTACTTCACGGGGCAGGAAACCCACCCTGCTTTGAGCCTTATGCAGCACTTGTATTAAATTACCGGGCTGCCCGCGATAAGGCTTTATTATCTCGTCCACAATATCCAGATACTCCTGAGTCAACCGGTTGTCACATGTAAGAGCCTCTGCCATAAATGTTTGCCTCCTTAGAGATAATTTGGTTTTGAAACGTGGTAGGTAATTAAACATTACATTTCTTGTGAATACTCTGAAAAAATTTGATACAATTTACCACTGGCCTGAAAGTTATTCAGTTTTGTAACCAACAAAGGTATGGCTTCCCTTTCTGCAACTTCAAGGGTCTCCCGGTCAGGATAGCGATCGCCGGTAATCACCACCCCGCTAACATTAGTCAGAGTGGACACCGCAACCACATTACGGTGCCGGTGAATGGTAACCCATAGATCACCCGGTGCTACATGAGCCAGCACATCACTGAGCAGATCACCGCAATAAGCCCCCCTGACCTGCCGCTTAAGGGTTTCGGGACTGGTCAACAATTTTAGCTCCAAAGACTCCATAATCTTATTCCATAAACTCATCTTTTTTAGCATCCTCCTTGCTGCCATTGGCCACCCGCCCCATTGCCGGCGGCTGCATATGAGATAAGTCTACAATCTCCCTGGCCAGCTGCTGTAGTTTATCCCTGAGCTTAAAAACGCAAAAAGATGTTTCAGCACTACCCCTGACAATATCCTCTGCCAATGCCCGGCAGTGAGGTGAACCGCAGGAACCGCAGTCTAGGCCGGGAAGGTCTGCATAGATTCTTTCCACCTCTTCCAGCATTTGAATGGCCTGGTTAACATCATCACTCAGTTTCAGAGTAGGACGCGGGAGGATAGTCTCTGACAGCCGGTAGAATTGGTCTTCTGAAGGTACGTTCAATTCCTGCTCCCCGCGTGTACCCAGCTCTTTTAATAAACTTTCCATACGAACTCGTGAAACAAAGGGGTTTTGAGGTACCAGAGGGCCGCCTATGCACCCTCCGGTGCAGGCCTGAGCCTCTATATAATCTATATCATAAAGCCCTCCCCGCTCTATTTCCTCCAGCACATTAATTACGTTGTGGATACCATCCACAGCCAGCAGGGAATGGTCCTTGATAGCATGATTTTCCCCGCCTGTCTTCCCCCATCCCACACCCTGGACCGGGGATAATGTGCTTTTCAAATTAGAGCCGGTAGAGTTAAGCCGGTTCAGAACTTCACCATAAATGGAAGACATGGAAATGGCACCGTCCACATACGACCGCTCTCCAAAAGGCTGCTTGATTGCTGTAACCTTAGCCGGGCAGGGAGTAATGAAAAAGACACCTATTTCTTCGTCCTTTAAGCCGTGTTTTTCCATGGCCTCTTCCCTGGCTATGCGCGCAGAAACTTCCATGGGAGTTTCAATGGGCACAATATTTTCTAATAGGCCGGGAAAACGCACCTGCATGGTCCTCACCACAGCTGGGCAGGCTGACGAAATCAAAGGTCTGGGCCGCTGGCTTTGATTAAGGTACCGGCGCAAATATGCAGAAACAGCCTCCGCACCCACAGCCACCTCGTAAAAGTGATCAAAACCTAGTTCCATCAGCACCCCTAAAACATGGTGGGGCATTACTCCCGGCCCAAATTGGGCATAGAAAGAAGGGGCCGGAAGGGCAATGGTATATTTATAATCATTTAAGCGATCTAAAGTATCCGTGATGGCAAGCTTAGCATGGTTCGGGCAGCGCCGAATACACTCTCCGCAGTCAATGCACAGCTGCTCAATAATCCGGGCTTGTCCTTCGCGTACCCGGATAGCTTCTGTAGGACAGTGTTTAATACAGTTAGTACATCCTTTGCAGTTTTCTTTCTCCAACATCACGGAGTGAAAATATTTTTGCATATTACTCACCACTTGTCTGGTTATATATTATTGTCTTGAGCTGTGTACCGACATCAATTTTGGACTCTATCTCTAGATCGTCAGAAAACCTTTTTATATTAGGCAGGCCCATTCCGGCACCAAAACCCATTTCGCGCACATGTTCCGGTGCTGTTGAGTACCCTTCCTGAAAGGCCAGGTCTATATCGGGAATGCCGGGGCCTTCGTCATTAGCTTCTATTTCTAACCGGTCAGGGTGCACTTTTGCCGTTAACGTACCCTGACGGGCATGGATCACAATATTCATTTCGGCCTCGTAGGCCACTATAACGGCCCGTCTAACGGTGTCAATTTCCATTCCCACCAGTTGGAGAGCCTTTTTAATTTTACCGGCCGCTTCTCCGGCCCTTTTAAAGTCCATGCTTTTAACATCAAATGTCATTTCCACAAGTAATCACTCTCCAACGCTAATTAAGAGCTGTGCAAACCTTGTTGGTACAAAATCCCGCAGCTTTCAAAAAGAAACCGCTTAGTAACCAAAAGGGGAATCCTATTTTCCTTAGCCAATTGGATAACATCCTCTCCCGGCCTTTTTCCCCGCACAAACATAATGGCCCTAGCCTCTACCATATCTGCCACGCGGACAATCTGAACATTGGTAAGACCGGTAATTAATAAACAGTCCGGCCTGGAAAAACAAAGTGAATCACTGATCAGGTCACACCCAAAGCCGGAACTGACGTCAATATCCAACATTTCTTCCCCGTAAATTACTTCTGCATGCAATATTTCTTTAACCTCATGAAGTTTAATGCTAGTTCACCTGCCATAAAAATAAATTATTGATTTTCGGTACAACCAATAAAATTAAATTATTATTGACAATAAAATTACATTATAGTCCCATAATAATAAACATTGTTTAAAAAATCAATCATTTTTTCAGTCTTCAAATGTGAAAGAATCTTTTACTGCTTCTTTCGGCAAAGCTTTGACATTAGTTATTTGTACATATTCCACACCTGCGGAAGCTTTGTCCAGACCATGTATCAGTTCCCGGGTAAACCGGATAAAGGCATATACAAACCAGCCAATGGTGAGGGTTAAAAAAAGCGTTACCAAAGAAAAACACCCCTTCCTCTTTACCTCCACAATATGTGGGGGCAAGATAAGGGGTGCGGAAACATTGTCCCCGTAAAATCACTGACAAAGCTTTTTAACTACCATGGGCAGACTACAAAGTAGGCTGCCCCCGAGAAAGAGCCATGCTAACAAACCTGTCATTTGCGCAGAGCGAATGAATTGAATCAAGCCGTGGCCAGGCTTAGCGAAGTCGATAAGCGTAAGCAGGACCGAGCACAGGACGTGCGAGGCCGCCCCTTGAGCCAGGACGGCGAATGGGGCGGGAATCCCGCTGGAGCGTGAGGCTGAGCTTAGCCTGGCCCGGCGAGATGAATGAATGGCGTGCGCAAATAACAGGTTAAGTAAAACTAACTTAACCTAATAACTTAAAGAGGGTGCCTTTTAGGCACCCTCTTTAAGTCAGTCTATCTTTACAGTCCTGCTTCTTTTTTCAAAATATCTGCTTTATCAGTACGCTCCCAAGGCAGATCTATATCGCGGCGGCCGAAGTGGCCGTAAGCAGCTGTATTACGGTAAATGGGGCGTCTCAGTTCAAGAGCCTTAATGATGCCTGCCGGACGAAGGTCAAAGTGTTCCCGGACCAACTGGGCAATTTTTTCTTCGTCAACTTTATTAGTACCAAAGGTATCCACCATTACAGATACCGGCCTGGCCACACCGATGGCATAGGCCAACTGTATTTCACACTTATCGGCCAGTCCTGCGGCTACAATGTTTTTAGCTACATGACGGGCTGCATAACAGGCTGAGCGGTCCACTTTGGTGGGATCTTTACCGGAAAATGCTCCACCGCCGTGGCGTGCCATTCCACCGTAGGTATCGACAATAATCTTACGCCCGGTAAGGCCCGCGTCACCCTGCGGTCCGCCAACAACAAACCTGCCGGTGGGGTTAATAAAATAGCGGGTCTTATCATCAATCAAGGCCGGGTCAATTACAGCGCGCACCACTTTTTCCACTATATCTTCACGGATTTGCTCCAGTGTGATCCTGGAATGGTGCTGGGTGGAAACAACAACGGTATCTACCCTGACGGGTTTGCCGTCTTCGTATTCCACTGTAACCTGTGATTTACCGTCCGGGCGCAGGTATGGCAATTCCTTGGTTTTACGGGCCGAAGCCAATTTACGAGTCAACTTGTGAGCCAGTGAAATGGGAGTAGGCATAAGCTCCGGCGTTTCATTAGTAGCATAGCCGAACATCATACCCTGGTCTCCGGCACCGGTAGCTTCTATTTCCTCTTCCGTCATTTCTCCGGAACGAGCTTCGTAAGCCTTGTCCACGCCCATAGCGATATCGGGTGACTGCTCGTCAATGGATGTAATAACGGCACAGGTGTCACAATCAAAGCCATATTTAGCCCGGGTATACCCTATTTCCCTTATTGTTTCACGGACAAGCTTGGGGATATCGGCGTAACAGGTGGTGGTAATCTCACCACCGACAACGACAAGGCCCGTGGTTACAAAGGTTTCACAGGCAACCCTGCCGGCCGGGTCCTCTGCCAGTATGGCATCTAAAACCGAGTCTGAAACCTGATCGGCAATCTTATCCGGGTGACCCTCTGTCACCGATTCAGAAGTAAAAAGACGTTTTGCCAATTCACTTTAACCTCCTTCTTAAACAACCTTTATGCAAGGCTTTTTCTTACCGGTATGTATCCGGCACAAAAATCGCCCCAAAAAAATTTGGGGCCTTAAACTCTTATGTTTTTATTATTGTAACAGAACCAACAATTCCCGTCAATTTGAAAAGTTGTTTGCCATTTACTATATATGATCAATTACTAATTTATATTTCAACCAATACCGCATCCTGACCAACTTTCTTTACTTTTTCCCAGGATACCACCACATCCTGGCCGGCCCCAAACAGCCTAAAATATTTTTTCGGGCCCTGTAATACTATGGCTTTGACAGCACCACTGTCAAGGTCCAGGTGCATATCTTTAACGGCCCCCAGCTTGACGCCGTCAGATACATTTATAATATCCTTGCGGCCCAGGTCAGAGATTTTAAACATCAAGTCTGCCACCCCCTTCTGGGCCATAATATGCACCTGCTCCAAAATCGGTTACTGGGAAAACATTTTAGGGTATTCCTTTGGGGTCCTTTTATAGACAGGATTACAGGATTATTTGGATTTTTGGCTTTGCGTGTGCTACCTTTTTATTCCTTTGTATACATATTGTTCAATAAAAAGCTATCTTGGGGGTTTTGTTTTTTATAATAATTCATATTATGTTTTGGTTAGCTCTTATGTCCTAGTCTAAAGACTACCCTACAAACGCTCTTTCTTTAATCCCTTTATCCTGCCAATCCTGTAATCCTGTCAAAATGCCCTTTGCCTTTTCTTTTGTTTTATCTTTATCCTTTTCATCCTTATCTTAATCCTGTCTAAAAGCCCTTATCTTTTTTCTTTTAATCCCTATCCCGCAAATCCCATTAATCCCGTCGAAAATTGCACTTTCTTTTTTGTCTTCCATCTTTATCCTGTAATCCTGTCAAAATGCCCTTTGCCTTTTTTACTCCAAGCCTAACTTATTACACATTTCCTGCTGCAATTCCTTCACCCTGCCCTCATTTTCCGCCTCGGCATAAATGCGGAAAAGTGGCTCGGTGCCTGAAGGACGCACCAAAACCCAAGAGCCGTCCTGAAGCACAGTTTTTACCCCATCCAGAGTAATCCTCTTTTCCACCGGCACCCCGGCCAGCCGGTCCGGAACAAAATCCTGTATCTCCGCCAGCACCCGCTCTTTTTCTTCCGGGCTGGTATGAACATCTAGGCGATTGCTGTAAACAGAGCCAAATTCGCTATAAAGATCCTGTAAAAACTCCCTCAGACCCTTGCCATGCACAGCAAATATTTCGGCCGCCAATAATCCTGCCAGAATGCCGTCTTTTTCAGGAATATGTCCCTTAATAGAAAGACCGCCGCTTTCCTCTCCTCCCAGAACACAGCCCTTTTCCAACAAGTTTTGCCCAATATACTTAAAACCTACCGCAGTTTCATACACTTCCTCTCCGAACTCGCCGGCCATCCTGTCCAACAGGTGCGTTGTCGCCACCGTGCGGGTGACAGGCCCTTTCATTCCCCGTTTCTTGACCAGGTGGTAGTATAACATCGGGAGAAACTGGTTGGGTGTGATGAAAGAACCATCGGAATCTATCAACCCAAACCTGTCCGCATCCCCGTCCAGCGCCAGACCCAAGTCTGCTTTTTCTTCCAAAACCCACTCCTTGAGTTCCCCCAGCAATTTTGCACTGGGCTCAGGCAAATTTCCGCCAAATAATGGATCCCTGCGACATTGTATTTCGTGCACTTCAGCACCAGCATTCCGCAGCAAACTTTCCAGGTAGCCAATGCCGCAACCGAACATGGGATCCACAATTAGTTTCAGTCCTGCCCGCCCGATGGCCTTTACGTCAATCAGGTTAGCCATATGCCGGGAGTAGCCGGGAAAGGGGTTTATTTCCTTTACTTCCGGCCTAATACCACCATCCACCGCTTCCATAGTAAGCCCGGGTGTATGATCTTCCACCGGCATTTCAGCCAGCGCTGTGGCCTCCTCCTGATCCCTCTTGCCGGGGATTACGGTCATTGTCCCGGACCTTCCCCCTTGCAGCTTCTTGATATTGGTTTCAATTTCCCCTGTTATATGCGGCAGGGCCGGCCCGGCATAGTCAGGTATAAATTTCAAACCATTATATTCCGGGGGATTATGGCTGGCGGTGATCATGACGGCCCCGGCGGTATCCCATGTTTTAATGGCAAAGGCGGTAACCGGGGTGGGGGTTGAAGTTTCAGTTTTGTACACGGGTATGCCGCTTTCTACCATTGTATCAGCTATGGTGTTGGCAAATCTGTCGGCAAGGAACCGATTGTCATAACCGATTACGATGCCTTTTTCTGCCATTCCTTTAGAGTTTATGTAATCACCGATGGCCCTGGAAACCAGTCGTACATTATCAAAGGTAAAGTCTTCGGCCATAATCCCCCGCCAGCCGTCGGTACCAAATTTAATCTTTTTGGGCATCAAGCTATTTCCCTCCTGAGTTTATTTTATATGAAGCATTTAATGACGGAATAAACATTTTAGGGTATTCCTTTTGAGAAAACATTTGGGGCATTCCTTTGGGGTTGTTTTTTTGACAGGATTAACAGGATTGACAGGATTTTTGGCTTTGCTGTAATCCTTTGATATTCCTTTTTTATACAGATTCTTTTATTAAAAAGCTATTTGGGGTTTTGTTTTTTTATAAAAATTCAATTAAAATTTTGGTTAGCTCTATGTCTTAGTCCTATAGCAACTAACCCTCTTAACACCCCTTCTTTAATCCCTTATCCCGCAAATCCTGTAATCCTGTCCAATGTCTTATGCCTTTTCTTTTGTTTTCATCCCTATCCCGCGAATCCCGTTGATCCCGTCAAAAATGCTTTTTCTTATATGTTTTCATCTTTTCCTTAATCCTTATCCATCTAAATGCCCTTATCTTTTTCCTTTTATCTTTTATCTCTATCCTGATAATCCTGTTAATCCTGTCAAAAATGCCCTTTGCTTTTTTTCTTTTGTTTTAATCTTTATTCCGTTAATCCCGTCAAAAAATTGCCCTTTCTTTTTTGTTTTCATCTTTATCCTGTAATCCTGTCAAATGTCTTCATCTTTTATTTTTTCACCCGTCCATACGGTTCTTGCGTCTTTTTTGCGCCGGGACCTTGTCCGTAGGGTCCGTCAAGTGGTCTATCTGATCCTTTTTTAGATCCACGTACAAATTACCACCACTGTCCAGCGAAGCAAAATTTACATCAGAAACCGCGTAAACCCCCTGCTTCTCCAACTCCCTGAATAACCATTCCTCGTCCAGACTATTTTGGATCAAATTCTGTTCAATGATCTTCCCGTCCTGAATCAGCTCCGACGGAATGCCCTGGTAGTTACCCTGCAAATTCAAATCACCCACAGTAGCCGCCAGTCTGTCCGCCTTGGGCAGGATACTGAGTGAACCGTTGGGTTCGGCCACAGCAAACTCCACATCGGCAATATTAAAAACACCCTGCTCCCTGAGCTGCATAGTGAGATTATCCATATTATACAGAAGCTTCTTCATATTATCTTCCAGTATTTTACCATTATGGATTATCACCGTGGGCTCACCTTCCATTAGCTTACGCGCCGGCCGGTATTTCAATCCAATATATTCCGCGACAATGGTCATCAATCCAAAGGCTACCAGGCCAAAGGCATAATAATACCCGCTTTCGTTTAACTCCACCACCAGCGAGCCCGCTATAGCGCCAATGACAATAGCATTCACAAAGTCTGCCACTGTAAGCTGGTTAACCTGTGATTTGCCCAGTAGTCTGGTAACCAAAAGGATGAGGGCAAAGGCACCTATGGAACGCAATAAAATTTCTACATAAGGATTCATTTTCACCCCTCCCGCACAGTAGAAATATACAAGCATAAGTTTACCGGGCAGTTATGTATTTATACCCACTTTTTAGAAATTTACCCTGTGAGCATTGTCTTTTGTGTCCAATTTTTGGGAATAATATGACCAGGAGGGTGATCACGATGAAAAAAACCGAGCTTAAGAGAAATCTCGATGAAAGAAAAAAAATGCTCCAGCAGTACCTGGAGTTTGTAAATTCAAAGCGTAAAAGTGCTCCTAAAGTAGCGAAGAAAAAGTAAATTTTTGATACAAACATTTTCGGGTATTGCTTTGGGGTTGTTTTTGACGGGATGAAACGGGATTTTTGCATGCGTTTTTTGCATGTAAACATCTGGGGTATTCCTTTGGGGATTTTTTTTGACAGGATTAACAGGATTGGCAGGATAGATAAGTTAAGCAGTCTTTGAATTGAAGACTTTGCTGATTAAAGGACTGTTCGTATCTACGCTTTAAGGATTAAAAGATAAAAGAATAAAGGCCTTTTGACGGGATTAACGGGATTTATGGGATTTTTGAGCTTGTGGGTTTACTCGGGCTTTTGGTGAATGACTTTGGCTATTGGGCGTATAAGATTTTTGTGGGCTTTGGGAAAGATTGATTATTTAAAAATCATTATAGGATAAGTGCTGAAATATAGAATAGATGACTTATAATGGTACAGGATATGGAAACGCTGAAAACCAAAATCCCGTTTGATCCCGTTAATCCCGTCAAAAATTGCCCTTTCTTTAATCATCTTTAATCCCTTATCCTTTAATCCTGTCTAAATGCCTTTTTTCTTTTCTGTTTTCAAATCCATCTAAAACCAAACAAACGAAGACATTTCTCAAGACTCACTTGAGACCGCCTCCGTTTCTTTATTTCTCTATCCTGCTAATCCTGTAATCCTGTCCAAAATGCCCTTTGCTTTTTCTTTTTCACTACCCATCAATCACTTTCTTCAAATAAGCACGGAATTCTTCCGACAGATCCTGCCTCTCCAGCGCAAACTCCACCGTAGCCTTCAAATAACCCAACTTATCCCCCACATCATAGCGACGGCCGTCAAACTCGTAACCATAAACAGAATCTCTCCTAGCCAGCTCCTTCAGCGCATCAGTTAACTGAATCTCGCCACCGGCACCAGGAGCAGTATTCTCCAGTATATCAAATATCTCCGGCTGAATAATATAACGCCCCATAATGGCCAATCGCGAAGGAGCAGTGGCCGGGTCCGGCTTCTCCACCAAATCGCGGCACCTGAAAACCTTGTCCTTTACCTTTTCAGCATCCAATATACCGTATTTGCTTACATCTCCCTGGGGAACTTCTTTAACCCCCAATATACTGCCGCCCACTTCATCGTATAAGTCCAACATCTGCTGGAGACAGGGCACACCATTGCGCACCACATCATCCCCCAGCATCACCGCAAATGGTTCATTACCGATAAACTTACGTGCACAATAAACTGCATGCCCCAGGCCTTTGGGCTCCTTCTGTCTTATGTAATGAATATCAACCAATTCACTTATATCCTTAATTAATTCCAAAAGTTCGGTTTTCCCCTTGCTGCGCAGCATATCTTCCAACATGGGCGAACTATCGAAATGATCTTCAATTGATTTTTTATCTTTGCCGGTAATAATGAGAATATCCGTGATACCTGAATTTACAGCCTCTTCAATAATATACTGAATAGTAGGAGTATCAATAATGGGCAGCATTTCCTTGGGCTGTGCCTTTGTGGCGGGCAGAAAACGTGTGCCCAGTCCGGCTGCCGGAATTACTGCTTTTTGTACTTTCATAGTCAACCACCTCCGCTAATCAATATATTAGCTGTACACTATTAATTTCCTCCTGATACTGCGACAAAAAAAAAAAGGGGAAAAGTCCCCCTTTTTTTATACGTCAATGGATTGACTTTGTTCACTGTTTTCCACGGGTAAAACTCTACTACCCCCGATAACGCCCACCCTGTTAGCCAACCAGATAACTACGGCTGATAAAATAACCAAAATCGCAGCAGCCTGGTCGTTGGAGACCACATTTAAAACCACGGCACTCATCCCCAGTATGGAACTAACAGCGTAGATTGCCAGCACTGTCTGCCGGTGAGTTAGGCCCATAGCCATCAGTTGGTGGTGCAGGTGTTCCTTATCAGGCTGAAAAATAGGGCGCTGGCAGTGGTAGCGCCTCACTATGGCAAAAAATGTATCCAAAAGGGGCAAGCCTAAAACCACCAGTGGAATAAATACCGAAATGGCCGTAGCGCTTTTGGTAAAACTCATGATAGACATTGCGCCCAGGGTAAATCCTAAAAACATAGAGCCGGTATCGCCCAGGAAAATTTTCGCAGGATGAAAATTATACCTTAAAAATCCCAAGACCGCGGCCGCAAGAATCAGGGCCAGTATTACAACCCCTGTCATCCCCGCTACCCCGAATAAATACCACTGGGTGAAGGCTACAGCTGCCAGTGTTAAAGCAGCAATACACGACACGCCCCCGGCCAAACCATCTAACCCGTCAATTAAATTGATAGCATTGGTAACCGCCACCAACCAGAATATAGTAACCGGGTAAGCCAACCACCCCAGCATCAACATATCGCCGGAAAGAGGGTTGGTAACGTAGTCAATAACTACTCCAAATGGAATAACCGCCCCTGCTGCAGCTATCTGCCCCAGTAGTTTCACCTTTGCCGGCAGCTCTTTAATATCATCAACTACACCCAATGCCACTACCAACGTACACCCCACCAGAAGACCCCCGATGGATCCGTTCAAATCCTGGGTGGCAACTACAGCCAGTACAAAGGCAAGATATACGGCAAGCCCGCCTATACGGGGCATAGGTTCTTTATGTACTTTACGCAAGTCAGGCTTATCCACAGCTCCCCAGGCAAAAGCATGTTTTCGCACCCATGGCGTGAGGGTCAAACTTGAGACAAAAGCAATTATAAGGGCCACAGCTACCTCGGCCAAATCTATCCCTCCAGCAAAATCTTCTTAGCACATACTAGGTCTATTTTATCACCGACAGTAATAGAATCCAAAAGCTAAAAAACATCAAATTTAAGCTTATAGATAACGATTTCGGCTTAATACGCTATAACTCGTCAAAAGACTTGTCCCGACAATAATTTACTCCTTATTTTCAGTAATGGCAAACATTAACTCCGCTTCAGCCGCCATATCCTCATTAACCCGGGCTATACCCTTGGCCTTACCAATACTTCCACGCAGCTTCAACATTTCTACTTCCAGGTACAAAATATCACCGGGAACAACCTGCCTGCGGAACTTGGCCTTTTCTATTCCGGCAAAAAGGGCAATTTTCCCGGCAAATTCAGGCATACTTAAAACCGACACCGCGCCTACCTGGGCCATTGCCTCAATTATTAAGACACCCGGCATCACCGGGTAATCCGGAAAATGCCCCTGGAAAAAGGGCTCGTTAACAGTTACATTCTTTAGCCCCACCGCTTTTTTACCCGGTTCCACCGACTCGATTTTATCCACCAGTAGAAATGGATAGCGGTGCGGTATAATCTCTTTTATTTGGTTAATATCTAACATGCATTTCCCCCCTGAGTGGTTGTTATTTCCTTAAGAGTATACCATTTTCATCCACAGGGCAAAAGAAAGCACTCAAACATTTAGACAAACTTCAAGCGATTTTTGTTCCAAAACAATTTTAGACAGGATTAACAGGATACACAGGATTTTTTGAAACCAATGGCAAACCTGTCCTTTGCGCAGAGCGAATGAATTGAATCGAGCTGTGGCCAGGCTTCGCGAAGTCGATAAGCGGAAGCGGGCCGAGCACAGGACGTGCGAGGCCGCCCCTTGAGCCAAGGATGGCGATTGGGGCGGGTACCCCGCTGGAGCGTGAGACTGAGCGTTAGCCTGGCCCAGCGAGATGAATGAATGAGCGGGCGCAAAGGACAGGTTAGGTAACACTAACTTATCACAACAACAAAAAGCGGGTACCTAAACGGGAGGCTACTGAAAAAGTTACCCTTTTTCAGTGCGAATGATTTTTTTGGGGCATTTCTTTTGGGTCTTATATTCTCGACGAGATTAACAGGATTTGTGGGATTTTATTTTTCTTACTACACTGCTTGATGGTCCATTTATATGGTATCTTATAGTTACCAGTTATTCAGGATTTAAATTATTATTCTTAATGGTTACATCTTGGTTCTACTTATTTCTTGTTTTACTATCCTGTTGATCCTGTCAAAAAGGGTTTTAATCATTTTAAGTTAAAAGAGGTGTACCAATTGCGAATAAAAGCCTTTATGCTGCTCATTGCTCTTGTTGCAAGTGCATCTATAACCATTTCCTGCCGGGCGGCTGAGCCTGATACCGACATCTTAATCTACGGTGGGGGCTTTGCCGCCTGTGCTGCTGCCACCACAGCCGCCACAACTGCACCGGAACAACAAATAACATTATTAGTACCTTATCCGGAGCAAAAACTTGGAGGCATCGGCACCATAGGCGGGCAAAACTTCATGGACCTCAGGTTCTGGGAGAATAACTTTGTCACCAAAGGCTCCCTCTACCGCTGGTATACAAAAGCGGGGCGCTTTTACAGCACCGAAGAAATGGCCGGTGTACTGGAGCAGGAAATAAAGTCACATCCCAATATATCTATTGTTTTTGGCCGGCAAATAGTCGCTACAAACACCACCAAACAAAAGATTACCAACCTGACCCTGCAACCTGTTAGGCGCCAGCATGAAGGTGCGCTAACCTGGACAGGGGCACCAACGGATATGTCCGCCCGGGTATACATAGACGCTTCAGAAGACGGCAGGCTGGCACGCCTGACCGGTGTCGGGGCAAGCGTAGGCCGGCAGGGTTGGCCCCAAGAGCTTCTACCGGAAGATGAGCGTGATCAGCCCTTAGCCCGTCAACAGGCGGCAACTTTAATGTTTAAAGTACGTGGAGTCCGAATCCCGTCCGAACAAACTACAATAACCGGTTGGCAATTTGTACGTGACCACACCGGCAGCTGGGGACTGGCCGGGGGAAAGAATACTTTCCATACTGACCCGGTGCTTAAAGATTTCAACCGCACTTTCGGACCCGAGGGGTTTGCTTTAAAGCCGGTTAACGCTGCCCAGGACGGTGCTGGAAACGATGAATGGTGGATAAATGCCCTGTTGGTATTCAATATGGACGGCAGAGCCCGGGATATGGACCGGAATACAGATAACTTTCCCACCCATATCTTGCCCGGCAGCCTTACAGTAGATAAGGCATGGCAAGAAGCCCGGGACTTCATTAACCGGCCGGAGTTTATCCAGGCCTTCAGAAGGTTTACAGTAACAGATGAAACAGGTCAACAATTTGGCTTCCAAAATGCCGAGCTGGTCAAAGATAAAGACGGCAAACCAGTGGTAGGAAACGTTTTATATGTCCGGGAAACCATACATGCAGTAAATAGCCCCATCACCGGAAACGGCATGGAAGAAACTAACTTTGCCCTGCCACCTTCTGACTGCCAGCAGGCCGGAAACGGCCCGGGTAACGGTGCAGATGCGGAAAATTACTCGCAGCGCATGGGACTCGCCCATTACTTTATGGATGTGAATGCATACATTTTTGAAGACCTGGTTAGCACAGGTGACTTTAAATGGCCGGTTACAGAGCATGCCAGGCCGGAGTGGGCCGAACACGGGCAACCGGAGAACCCGGTCTACCTCCCCTACCGGATGCTGATATCACCGGATATACAAAACCTGCTGCTGCCCGGATACGCCACCGGGGCGTCTTCACTGGCCTGGTCCCAGGTAAGAGTGCTCCCCAACCTGGCGGTATTGGGCGATGCGGCCGGAGCAGCTGCTGCAGTTTCCGTGGAGCAACAAATAACGCCGGGGAAATTTGGTGATGATCAGGTTAAGGCTGTCCAACAGAAACTTAAGCAGGTAAACACTCGCCTGGATAAATAATTCTTTTAATCTCTATCCCGCGAATCCCGTCAATCCCGTTAAGCGGTCTTTGAATTAAAGACTTTGCTGATTAAAGGACTATAAGTGTCTACGCTTTAAGGATTAAAAGATAAAAGAATAAAGGCCTTTTGACGGGATTAACGGGATTTATGGGATTTTTAAGCTTGTGGGTTTACTAGGGCTTTTGGTGAATGACTTTGGTTATTGGGCGTATAAGATTTTTGTGGGCTTTGGGAAAGATTGATTATTTATATGGTTCATGTGAGTTTTGACGGGACCTACGGAATAAATTAGTTTTAATTTTTTAATAATTCACACTAATTCTAGTTGACTTTATATAGCCCTACAAAAACAACCTTTGTAATCCCTTATCCTGCAATCCTGTAATCCTGTCTAAATGTCTTTTGCTTTTTGCTTTTTGCTTTGCTTTTTCTTTTAATCTCTATCCCGCGAATCGCGTTGATCTCGACAAAAACTGCCCTTTATTTTTTAGTGTTGATACTTAATCTTTCGCAAGACGACCTTATTTTAGGGGTGGTTATTAAAGTCAGAAAACTTAGAGGAAAAGATTACACACGCTAGGCGTGTGTAAGTGGATTAACGACAAATTGTACGCTTTCCAGAGCCTGCTGCCTGAGAGGCTGTACCCGTTGCAGCAATTCCTGCCGCTCCAGCGTCCGTGCCCTGTCCACTCCGGCCAGTAATTGGACAGAATTTAAATCCTCCGGCGAGCCACCCGGTTCCAGGCCCACGCGGGCAAGGAAACGTTTTATCTTGGGGTCATAGGCAATTCCCACCGGAGGCACCCCCAACACAGCGGCCATAATTAGTGAATGCAGCCTCATTCCCACCAGTAAATCAAGACCACTGATCACCGAAAGCATTTCCGGCACGGAACAAGTCCGGCGCACAATAAAGCTCTCTCGTCGCATCAGCCCGGAAACCGCCTCCGACACCTGCAGGTCGCCGGGATGCTGCATGGGCAGGAAAACAACCTGCATACCTCTTTTCACCAGACCGTCACAAGCCCCGGCAAGTTCCGCCTGCCACTGCTCTCCATGCCAGGGGCGCACGGACACACCGGCTAAAGGGCCGTCCTCAGGGCTTACACCGGACTCACTTAAAATATCCCGGCCCGCCGGCCCAGGTACTTGGTCAGGATCCAGCCCCAGCACCGGATCAGCCGTTACCGTTATGTCCTTTTTTACGCCCATGTCCAACAGGTCAGCCCGCGAGTCCTCATCGCGCACGGTAATGGCTTTTACTCCATTGGCAGTAAAGGATACCATTTTCCTGCCCGGGTTGCTGTTAATAGGACCTATGCCCTGGGCATAAAAAACCACCGGCTTACCCAGCATGCGGGCAAGCCATATTACGCCTAGATAATACAAAAGACTTTTGGGCCCGGTTACGTCCTGCAGCAGGCTCCCGCCACCGCTGATTAATATGTCGGCTTTGCGCAGGGCTTTGGCTACTTCACCCGGCTTCCACCGGTTGACCGATTCCACTCCATAGGTTTGAGCGGTAAATTGAGGCTCAGCGGAAAGCACCACCGGCTGCAGGCCGGGATCCCGCTCCCGCAAGGCCTGCAGCATGCTATAAAGCACCGCTTCGTCTCCTATATTATGAAATCCATAATAACCAGAAATAACCGCTCGCAATGTAATACCTCCGATAAAAAAACATGTTTGGGTCGTGGCTTTTGGGCCAACAAAAAACATTTTGACAGGATTACAGGATTTGCAAGATAAGTGATTAAAGAAAAATGTTAAAAATATTATGTTATAAGGCTAAGATATAATACCCCAAATGTTTTCCTAAAAGAAATACCCTAAAGCAAATTCATTTACAAATCCAATTAATTACAAATCATTGCTTTTCAAATCTTTACATACCACTTAAATTTCTCCTCCAGGATCATAAAACCACGCTGCAAATTAACAACCCTGCTCCAAACAAAATCCTAACAATCCTGTAATCCTGTCAAAAAATGACCCTAAAGGAATACCCCAGATGTTTTCATATGAAACCTACTTTACTTCCGGCAGCCTCTTCCAGTAATGCCGACCAATCTTCCATAAAGCAATCAGTACCAGGCCGCCTAAGATGCCCAGCCACAACCCATTAAACCCGCGCAGCAGAGAAATGACTACAGGGGTATGGATATGGGCAAAAGTATTGACCATAGAAACCTGCCCAATGGCCCCCAACACCAATAACGGCATAAAGCGCACATCCCGGTAACCTGTATACAGCAAGAGTAAAAGCAGTGGATGCCCCAGCATAAACTCCTTGGTCCGGGGCCTCACGGTCAGAAGATCCTGCAGCAAATTCCTCAGCTGCTGCTCAAAGGGTAAAACAGCACCAACATCCGCATTGCCTGTACGCAACACGTAAATAAGCAAAATTATGCCCAGCATACCGCCCGCAGCGGCAATACCCATAGTAATAGGATGTTTGGCAGTACGCACCAGCTTTTCCAGCCAATTTTCATCCCGGGGGATGTAAAAGAAAAAGTAAGCGGCCAACAAAAACAGAGGGATCAAGTGCGCCACCTTAACCCCGGCAAATTGATCAAGTTTGAGCATGAATCCTACATCGGCCAACAGGCCAACCATTAAAGCCGCGCCCACTAAAGAGAGCAGCGAAATTTGCATTAGCCTTAAAACAGCCCTGCCCGGAGAAAGCCCTTTTTCTCCCACCCCCCACACAATAGCCAGAGTGGGAAAAATGATGACTGCAGCCAGAGCCATTATCTTTCTGCTGAGCACCAGCCACTCGGTACTGAATAAAATTGCCCCGGTAAGAGCAAGCCAACCTATAACCCCGGCCCCGCTCAGAACCAGCGCCGCCCGGTAAGGGAGCAACATCAGAGCAAGCAATATTCCTCCGGCCAGCACACCCAGCGAAATAGCGGCAATACTAAAGCGTGATACATTTAATGAACCAAAGAGGGAAGCTTTACCGGGCTCGAATCCTTTCTCCACCAGCTCACCACTTAAATTTTCAATAAAATTACGGTTTACCTGCAGTTGATCCGGGTACTCCACACCACTGAAAAAACGCACCAAAAGTACCCGCATGTTCCGGTCCGTTGCCGCAAGCAAATACCGGTCCATGGCTTTTGACGGCGTGTATTCATCCATTTCTCCCTTGGAAATAGTGTGCAGCCGCACCACCTGCTTGTCCATGGCACGGGCTACACTGCCAAAACCTCTCTGCGGCGTAAACTCAATCTGCACCAGAGGGACTCCCATCTTGTCCAGCTGCTCCCCTATGGCACGAAATAACACTTTGCTTTCTTCATAGCCATACCCGGGAAGCTTATCGTCATTAAACAATACCCCGGCCAGCCTAGGAATGTTATATAAAGGCTTAAATACACCTGCAATCTCTTCTACCGTTACCTGCGGCCAGGTTTTGGGCTGGACCAGAATATTGAAACCTTCCCGCGCCATCGTTTCCATCAACTTGACAGGGAAACCCAGGCCAAAAGCATCCAGCCTGTCCCAGGTAAGGGGGGTGGAAATAAAGTAATACCCGTCACCTGCCTGTCCTGCATGCATGGGCAAATGCTTGGCCTGCATATTTGTCCTTACCCGCTCCCATGCATTATTCTGATCTGTAACCAGGTAGGTTAAATTCGGCCGGAAATTTTCAGCAGGAATCAGACCAGGCTTAAACGTACTCATTTCCTGCCCGGTTCCCACCACAAATTCTCCCCGATTGACCAGTGTCTGGGGGGTATCTTCTTTGAACAAAACGGTGGTTACACCTTCCCGGCCAAAATCCGTCAACAGCTCCCCCGTTTTTTTCGATTCCTGCAGCTCGGCCAGTTCAGCCACTTCATTATAGGCCACCGCTATTTCCATACCCCGGTGTTCCTTTTCCAGGTCATATCTCTGCCACGTATTATAACCCGCCACCACCAGCGCCACAGCAATAACCAGGGCCAGTCCCCTTATTAACCACCTGTTATTCATACATTAATTCCCCTCGGTTCTCACGTATTTCAGAGCAGGATCTTCATAGCCAACCCACTCAATAAAATCCTCGATTAACATATAGCCCATGCCCACAGTAATCACGTCCTCATTAGCGTGAATTTTGGCCAACAGCTCGCCGTCCCAGAACCCCTGCTCTTCAAGGTACTGGAAAGCTTTCTGCTTATTCATATTTAACCCCAGGTAGCGGCAAAACATATAAGCAGTGTCCTGCAAAGTGAGGCTGTTACCCTCTTCCCAGAGCCGTGGATTTGCGGTAACGCCGGCTGAGGTCTGCTTTACGGCCCGTGAGAGGGAGTTTATAAATTTTTGTTCCTCCATCTCACGGTCCAGGCCGTAATCATTGTTATAACCACCCCAGGCCAGGCCCAGCCGGCGCATAAACTTAAGCCCCGGGTAAGCCCAGTGTTGAGCAACAGCCATCTGCCTGATATTAAAAGCATTAAGTTCCATTCCCTGCTCATTTAAACGTTGGTGTAGTTTTTCCATTAGATCATAAGATTGCGCCAGCTCGCGCATAGATTTGCGCTCCTCCAGGGCCAAAGCCACTGCGGCACCGGCGGACTGCCCGGCAGACATACCAACGGGAATAGTGCGGGCCGAGCCCGCGGCCAAAGAGTCAAAAGCAGCTGAGCGCCCCACCACCAACAGGTTTTCCACTCCCTGCGGGATAAGGCTGCGCAAGGGAACCGCATATTGAATGGGAGCTCCCATAACAGCGCCCTTATCCTTGGGTCCGGTGGCCTGAATATCCACCGGGTAAGAGCCCAGGGCTACCCGATCATAAAAATCACGGTGCTCCAACACATCATCAATAGTCAGCCTGTATTCCCCCAGTATGTGCCGGGACTCCCTTATGTATAATTCCGGTGCTACCCCGGCCAATTTTACACTACTAAAGCCGGGAACTTCCCTGGCAATGAAACTAACCAGGCGCGGCAGCTCAATTAAAGCCAGTGTCCTGGCTTCTTTTTTAGCCATGGGACTCAAAGGATTAACATCAAAAATCTGCAGGGCATTAATCAATATACTGCCGTCATTCTGCCGACCTATATTGAGGCCTCGCAGAGCCACCCGGGAAGAAATAGATTTATATTTTCGCGCCTGTTCACCGAAACCCCAGGCACTGTAAAAATTGGCACCGCTGTTGCGATCCTGATCCCTGTACATCAGGTAATAATAAATATTGAACCAGTCCAGGTTATTTAGACCCTCCAACCTGAAAACCAGGGTAGCTGCCATGTTATCCTCGGGCCGGCCGAAGTCGGCGTGCCCCACGGTGTATGGTACACCGGCAGCAGCAGCCAGATCGGCATCCTGGGTAGCATCAATCACTGCGTCAGCTTTAATTTTCAGCAGCTCACCATCCCCGGCAAGGACCTTTATCCCATTAACACTGTTGGACTGTTCACCTTCCTCCAACAGCGGTTCAAATCTCTCCACCGACATCAAAAGGTCCAGTTTTTCTTCCTTATTAACCATGTTATGAAAGACATTAGCCGCTTCCTGCACATCAAAAGAATCCCCGTTCAGTTGATTGTAGAACTCTTCGAAAATTCCCTTGTTTAGAATGCTCCCGTCCGGGCCATAGTTCATATCCAGACTATTAAGCCAGCCCCGCGTCATCAGCCCGCCCAATATGGGACGGGTATCCACCAACAATGTAGATAGGTCGTTCCGAGCACCGGAAACAGCCGCAGCGACTCCTTCCGGGTCGCTGCCTACCACTATTAGGTCATAGCTTCCCTTTACATACGAATCTTTTAGATCAACCAGATCAGGGCTGGAGAAAATCAACCCCGGCCGCAGCAGAATTATAGCCCCTAATAAAAAAAGAAAGATGGCCGGTAAAACTAGCCATTTTTTCATCATAAGATACATGTCTTCACCCGCATGTCAGTTTATTTTTTAAGTCAATTCTTAAATAGAAGCTTAAGTGGAAGCGCCGCCATTATTCACGTCAATTATAATCTCTACCTGGCTGTCTTTATTCTGTTCCTGTGTTTCTTTCATTACTGGCAGGCCTTCCGGCGGTACTGATTCATCAACATTATCCTGCTGTTCTTCATTATTGGCCGGGGGTTGGGCACCTTCAGTGGAACCTTCCTTGTTTTCTCCGGTATCTTCTTCGTTTTGACCGTCAGTATTGTTTGAAGATGCCGGGTCTTCATTTTCAGCCGGTTGTTCCTGATTATCCCCCCCGGTGTCCTGCTGCTCAGATAAAGCGGAGTCGTTTCCATTAGCTTCTCCGTCACGCTTGGAAAGCATAACCTCTTCTTTATCCTCTTCCTTAGGTTCCGGTCTCAGGTCTTCCGTGGGACCCTGCACCACTTCCTGCAAAACCTTTCCATCTTCAAAAAGCGCCAGAGCTACGCGCTTGGCCTGCTGTTGATCCACAGCCCAAAAACTTCCCTGTGCATTTTCCAAAAAATGTCCCGGTAAGGTTTGGGTGACCATTTCCACGTTATCCAGGTTTTTGCCTGCCTTGGCCAGCTGCAGCAGCTGTGTGGGACCCAAATTAGTTTCTATATTGCCCATTAATTCCGGAATTAGCTTGGGCAGCTTGGTTATGGTCTTAGCCTGCATCACTTCATTACCCAGCGCCTTGAGAAACTTTAACTGCCGCCCGGTGCGGGTTATATCTCCATAGCCGTCTCCCCTGAACCGTACATACTGGAGCGCCTTATCGCCGTCCAGGCGCTGTTCACCCTTCTTTAAGTTAATTCCAAACCTGCCTCCGTAGGACTGCTCCCCGGCCTTATACATATTTTTTTCCACGTTAAGGGTTACCCCGCCCAGAGCGTCCACAATATCTTTAAAACCGTAGAAGTTGGTCAGGATATATTTGTCTATATTGATTCCAATTAACTGAGAAACTGTCTCCGCAGCCAGTTCCGGCCCACCATACACATTGGCGGCGTTTATTTTATCCAACCCGCTCCCGGGTATCTGCACCCTGCTGTCTCTGGGTATGGATAGCATAGACATGCGTTTGGCCTCATCGTTATAGTTTAAGACAATTATGGTATCGGTACGGCTGTAGTCATCCCCTTGCTCCCGGTCGTCGGTACCCAGCAGGAGGACATTAAAACCGGGCAAATCAACACCCGCCTTAGCCTGAGGCTGTTTTTTGTCACCATTATCGGTTTGGCCATCGCCAAAACTAGGCCACGGGAAATAACCGCCCGAGGTAACGCCGTAGGCAACGGCAAAAACCACCAGGGATGCAATAACAGCCAGTATTAACGGGAGTCTCTTATTTCTTTTATTGCGCCGTCTTCTGCGCCCTGTCATACTTACCACACCCTTTCGGTGTAAATAGTTGATTAACCACGGTACATGATTATAGCCTGCTTAGTGGCCTTTATCCCCCGCCCGTCACTGCGGGGAAGTGTAAACAGATGATTGGAAGGTATTTGTTTTCCGGCGGTATAGTTTGACCCGGAAGTGATATCAGGAATTCCGCTTCCGGTGGGATCCACGATAACAGCCGCCCCACCGCGCAAAATAAATTCGGTGCCGGCAGTACCGATAAATGTTTCACCCTCCTGCAGCGTCTTAACCTGCCACTTTAGAGATCCTCCGCCCGGTTGAACAGTACTTGCATATTCTTCAAACTTTTTCTGAACTAAATTATCGACATAACTACGGGTAACCAGAGGGTCGGAAGAACTGCCCGGATCCCCATAGTTCGCTGAAGCCAAATTTGATATACCCAGCCCTGCCACAGCTGTTACCATGACCAGCCCCAAGACCAACAATTTTCTTTTTAAACGCACCACTATCCCTCCAACTTTAACATAAATACATTAATTACAACGCATTTCTTCGACATCTGTTGAATATTTCCTGCCGTAAATAGTTATTGGGGTTAAGTTTTTAGCCGGTATTTTTTGGTGACCAACCAGGCAAATTTTGGCAGCACCATCATCCTACGCCACCGCGTGGGTTCCTTAACCAGGCGGTAAAACCACTCTATTTTTAGGCGCTGAGTCCATAGAGGCGCGCGCTGCACATGGCCGGAAATAACGTCAAAACTACCGCCCACTCCCATGGCCACGCAGTTTAATTGCTGCAGATAACGGTGAGTCCACAGCTCCTGCCGGGGGGCACCCAGGGCTACAAATAACAAATCCGGCCCGGCAGCAATAATCTTATCCAGAACTTCTTTGTCCTTATCATCCTTAAAGTAGCCGTGGTGGGTTCCCACCACCTGCAGACCGGAAAATCTTTCACTAAGCTTTTTTGCCGCGGCATCCGCCACTCCCGGCGAAGCCCCCAGCAAAAATACCTTCCAGCCTTCTGCGGCTGCTCGCCGCACTAAGCGCAGCATGAGATCAATACCGGTCACCCGCTCCGGTACGGGATGCCCGGATGTCTTACAGGCCCAAACAATACCCTCACCGTCCGGGGTGACAACTCCCGCACTGTTAGCTACATCTAAAAGACCCGGCTCAGACTGGGCCTGGTAAAGATATTCAGGGTTAAGGGTAATCACCTGCCCCCCACGGCCCCGGTTCACCATCTCGGCCACCATATTCTCCGTTTCCTGCATATTCAAAGCATCGATATTGGCACCTAAAAGTTCTACCTTCATAAGTATATAGACGTCCCCTCCGGGAATTGTGTTCCATAGCTAAAAAAATTTTCGGCCTTATTCTAACATGTTTCAACACCAATAGACCACATAAAAACCAAATAAGTAAATAAGTTGAGGGTCAGCCCCCCAACTTATTTACTTATTCCTCTAGATCGAGCAGTACTTTAATATAATCTCGTCTCGAATGCAAAATTCGGTATGCGGACGTAGGATTGTCAAGTTCGTTCGTGATGTACTCTTTAATATCAAGCAAATCTTGTTTGGCAAGGGGATTAATTCTCAACTTATGCATGAAACTATACTCCTAAATCTTCCTTCACTTGTTCTTCTGCTAACCATTCATCACCGGTTTTAACAGCCTTTTCTGCTTCCATCAGCTCAGAGAGAAGTTTAATCGTAGCTTGATTTTTTTCATATTCCTTGATGTCCAGAATGGCAAATCTACCTCGGCCATTTTTTGTTAAGAAAACCGGATCCCCTACTGTGATTTCCTTTAAAACTTCATTATAATTTCTCAAATCAGAGACAGGTTTAATTTTCGGCATAATATCAACTCCTTTTGCTAACACCATTGTACCCGTATTTTACTTAAAGTACAACGTGATTTTTTACAACATGCAAACTCAATTCACATATTAAGAAACCCCGGCCATCTGGCCGGGGTTCTTTAATTTACCTTAATTCTATTTCATATACCAGGTCGTTGAGCAAATATATTGTTACATTATCTCCCTTATTCAGATTCCGCAGGGAAAGGCTGCCGCCGGAGTCGTGCACGTACACATTACTATGCAGATCATAATCCTCCCAGCCCTGGTAATCATCTTTCAGGTACACTTCATCGTTATCATCCACATCAAAGGCAAGGGTCCCGGTCACTTGCTCCATCACCTTAAAATCATAACCGCCCGCTCCATTTTCGAGCACTTCCACCCGGTCTCCCCGGGATAACTCGCTCAAGCTGTCGTATTCATCATCATCGATAATGATTTCGCAGTCATCATCAAAGTCAAGGGTTGCCGAGTCACCGTCATAATACTGCAAGGTGACGCTTGCACCGTAAGAACTTACGGAAATAACCTCACCGCTATGCGGTTCCAACACTTCCACCTTATCAAGATCGTTACCCAGGAAGGTAGCCCTGACCATATCATCCTCTTGCACATCTTCAAGATCGGGATAGTCTATACCGGGTACCACTAGATCCACACCGTCGCGCACGTAAAGCCTTACGTCGTCCCCGTCTTCATCCTCAGTCTCAAGCCTATCCCACTGCTCCCGCACCCTGTCCACACGGAGAACAAGCTGGGTGCCTAATTTTATTTCCGTGACCACATCATCATCCAGGATGATCTCCACATAGTCGCCCCGGTTTATTTCGTCCAGGTCATTACGGTCATCTTCACTGTCAATATCAACATTATCATCTATCACGTAAGTTTCCCTGTCCCCGGTTTGGTCCTGGAGTACCAACAGGAGTCCTTCATCGTCCAGGCTGTCCACGGTGCCTTCCAGGGAATTATCAACTTCCAGGTACATAATTTCTTCATCCAGCAGCCGTGCTTCCACATCCATATCTTTTTCAATATCACCCAGATTGCCTTCATCACCTTCTATTAGCACCCGGGCATTATCCCTAACCTCATAGGCGTGCAAATTATCTTGCCTATCCTTTAAAGTGAGTACCCTGTTACCGGTATCCACGCCTACTACTTTACCGGTCACTTCGTTCTCCACCTGGCGCCCCTCTACTTCCAGGGAAGTTACTTCACTATTTTCCACCTGCACCTGCACTTCGTCACCGGTAACCACATCATCCAGGCGGGCATTTTCCAGGCCGGATATGTCAATATCCGCGTCGGCAGTCACCCGAAAGGATTTAAGCTGCTCGTCTACTTCCAGGGTAATCACCCGATCCTCCGGCGAAGTAATAATTACCGTGCCCGTCATACTAAGCCGCGAGGAAACCTCAAGCACTTTTATCTCCCTTACAGCACCATCCTCAACCTCCAGGCTCACCCGGTCTCCTTTGTGTACATCTTCAAGAGTAGGGAACCGGTAACTATCCATGGTTACAACCGCGTTTTCACCAAGGCGGTGGGAATACAGCTTCCCGTCCTCACCCTGAAGAGTAATCAGGGCTGCATCAATATTCAAATCATATACGATGCCTTCATTATATGTTTCCTGGGAGCGATTCTTTACCATAATGCCGGAAATATATCCGTCAGAAGTGAGACTGACCTCCACCTCATCCCCGTACTGCAGGGCGGTCAGCCCCTGCCTGTCAGAACCGGAAACCGATAAATCAGCCCCTTCCGGCAGGTAAAGGGTTCTCAAATTCCCCGCGGGAACCTCCACCACCAACGCTCCGGCTTCAGGATACACTTCTTCGATAATCCCGTTCACTACATCGGAAATAGCATCACCAGGCACCTTTTCAATGTACTTCACAGTTTCGCCGTCGACCACCAGCGAGACCCGGTCATAACGCTGCAGGTCACTAACAGCTATCTGCCCGTTTTCATCATATACTGAAACACCGGTGGGCAGCGTAAAGGTACGCCTCTCACCTGCATCAGTATTGATGGTTAGGCTATTAAAGCTTGTTTCCAACACCCTTCCTTTGATGGTGTCAGAGGTAGATTCTCCCGTAAATTCCAAGGCCCGGCCCAATAAAACCGCCAGTTCAGCCCTGGTGACAGCATTGGTGGGTTTGAAGCTATTATCAGAATACCCACCCACAAGATTATATTCCTGGGCTACCCGCACATAACCGATGGCCCAGTCAGGAATTTTATAACTGTCAATAAAATTAGGCATTACTTGTTCACTGCGGGCTTCTCCGTCTTTACCCACTATGCGCACCAGCAGCCTGGTAATCCAGGCCCGGGTAGCACCGGACTTGGCATAAAAAGCCTCGTCGCTTTTGATTAACCCCACTGATAATGCCCGGGCCACATCCGACTCAGCCCAGGCCGGAACAGTAAAAGGAACACTTATTGAACTACTTCCTGCATTATCATCCATGCACCGTACCGCCATTACTACGGCCTCCACCTGCTTAACCGGTTGGTTGGGCCGAAATGTACCGTCGGAATAGCCACCCACTATCCCCGTAGACCCCATTTTGGAAATATGCTTGGCTGCCCAGTGACTGTCGGATACGTCCGAAAAGCCCGTACCCGCAAAGGCAGGACCACTAACCAGGACAACCGACAGGAAAAGCAGCAGCAACAAGCCAAACCATTGTGATAAGCCGCGCCTATTCATGATAAAAAGCCACTCTCCCTTATATTTCTTCTCCTGGTTAATTATTTCGACAACCAGTTAACAAATCCTGCCTATTATTTTTTCTTTTCATTCCACTGAAACTTTTGATAATCAGCTATATGTTGATCTAACTGGCGACTAAGCTCAAGCATTTTTTCACTGGAAAAAGATGATGCAGGCAAGTTGTTTAAAATAAGGCGCAGCTCTTCAATTTTTTCTTCAACAAGTGACTTTTTTTCATTAGTACTCAAACATATCACCCTAACACGAGGAATAAAGACACACTTTTTGCACAAGATACATAATGTCACCGTTCACAATTATATGTGACAAATAGTAGCCTGTCAATGATCTAGTTACACATTGTGTGCCCCCAAATTAAAGCAGGTGTCATTCTGTGTTAGTATAAATAAGGGTGAAGATTCCATGTCAAGATTTCCTCAGCGTCTAAAGCTATTGAGGGAAGAAAAACAATTATATCAGAAAGATTTGGCGAAAGCTCTCGACCTCTCGCGTTCCACCATAACAGCCTATGAATCCGGCAAAAGAGAGCCTGACCAGAACACACTGAACCGGATTGCAAATTTATTCGATGTTTCGGTGGATTACCTTATGGGGCGCACAGAATTTCGCAAATTCCCTTCGCATGAGGAAGATTTCATTGATCTATCGTATATACCACCCAGGGATCTGGACACCGTTTTACGTGAGACCAATGTCACATTCAACGGAACACCGCTAACTGAAGAAGACAAAGAAGATCTAATCGAACTCATAAAAGTAGCTTTAAAGACCATCAAAAAAAGGAAATAAGCAAGGACGCAAGTGGGGACGGTTCTTGCTTGCCAGGTAAAATAAGTCAAAGGGGTGTGAACCGTTAATGAAGAAAAAATCCATTTTGGTTATCGGGGCGGGCCGCTTCGGTCGCGGAGTCATCGAAGGCCTATATGAACAGGGCCACGACATATTTCTTATCGACAGAGACGAGGAAGCCCTGGACCATGTGCGGGACATGATCATCTCCGGAGCAATCATGGACGTGGGTGACGATGAAGAGGAACTGGCTCAGCTGGTGGGGCAAAAGAACTTTGACGAGGCCGTGGTGGCTATGGGGTCTGACTTTGAAGGCGCCCTGATTGCCACCAGTATCCTTAAAGAAGCAGAGGCCCGGGTATCCGTGAAGGCTTCCACCCGGAGAAGGGGTAATGTACTGGAAAAAATGGGCGCTGACAAGGTAGTCTTTCCGGAGCGGGACATGGGCCTGCGCCTGGCCCACACCATATCAGCCGAATCGGAGATAGACTTCCTGGAGCTACCCCGGGGGTTCGTCGTGGAACAACTGGAGGTGGGCCCCGGATTTGCGGAAAAAACTATCTCCAAACTCGATACCACCAACCGGTTCGGTATCTCCATCTTAATGGTTTACCACAACGGGGAGCCTGAGCAGCCAACCCCCACCACACGCCTTACCCGAGGCGATATAATGATTGTCTTTGGCCAAAAAACAAAACTGCATCTGTTTGAAGCAGAAAATTTCGGCAAACGCAAATAAGTCAAGTTTTTGGTGCCTGTCACCAAAAACTTGACTTATTTGCGGAATATAGATTTTTTTATCATTGTAAAGGTTTCCTCGAAATCCCGCATAGGTTTTCCTGCAGCTATTTCACGGTCAACCTCCGACAACATCTGCCCCAACCGCTGTCGAGCCATCATCTTCTGATAGGCTTCATGGCTCATCACCACCAGATCGGCTTCGCCGTTCTTGGTCACAACCACTGGAGCCTGGGTTTCATGGCACAGCTTGGAAAAAGAATTATAATCATGACGTATTGCTGTTGAAGACTTGATATTCGTAATAATATTGTCTTGCCCACTCATAAAATTCACCACCTCTTCAGCCATTATTGTGTCAATATTATATCATTTCATTAATCAAATTCAAGTACGGCATTTGATTGTCATTCTGAGTGCAGCGAAGAATCTGAGCAGAATGATATGAATCTGGACTAATCTTTTAACCCCTTAATCCCTAAACAATAGACACGAACAACATCCATTAACAAGCCATGACATCAACCCAAAACCCACCTAACTTATCTATCCATCCTGCAAATCCTGCAATCCCCCGCCCCACAAGCACTCAAGGCAAATTTAAACCCAAAGTATTGACTTCACCCTCCGGGTAAATTAAGCTATATATCAACCGGCAAACATCTGTTTGGGGAAGTGCCGAGCAGCCGGTCTCGACCTCTCCCGCTCGAAGAAAGGAGGATAGATAAAAATGCCAATAGTAAATGTTCCCACTGAAGCTGTGGTCCGCCTCCGCTTCCAAGTAGGCACCGACGGTCAAGGTAACCCGGAATTCAGCAACAAAAACCTGCACAACATCAAGCCGGCCGCTCTAGATGCCGACCTGCACGAAGTAGCCCAGGCACTGGCCGGACTGGTACAGGATCCCCTGGACTCCGTAACTCGCATCGACACCGGAGAACTAATCAACCAGGCGTAGTTTAGCGCTGCACCAACAATGTGCCATGGGGACGGTTCGAGCGTCCCCGAAGCGCAGCGAAAGGCCGTCAGGGAAGACGATGGAACTGTCCCCGTGGCTTAGCGCTGCCAAAACCACAATTCCAACTAACCCGAAAGGAGGGAAAATATGCCTATCACCACCAGCCAAACCCTGCGCATGGTATTCAGGAGCCAGGGGGGCACCAGCATGACCATCAGCCTGGACAACCCCCGCACCGACGTTACCGCCGCCGAAATCGAAACCGTCATGGACACCATCATTACCAAAAACATCTTCAGCACCAACGGCGGAGACCTCGCCAGCAAATACGACATTAAAGTAGTGGACAGGACCACCAACGACCTCTACGACCCCGCGTAGTCCCAACAAAGGAGGGCTTTAAAAAGCCCTCCTACACAACTACCGACCAGCGGTGCCATGGGGACGGTTCGAGCGTCTCCAAAGTGAGACGATGGAACTGTCCCCGTGGCTTAGCGACTTTCCACATCTTAAAACTATCCCAAAGGAGGACCTTTAAATGGAAGACATTCTACAAGGCGTCGCCAACGTAGGCTTTCCCATCGCCGTGGCCGCCTACCTCCTGGTACGCATAGAAAACAAACTGGATGACCTTTCACTCAGCATCCACCAACTGGCCCGGGTGGTCAGCGAAAAAGAAACAGGAGGATAAATAAATGCAATACACACATATAGTTGTGCACCACACCGGTGCCGAAGAAAAAGACGCCGAACAAGTTAAGCAGTACCACCTGTCCCTGGGCTGGCGCGACATAGGATACAACTACATTATAGAACGCAGCGGCAGCATAGTTGATGGCCGCCCGCCTGGCATCCCCGGAGCCCATTGCCGGGCCCAAGGCATGAACCGGTGCGCTCTGGGCGTGGCCGTGCTGGGAAACATGGAAAACCACCCCATGCTGCCTGCCCAGCACCAGGCCCTGTTAAAACTGCTGCAAAAGCTGGCCCGCCGGCACGACATCCCGGCAGAAAACATACTAGGCCACCGGGAAGTACCCGGGACCGCCACAGCCTGCCCCGGACGATTCACAGACATGCAAGCCCTGCGCTCCGGCCCGGCCCGCGGCACGCTCCCTAATGGCTTTGGGAATAAAATCGGGGACATTCCCCCAAAGGCCCCAGACGTCCTCTGGCGCGTGCAGGTAGGTGCCTTCTCCACCAGGGAAAACGCAGAAGCATACGCCCAAAGTCTAAAACAAAAGGGCATAGACGCCTTCGTGGTAAGTAAAAAAGGAGGATAAACGTGAACCTAATCAAGGTAAATATTCAATCAGGCGAAGTGCGGGAAAACAAAATACAAGAATACTGGGTCCGGGCGCCGGTGCACCACCACACACCAGCCCCGGACCGCCGGCCGGCCCCTGCCCCGCAGTCCCACCACGGTAAAGAGTCCTTACCCGAAACAAAAGACCCCGAGCTAATGGCCCGGGTGAAAAAATTTCGAAGCAATACAAAAAGACTTTCCAACTCCTGGGAGGACGACGAACTCTACCACCTGGCAATACTCATCAGCCACCACAAAATGTCCGTCAAACAGGCCGCCTACCACCTGGGCCGCACCCCCGACGCCTGCAAATACATGTCCCGCCGCCTAAAAACCGCGGGGGTGATTTAGCTTGGTATTTGTAGCAAAGTACACAAAATGGTAGACTGACGAAAAAATAAAGAATTCCCGCATCAATAAAGGAGGTTTTAGAAATGTCCACCCCTGGTTCAAAGATACTATGGATTATGTGAAAAACTACAGCTATACGAGAAACATAAAGTGAGAGAATACTGGATTGTCAACTACCTTTTACCTTATCCCTCATACATACCCCTTCTCAAACCGCCAGGCATCCCGGCACATATCCAGCAAATCCCGTTCAGCTGTCCAGCCCAATTCTCTTTTTGCTTTTGAAGCATCAGCGTAACACTCGGCAATATCACCCGGCCTGCGATCTACAATTTCATAGGGCACCTCAATACCATTCGCCTCTCCAAAGGCCTGCACTAACTGTAAAACTGAAGTTCCTTGTCCAGTCCCCAGGTTATAAATATGTACTCCTGATGTCAACTTATCTAATGCAACCACATGCCCTTCGGCCAGATCCATCACATGAATATAATCCCTAACACCTGTGCCATCTATAGTTGGATAGTCATTACCAAAGACACGAAGCTTGCCCAGCTTCCCCTTCGCCACCTGTGTCACATACGGCATCAGGTTGTTGGGAATACCGGTAGGCGCTTCACCAATTAATCCGCTTTCATGAGCTCCCACCGGGTTAAAATACCTTAACAGGGAAACGGAAAACTCAGACTTTGATTTGGCTGCATCAGTAAGCATCCGCTCACTTATGGCTTTGGTTTCACCATACGGATTCGTGGTTGGAAGTAAATCCATGGTCTCCACAAAGGGAACTTCGTTTTCTCCATACACGGTGGCTGATGAGCTAAATACAAATTTCCTCACACCGTACTTCAGGCAGGCCTTGCTTAAAACTATAGTACTTACCAAATTATTATAATAATAGGCAAGCGGTTTTTCCACCGACTCACCCACCGCCTTCAGACCGGCAAAATGAATAACGCCATCTATCTGGTGAGTGGCAAAAATGCTGTCCACCGCTGCTTCATCGGTCACGTCTACCTTATAAAAAGTAACATCCTTATCTGTTATCTGTTTTACTTTATCTAAGGTCTCAGCCTTACTATTACAAAGATTATCAGCGACAATCACCGTATGCCCTGCTTCCAGCAAAGCAACACAGGTGTGTGAGCCTATATATCCGGCACCACCGGCAACTAAAATTCTCATGGGATGATAATCAACCTTTCTAAACTCTACACTTTATAGACAGGATTACATAAATGTCTCCCATATATTATATGTATTAGCCTCATTCATAATTTTTCCTCCCCGGATATAACATTAAAAACACAATTCCAGCCTTCACACAACCGCAAGAACCGGTTCCCATGGCAAGTTAAATTTCAACAAGCCTATAAGAATATCAACTACCTCTTCTACAATATCTTTTGGGGCCTGTTCAAAGAAGATTGCCTTTCTTGCAGAAATATCCAACGATTTAACTTGCTCTCTGGACAACCCTTGAATAAGTGAATTATTCAAGCCTGAACATCCCAGCTATTTCATTTGACTTTTTTCACCAGTCCCGAACCGTCCCCGTGGCAGGTTTAAATTGACAATTCTGTTGAACATGCGTATACTCAAAGTAAGGAAACCAAGCTTCCTTGCTCGCATCATTATAATGGAAGGAGCATATACTGATGTTAAAAAGTAGAGTAGAACAGGAGAAAACTCCTATGGAAAAACGCCGAATTCATATTTCATCAAAACGGCAAATAACGATTCCATCTAAATACTATGAAGCTTTAGGCCTGTCAAATGAGGTTGACTGTATCTATGCAAACAACATGCTCATTCTAACTCCCGTGAGAAAGGATAACCCGGCATTTGCAGAGCAGATACTGTCAGATCTTGTCAAACAGGGGTATTCTGGCCAGAAATTATTAGATGAGTTTAGGCGCATCAGCCGCCAGGTACGTCCGGCTGTAGAAAAACTCATCGAAGAAGCTGATGCATTGGCAAAAAAAGCCTCTACAAATTATATGGACCGTACCGATGACATTTTTGGAATCGATGATGAAACGGAGGCTTAAGAATGCTTCCGGTAATCTACACACCCAACGCTGAAAAATATTTTAGAAAACTAAAAGACAAGACCCTTAAAAAAATATTCAAAGAAGCAGTGAAAGACATTAGGAAAAACCCTACTATTGGAGAAGCTAAAACCGGTGATTTAAGTGGTCTATACAGTCTTGATATCCACTATAACCACACTAATTATGAATTGGCCTATTGGATTTCTAAACTAGAAAATGGCGATGTGGTTGTTATCATCATGGCCGGTACTAGAGAAAACTTTTATAAAGAACTTAAGCGATACCTGAAATAAGTAATCGCTTTTTTAACACGCCGGGGGACTGATCCACCTGGGAGAAAAAGGAAAGGCTTGATGTCCTTCCTTTGACGACCCGGGCACCAGCCACAGGGAACGTCCGAGATGCTGAAGAAGTCCAGGTTCGTGTCATTCTGAATGAAACGAAGTGAAATGAAGAATATATCATGAGGACAACCCGGGTGACAGGGGTGTGTTTTGACTTCGCTGTTCAGATTCTAAAAAAGCCCTATGGGGGCTGCGTGAATAAATTCCCGGCCGTTAAAAGCACATGATAAATGCCTGTTTTGCTTTTTTCCCCTGGCTGTTCTTGGCATGTATTATACACCCCTATTTGATTATAACACTTTTTTAGGGTGCTACCATCCAAAGGATTACAGGTACCTTACAGGCTTGAATAAGTGAATTATTCAAGCCTGACCCCAAGGTTTTCACCTTTAGTTTTCTCTGTTAATATCTTCAAGAAGAGCTTGGGCTGAAAAATACGTTTCATCATCAATTTCACCCTCACGTTCCATCAGAGCACGTAAAATCCTTTCTGCCTCCTTGGAGCGGTCATATTTATCAAGCAATAGCGCATAGCGGTAACGAGCAAAGTCATAGTCCGGATAATCTTCAAATATAGCTTCGTATTCCTTTTCTGCTTTCTCCAAGTCATCTGCAGCAGCTAATAATTCTGCCTTATCACAACGATATACCTTCTTTTCCTCATAGGAAACCAGTGAAATGAGTCTGTCATTAATATTAAGCCCTTCTTCACTTAGTTCGGGATGATTTAAACATAATAATTGTAGATCCTGCAGTGCATTAACAAGTAAATTTTGGTATTCCCTTTCTGCTAATTCAACATTTTCTCGCAAATAAAGCAGTGCACCCTCGACATCCCCTTCCTCTAAGTATTCAGCTATATGTGCCCTGTTTTCCAATTGAATTAGCGTTGAATCCGGTGGAAGATTTTGCAGGTAGTCCAGAGAACTGTAGAAATTGGCACCTACAATTAGTTTACCGGGATCTGCCGGGACTTTTAAATCCCCTGCAATAGGCAGACAGCATTTTTTATATTTCTTATCACTGCCGCAGGGACAGCGTTCATTACGACCTACTTTCCCAAAATCTTTTCCCAACAATTTAAGCTGACGAGTATAAATATTATTATTAAAACTTGTTTTTTCCTTTATTATATTGAAAATGTGCGGGAGCAATACGGCAGCAATAACTCCTCGTGCAGTATGTAGGCTTAAGCCCTGCTTTTGCAAGCGGTTAAAAGCTGCTTTGGCTTCAGGCGGATCGTCATTTTGAACTTGAGTTTCAACTATAGCCTCAGTAAGGACATGTAAGATTGGATTAACACCGTTAATAATAATAGGCCCATCCAATTTTCCTCTTCTTTCCCATAGGGTTCTAACTTCCGGATGTTCATCCAATACTACTGCCAAACCTGCTTCATCCGTAAATGTCTCCCATATATTATATGCATTAGCATCATTCATGATTTCTCCTCCCCGGATAAATCCTGTCGAAAAAAGCCTTTAATCTTTACCCGCACCCCCGACGCCTGCAAATACATGTCCCGAAGACTAAAAACCGCGGGGGTGATCTAGCCAAAAATCCTGTAAAATCCTGTTATCCTGTCAAAAAAATCTTTTGATCTTAATCTTTAATCTTCTCCGGCTCGGAATTACGCCAAAACTCCCTAAAGAACACAAAAAACACACTCAACATCAATCCCAGCACACCCGCCACAGCCACATTCAACATCTTCCTGGGTGCCACCGGAATATCCGGCTTCGTAGCCTCGCTCAGCAGCATAATACTGGCCTCACCGATTTGCGCCGAAGCACTCATCTTCGTTTCCTGATACTTGCTCACTAAAGCTTCGTAATTATCTCTCAGCATATCCACCTTGCTGCTAAGCCTTTGATCAAGAACCTTTTTCTCAGCCAGCTCAGACTGCAATTGCTCTAACTCAGCGCCTATTGAAGATACATTCTGCCTCAGTGTTACCTGCTCACCCTTTAGATAAGCCAACTCTTCCTGCAGCGTAACCTTCCGCTTTACCAAATCTATGTAAACAGGGTTGATCTCCTCGCTCTTCATGCTTATACCTGACAGCTGATCTATTTGCTTATCACTTACTTCACCGGCCACCTGAAATAGATAAGGGTCTTCTGCCAGAGACTTTTCTGTTACTAACTTTTGAGGGATTTCGGCAATGGCCGCTTGCACCTGCTTTAGCCCCTCATTATTCTTATTGATTTTTACTTCATTTTGAACCAGCTGATTCTTAAAATCAGTTAAAAGAGTTAACTTGGCATTAAACTCCTTCTGCAGCTCTTCAACCCCGGCAGGCTTGGCCAAAAACTCCTTATACTCATCAACAGCCGCTGCCATCTCTTTCTCCTGCTCGCCTATCTGCTCTTCCAGAAACTGCACGGAATTGCCCAGACGTTCCTTACTATTGTTATTGACAAATTCCACAAAATTGTCCGCCAGGGAATTAGCAATAGCCGCTGCCGTCGCCGGGTCCTGGTCAGTAACCTTGATACGGATAAGGTTGGTCTTTTCCACAGCCTCCGCCTTTACCTTACCTTCCCTGAACCCATGCACGGTATATTGCTCAGGATCAAGCTTAAGCTCATCAATAACCCCCTGCAGCAAAGCCGGGTTTTTAATCTGATCCCGGTACGTTTCCAGTGTCATAGAAGGGTATTCAGTTAAAGAACCTAAAAGCTGCCCCAAACTGCCGTCATCAACCGCCTCAGCTTCCTTAGACATATTATTAACCATTATGGTTGCCGAAGCTTCATATTTCTCCGGCAACACGAAAAAGCTTATTAAACCCGCCGCCAGTACCGCAACAATACAAATACCGACAATAATCCACTTGCCCTTTAAAAGTACATCAATTAGTTCACGAAGATTAATTTCCTCTTCCAAAATCATCACTCCCCCGGCTACTCTAATTCGACACCAGGCCTGGAAATCCTACCCTAACCAGCAAAAAAAACGAGCCAAAGCTCGTTTCAAATCACTTTTAATCAATTTCAATCTTTTTAAATCCTTAGTCTTTAAATCTTTAATCCTTTTAAATCCTTAATCCTTTATCCAATCCATACGCCCTTTTCTTTTTCGTTTTTCATCTTTTATCCTTATCCTGCAAATCCTGTAATCCTGTCAAAAATTTCTTTTAATCTTTTATCTTTTATTCCTTCTCTTCAACCTTTCCTGGCTCAGAATTACGCCAAAACTCCCTAAAGAACACCAAAAACACACTCACCATAACCCCCAGCACCCCCGCCACGGCCACATTCAACATCTTCCTGGGTGCCACAGGCTTTTCAGGCAGCGGTGCCTGCTGCAGCATTATATAAAGCCCCTTACCCCCGGACTGCAGCCCCTCCTCCAGATACTCCTTTTCCGCCTGGAGCTGAGACAGCGAATTACTTAACTCGTCCCACCTACCGGAAAGCCTTTCATACATAGGATTGACCTCGGGGATCTGCACCACCTGCCGGGCCCCCTGATCCTTTATTTCCAAAGTACCCAAAAGCTTGGGCACCGTTTCCAATTCTGTTTCCACATTTTCCAGCATTCTTTCGGTCTTCTCAATCTCTCTGTCCTTATCATCAATAAGCCGCTTCCTGAAATCCGAAATACTATCCTGCCCCAAAGTATTCACTACCCCCTGCACCATTTCAGGTTCCGTGCCGGTGGCCGTAATCCTTATCTGCCCGGCCTTGTCATCCACCTCGGTCTTTATCGATTCTCCCAGGCCGCTCAAGGTATACTCCTTTTCCCCAAGCTGCAGGTAATCGTACACATACTTTATCCTTGCATGATCCGCCACCAGACCTTGGTAACTGGCCAGAGACAAACCCTGCTGCTCCACAAACTTATTATCAAAGATTATAGTAGCCTTGGCCTCATACTTTTCGGGCAGCACAAAAAAGCTGAACACCCCGGCAAACAAAACAGCAACCAAGCTGATGCCGGCAATAATCCACTTGCCCTGCAATAATACCTCAATTAATTCCCGGAGATTAATCTCTTCTTCCAATGTCACTCGCTCCCTTAATGTCAATAGATTAATTAAATTATACCAGGCGGCTGCCCCCGCCGCATCCGGGAATCCCTGTTAATGAGCCTATTCGATTATCAATGTCCTTATATTCCTTAACTTACCATATAACTACATATTATTCCACATTATCATTTGCAGGACAGTTTTGTAAAAACTCATTAGATACCTCCCGCGTTTTAGGGTCGCAGCTCAGCTAATCATTAAAAAAAGCCCTATGGGGCTGCGTCAATAAACTCCCGGCCGTTCATCTTACTTTAGGTATAGGTAAAATTGCCGGTAGTTAATTGATATCACAGTAACTTCACCTAAATTTGGCATCAATCAAGTCCTTTTATCTACCAGTCACCTGCTAATGCCGGTTATTCCGGTTTATCCCCCGAAAAAGCCCATGATAAATGCCTGTTTTGCTTTTTCCCCGGCTGTTCTTGGCATATATTAACCATCCCCGTGGTTGCATTAGATAAGATGGGCCAAAGCAAATGAGTACAGGTACCTTAAACAGGCTTGAATAAGTGAATTATTCAAGCCTGACCCCAGTTGTTTCCATGCCCTTCGGCCAGATCCATCACATGAATATAATCTCTAACACTTGTGCCATCTATGGTTGGATAGTCATTGCCAAAAACACGGAGCTGATCCAACTTCCGGCTTGAACTGATCAAAAGACAGCCCCCTGGTTACCCACTTGCCTCCTATTGACTTTTACGTAAACGTAAAGTATAGTTTAAATAATTAGTTAAATAGGGGTGATTGTATATGTTTGATTTTATGCTTACGGAAGAACAGAAAGATTTGCGCGAAAAAGTTAGAATATTCGTAAAAAATGATGTTCCCCAGCAATTAATAGTAGACATGGATCAAGAGAGAGTACATTATCCCCGGGAATATATAGAAAAGGCTGCTGCCCGGAATCTTTTAGGCCTGCGTTTTCCTAAACAATACGGGGGTAAAGGGCTTAAATGGGAGGATGAAATTATTGCCCTGGAAGAGATAGGTGTACTGGGTACATCCCTGGGATGCCTTTATTCCCTGGTAAGCATCATAGGTGAAGCAATAAATTCTTTTGGTACGGAAGAACAGAAGGAAAAATTCCTTAAGCCCACTGTGGAAGGAAGATTAACCTGTGCAGAAGGCCTGACAGAGCCCCGGGGCGGCTCGGATTTCTTTGGCACTACTACTATCGCGCGAAAAGAGGGTGACTATTACGTAATAAACGGGCAAAAACGCTTTGTAGTGGGGGCAGAAGGTGCCGATTATTTCATGATCTATTGCAAAACAGATCCCAATGCCGAACCCTATAAATCTATTAGTGCATTTTTAGTGGAAAGAGGCCCGGGAGTAGAAGTGGAATATGTATACGGCTTAATGGGCACCCGCGGCGGAGGCGCCGGAAGGGTAGTCTTCAACAACTGCAAAGTGCCGGCTGCGAACCTGCTGGGCGAAGAAAACGGTGCGGCCCGGATATTTTACCGCATGATGCTCCCGGAGAGGATGACCAGCGCTGCGGCAGCAATAGGAACGGCCCGGGCGGCACTTAACATTGCCACGGACTACAGTACCAAAAGAAGGGCGTTTGGAAATAAAATTAAAAATTACCAAGGAGTAAGCTTTAAGCTTGCCGACTCTACAACAAAACTGGATGCTTCACGGGCGCTGGTATATGCTGCAGCCAGGGCTATTGATGCTGATTCCTCAGGGGGGAAATGCCGGCGCATGGTTTCCGAAGCTAAAAAGTTTTCCACAGACGCGGCCTGGGAAATAATCAACGATGCCATGCAAATCATGGGAGGTATAGGCTACACTAGTGTATATCCCATTGAGCGTCTGCTCCGGGACAGCCGGCTATTAAGCATTTGGACCGGCACCAACGAAATAATGAATTTGATTATACAGCACGAGATGTTCAAAGAGCACGAAGCTGCAAAAGATACAAATATAAGGGATACGGAATTGGATGCGGTGGAGGCAATGCGTAAAGAAGAAAAGGTATATGAGTAAAAATTACTGGGGAGGATTGGATTTGTATGGCTGAGCTTCTTCATGAATTATTAGAGAGGAATTCACGGAAGTACCCTTATGATAAGGCATTGATATGGCCCGACAATGATGTCAGGCTTACTTGGCTTGAATTAAATAAGAGAGCAAATAATGTTGCGCATTATCTACACAATAAAGGATTAGGTAAAGGCGATAATGCGGCTTTATTAATCTCTAACCGCCCCGAATTTGTTATTGGTTTTTTCGGAATCCTGAAGGCAGGCCTTTCTGTAGTCCCTGTCAATGTCAGGCTGACACCCACGGAAATCTCTTATATCCTTAATAACAGTAATGCAAAAGTTATTATTTATGAACCCGAATTAAAGAAAGTTGCAGTAAATGCTTCGGAGAAAACAACTCTTATTTCTTTTTCAGAAATTGAAAACAAAGAAAATATAGCTAATTTATCTTTAGATATTTTACCTGACGACATTGCGGAGATAATTTACACATCAGGAACTACAGGAAAACCCAAAGGAGTTGTTCTATCACATAAGGCTGCCTATTTGGCTGGAAATATGATGGCATATGAAGGTGAGATTAAATATAAAGATCGAGTGTTGCACCTCATGCCGCTTACTCATTCTGCTCCTTTGAATTTGTTTATGATAGGAGCAGTTTATGCCGGCGCGTGTAATGTAGTAGGGACATATCACCCGCAGACACTCTTAGAATACGTGCACCGAGAAAAAACTACCCACTTTTTCGGAGCACCTGTGGCGTATACCCTAGCTGCTAAATTACCAAATTTTGAAAAATATAACCTTAATTCAATGAAGTTGTGGGTTTACGGTGGTGCCGGTGTTTCAGGTGAAGTAGTCAATCAATTAATAAGCAAATTTAAAGGAAGTTTTATGAGTGTGTACGGCTCAACAGAGGCCGGTCCCAACGGAACGGCATTACACCCGTATGAACACCCTGATTATGCCGGCAGTATAGGACGACAGGGAGTTGTCAACAGTGAAATTAAAATAGTCGATGACGAAACAAATGAAGTTTCAACAGGACAGATCGGTGAAATTGCAATAAAATCACCTACTCTAATGATTGAATATTACAATAACTCAGCAGCAACGGAGGAAGTAATGAAAAACGGATGGCTTTTGTCCGGAGATATGGCACTGCAGGATGAGGAAGGTTATATTTGGATTAAAGATCGTAAAAAGGATATGATTGTTACCGGTGGGATCAATGTTTATCCTAAAGAGGTTGAAGATATACTAATAAGTCACTATCAAATTGCTGATGTAGCAGTAATTGGAATTCCACACCCGGAGTGGGGTGAAACACCGACTGCTGTTGTAATACCTGCAGAGAAAGAATCCCCGCCTACATTAGATAATATACGGAAATTTTGCAAGGATAAGCTGGCTGATTATAAAATCCCCCGCAAAATAATATATAGTGACAATATACCCCGGAGCGCTACGGGAAAGACACTTAAACATATCTTAAAAGAACAGCATGGAGGATAGATAATGAACGAGCAAGTAACTTATACAATATCCGAATTAGCCAATGAGTTCGATGTAAGTACCAGGACTATACGTTATTATGAAGAAGTCGGGTTTCTGCATCCCGGGCGAAAAGGAGATTCAAACCAGCGTATTTATACCCGAAAAGACCGGGGGCGCTTAAAATTAATACTCAGGGGAAAACGATTCGGCTTTAGCTTAAAAGAGATAAATGAAATGATTAATTTATATGAAGTCGACCCTGACCAAAAAGAACAGTTAAAGAAGGCAATTGAATACGGCGATAAACGGGTTGCTGAACTGGATGAAATGATTGAGGAGCTAAAATTAATAAAGAAAGAAATACTGGATTTCCGAGAAAAGTTTATGCTTATTTTAGAAGATACCCAATAGTTGCATCACACCGGTGCCGAAGAAAAGGAAGCGGGGCAAGTAAAGCGGTACCATATCCTTGGGCTGGCGGGATGTAGGATACAACTACATCATTAAGCGCAGCGGCAATATGCCGGGGGGCTTAACCTCCAGCCAGGTGTCTCTATTCCACTTCCACGTACTCCATGATAATTCTTAAAAGGTTATAATTAGAAAAGCAAGCTGATTATAGCCTGCTTCTTGGTTAAATATATTTTCTATCTTTATAACTCCAATTCCTAAAGAATTCATCCTCTAGAATTATTGATTCAAAAGGCGGTAGCGCAAAATCGATAATTACGCTAACAACTTCACTAAAGTCCAGTTCATATTTCAATATTTTCTTGCAGAAATTATTCCACCGCTTCAGAATGTCGGTATCCCTTACCAGTCTAGAAATTATAGCAACAGAATCCTTTTCATAGGGTGTGCCTCGATTAGATAGAGTTTCATAAATTGCTTCTTGAAGCTTTCTACCCTCAAAATCAAATGTTGTGGCTAAATAATGTATATCATAAAAATCCTTCATGCGCCCCGTGGCTTCCATTAAAGAGATGATAGCGTCTAATTTCTCTGCTACTGTAGACTCTAAAGAATAAGTTAAGACTTTAGGTTTCTTATACTCCGGCAGAATTACCGGCAGGGTTCTTTCAACTGCAGAGGGCACAATAATATCTCCAACTCCAAAATCAATACTAAAAGGCGTTTTTGTCTTTCCAATAAAACCGATAAGATTAACTCTGATACCGTGGTACTCTTTAATCTCACTGATTGCTTCTATACTTTTGATTTCAAACTTCATGTAGTCGTGTTGGCTGGGTAAAGAAATTACTTCGCTAACAAGTGCTTCTATGGCATCTGTGCTATTTGAATAATTATTTAACAAGTAATCTGCATCTACTGTCGGCCTTATAGTAAATTCACTCAGCGCATATAGCAAAAATCCTCCTTGAGGATGAGGTTGTCCCTATAGCGCGACCGAGAAAGCCTTCGAATAAACTCTTCTTGATAAAAAAGGTTTAGCAATTGTTGCAATTGAATACCTTGTCTTTTTGACTCGTTTTTTAACCTAGCTAGCACCGATGCTGCCCTATCAACCATCACAACCACACTCCAATGTAGGTCTGCACCTTGTTTCTAATATTAAGGATTTTGGCATATTCAAATAGCTTCCTCACATTTTTCTTTTGGTCTTTAACATAGCGTTGCATTGCATTGTTAACTACTTCTTTTTCCAGTTTATTTTCATAACGAAGAACATCACAAATAGTTCGATTCCGGTCAAATACTTTAACCGTTATACCTTCTACTTGAATTTTATCTGCGCCAACTTCCAGGAATTTGGGCTCTAGATAATAAGGCTCTATTACTGGATAATCAATTTTGTACTGCGTTTTTTTACTATCTCTATCAACAGCTATTTGCCATGTTGATGGTATCCTATCTGTATATTCATAGTACATCAATGCACTTTCAAGGAATATTACTGCTTGAGGAAATAGCCGTGCTATAATAACCTCTTCTCGAGTAACATAATCAGACAGCTCATAAAAACCGTGTTTGATTTTTGAAATTACCCCTTCCTCAAGAAGATTTTTTATTTGGCGGCTTGAAAGGCCCAATTGATTAAGTTCTGCTGTTTTAAGTACTCCTCCTTGCTTCTTAAATTCTTTTTTTATGGTTTCAATTTTAATCATTCTTGCACCTCATGGTCCGCTTTTATTTCCAATAGCGGTCATTTAGGTGCATTGTACCATATTATTACTGCCAAATCAATGATTTTACAAGTACGTAAAAGATTTCATACCGGGATTTCAAGCTCTCTATAGGGGATTTTCTCCCCATCCCTAAAAAGGAATACTTCACCATCCGAACCGACATGCCCGATGTACCGCTTATCAGGAATTCCTGATAAAATCGTCCATTTTATTAGCAAGCAAACGGGACGAGAACCAACCCTTTCCAATAAGAATTGTTTTTCTTCATGCAAAAAAGCCCCGCAGGCGAGGCCGGAACTTTACCCGGTGCCTACGGGGCTTTTTCGTTTACTGGTGGGTCAGGTTAGCCAGGTGTTAATTGCACACAGGAACCGTCCCCTTGTGTTTTATTTTTTTATCTTTTATCCTTATCCCATAAATCCCGTTCATCCCGTCAAAAAACAGGTCTTAATCTTTATCTTTTAATTCACCGCCACCATATTGGCCCCTGACTCCTGCTCAAATTCACCTTCTACATCCTTAACTCTATCCTCACCCGGTTTCCGAAACCCCGGAATCACACCCTGCAGCAGCCGCACAGTACTCCCGTCATCCGTATCCCAGCCGGACTCAGTCACCGTACGCAGCAGATTATCCAACCTATCCTCATCAGGCCTGTCCACCGCTGCCACATATATTCTATTATGTTTTGTCGCATTGGTCCCCTCGGTCTCGGTAAGCATCTCTTCATACAGCTTCTCCCCCGGCCGAACCCCGGAAAACACTATTTCGATATCCTCACCGGGAACAAAGCCCGACAAGCGTATCATATTTTTAGCTAGATCCACTATTTTAACCGGCTCGCCCATGTCCAGCACAAAAACCTCTCCGCTCCGCGCCAGGGCACCGGCCTGGATCACCAGCTGCACCGCCTCGGGTATGGTCATGAAATAACGAATCATCTCCGGGTGAGTAACCGTTACCGGCCCACCCCGGGCAATCTGCTCTTTAAATAGCGGCACCACACTGCCCCTGCTCCCTAAAACATTGCCGAAACGGACCGCGGCGAAATGCGTCCGGCTGTCCTTGCCCACCTCTTGCACCACCATCTCCGCCACCCGCTTGGTGGCACCCATGATACTGGTGGGATTAACCGCCTTATCCGTGGACACCAGGATAAATTTATCCGCGCTGTACCTATGAGACATGGAAGCAACGCAATAAGTGCCCAGCACATTATTTTTAATGGCTTCCACCGGATTAAATTCCATCAGCGGCACGTGCTTATGCGCAGCAGCATGAAAAACCACCCGAGGCCTGTACTCCCGGAACACCCCTGAAACAGCGGTTTCATCTTTCACATCACAAACCACAGGCCTTAACTCCACATCCGGATATGTATTAATTAATTCATTATGTATATGATAAATGCTGTTCTCCCCGTGCCCCAGTAAAATCAATGACTCCGGCTGAAACTGGGCCACCTGCCGGCACAGCTCCGAACCTATAGACCCCCCGGCCCCGGTTACCAGCACCGTTTTCCCGGTGAGATACCCGGCCATGGACTCCAGGTCCACCTCCACCGGGTCCCGTCCCAATATATCTTCCACCTGCACCTCACGGATCTTATTTATAGTCACAGTCCCGTCAATCAGTTCATACATACCGGGCAATATCTTTAACCGGGCAGAAGTTTCCTGGCAGACCTCCACGATCTCCCGGACAACTTTCTTGGATGCCGAAGGAATTGCGATAATAATCTCCTGGATGCCGTAACGTTCCACTATACCGGGAATATCCTCCCTGGTACCCAGCACCTTAAGGCCAAACATTTCCAACCCCTGCTTGGACCGGCTATCATCTATATAACCCAAAGGCACACTGTGGTCTACACTGTGCTTATTGAGCTCCCTGGCTACCGCCGCCCCGGCATCCCCGGCCCCCACGATCAAGACCGGCCTCCCGGCGCGCAGCTTACCGTTTCCGTTAGTTAAATGATTATCACGGAAAAGCCGCCAGGAAAGCCTGGACCCGCCGATAAACATCACCAGCGCCATCCAAAACAGAATAAACACACTGCGCGGCAGCGGAAGATTACCCCCCTGCATCCAAAAATAAGTGACGCTAACATTCAAAACCGTGGCCACCAAAGCCGCGTAAACGATGGAAAGAAGCTCCCCTAAGCTGGCATACTGCCACAGGCGCCGGTACAGGCCAAAAGCGTAAAAACACCCCAGGCACGTAACCGTGAAAAGCAGGGCCAAATCCCGGGAAGACTTCATATACTGCGCCGGGACATCACCTTCAAAGCGCAGCCAGAGCGCCACCATAATGGCCAGATTTATTAAAATAGCATCGATAACCAATAGAGCCAAAACTCGCTTGCGGAAAACCAAAACTACTCCTCCCACCCTAACAATACAAATAAAGACCTACCTACTTTTTTTCGACAGGGACCAACTTTTTCCTGCCCAAACTCGCTGTGCTCCGGGTGTTTCTCATCAGCAATACCCATAATACCCCACGAACCACTCAGCAAACCTCATCAACCCATCCTCAATACTGGTACTGGGCTTGAAACCAAAATCCCGCTCCAACTCGGAAGTGTCAGCGTATGTCCTGGGCACGTCGCCCATCTGCATTGGCAAGTATTCCTTCTCCGCCACGATACTTTTACCGGTAACCTTGCTTAGTGCCTTTTCCAAAGACTCAATAAAATACATAAGCTGCTCCGGCTTGTTATTACCGATATTATATACCTTGTGCTGCGCCTGCATTTCGTCTTCAACGGGCGTGTTACACAATATCCTCTCTACCCCGGTCACGATATCGTCTATGTAGGTGAAGTCCCGGTACATATCACCGTGGTTAAAAACTTTTATTGGCTCTCCAGCCATTATCTTGTGACTGAAAGAAAAATAAGCCATATCAGGACGACCCATTGGGCCATAAACAGTGAAAAACCTTAAACCGGTGGCCGGTATCTTATAGAGATGGCTGTATGTATAAGCCATTAATTCATTTGATTTCTTAGTTGCAGCATAAAGAGAGACAGGATTGTCCACGAAATCATCTTCTGAAAAGGGGACTTTCTTGTTGGCGCCATAAACGGAGCTTGATGATGCGTAGACAAGGTGTTCAACGCTTTTAGAATGGCGGCAAGCTTCCAATATATTAAAGAAACCTATGATATTACTCTGGATATAAGCATCGGGATTATCTATGCTGTAACGCACTCCCGCTTGTGCAGCCAGATTCACCACTATACTGGGCTTGTACTTATTAAATACGAAGTTAACCATTTCTTTGTCTGAAATATCGCCCTTGATAAGGGTAAATTGGCCGGTATTGTCATCCGGTTTCCTCAAATCCTCAAGCCTAGCGTGCTTTAATGCCACATCATAATAGTCATTCATATTATCAATGCCAATCACCCGGCAGCCCTGCTCCAGCAGTCGTTTGGCCAGAAAATAACCAATAAAACCTGCCGCCCCGGTGATTAGATAGGTCTTTGTATTGTCCAGTTCCTTGTAATCCGCTCTCATGTAAATATTTTCTCCTCAATTCATATTAAGCACTATGCAAGCGGTGGCTTGTGTTGTGTATATTACTCAGCTTTAGATCCTTGTTTTCCACAGCCTGTCTACCAATAGAATAATACTCCACTCCCGCATCCTGCATCTCCTGGATCGGGTAAATATTTCTGCCGTCATAAACCAGGGGAGTCCGCATAAGCTTTTGGAATGTTTCGGCCTTAATTGCTTTAATCTGTTCCCATTCGGTGAAAATAAAGCATACATTGGCCCCGGAAAGCGCCTCTTCCGGTTTATCTACATAATTAATTTTATACTCGCTCTCCGGATACTTCAGCCTGAAATTATCACTGCCCACCGGGTCATAAGCATATACCCGTGCCCCCTGCTCCAACAACAAAGGAACATTTTCCAGGGACGGCGCTTCCCTTAAATCATCTGTTTCGGGCTTAAAGGTCAGCCCCAGTACCGCTACCTTAAGACCGTCAAAGGTAATTAATCTATTAGCAGCCTTCCTATATAATATCGTCTTCTGGTCATCATTCACCGTAATGGCGGCCTTCACTGTGCGCAGCTCATAGCCGTTCTGCCGGGCCAGGTAGTCCAGTGCCTTAGTATCCTTGGGGAAGCAACTTCCACCATAACCGATACCGGCATTCAGAAATTTACTGCCGATACGCTCATCAAAGGACATTCCCCGGGCCACGTCCTGTATATCTGCGCCCACCAGCTCACACAGGTTGGCGATATCGTTCATATAGGATATTTTGAGCGCCAGGAAATCATTGGCAGCATATTTGATCATTTCAGCTGATCTCCTGCTTACTGATACTATTGGCAGATTAAATGGCTCATATATTTTCATCAGCATTTCTTTCGCCCATTTGCTGTCGGTGCCGATGATGATCCTGGCGGCCTCCAGGGTATCGCGTACCGCTGTGCCCTGGGCCAGAAATTCAGGATTACTGGCCACTTCTACTCTGACATCATTAGTTAGGAAATCATGAATAAACTGCTCCACTTTGTCATTTGTACCGACGGGAACTGTGGACTTAACCACCACCAAACAGTCCTTTTCGATGGTTTCCGCGATTTGCCTGGCCACAGTGGCTATGTAAGAGAGATTAGCGGATCCGTCGGGTTGCTCGGGAGTACCAACTCCTATGAAAATCGCATCCGCTTCTTTGTAGGCTTTGTTATAGTCAGTTGTAAACTTTAGCCTACCAGCGGCATAATTCTTCTGCATCAAATCATCCAATCCAGCCTCATAAATGGGAGACATACCTTGCTTAAGCATATTGATTCTTTGCTCATCGATATCGACACAGGTGACTTGATGGCCAACTTCGGCAAAACATACTCCGGCCACCAGGCCTACATAACCTATGCCTACTACTGAGATTTTAAACATATTAACCTTCCTTTCAAGGGAATATTTTCCCCTACTGCAATATTAGACTCCATCCATCGGAATAACCCTTAAGAAAAAATGCTACCGCAGAAAACCTAACTTGTAGTTGGACGAGCATAGAAAATTACATTAAACTGGTACTTAATAATCATGAGGATCAAGAATTCACTAGCCGCCGGGGCTGTGGATATGTGGTTAACTCGAAGCGTAGCGGAGAGTTATCCAAGCAGTTGTGAGTAACACAGCCTTTAAGCACTTACCCAAAGGTTACCCACAACTGCGGCATATCCACAGCCCTTGCAGGAAAGTGGGGTAATATGGGACGTCCAAGGTTTTATCGGCAAAACTTAATAAGTCAAATTAATTCTGTTAGCCAGAAAAGCCTGTGGGGCTGGTTAGTCAAAGAAACACAAGAGAAATACGGCATGGCTCCGGCAGAGGCCCGGCTGGTGGCTCTTAAAGGCCAGGCCTTCTTGCATCAGATCTCTGGCCGGGGCGAAAACCAGATTGAGATTGAGCTCACTGCCAAAGAATACAGTGGCCGGCGCCAGAAACGAGGTGACCTGCCCCAGCGGGCTGTAATCATGACTCCAGTTAGCTCAGATGACCGGAAATAGAAGAACGCTTTGGCCTCAAAGCCATGCAGAATGCCCGCCTGCTACGATTAATCGAAGAATCATACCTGCAGGGGGCCGTTTTTGACCAGCCCAAGCTCGGTATGGTCACCAACATTACCGCCAAGTCCGTACGTTCCAGGCTTTCTCCTTACCTGCAAAAGGGTATCTGGCTGCCTCTTCTCGAGCAAAAGCGTGAATACAGGCTAAACCGTATCTTCCGCAGTACTTGCGCTTTGGAAGAACTGATATCCGGCAAGAGCAACGCTGAAGTTATGTCCGAGTTCCTGTACAACGAAAACCAGTGGGAATCCATAAAGCTTGACTTTGTCCGAGCAATTAACACGGCCAAATGTGGTGACAAGATGGAGCAGACTGATATGCACCCGGAAATTGCGGCGGAATACGCATCCCTGGCTGAAAAAGTCTCGACCCAATCTCTATCCAAGCTGAGGCAGGAATTTATGACCTATTCGCCGCTCCTGCAAGATGAACCTGCATTTAATCTGTTAACTGTACTGCAAGAAGAACATAACTTCTCGCCGGCCAAAGCCCGGGCTTACTTGCGCATGCTGCAAAAACACGCTGAGAAAGCTAACCAAAACCGCCCGGCTACAAGCATAATATATTACGCCGTCTCCGACCGGGAACCGCCGGGTAAGTCCTTGGCTGAGTGCAGCCTGATACCAGTAAATCTCTCGTATGTGCACAAAGAAGACGAAGCTCTAATTAACCCTGATTCCACCTCCCGGCTGAAATGGAAACGCATCCTACGCTACACCACTGAAGCCAAAAGCCAGGGGGCATATTTAAGCCAGCCGGATCTTGCCTACCTTCTGGGCGTGCACCCGGAGGTAATCCAAAAGCAGATGCAAGAACATACCAAAGTGGTGGTGCCCACCAGGGGCAACCTGGCCGACATGGGTCCGGGCATTTCCCACATGGCTCGCATTGTAGAGCTTTACATGCAAGGCTACACTGAAACACAGATCAAATATCGTACCGGGCACAGTTATGAAAGCATTGAAGCTTACCTCAAAAACTTCTCTACCTACGTGGTGGGCCTTTTCGAGCAGGGATTGCCTAAAAACTTGATTCGCAAGGCCATAGGCAAATCCATGCGGGTGGTGAACTCCTGCGCCCGGCTGTATGAAAAGTTTAATACTACCAGTGGGCGTTTATGAAACTGCGCCGCATCTTCGGCAAAAAAAAAGGGGGCGATTACATAGCCGCCAAGAGGTTCTCCATGTATGAACCTCTGCGGAAAAAAAACCTTTTCAATGCCCAGCGCTCAGAAATTATCCGGCGCTTTGACCTGAACAAAGAATCCTGGTTGGCAGAAGAAGTGGTCTCCACAGTTGAAGAGGCGCTTACCGCCAGCGAGGAAGAGGACAGCATTGATCGTCTTTATCCCGGCCAGCTGCTCACAGAAGAGATTGCACAAGACCTTTTGCATAACGGCCGCTTTCAAAATGCCAAGCACCAGGTACTGGCCGGTGCCCAAGACGCTGTGGCCCAGGAAATTCCCGGCGTCAAAGCACAGGATGTGGAAAAGGTCATTACTCCTAGAGAATTAATTCCACACAACGGCTACGGCAAAATCTGTCCGCCTAAATCCCCCAAGTATCTCAACGGCAAGCTGGCCCCGCCCGAAAAGGTAGGTGCAAAGCCGCGTGCTTGGCCGACCGAAGCGGACATATGGCTGCCTGCTGAAGTGGTGGACTCCCTGGTTGACTATTTAGCCAGGGAAGAAGGCATTAGCTCTAAGAAGGCCAATGCCATGGTATTCCGCCTGGCCCACCTGCGGGAAATGTTCTGTCCCCGGGTAGACAAGCTAAAGCCAGGACAAGTGGCCTGGATCGGCATCAGCGCCACCGACAGGCCCAAGTGGGACCAGCGTACGACCTACCGCCACCTAGTGCCGCTGGTACTCACTCTGCATACCAAAGAAGAGCTCAAGCAGCTGGCCAAGGTTAAAAACATTGAAGAGCTGGACAGGATCCAGCAGGCACAAATGGCCAGGGTGCTTACCGAGGCCTACCTGCAAGGAGGGCTTTTATCCCTGGTGGACCTGCAGCAGCTGTTCTTAAGGTCTTACCAAACCTTTTCCCGGCTTATGCGCCAATTTATGCAGGAGCACGGGTACATCCTGCCAACACCCGGCACTGTGCTGGATGCCGGCAAGGCCATGACGCACAAGGACATTGTTATTCATCACTACCTGGACGGGTACTTTAGCCGTGAAATCGCCTGAATGACCTGGCACAGCCCGGAGGCGGTGGACAGATATATTGACGATTTTGAAAAGGTGATGGTGCTACATTTTTACGGCCTCCCACCAAGGCTGATTTCCCGGGCATGAACCGTGGGGTTGGTGTGGTGCAGGAGTACCTGCAGCTCATTGACGAGCACTTCCCCGATAAAGAACATGTCAAGTCTCATTTAAGGCACTGTGGCGTTGAAATTTCCTGATACGGGTTATACCGCTAAAATGCATAAAAGGGATAACCTGGAATATTACTTCTTACGTACCGGGTTTTATGATTTACTGCAGGTGGCATTAGATCTGATCCTAATATTGGACTTTAACCATGAAGAGGCAATAGAAGCGATATGCAAAGTGGCCGATAAAGCCAGAATGTACCCACCGACAAAAAACCGGGCAGCTTGGTTCACTACTGTATTTAAAGAAAAACTATATGAAGCACGGGCTGAAATTTTCGCTTACAAAAAGTACAATTGTTGATTGCTTTAAACCCTATAGCTACCGGGTACCGTACTGACGGGAAACCCGGCTATTTTTATTGCTAATAAAATTTGAGAATTATATTTGGATTTACCGATTTAATTTGGGAATCTGGGCTAATAAGTTACCTAACTGGCCCAATTTAAAGTGAGAATTATTTACGGGTTAATTTGAGAATCTACAAAATAATGCTTTTACTAGCCCCTAATCTTCTCTTCAAGTCGATAGCTTGAAACAAACAATAAGGCAACAGGACTAGAATATCTGCAATAACAATGATGATCCAACCTGGATAAATTCTTGTAATAAAATATGCTATACAAACTTTTACAATAACTCCTATTGTATAAAAATATGATTGAAGCTTCAATTTCCCAATACCACAAGCAAAGGTGGAAAGAATGTTTTGTAGAACGAACGTACTACCAAATATTGAAAATGACACACTATGCAAATATGATACTTGAATGCTATTTTCTCCTAACCATATGTTGATAATTATTTGCAAGAATGGAATAATAAAAAGCTGAATTGCAAAAACTAAAAGTGATAGTTTTAAAAGCATAATAAAATACCTATTAATCCAATTATTATCATGCTCTTCAAATGCTTTTGTTATTGCTGACCACATTGGTGTTAATGCCAAGTTAAACAATATCCCCATTAAGGAAAATATCCTATAATACACCTGATAATCTACGACACGCCCAGGACTAATTAAATTACTAATTAAGAAAGCATTTGTACCTGTTAAAGCTGTGTACATGATTTGATTCCAGAAAAATATTCCACCCAAATGTAAAATATCTTTTGAAGTTTTTATATTCAAGTATTTTAAACTTGGATACTTTCCTTTAAGATCTTTTTTAAACACATAGATTGTAATAAAAAGTAGCGGCATGTTTACAGTTAACAAATAGACGATCGACAGTGTTTTTATATTAATTGCTGCACTAATAGAAGGTAACAATAATACAATGATAACTTGAGATACGCTTGTAACTAAAGCTATAAAATTATTCAGGGCTGATTTTTGCAGTGCATATAGTATGAAATTAATAATTCTCAAAAAAAATTGCAGCGTGATTGTTGCAAAAACAAAATACATAACGAATGTAATAACTTCTTGAGACAATAATTCTGGAGATATATTAAAAAAATTATTCCAATTAATTATTGGTACAAGAAAAAAACCAAGAATCAAAGTGATGATGGAAATTAAACCCAGAACAAAATAGGCAGAAGAAATATTTGTCCTAATTTCTTCCGAATCTTCATTTATTATGGCTGCCACTAACTTATTTCTAAGCCCATTACCAATCCCAAAATCGAATGAAAGAATCCAAATCAAAACTGAGAGTATCGTAAACCAGACGCCTAGAACTTCTTGATTACTGAAGTATCGAATATAAATAGGCAAACTAATTAAGGAAACCAATAATGCAGCACCTTTTACTATAAAAGCAGCTAATGTATTTTTTACAACAATAATATCTTTTTCATTACTCACTAATCTTTTCAACTTACTTACCATAATTGGACCCCTCAACTCAATGTCAAATGATATTTAATTTATTTTTCATGATTATCAAGCTTAATCAGGAACCCCTACTCACCGGGGAACATATGTGCTATAATGGCCATAGTTAATAAGTGGGGGGGGAACCAAGATTATGGCACAGCAAAAAGGCATGAGTTTATTTGAGTTTCAGCAACGCTTTAGCAGCGAAGAGGCCTGCAAGGAACACCTTTTCAGTATGCGTTGGGCAGAGGGTTTTAAGTGCCCTCGCTGTGGATGCCAGGAATACTACCATATCTCTTCACGCCGGCACTATCAATGTCGAGATTATAATTACCAAGCTTCCCTTACAGCAGGGACCATTTTTCATAAGACCCGCACAGCGTTGCGGAAATGGTTTTGGGCCATATTCCCCTGGTTGCCAATGATAAACGAGGTTTCTCCGCCCTTTCTTTGCAGCATAGTATTGATGTCAGTTATCCTACAGCATGGCTAATGCTTCATAAGATTAGAACAGCAATGTCCGACCGTGATCAGCTTTACAAGCTTGCGGGGCTGGTGCAATTAGATGATGCGTTTTTTGGTGGACCAAACGGTTTTCAAGGCCGTGGTACCTCCAAAAGACCGGTTTACGTTGCGGTATCAACAGACAACGAGGGCAAACCTCTCTACGTTAAAATGAAAGCTGTGGATCGAGTTAACAAGGAGACAGCATTAGAGTTTGCGAACCAGGCAATATCCAAAGGATGTGCAGTTACAACGGATGGATTAACGGCGTATCCACAGTTAAAATCCCAAGGGTATACTCATGCGCGAGTTCTATCTTCTTCCCGGGAAGCCGAAGAAAAGCTTCATTGGGTACATGCCTTAATTTCTAATGCTAAGGCTTTTATGGTTGGTACTTTCCATGGCCTCGATAAAAGCAATTTACAGGCCTATTTAGATGAGTTTTGCTACCGTTTTAACCGTAGAAAGTGGCGTAACCAGCTTTTCAACAGGCTTTTGCATGCATGTGTGGTAGGTCCAACGGTGACGTATGCTGAGCTAACTTTATAATCATGTTATTTTTACATAATTAAATATCATTTAAGTTCACTATATTTTAAGTTATGTGCTATGTTATTTATGACTTTGCTAATACTTAATTCTTTAGCACTTAAATGACCTTCTAATATTCTTTGAGCCTCGATAATATTGTTAATATCTTTATATTTTACAATTTCTCTTCTTCCTTTTTTTAATCTCCTAAACCCTCTACTAATAAAATCTGAGATTGGGACATATACCATCGCTAATCTTAATTCTGATAGCTTAATAAACTTCCTCATATTTCCAACGTCATCTTTCCCAATAAAATGTTCAATCATCAAATCATTATAATTTTTATATTTATTTAAGCAGTGCACGGTCAAAGCTTGCAAACGAAAATCTTCAAGAATTGAAAACCTACTCAAATCATTAATTGCAGCTAAAGCTGAATCTGCCCAAATTGTTTCGACACTATAGAAAGGAGGCACCATATCTGACCACTTGTAATCAGAGTGACCAACAAAATGAGGAGCGTCGTTTAAATCTCCCGTATGTCTGCCTGTTGCCGAGTCTGCTGATCCACTTTTTTTGCATATCCCAGAAATTGTGATAGGATAATCAATACAGACCACTTCAGGAATAATCATAGATAAAGCTACTGCACTATAAATATCTGGTGATAATCCACCAAAAAATTTCCCAGTAATATTAAATACTTCATCTAAACAATCTTTTCTAACTAAACCATGATAAAGTTTTACTAAGTTCAAAGTTAAATATCTTTGACAGCCATTATTAAGTAATTTTTTTATTTCTAATGATGTATCTACAATAGTAACTTCTTCCGTTATTTTTGAAACGGTCATATATCCATTATTCTCGTTTTCTATTTCTGATATTTTTATTGCATCTGGCCAGAAATATACAGCCTGTACTTCTGGCTTGATTGCCTTTATTTTATGCTTGCTAGCCCATCGCGTTAAGTCAATTATTTCTGAGTTTACACCATCGTCATCTCCAATGATACATATATACTCACCATCAGCATGGGATACTGCTATACCAAAGTTATCAACAAATGATAAAGTTTGGTGTGAATAGTTATACTTTAATCTTTTATCGTCTATTAAATGGGACATCATATTCTCTAATTTTTTGTCATCACTATTATCTTGGATAACCAATTGTAAATTATCATCTGTTATTGATAATATTTGTTCTGCGGTTTTCAATGCATATTCAGCACGATTTTTAGTAGGAACGATAACTGAAACCAGATATTCATGATTCATTAAAGTTACCCCATTTCATACAATTAACTTTTTCTCCATACCATTTTATTTATGATGCCAGTATAACTCTGAATCAATCTAATTACCTTCATACTGACATTCTCGCAAGTATATCCTTGAACATCTTCTCCTATGTCCCCTTGAGCATTCATCCCTACAGCCATATCCACGGCTTGAAGAACTTGTTCCGAGGTAATGCTACCAATTACCATATTGCCCTTATCCAAGGCTTCTGGTCTCTCTGTGCTTGTTCTTACAGATACTGCAGGAAATTTAAAATAGGAAGCTTCTTCTGCAATCGTCCCGCTATCAGACACTACACAAAACGAATTCTGCTGAAGTTGATTGTAATCAGCAAATCCAAATGGCTGTAAGCTCCTCACATTTGAATGAAATTTAAACCCTCGTTGCTCAATTAACTTCTTGCTTCTTGGATGTGTGCTATAGATAACTGGTAGATCGTAATTTTTTGCCATAGCATTTACAGCATTCATTAAAGCCATAAAATTATCTTCATTATCTATGTTTTCTTCACGGTGAGCTGATAGTAGGATATACTTACCCTTTTCTAATCCTAATGCTTCGAGTACTTTGCTGCCATCAATTTTTTCTTTATTTTCCTTTAATACTTCAACCATTGGTGAACCAACAACATAAGTCCGTTCCTTTGGAACGCCTTCCCAATTCAAGTAATTCCTCGCATGTTCTGTATAGCATAGATTTACATCACTTGTATGATCAACAATCCTTCTGTTGATCTCTTCTGGAAGGTTTTCATCAAAGCATCGATTCCCAGCTTCCATGTGGAAAATTGGAATCTTAAGTCTCTTGGCAGAAATTACACTTAAACATGAGTTAGTGTCACCTAGAACAAGTAAAGCATCTGGTTGTTCTTGCACCATGATTTCATAGGACTTAGCTAATACGTTTCCCATCGTTTGACCTAAATTTTCACCGACTACATTAAGATAAAAGTTAGGTTCTCTAATGCCTAGATTCTCGAAGAACACCTGATAAAGCTCATAGTCATAATTCTGACCTGTATGAACCAATATATGGTCAAAGTATTTATCACTTTTCTTAATAACTTCTGAAAGTTTTATAATTTCAGGGCGAGTACCCACGATTGTCATTAATTTTAATTTCTTCATTGCACTTGCCCCCTATCTGTAATAATGTGGATAGAGATCTTTATGATTATCTATCCATTTTTTCATCTCAGCTACCATAGCTTCATAACTATGTACTTTAAATGAAAAATCGGTTCGATTGTTAATTAAAGATTTATCTAGTGAGAGCTTATCACTTGGTAAAATCTCAACCTGTTCGTCTCTCATATATTTATTAAAGAGTTTTAGCAACTCATACTTACTAATAGTTTCATTATTAACCAGATTATAAAGACCTGTTAGATTTTCTTTTAGTGCCTGTTCCATTGCTTTTGCTAAGGTTAATGTTGTTACGCCCGTCCATATGGCTTTAGTAAACCCATAAATCTGTCCTTCTTGCTTCATGAACCAATTGAAAAGACCTATTCCTCTTTCGCTCATGTCAGGACCAATAATTGAATTTCTAAATGTTAAGTCTTTATTATTTTCTAGTTCACCTAACGCTTTTGATCTATCGTAAAAAGTCTCTCCATCTCTGAATGATGTCTCTGAGTAACCTCCAGTCTTACCAGAAAAAACACAGTCCGTACTCATGTGAATAACCCTTGTCTTCATCTCTATAGTCGTATCGCTTAGGAAATGCGGTAAGCAACTATTCAATAAGACTGCATTTGATTTGTGATCTTCCGCGTCCTTATTTAAAATTCCTATAGCATTTATAATTGCATCATATTGACCTTCATTGATAATGTTCTTTAGAATCTCGAAATCCGTGATATCACCATTTATATTCTTGCAATAATCCACTTTGCTTCGACTAAAAGCTGTTACATCATGACCAGCTTCTTTTAAATATATTGAAATGGTGTGCCCTGCCATTCCTGTTCCACCTAGAATTAAGACCTTCATTATCTTCCCTCCCAGTTTTTTAACTCTTCCTGGATATAATCAAGCTTTAGTAACTTCTCCTTAATCTGCTCAACATTAAGTCTCTCTGTATTATGAGAGTTATAATCTTCGACTTGCTGAAGCTCTTCATTTCCTTCAACGAAATACTTATCATAGTTTAAATCTCTTTTATCAGCAGGTACTCTGTAGAAGCCGCCCATATCTTGTGCCCCAACATGTTCTTCCTTAGTTAGAAGCGTTTCGTATAACTTTTCTCCATGTCGGGTGCCTATAATCTCAATCTCATTATCTGTATTAAATAACTCTTTAACAGCTTGAGCCAAGTCTCCAATCGTTGATGCAGGAGCTTTTTGAACCATAATATCCCCCGCTTCAGCATTCTCAAAAGCGAATACCACTAGTTCAACAGCCTCTTCTAAACTCATCAAGAATCTTGTCATGTTTGGATCCGTCACTGTCAAAGGTTGTCCACTTTTTATTTGATCTACAAATAGAGGTATAACTGAACCTCTTGATGCCATAACATTTCCGTACCTAGTACCAAAGATTAAGGTTCTCGCCGGATCTACTTTTTTTGACTTAGCAACGAAAACTTTTTCCATCATAGCCTTTGAGATTCCCATTGCATTGATTGGGTAAGCTGCTTTATCTGTTGACAGACAAATTACCTTCTTAATACCCATTTCAATCGCTCCAGTAAGAACATTGTCTGTTCCTATTACATTCGTCTTGACTGCTTCAAGTGGAAAGAATTCACACGATGGTACTTGCTTTAGTGCAGCTGCATGAAAGACATAATCGACTCCATGCATCGCATTTTTAACACTAGCCAAGTCTCTAACGTCACCTATATAAAACTTCAATTTATCATTCTTATAAAGCCTTCTCATATCATCTTGCTTCTTTTCATCACGAGAAAAAATACGAATTTCTTTTACATCTGTCTGTAAGAATCTTTTCATAACAGCATTTCCAAAAGAGCCTGTTCCACCAGTAATTAAAAGGTTTTTATTTTTAAACATTTTAGTATCCTCCATTTTATGTTTTATTGAATCATCCTATTATTTTATTAATTCCAATTAAAAGTTCTTTAACTGAATACTCTGCTGTATGAAATTTATAAGTAAATTCTTGATTTTCATTTCCTAGTTGATTACGAAATTTAGTATCATTCTTCAGTCTTAAAATTGCATTCGCTAATTCAATGTTATCATTTGGTCTAAATGTTAAACCGTTTTTACCATTAATTACAAATTCACAAATGTTAGGGAAGTCAGATATTATAACTGGCTTTTTCTGAACTCCTATTTCGAATGCAGGCCTCGCTTGATGTGGTTTAGTCATTGGAAATATTAAGATATCACTAGCTGTATAAACTGTCCTCATGTCCGATTGAACACCAATAAACTGTACAATATCTTCAATATCATTTCTTGTAATAAAGTCATCAATATTGTGTGAATATTTCAAAACCTTTTGCTTTTTAATTTTCTCAACAAGACCTTTAAATCCATGATTATGAATTGAAATTTTATCGTAACCAGCAACAATCAATTGAATCCTGCTATCCTTGAGCCTTGAAATAGCTTTTAATCCGATATCCAATCCTTTTAATGGATCTTTTCCACCAACAAATACAACATTAAAAAATTCTGATTTTATCCCTAATTTCTCGCAAGCTTTTTCTCTGCTAATTTTTTCTTCATATTCTAAAACATCCAAAAAATCAGGTGAAACAGCCGTAAAAGCATCTTCTAACCCTGTTTGATTGGCATCATATTCAGACAGAAAAGCCGCTAGCGAAAATTTGTCTAATAAGCGCCGCATTATCTGATTCATTATACTTTTAGGGTTTCCTGGAATAGTTTCTCTAACAAAACATACACTTTTTATTCCATTGAATAATACACCCATCCAACAAAGAACTTTAGAATTTACTAATACTAAATCCGGACTTTCAATCTTGATAATAGATTTCCAAATTTTGAGTTGTGTAAGAATTCTTAAAGCATGATACCAAAATTTAGGGCTCACTAAAGTATTACCGCCACTATAGTATGTTATTTTCCCTAATCTAAAAGAATATGTTTTGGTTTTTAATCCTTTATTAACTAAAAACTCCATCAACTCTGGAGGATCACTTGGGACATAACATGAAACTTCATATTTTTCTTCCAGTGCTTTCCATGTATAATACAAGCTTATTCCCGCACCACCCAATAAACCTGAATGATGTATTAATAGTACTTTCTTTTTTTTCATTTTCTGATCTACTCCCAAAAGAATTTGTATTCGCCAATTCCAAAGCTTCCACCTGGTGTGCTGATTATGAATTGCAATAATGGCAATATAATGCATGCTGCCCAGCCAATTCTTCTAATATCTTTATTTTTAATCATTCTAATAACATTAGGAATTAATATAGTGTTATAGGCCATAAAATATAACGATATCCGTTCAAGAAGCATTACTTCTAAAGCAAAGAAATAAACAATAAAATTTATACACGATAAGACAAAAAGAATAGATATAGATTCTTTTTCTAAATTTCTTTCCGTGTCAATTTTAGGCCAAAATATTATTGCTGCTAAAGGTATTGCTAATGCTACTAATATTACTAAAGGATTTATATCTATGGAATCCTGCATAATCCAATATCGGGAATATCTATCCGGGGACATAATTGAAATAAATCCTGCTATCCAGCTTTTCACAAAAAATAGTGATGCTGATAACAGATATATTAAAATTGCACTTTTTCGATTAAGTTTTAAATTCTTCAAAAAATAAACCGGTATGAATGCAATAGCAGAATTATGAAACGTGTACGCAATAAATACAAATAGAAAAAAGAGGAACTTCTTATTATTCATTAAACTGATAAAAGATATTATTGTAAGTGATATTGCTAATGATTGACGCAAACCTGTCATTGACATAGCAAATAACCCTATAGTAACATGCAAATAATAGCTCATGAGTATATTTTTAGAATATTTATAATACAATTTTGAAATTGCTATCATGAAAATGGCTGATATAATTGATAAGTATATCTGGAAGCTTATCCCAAGTTTATTAGCAAAAAAGTTGAAATATGAATAACCTCTTTCACTACTACGAATTAAATTATTTAGATAAAAATCTGCATTTTCAAATTCATATAAATATCTTATTGTATCTGTACCAACTGATATATTCCTTGATGCCATTAAAAAAAATAAACTAAATCCCGCTAAAATAAAATAAATTTTGCTGTCATTTTTAAGTCTGTTTTTGAAATTTTGATTTAAAATTGTCGCAATTGCTCCCCAGTAACCTAAAATAAATAAATAAACTACCATCAAATCACCTGCGATTTTATTACTTTAGCCATTTCACTAGTCCAATTGTAAATATCAAACACATTACTCTCTCGGCAATATCTTTTTAAGTTGACTCTTTTAAATTTATCTAGAGACAATATTTCTATTAATTTGTTTTCATCAATTTCATTATTACTTTTATCTAGAATGAACCCATTAAATCCTTCTATTAAAAAGTTATCAATATCGCTAGTTTTGTTTGTGATAACCGGTGTACCACACACTATACTTTCAGTAAATTTTGTGGGGAATCCAGCTTTTGTAGCCCTGTTATCGTCTCTTATTAATAACGTATAGTCTGCATTACTAGTTTCTTTTTTTATAAACTCACTATCTTTTCTACCGTGAAACTTAAGGGCTTCATCCAATTCATCAATAATTTTTTTATCTTCTGGAACTGATTGAAGATATTGAGCTTTAGTGATTCCATAAATATCAAATGTAAACTTAACGCCTCTTTTATAAATATTATTAAGTGCGTGAATTGCTACATCCAATCTATCCTTAGCCTTACTTCTTTGTTTCAACTTCTTACCCAACCTAAATGGGATTCCTGCATAAACTAATTTAGGATACTCATTATTACTTATATGTTGATAGTTCGCTTTATTTGAATAATCACTTATTAATGTAGGGATAACAACTGAAGATTTCATATCATAGTATTTTTTTAGAAAAGTACTTGCAACGATCAAAGCGTCTACTTTTTTATTTACATATCTCATCCTAAGAGAAGTATCAAAATACTTAATTAGTCTAAATGGCAGACTTCCTTCATCACTTCTGTACCATTCAGTGCAGTCAGCAATAATCTTAATCTTATGTCTTTGGCAGTAAATTCGAATTCTATCAAATGCTATGGATTGATAATTATAGCAAACAACTGCTTTAATATTTTTATATTTACTCAAAATTTTGATAAATCCATTGATATCATATAGATATTTAAACCAATCTGTGGTTTTAATTGGGTATGGTAAACCCCAACAATCAAAGCCATAGAATTTGTTATATGTCATGTTTTCAACATTGTAATATCTTAATTCTCGATTTATTCCGATAAGCACTGGAGTATATCCAATTTTTCTAATGATTTGAGCATTTGCTATAACTCTTTGAGCCGCTGCGTTTTTGTCTGGGAGTTCAAAACCTCCTATATAGATTACAGTCTCTTTATCATCCATGTAATATATTGCTCCTTTTTTTATAGTTAGTTAATTATTTCAACCAAATATTTTTCAATAACTATCTGCCTATCAAATTCTTTCTCTACTTTGCTTCTACCAGCTAAACCCATATTGACCTTATCGTCAAAACTTAAACTTAAAAATTCCTTCACTTTATCTGTTAAATCATCTGAGCTACCTGTTTCAAACAAGTATCCAGTCACTCCATCTTCTATAGCATCCTTAGAACCATTAATTTTTGAAGCAATACATACTCTTCCCATTGCAGCAGATTCAAGAAGTACATTTGGCACTCCCTCTCCACCATATGATGGGATAATTGTACAATGACATTTTTCAATCCAAGACTTGATATCTCTTTGAAAGCCTATGTATTTTATAATCCCTTTTGAATCATATTCATCTATAATAGGCTTGTACATTTCTTCCTCAATAAAACCTGCAATATAAAAATTAGTATTTGGATAACTTTCTTTCACTACTTTTGCTGTTTCTAGATACTGATCTATACCTTTTAGCGCCATAACCCTTCCCATAAAAATGAAATTGGTCTCTTCATCTGATGGTAAATTACTTACCCGGAACTGCTCTAAATTGACGCCAGATCCCGGAAGCATGGCATAATTATCTTTAACCATGTTGTTCTTGACGAATAGATCCTTATCTCCTCTGTTTTGAAAAAACACCTTGTAAGATTTTTTAATTGACATCTTATAGAGAAACTTTGCAACTTCACTAACAAAGTTTCTTTTTAAGAAAGTACCACCTGTACCAGTGATGTTATTAATCTGCTTGTTCTTTGTAATATTAGAGGCTATAGACCCATAAATGTTCGGCTTAATGGTATAAGAGAATACGATGTCCGGTTTAACTTCTTTCATAATTCTTAGATATGTCATAATTAAACCAACGTCTCTTACGGGATTGATTCCTCTTCGATCAACAGGCGTCTCAATGATTTTGCAGCCGATATCTTTGAAGAACTTATTATCATCTGACTTTGGCATGGAAATGTAGACTTCATGTCCTTCATCATTTAGTCTTTTGATCAGTTCTTTTCTAAAGTTATATAAGGTAATAAAATGATTCGACAGAATCAAAATTCCCTTTCCCATTACAGTACACCTACAATCTTCCAAGATATTCTTTAACTTCCCTTGCAATGCCTACTTCAAAAGGTTCAGGTCGATATCCAAAATCAGCAATTGCTTCTTTATGTGAAAAGCTTCTATCTTCACTCATTCTTTGCACTCTTTCAACATAATCGATTTTACCTAATGTAATCCCTTTAAGAATTCTGGCCATGATTACACCAAAACCCAGAGGAAAACTTATGAATGTTGTTTTCTTCCCAAGGTTATTGCTTATTAACTTAAATGCTTCAAACATAGTGATAGGTTTTTCACCAGATAGGATATATTCTGATTTAGCTTTTTCTGCTGGCATCATCAGTACACCATAATAAGCCTTGCCTAAATCTCTAGCATTCACCGGTTGAATCAGGCTCTTACCATGATTGATAACAGGAAATATTCTAAATCTATCAACCATCTTTATGAACTTACTCATATTTCTATCACACACATCACCATAAATCATGGTTGGTCTCAATATTATCATGCTGATGTCGTTCTTAGAGAGAATGTCTTTGATTTCCTTTTCAATGATTACATATTCCTCAGAAGCAATTCTGAATTTAGAAAATATACCTGTTGTATGTACGCTAACAATACGCTTCACATCATTCTTAATTGCAGCATTTAAAACTCTAAGAGTATGCCTGATATTTATGATATGAACAATTTCATCTACACCTTTTGTTACTTCCTCTAGGAATGCTTCATCATGGATATCTCCATAAACCTTCTCAATATTTAATCCGCTGTTATCCAATATTGAAGTGTCAGATGTCTCCCTAACGATGCAGCGGATTAGTCCTTCATATTTATGATCAATAAGTTGTTGTAGAAAATACCCGCCTGTGTGTCCTGTAATCCCTGTCACTAATAACATCTGCTCACCCCTACTGTTTCACTGACTCTTTATCAGCTTTTTTCGATCCAGTCCCACCTTCAATAACACCATCACTTCTAAGAACACTAAAAATAGTCCCAAAGAAGCATCTGACATCTATTAATAACGCAATCTTTTCAGCATACTCTCCATCAAGCCTCGCCTTCACATCAATCTCAAGCTCGTCTCTACCATTAATCTGCGCCCAACCTGTAAGACCAACAGGTACATCATTCGCACCATACTTGTCTCTTTGTTCAATCAGATCATACTGATTCCTTAGAGCTGGCCGAGGTCCGATGATGCTCATTTCACCCTTAAAGATATTAATGATTTGTGGCAGCTCATCTAGAGAAGTTCTGCGTAGGAACTTTCCTACCTTAGTAATCCACTGATCCGGATTTTCTAATAGATGAGTTGGGGTGTCCTTCGGCGTGTCGATCCTCATAGTTCGAAACTTCAATATATTAAAATGACTCTTATGAATCCCAACTCTCTTCTGTTTAAAGAGAACAGGCCCAGGGGAGTCAAGCTTGATTGCTATAATGAGTACTAAAAAAACAGGAGATAATATGATAAATCCTAATGACGAAAGTATGATATCTATTAATCTTTTGATTTTTAAGTAAACCATGTTAATTCCTCCTGCTTCGGTTATGTATGTTTAGGTGTATAGAACACCTTGGTTTCTTGATTTATGTAGTATGTTGTACTGAATTTCAGTACTATATCTTGCATAATTCCGTCTCATGATTGGATGCTTAGACGTGTAATGCTTCTGTAACATTAGCTCTCTTGCTCCAGCCTCTGAACACATTGATTTTACTGGGCTAGACCCTATTTATCCTTTCACCATACTCACGTCGATTGGGTCTTAAATACATAAAAGTTTGCAATTTCTTAGTCTACATAGACTACAAAAACTTTGCAACCATTAATATTACTGGGTTTGAGCCTGTAGTCTGACTTTGTAGTCCGACTACTTTTTGTTTTCTACTCATACAGTATATTGCATGCGCACACTCGCTCCCCACTATATCTTGTTATTCTAAAAGCATACTTACGTCGAAATAACCATTAAACTTTCTGAAAGCATTAACCCATTATTGATTTGTTACTATTTAAAGGTAGGTTTTTAGATGTTTTTCTAAAGTTCTCATCATCCCATTACTCTATCGTTAGCTTTTGGGGATTCTCTTCTTACCTAAAGAGCATAATCTCAAGCCGTTAACTAATAAAATATTTTTCATTCTTCGTTATCATCTTTATTACATACGTACCACCGGAAAACAAAACAAGGAACACAAAAGTGCCCCCATTCAATTTTTAAATATTTTCTTGTAAATATGAGTGGGCGCATTACCAACTTCTTTTCTATTTTTAGACCATTGTAAAACTCGCGGTAACATGTACTTTAGTAAAAGAATTTTGTCTTCGTTACATCCTCACTGCGGGATTCGCCGTTCAATCTTTTTGGTTGGAAGTACAAAGTTGGTTAGTTGGTAGGTACAAAAATTTCCCCAGGCGTCTTATAGCCATTCAATCCCCAACTCATTTTGCTCCCCCCCGAATGTTGTATTCTCTGTATAATTAAATCACTATATATTATGGTTATCTAATCAACATACTAACGACCCAATGCCCATTCAATCACACAAATTTAACTAATTAACTACTGCCCATAAATTGCTTTTTTGAAAGGATTATAAAATCGGAACACTTCCTTCATTATCATCATTGTTCTCACCATCGTCATCCATCAAATGAAGCGTACATTGAACCTTTTTGTCCCTATACCTAATATCTCCATCATCTGGACAAACGCTTTCCCCATAATCTTCTGGATATTAAGTATATCAGTCTTGCCTGTCCACTTAGTTTAGCTTCATTCTTACCGATGGTAGACATAATTAGAAACACCCTCATCCCGGGCCACAAAAAACTTTTATAAAGAAAAGGGCACTAGACAATTCGTATACTGCTATCCAAATCGTGTGCCCAAATATAACTAAGTGCATAAGTGCATTAAAATCTACCGTTCTATCCTGAAAGAATCGGTAATCCTTTCAGATTTTCGTAGCTTTTTTCTATCCCGGAGGATATTTTTACAGCCTGTGATAATAATTCGCTAGCTTTTTGCTTCTGCCCCTGTTTTTCTTTGATCAGGGCCTGATACATAAGGGCTTCTGCCTTGAGATTCTTATTTTTAGCTGCATTCTGTAGGTTCTTTTCTGCAGCCGCAAAATCACCCAGCCAATAGCTTGCCTCACCCATTGACAAAAGCATTTTTCTAGTTAATGTCAGCTTGGCGCCGCTCCACATTTCTTTGTTGGCCTCATCTATACTTTCCCAGCATTTTGTCATCTGATCTGGCACCTGGAGGGATTTGCTGAAATATTCCCGGGCTTTTTCTTTGTTTTCCCTTTTCAACTCCAACACGCCTAAACGGTTATAGGTCTGGGCCAGGTTTTCGTACATGGTGCGCTCGTTGGGAGCCAGTTCAACTGTTTTGGCCGCTGCTTGTGCGGCCAGTTCATAGTCCCCTGCAGCTACGGCTATTTGGGTTAGGTTATTTCTTGGGTTAGTATTATATTGGCTTAAAGCTATGGCACGTTGAGCCTGCTCTAAAGCCTTGTCCTCTTGGTTTAAACTAATATATAACTGGGACAGAGTCAAGTGGTAACCGGCATTAAACGGGTTGTAGTTTACTGCTTTTTCCATGTATTGTATTCCCGGGTTTGCGTGGTTTGATTTTACCAGGTTTATACCCTGGGTCATGAGGCTGCGGGCCTGGGCCATCGAGAAAACTCCTAGCAGTATAACTAAAATTAATGTTGAGCAGGCAGCAGGCGGCAACCAGCGGGGTATGACAAGGCCTGAACGGGCTTGTCCCTCTTCCGGGGCTTTTTCTTCCTTGCTTAGACCGGCAATTATACCGAAAGCACTCCAGAGTACCAAAGTAAGGGCGGAAAGGGACAGGTCAAAGTCTATGGTGGCGTGCCCCGCTATCATCAAGAACACTATAGTAAGTGTCCAGATTAACTGCCTGCGCGCGGGATTATTCCTACTGCCGTGGTACAGGCGGTGAGCCAGGTAAAGGAATGAAATCCAGATTCCCGCCACGGCCAGAAGGCCGGGGATGCCTGTCTCCACACCCAGTTGCAAGTAATAGCTGTGTGCTTCTCTGCTGGTGAATCTATAATTCATGTATGTCTGGTAGGCTTCTTTCCATCCGCCACCACCCCAACCAAGCAAAGGATGGTCTTTGACCATTTCGGCAGCAGTTTCTATCATGTTAAGGCGCTGATAAGCGCTTCTAATCTTGCCACTATTAAAAACATCATCGATTACCTGCGAATTACCCGAAAGCCAAAGGCCAGTTACCATCACGGCAACCAGCGCTAGGACACAAAAGGCCAATGTTGCTTTTTTACTATCTAATCGCAGACCGACTAATACTCGTTGATCAAGGATTTTAAAGACTGCCTGCCCGGCTGCGGCCAGGATTAATCCTCCCAGTATCCACGTCCAGGCCTGTCCCATTTGTTCTTTCTGGGCAAAGGGAATGAATTTATTTATGGTTATGTAGGCTATTGCCCCCGAATAACCTAGGTGGAGCACGGAAAGGAGTCCTTTTTTCGCCCCCATTCCGATAAGAAATAGCACAAATACCAGCGCGAAAACCAACAGCCCGCCCCGGGACTTGGTACCGAAGAAAACAGCCAGGAGCAAAAAATTACCACAGGCAAACAGGTAACCCCATAGGTTTATGCGGTCCAGTTTATTCCAAAAATTTTCCCGGCCTGCTTTTAATGCCTCGCCGTGCTTGTCCAGAGCCCGGTTCCAAAGGTAGGCACCAATAAACACAACCGCGCCCAGGTAGGCGGCCAGGGCATTGGGGTATTGGAAGGTGGAATATATGCGTCCGTGAAGAAATCCATCCTTGATGTCTATAATCCCCGTGGCAGTGGCCAGCCCGGCCACTGCCACGCCTATAGCACTTATGTAAATTACCTTTAATATATTCTCTGCATCTCTCTCATGCCTTACCAGCCGGGCAACTGACCAGAAGGTTAAGAAGTAAAGTATATTTTTCACTACTTCCTGAATGGCCAGGCCTTTGTTGACGGCCCCGAAGGTGGACAATATGTACACCACCGGCAATGCCAGGGCAAACCAGTCCAGGGGTGTAGCCAGGAACTTATGGTCCCGCTGCAGCCAGCGCCAGATAAAGGTTACCCAAAAAACCAGTGCGGCCAGGATAAGGGCCTTTTCCTGCTCGGGGGCAAAGAACAGACCGCGAAAGTAGGGCGGGAAAAAGAGAAGAAGGGTCAGTCCCCAGAAGGCTATCTGGTGCAGCCAGTCGTGGGAATCTTGTTGTTTTTTCTTTTTTGCTTTGGTAGCTACCATTATTAGTTTACTCCTTAAAAGGTTATCCGCTTGAAGTGGTTCTACAGTTTTTTACAAAAACCCTTCAATAATTCCTATATTTTTAAAGGGATTACATGTAAAATAACCCCTAAAGCGGGGAGCATTGACGAAACGGCAAAACCCAAAACATTAAAATCTTTGACAGGATTGCAGGATAAAACAACGATTAAGGGCTTTTGGGCACAACTCTGGGGTTTAATAGTTTGATAAGATTAAGGCTTTGGGTATTTCTTTGGGGTCTTTTTTATTTTTTACGAAAATGCCCGGGATATATGGGATTTTTGCATGCGTTCTTTTAGTTTTAGTTTTTTGATATGAAAACATCTTAGGGTATTTCTTTAGGGTCGTTTTCTGACAGGATTTACAGGATTCGCAGGATTTTTTTAAGCAAGATCATTACTTTGAGAGCGTAGATAATTCTATTCGTCATTGCAAATCTATCTCTAATCATGTTTTATTTATAAACACACTAAAAACTTATTCTTAAAGGAAAATTCCATTGACAGATAAACTTCATTGCGCATCCAATTAATCCTGTAAATCCTGTCAAAAATTGGTTGGCCGCAAAGTACGACCCCAACTGTTTTTTTGCGGGTATAAATTTTCATTCTAGTTTGTGTATATGATTCATGTGAGTTTTGACGGGATTAACGGGATCTAGCGGGATTTTGTTTTTGAAAAAGTGAAAAAGCTCTCCAGTATATACCAATTAATGATTCGAAATAGTACTAAAGAGGGGTATAATAATATTAGTAAAGTAAAACCAGAGGGGTGAACGTGTGAGTATTAATAAACTTTCGCACAAAGGCCAAATAGTAATCCCCAAGCAACTAAGAGAAAAATACGGGTTAAAGCCTGAAAGCAATGTTCGGGTGACAGAAATTGACGGTCACATAGTCATAATACCAATATTTGATGACCCTATCAAAGACACCCGGGGAATCCTGAAAAAGAAATATCCTGAAGAGACATTGACCGCAGGTGAAATAATAAAGGAGTACCGGGAAGAAGAAAAAAAGTTGGAGGCCGGTAAGGGGGCCAAGTCTTAGTGGAAAGATATGTTCTCGATAGCTACGCTGTCCTCGGGAATTTCAACCACTTGAAAACCAGCTTTTAAAAATACGTTGGTTGGCGAAACATCGCTAGCATCCAATAACTCAAGCTTTTGGTGACAGTCACCAAAAACTTGAGTTATTTCTCTTGGACATCTATCTTGGTATTAAATGTGTTATAATGCTTTTAAGAATGCTCTTGGGAGTGATATTTAGTGCGTATGGTTAGCATCACTGAAATAAGAAGGAATGCTAAATCCGTGCTGGCAGAGTTATCAAGAACCAAAAAGCCTATTGCTATTCTGCAAAGATCAAAGCCAGTGGCTTATATTATTGATGCCGAAAGTTTTACTAAAATGCAATTATTTGAGGAAAATGAATTGGTAGAAACTCGAAAAAAGAGTCTGGAAAAAATGCTGTACTTAAAAGAACGGGTTGCCCAAAGGACCGGCAGGCAAGAGGATTCTGTAAAATTAGTTCGTGACTTGCGTGAAGGAAATAATCGTTATGAGTAAGTACATTTGTGTGGATACTTCGGTATTTGTTAAATTGTTTTTTGAGGAAGAGGATAGCTTTAAGGCTAAAGTTCTAATGCGCAAAATTATTGAAGACAATCAAATCATAGTTTTACCGAGTTTTGCTTGGGCAGAAATCGGAAGTATTTTCAGAAAAAAGATTAGGAGCAAGCAAGTAACTATTCAAGATGCTGAGGAAATGTGGGAAGCTTTCAGGGATTTCCCGGGTATTGAGTATATTGAAGGAGAATATATCATTGACCGGGCTTGGAAGATTAGTTGTTATTTTGATTTACCGACCTTATATGATGCTGCGTTTTTGGCAGTAGCCGAAGAAATTGAAGATAAAACCGGAGAAATCTGCGATTTCTGGACAGCAGATGAACGATTGGTTAATTCTTTAGGCGGGAAAAAAGAATATGTTAACTTTCTTAAAGAGCTATAATCTATTGGGTAGAGGAAGCAAAAGAAGATTTAATAACTGCTAAAGCCCTTTTTGACACTAAACGGTATTTAGAATGTGGCTTTTTTTGCCACCTCGCCATAGAAAAAATGTTTAAGGCTTTTATAGTAAAACATACCAATGAAGTTCCACCCAAAAATCATAATCTAATTTTTCTTGCTAAGAAATCTGGTATCATTGGTGAATATCGAAGGACGTTACCCGGAAGATAGAAGAAAAATACTAAAGGTCACCCCTAAAAAGGTCTTTCAGGATATCCTAATTAGCACACAGGAGGGGGTTAAATGGTTAGAAACAAACCTCAGATTAAGAATGAAATAACGAAATTAGTTGAAGCTCTCAAAAAAAATATTAAGGTAGAGTTCGTTTGCAAAAGGTAATGCCAGTAAAGATAGTGATGTTGATATTGCAGTCATCTCTACGGAATGGGCAAAATCCCTTAAAAGACAAACAGTTAATTTATAGAACCATTATTAAAGAAATACACGTGAACTAAAATCTAGTAATAACTACTTTATTTCTGAAATACGTTCATCAGGTCAAAAAATTTGGCCGGAACCAAGTGACTGACATCTAAAGAGATTAATAACTTAAGTTTTTGGTGACAGTCACCAAAAACTTGAGTTATTGTTGCTACACCAGCTCAGATGACTACAAAAAGCAAACCTTATGTTATAATAAGAGGAAATTAAGGATTATATTTTGTTATTTAAAGTGGGGGGCGAGCAAATGAACTCAGAACTTAGAAACCTTCCGATTGACCAGCGAATACGTTTGGTAGAAGATTTATGGGACAGTATTTCATCTGACCAAAATGCATTGCCTTTGACGGATGAACAAAAGACTGAGCTGGATCGACGGTTAGATGCCTATGAAGCGAGTGGTTACAAAGGACGTTTAGCCGAGGATGTATTGTCTGACATCAGAAGACGTCTATGATTTATGAAATAAGATTTCAATATGAAGCCGAGAATGATATTGAGGATGCAGCTTTATGGTATGAGAACCAGCGGCAGGGACTTGGTAAGGATTTTTTGGACGCAGTCGTAATTCATTAAAGATTATTGCTGAGCGCCCTTTCCTTTATCCTATTATATATAGAAACACGCACCGTGCATTAATCCACAGATTCCCATTTGGGATCTTTTATCGCGTCGAAAAGGAACTTATTGTAGTTATTGGCGTTATGCACGGTAGTCGAAATCCTCGTAGGTGGAAGGAACGAGAGTAAGGTAGAACATTTTAAAACTACCACGACAATCTTAGTTTTCGGTGCCAGGCACCAAAAACTTGTGTTATTTATACTCACATTTAGTGAATTACGTTTACAAGAGGGTTACCTTTCGGGCATTATTTCGTTCATGGTTTCAATAAAAGTATTTAACCGCCGTTTCTTTAGAGATAAGGGAGGGACGAACAAAATTATTTACGGGTCATAAGAGTTTCCCCTCTTTCCTGGCTTTATTTCTTAAGCCCGGGCAGGCGTCTTCACTTAGAACCACGTTTACTTCTACCGGTGCAGTTATTTCCTCCAGTTCCACCAGCATACGCCAGTAACTTGCTTCAGCCGGAAAATCCTCTACCATGAGATCAATATCAGAACGGTGGTCAAAGTGTTTTCCCCGGGCCAATGACCCGTACAGATAAACAGATTTTACTTTATATTTTTCTTTTTTCTCCCAGGCATGTTTTGCTTCCTTTAAATGCTTTAGAATGTGCTCAATAACCCTTAGTTGCCCTTTTGTACCCTGATAATTGCTTATGAGTGCCAGAGTAAACACCAGCAGGTCCGGATCTTTTTCCTCATCTACAATATTCCAAGACTCCTCGGTAAGTACGATATTTCTTTCCGAAGCTATTCCAACCACCAAGCTATGAAGCGTGGAGCTGTCCCAGTTTTTTCCGGCTGTGACTACCTGCTCCTTTAACGAGTTTTTGATTTCTTCCGGGTAGGGTATTTCCAGTTGCTCTGGACAGGGTGAAACGGATTCCGTTGCAAGGGCAGCGTTCTCATCTGATAGCTGAGTACTGTTTACAATATGATCGACTGTATTCTCTTCTTTAATTTTCAACAGCATTTCTTCAATCTTCTGCTCGGGCAGGCCCGTAACTTCGGACATCTGCTGGCAGGCCGAACTCTTTTCAACAAATAAAAAGCGATAGACAGGACGTCGACTAGGTTCCGGCTGGGACCGTCCGGGTCCATACAACCCACTTCCACCAAAAACCGCAAATCTTCCGTCCCGTCTAGAATATCCAGACATTCCGAAAGAGCGCCGACAGTCTGAGAATCATAATTCGAAAGCTCGGCCTTGGCAAAGTCACCCAAAAGAAGAACAAGTTTTTGGTGACAGGCACCAAAAACTTGACTTATTTTTCACCGGGATACTTTACTGCAACCACAACAGCATCGTCCTCCACCGGCTCAATATAGAATTTAAACTTCCGAACCACTATACGCATAAAACCGGCATATTCCCCTGCTTCTTCGATGTAAACTTTACATCGGGTGATATGTTTGCAAGAAATTGTTTCGTGGTTATTTTATCACCTGTTTTGTATGCTTCACGACTGTCTCTTATCATTTGACGCAATTGAGCATTAGATTCAGTCTCCGATAATATCGATGGTGGATCTTCGTCCTGAAGAATAATTTTGAATGTTCCTTTTCCCGGAACATAAATCTGAGTTACTGAATTCCTTTTGCTCATTTTCTCAATATGTTTATACAATTCAGTTCCAGACAGTATTTTTTCCATTTTTATTCACCGCCTACGTTCAGACTTTTTATTATTATAACAGAAAAGCCCAAAAAAGTTGCTGGCATTCTCTATGTACTCATACGCCCGCTCAATCTCAACGAAACAAGGTGGAACTTGTTCCCAGGAACTTACGGGATCCCTATCCCAGTTCCGCTTATCCCTGATATGAACCAATATCTCATTCACCATATCAGGTAATGGCGCGCCGTGGGGCGGCAGATTGGCCCATGCAAAGGCATGAGCCAGAATCAACGCGCTATTCCAGATTGAAAATAGTTCAGTTTTCCTCTTATAAAGCGCATACTGTGGCGAATACCGCACCATCATTTGTAGAATATATGTTAAAATTCCTTCATGCCTCGTCTGGATCAAGTGAAGTAAAACCCGACCGATATATACTGCTAGGAGACGGCTGTAGGCCTTCTCTCCAGCCCATGGTGCAATGTCGACCCGCCGACGCCGTGCCAAGTCTATCAAGTGCTCTGCAATTTCCAGACGGGTCCAAAGCCCCCCTCTTTGCGCCAGCATTTCTAAGAGAGGAAGATCCCAACCGTAAGGTGTCGCTTCGCATAACAAAAAAGAATATGTTAACTTTCTTAAAGAGCAATAACTCAAGTTTTTGGTGTCAGGCACCAAAAACTTGAGTTATTGCTCCTCCGGCGGAATAATTATTGTTATTACCAGAGTACTTCGACCTCATATTGACGTATTTTATTGTCTGCTGTCACTAAGGGTAGGTTTTCTAATTTTGCCTGGGCAACCAAAAGTCGATCAAATGGGTCCCGGTGATGTTCCGGGAGGGAATAAACGAATAGGGAATGATTTAACTGGACAGGTAAACTCTCAAAACCATTGATAACAAGCTGTTCCGTTATAAAAGATATCGGTTCAGCCTGCAAGCGCAACTTGCCGAGCCCGGCCTTAATCGCCATTTCCCAGCCGCTGGCGGCACTTAGGTATATTTCATTTTTAGTTTCTTTTATCACTTCATAAGCGCGTGAAGACAACCGGGAATCACCGGTAACCCACCACAAAAATACGTGTGTATCTAGCAATACTCTCATTTTTCAAATTCCTTCATTATTGATTCCGGTAACGGGTCATCAAAATCCGGGGTCATAGTAATTTTACCTTTGCCGGTTCCGGGAACACGCTCAGCTGTATACTCTTTCATTGGAACTAATCGCGCAACGGGTGTACCACCCTTGGCAATGATAATTTCTTCTCCATTATTTACCCTGGCTATTAGCTTGGAAAAGTGTGTTTTCGCTTCGTGAATGTTTACTTTTTGAGGCAATCTTGGCACCCCCTTAAGCACATTGTAGACTAAGTCCCTGACTAAGTCAAGCAAGTCCAGGGAGGGCTCCTGCCGCTCTACGAAAAAAATAACTCAAGTTTTCGGTGACAGGCACCCAAAACTTGACTTATTGCTCCTCCAGTTCGGTAAGATCCTCTACATTTGCCATATCCGCCAGCATCTTGGCGTACTTTCGAAGTTCAATCTGCAATTGCCCAAGTTCCCGGCGGAACAATTTACATTGTTCCGGATCGTCAAATTCTTTAGCTAAGCTTAGCTTATGCCACTTAGCGGTAAATGGTCTTATTATTTGATTTAAAACTACTACGGCAATCTTGGTGAATTCTATACAATCTCTACCGTTATTTTTTATAATGTTTCTGGTTAATTTAAAAAGGGAGTGTATACTTTCCAAAGCAGTTTTTTCATCTCCATGGTCCGGCTCCAGATACTGGGTTGATACCCTTGTTAACAGCTCAATATAAAGTTCCCAAGCTGCATTTTTATCCGCATCTGCGGGAGCCCAATCCATTTCTAAAAAGGATGTTTTGATTTTCAGAGAAGTCATATCCCAGTCTTCAAGCCATTTTTTCCACTTCATGGCAACACCCTCCCTTGACAACATTTAATAGGAAAATCTCATTGTTCCTATTATTAATATACCTAATTCACCCATAAAGTGCAATTTCAAAAAGGGGTCAAGCTTAAAGCAAAACAACTCAAGTTTTTGGTGCCACGAATTATAGCAGGAATTAACAATATTTTTGGCGTACTCTTAGGGTATTTTAATACTTTATACTCTGGAGGCTTACCCAATGTCATTTTTATCACGGTTACTGTGTATAGTTTTACTGGTTTTAGTTTGTGCCGCCCCTGCCTATGCCCGGGTGCATGCGGGAGTCACGGTGGACGACCGGGTGTACATACCGCTGCGGGGGGTTTTTGAAGAGATCGGATGCAGCGTGTCGTGGGACGGGGACATACAGGCGGTCGCCATCGTAAATGGCGAGCTGCGGATAGGACTTAAAGTGGGGGCCAGGGAGGTAACCATATCTGGTTCTATCGTTACCACCGAAAACCCGCCGCTGATGAGAAATGGCCGGGTGTATGTGCCGCTGCGTTTTTGCGCCGAGACCCTGGGTGCCGTGGTGGATTGGGATTCGGCTGCCCGGGAAGCAGTTGTGTCGTATGAAGGGAAAAATATTACGGTAACTACCGCGCACGAGAGTTCCGGCAGCCCGGGGGATGCCGGGAACACCGGGAATACCGGCGGGAAAAGTGGTATCAAGCATTACACCCAAAAGATTGACGGCACTACGGCCAATGTGATTGAAATAGCGCCGGGCGCAGCTGTCCCTACGGTGGTGCTGGCCCAGGACCGGGTAGGCGGCACCGAAGAATTGGCCGCAATGGCTTCCCGTTCCGGTGCCAAAGTGGCCATCAACGGCACCTTTTTCGAGGCTTACGACGGGGTACCGGAGCCTTGGGGCACATTAATTAAAAACGGGCAGGTCGTCCATGTGGGCAGCGTGGGTACCACCGTTGGTTTCACTGCCAGCGGCCAGGTAAAAATGTCACCGGTGGAAATAAACATCCAGGGCGGTAAAGACGGTTCCTACTCCTGGCCGGGTAACTGGTACGCTTATGGTTTCAACCGCACTCCCACCGGGAACAGCGTGTATATTTACACTCCTGAGCGAGGTGCCCGTTTGGGGTTTAAGTCAGGTATAAATGTGGTTGTTTCCGGCGGCAAGGTTACCAAAATAACCCGGGGCGAAAACAGCGATATACCCGGGGACGGCTATGTGATAAATCTATCCGGCTCGGAGGAATACCTGGCGGATAGGTTCAGCGTGGGGGACACCGTGCAGTACCGGGTCAATCTGAACGCCGGTGACGGCAGTGACTGGAGCGATGTGATTACGGCGGTGGGAGCCGGGCCCCGCCTGGTTACAGACGGTATGACCAGCGTGAACTCTGCCGGTGAGGGATTCACCAGTGAAAAGATACTCACCATGGCCGGCGCACGCAGCGCCATCGGAGTAAAACAAGACGGCACCATCATGCTGGTAACCGTGCCCGGTGCTACTATCGAAAGACTGGCCGGGATAATGAAGGGGCTTGGCGCCCACAACGCCATGAACCTGGACGGCGGCGCCTCCTCGGGATTATGGTATAACGGCAAGCACATCACCCGCCCCGGCAGGCAGCTAAGCAACGCTCTGGTTTTCAAATAACTCAAGTTTTTGGTGCCTGTCACCGAAAACTTGAGTTATTTGAAATAGCACCAAAAAGGGGTATAATATTGGCAAAGTAAAACCAAAGGGGTGAACGTATGAGTGTTGGCAAACTGTCATACAAAGGCCAAATAGTGATACCAAAGCAACTAAGAGAAAAGTACGGATTAAAACCTGATAGCAATGTTAGGATTACAGAAATTGATGGCCACATTGTCGTAATACCTATATTTGATGATCCTATCAAAGACACCCGGGGAATTCTGAAAAAGAAATATCCTGAGGAGACATTGACCGCAGGTGAATTAATAAAAGAGTATCGAGAAGAAGAGAAAAAGTTAGAGGCCGGTAAGGAGGCCAAGTCTTAGTGGAAAGGTATGTACTCGACAGTTATGCTGTTTTCGGTTATTTTCTGGACGAGCCATGTGCAGACACAATAGCTTCAATATTGGAACTAGCTAAAAAAAACGAAATAAAAATTTATATGTCCTGGGTCAATCTGGGTGAAGTTTATTACATGATACAGCGAAGATATGGACGGAAGGAAGCCATTGAACTTGTCGAAAACATTAAAGCTTGGCCTATTGAACTGGTAGAAGCTTCTAATGAGCAGGTAACCGCTGCCGGTGACGTGAAGGCAAAATTCCCACTGGCTTTAGTAGATTCATATGCAGCGGGCTTAGCCATACGCGTACGAGGGATTCTTTTGACTTCAGACAAAGAATTTGAACCACTTGAAAACCAACTTTTAAAAATACACTGGTTAGCAAAACACCGCTAGCTTTCAATAATTCAACTCGGTAGCCGACAACCGGGAACCACTGTTAATTTAATATTGGTTTAAAATATCGTGATGTCCCACGTCAACCAGTATAATCATTTGTTCACCTTCATAGTACCATATAATGCGGATACTCATAGTGACACTACATTCGAAAAGATCATCGGTACCTTGTATCCGTTTAGTTCTCAGCGAGGGATGCAAAACATTTTGTGTAAGCAGCTTGACCTTTTTCATTACTTGCTTTTTCTCATTCGGATGTAGTTTTTTATAGTGTTTTCTAAACCTTTCCGTATAGGAAATTTTGTAAGCCAACACACTACATCTCCGGTGAATCGAGCTGCTTGAATAAATCTTCAACGTTATCGAAAACCGGCTGGTCACCCGACTCAATTTTATTCTTAATTTCAGTAATCTCTTCTTTTAACTCATCAAGATATTTTTTAGGATATACTACAACCGGCATTACCTGAATAACACCGTCTTTTTCTATTATCTCAAGCTTATCTCCCTCTTTTAGGCCAAGCTTTGACATTAGCTCTTTTGGAATAGTAATTTGAGATTTTTTCCGAATCTCAGTGATCATATATTTCACTCCTTCAATTAGTATGAAAATCTCATTTTCCTACTAATAATATACCTGATTCACATATAAAGTGCAAACAACTTCTGAAAATATTAAATAATTCAAGTTTACGGTGACAGTCACCGTAAACTTGAATTATTTGTTCCTCCACGCATATTAGCAGGAATTAACAATATTTTGTCGTACTCTTACGTATTTTAATACTTTATACTCTGGAGGCTTACCCAATGTCATTTTTCTCAAGGTTAATCTGTGTGGTTTTACTGGTTTTGGTTTTGTTGTATCATGCTTGATATATTTTAGACCGAGCTTAAATGATATGCGTTCGATGATGGGGAGATTTCTTAAAACCGAAATAAGTCAAGTTTCTGGTGCCTGGCACCGAAAACTTGACTTATTTGACCAGATATTTCTTAGCGATGGACAACAAGACAGTACGGTTATTCTTATCGGGGTCTTCCAGTACTACATCCAACAATAAATTGAACACCCTGCCCATTTGGGGCCCCTGTTGCAAACCAATTTCTATAAGATCGTGGCCGTTGATGGCCAGGTCTTTTTGCGTCAAGGGAGGTTTTTCAAGGCGAATTCGGTCTAGGCCGTCACGCATGGCATCCAATTCCGAGAAGTTAAAGGGTGGCGCCGACCCGAGGATGTCGGCTCTTTGCAGGTCGAACAAGTCGTCCACATTATGCTCACCCACCCTGTTGACCAGCCTTTTCAGGCTGGTGTTCCTTACCTTGGGAAGGCGGCTCATGTGCTCAGCCACAAGTGCTGACACGTCCGCTCTGGTTTTGTTGTCATACTTAAGCCGCCTCATAATGTCCTCAGCCATCCTGCACCCCTCTTTATGGTGACTGTAGAAATGGCCGACCCCATTTTCATCTATGCTGAAGGTTGATGGTTTGCCAATATCATGCAGCAATGCGGCCAGGCGCACATTGAGGCGCGGAGGAACCGCTTCCAATACGGCCATGGTGTGCTCGAAGAGATCCTTGTCATGCCGTTTATTCCGCTGGTCAAATCCGGCCATGGGCATGGCCTCAGGCATGACATGCTGCAGCAATCCCGTCTCCAGCAAAAGCCGGATTCCCAGGGACGGCCGGTCGGATATCAAGATGCGATTAAGCTCTTCCCGCACCCGTTCCAGCGCAACTTTTGGCAACAGGGAAGCTTGTTTTATTATAGCCTCGTATGTTGTCGGGTGCAGTGAGAACCCCAACGCACTGCAGAACCGTATTGCCCGCATCATTCGCAAAGGATCTTCTACAAACCGCTGCTCCGGCTCATTTCGCGGCGACCGGATCATCTGACGCTTGAGATCTTCCCGGCCGCCAAAGGGATCGTAAAGGCTGCCGTTTTCATCAACAGCCATGGCATTCATGGTAAAGTCCCTTAATGCAAGATCCTGCTCCAAGCCGGCCGGGCTTTCCCCGCTTTGCTCAAGCATACACCCTTTGAAAGTTGAAACTTCCACGGCGGAGCCGCCTATCAAAACCGCAATGGTGCCGTGCCTCTCGCCGACAGGAACGGTTTTGGGAAAGAAAGATATAATTTCTTGCGTAGTTGCCGAAGTAGCTACATCATAGTCCGCCGGCATTCTTCCCATCAACATATCCCTCACGCAGCCACCCACAACGAAGGCCTGTTTACCATTTTGTTTCAATGTTTGAATAACTTGAACTACATAAGAAGGTATCTGCATTACAGGTCTCTCTTTCTTTAGGTTTTCCATGCTGCATCAGCAAAGTTCGCCTCGGTTATATCAATTAAAAGCTGGTTTACCTTCTCGGCATCCGGGGAATCAGGAAGCTCACTGTTCGCGTACGCTTCATCCAGCAAACTGAATAGTTTTCCGGCCTCTTGTTTGATATGATCCAGCGTAAACTCACCGTACCGGATGGCCATCAAATAATTGTTATCGGGCCGCAAAACCCTGCATTCACCTTCCGTAAGAATCTCCAGTCCCATGTGCAGCAGTCGAATTAAATGCATGGCGTGCTTAACATCGTAGCCGTATTTTTCGATAAGTCCGGCATGAGAGCCATGGTGATTGTGGTTTCCTCCACGCATAAGCCTTTCGATCTCAGCCCGGTCTTCTTCAATAGCAGCCAGCCGTTGCTCCACCGATGCAAGTTCACTGCGCAGATTCAGAATATACTGGATATCATCACGGGTTAACTGCTCTTTTTGAAAATACTGCGTTATCTTGTGTTCCACCCTGACAGCGTAAGTTTGTAAATTTTTCTCAGTCTCAGTAAGTTTTGAGATCTTGCTTTTCGACTCTTCCATAGGAAGCTTATTGGTCAGCCTGCGCAACTGGCTGAAAGCATAACCGCCAAAGGTGTGCCTGGCCCTTCTGGTCAGAAAAAGATGGCGATTATCCATTAACATCCGGCCCAGGCTATTGCAATGCAAAACATGCGTCCGGTCAGTGAATAAAGTTTCAATGATGTTTGGATTACAGTTAAATGCCAGTTTTACAAACTTGTGCAGCCCGTAAATCACGGTGTCGGCAGCTAATCCCGTTTTTTTATACCCAGGATAGTTTGTATAGCTTTTTGATTCATATTGCTCAAAGGAATAAAAACCATATAAATATGGTTTGGGCGGGATACAAACCCCACCAATATCCACATCGCTATTAGCATGATTAGTACCGTAAGCATGTGAGCCTTTATATACCTTTAAAATTATACGATCCTCCAACCACTTTTCCACTTCGTACATAAAGACCATCCTTCACCTAATATCAATAACTCAAGTTTCCGGTGCCAGGCACCGAAAACTTGAGTTATTTTAGCATTTTGGACATGTTTGATTCAGATAAGCTTATATGTTGGGCGATTTGCCGCTTGGTGTAGTTTTGTTTATGAGCTTCCCGGGCAAAGACTTTTTTGTACGCTGTCAGGTCCCGCCTGCGGCTGCCGTTTTTGATCAGTTCGAATTCTTTTGCGCTTACCCCTGTACCGCGGAGTATTTCGTCTAGGCCTTCACCGGCCTTGTCTCCCTTCGAACTATGCTCTGCAATAAAGTCCTCGTCACCGACCACGCTTACTGAGCTATAGTCGTGAGTCTCCCCTTTTTGCACAAATGCTTTATAGCTTGCTATGGCCTTTTTCCGATTATCGGAAAAGATATCGAGAATAAGGTCTATGTCTATAAATCCGGGTTGGTTTTTCCGGTAGTATACATCACTGCTCCAGGGATATTCCCATACATTTTTGCATATCTCGCCTCTGACGGGATTCTGGTGCACGTACCTTAATAAGGTCACGGCGTACCTCTCGTTCTGCACCAATATCGCCTTATACCGGCCTTCAAAAACGTGCCCTGTACGCTCTTTACAATGATTATAATGCCTGGCAAATGAACTATTCACATGATGCATTATTTTATGTAAGGGATTAGTTAGCGTCTGCAATATCAAATGATAGTGATTTCCCATAATGACATACCCGTACAGCCTAAAATCAAGATGCTTTTTACAATAAATCAACTTTCTCAAAAAATAATTCTTTTCATTATCATTGTCAAAAACAAACTCACGATTATTTCCCCGTTGAATTACGTGATACAAGGCACCCTCAAACTCAATCCGTGGCCTTCTGCCCACCGACCTGCACCCCTTATCCATTTTGGCAAATATTATCTGATAATTATGAATAAGTCAAGTTTTCGGTGACTGGCACCAAAAACTTGAGTTATTTATTTGATGTGGATGCGGACTATGGCGTTGGTGCCTACTACCAGGGGTTGTCCTGCGTAGTCGTCGAGTTTGATGGTTATGGGCACTCGCTGTACTACTTTGGTGAAGTTGCCGCTGGCGTTGCCGGACGGGAGCAGTGAGAAGGTGGAAAGTGATGCTCCCCTGATGGAGTCTACTTTGCCGTCGAAGGTTTTACCGGGGATGCTGTCGATGGTGACTTCTACGTACTGCCCGGGTTTTATTTTGGAGAGGTCGGTTTCTTCTATGTTGGCGCTGATGTACATGTCGGAGGTGTCTACCACCATGGCTACCGGCTGGCCGGGTGCACCTATTTCTCCTTCATGGGCGGGGACATATACTACTCTGCCGTCTATGGGTGTGCGCACCAGGGTGCGGTTTAGGTTGGCGCCTTTCGGCAGGTTGGCTTCGTCCAGGCGGGCCAGTATTTGGCCTGCTTTTACTTTGTCGCCGCTGGCTGCGTCGATTTCGATTATTTTGCCGGCTATCTGGGGGCTTACTTTGATGACGTCGGCGTCTACTTTGGCGTCTTCGGTGGTGACGTAGCGGGCGTTGTTGTACCAGTAATACCCGCTGACGCCGGCGAGGGTTAGGATCATTATGGCGAATATGGCGATAAAGGTTTTTTTGTTTTTCATATTTATATCTCCCCCTAAGTGTAAAAAGCAAAAACATTTTTTAGACAGGATAACAGGATTAAACAGGATTTTTAAAAACAATATGCAACTCAATTACTTTTTTCTTAATTGTCTTACCTTGCGCCGAATCTCAAGTTCATATGGGCCAAAGTTTAAAATTAATCCAACTGGTTTTCCCGTTCCAACCAAATAATTTACTAATTGTACCTCATGAGCTCTGATAATTTTATTGACTGCTTTTAGTTCGATAATAACTATACCATTAACAATTATGTCAGCCACGAACTCTCCCACTAAATGTCCTTCGTAGTGAACAGTAATTGGCTTTTGGGCTTCTGCCATTAACTCTTGTTTTTCTAATTCTATCAATAAACATTTTTCATAAACACTTTCCAAAAAGCCAAACCCCATTGTGTTATAGACCTTAAAGGCACAGCCAATTATTTTTTCAGTTAGCTCTTTATGTTCCACATCGTTTCCCTTTATATATTTTTTGTCTTTATCCTGATTATCCTGTAATCCTGTCAAATTTAACTGACCCTTGAGCTACGACCCCAGGTTTTCTGCTGTTTTTCCCAGCTTCTTTTGTTTTTTCTTTTCGCGGCGGTTTTTCCACCAGCGGGGGATGTCGTCCATTGTTGCGTAGATTACCGGTACCAGTACCAGGGTGATTACCGTGGAGAAGGTTAGGCCTCCTACTACTACCGTGGCCAGGGGTGCCTGGCCTTCTGCGCCTGCACCTAATCCCAGGGCCATGGGGAACATGGCCAGGATGGCTGTCAAGGCAGTCATCAGGATAGGCCTTAGCCTGGTGGGGCCGGCCTTGAGTATGGCTTCGTCCCTTTCCAATCCCCGGCGCCTGAGTACGTTTATATAATCCACCAACACAATGGCGTTTTTAACTACGATACCGGCCAGTAGAATGACTCCGATAAACGCCGGTACGCTGAAGGGCCGGCCGGTAAGAAGCAGGCTCAGCGTTACCCCAATGATGGTAACCGGTACGCTGAACATAATGATAAAGGGGTAAATAAGTGACTCAAATTGGGCCACCATAACCAGGTAGACCAGTGCTACGGCTAACAAAAGGGCCAGGCCCAAGTTGCCGAAAGCGTCAGCCATTTCCTCGTTTTGGCCGCCGTATTCGATGGTATACCCCTGAGGTACGTCCATGTTGTTCATTTTAGCTTTAATATCTTCCATAACGCTGCCCAGATCCCGCCCGCTGAGATTGGCGGTAACATTTACTACACGGGCCTGGTCCGTCCGGTTAATGGAGTTAGGACCCTCTGCTTCTTCCAAGCGGGCGATCTGGCGTATGGGTACCGTTCCGGCCACGGGACTGGATACAGTCAAGTTTTGCAAGTCTTCTATATTGGCATTCTGCCCGCCTTCCAGGCGGACGCGAACATCTACTTCTTCGCCGCCGGTACGATACTGGGTGGCCACCGTGCCCTGAACGGCAGTGCGCACGGCTGAAGCAATCTGCGATCCTCCCAGGCCGTAAGCAGCAGCCCGGTCACGGTCTGCGATCACTCTTATTTCCGGCCGTCCTTGACCCATGCTATTAGAAACCTCCGCGGTTCCTGGCACTTCTTCCACCAGTGAAGTAGCCTCTTTAGCCAGGGAACTTAAAACGTCCAAGTCGTCGCCCTTAAAGGTAACAGAAACGGGGGAGCCTGCCTGTTGGCCTTCGGAGGCCGGCCCGGTGGCTGAAACATTTATGTCGGCTCCTGCAATTTGCTCTGCCTTTTCTCGCACCACGTTAGCTATATCTTCCGTTGACCTGGTTCGCTGCCCTTTCTCCACAAGCTGGAAATAAATCTGTGACTGGTCACTGCTGGCTTGACCACCCATACTCTGACTGCCTGTGAATCCTACATTGGTGATTACATTTTCTACTTCCGGTATTTCTTCTGCCAGAGCTTCTACCTTGGCGGTGATACGATTTGTTTCCTCCAAATGAGTCCCGTCCGGTAGGTCCAGCGTGGCTTTTACATACCCCTCATCCATGCCGGGCATGAACTCGGCCCCCACCATGGGGATCAAGGCCAGGCTGCCGACAAACATTAGGGTAATGGTGATAATCACGGTTTTGCGATGCCCGAGGCTCCACTGTAGTATTCTCCGGTACCAGCTATAGAACCGGTCAAATTTTTCACCTGACGAACGGTATACTTTCCCCCATAACGTTCCTTCCCGGGGCTCTTCCATTTTCAGATAGCGGGATGACAAAAGCGGCACCAGCGTTAGGGCTACCATAAGGGAGGTCACTACCGCAAAGGTTATGGTGTAAGCCATGGGTTTAAAGAGCTGGGAAGCCAATCCCTCAACAAAAACAATGGGCATAAACACAGCAACGGTGGTCAGCGTGGCCGAGGTTACCGCGTTGCCAACCTCGTCTGTGGCCTGCTTGGCCGCATCCACCAACCCATAGCCCTGCTGCCGGTGCCGGTAGATATTTTCCAGCACCACAATAGCATCGTCCACAATAAGACCTATGCCCAGAGCCAAACCGCCCAGGCTGATCAGGTTTAGTGTCATATCATTAAAATAAAGGAGTACAAAAGTACCGATAATGGAAATGGGTATAGCTGTGGAAATGATAAGGGTACTGCGCACGTTGCGCAGGAATACCAGCATCACCATGATGGCCAATGCTCCTCCGAGAAGTATCTTTTTGATAACGCTGTTAATGGACTCTTCAATAAACTCGGACTGGTCCATCACTTTCTGGAAGGTAAAATCAGCCGGCACCTCACCCTTCAGTTCCTCAAGAGCAGCCTTGATATCCCGTGCCACCTGTACGGTATTTACGCCGCTTTGCTTATTTATCATTACCGCCAGGCCGGGCTGGCCGTTGACACGGCTGAGGTGAACCTGCTCTGCGGAGCCGTCGGTAACCTCTGCGATATCCTCAAGGTATACCTGAGCACCCGATGAGGAAGTTAAGACTACTTTCCTTATTTCCTCAATACTGTCAAACTCACCGGTAACACGCACCAGCATGTCTTTGTTACCGCTTTGCACGTCACCTGCCGAAACGGTCCTGTTCTCCGCCTGCAGCTGGCCCACAATCTGGTCCAGGCTCAGCCCGGCACCATTTAGCTTGGCCTTTTTCACCAACACTTTTATTTCCCGCTGCACACCGCCCTCTACTCTCACCGCGGCAACCCCGGCAATTCTCTCCAGGCGCGGTTGAATAACGTCCTCTGTTACTTGCTTAACCTGATGGGGACGGTCTCCTACGATGGCCAGCTGCATAACGGGCAGCATATTAGGATCCATTTTAAAGACCATGGGATCGTCGGCACCTTCGGGCAGCATGCCCTTGACCAGGTCCACTTTCTCCCGCATTTGCAGGGAAGCAAAATCCATATCGGTTCCCCAATTGAACATTACAATTACAATGGAGTTACCGGTACTGCTGACGGACTGAATGGTATCCAGGTCATTGACGGTACCCATAACGGATTCCAGGGGCCTGGTCACCTGGTTTTCCACTTCCTGCGGCCCCGCCCCCGAGTAACTGGTCATAACGGCCCCTACCGGCAGATTCATCTCCGGATACAGGTCAATGGCCAACCTGCTCAGGGATACAGCTCCCAGAAGTAATATTACCACCACAAGCACCGCAATGGTCATGGGTCTTTTTATAGAAAAATCAGTGATTTTCATGGCTTATTTCTCCTGCTTTTTGATTTCGACCTGCATGCCGTCCCTGAGAGCACCATTGCCCACGGCAACTACCTGTTCCCCTTCCTTTAAACCGGTAAGAACAGCAACATCTTTGCCGTTATCGGGGCCCAATTTAACATCACGGCGCACGGCTTTGCCTTCCTCGACTACCCATACGGCATAATCACCACCGGATCCCACAATTGCTTCTTTGGGTACCACAATGCTGTCCGGATGCTCCTGGGTCAAATTGATTTCGGCAAACATACCAGGTTTTAGTTTCCCGTCCGGGTTGCCCAACTGTACTTCCACCGGGAACGCCTTAGTGCTTTTGTCCGCTGCCGGAGCAATACTGGTTATCTTGCCTTTAAAAGGCTCTGCCGACACCGCGGAAACATTAACTTGCACTTCATTTCCTTTTTTGAGCTTATTTACCAGGTCCTCTGCTACGGCAGCCTTGACCACCACCGTGCTTAAATTGGCCACAGCTACTACCGGCACCGCAGCGGATGCCATTTCCCCGGGGTCTACATTGACATCTGTAACCACGCCGGCAATAGGCGCTTTGATGAAGCTATTATTGTAATTTTCCCGTGCCTGGGCCAGCCCTGCTTCTGCACTGGCTAAAGCTGCCGGCCTATTCTTTTCAAAGTTTTGCTTGGCCTTTTTATAGGGTATCTCGTAAGCAGTCTCAAATCCCTGCTGTCCTGCTTTGGAGATAGCCCCCTGCTCGAAAAGGGTTTTGCCCCGCTCATAATTGACCTTGGCCTGTTCGTAATCTATTTTGGCTATTTCCAGTGCCGATTGCGCCTGCACCACTCCCTGTTCGGCCTGTCTCACTGCAGAGGAAAGAAGGGTGTTTTCCAGGACCACCAGGGTTTGTCCCTTTTTGACCCAATCTCCTACATCTGCATTAACTGACTCTACCTTGCCGCCCTGACCACTGGGGACCACACCGGAAGATGCAAGGGCCTCCAATTTACCGGTGACTACCGAGGTTTCCACAAGGCTGCCCTTCTGCGCCTTGACCACCTCTACCGGCGCTGCCTTACTCTCTTCATTACCATCCTCCGGCTGTTGGCCACATCCGGCAGCCAATAAACTAACTAATAAAATAACTATAATAGCAACCTGTATATACTTACGACCGGCCATTTGCCACCACACTCCCTCTCTCATCATTCTTGCTCCTCTTCTTTTAGAATTTGCACAAACTTTTCATTTATCTCAATCAGCCGGGTAAGGTCATCTTCGGTCAGTTTGCTGAAGTATTTTCCCAGAACCCTGCGCCGGCTGTCGTCGCATATTTTAACCTTCTCTTTACCCGTGGGGGTGATCTCCAACCGAACCAGACGACGGTCCTTATCATCCCGCCTCCGGCTTGCCAGGTCCACTTTGCACAGGCGGTCAATCAGTGCGGTAACGGCGCTCAAAGAAACCCCCAGGTCATCGGCCACCTTCGACACTGTCATGTTGCCGTTCTCGTGCAGTTTTTTCAGTACCATGTACTGGCTGCCCGTAACCCCAACATCTTGCTTTCCTATCTCCTTGTGGATTTGGCGCAACATACGCTGCGCGGCATCGTCCATCCCGTCAAAATAACGCATTATCAAGTCCTCTTTCAAATTGAACCCCTCCAAGGCATTATGTCCAAAATACTTTACCTCGTTAAGTTTATTATGAGTGGGATAAAGTGTCAACGTAAATATTAGATTGACAGCTGCAAAGAAACATTTTACAATCCCAAGTAACCATATGGTTACTTGGGTGGGCTTGGCAAGGCTGTGAGCCTACCTGTCTTTTGCGCCCGCTCATTCATTTCATCTCGCCGGCCAGGCTAAAGCTCAGTCTCACGCTCCAGCGGGGTACCCGCCCCATTCGCCGTCCATGGCTCAGGGGGCGGCCTCGCACGTCCTGTGCTCGGCCCCGCTTCCGCTTATCGCCTTTGCTAAGCCTGGCAGCTGCTTGATTCAATTCATTCGCTATGCGCAAAAGACAGGTCTGTCGTAAATTTTATCAAAGTGCCCTTAAGATTATTTGGACGCGTGGAGGTGGCCTGTATCAACGAGTACCAGGATAGTAAGGAGCGTATCATAATAATGGCGGAAGATATTTTTGCTCAAAAGGGGTTTGCGGGAGCGCGGGTGAACGACATTGCGGCCAAGGCCAGGGTTAATAAACGCATGCTTTACCACTATTTCGGCAGCAAGGAAGGGCTTTATGAAGCTGTTTTAAGAGTTAACCTGGAGAAGGTCTACTCCATAGAAGATAAACTTTCTTCATTAAATAGTGTTATGGAAAGGATCACGGGCGCTATACGGCAATATTTTTACTTCCTGGCGGAGAACCCAAATTTTGTGCGAATTATGGAATGGGAGTTTTTGCAGGGGTCTGAGCACTTGAGTAAACTGTTTAGCCGGTATGACATTTATAATCTGCCTGAAGTGGCTGGTGTTTTAAAAGAGGGGATTAATGAAGGAATTTTTCATGCCGACATAGACAGCCGCCATTTGATGCTGAGTATTAATGCTATGTGTTTTATGTATTTCAACAGGGCGGGGGCGTTAGGTGCGGTCTGGGAGGGGGATATGCTGTCGCCGGAGATGCTGGAGGAGAGGCTGCGGCATATTTTGCAGGTGGTGTTTCGGGCTATTTTGAAGGAGCCTGGTGGTGTGTGACTTTTAAAAGATTAAAGGCTTTTTTGGACAGGATTACAGGATTTGCAGGATAGGTAAGTTAGGTGGGCTTGGGATTGGTGTGTTTGCTGATTAAGGGGTGTTGGTCGGGGCTACTATTAAGAGATTAAAGAATTAAGGCCTTTGACGGGATTAACGGGATTTGTGGGATTATGGGTTGATTGGGGTTTCGATGAGAGGCTTTAAATGTTTGGCACATAAGGAATATGGCGGATTTATTTTTAAAAAGATTTATTGTTTAAACATTATAGGGATAATTTCTTAATTTGGAGTGGATTAGTTTATATACCTCTGAGTTGTGGCAAATGAAATAAACAAAATCCCGCTTAATCCCGTTAATCCCGTCTAAATATAAAAGACCCCAAAGAAATGCCCAAGGTTTTAATCGTCTTTTATCCTGTAATCCTGTCAAAGGTTTAAAAGATTTTAAAGATTAAAGGCTTTTTTGGACAGGATTACAGGTTGCAGGATAGGGAAGTTAGGTGGGCTTGGGATTGATGTCTTGGCTGATTAAGGGGTGTTGGTCGGGGCTACTGTTTAAAGATTTAAAGATTAAGAGATTAAAGAATAAAGTCTTTTGACGGGATTAACGGGATTTATGGGATTGGTGAATTACAAGGGCTTAGAGTGAATGCTCTACTATTGAGCAGATAAGGTTTTTTTGTGGGTCTGTTTTGAAAGATTTATTATTTAAAACTCCTTATAGGCTCAGTATTGAATATAGAATGTATTAGTTTATATACGCTAAGTCACGCAAACGCGCATAAACAAAATCCCGCTTAATCCCGTTAATCCCGTCTAAATATAAAAGACCCTAAAGGAATGCCCAAGGCTTTAATCGTCTTTTATCCTGTAATCCTGTCAAAGGTTTAAAGATCTTAAAGGTTTAAGCACTTAGGGACCGGTACATCGTAAAACAAAACACTAGACGGGCTTGCCCGGTAAAAGGATTCAGCCTGTCCAAAACCACAGCAAAAGAGGGGCTCATCATGAAAAATAGCAAAAGTTTTTTACTAACTATCTGTTTAACTGTCTTAATCACTTTTATTTCCAGCGGGTGTGGAGACGAAAAAACCGCAACGGAACTGCCTTCCGGGTACGTAGAGGCCCAGGAGGTAGACATAAGCACCAAAATACCCGGGCGCGCAATTAAACTACTGGTGCAGGAAGGTGACGAGGTAAAGCCGGGCCAAGTGGTGGCCCAGCTGAACAAAAAGGACTTAAAGGCTAAGGAAAACCAGGTATTGGCGAGTATCCGGGCTGCAAAAGCACAACTACAAAAGGCAAAAACCGGGCGCATAGTCACCCAATCAACGGTTAAGGCCAAGCTGAAAAGAGCCAGGGCGGCACTGGAAAAAGCCAAGGCACAAGCTGAATTATCTACTAAAACATTTCACAGAATGGAAGCTCTCTTTGAACAGGGGGCCATACCCGCACAGCAGCTGGACCAGGCACGGGCAAAAGCCCGGGTCGTACAGGCAGCAAAAAATGAAGCCACAGCCGCAGTGGAAGAAGCAAAGGCAGCAGAACTTAAAATAAATCTGGCCCAGGATGAAGTGGAGGCGGCACAAGCACAGCTGGAGCAAGCCAACGCCGCCCTCGGCGAAGTCAGAAACAACCTACAGGAACTACAAGTAGAAACCCCGTGCGCAGGCACGGTTACAGCAATAAACGTTGAAGCAGGAGAACTGGTCTCCACCGGACTGCCCATCATTACGGTTACCGACTTTACTAATAACTGGGTGGAAATGCAGGTTAATCAGGACATTGTGCAGTCGCTGCAGATAAAGCAAAAAGCCACCGTGCTGGCCGGAGGGAAAAGCTATGCAGGGCAAATCACCAGGATCGGCAGCAAGCCATCCTTTGCTACCAGGCGGGCAACCACAGACCGGGGAGATAAAGATATAGTGACCTACCAGGTACGCATCAGTGTGGGCAACCCGGAGCTGCGCCCGGGCATGAACGTACAAGTGGAATTTGAAGCTGCGACCGGTGGTGTTAACAATGCTGCGTAATATTTGGCTCGTCACCCTGCGGGAATGCCGGCGCATACTGGCCGACCGCCGCCTGCTGGTGGTTATGCTGGGCATTCCCCTTTTATACGCAACCTTTCTTAATATTATGTACATCAAAGGGGTAGTTAACCATATCCCCACCGCAGTGTATGACAGCAGCGGCACAGCCCTGAGCCGCGCCGCCATTCAAGCATTCCATGATTCCCAGCGGTTTAACATTGAAACCACGGTCAGCAGCGAGGCTGAAATGCGCCGCGCGCTGGGGACAAAAGAGGTGCAGGTGGCTGTGGTCATACCTAAAGATTATGCCCGGGACATTAAGCGTGGAGAAGGCTCCAAGATACTGGTGGCGGTCAACGGCACCAACTTTCTTTACAGTAATGCGGTGCTCAGCTCGGCGGGACAAATAGTGGGCACCATATCCGCAGCCACCGAAGTGACCACCTTAGAAGGCAGCGGCTACCTGCCGGATAAGGCCAGGAATTTAGCCGGGCCGGTGCAGCTGGCCACCCGGGTCTGGTATAATCCTTATTTTAATTACCCTAACTTTCTTATGCTGGGTCTGGTGGGAGCTGTAATCCAACAAGTGCTGCTGCTGTATGTGGCCATAGCTATTACCAAAGAAAAAGAAGAGGGTACTCTGAAGGAATTGATTGCCAAGCAGTATTCGGCGGCGCAGGTGGTAATGGGTAAAACAATACCTTATTTCCTCTTTAATTTTATCACCATGAATATAGTACTGGCCGAATGTTATTATCTATTTAAAATTCCGTTTAACGGCAGTATAGGCAATCTGCTGTTGCTGGAGGTTATATTCCTGGGCGCCATTACAGCCCTGGGGATTCTCCTTTCTGTAATCTGCAGAAACCAACTGGAAGCTACCCAGCTGGCCATGCTTTTTGCGCTACCCTCATTTCTGTTCTCCGGCTACACCTGGCCGCTGGACGCCATGCCGGCGGTCGCCAAAGGGATCGCCGCTGTTATGCCGCTCACTTATTTTGTTACCAACTTAAGGGACATAGCGCTGATGGACCTGCAGCTGCCGGTGATGATGAAGGATATAATGATACTGGGGGCGATGAATCTAGTGCTGCTGCCGGCGGCGATTCTGATCTTCGGGAAGCAATACCAAAGGTTTCTTCATTAAGTTGATTGGCACCAAAACATCAAAAAGACCGCCACTACTTGGCGGTCTTTATAAATTAAAAACATCTTTTATTGAAGCTATGATCTCCTTAAATTCTTTCCTAGTCGGTTGTTGAGGAATCTTAAAGAGTAATTGATTTCTTTGTATAGTATAAATTTTATTTGTTCTTACATATGTCTCCTTTTTTAACTGGACTTTTTTATCATAATCAGTTTTTGGAGGTTGGGCCGTGCACTTGCAAATGATGACATCCTCATCGTCTCCATCATTACCTGCTATAAATGCAGGGGCCTTTCTTATTTGACCATCAACTAGATAGTTAGCAAAAAAGAAATCACCTTGCTTTGCTTCCCTTCTTTGCTTATCTATCTTCGTATAAAGACCTGAGCTCTTCCTCATACCAATCCTTAAAGGGATCTCCTTTTTTTTCCAATTCTTTAGCATCAGAAGGAGACAATGTTATTGGGTTTACCTTATCAAAACCTAGTTCCTTTTCTATTTCTGGGATTGTTTTCCTGGTCATAGAACTGCCCCCTTGTGCTAGTTTCATGACCCTTTTAGGATCCACAGAAGGTTCTTTTAACAATACACTCATTCTTTACCCTCTCTCCTTTAAACTCCATAACTTGAAAGCATCATAACATATGAGAAAAAAAGAGGCAAGGTGAATTCCTCCAAAGGTAGATAATACAATTGGTGTCCAGCGCTACTTTACCAATTCCTTTTAATTCCCTGGCTATTTTCCCCATTCGTGTTCGTGCCTCCTTTACAATTCTTTATCTCCATTTTTCACCAATAGTATAACTCTTTGTCAAAAAGTTTAAAACATGTCGGACAAAAAATACAAACAGAGACTTTTAATCAAATAAGGATTTGCAGGAAAAACAAGGTAGCTAGCCAATTATAGTACTCATCAGAGAAAAATCCAAAGAAAGGTTGTTACCTATGCAAAAGACCGGCAGATCGATTATTTTACTGACCCTGACAGCCTTTTTATGCCTGGTGGGTACTAATCCAGCCCTTGCACTGGATATTTACTGGAAACCCTCGGAGAAAAATACCGGTTACAGCCAGAGGCTTTATTCCACCACTAACAAAGTAGACATCCAAGTGCGCGTGGAAGATGCCGAGGAAGTACAGGTGAACGGCGAGGAAGCTATGCAGTACGGAGATGATGACTCGGATTTATGGCTGCTGGACGAGTACATCTTAGAGCCCGGGGAAAACACCATTAGCGTCTCAGTGACATTAGATGAATCCGCTACCGATGACGAAGATGAGGAGGACGTGGAAACCAGTGGTGAAATTACCATCACTGTCTTTGACCGTCCACTTTCCGGTTCCACCCGCTATTTCGAGGATGTCGGTGAGGGCATAACGGCTTTTGACGGTGCCGTTGAGCTAACCTTACCTGAGAACGCGGTCATCACGCGGGGCAGCAGGGCGGCCTGGGATCAGGGTGTTACCGTGCGCAGTTCCGAGCCTTTATTTAAATTATCACCTAAATATGTACCACTCAGCCCGGTTTACACCATAAACGCCCCCGCATCGTCTTACTCGCTTTCCGATGCGGGCGAATTGACTCTGGAATATGACAGCGCTACCGGCGCTAATAACGGCTACATAACCGTCCTTTATGCCATGCCCAACATGATGTACCCGCAAGCCATGCAAAGACAGAACAGCTACAACTTAACCGGTGACAGCGTTACCGTTCCGTTCTCTAAGACCGGCTTTGGAAATTACCTGGTAGTACGTGTAATCCAGGACTTTCAGGATTTTTATCTTAAACAGGAAGGCAAAATTGACCTGGAATGGGCGCGCCCTTATATAATGACATTATGGTCCCGGGGAATAATGGGCGGGCTGGAAAGATACCCGGACGGTAGGCCGGTGCCGGAAGGCTTCTTTGGGCTGGCGAATAGTTCCGGGAGCTCAGAGATTTCCATTACCCGCAAAGAATTTATAACAATGCTGGGTAAAGGGATGCGGTTGCCGGTTACATTCTCTCTGCCGCACCTGCGCACTTTCCAAGATCTGCAGGGTATTGAATTGGAACAAATACAGTATATAGAGGCGGCGATGAGGGCCGGCTGGATTCCCAGCACTGCGCCCAAGGATGGAAGACTATCCTTTAGGCCCGGGGATCCGCTGACGCGCGGGCAAGCCTGCATTATTATGGCCCGGGCACTGGGTCTGCAGCTCCCTACTCAGGACAGGGCCAGCCAGCAGTTGCAGGCCTACTTCCCAGCAGACTATCAGTCCACTTACAGCTGGAACAGACCCCATATAATCGCCGGCATCCAGGCCGGGCTGCTGCCTTTAACCAAAAAAGGAGCACTACAGCCGGATAAAGCGGTAACCCGGGCCGAAGCAGCCCGCATGGTCTATAAAGTAATGAAGATAGCCAATAAGCTCTAACCCAAATAACTCAAGTTTCCGGTGCCTGTCACTAAAAACTTGAGTTATTTTAAGCCGCGATGGCTGCCGACCGCTATTTAAATAAAATCTCCAATGTTAACCACGTGAATTTCCCGTACTTTTCTAAGTTGATCATCATTGGAAACAAATACTTCTGCTTCACCGGTCAAAGCAGTCGCAACAAATATAGCATCCGGAGTTTTTAAATGATATTTTGCCCTTAACCAGGCAGCCTGCTCTCCGATCCTGGCTCCGACATTCAATACATACAAGTTGGGGAAATATTTAAACAAGATTTTGTATTCATTGGCCAGCGTATAATCTCCCATTTTGTAGGGTTTAGTCAAAACCTCCGTCAAAGCAAGGGTAGAAGTAATGCCTGTTACACTACCCGATTCGATCATGTCGAAAAGCTCTCTGACAGGCCTAAAGAATTTATCATTTTGCTCCAGAAGATAAATAATGCAATTAGTGTCCAGTCCTACTTTACCAACGCCTTTAAGTGCACCGGCTATTCTTGCCATTCTTGTTCGCGCTCCCTTTTTAATTCTTCAACCCCATTTTCCCACAAGTGTTTTCCAAGCCCGGAAAGCGCTTCGGTGAAGTTTCGCGGCCTTTTGATTGCAGTAATAGTTTTACTGTTTTCATCGTATTCCCAGAGCAATACATCACCCACATTTAATTTTGCATTGTCACGAATAAACGCAGGAAGTGTAATTTGGAACTTTTCCCTGATTACAGTTTCCCTATCTTTCATCTCAGTTTCGTTTGGATTGATTATCATACAACCACCACCTGAATATGTTAGAATTATTATATACTATTTCCTACAAATTTAAAACTTGTGTGACACTGGTGCCGGGGCTATTGGTGTCCCGAAGAAAATAAAACCCCCTTCCTGAATGTAGCCCGGAGAGGGGATTTTCTTTTTGTTTTAATATTCGACACCGAAACACTAGCCAGGAGAACCGTCTGAGACTACTGAAAAAAAGTCCAAATTCCTGTCATTCTGAATGAAACGAAGTGAAGTGAAATGAAGAATCTTAAAAGCCACTGACTATACCATGTAAATAACGAGTACCACATATGTAACAACCATCCATTTATCGAAGAAAATGGGGCTCCCCCAGAGCAGCCGGGAAGCCTTTAAGCTGTTAAATCAAAACGGTATAATTGATAATCTTTTAGCTTCACGCTTGGAAGCTATGGTGGGGTTTGGAAATATTGCTGTACATGATTACCAGTTAATTAACCTTGTTATAGTAAAAAAGGTGATTGAGGAGCACCTGCAAGATTTTGAGGTATTTGCTAATAAGGTCTTGGAATATTAGAAACAGGGGGACGTTGCCTACGGCTTACTTTTATTCCCATGATAAAGGCTTGGCAATTGCCCGTCTTTATAAAGTACTGGAACATCCTGGTGGACTTGAAAAGGGCTTCCACTGTATTTCAGGCACGGGTGATCACCACCGGAAAAGTTATTTATGTTCCAAATAGTACCGGCATCGGATAGGGCTTCCCGAAGGGAGGTAACAAATATGGGATGCCACTGTTTGGTGGACAATTTATACACAGCCTTTCTTGTATTATACCACTTTTTTACTTTTGCTTCATAGATTAATTATATCTTTTTTTACTACTCGGAACAAGTGTTTGTAGTGTTTTTTTGTAAACTTGTATGGGGAGTTTTATCCATAAGAAATCCCCTTCCAGGATGTAACCCGATAAGGGGATTTTTCTTTTCATTTCAACATTTCACACCGGCACACCAGCCACAGGGAGCGTCCCCCTGGCTGGTATGCAGAACGTCCCTCTGGCTGCCTTCTTCTTACCTAATCTTGCAATTCTTTCTTTAGTTTTAAAACAACTTCTCTGGATAGTCCGGTTATTTCCACTACTACATCTACAGATAACCCTTTTACCAGTGCTGCCCTAGCAACGTCCATCCTACCCTTTTGTTCTCCTCTTTGTTCTCCTCTTTGTTCTCCTCTTTTTTCGCCTTTTCTTTCTCCTTTTTGTTCCGCCTGTTTTTTCATTTCATCCAAGGTCAGTTCAAGGTTGGTGATCATTATTTCCACCTCCCACGGGTTATTAACTTCTAAAATACGGTCCATTTCTTCCTGTAGGTATTCCGGCATTTTGGGTTTTACTACGTTTTTAAGCCAGGTCATTATTTGCCTAAATTCATCGGGGGTTAATTCTTTTAGTATCCCAATCAGCTTTCTCAGGCGATTAGTCAGTTCCTGGTGGTTCATGGTCTGATCCAACACAAACACGCTGGCGATCACGTTGGCCGCTTGGTATAGCTCTTCTTGGCTATATCGGTTGATGTCGAAGAGTATGTAGTTAAAATCTAATATATGTTTTTGAAATCTTTCATGACCGGATAGGATTTCTCTGAACCGGGTACTTGCGGTCCAATTACTTTCACCATTATAGAGTACTGCAGGTATTATGGCAGGGAGACGGAAGTCTTTCCTTTCCCTTTCATTTTCCGGGGTATTATTGTACGCATCGCGCCAGATCTCAGTCATGTATAGCAAGAGGCGGAAAGGCATGGTGTAGTCTACGGTGGACTGAAGTTCCAGTAGTACGTAGAATATAACATTGGTGTCTTTTACCTGCATTCTGTAGACAATGTCGGCCTCTTTCTCTTTGAAGTCCTGCAGGACGTACGATTTATTAACCGGTATCAGATCGTCTTCGTTTATTTCTTTTACCCATTCTTCCCTGACAAAGGTTTTTATGAGTTCTAAAAAGGCTTTTTTGTTAGACAAGAGCTGTTTGTAGCCTTTGTCGTGAGAATGATGAATGGACATAAAAATCACTTCCTTGTTAATTATTATACCATACTTGGAAATCCGGTAGAAGTTGACGATTTTGAGGCCCATGGTTTTTAATTGTTCATTAATATGAGTTAGATAAAAAAAAGAAAATCCCCTTCCGGAATGCATCCCGGAGAGGGGATTGTTATTTTCTATTTTACATCCAGCACCTTCTGTTCTTGAAAAATAACTCAAGTTTTTGGTGCCTGGCACCAGGAACTTGAGTTATTCTTTTACTGGACTTTAGAGCAACCCAAAGGCCCCCTTGGTTTGTCCCATATTGCCGTCCACCTATTGACAACCTCTTATCAATAATCTATTATTGGAACTATAAAGCTGTGCAAAGGGGAGTAGCTGTTACAATAAAGCCGTCATTACGAGGTAAGCCAGTATCTTCGGCTTTATTGGCAACTAAATGTTGTTAGCAAGACCTTTGCCTTAAGGTAGCGTTTTTTAAAACCGTTATCTTATGGCAAAGGTCTTTTTTAAAATGTTAAAAACATTCCGAGGGGGCACCGAAGTTGGATTTAGTTTTGTTGATGGAGTATGGTTGGGTTTTACTAGTATTAATTGCTTTAGAAGGTCTTCTAGCTGCAGATAATGCCTTGGTTTTAGCCATCATGGTTAAACAATTGCCAGAGGAAAAAAGGAAAAAGGCCCTATTTTACGGTTTGGCCGGCGCCTTTGTGTTCCGGTTTGCGTCACTGTTTGTGATCTCGTTCATGGTGGATGTGTGGCAGGTACAAGCCATTGGTGCCATTTACCTACTGTTTATCGCCTTGAACCACATATTTAGAAAAGTTGTGTTTAACAAATCACCAGAGAAACAAGAACCTAAGCAAGTTTCACAAGCTAACAATAAATCCGGCTTTTGGGCCACTGTATTGAAGGTGGAATTCGCAGACATTGCCTTTGCAGTGGATTCAATACTGGCAGCTGTTGCCCTGGCGATGGCACTACCCGAAACCAGCCTGCCCTCAATTGGCGGCTTGGATGGCGGCCAATTTTTGGTCATCTTCACCGGCGGCTTCATTGGCTTAGTAATTATGCGTTTTGCTGCTACCTTCTTTGTAAAATTATTGCAACGGCGTCCCTCTTTAGAAGTGGCCGCTTTTGTTATTGTAGGCTGGGTGGGTGTTAAACTTGCAGTTTATACCTTAGCTCACCCGGCAATTGGCCTGTTATCTGAAGGGTTTGCCAAATCCCCTGAATGGAAGATAACCTTTTACATTGTGCTAGTGTTAATCGCCGTTACCGGCTGGTTCCTTTCTAAACCTAAGGAAGAGGCTGAGACCAATTCCAGTTCTTAAGAACTATAAAGCAATGGTATTCTCTTCTCTTTCTATAGTTTAAACCTTCATAACGGCATAAACTACCCAACCAGCCACAGGGATCGTCCCCACGGTTGCTCCTTACTTGCAATAATTGATCATTGATGGTAATATGGTAAAAATTGTTTTTAGTATAGGAAAGAGGAGGTACCAAGCCCATGCGGCAATATAAATTTACCGTAGTTGTAGAACAGGACGAAGATGGTAAGTACATTGCCTATGTCCCCGCACTTAAAGGGTGCCATACTCAAGCCGATAACCTCAATGATTTAGATAATCGTATAAGAGAAGCTATAGAATTATGTTTAGAAGTGCAGAAAGATGTGGAGCAATCCAGGTTTGTTGGAATACACGAAGTAGAGATTGCAAAATGACAAAGCTGACTATTATAAAACCAGAGCATATGATAAAAATATTAAAATATCTCGGATTCGAAATTATTAGACAAAAAGGAAGCCACATTTACTTTAAACATCCTGACGGAAGATCTACAGTGGTCCCTTATCATCGTGGCGAAGATCTCGGCAGAGGGCTAATTCGCAAAATACTCAGGGATATTGATGTAGCTCCTGAGAAATATGAAAGACTTAAGCAGAAATTACACTGCTCTATATAAAAAGCGCATATACAGGCGCCGAGCGACTTCCGGGATATCGCCAACAAGGCGATTTTTCTTTTTGTTTTAATATTTAGTATCGGTTCAAACCAGCCACAGGGAACGTCCCCTTGGCTGTTTCAGTACCTTCTGTTCTAGAAAAATAACTCAAGTTTTGAGTGACAGGCACCCAAAACTTGAGTTATTGAAAATGGCCGAGCCCTAAACTATTTTTTTTGAGATTTTTGTAGCCCTTCTTGAACAATACACCGCATTTCTTCCAAAGAAGGAACGGTAAAGAGTCTTCCAGCCACTTCGTCCAAAACACCAGGATCTGAAATCTCGTGTATCGCTTGCCGCAAGTCAGCCGAATCTTTTCCGTATTTACTTTCCAAGAATCTGCAAACCACAGCCTGTATGCCTTCTACTCTTCCTTCTACTCTTCCTTCAACTCTTCCCTCTACTCTTCCTTCTACTCTTCCCTCTACTCTTCCCTCTACTCTTCCCTCTACTCGCCCTTGTGCCAGGCCTTGCGCCCGGTATTTTTCCTGCCTTTTTTCAAACATTGCGCGGGAAAAAGGATGATTAGCTAACAAATCCTCTATTTTTGCTTTTTCTTCTGCACTCATTTCATCAGCCATCCTTAATATCACCTCCAGCTCTTTATCTGTTACCAATTTATTTTTAAACTGAAATTCAATTAAGTCCTTGCGGTACACATTTTTTGGATCCTCCAGGCACTTTTGAACCAGCATTAAGGTACTGCTCAATTTTAGCTTTTCATTTCTGGCCAGGAATATAGAAAACATATATGATTGGTCTGCCTTTGTCAATTCCTTTAGCACCATAATTTGTACGGGGATTGCTTCACCATCCACCTGGTAAAAGCCGGGGCCTGGACTATATTTTAAAACTTTTAATCCCCTGTCTTCTATCATGTTTAACATGGCCCGGGGGTGTCTACTGCTTACAAATGTCAATGTTATTTGATCCAGGTTATTCATCTTTGGGTGTTCCAACGCTTTGTAAAGGCGGGCAATAGCCAAGCCTTTATCGTAGTCATTAGGTTCCAAATAGTCATCCGGACTTTTGAATTCAAAAAGGTTATTTTTCCGAAAAATGTCCGCCACCGGGTGCCTTAGTTTTACAGTTTCTTTTTTCTTAACCACTAAAACATCTACGTCCAGTGGTTTTGACGAGAGTGCTACTTCAGCTTCAATCTCAATATCACCGGGTCCGGCATCGGATAGGGCTTCCCGAAGGGAAGTAACAAATATAGGATGCCACTGTTTTGTGGACAATTTATACACAGCCTTTCTTGTATTATACCACTTTTTTACTTTTGCCTCATAGATTAATTATATCTTTTTTCAACCCCTGGAACAAGTGTTTGCGGCTTTTTTTGCCAACTTTTATAGGGATTTTAATCATAAAAAAACCCCCTTCCAGGATGTAACCCGATAAGGGGATTTCTCTTTTCATTTCAACATTTACACCGGTGCAACCAGGCCAGAGGGAGCATCCCCTGATTGAGGTTAGTATGCGGGACACCGGTCGAGTAGAAACAGGCCTTTCCCAGCTTATCCACCAGTTTAGGTGCTGCCTA
>JADQBQ010000037.1 GCA_016278505.1 Clostridiales bacterium
TACATAGTTGAAAAACATAAGTAAATCAGTTCGGTATTCCTTAACTGTATTTTCACAACGGCCCTTTATAATAGAGAGGTACCCCAGGTATTGTTCGACTAGTGGACAAGTTCTATTTGATTGCATAAGTTCATCTCCTTGCAAATAGTTTTGACATAATTGGCCGGGGATAACGATTGTCTAATTTAATGGGAAGTCGTTAGGGTAACGAGTATTACATAAATTTCTCTTCTAGTTATTTCGATTTTTATATTCCAACAGTTAATTATTGCCTAGCCTAAGTAGAGAGAATAAGTTTTTTAATATAGTAAAGCAAGTAACAAGTTTATACGGCCCGATAAAGGGCGTAGTTGGTGGTGGTCATATGAATAAGAAAGAAGATGTTAAAAAAAGCTTAGACAAGCTTATTAATCAATTAATTTTACGATCTGAAAGATTTATTGAGTATTCTGCATTCCCATATGGATTATTGGATTTAGTGGCTTATGAGAAAAAATCAGGAAAATTAACGTATGATTATGAATACTTTGTACTTACTAAAAGCACAAAAACAATTAAAGCGGTTCGTGAGTTGCTAAGAAAAGAATTTAATGAAGATGTAATCGTATTAATAAGGAGTATTTTTGAAAATTATTTAAGTTGTAGATATTTGCATGAAAACGAAGATAAACTGAATGACTTTATAGCTAACCCGGTCAATGTTGCGCTAGCATACTATAATATCAATCCTTCTGGAGAAATATATGATAGACAAAATAATCTTGTTGGAGAAATCATAAATCCAAATGATTTTAAGATGGGGATGGACAAAAGATATTATTATGATTTTTATGATTTTCTATCAAGGTTTGCCCATTGTAACTTTGGGATAGTAGAGTCATATATAGAAGAAAATACGGAATTTACTACTAATAAAGTAAGCAACGATTTAATCAGCCGCCTTTTTGCTGTTTTTGTTTTTACGAAAATATTTGAACTTGTAGTTACTGTCAGTGGAGAGGAGTTTTTTAATAGAAAAACGGAAAAGAAGTGTTATGAATTGGTTGATAAATCTATAAAGCTACAAAATACAATATTTGAGCTCTGTATACAAGAACTATCTGACATCAATGATGACAAACTAAAATTTAAAAACAAAAGAATGAAAAAAATGTTTAATTATATGAAGAAATCTTTAAATGAGGAGTTAGGAAGTATAAATAAAAATAAGTGATATTTTGGTTTTAATCAATTGCTCATCCCAATATTCTCCGAAGGCTATAATGGATAGTTGACAAAGTGAACTGTCCCATTGTAGCTAAGGAATTTATATGAAAATAGAGTTAGGGGTAGAGGTAATGGAGCGATTTATTCCCATGGCGGTGTTGGTTGCATTGGCAGTTCTTGGCTTTTTTCTTAAGTGCATTGAACTAAACCATCTCTCCAAGAAGATTGAGTTTACCATTAAATATAGAAATAAGTTTATTAATCTCTTAAACGATTGTCTGGAGCATGGAAACCTCAATAACGATCTCTACACAGAACTCACAGAACAGGTCGTGGAGATGCAGAAAGAGCTCGGAGATGACGGTGTCTATTCATATATGGTTGACCCATTGAAAGGAGTTTCAAGTCGCAACCATCAGGCACTAATAAACTTCCTGCCCGAGGTTAGAATGATAGGACAATGGCGAGATAGCTCTATTATGATGATGCGGTTTTCCAATTCTGCTCAAACATGCGATGATATGTTTATGCGGCATATGGGCCAACTCAAAAAGGGAATGGAAAAAGAGCGCAAGCATCTGTTCAACCCGTTTTCATGCCTTGCTGACGGGATTAGGTGGATATTGTGGTTGCCTGCAAATATCCTGTTCTGGTGCGGCTTCATTTCGGAGAGGGCAAACTATAAGCTGAGAGTAAACTGGGTTTTGAAATCGTTGGCCTTTTGGGTGACTATTATTGGTCTTGTAGGCTCAGTCTTTACCATCGTTATTGGATGGGAACAGTTTTCTCAAATGGTCACAGCTTGGTTTGCGAGATAAGATATACTGCGGTGGGTAATTTTCTCCGCTCACGTAGACCCTAATAATAGCAATTGCGCATTATCCATATTGGCTTTTCGAGTAAATAATAAAATCTGATTTATCTCAAGAAATAAGGACGAGGGGATGGTCAAAGATTAATGGAAGTAGAAGATTAACGCTTAGTAAGAACTATACCCCATTGCCAGCTATGAGGACTTTATAAGGTGGGAGGTAAAATTAGTGCTAGCTGATGTTTTACAGACACATCATGATGCAATAAATCAACACTTCTGTGTTGGCTATGCCAATTGGAATTCTCTCATACATAATGTGAAAAGGTACGAAAATGAAGTTAATAATAAAGAACTGGAAGACGAGCAGATTTGGACTTTTTTGTTGGGATGTGGTTATGCTACAGCCGGTGCAAAGGGTGTAAAGTTAGTTTCGGAACTCCTTACTGGAGCACCTGTGAGATCGTCAAGTAGCAGTAAATTATGGTTTGAAGTTCTTCCCATTCCTCCTCGAAAAAATGAAGGAAACACGCATTTGGATCTGGCGTTGGGGTCTATATCAAATAGGAACGGAACTCGAAGTGGAATTCAACTTTTAGAAGAAGATAATTCCTGGATATGTTTCTGTGAGATGAAGTGGAACTCAGATATTTCTACAACTGTTACTTATGACCTCAACCGTAACCAGTTGGTTAGAGTGATAGAAAACGCTTTGTGTTTTCAGGATAACAGGGGTAGGTATGCTGAAGAAGTCTTTGTTACTTTGGTGACTCCTGCTATGTTCTATAACAATAGCTGCAAGTCACGCCTTTATCAATACAAGTTTTCCGAATATAATCACGATGCAGAAAATGTATTAAAAGATTTGCAGACTTGTAGTTTAAAAACAAACTACAATAATAACTGGAAATACCCCGAAAAAATTTCTGCGCGTTTAAATTATCTTAATTTAAATTGGATTACTTATGAGCACCTGTTTGAAAATTTGCCTGATTCCGTAATAGCAGATGAACTTAAAAGTTTTTGGCAAAGGTTCAGAAAAGATAGTTGAAAAAATTGCATTATCCATACCCCTTAAAAATTAATTAAACATTATTGCAAGCTAATTCAAATTAGCTGCACAAAAAAAGTTCCGTAAAGGCTTTAGATGTACTAAGAAAAATAGTAATCGAACTAGGTTGTTTTGATGTTGAATTAACAAACTAAATTTAGTCCAGGAGTGATCAGGAATGCTGCCTGATTTGATAGCTCACGCTGACTGGGGATCTTTCGCGCACAACAGGATTCTAGCTAGTGCAAGACTGACGAAAGACAACTTTTATTTGGCTAAGAGGTTCCAAAACCTGAGGGCTTGTTGAATGAACTAAGGCGTGAAACAGGTTCTGACGGCGCAATTCTGGTGGGGTTTGACTTCCCAATAGGTTTACCTGTTCGCTATGCCAAACAGAATGGAATTAATAATTTTCTCAACCTACTGCCACACCTGGGCACCGGACAGTGGGCCGAGTTTTATGAAATAACTAAAAATGCCGAGCAGATATCACATGGGTGAATATTTCACGCTGAAAGCATCACCGAGTTTTTCATTTGAGCATCATTAATT
>JADQBQ010000027.1 GCA_016278505.1 Clostridiales bacterium
GGTTTAAACAAAATCAGCCCTACCTTTTTTAAATGATATTAGGGAAATTATAAAACATGCTTTTCATCCTTTGAATAAAAATTCATGTCGTATGTTTTTTAAATAAAGTACGCATTAAACCTGCTTCCAAATTAAATCATTTAAAATCTTCCATCTTGGTTTTAATGGACAAAATAAAGCCAATACCGACAATAAAACCCCCATAAGGTGCAATTTTTACAAGAAACATTAGTAATTCACTATGGGTGGGTGGAGGAAAAAAAGGAGGTAAATTGACTACTATATATTTTATAAACGAAATAACAACCCCAGTGATTAGGTATAACATAAATAATTTCCAATCAAAACCTTTAATGTCAACCAATCTATTTAGTCCCAGTGAAACTACTGCTAATAGATAGAGGACAAATTTAGCACATGTTGAATAAAAAAAAGCTTGCAAACCCTTAAAAGTTACAGCTACCCAATGTTCCAAATATAGGTCAATTTTATTTGAAAGAAATAGTAAAAGGAAAAACATAAAAATTCCAATCACTGTCAAGAGATATTTATTTTTAAAGAATTTCATTATTTCTCCTCCAAAAAAATCTTCTATTTCTCAATCTATTTTACTATCACTATTCTGTTTTTTATAGAAGACAATTTTGTTGCATTTTGTCTGTTAAGTGAACAATAAAACACAGACGGAAGAACCTTACACTTCAGAGCCCCAACCGAATCAAAAGGGCAGCCGCCCAAGCCCCGATTACCGGCAGGCGGCGTACGTCTTCTGACCTGATACCACCCACTGCCACCAACACCACGGCATATATCATTATCCCGGAAAACACTGCCAGTATGGTGGGCCAGGTATTACCTCCCCATGTTTGAAGAGTTTCCCGGTATACAGAAAGGACACATCCTGACATAAATCACTGTAGCTAAGGCGGGCTTTAACAACATCTCTACGGTATTGAACTCAAAACCCACCAACCGAGATAAATGAACTATGTTAAGCAATGACGACACAAAGAATATAGTCACTGTACCCAGGGCAGCCGCCTGAATGCCCAGCGGAGTGGGTGTGAAGTAATAAGTGATCAAAACCTTGATAACTATACCTACCAACAGGTTGCGCACCGGTATGCCGGCCTTGTTCATACCCTGGAGCGCGCCGGTGGTTACAAGGTGTATCGACCAAAAGATTACAGCCGCGGCCAGTGCAGCCAGCGGGATCCCGGCACTTTCATCGGCGAAAACCAGCAGGGTTAATTGATTCGCCAGCAGGAACAGACCCGCTGCCGCAGGCAAGACGAAAATAAGTGCAAGGTGCACTGCCTGAGAAAGCTGCGTCTTAATACGTGCCAGATTTTTAACCGCCAGGGATTCAGCGGTGGCAGGTACCAGGCTTGCACCCAGGGACGCGGCCAGAACGGTGGAGATATTTATAAACGCCATCGCCATCCCGGTAAATTCACCATACAGTTCGGCGGCCTGGTCATAACTATAACCAACCAACTGAAGCCGATCCACGATGAGGTTTTGGTCAATAATGGCGGTCATGGACATGACCATGCCGGCAAAGGATACTGGTAAGGCCACGACAAAAATTCGCTTGAGAACGGAAAACGTTCCCTCCCTGACCTCGGACAAGTCCTGTTTAGCCATCTCAAGCATATCTCGTCGTTGCCTGCGGTAAAGAAAAACTAACATTAATGTAGATCCTACTGCACCCGGCACAGCACCAAAGTTAGCCCCGGCGGCGGCGATTTCCAAACCGCGGGGCAAAAGTAGATAGCTAAACAGCAGGGTAGCTGCAACCAGAATTACCTGTTCAATCACTTGTGAGTACGCTACTACCCGCATATTGCGCAACCCTTGAAAGAGGCCGCGGTAAACGGCTGTAATCGCCGCAAAAAATATCACCGGTGCTACGACTCGCATTCCCAGGTAAGCCTCAGGAATAACCACCAAACCAATCTCAATGAACCACCCTGCACTGGCAAAATGCAAAAGGAAAAAAGCCAGCCCCAACAGGAGCATGGCAGTGCGTGCCACCCGAAAAGTATGTAGCGCATCGCGGTAATGGCCAATAGTTATCTTTTCTGATATTATGCTGGCCAAAGCTACCGGTATTCCTGCCGTAGAAAGAGCAAAAAAAAGATAATAAATTTGGTTAGGCAGGACATAAAAAGCCATTCCCTTGGCATCCAACATGTGAGCCAGGGGTATTCGATAAAGGGCTCCCAAAATTCTGATGATTATCCATGCCGCAGTGAGGGTGATGGCCCCCTGTAACACCGTTTGTTTGTTAAACGGGTTCCTGGTCATAATTTTTGTTACTCCGCTAGATTTTATTTGTGCATTATAAGCATAACCGTTTTATCTGTTCTAATTGACATCCGTTTTCCCTTGGTTCGTTGTGGTCAGCGATTTTACGAATAGTATTCCTGATAAAATGCTCAGTGCAATATGACAATCATATGACTGCATTATTTTTATAAAAATACTAAATGGGGTTGTGAACGACCTGAGACCATACCACATGTACCATTGCATTGGAGGTATTAAGCTAATAATGAGTAGACCAATGCTGGTAATAAAAAAAAGTTTGTCTAAATGAATTTTCCCCCGAAGTGCTTTCCATACCTTTTTCCATTCTATCAAAATACCTAATAAGAAATAGAGAAAGAAATAAACCAGACTCTGGGTTAAATATTGTTCTTCGTTCAGCCTTTTGGCCGATATTTGAATTTGCTCATGCATCCAAGCATTCGTTGCCAGTAAGCCCAAACCTACTACCGTAACAATCAAAAAGGACAATAATTTTTTTCTATCCACGTTACCCCTCCCTCAATGGTTTTCAAGGCTATATAACCAAAAGCATTTTTCCTTATCTACTAGTGTTTTGAACTTAGGAATTGTTACAGTCTCCTTTTAATTTCGATAAAGCAGCTCAAATCTTTCCGGCCTGGTAAGAACATGTAAGACCACTTAGGGCAAAAAGGTAACAAAGGTTCATTAAATGATAAAACCACGTGCGTGGTTAATTGTACCCATTATTTTGGTTTTAGGAATCATTACAGCTATGATCCTTTATAGTAGCCCGCGCAAAGTTCTCTCTTATGAGAGCACCAGTGGCAGGAAGAGGATCTTAAGGCCTTTAAGCTTCTAGAGGAACGAATCGGATTAACGATGGGAGAGGTGTACAAACTGTGAGCCATAAGACAATAAACGGCAATGACGTTTCATTATACACGTTTAATACAATATTGGAGCAGAGTGGAAAGATGATAAAAAGCATTTCTCAGTATACTTCATAGACTTTCCCATGGATGAAGCGGTGAAAGTTATAGCCTCAATTGGAACATAGTCAAAATAAATTGAAGTTATAGTATGTCATTTGCTGCTATTAGCTCCTATCAAGGGGTCGTACATCATGATAG
>JADQBQ010000046.1 GCA_016278505.1 Clostridiales bacterium
GCTTTTTACTAACTCCTGTTGGTCGTATACGTCTACCTGCGTCTTGTTTGATGCTACGGCTGTTGTTGTGAATGTAATCAGCAGTATTAAGACTAGATACGGGATCATTTTTCTCATACTAACATCTCCTTTCAAATTAAATACATGTTTCTGTGACCAGTCACACTTTTATGCCATATAATACCACCGCCTTTCTGAAAAATTCAATTATAAACATAAAAAAACCGGGCTATTCCCGGCCCTTAATAAAAAAAACTGTAGAACTCAACTTTGAGTTCTACAGTTTTTTTACTTAAGGATAGTCTCGCCTGTGGAGGCAGAGATTGTAGGTTCTCATAGAATCTCCGTACAACTAGGTAGAATTTTAGTTGGGTTTCCTTATCTTTATAACCCACATTAGAACCGTAAGTATAAGTTCATATGACCAGCGCCACTATGTTGTAAATCAGTTACCGCTAAATTTTTGTTCCTGAAAAAACCCCTGGTTAATATATTGCTCCTCCGGTTGCCGTAGGGTTACCTCAATGTGTTTGGGTTCTTCCATTTCCATTACTTGCTCTTGGTAGGGTTCCTTCATTAGTAATTCAACTAAGACCCATACTGCAGGAATGCCAACCAGGAGAAAGAGAATCACCCAAAAGAACTTAATGAAAAGACCCGCGAGAAATAGTAGGATGAAAGGCGTGAGGAAGCAACAAAGATCCTCGCCATAATCGCTCTCACCTGCAGCATAACCTAAGAAAAAAGCTCCACCCTTATCGTACATACCAACATCTCCTTTAACTAATTTTTTTTCTGAAATCTCCAACCATGTAAGTTAAATACTCCTGTACCACATCAGGGACGCTTTGTTCCTGCATAATTAATTGCTCTAATTCAAGTAACTCGTCCAAACATTCCTGAAAAATCTTAGTTATTCTTTCCGGGAAATCCTCACTATTGTTCATCATATAAAACTTTTCTTCATAAAAGGTTCTTATCCCAACTAGATTTTCTCGAATTTTATCGGGTTCCAACCAATCTTCCACAACGTGTATAGATAAGCTCTCAACCTCAACCAGTAAATCTAAAAATAGATTTTTGGGACCAATATTTGCCATGGTAAAATTACCTCTCCTTCCAAATCCTGTTTTTGTCAGTAGTTTTGACAATGCTTCAATTGACAAAAAAGAATTTGCTCTCAAGCCCTGAATTTAAAGGGTTTTCAGGAATTGGTTTTTATATTTTTGTCAATAAGGGAAAACCGGTCCCAGACCAATGATACCAAGGGTTTGAAGGCTTTTTGGCAGTTTTGGCAATGCATCTTTATCCCCCCACACCAATATCCCTACATAGATACCAATATATACCACCATGTATCAATACAAACTAAACATATATACTACAAATATAAATTCAAATATTATACATATATAACAATATATTACAGATGATCTATATGTAATGTTTATTGTATGGGGGGGGTGATATGAGAATACGCTGCCTGAACTGCCAAAAACACCTCCAAGCCTTGTGCGCCAAGGGCTCAGGTGCATTTTCCTTCACTGCCAAAAATAATCCTTAAAATAGGCCGGAAGCCTTGCTATTACTGGATTTGTTTTTGTCAGTAAATTTTACTGCCAAAACTACTGACAAAAACAGTTATTACCATTCTGGGAAGAACTTCACAGTGGGTCTTCCTTTACCTGATTTTTTAAATGCAGTTACTTTTCCCGAATCAGTTAGGTAAGTAATAGCATCATTGAATACGTTTTTTGGGATACATACATTACGCAGTATGTTGCGCTGGGTTACCCCAGGTTCATTTTCAATGATCTGTAAGATTCGCTGACAGGTCTTTTCAAACTGTGAGAATCCTAGCTGCTCTAAAACAATTTGCGCGTTTTTAAAAAAGTGATCGGCTAGTCTACAGCCGGATTCTATTGATTCATTTGATATAGCTTTTAATGTTTTTCCTGGATTTCTATCAGCTTCAAAAAGTACAGCAAATTTTAAAGCTGCTATCTCAATCCGGTTACCGTAGGGTATTAAGTTTGGTGAACAAGACTCCAGTTGTTTTCTAAACCCATTAAACCATTCAGTATATGTATTATAAGCTTTATCCCCTGGTTCCAATTGTATGTTACCCTTAGTGTGAGAAATACTGCGTAGGTATTCAATTAAGTCCTCCGGTAGTTCCAAGTTTGGTGGTATAGCATAAGGTTTCCTTTGTGTGCCAAGCACGAATTGAAATCTTGGTAGGAACCCTCCATTGGAGTCATCATCCTTTACGTGGTTTTCAAACCAGTTTAAAGTGCTTGCTCCGAAGATACAAATATAGGGGTGAGTTATTTTGAATTCCACTACTTTACTTCTATGATTCTTCCTGTTTCGTCTAAATTCCACGGGACAGTCATAAAGTTCGGTCATGTCTTGTTTAAAGCCAATGGCATAGCTTCGGTTTAGTGACCCGAGCCATCCACCCAATTCGCTCAATGCAAACAGGCCCTGGGGATGTTCACACATGGACTCATAAAAACTTTCGGGAGTGAGCCTATCGGGAAATATCTGTATGCCAGCTTTCTCACAGATTTCCCTTGTAATAGAGATTGTGGTTGATTTCCGCATTAAAGTGGATTCCCCGAGGATTGCCAGCCATATATTTGGGTGAAGCCTGTTATTGAACACTAACTGCCTTCCCACGGCTGCGCTCATGGCCATCAATGCACCTGCGGCTAGAAACTGTAATGGTGCGTCAGTGGTTTTCGCAGCCCATTCTACGAAACGCGGCATGAATTTACCCTCCATGGGGAATTCAGGAATTGCTTTCCCAGGAGTTTTTGAAGTTCCCGATAATGCAGTCAATTAGGATCACTTCCTTTTAATGATTTTTTGTTTTGGTTTCGGTCTGGTTGGAATTGGTACATTGGTCTAATGACCATGCATCGATTCCTAGACATTGTTCCTCGAAATACCAGATACATGATCTGCATTTCGTACTAACCTTAGTAATTTTCCAAACACCTCTATACCAAAAATAACCGGCCTTATGGCCGGTTATAGTTAATCCTTCTTTGCATTCTGTAAGTAAGAACGGGGAACAACTACCCGTGATAAATATTAAAGGAGTTGATTTTTAATTGAACTTTCCCGGAAAAGAAGAACGCAAAAAGAACCGTCTAATTAAAGAAAAATCGCCTTACCTTCTGCAACATGCTTATAACCCGGTAGATTGGTGGGCGTGGACACCGGAAGCATTTCAAAAGGCACGGCGTGAGGATAAGCCCGTGTTTTTATCCGTGGGCTATTCTTAGCTGGGCTTTGCCCAGCTATAACTGAATTAGACGAGGTATAAAAAGTTTACATGCCACTGGTGCCACGTGATGGAACGCGAATCTTTTGAGGATGAAGAAGTTGCCCGTTTATTAAATAAAAGCTTTATTTCCATTAAAGTTGATCGCGAGGAGCGCCCGGATATCGACCAAGTGTACATGACGGTCTGTCAGGCACTAACCGGGCATGGGGGTTGGCCATTAACCATTATTATGACACCGGAAAAGCATCCTTTTTTTGCCGGCACTTATTTCCCTAAACACTCAAAATGGGGACAGCCCGGCTTAATGGACATTTTAGAACAGGTGAGCCACAAATGGAACCAAGAGAGAGACGAGTTAGTAGAAGTTAGCCAAAACATTGTGCAAAAAATATCACAGCATTTAAATATTACTTCCCAAGGTGAACTTTCGGAAGAGATACTGCATGAGGCCTTCAACCAGCTGCATCAAGCTTTTGACTCTAAATATGGTGGTTTTGGGGCAGCACCCAAATTTCCCACGCCGCAAAATCTATTGTTCCTTTTACGCTACTGGGTACAAACCGGTAATGAGAAGGCCCTCAAAATGGTAGAAAAAACTCTTCGATCAATGCACCGTGGCGGTATTTATGATCATATTGGATTTGGTTTCGCTAGATATTCCACTGATAAAAAGTGGCTTGTACCGCATTTCGAGAAGATGCTGTATGACAACGCTTTACTAGCAATTGTCTACTTGGAAGCATACCAGGTCACGCGCAAAGAAGTCTATGCCAGGGTGGCCAGGGAAATTTTCACTTATATTCTCAGGGACATGACTTCACCCGGAGGCGCCTTCTACTCAGCTGAAGACGCAGATACCGAAGGAGAGGAAGGGAAATTCTATGTCTGGACTACTGCTGAAATCAATGAAATCCTTGGCCCCCAACAGAGTAAGATTTTCTGTCAGCTGTATGATATAACCACTGGCGGAAACTTCGAGGGTAAAAATATTCCCAATTTAATTAACGGTAGCCTGAAACAAATAGCCAAGGAATGGAATATGCCAGAAGATGAACTTCGGGGCATTGCCGAAGAATGTAGAATTAAGCTGTATCACCAAAGAGACCGGAGAGTCCACCCTCACAAAGATGACAAGGTGCTAACAGCTTGGAATTCCCTGCTGATTGCCGCTCTGGCTAAAGGGGCATCCGTACTATCCGAGAAACAGTATGCAGATATGGCTGCCAGGGCATTCGATTTCATTTGGAACAATATGCGCAGTAAAGAAGGGCGCCTTCTGGCTCGCTTTCGTGAGGGTGAAGCCGCTCTAAACGCTTATTTGGACGATTACGCCTTCCTGGTTTGGGCTTTACTAGAGTTGTATGAAGCTTCCTTATCGCCAATATACCTTAAAAGGGCTGTGGAAATAACGCAAGCAATGTTAGAACTCTTTCATGACCAAGAAAACGGAGGATTTTTCTTTTATGGAAAGGATTCAGAACAACTTTTTGCACGACCAAAAGATGCTTATGACGGGGCTATACCGTCAGGCAATTCTGTGGCCGCACTTAATTTGTTGCGCCTGGCTAGAATGACCGGAGATTCAAACCTTGATGATGTGGCATACTGTCAACTTAATACATTTGCCGGAGATATTAAAGATAACCCCAGGGCTTATACTTATTTTTTGACGGCATTACAATTTGCATCCTCCCCGTCACGGGAAATTGTTATAGCAGGAGACTTAAGGGATAATGCGGTGGAACAAATGGTGAATACCGTCAGAAGCAGTTTTATGCCCAACACTTTACTGGTACACAACCCTGGAGGCGATGAAGGTAAGGTAATTAAAGAACTCATTCCTTTCGTAAACAACCAAAGGGCAATTGAAGGCAAGGCAACAGCCTATGTTTGCCAAGAATTCGCCTGTCAATCCCCTGTTACCGATCCGGATTTACTAAAAGAACATTTAAATCAGTAATACCCCCTTTCCGGGGGTTCTTTTTTGCTTTCAAACTTATCAATATTACATTGACAAAATTATTACATTGTATTAATATTCCCGAAAATAGTTTGTGATTGCCGTCACAACCCTCTGCAATGTTAAGTCAACATAAAAATACCGCATCCTGCCAGCCCCAAATGGGCAAACAAGTCCTTTTTATGTTAAAATAAAGGGTGCATTATTTCAGTTACACGTTTACTAATGAGCTACATAATTATTTAAATGTAATTGGTAAGTAAGGAGGTGAGTTGAATTTGACCCGTGAAATAATACTAAGCGTCATTGGAGGAATGGGCCTTTTATTATATGGAATGTATATAATGAGTGAAGGCTTACAAAAAATAGCCGGTCATAGATTACGCAACGCTTTAAGTTCATTGACTCAAAATAAAATCGTAAGCCTTATTGTCGGTGCCGTTGTAACCATGTTGTTTCAAAGCAGTACCGCTACCACAGTCATTTTAGTTGGACTTACCAGCGCGTCTATTATTACACTAAAGCAAACGCTGGGAATAATTCTCGGAGCAGATATAGGCACTACGGTTACCGCCCAACTTATCGCCCTAAAAGTGACCGAGATCTCCCTTCCTATTGTGGGTGTCGGAGCCACCATAATTTTTTTCACTAAACGTGATAAATATAAAAAAATTGGTCAGGCTCTACTGGGATTCGGCCTACTATTCCTGGGCTTGAAAATAATGGCGGAGGGAATGCACCCGCTTAGGGATTCACAATATTTCAAGGATATTTTACTGCAAATGAGTGATAACCCCCTGCTGGCCATCGTTGTGGCGGCCATTTTCACTTTTCTGGTACACAGCAGCGCTGCTTCCATAGGTATAATGATGCTTCTGGCTATCCAGGGTATACTACCGTTGATGTCAGCAATTTTTCTCATCTACGGGGCCAACATAGGAACATCCTTTACTGCAGTGCTTTCCAGCCTTGGTTCATCCAGGGAGGCACAGCGTGTGGCCACTGCACACCTTATCTTTAAAGTGGCCGGGGTTTTAGTGTTTTTACCCTTGACGGGGCTAGTGGCCGACCTAATGAGGTCACTTACAACAGACCCTGGTTTTCAGGTAGCAAATGCGCATACTGTTTTTAATATAATCATTGCGCTGGCCTTCTTACCGTTCACATCTTTCTTCGCAAATTTTTTGGAAAAAATTGTTCCCGAGAAAAAGGTACACAAATCAGAACCTCAATATCTGGATAATTCATTGATTGAAACCCCGTCCATAGCATTAGGCTTGGCCCTTAAAGAAGTTGGTTTTATATCTGATAATACCGTTCGGATGATAAAAGACTCTAAAACCACCTTCGATACCTATGACTCCAATTTAATAGAATCCATCCTTAAGATGGAGAACAAAATCGATCACCATACTGTGGAGACAAGACAGTATTTAATTCAGGTATTAAGACGTCCTCTATCCAGAAAAGAATTCAATAAATGTTTACGGTTAATAAATACAGTTAACGAGCTAGAAACAATTGGGGATATTATTGAAAAGAATGTATTATATCTGGCAGAAAGCAAGATGATAAATAACAGTGAGTTTTCCGATGCGGGCAAACACGAGTTAGAATACCTGCACAAGAAACTTTATGAGTTGGCCAACGCGGTCAATAACGTCATACTCACCAACGATACAGCAATGATACACACTGCACTGTCGCTTTACGAGGAGATTACTGATTTAGAATTCAGATCACGAATATCTCATATTCAACGACTTAGCAGAGGGGTTAGCGAATCGGAAAACACTAGTACTATACATCTTGATTTGATTAACGTTTACCTTAGAATAAGCCAACATTTAGCCCAAATCATTGAAATAACCAATGAACCTGAGGTGCTTGACATAAAGAGTGTTGACGAATTCCACAACGGTAATAATTTATACGGGATAGAACAGTAATCTGATAGACCCGGATTTGCGGGTCCTTTTTTTCGAGTCTAAAAAAGGCTAAGGCATCAAAGTAGTAAAATAATAAGTACGGTGGTTATAATTATGCAAAGGTCACATAAGTATATTATTCTGATAATTGCCTGCGTAACCATTGTGGCTTTTTACTCTTTGTCAATTAATTTAGTCACAGCGGGTGAAATGGCAGGTTCAGGTAATCAACAAGCACCTGAGTTTTGGAAAAATGCTGCGGAAGTCCTCACCTTATTTTTCGGACTGTCCACTATTCTGATTGCAGTTTTAATTGTTTTGGAAAACCGTAATCCCTCCAGAACAGTCGCCTGGCTTCTGATCTTGGTAATAGTGCCTGTACTGGGTTTTATACTTTACATCCTAGTGGGCCGCAACATGCGCAAAAAAAGAAAGGTTAAGCGCCACCTGCAGGATACTGACATGTTGGAATTAAATGCAATCATTGAAAACCAGCTAAAAATGCTTCAAGAGCCCGAATACAAGATACATCAAAACATATATTCACATAAAAGACTGGTCAACCTGGTGCTGAACAATTCCAGTGCGCCGTTTACGATAAACAACCGTGCTCAGGTCCTAACCAATGGGGATGAAACTTTTGCCGCAATTGAAGATGCCATATTGAGCGCGCGTAAGCACTTACACCTGGAATATTACATAGTTAAACCTGATCAAATCGGCCGCCGAATTCAAAAGCTATTGATTGAAAAGGCACGCCAGGGAGTGGAAGTAAGGCTCCTCTATGATGCTGTTGGAGGACGAAAGCTCAAGAATGATTACATACGCCCCTTAACAAACGCCGGAGTAAAGGTGGCGGCATATCTACCTGTAAAATTCCCCTTTTTAAGAAGCAGAATAAATTACCGCAATCACCGTAAAATAATAATTGCAGACGGTATCGTAGGCTTTTTAGGGGGCCTGAATATCGGTGATGAATACTTAGGTCACGGCAAATTAGGTTTTTGGCGTGATACTCACATGAAGTTTGAGGGGGAGTCAGCATATTTTCTACAGAGAATTTTCTTACATGATTGGCATTTTGCCACCAGGGAGAAAATAGTGCAACCCAAATACTTCCCCCCCATAGAACATTACGGTTCACAACCCATACAGATAACTGCAAGCGGACCTGATTCTGAATGGGCCAGTATACTGCAGTCACATTTTGGGGCCATTGTTTCAGCCCGGGAAAAGGTATACATATCCTCACCTTACTTCGTTCCGGACGAGAGCATACTAATGGCCCTGAAAATTGCCGCCCTGAGTGGAGTCGACGTAAGATTGATCCTACCCAGCAAACCGGATCACAAAGTCGTTTTTTTGGCTTCCATGTCTTATATTGAGGAGATTATTGAAGCAGGAGTAAAGGTTTATCAATACCAAAAAGGATTTATACATGCCAAAGTACTACTGGTTGATGGGGTTGTTGCTTCCGTTGGCACCACCAACATGGATCTGCGCAGTTTTAATCTAAATTTTGAAGTGAATGCACTGATTTATGATAGAGATGTGGTAAAAAGATTGGAAAATGATTTTGCCGCGGACATTAAGGACAGTATATTAATAGATTACGAAGATTGGATAAATAGGGGATATTGGACTCGTTTTAAAGAATCGTTCGCCCGGCTGCTTTCACCGGTACTTTAGGTTATTTTAACGCACATTACTTTTTAGGAGGGTACTATGAGCCAGAAAGAAAATAAATGGGAACTGTCGCATATATATGAATCCCATGCTAAATGGGAAAATGACATTGATGAAGTAAAAAAGCTAACCCAACAGGTTGTGGAAATGAACGGAAGCATTACTACTTCCGCCCAGGACTTATTAAAAGCTCTGAAGACCAATGACAAATTATATTTGACACTGGCCAAAGCATACAGTTATGCGCGCTTGCAATTTGACACGGACATGGGCAATGATGCGGCCAAAGCCCGGTTTGAAAAGACCGATGCCCTGGCATCAAGTGTCAGTGACCGGCTGGCCTTTTTTGAACCCCAACTCCTGCAGATAAACCAAGAAACATTCGAACAATACAAAAAGGATATCTCCGAGCTTGAAACCTATGCACATAGTATGGAAAAACTATTTCAGAAAAAGAAACATGTCCTCACTCCAGAGATGGAAGAGGTATTGGCCAAAATGGCTTCTCTTGGCAATTCGTTTAAAAAGGTGTTTGATGACATCACCGTAAATGACCTTGTATTTCCAGAAATAGAAGATGAAGAAGGCAACACTATAGTTGCCAATGAAGCAAATTATAGAAAATGTCTTAACTCCTACAATCGTGACTTCCGTGAAAAGTATTTTAAGGCGCTTTTATCTACTTACGGTTCACATCAAAATTCAATTTCATCAACCTATTACGGTTCTGTTAAATATGATGTCTTCATGGCCAGGTCCCGAAAATACAAATCTTCCCGTGATATGGCCTTATCCGGAAATTTTATTCCACTGGAAGTCTATGATAACCTGATAAAGACCGTTCGGGAAAATATAAGAGTATTGCAGGACTATATTGCGCTGAGGAAAAGAGTACTGGGATTAGATAACATTCACTTCTATGATTTATTTGTTCCACTGGTTGAAGATGCTAATATCTCTTATACCTTTGAGGATGCCAAAGCCCTGGTACTGGAGGCACTGTCCATATTGGGAGAGGATTATGTCCAGACCCTCAAGAGGGCCTTTGACGATCATTGGATAGACATATATCCCCAAAAAGGTAAACGTTCCGGCGCCTACGCCATGGGGATATACGACTCGCACCCGTATTGCCTGCTAAACTTTTCGGGGACTCTCGATGACGTTTTTACCCTTGCCCACGAGCTGGGACATGTAATGCACAGTTATTACAGCAACTCGAACCAGCCCTTTACAAACGCGCAGTACACTATTTTTACAGCAGAAGTAGCATCAACGGTTAATGAAACCATTCTTTATCATCATTTACTACAGCAAAACAAGTCCAAACGGGAAAAAACTCACCTGGTGAGCATGCACTTGGACAGTTTGCGCTCAACCTTATTTCGTCAAACATTTTTTGCAGATTTTGAAATGCAGGTACATGATATGGTAGAGAATGAGCAACCAATAACTCCTCAAACACTAAAGTCAAAGTATGAGGACCTGTATAACGTTTATCACGGAGAAGACTTTGTTGTGGACGAAGAGCTAAACTATGAATGGCTGAGGATTCCTCATTTTTACCGGGCATTTTATGTATACCAGTATGCTACAGGTGTATCTGCCGCAATCAGTATTGCCGGTAAAATTCTTAGCGGTAAGCAATTGAGCGGAAACAATTCGGCCATTGACGGGTATAAAGAATTTTTAAAATCAGGTGGTTCTGATTACTCTATTAATTTACTCAAGAAAGCCGGCGTGGATATGTCCTCCCCGCAACCTATTTTAGATGCTATTAATGATTTCGATAAAGCTCGCCGGGAATTAGAAAAAATTATCTAGATCTTGAAAGTGAAAAGAGAACCTTAGCGGTTCTCTTTTTTTTTACGAAAATGCCCGGGATATATGGGATCTTGGCATGCTTCTTTTAGTTTTAGTTTTTTGATATGAAAACACCTTAAGGTATTCCTTTTTGGAAAACATTTGGGGTATTTCTTTAGGGGCGTTTTCTGACAGGATTTACAGGATTCGCAGGATTTTTTTTGAGCAGGATCATAACTTTGATAGCATAGATAATTCTATTCGTCATTGCAAATCTATCTCTAATAATGTTTTTTTACAAACACACTAAAGCTTATTCTTAAAGAAAAATTCCATTGCCAGATAAACTTAATTGCGTATCCTATTAATCCTGTAATCCTGTCAAAAATTGGTTGGCCGCAAAGTACGACCCAAATGTTTTTTTGCGGATATAAATTTTCATACTAGTTTGTGTATATGGTTCATGGGAGTTTTGATAAGTTTGATCGCTATTCGGTTGAAGATGGTTAGACTCCTTGAAAATACTTATTTAACTTTTCTATACCAGCGATTAATCTTACCCCGGGACGGCAGAGCACATCACAAGATAAGGGGTAGACTTTATCATCCCTTACGGCATTAACACCTGACCATTGATTGGTAATGATTTCATCAACTTCCCTTTGACACATTGGATTTTTTGATAAGCAGCCTTTGCAGCGAGGACGTTTTGGATCCGATTTTCGCCTACCACAGAAAAGTAGAATTTCCGGGTTAAACCTGATCAATTCTTCCCTTGTGACTTGTACGTAAGCAGTATCCTCCATGGGCATTAAAGTGCCACCGGCCAGCTTAATCGCATCGTATTGTACCGCGTATGGCCCCGGCGTAATCGTAGGAACATCGTTCATGACACGAAAGACCCTAGGGCGATATTTACCCGATGCTCCCTCTATCACTCTGCCAACCCTCTCCCGTAAAGGCTTAACCACATCCAGTACAGCTTGCTGTTGACAGCTTAATGTTGCAAGATCCTCCATACTCTGCAGAACATCATTTACGCTGTGCAGCCAAGGGGAAAACACTTCTACGTTTTTATCCCGCAATTGCTTGATAGCTTTTTTGTGTAAGGCAGGATCAGCACACACCAATTCAGGAGTCATGTCTATAATTTTATCCGGGTCCGGATTAGCAAAAGTTCCTATTTTTTCGATGTTTTTAGCTTCCAGCGGAAAGTCACAATGCTCAGTGACTCCAATTAACTCACGGTCCAGGCCCAGGGAAAAAAGGATCTCGGTGTATGAAGGCACCAGGGAAACAATCTTCATGTTATTTCACCCTTTTTAAAGGAATTCCTTAATAAGATATTGTATTATTCAAGGTGTATATTTAGAAAAGAGGTTATCAATAGTAATGATTATTAAATTAAATAAATTATATGAAGAAGAATTGACCGACTGCCAATGCACATGTCCGTTACAAGGAACATCCACCCCTGTAAAAGGCTATCACCCTCAACAAAACGTAAATATTGCCTTTGTCGGTGAAGCACCGGGGGCAAAGGAAGCGGATTATGGCATCCCTTTTGTTGGCATTGCGGGTGGTAATTTCGATGATTTTTTACACGAATTAAACCTATCGCGCAACGAAGTATTTATCACCAATACCGTAAAGTGTCGTCCCACAGTGGGCAACCGGGGGAAAAAAAACCGCGCCCCATATGCCTCGGAAATTAAAGCATGTTCCGGTTACCTTGAAAAAGAGCTCACCATCGTTAATCCCAAGCTAATCATAACCCTTGGTAACATCCCCCTGCGCAGATTACTTGCTAACAATAAAGCAACCATTACCGATTGGCACGGCACATTATTTTTCTACGATGACGCTAAAGTATTCCCTCTTCATCATCCCGGGGCAATTACTTATAATCGAAAACTTACCAACGTTATAGGAGAAGATCTAAAAGTGTTAAAAAGGCTTGTAACTCTGCAAAAATAATAACTTTTATTGGGGAGGTTCCTCCTGGGGCAACCTCCGGTTGTTCAATGGCGGTGGCCAAAGCTTTTGAGGTTCAAGGGACTGAAGCGCTGTCAAGAAACTACGGCGTAGGTTAGGATAACGGCTACCCAAATAATCGATGATTTCCGCCATTTCTTCACGTTTTGTGTCTCCGGCAGCAGGACAGGGATTCTTCACCACCGGGAGATCATGCCGCTTCCTAAAATTTTCGACTGTTTTACCGCTATGGTAGATTAAGGGACGCACCAGCGTAACACCGCTGCGATCCATGTAAGTCAGTGGTGAAAAAGTCTTAAACTGACTAGTATAAAATAAGCTCATAAAAAACGTTTCAATAACATCATCAATGTGATGACCCAAGGCCAGCTTGTTAAATCCAAGGTCTTGTACAGTGTTATTTAAGGCACCCCGTCGCATATTAGCACAAATAGCACATGGGCTTTTGTCCTGCCGGTGTTCAAAAACCACCTCTCCAATATTGGTATATTTACATGTAAAGGGAACCTCTCTTTCCGTGCAAAACCGCTCTAAAACATCGATATCCATCGGCCACCCCATATGTATTAAAACTGCGTGCAAATCATAATTGACGGGGACCTCGCGTCGGACTTTGACCAGTACATCCAAAAGTACCGCACTGTCTTTTCCGCCGGAGAGACCCACCACAACCCGGTCCCCATTATTTATCATGCTATAATCTGTAATTGCCCTTTTCACCCGGGTTTTAAACCATTTTACATAAGAATGCTTTCCCACGATGCCTAAACCACCTCATTTAATAATGATTACGAAATCAACGACATTCTGTGCTACATATAAATTTATTATCTGTGGAGCATAAAAACACGGCAAGTCGAAAAAAATTAATTCATAATAAATTAAATCCATAAGGGGTGATAATTATCGGTAACATCAATCTGGACTTAGGCCCTACCGTTGACCGGGAAGCATTTGACAGAGTAAAATCTACACTTCCCCGGATCAGTAAAGACGAACAGTTGACTATCACAATGGAATCTACAGATGCTCATCAAGCCGACAATATCCTTGGATTACTGGATACAAGTGGATTCACCTACCAATCCAGAGGTAGTCATGACGGAAACACCTATCATATTATCGCCACCCGGAACTAATAAACCGCCTCCGGCACACACGCCGGAGGTTATTAATGCCTAACCTTTATACTCCTTAGCCCTTTTCATATACCGGGCAGCCATCTGTTTAAAGCTCTCTTTTTCTTCCTCCGACAATTCTCTGATTACTTTTGCCGGACTTCCGAGGGCAAGCATACCCGGTGGAATTTCCTGACCTTGTAAGACCAGCGAACCCGCACCCACCATTGCACCGGAACCAATTTTTGCACCACTGAGTATAACCGCACCCATGCCTATAAATGCTTGGTCTTCAATGGTACAGCCATGTAAAAGAGCCATATGGCCAACGGTAACATCAGCTCCAATAATCAAGGGAGCACCTTCATCCTGGTGAAGAACACATCCATCCTGGATATTTGTGCGGGGTCCTATTATAACCACATCAACATCACCACGAACCACTGTGTTGTACCATATTCCTACGTCATCCGACAGCTCCACCCTTCCTACGACCTGTGCCCCGGGGGCAATGAAAACGGAGTCTTTAATCTTCGGTTGGTATTCCAGAAAAGAATGAATCAAAATAATAACCTCCCGATATGAAAAATTTGCTCGCAATCAACCTATTTTCTATGTTTTACCCCCTGTTCCCTTTAATTATAGCCAATAAGGATATTTGGTGGTGCACATAAAACAAGCGCGCTAAATCAGTTCCCTTAGCGCACACTTTTTAGTACTTTATTTCCTTTGTCCTTGCCATTTATATGGCAAGGTATACTTTCCTAAAGTGCAAAAAATCCCGGCACCAATGTACCGGGATTTTTTGCCTTTTCACCTAAACTATTCACGAATAAGCCAATTATAGCCGCTGTTGTTATCCCAGTTATGCGCGTTGTCTTTAAAACAAAATGCTGCGGTATGATTACGCATGGGAATTGTTTTTTCAAAACCACTAGCGGTACGTTCCATCCGTAAAGTTTGAGTATCACGCCAACTATTAGGGTCACCATAACCACAGTGAACGTACACCTCTTCTGCCCCGGACCTGGGCAACAAACCATTATAGGTGATATTTACTTGGTTCCCGAAAGAAGGCTTTACCTCAACCCCTTTTTCGAAATCAGACCATCCTTGAAGCATCGAAACACCTCCAAATTTAAAATAAGTTTTTTAAAACCCTGTATTATGGTGTATTAATAGCACTAAATATATTCCAACAATCAATGGAAAAAAATTAACAAATTCTATACGATTATATAACATTTGGAATAAGTGGCAGGAATGCCAACGTGATCATAGAATAATAACATCTTAGAATAACTCATAAGAAAAACTAACTTTTTACGAGGTGCGATAAAAATGAATTGGATTACAATGATACTTTTAAACGCTTTGGCCCTGGTGTTGGCTGATTACCTTGTAACAGGCATTCATATCTACGGGTTTATCCCGGCATTGTTTGCCGGACTCTCCTTAGGCATTGTAAACACGATTATACGACCGGTTTTAATGTTTTTTACTTTACCCTTCACAATCCTCACCCTCGGTCTCTTCATCCTAGTTTTAAACGCCATAACTTTCGGATTTGCAGCTATGTTGGTGCCTGGATTTCATGTTTACAGTTTCGGAGGAGCCTTTCTGGGAGCGCTGTTCACTTCGGTCATCGGCTGGTTCTTGAATCTCATTTTTAAGCGGGATTAAAAAAAATATGCTAAGAGGAGTAACCGCATGAGTCTTAATTGTCTCGCACTAGCCTGCAGCCCACGCAAAGACGGAAATACCGCTTTACTAGCTGATAAGGTTTTAGAAGAATGTCGCAGGGCAGGGCGTAAAACGGAATATTTAAACATCAACGACTTTAATATTGCACCTTGCAGTGCTTGTGAAGCCTGCAGCAAAACTGGGAAATGCATCATCAATGACGACGCACAAGTTTTATATAAAAAAATACTTGCGGCCGACCGTTTGATCCTGGCTGCACCTATTTTTTCCATGGGCATTAACGCCCAAGCTAAAATGTTTATAGACCGGGCACAGCAGTTCTGGGCCACCAAGTACGTATTGGGACGGCAGGTTGTCGAAGCCGCAAACAGGCCAAGGCGGTACGGCATTTTTATCAGCTGCGCCGGGACAGACCTGTCCGGTGTTTTTGATGGCCCCGTGCGCGTGGCAAAATATTTTTTCCTGATGTTAGAGATAGAGATGCTTTCAACCCTTTGCTATAGCAGCACTGACAATAAAGGAGACATATTAAATAATGAAAGAGCGATGGAAGAAGCAGTAAAGTACGGTCAGCAGCTCTGCAAGGTGTAAAAAAGGTCTAATATCTGAATATGGACCAAAACAAAGCACTGGTTTTTGTTCAGAAACCAGTGCTTTGTTTAAAAATATAGGTCTAAACACAGGCGCAAATATGCTTATTTGACAATAATATGAAACCTGATAGAATATCATTAACTAGTGAAGATTCCATTCCCTTTTGCATAATACCTGTGAGCCGAACACCCGCATATAATTTACCAGTACGCTCCGAAGGGATGGCTTATAAGACAGGAGGTGTACGGCATGTTAAATGTTGTATTAAAAGGCTTGGCTTATGATGAAACGGGCAGCCCTATCATACTCCTTTCCGACGACAACGGAGAAAAAATACTACCCATATGGGTAGGAATGCTTGAAGCACATTCTATCACATCCGCACTGGGAACATATGATACTTCCCGTCCTTTAACTCACGATTTAATGTTAAACCTTTGCAACAGTATGGGAGTTTCTATTTCCAAAGTTGTAATATCAGATTTGAGGGACGATACATTCTTTGCAGAACTACATTTGTTGAAAGAGAACGAAAATCTTTTACTCGATGCAAGGCCAAGCGATGCCATCGCACTGGCTGTTCGAACAGGAGTTCCAATATTTGTAGATGCTGAAGTAGCTGACCAGATGCTAAAAATCCAAGAATTAATTGACGAAGAAGCAGTGCAGAAATTAGAAGAAGTAACTAATGACATTGTAAAGGAATATAAAAAATCATTGCATTAAGTCAGAATCAAAAAAAACAAACCCCCTTAATATTAAGGAGGTTTGTTTTTTTATGTACTTTATCCTTCAATTATGGGAATATCTATACAAACTGCCGTTCCCTTTCCTATATTACTTCTCACCTTAATATTCCCACCGTGCGATTCAACAATTCGCTTGCAGATAGTTAATCCTAAGCCGGTTCCCTGCGGTTTAGAACTTACAAAGGGAGAAAAAAGCCGAGAACGCATATTTTGATCCACTCCCAAACCATTATCTTCGACAATAATTCCCACTTTACCATTACTACTTATGGTTATAATACGCAGTGTCCCCCCCCCAGGCATAGCGTCAATGGCATTTTCGATAATGTTATTTAACACAGCTATCATTTTTTCTCGGTCTAGTATAATGGGAGGTAGTGGGGCATAGTCCCTTACTATAAACACTTCCGGATCCAAAGTAGAGCTAATCATTTGCAATATCTCATCCAAAAACCGGTTAATATCCACTTGCACAAAGTTTAATTCTAAATCACGGGAAAGACTTAACATAAAATCCAAACTTTTATTCATGCGGTACAAAGAGTGTTCCATTTGTTCCAAGTCTGGCTGCAGCGCGGGCTCATTAGGTACACTCCTGGCCAGAGAATAAAACGCCATTTTCATCGCCACTAGCGGATTTCGAATTTCTCGTGCTACCACGGTAGTCATGTTGCCCAATATATTCATCCAACCTTGCCGGTCATCGGTTTCACCACCTCCTGGTTCTTCCAGGGGGGCTGGTTCACACTTCTCCAATGGACAATCAAACTCATTATGATAAAAAGCCCGCGAAAATCCGTGTACCAGCGTAGACAACATATTGGCCACCATTTCCAACCGATTCAATTCTACCTTTGTAAAATCTCCTTTTTGCATATTACGTCCAATATTGATACTGCCCACTAGTCTCCCGTTCACAAGAATTGGTGCTCCCTGGGTATAAAAAATCCCATTAGGAGCCAGCACGTCACGGTAAAATAAATGTCTTTTCAATTGCTTGGATGCAATAAAGCGACTGCATATCCAAGGCCTGCAGGTAGTTTGAATCTTGTTGAGCAGCAAGTTTTGCGAATTTTTTTGGCCTAAAGGTGACACATATTCTTCTTCCAGGGCTAGGCTCTGCTTAAGTCTGAAATTATTAGTATCACTTAGGTAATATCCGCCCAGGTCAAAATCTATTAGGTGTGGTAGATAAGCATGTACTACTCGGAAAATCTCACTAATGCCTAAATTTGAGTTTATCACCCGGCTAATATCTAAAAGAATATCTGCCGGGCTGGGAAAGTGTGTTTCCACTGTTTCCAGACATTTCTCATTAATGATCACCTGCTACCACCTAGTTTCCCTGGTTAATATATAAAACGAGACATATGACAGCTATTAATACGCATCCTGTCACCTTTATACACACTTTAACAGGAAACCGTCAACGGTATTTCCGTTAACGGTCATATACTCATTCCCTGCGGCATAATGCCCCCCCGAGTTGTTTAGAAAAAATATTTATTTGCCGCCACACAGAATAATCCAAAATCACCTTAAATAAATTGGTAACAATCAACGGGCTAATCCCTTTTTTTGCAGCTTCTCCCGCGAGCCTGTTCAGAATTTCCTTTTCCCTTCCCTCATCTCTGATTTCATCCTTTTCTTTGTATTGCACCGCCTCATCTGACAAGGTCATCCTACGCGACAATAGGCTTAATATATGGTTATCTATTTCGTTTATTTTCCGCCGCAAATCATTCAGTGACTTTGGTACGTCTTTTTTATAGCTTACTGTCACCGACGTAGACGGATACGAACCGACAACCCTGCATGCGGTACATTTTTCCCTTATATTGGCAATTATTTCTGAAATTACAGGGTTACCCGCATGACCGGCGAAATCAATAAAGAAAATGTACTCTCCTAACCTTCTTTTGCTCGGGCGTGATTCAATACGCGTTAAATTTATCCCCCGGGCGGCAAATTCACCCAGTATTGAATGAAGAGCCCCGGGACAGTCACTGATATTAACAATTATGGTTGTTTTACTGCAGTTGTTGGGCCTCGCATCTTCCCTGCCCAAAACAAGAAAACGAGTAATGTTTTCTTGGTAATCATTAATATCCCGGGCTAAAATTTTTAGGCCGTAAGATGCGGCCACGGGAGAGGCGATGGCCGCCCAGGGGAGGTTCTTTCTGGCTACCTCCCGTGCGGCATGTGCAGTACTGGCCATATCCATGGTATCCACGCCGGGGAATGTTCTTTGTATATAATTACCACACTGTCCCAAAGCCTGAGGGTGAGATATCACAAGCTCAATATCATCTAAGGTCACTCCCGGCGGAGCTAAAAGGCTGTGTTTTATAGGTAGTAATACTTCTCCGCTTATTTTTAATTTGTGGTCAGCCGTGGCCAAAATGTCCATTGACTGCCCCACTGTACCCTCGGTGGAGTTTTCCACTGGTAACAACCCTTGCTCCCACCGGCCATCTAGAATCCCTGTACATATTTCTTCCAAACTAGTGGCGCCAACCAAACGAAAATTTTTTCCTTGCATATATTTGCATGCTGCTTCTTGAGAATAAGTTCCTTCCGGTCCGAGAAATGCTATTCGCAACATCTGTCCGTCATTTATCATAACTTTTCCTCCGTAAATCAAAAGCTAGGCCCCTACTCCTGATACAGCAGCCTTTAGATTTGCAATCCGAAGCATCAACGTATCCAATTCATCGGGTGATAACGACTGGTGACCGTCACAAAGGGCGCGTTGAGGATCCGGGTGCATTTCTACAAGCAGCCCATCTGCTCCGGCTGCTATCGCTGCCATAGACATAGGTGCAACTAGTTCGCGCTTTCCTGTGGCATGACTGGGATCAACGATTACCGGCAAATGGGTTAATCCTTTTACCAACGGAACTGCACTTAAATCCAATGTATTGCGGGTATATTTCTCAAAGGTACGTATACCTCGCTCGCACAATACCACTGAGGGATTACCTTCCGATACAACATATTCCGCTGCCATAAGCCATTCCTCTATTGTTGCCGACAGTCCCCGCTTTAACAGAACCGGCTTTTGGCACCGCCCCACAGCCTGTAACAGTTTAAAATTTTGCATATTCCTGGCACCTACCTGCACCATATCAACATATCCAAGGGCAAGTTCCAGGCTCCATTCATCAATTACTTCTGTAACTGTTGCCAATCCGCTCTCTTTTGCAGCAGCTGACATTAACATTAACCCCTCTTCCTGTAATCCCTGAAAACTATAGGGAGAAGTCCTGGGTTTGAACGTTCCGCCCCTTAATATTGTGGCACCCGCAGCAGCCGCCCGGCGTGCCGCTGTTAGAAGTTGGTCACGACTTTCCACAGCGCAAGGACCGGCTATTACCACCGGCTGCTCCCCACCTATGACTGCATTTTTTACTTTTATCAAGGTCGAATCATTACGTATTTCTCTGCTCACCAGTTTGAAAGGCTGCATAATAGGTACCACTTTTTCCACTCCCGGCAGGACTTCCAGATTTAAAGAATTTATTGCTGTCCGGTCCCCCACTGCTCCAATGACTATACGGTTAACTCCCCTAATTAAATGACCTTGAAAACCAATTTTCTCTAATTTATTCATTACTACCACTATATCTTGTTCCCGTGCACCAACATCCATAACGATAACCATGGATACCCCTCCGTTTTTAGTTTTAATAAAATAAAAAAACCCGCCGCATTCTTCCTCTAAAAGAGGACGAAAGCGACAGGTCTTCCGCGGTACCACCTCAGTTGGCCCTAATGGTTATAGGACCCACTTATTTTCAAGTACGGGAATAGAAATATACCTTTTGTACTTACATCTTTTGTAACAGCAGGAAAAATAAAAAAAGCCCCCGCCCAGTAGGGACGAGAAGCCTTACGCTTTCCGTGTTACCACCCTAATTGCCCGCGTTATAAATAACACACAGGCCCTCGGTGCAAGTACGGGAAATATATTTACATCCGATACTCGCTCCCCTTTAACGTGGGAAGGTTACGTCCTGACCTACTTACCGCGGGTGGCGGTTTCAGCCGGCATCTCCGGAGAGAACTTCAACGGGTCATGTTTTAGAAGCGCTCTCAGCCGGTGACGCTCCTTCTCTGAAAAACTGGAACCAGTCTACTTTTCTCCTTCATTGACTTTAAATATATTATTAAATTATTGTTATGAGATTATAGCACCTTTGTGCATAAAAATCAAATTGTTTTTAAAAAAATTTTAACCACCTTTTTTGATAAAGGTGGTTAATTTAAACTAAACAAACCAGACATTCTGATACTTCTCTTAATTTGCACCTAACACGTCCCCTCTTTTTCCCGCATTGTTTAGATGGGCTGGCAACGAAGATATGATTGTAGTTTCCATATTTCCCTAATTCGTTAATCTCACGGTCAATGTTGCCATTCCTGCATATTACTTCCGGCATAATATTCGTTTCTTTAAAAATAGGAGCCATTTCATGCATTACAGTTTCCCTTAAATTGTCTGCGAGCTTTTTATACTCAGACTCGGGTAGCCAAAAAGAATAGCCGGGTAAATACGGATATACTTCATTACAGGAAGGGTTGATATACAACATATCCAAGCGGCTGTCGGTATGATTTTTAGCCAACCAAAGTGCTTTTCGCACAGCTTCTTTTGAATAATTGGCCCCGTTTAAAACTAGCAGCATGCGTGACATCGGATCACCCCTTGATTAAATTTTTGTTACTTGTGTAATGAGTATATTACTTCTTTTAACCCCATAACTCCAGTCATAAAGCGCCTGTGGTTGATAAACCAGGTCGATTGAACATTATTTAATGTCTAAAATTTCACGCAACAAAAAAGCCGGGGTTATTCCCCCGACCCGTCTGATTGATGATCCTATATCCAGGATTTGAGTTTCTCTTTGTCCACCAAGATTATTTCCTGCCTATCTACTTCAATTGCCTTTTGTTTTTTAAAATCACTTAGAATACGGTTGGCTGTCTCCCTGGACGTGCCGATCAAGCTGGCCAGGTCCTGCTTAGTAAGAGAAATGTCAATTTTTATTCCTTTCTCCGTTTTTTTACCCTGATCTGCTGCTAAATACAGCAGCATGCTTGCCATCCGTCGGGTTGTACTCATTAATGCCAACTCATTAACTTGACGCTGGGCAAAGCGCAGGCGCTGGGCCATTATCCGTAAAAACCCAAGAGCCATGTCGGGATGTTCCAGAATAAGCCTGTCCATATCTTGGTTGCGAATTAACTGTACTTCCGCATCCTCTATTACCTCGGCTGTAGCGGGATATGAGCTGTCGCCGAAAAGAACCACTTCTGCAAACATTTCTCCCGGGTGCACAAAGTGCAATATTTGTTCCCTACCGTCATCATCCGCTTTTGAAACCTTGATACGACCTGACTTTAGAAAAAACACCGCTTCCCCAGGCTCATTTTCAAAGAATATGATGCGACCGGCCTTATAAAAGCGGTCAATAACCAGTTGGGCTACGTATTTAAGTTGCTCATCTCCTAAAAAGTTAAATAAGTGAATTTTTCTCAGGCTTTCCAGGGTGTCCTTAGCCATTTTTCCCCTCCCGACCCAGCTGAATTGCTTTTAAGTATAACTCTACCAAACGAAACTTGGCCTCAATCGACCGTATTACTTCCTCCATAAACATATTTCCGTCTTCGGCTAAGTCCAAAGCAGTAAAAATATCTACTTTCATGCCGTGCAGGGGGTTATTTCGTAGCTGACCTACCGCCAATCCCTCCCGCTCTTTCTCCGTTCTGCCTTTATCGGTCATGCGGCTGTGCACACTCTTTAAAGCAAAGGTTTGAGTTCTTTTAACGATCTCATATACACGCCGGGTTTGGTAAAAATCAAGGCGGGCTTGACTGTGCAAGCGGTCCAGTTCCGACATAAAAGCGGTTACTTCCTGAGGTGTCATATCTCCGGGAACCTGCAGGTTATCTATTTCACCGGCGTAATGTTCTTTTAATTCGTTGTTGTATTTTTCCCATTCTTCTCCGCTTAAATTTGGACGGTTAATGCTAACACCCCCGATCTGCTGCCTTATTTCTTTCTTCATACTTATCTGATTTCCTTTAAGGAAAAAAACATTGACAATGTCAACAAAATAAACTAATATATAGTTCAAATTACATATCCAATGTTAGTTTTTTAGAAGAGATGAGATGAGTAAGAATTATTTTTTGGAGCTGAGCTGAGAAGAGGCGGATAAATCGTACTGATAAACAACCGTCATTCATCAGGAATGCGGTTGTTTTTTTATTTTTTATACCACCCCCTTCGGCTGCTCCCGAGGAGGAATTATCCTTATGGCAAACCCACCTTTTCGGGAATTTCTTTCCCTGTGCAGTCATTATAACTTAATTCCCGTTGCGACAGAAGACCTTGGAGATATTGAAACTCCTATCTCCACATATCTTAAAATCAAATCATCAAGCCGTGGTCCTACTTTCCTTTTAGAGAGCTTAGAAGACGGTATCAATAAAGGAAGGTATTCTTTTATCGGCATGGATCCCTTATTGGTGTACAAAAGCAGAGACGGTAGCGGGCAGGTTACATTTAAAAACGGTAGCAGCTGCGAGCAAAACGGTACCCCCACCAAAGTTTTAGATTTATTACTAAAACGCTTCCACGTACCGGAAGAGATGCCGGAAGAACTTGGGTTAAGTCATTTTTTCGGTGGTGCCGTTGGTTATTTCGGATACGACACAGTTCGCTCGCTGGAAAGATTACCCTCTCCGCCGCCTGATCCGGTTGGTCTGCCCGACTGCGCTGTCATGGTACCGGAAACAGTTATTGTGATGGATCACGTGCGCAACGTAACCAAAATTATAACAATGGCCGAACCTGACGGCAATCCGATTGAAGCCTACAATAAGGCAACAACCCATCTAAATAATATTAAGGAACTTATTAATACTGTTCGACCTTTCAAGGCAATAGAGAAACCGCTGGTGCTGCACATTGATTCCTTGGTATCGAGTTTGCCAAGGGAAAAATACTTTAAACGGGTAGAAAAGGCACTTGATTACATTAAGTCCGGAGAAATATTGCAGGTTGTACTTTCAAGACGGTATTCGATTCCCTATGCGGGAAGTCCCATGGATATCTTTCGGCGTTTACGTTCATTAAATCCGTCACCTTATATGTTTTACCTTGATTTCGGTGACCCAGTAATTTTAGGAGCATCACCGGAAATGCTTGTTCAGGTAAAAGGAAAAACCGTAAAGACCAAGCCTATAGCGGGAACCAGGCCAAGAAGCAAAGACCCCAAAAGAGACAATGAACTGGCTAAAGAACTGCTGCTTGACGAAAAAGAAAGAGCGGAACACCTTATGTTGGTTGATTTGGGTCGAAACGACTTGGGACGTGTATGTACACCGGGCAGTGTAAAAGTTCCAAATTTTATGCAGGTAGAGAAATTCTCTCACGTAATGCATCTGGTTTCCGACGTAAAAGGGCAGCTTAACCCGGATATTCATCCCCTTCAAGCTCTTGAAGCCTGTTTCCCAGCCGGCACCGTCAGCGGGGCACCCAAGGTAAGGGCGATGGAAATAATTAACGAGCTTGAGCCCTGCCGCCGGGGAATATATGCCGGAGCTGTAGGTTATGTGGGCTTCAATAATCTGTTGGACACTGCAATAGCAATTCGTACCCTGGTATTCTCCCGCGGTACTGCACATATTCAGGCCGGAGGCGGAATTGTCGCTGATTCTGTGCCCGAGCAGGAATACCAAGAAACAGTAAATAAGGCAGGAGCCCTGCTGCAGGCCTTAGGGATGGAAGAAGACAGGAGGGCTGCTCGTGGTCTTAATGATTGATAATTATGATTCATTTACTTATAACCTATACCAGCTGATTAGTGAATTAGGGGCAGATGTTACGGTGCACAGAAACGATTGTATTACAGCACACCAGGTCCTGGAAAATAGCTACGGTTCAATTATCATTTCCCCCGGGCCCGGAGGGCCTAAAGACGCGGGCATCTCAATTGAACTGGTACAGCAAAACCAGGGACATACGCCCATTCTAGGAGTGTGTTTGGGGCACCAGGTGATTGCAGAAGCCTTTGGAGGAAGTATTATCCTTAGCCCGCGTTTAATGCATGGAAAGACTTCACAAGTTTACCACGACGGCAAGTCCATTTTCGCCGGCCTACCAAATCCCTTTAGGGTGGTTCGCTATCACTCACTGGCAGTGGATAAGTACAGCCTCCCACCCTGCATTGATGTTAGCGCATGGACCGCCGGCGGGGAAATCATGGCCATAAGGCATAAAGACTTGCCTGTGGAAGGCGTTCAATTTCACCCGGAATCTCTGCTTACAGAACACGGCGGTGATCTGCTGCAAAACTGGCTGAGGATGGTAAAAAATTGATCGGGTAAATAACCTTGGAGATGAGTTGAGTTGAGAATGACGAGAAGGAGGAGAGACAAGTGTTGAAAGGATTATTGCACAAAGTTATCAGCGGGGAAAATTTGGTCGAAAAAGAGGCGGCAGAAGCAATGGAACAGATCATGTCCGGCATGGCCACACCTGCTCAGATTGCTTCATTACTTACTGCACTGCACTTAAAGGGTGAAACTGAGGATGAAATAACAGGGTTTGCACGGGTAATGCGCAGCAAAGCAACACCGGTAACCTACAGCCACCCAATGCTGATAGACACATGTGGCACCGGTGGAGACGGCTTACACACCTTTAATATTTCCACCACCGTGGCTTTCATCTTGGCCGGTGCCGGCATGAAGGTCGCTAAACACGGGAACCGTTCTGTATCCAGCAGTTGCGGCAGCGCCGATGTACTGGAGGCGCTGGGTGTCAACCTTGATTTAAGCCCTAAAAGTCTGGCTGCCTGCCTTGAAGAGACCGGTTTTGCGTTCCTTTTCGCCCCGGCACTGCATACAGCCATGAAGCACGCGGCAGAACCGCGACGCGAATTGGGATTTCGGACTATTTTCAATGTGCTTGGCCCCTTAACAAACCCCGCGGGAGCACAATATCAAGTTTTAGGAGTGTACCATCCCCGGCTTACACGCCTCCTGGCCGGAGTGTTGTGCAGGCTGGGAACGGAAAGAGCTTTTGTCATTCACGGTGACGGCGGGCTGGATGAAATTTCACCTTCGGGCCCTACTTTAATTTGCGAAGTCAAAGATGGAAAAGTAAATGAATACTACCTTGACCCCTGCGAACTTGGCATTCCTAAAACGTCCATTGCTTCGCTTACAGGAGGATCGCCACAGGAAAATGCAGTTATTACTAAGGAGATCTTAACCGGCAAACATGGGCCACAAAGGGATACGGTTCTTTTGAACACAGCTCCGGGATTGGTTGCCTGCGGCAAGGCCAAGAACTTCACTGAAGGCATGCAAATTGCCGCCCAAATAATTGATTCCGGCCTGGCCATGAGAAAGGTGGAGGAACTGATAAGCTTCTCGCGGAAGCATGCGCAAAAGCAGGTGTCAGGTTTATGATAGCACCCACAAACAACTCTATCTTGGCAGACATTATACTGGCCAAAAAATTAGAAGTAGGGGCTGCGAAAAAGGTAACTCCTCTGGCAGATATTAAGCAAGAAGTAGATAAACTACCCCCTGTGCGGCCTTTTGCATCAAAATTAAGGCGGCAGGACAGAGTGGCACTAATTGCTGAGGTTAAAAGAAGATCCCCCTCAAAAGGGCTTTTACGGCACCATTTTGACGTACCTGCCATTGCCCGGGACTACACCCAAGCAGGGGCGGCGGCATTATCGGTACTGATTGACCAAAGCTTTTTCGGCGGAGACCCGGGTTTTATTGCCCAAGCGCGAGAAAATAGTGACCTGCCAATATTGTGTAAAGAGTTTATTGTTGACCCTTATCAGATATATCAGGCCCGCCTCCTAGGAGCCGATGCCATTTTACTTATTGTCAAAGTTTTAACCGGCGCTGATTTAGAACATTTTACGAGCCTAGCTAAAAGACTGGGATTAGAGGTACTGGTGGAAACCAACACCTCTGAAGAAATAAAGCAGGCCTTAGGGGCAGGAGCCAAAATAATAGGAATAAACAACCGCAATTTAGATACTTTTCAAACTGATATTAATACAACTTTATCATTACGTAATGCAATTACCGACCCGGAAATTACTGTTGTCAGTGAGAGCGGGATCCGTTCCCACAGTGACATGAAGCTACTGGAAGAGCACGGAATTCACGCTGCCCTGGTGGGCGAAACACTAATGCGCAGAACTGATTTAAAGCAAGCTGTGCGAGAGTTAACCAGGTTTGAAGGCAACAGGGAGGTAAATTAGGTGTTTTTTCAAAGGGGTGACCGGGTTAAGGTTAAGATATGCGGCATTAAAGACCAAGAAACGGCAAAAGCGGCTATTGATGCAGGTGCGGATGCATTGGGTTTTATTTTTGCACCCGAAAGTAAACGCTACATCTCCCCCCGCGAAGCCAAAGAAATTATTGCGGCTATGCCCCCTGGTGTTGATGCCGTGGGCGTTTTCTCCAATGCTCCCCGGGAATCGGTTAATAAAATCGCTGCCCAGTGCAATTTGTCTGCTGTCCAGCTGCACGGTGAAGAACCGTCTCATTACCTAAACACGAATAGTTTACCGGTTATAAAATGTGTAAAAGTTCAAGATAAATTTGACTTGAAACAAGCCCGTGCAATTAAAGCCGATGCCATACTACTAGACACATACCACCCTTATTTATCCGGCGGGACCGGGGAAACGTTTGACTGGTCGCTGGTGAAAAATGCTGGTGACAGCCTGCCCCTTATTTTGGCCGGAGGGCTTACTGACGATAACGTTAGTACTGCTGTTAAGACCGTCAGGCCATGTGCAGTGGATGTCTCCAGTGGAGTGGAAAGCTCTGGGGTAAAAGATAAAGTAAAAATAAAAGCATTTGTAACAAAAGCCAAGGAGGTTGTTTACCTATGACTACCCTACCCGATACTTTGCCATCAACAATACAGGGGATGAAAACTTTGCCGCCCTATAAACTAGTAAGCCGGGATAACCACCCTCAGAATACCGTAATAAAGCTGGGGACAGCTCAAATAGGAAAGGGCACGACCATTATAGCCGGGCCTTGTGCGGTGGAAAACAGGGAAACCATGCTTAAGCTGGCCTCTTCCTTAAGCTCCCTGGGAGTCCATATCTTACGCGGAGGTGCCTATAAACCGAGAACTTCCCCTTATTCCTTTGACGGTCTCGGCAAAGAAGGTCTTGAAATATTAGCTGAGGCCAAAAAGTATTCGGGATTGCCCATCATTACAGAATTAACTGACATCAGGCATATTGACCTTTTATGTGCCTATGCGGACATAATCCAGGTAGGCAGCAGAAACATGCAAAACTTCAGTCTACTAAAAGAATTAGGCAGAGTTAATCACCCGGTAATGCTTAAGCGGGGCCTTTCGGCTACTTTGGAAGAGTGGCTTTTAGCCGCGGAATATATCATGGCAGAGGGTAACCCTAACGTTATACTCTGTGAAAGAGGTATCCGCAGCTTTGATTCCTACACTAGAAATACTTTTGATATTAACGCGGTACCTGCCATAAAAAATCTTTCCCACCTTCCGCTAATTGCTGATCCCAGCCATGGAACGGGACGACGTGAATTGGTGGCACCGGTGGCAAAGGCGGCCCTGGCCGCCGGCGCAGATGGAATAATGGTAGAGGTGCATCCCCAGCCGGCACAGGCATTATCAGACGGGCAACAATCACTTACCCTTGATGAAATGGGCCAAATGATGGCACAGATGAAATCTGTTGCCCCTCAACTAGCAGGATAAATTCATTCGCTTCTTCCGAAAAACCCCGGTTTTGTTTTTACCGGGGTTTTTCTTTTACCCCTCAAATTCAACCACTAGGCGCAGTACTAGTTACTTTATCCGCAAAGTACATTATAATTGCAAGTAAATTCTGAATCCTAAAAGGGGTGCATTTTTATGATGGAATATCCGCTAACCCTAAAAAATCTTTTAATGCGAAACAGGCAGTTGTTTGGGAAAAAAGAGGTAGTTTCCAGGAATTTGACCGGTGATTTTCGCTACACCTACCGGGATTTTTATCAACGGGTTTGCAAATTGGCGAATGTCCTTACAAGTTTAGATATAAAGAAAGGAGACAAGGTTGCTACCCTGGCGTGGAATACACACCGGCACCTGGAACTTTACTTTGCGGTTCCGTGTTGTGGTGCTGTCTTACACACCTTAAATCTACGACTTTCCAGGGAACACCTGGCGTATATAATTAACCATGCCGAGGATAAGGTGATCGTTGTCGATGAAGACTTAGTACCCCTTTTAGAATCCATAAGGGATCAGATAAGCACGGTCAAACACTTCATCGTCCTTGATGATACCGGGAATATGCCGTATACAGGTTTAGAGCCTGTATACTCTTATGAACAATCCCTTGCCAAAGCCCCTGACCACTATGATTTTCCCGACATTGATGAATGGTCCCCCGCAGCAATGTGTTATACCTCAGCCACCACAGGTAATCCCAAGGGAGTGGTATACACTCACCGTGGGCTCTTTCTGCATGCTATGGCACTCACCAATGCTGATAGTATGGGGCTTTCGGAAAAGGATATACTCATGCCTGTAGTACCTATGTTTCACGTTAACGCCTGGGGAACCCCTTTTGCTGCAGTTTGGGTGGGAAGCACACTCATAATGCCCGGAAAAAAATTAGATCCCCCAAGCTTATGCCAACTAATTGAGCAGGAAAAGGTCACCGCATCCCCCGGGGTACCGACAATTTGGATGGGTATAGCCCAATTGCTTGAAAGCGGTGCCCAATACCAATTAAGTAGTTTAAGGGCGCTGGTTAGTGGTGGAGCGCCCCTGCCGGAGGCACTGATAAGAAAGCTGGACAAATTCAACATTCCGGTTATGCATGCGTATGGAATGACGGAAACGACACCCCTAGTACTGGTATCTAACCCTAAAAGTTACATGAATTCACTATCCGTAGAAGAGAAATACCGCCTGGGTTCCCGCCAGGGGCTCTTGGTACCGGGACTGGAAATGAAAGTGATCGGGGAAAACGGACAAGAAATACCGTGGGACGGTAAACAGATAGGAGAGCTTTGGCTGCGCGGCCCCTGGATTGCTAAGGAATATTATAAAGAACCTGAAACAAGTAGAGAAACATTTGTAGACGGTTGGATGCGTACCGGAGACATCGTAAACGTGGACGAAGAGGGTTATGTGCTAATTGTCGACCGCGCCAAGGATTTAATCAAAAGCGGGGGGGAATGGATTTCCTCCGTAGATTTAGAGAACACTATTATGGGTCATGATGCTGTAGTGGAAACGGCGGTGATAGCCATTCCACACGAAAAATGGCAGGAAAGGCCCCTGGCCTGCGTAGTTTTAAAGGAATCTGAAATAGAGAAAGTGTCAAAGCAGGATATTCTGGACTTTCTACGTGAAAGAGTTGCCAAGTGGTGGATACCGGACGAAATAATCTTTGTCAACCAAATTCCCAAAACAAGTACAGGAAAATTTTCCAAGAGGATAATACGAGAAATGTACAGAAACCGAGAGCTTCAACAGCAGTGAACTCGTTTCAGCTAAAGCTGAACATCGGGGCTTAAGGGGAAAGGGGACACACCTCCTACGGAGGAATGTCCCCAACTGGTGGGATTCTACCCCACCTGAAGTAAAAGAGGGACTCCCGCTTATAGAAGTGGGAGTCTTAGGAATCAGATAACATTGTAATACCCAAGAGGCAGGGAAATTACCGGCCTCTTGGGGTAAATGAAAAACGCCTTATATTTCAATGCTGACACCGGCATTATTAAAAAAGAATTTGTCTTCAAATTCCCGTGCCAACACTGTAGCAGGTAATAAACCGGTGCAATGAGACACTCCCAGTTTTTCCACGCCAAATTCATTAATCTTTTCAACTGTCTTCGCGAGTTGTTCCGTGCCTGCCCGGATGAGGTGGGTACCGCCGACAACAGCATAAATTCGTTCTTCACCTGTTATTTCTCGGGCATGAATCATGGTATTAACCATTCCCCTGTGGGCACAACCCAGAATGATCACCAACCCTTTAGCGGTTTTTATAACTAAGGCTTGGTCATCAACGAGGGGGTCAGGCACAAAACCGTTTTCAGTCTTTAAATACATATTCTGATCCACCTTCTCAAAGGCAGTAAGCATAGGCACTTCTCCCGTGGTAACCATATGCTCGTTTAACCAAAATGGCTCCTTACTTAAAATAAACGAGGCACCCAAACTTTCCAGCTCCTCACGGCGAAAGGGAACTCCAATGTACTGGTACCGGTCACCGTTTTCCTTTTCAAGGCGCGAATACTTACTGCCCCAAATTTCTGGATGCGCAATTATGTTCACCTTTTTGTGGGTTTCTTGTAGGAGAGAACGAAGGCCCCCGGTATGATCCCCATGTCCATGACTTAGCACCACATGAGTAACCCTCTTTAAATCAATCTCCTTAAACCGGGCATTACGAACTAAAGAATCGCTAAATCCTGTATCCAAAAGAACGACTGCCTCACCCGTGTCAACCATTATACTCAAACCCCACTCACCACTGATACCAAAACCACTTGACGTATTTTCACACAAGGTTGTTAAGTTAACGCCCATAATTTACCACCTCCAAAGACATGTTTTCTGCGCCCAGGCGTAAATTCCTGCATACAATAATCATGCCGAAGGCATCAATCCTCCGGCATGATCCAGCAGCTAATTGAACAAAGATTGCATTTTCATCATCAACGACATATCACCCTGCACTCTTATTTTCCCACTCATAAAAGCACCCATTGGCTCCAATTTTTTATTTACCAGGTCTTTAAAATTCTCAACATCCATAAAAATAGTTACATCCGGGTTATCGCTCTTGCCTTCATTTATCCTTCCTGCTCCATCCTTTATTACAGCGTAATATTCTCCACCACCATCACCTGTAAGACTAAATTGTATAGTTGCCGAAAGCCCTTCTATCTTTGATGGGTTTGAGTCAATTTTTTGCTGTAATTTTTCAAACAGTTCCTTGCTCTCCATATATTGGTCACCCCTCCTCATTTTAACTAATATATTCTTTACTATAATATTAAGTGCACAGTAATAAATACAAGCGGCAAATACAGTGTAAGCAACAAATAACGTGCTGTCAATGAAAACAGCGGAGTACATACAAATAACTCAACGCTCGGTGCCAGGCACTTTTGTTGAGTTATTGTGATTTTTGCACATAGATAAAGCCCTCCGGATGTGATCCGAAGGGCTTTTAATAAATAGCTCTGGCGACGACCTACTCTCCCGGGGGCGAAGCCCCAAGTACCATCGGCACTGGTAAGCTTAACTACCGTGTTCGGCATGGGAACGGGTGTATCCTTACCGTTATGGTCACCAGAAATTTTAAGCTCTCTCAAAACTACACAGCAAGAAGAATTTGGCATTGGCATGATGCTTTTTGGGTCAAGCCCTCGACCTATTAGTACCGGTCCGCTGAACGCATTGCTGCGCTTACACTCC
>JADQBQ010000006.1 GCA_016278505.1 Clostridiales bacterium
GCGATCTCCGGCTTGACAGGCCGGCATGTTAACCACTACACCACAGCTCCACATTTCACACTATCGCCAGCGGGTTTGGCGTATCGCCGACAACATTAAGTATACAAAATCACAGATTAAATGTCAATTGGTATTTTGCAACATTCGTCTTTTTTTCAACCAAACAAAAGGATTGAATCCCTGACTAGTTTTGCGGCCAGCAAAGCAGTTATCTGTGATTGATCCAACACAGGGCACACTTCCACAATGTCCATTCCAATCACATTTAACCCCTGCAGGAGGTGAAGGGCATTTAGAATCTCCATCGAAGTACACCCACCGGGCTCCGGAGTACCTGTGCCCGGTGCAAAGGCCGGGTCCACCACATCAATATCCAGAGAAATATAGACCGGTAACCCTTTTATCTCATGTATTATATCATATAAAGGCTCGGATATCTTACCCGGGTACATGTGGGTATGCCGGTTACCCCACTGAAATTCCTCACTGGTACCCGATCTGATACCGAATTGAAACAAGTTATCTCCACCCACCACTTCGGAAATTCGACGCATTACTGTAGCATGAGAAAATTTTTCTCCTAAATAGTCATCGCGCAGGTCTGCGTGGGCGTCGAAATGAAGCACTACCAGTCCGGGATATGATTCCGCGGCCTTTTTAACAGCCGGCAAACTAACCAAATGTTCACCGCCTAGCAGGAGAGGTTTCTTTCCGTCTTTGATGATAGTTTCCAGTGCCCTTTCTATACATATCAAACTTTTTTTTGCACTTCCAAGGGGTAGCGGGATATCCCCGGCATCAAAATAATTACGGTCAGCCAGGTCTCTTTGTAGGTCAAAACTAAATTCCTCTAACCCTTCGGATACATTTCTAATTTCAGCCGGACCAAAACGGCTCCCAGGGCGAAAACTAGCTGTAAAATCCATAGGAGCCCCTACGATAACCATCGAGCATTTATCATAGGCATCCCTTGCCCCCATAAAAGTGCCTAATCTATCGGTTAAACCAGTGAACAAATTATTTCCCCCTATAATTTTGAGATACAAAACTGGAATACAAAGCCACAAGGAAAACGACCCATAATGTAGAAGGATGTTATAGACTAAATAATGCGGTAAAAAAATCACCCGGAATTACTGGACAAAACTTCATAGTTGTAGTATAAATGTTAACATCCCCAAATCATATCTATAAGGAGGGGAATTTTATGAGCAAAAATAGAATTCCAATAACACTTGAGGTTCTAGAGCATTTGCGCACCCACATCATAAACCAGGAATCTGACTTTTGCAATTTTGACATTGAAGTTGCCAGAAGCTTTTCCGGCAAAACCAGTGTCCGTTTTATAGACACCGACAACGGCGTTATTATAGAACAATACTTCCTGGAAGACGACATTGACGAAATCGCCGAAGATAACGTGGATCTGCAGATACTCCTCCGCCGCCGTGATTTACCCTTTTAAAAACTGATCAAAGCCCCTGCCGGCTAAAAGACAGGGGCTTTGTTTTATCTTCGCACAGCCTATAAGTGCGACTAAGGTTCAGATGGGGTGAAAACCCCACCTGAACCAAGTCTTCTTTACTTATTGAGATATTCTTGAACAAAGGGCGGTAATATGAATGAACTATGATGAATATCTGCACTATACCATTTGGTCTCTAATTGCGGTATCTCCTCAGGCTTAACAGCTAAAGGATCATATTTTTTGGAACCCATGGAAAATGTCCACGCGCCGCCGGGATATGTGGGAACAACCCCATGAAACAAACGAGCTATGGGAAATATACCTGACAACGTCTTTTGTACGTTTTGAATTATTTCTCGGTTAAAGAAGGGAGACTCCGTCTGGGCTACAAAAAGGCCGTCTTCTTTTAAAGCGTCATGCACTTGACGGTAAAACTCTTCACTAAAGAGCCCCACAGCTGGTCCCACCGGATCAGTGGAATCTATAATTATCATATCATATGTATTCTTATGTTCCTGTACATGTTTGATGCCGTCTTCCACACGAATCTCCACCCTGGGGTCCTCAAACCCCGAGGATAAAGTAGGCAAATGTTGCTTTGCCGCCTCGATCACTTTTTGGTCTATTTCAACATGGACAGCCTTTTCCACTTCTTTATGTTTGACAATTTCCCTTATTGTTCCGCCGTCACCGCCGCCAACTACCAAAACCTTGCGCGGGTTATGGTGAGTCACTAAACCTACATGAGTAATCATTTCGTGATAAACAAATTCATCACGCTCCGTGGTTTGAATGACATTGTCCAGCGTAAGCATACGGCCGAATTCCGGGGTATCCAAAACAGCCACTTTCTGAAAGTAAGATACTTCATTATATAGAACTTTTTTTACTCTACAGCTGATCCGCAAGTTCTTAGTTTGATCTTCCGTGAACCAAACTTCCACTTGTTATCTCCTCCCTGATAATAATCTCAGCACTTGGGGAACAGGAACAACAGCCTTCAGCCACCCCTGCCCCCTTACCTTTAAAAACTACGGCGAAAAAACTGAATTTAGGCTAATACCACAACGGTACTGCAGCCAGGGCACAGCCTATGCGCTCCACTTTATGGTCCACAGCTTTTATTTTCATATCCACTAAGTCCATATTGCGGGAAACAAATGCCTCTTTGATCATGTCGGCCACTTTCTTTTCCGCTTCATCCTGATTACAACGGCCGGAAAATTCCATAATAACTCCAAAGGAATCAGCGGAGAGACCAACTCCTACAGCAGCGGAAATTATATCACCCGGTGTCTCGCTGACAATAAAGCCATAGGCAGTGGGAACCAAAGATCCTGGAGGAATAACAAGACCGGAGTCATATTCCGCACTGGGCGGGAGTATGCTGCTTACCCTGATCAAATTAATGTTTCCTATACCACCTTCTAAAAGGGCGTTATCAAAGGCCGTCAAGTGATTATGTCCCTCAGCCTTGGCAGCTGTAAGAAAAAACTTCTTTGGGGTAGGTAACACAAGTAAATCCCCCTTAATTTTGATTTGTTGAACGACAACCAATATTATATCAGACCAAGAACAAAAATAAATAGCAACTGCATTTTTAGAGGGTAAAAAATTGTTAATGAATAATTACTGTGTACTTATGACATTATATAAACAGTATGTAAATTAAGTTTAAGGAGGCATATCATGTCTAAAACCGTAATAAGCACATTTCCAAACCAGGAAGCAGCTGAAAAGGCTGTAAATACTTTACGTCAACAAGGATATGACAAAGAAATCTCCGTCATTGCACAGGATAAGGAACAGCAAAATAACGGACAGCCCGATACAGTTACCGACGGCACATCCACAGGAGGGGTTCTGGGAGGCCTGGCAGGCCTGGCAGTAGGTGCCGGGGCACTTGCCATTCCCGGTATCGGCCCGATTATTGCCGCCGGGCCAATAGCCGGACTTCTCTCCGGGGCAGCAGCTGGCGGCATCGCCGGTGGCCTTGCAGATTACGGAATCCCTAAAGAGCGCAGCGAATACTATGAACAAAAAGTAAAACAAGGACATGCATTAGTTTCCGTGCAGTCTGCACCTGAAAAAACCAACAATGCGGCCGAAACACTACGTCGCGAAGGAGCACAGGACGTGGAAGTGCACTAGCACAAGTAAGACCGTATACCTAAAAGAGGACAGGCACCTTTTATAAAATCAAATAAAAGGTGCCTGTCCCACTTCTTTAGAACTGCCGTTCAATATCTTGATATATTTGCTTATAAATAAGGGCGTCTTCAGCCTGTCTACCTGCCGATTCACAAATAACAGTAGGATATAGTTTTCTTTCCTTTATTAATTCAGCCAACGGCTTGAAAGAGGGGCCGTAGCCTTCATCGAGCAGGGTACGGTGCCGTTTCTCCCCGGCCTTTGTGTACTCAATGGGACTAAAATGGATATGTAGGTTAATGACGGCTTCTTTAGATAAACCCTTTTCCATTCTGTCCAATATCTCAGTAAAGTCTTCTTTGGTTTCCAGTTTACCGCCCATGACAGCGTGCAAGTGTCCGAAGTCTACTGTGGGAACTACAGAAAGGCCTGTTCGGCATAACTCTATTATTTCCTCCACCGTCCCCAAAAGTGACGCCTTACCCATAGTTTCCGGGGCCAATTTAATATCCCCGAACCCCTTTTCTTCAGCCTCTGCCACCACTTCCGACAGTGTGTTTACGGCCCTCTCCATTGCTTGTGTCCTTTTCATACCCGAAGTGGCGCCAGGATGAAAAACCACCTTGGTTGCCCCCATCCATTTCGCCGCCTGCAAAGATTTCATCAAGTGCCCCTTTGTCTTTTCCCTCTTTTCAGCGTCTGGCGTAGCTAAGTTTATATAATAAGGCCCGTGAATACTCAGTGCAATGCCGTTCTCCCGTGCTTTTTCGCCCAGGCGTCGAGCGGTCTCCTCCTTTAGCCTAACTCCCCGGGAACATTGGTACTCGTAGGCGCGAAGACCCATTTTCATTAGCCAAGCCGGCATATCCAAAGAGGATTTATACCCCTGGTCGTAAAAGGACTGGGAATTGCCTGCCGCACCGAATCTGACATCCATGCTTATTCCTCCCCGATATATTACATTCATCCCAACTTTTATCATCCCTCATATCTACCCTTAAAATCAAAACTGAACTTTGAACAATTATAACGTTAATAATAATGATTTTAAATAGAGCATTTACGTGATAAATTAGAAATAACACTGTACGCACAAGAAAAGCGATTAAAAAAATGAACCAACAACGGAGGGGTAAAGATGCACAATTTTTCCAAGCTCACTTCGATAATTAGATCTAAACTAGAAAAACTGGAAGACCCGGAGGACAGCCTGGAAGAAGCCTGGCAAAAACAGTTGGATGTATTGCATAAACTAAAGGCAAGCCTCGGAAGCATGCGTACCACACGAATATACATGGAAGGACAATGGGCAAAGCTTACCTACGAAACCAGGACTGTCAACCAGCAGTACCAAACGCCTAAATTAAGAAATCTGGAGATGGAAATAGAAGATTTAAAATCAAAAGAAAAACATCTTGATTACCTCTACAGGGAATTAAAAACTCAAATCGAGGATTATAGAATGCAAAAAGACCTCTTGAAAGCCCGATATGCGGCTGCCCAAACCATGGCCAAAAACCAAAAATCAGTGTTGGGTAAGGACAAAGAAAATTTGAGAGCCAAACGATCAATGAATGAATTAGTTGAAACCGTTCTCCAGTTAGAAGCCAAGGCTGCTGCAATAGACGAGTTGGTTAAAGACCAAACATAAAACAAGAAAAGCGCGCTAAATCAGTTTCCTTATACCCATTCTGGGCATACCCGTTCCGGGGACAGGCACCTTTTATAAAAGGTGCCTGTCCTTTTTTTTCACCTTTTTTATGGGATTGGCTATACCAAATTCTCTCTAACCATAGTACAACATATTTGATAATTTTACCAGCTAGGTTCAAGAACGGAAGGAAAATACATCATTTTCCAGAATTAGGTTATTAAAGCCAATACTAACATGGGGTGAAGTAATGAATAAAAGGAAATTTACCGGCTTTCTTATGATATGTATTTTATTGGCCTGGCTAATGATGCCGGTTAGAGGAGAAAATAAGGGCAGTACCCCCGCTTTGTTCCAGCCGCAATCCCCGCCACATGGGATAATTTATGCGTATCCCCAGTCTTGCCGCACTCTCGATCCTGCTACAGCCCGGGATGATGCATCGGCACTGGTGATCTCTAATATATTTGAGGGTCTGGTTAAGTTCTCCAAGGGGTCCAGTAAAATTGAACCCTGCCTGGCACACAGCTGGGAGGTTTCCGAAGACGGGCTGGAATGGACTTTTTATCTTCGCCGTGGAGTTAAATTCCACGATGGTACATCCTTTGACGCCAAAGCTGTCAAATTTAGTGTCGAGCGTCAGTTGAATGATAGTACGGAAATGATTTATGCACGGTTTGTTTACGGTCCTTTGAAAGAAATTCAAGTTATAGATGACTACACCGTTAAATTCATTCTGAAATATCCATACACACCGTTTTTAAACAATCTGGCCATGCCTTTTGCGGCACCGGTAGTCAGCCCTGCCTCTGTAAAAAGATATGGTACTGGGCCTTATAAATTGTCTAGTTGGCAAAAAGATGTGATTAAACTTTCCCGTAATAATGCATATTGGGGAGAGCAGCCAAAAAGTCCCGCCATAACTTTTATTACTATTCCCTCTGAAGAGGAAAGGATAAATTTATTGAAAAAAGGAGAAATTCACATAGCCTCACATGTTTCACCACAAAAAGCTCAAATTTTGAAGCTGAGTGGATTTAAATCTTTTCGCGTAACGGGTTTAGACATAAGTTATCTGGGTTTATATGTCAATAAACCTCCTTTTTCTTACCATGCAGCCCGTAAAGCGGTGGACATAGCTCTGGACCGAGTACTTCTGGTGCAGAAAACATTAAACGGTCAAGGTGTACCGGCAGCTTCATATCTGCCTCCTTCGATGATTAGCAAAAATTATATGTGCACAACTCCTGACAGGTCAAAGGCTAAAGAATTACTTGCCAGTGTTCCTTTCCAAGACAAAAACATAACAATTATAACTTATGCGGGTACCAGGCCATATAATCGGGCCGGGGGAGAAACTCTGGCCCATGGCGTGGCAGAACAATTGAGAGCAATCGGACTGAAGGTTAATGTAAAACCGTATGACTGGAATCAATATAAAAAAGCACTTGCCCGGCAGGAAGGAGATGCTTTTCTGTATGGTTGGATAAGTGATAACGGTGACCCGGATAACTTTCTTTATCCTTCCTTCGCCGGGGCACATATCGATACCGGCCTTAATATAAGCCACTTTCAAAACCAAGAGCTAGATACACTACTATTGGACGCTCAGCGCAGTCAAAAACCGGCGGTACGGGAGGAATTATACTTAAAGTCATTGGATATACTAGAAAACGAAGTACCCTGGGTCGTTTTAAATCATAGTCTTCGTATAACGATTACCTCTCCCTCACTTTCAGGTTATACCCCCCACCCCACTGGTTGGGACAGACTGAATAATACATGGTTAGAATAACAAGAGAAAAATTAATTTATGATTTTTTTCCTAGAAGTACCATTAATAGTTAATGCCCCGCTGTAGCATAATACAGAATGTATAATTTAATTCTATTCTTAGGAGGTATACAGATTGGATCAAATGTATCAACTACAGCAACAAATCCAGAGAATGCGCCAAGAAATCAACACCGTTGTGCAAATGACAAACCAACTCCAACAAGCCGAACAAAATAATGCCGCTAACCTTTCCAGGCTCCAGCAGCATGAGAGCACAGCATCTCAGCAACTGCAACGTATTCAGCAGGTCTGCAGTCAGGTTAGTCAGGATCTAAACCAGGTCAGCAGCATAACCCAACAAATATCCTCATCCGCTCTTGCCATGCAGCCAAACACAGGGTTTACTGCTTACGGCCAGAGGCCAGGCACCATAGGAGGGCACCAGCAGTACACCATGCTGCAGCCAGGCACTTCCGGAGGGTACACTCAAATGACCACCGGACAACAGCCGGCAACTTACGGGAGCTATGCTCAATACTCACCTACAAGTTTTTCCGGCTACAATCAAACGGGAACAGGATTCAATACGGCCTTTTCCTCAACGAACCAACAATATAATCCTAACTACAATCAGGGTGGTTACTTTAGCAGTTCCATGGCATACAGCCCGACATCGTACCAAAATTTCCAGCAGCAGTACCAACAAAATCAACAAAATCAACAGAACCAGCAGCAGTACCAGCAAAACCAGGCCATCAGCCAGCAGGCAAATCAGCTTGCCCAACAGCGGAATATGATGTCTCCTAATAACCTGAGCCCTATGGGAGCCAACCAGTATGCCGGAACAAGTGCAATGGGAAGCGGTTTCCAAAACCAGCAAAACCAACAAAACCAGCAGCAGTACCAAGAAAACCAGGCCATCAGCCAGCAGGCAAATCAGCTTGCCCAACAAAAATATGCTATCCCAGGTGAGTTGGGATACCAATAAGATAAAGACCCGCTAAAGCGGGTCTTATCTTATTTACGAAATAACGGCAGGGTTAGACAAAATAAACTATTAACAATTTATGGTTTTTTGATTATAATATGGTAAAGAGCGCCGCAAGGGGGTGTCAGTTTGGCCAAGGTATTAAAAGACGGTGCGTCATTTAGCCAACGCGATGTATTGGATGTTTTATCCGAATTTTCTTCCTTTAAAGACCGGGTAGAAAAAAAATTTAGCGATTTGGCAAGGGAACTGGAAGGAAAGGCCAATGAGCATGAACTGTGGGTGAACCTTTACCTTATTTCTTCGGATTACGCTGAAGAGAACCATAATAAAAAACAGAAACAAGAAAATGTGCAAAAAGTTTCCTGAATCACTTTATTTCGTCCCCAGGCTTTCATTACCTATTCCACTATCTCACCTTCGATATCGATAGTCTGCTCAAACCGGTCACTATTCTCCTGTGACCGGTAATAATTTTCCACCCAATAACCTACTTTTTTGCATATAACATAATTTAAGCCCCCTGCGATACCGGAACCCAGCAAAGGGATAATTCTCACCGCAACCCTGGGCGTGCTTCTAATTCCCAATGATAGTAACGTTTTCTGTATAATCCTAACAACGGCCTGATTTCCCATTTGGGAAACGGACATCCTGTTTACGGTTTTACTTATTGTATCTGCCCCTACGGCTGCGGAAAAAACCCACAGCACTTCTTTTGACATACCTTTATGAAAAGGGTTTCGCCCGTTGATTACGGCTAATTCCATTATCATCCGGGTCATAAAATATGATATTAATGATATGTCCAGGGCCATTCCACCCACCAGAGTGACTAAAGTACCTATGCCAGGGAATATGGCGGGAAGAGTGGTTAGAGTGCCGCTAATGGCACACAGAATACTTCTTTCCCTAATAACTAACTCACAAAGCTCATTATTTTTTAAGCCGGGATTTTCACGCCTCAAGCCACGCACCCTTTTTTCAACATCCGCAGGGTTAATAAATCTTAAGGGGTTAAACAGCATCGAGGGACCCCCTCACTTTTCTATTAAACCGTTCCCTGATCCTCTTTATCGTGTAATAACTTTCCACAGTGAGGACACGTTTTTTCTTCCCTGTCCTTTTGAATCATTTCCATAAACCCGGAACCTAATATCCCTGCCGGTAATGCTACCATACCCACTCCCAACATGGCTATAAAGGATCCAAGTGCTTTGCCCAACGGGGTAACGGGATAAACATCACCATACCCAACCGTAGTAAGAGTAGCTACCGCCCACCACATGGATGCAGGTATACTGGAAAAATTATCAGGTTGGGCCGAATTTTCAATGAAATACATGAAGGATGAGGCAAAAACCAGTAAAATAATTACTACCGAAATAGTAATGGTAAGTTCTTCTTTTTTTACCTTTAACACATGGCCCATTTTGCGCAGGGTTTCAAAATATCTAACCAGTTTAAGCAGTCGGAGAATCCTGAAAAGACGCAGCATGCGCAAAAAACGCAGATCCAATACTACAAATATTGAAAGGTAAAAAGGCAGGATAGCCAACAAATCAATTAAGGCCATTGGCGTCAGCGCGTATTTTAGCCTTCCCCGCAGCCCGGGGCCACAATCTTTTTTAAGATCACAGGTCCAAAGGCGAGCTATATATTCAATGGTAAATACCGCCACCGAAAACGCTTCAAAGATTAAGAAAAGGCCACCATAAGCATCACCTATGCTAACAACCGTTTCTAAAATTACAGCCATTATATTCAAAAATATTAAGTTGATAATAAAAATATCAAAAAATTTGCTTATATTGTTTTGTGAATCAGCAATTTCCACTACATTATATACAAATTGTTTAGCTCCCATACTGTTGGACACCTCGCCAATCACAGCAATCCGGTTAGACAAAAAAATATCATACTAATTATCCTACCAATGAATATTTTTGACACTAAACAACATATATCCTCTTTCCAACCCTTTACTATTACTTCTTTTTCTGTATAAAATATTGACTCTAAGATACAAACTAATATAATTAACATAATACTTAATGATTAGTACTTAATGATTAGCACTTGAAAAATAAAATATTTAACTTGGGGAGCTCATGTTATGGGCTGAGAAAGGGCTACAAGCACCTGACCCTTGAACCTGAACGGGGTAATGCCCGCGTAGGAAAGGTTTTAAATAAAAGTACACCTTACCTATGGGTGTGCTTTTTTTCCGGAGATGGAGATTGAAAAGAGGTGTACATATTGAGAATTGCAATTCTAAGCGGCGGTACTGTTAATAACCTACAATGGTTGTCCGGTATACTTGACCATACGGACCGTATTATTTGTGTGGACGGTGGCTCCAAGTATGCATCCTCTTTGGGCATAGTACCATATATGGTTATCGGGGATATGGATTCCATCTGCCCGGACGAGCTTGATCGATTTACAGGGCTAGGTGTAATAATAAAAAAATACCTGCCGGAAAAGGATGACAGTGATACTGCGCTGGCCCTGGCAGAGACACTGGCCCAAAACCCAACTGAGATTCTATTTTTGGGTGCGGCAGGCACCAGGCTCGACCATACCATGGCCAATATTCACCTTTTACGCACCGCCGCAAAAAACGGGGTGCAGGCAAAGCTCATCAACGAGCATAACGAGATAAGTTTAATTGCACCCGGTCAAATCAAAGTAGTTGAAGGCAGCCCCGGAGATCTTTTTTCTTTACTGCCGCTGACCACGGAAGTAACCGGAATCAGAGTTCAAGGTGCCCGCTGGCCGCTGGAAGACGCCACTTTTGAGATTGGAAACCCTTATGGCCTGAGCAACCGCCTAGTAACCGAACGGGTGAAAATCTCTATTAAATCAGGCCTAATGCTGTTAATCAAAGTAAACGAACAGGGCAAAGCGAGGTGTGATTAACACCCCATGACTCTTCCGTTTAAAAAAGCAACAACTCCACTGTCCCTGATGCTGTCGTTATTAATCATCTGGCAGGCAGTGGTGCAGTTATCAAATATACCTGAGTGGCTGCTCCCTTCCCCGGTCAGGGTCTTAACCACCTTTTGGGAAGTACTGCCGCTCCTTTTACATCATTCCCAAAGCACTTTACTGGCGACCGGTGCCGGACTGTTGACCGCTATAACAGTAGCCGTGGCACTGGCCGCAGTTATGGACTTTTCCCCTTGCGTTAAACAGGGTGTTTATCCGCTGTTAGTGATATCTCAAACCATACCAATTATTTCTATAGCACCTTTGCTGATCATCTGGCTTGGTTTTGGCCTTTTGCCTAAAGTGGTGGTAGTCGCCCTGGTTTGTTTTTTTCCCATAGTAGTGAGTATGGTAGAAGGTATGGAATCTGCCGATCCGGGTATGGTTAACCTGCTTCGGGTTATGGGTTCCTCCCGCTGGCAAATTATCAAGTTAGTACGGTTTCCAGCTGCTTTGCCTTCCTTTTTCGCAGGATTGAAAATAGGCGGTACATATGCTGTAATGGGAGCTGTAATTGGTGAATGGCTGGGGGCGGCCAGCGGCCTCGGTGTTTTTATGACCAGGGCCTCATATGCTTACCAGTTGGACCGGGTGTTGGCAGCTATTTTGGTAATTTCACTGGTTAGTTTGTTAATCTTTGCATTAATTGAGACCACGGCACGGCTATCTATGCCGTGGTACTATAAGGAGAGGAGAACTAAATAATGTTTAAGAGAACTGGTTCGTTGGCTTGTTTGATTTCTATTTTAGTAATAGCTATATTGATGGCAGGATGCTCATCAGGTGGCGATACATCTGATGTAACTGATCATGATTTGCAGCCCGTAACCGCCATGCTGGACTGGGTTCCCAACACTAACCACACCGGCTTATACGTCGCCCTGGAAAAAGGGTGGTTCGAAGAGGAAGGCCTGCAGCTGGATATTGTGCAGCCCACCAAGGGAGGTACTCCCCAGCTGGTGGCAACGGGTAAAGCACAATTCGGAGTAGGATACCAGGAAGATATAACTCAGGCCAGGGCCAACGGTGTACCGGTTGTTTCCATAGCCGCTGTAATTCAACACAATACCTCAGGATTCGCATCCAAGAAGGAAGAAGGTATTACCAGACCCAGGGATATGGAAGGTAAACGATACGGAGGCTGGGGTTCCCCCATGGAAAAAGCTGTCCTCCAGGCAGTGCTGGAAGCTGACGGTGGGGATTTTTCCCAGACAGGTATTATTGATATCGGCACGGCAGATTTCTTTACCGCCATTGAGAGGAATGTTGATTTCGCATGGATTTATTACGGGTGGACCGGAATAGAGGCCGAATTAAGGGGCATGGATCTAAATTTCCTGGAGCTGCCTAAGCTTGATCCTGCACTGGACTTTTATACCCCGGTTCTAATTACCAACGAAGAACTGATTGCAGAAAACCCCGCAATGGTTAAAAAGTTCATGCGTGCAGCGGCTAAGGGGTACAGTTTTGCCATTGATAAACCGGAAGAAGCAGCTCAAATATTGCTTAAATACTCTCCCGAACTGGACAAGGAACTGGTGTTGGCCAGCCAGAAATATCTGAGTCCTCGCTACCAGGATGACGCCGCACGTTGGGGAGAGCAAAAGGCAGAGGTCTGGCATAACTTTGCGAGCTGGATGTATGAACGTGATTTGATACCCCAAATGATAGATACCAAAAAAGCATTTACTAACGAATTCTTACCGGAATAATTTTTGTCCGGAATTGTAGGAGAGGTATTATGTCAGCCATCTGGCTCAAGGATATAACAAAATCATTTACCGTTAACGAGGAAAACCTGCCGGTTTTGAACGGGTTGTCGCTACATATAAATAACGGAGAGTTTGTCAGCCTAGTGGGGCCCAGTGGCTGTGGCAAGAGCACATTATTCAACCTCATTTGCGGTCTGGCAAATCCAGACCGCGGTGAGGTAACAGTGGGTGGGAAAGCAGACATGATGGCCAAAGATGTGGTATCTTATATGCCTCAAAAGGACCTCTTGCTCCCCTGGCGTACAGTGCTGGAAAATGTAATACTGGCCCGGGAAGTGGCAGGTGAGAATAAAGAAACAGTAAAAAAAGAAGCCACCCTCCTGCTGTCCCTGTTTGGACTGGAGGGTTTTCACAACAGCTTTCCGTCCGAACTTTCGGGCGGCATGCGTCAGCGGGCAGCCCTAATGCGGACAATGCTGGCCCCAAAACCGGTACTTCTTTTGGACGAACCTTTCGGAGCACTGGACGCCATAACCCGCACCCGGATGCAAAGCTGGCTCCTAGAGGTTTGGAACAAATTCAGGCAAGCAGTTTTCTTCGTGACTCATGACATCGATGAAGCCTTATTCCTGTCCGACCGGGTTTACGTGCTTACACAACGGCCGGCGAGAATATGCCTGGAATTAAAGGTAGACCTACCCCGCCCCCGCCGGACGGGAATGTTAACCACCACTAACTTCCTACAGCAAAAAAGAAAGGTTATGCATGTACTGGCCATGGAATAAGGGAGAAGACAGGTTTGTCAACTCCTTTCCTTTAACAGCCGGCGCAAGTTATCGGAAAACCTGGCATCATCCTCTGCCGTACGTTTGCGGGGGCCCCGCGTCCGCCCCCCACCTCTCCGCAACCTGGCCTTTAATTCCCTTTCCTCAAGCAGAAAGTCAATGTTTTCCCCGCGAAATATTTTTCCGGAGGGCGCTATAGCAGCAGCACCCCTTCCCAACACCATAGCTGCCAACCCCCAGTCCTGGGTGACTACTATATCACCAGGTGCCGTCTTATTCGTAAGAGCTATATCGGTTTCCTGGGGATTATTACCCACCATGGTATGATTATCCGAAACTATATTATGGTTAAAACTAGATACAGTATACAACGGTATTCCGTGCTCCCGTGCTGCATCAGAGCAAATTTGTAACACAGCCCTGGGACAGGCATCGGCATCAATAATGATTTTCATATTTCAACTCCCGCCATCAAAAAACGTTTGATTCATACATTATTTAGCTATCCAAAAAAACCAGGCCAATTAAACCCGGGCCGGTATGCACCACAATCCCGGGACTCACGTGACCGAACAAGGAATCTTTAATCTCAAATTCCTTCATATTAGTTATTTTATGCATTAGCTTTTCCGCTTCAGCCTTTGCATTACCATGAGCTACCCCCAGGTTAATCCTTTTGCCGGCTGCCTTTTCTTTCAAAATTTCGATTAATTTATTAATGGATTTTTTCCTGCCCCTAACTTTGCTGAAACTAAAGTATTTTCCTTCATTATTTATTGATATGATAGGCTTTATATCCAGTATCTGTCCCAGTGTTGCCTCAACATATCCTATGCGGCCGCCTTTTTTCAAATATTCCAGAGTTTTAACTACAAAAAACACTTTAACCTTGCTCTGCAGTTCCTTTACCCTCGATACTACCATGTCAAATGAAAGCCCGTCATTGATACCATGGGCTGCTTCCTTGACTAGAAAACCCAAACCAAGGGAAAGAACTTTGGAGTCGATTACCTCCACTTTCATCCGGGAAAACTGTTTAGCCACTGTTTTAACGGTATTATAAGTGCCGCTTAGCCCGCTGGACATATGCACGGCAATGGCATGGGTAAACCCCTGACCGCTCAGTTTATCCAAAAGCAATCTTACTTCTTCCGGTGTGGGCATGGAAGTAGTAGGTATCTTTTCAGGCATTTGGTCATATATTTCCTGGGGTTGGATATCAACCCTGTCATTATAAATTTGATCTTCGTATATTACTTTTAAGGATAACATATTAATATTCAAATTATCTAAAATATCTTTAGGTAAATCACATGTACTGTCAGTAATAAGAGCAATTTTTTCCGTAGACAATTAATAGCCACCTCCTGCCAAAAAGTTCTTTAGCAATATTCTACAGCTATTGTGAACCTACCTTCAGACTGTTACAAAATTCTATAAATAATGTGCTAAATCGGTTTAAAAATTGCAAACTCCCACTTTAAAAAGTGGGAGTTTTAGAAATCAAATCAAATTATTTGATTGCCTCAACTATTTCCGGCTTCAGGTCTTTGTATTTTTCCAACCACTTTTTCCTATCCTCGCGCAGGCCGGTCACCATCTTCAAATACTCATCCTGCTTATAATACTCAGCCGGCTCATAAAGACGCACATCCATTTCCGGGATGGAAGCAGGGACCATATACCCCCAATGCGGGTCTTCTTTCCACTCCATATCACCCTTAGCTATATGTTTAAGAATATTTGTGGAAGCTTGAATACTGATTTTTACACCGGGGCGGTTACCTCCCATGCCCACACTACCTGTATTCAGGAGGTAACACTCAATCTCAGGGTTTTTCTTCAGTAGTTCCAGCAGCCGGTTACCCTCTTCCCCTTCCGAACCTACTATAAAGGGATTAGTGCCTACCTCCCGCTTCGATTGGCCGGCCTTAGTGGGATCACCGGCTGAAGTTTCCACTGATTCTCCCAGCATAAAAAAGGCAGCGGCCTGGGAAGGATTTAACTTTGCCACGGAGGGAACAATTTTGTCATGCCGTGTGATAAAAATAAAACGGTGTGCTTTATCCAAATCAATACTTTCGTCTACTCCTTCAACATCTTCCCGCCGTATAACACCCCGCCCGTTGGAAGTTAATTCACTGTTATCAAAATCTATGGTCCCGTCATCATTTACCTTTACATTTTCAAAAATGGCCTGGGGACATTCCGCAGCGTGATATAACACCTTTTGGGATTCATCCAAACCTTCGGTTTTTATGTAAAAGCCGTTCTCGGTACCGTAACAATATCCATTGCTATCCATCAATACCACGTCATCTTGTCTAATAATCGCCTGCTCCGGAGCGGTTAAATCATGGTCATGCATAGTGAGGGTAGTTTTACCTGTGCCACTCAAGCCGAAAAGAAGAAAGCCTACATCTTTTAAGCCACCGTTTGTTGATTTTACCCTTAGAACCTTGCTCCCTGCATGAAAGCCCAGCCCGCCTGCCTGCTTGGCTTTAAACATGGCCATACGCAGAAAAGACTTCTTGGCCTCCCCAAAATAATCGGTTCCCAGAATATAAGTTATACCTGCCTGGGGATGGCAGAAAATAACGCGCTCCGGCCATTCCGGAACATAGACACTGACCAAGTCGGGCTCTGTCACATTACCGGCGGGAGGGAATAGCATAAAATTCCATTTCAATGGGATCCTGGCGTAAGGTGAGGTTATGTATAAGCGGCAATTGAAAGTGAAATCACCGTGTAGTCCCATACGGCGATCCAGTTGAATCACATCTTGCTCCTTTAAATACTCATGCACCTTGGTGGCAATTTCAATTGCCTTTTCAGGTGAAATACCCTGTTGGTCTACGCCGAGGTCGAGCCCCTCCTCAACAACGTAAGTATGCTTAGCGCTCCGGTTGCGGACCTTGGAAACAAAACTTGTACTGTTATGAATAGTTTTTTTGCAGCCCTCTCGGGCCAAATCAATCAGCTGACTGTGCGTGGGGTTAGTAATCATTTGTCGAGCAATTACTTGTTGCCGGGAAAAGTTCATTTTAATGTCACCTCAAAGATATGTTTTATAATATATTTTTTATAATATAGGTAGTTCTGCACATTCTTTCTGATTCCTACCTATTACGGAAAATTTGTATACATTATGCAATATATTTAATACTCGTGTATCGCGCTACATCACTCCTATATTATGGTAAATTACTTTCCTAAATAAAACATAAAAAGTAAAAGACCGCACCGAAAGGTACAGCCCTTTGCTTTTCATTATTTTAGATTTCAATCCCGAAATCCCGGGCAGTAAACACAGGGTCTACGTGTATTCCCATTTCCTCTATTCTTTCCGTTCCCCCTTCCAACCGGTCTACCAGCGGAACAACTTTAACTACTTTACCGCCGGCCTCTAGTACAGCTTCGATAGCTTTTATTGAAGACCCACCGGTGGTGACTACATCCTCTACAATAATTACCCTGTCACCGGTATTCAGCTGAGGCCCTTCGATAAGCCGCTGCTTACCGTGTTTTTTTGCTTCTTTGCGAACAATAAAAGTCTTAATATCAAGCTCCAATGGATAGGCCAGAGCAGCAACCGCTCCCACGATGGGATCAGCTCCAACGGTAAGCCCGCCTAGAGCCTGAATGTTGTCTTGCCTGATTTTATGTATAATGATTTTTCCCAACAAGTAGGCCCCTTTGGGGTATAAAGTAACCTGCTTCCCATCAAAATAATAACTGCTGGTTTTGCCAGAAGTGAGGGTGAAGTTTCCGAATCGAAGAGCACGTTCCTTTAAAAAATCCAACAATTCCCCTCGATCTTGTTCTAAATTAGACGTATAAATGCGAACTTTGGCCACTTTATTATTTCACTCCTTATTCATCATTAATTATTCATCATTAGCTGCACCAAGCATTCAAATGATTTTTACACAATTGTCCCATGATGTCAAATTGTTTATGGTTCTCTTACTAACTTGCCACTGCAACCTGGTTTAGGTAAAATAAGGCAGATAGTATCAAGAGGAGGTTATATTTTTAATGCACTGGGAAACTAAAGGACCTAAAAACACTGATAACACTCTTAAACTAGCTTTGGATAGGGCCCGTGAATCAGGGATAAAACACATTGTGGTCGCCTCTAGTACCGGAAGGACAGCTTTAAATGCTGCAGAAGTTGCGGGAGATTTGGCGGTTCATTGTGTTGGCTACCACATAGGGTTTGACGGTCCCGGAAAAGATCGTATGCCAGGGGAAACCAGGGAAAAATTACAAGAGAAAGGCATAACAGTATTAACCACCACCCACCTGCTGGCCGGTGTTGACCGGGGTATCCGCAATAAATTCGGTGGGGTATACCCTGCGGAAATAATGGCCCAAACTTTACGCATGCTGGGCCAAGGGGTAAAGGTATGTGTTGAGATATCCGGCATGGCACTGGACGCCGGGCTAATTCCACACGATGAGGAAGTAATAGCAGTTGCCGGCTCCGGTGCCGGAGCGGACACCGCTGTTGTAATTTTGCCGGCACATTCCAATCACTTTTTTGATACCAAGGTTAAGGAAATCATTTGTAAGCCCAGAGATTTTTAATATTATGGCATAATCATTAATTATATGTCGAATTGTCAGCACAAAAAGGCTAAATATTGTGAAAAATTTACATCAAATAGGAAGGAACATTGGCATAAGATAGAAAAAGTATATACTATTAATTTTGTGAGGAGGGTTTTATGGGAAAAAAAATAACGCTGTCTGTAATCAAGGCAGATATAGGCGGTTTTGTCGGCCATTCCAGTGTTCACCCTGATGTTCTGGAAAAAGCGCGTGGCATGATCTCTGGCAATTCCCTGTTAATAGACTCGTATGTGACCCACGTGGGTGATGACATAAACTTAGTAATGACTCATGAACACGGGCGCAACAACGGGGAAATACACCAGCTGGCATGGGATACTTTCCTGGCCTGCACAGAAATGGCCAAGCGGCTGAAGCTATACGGCGCCGGGCAGGATCTTCTCTCCGACGCGTTTTCCGGTAATATTAAGGGTATGGGCCCCGGGGTTGCGGAGATGGAAATTGAGGAACGCAAAAGCGAGCCGGTAGTTATTTTCATGGCCGATAAAACTGAGCCGGGAGCTTGGAACTTACCTCTGTATAAAATGTTCGCGGACCCTTTTAATACCGCAGGGCTGGTCATTGACCCCAACATGCATAACGGTTTTACCTTTGAAGTACGTGACATGATTAAAAACCGTAAAGTAACCTTTTCCTGTCCGGAAGACATTTATGATATGCTTGTCTTTATTGGTGCACCCGGCAGGTTCTGTATCAAGCGGGTCTTTCACCGGGACACCGGTAATATTTGTGCATCCAGCAGCACACAGCGCCTCAACCTAATGGCAGGCCGCTATGTAGGCAAGGATGACCCGGTGTTGATCGTACGGTGTCAAAGTGGATTCCCTGCTTTAGGGGAAGTTCTGGAGCCTTTTGCCAACCCTCACCTGGTATCCGGGTGGATGAGGGGCTCACATTCGGGACCGCTGATGCCTGTTGGAACAAACCAGTGTAACCCAACCCGGTTTGACGGCCCCCCACGGGTAATAGCTTTGGGCTTCCAACTAGCAGACGGCAAACTTCATGGCCCCCAGGATTTCTTTGCTGATATATCCTTTGATAAGGCCAGAGAAACAGCAAACGAAATTGCTAACTACTTACGCGGCCTAGGCCCGTTTGAACCGCACCGCCTGCATCTGGATGAGATGGAGTACACTACCATGCCGCAAGTTTCTGAAAAGCTTAAGTCCAGGTTTATAGACCTTCGCAAGTCAAGTAGTTAAAAAGCAGTAAAAGGCAAAGGGCGAGGCAATACTTCCCCTTTGCCTTTTCAGTTATACAGACAAAAACATTACTTTAAAATTCTATCTTCTTCTAAGTCCATAACATTTGCCTCGGCAAATGTGGCCATTTCGTTCAGTATTCTGCACCCGGCATCCACTAAGTTCATACCCAGCACCGCGCCGGTACCTTCACCCAGTCGCATATCCATGTGCAGCATGGGTTTTAGGCCCAGGTATTCCAGCATTAGTTTATGTCCTGACTCTGCGGAGAGGTGCGATGCTATCATGTATTCCTTACACTCCGGCTTAATAGCTGCGGCTACCACACCGGCCGCGGTGGAAATAAAGCCGTCAATGATTACAGGCACCCGACTGGCGGCAGCACCCAGAATAACACCTGTCAAACCTGCTATTTCCAATCCTCCTACTTTAGCTAGCACATCCAGGCCGTCGGCAGAATCGGGCTTATTAATTTGTAGGGCCGTGGCAATGGCTGCTGTCTTTTTAGCCATTACGTCATCATTGACCAAAGTCCCTCTGCCGGTTACCTCTTCCGCCGAATAATTACCAAATGCTGCCAGGATGGCACTACTTGGTGTTGTGTTGCCAATACCCATGTCTCCGGTTGCTATAATGGTGGCTCCCTGCCCCACTTCTGCCATAACCATCTCTATACCCACTTCAACAGCCTGCACCGCTTCTTCCCGGGTCATTGCCGGCTCCCTGGTAATATTACCCGTGCCCGGCCTTACTTTACGAGAGACAACTCCCGGCATGTCTACAGGCCCGCCAGCTACTCCCACATCGACTACCACAACCTTAGCCCCAGCCTGTCTGGCCAATACGCTGATGCCGGCAAATCCTCGAATAAAGGCAGGGAGCATCTGCCTGGTGATTTCCTGTGGTGCAACGCTGACACCCTCTTCCACCACACCATGGTCTCCGGCCATTACTATCACCGATTTTCCACCCACTGTGGGCCTAGTGTGCCCTGTAATTCCAGCCATTTGTTCCGCCAGTTCCTCCAGTACTCCTAAACTGCCCGGGGGTTTAAGCAAGTTATCCAGCCTCTCCCGGGCCTCCTTCATGGCACTCTCATTAAGGCCTGCTATCGACTGTAGGGTTTTGTCCAACAATTCCATCTTTCATAACCTCCTGATATTAAATTAAAAAAGTTCACGACCAGTATGGCCGTGAACTTTTCCATCATCCACAGGGCTAGCCCTGTTCCCAAGGGCTTTGCCAAAGCAGGCAGGTCTCCTGGCTTCCGGGCCTCGTGCTTATGCCGCCTTCCCATCCTGACGGACAGTGGCTTAGGGCATGTATTTCCCGGTTACAGTGGCGGGACCGCTCAGGATTAAAACCTGATTCCCTATTCTCCCCGAAGGGCACCTGCTTTTATATTCTTTTAGTTCTGATTCCTAGTTAATATATTCCCTTAATCTTTCACGTTATAAATTCGATTTTAAGGTAAAAATTCCTGCCTTTGTTAAAATTTTTTTTTACCTACGTGCATAAATATTAACATTTATGCCCCGCCGCTCCAGCCATTCGGCCGTGGTACCGGTAATCACAAGCTGCTTTGTACTCAGTAGATTTAGGGAACTTGCACCCAGGGCCATCATAATAATTCGCAAGTCATATTTCATAACCTCAATATAACTTATTAAACCTTGGACTCCTTCTTCCGTTAAGACTTGTAAAAAGGGTTTTGCTAATCCGGCCAGTTTTGCACCGGCCACCAGTGCCTTGGCCACATCTTCAGGGGACCGTACGCCACCGGTAGCGATTATTTGGGCATTACCGGCAACAGACAATGCTTCCAATAAGGAAGACGCGGTGGGGATTCCCCAATTTAACAAGGGGCCACCGGTTCTTTCACTCCTGCCTTCTTCAACAGCCGCAAAATTAGTACCGCCGCGCCCCCCTATATCAATAATCGTCACGCCCGCATTGACCAGGGATGACACCGTTTCCAAGCTCATACCGAACCCCACTTCTTTAACAATCACCGGGACCGGTAACCTGTCTACCAACAAGGCAATATTGTCCATCACACCTCTAAAATCCACATCCCCTTCAGCCATACTAAGCTCCTGGGCGATATTAATGTGTAACTGTATTGCGTTCGCCTCAAGCATTTCCACTGCCGCCTGGGCATCATCATAACTACAGCCCGCATTCATGTTTGCCAGCACCACACCATCAGGATTCTTTTGGCGTACCACAGTGTATGTATCTATTACACCGGCATTTTCAAGTGCGGCCCGCTGCGAACCCACTGCCACAGCTATACCTGTATCTGCTGCTGCTTGAGCCAGTCCGGCATTTATTTCTTTGACCTGCGGGTGCCCGCCGGTCATGGCATTGATTAAAACCGGAGCACTTAATTCCTTCCCCAGAAAAGAACATTTACTATCAACCTGCTCCAAACGTAAATCCGGTAGCACTGCCGGAATCAGGGAAAGGTCCGTAAAACCGGAACCGCCGGCATCCTCCTGCTGCAGGGAATGCTTTATATGGTCAACTTTCCTTTTCGATCTTAAGATCAAATACGCCTCCTATCAGGCTTTTTGAGCAATATTACCACCGTGATTTCCCCCCGTCAAGTTTGACATTTCCCGATCAATGGCAGGAAAATGTAGACTTGATAGCATACAATAAGTATCAAAGGAGGTGTTTTTAACAAAATGAATTTGCCGTTAATGGCATTGGTCAGACAGAACTTTCCCGGGGAACACATTAAAAACATTGAGGAGCAAGTGCTCTGCCAACTGCAAGGTGTCGGTCTGCCCAATCGTATTCAAGCGGGTCAGAAAATAGGTATCACCGCGGGGAGCAGGGGTATAACAGATATAGTAGAAATACTTCAGACCGTGGTTAAAGCTGTTAAAGCCACCGGGGCATACCCGGTATTAATACCCTCCATGGGGAGCCACGGGGGTGGAACAACAGAAGGTCAACTGGCAATTTTACATAAACTTGGTATCGACACCAAAAGCGTAGGAGCCCAAATATGGCCTGAAACAAATACTACCGTAGTAGGGTATATAGAGAATAATATTCCTATACACGTAAACAAGGCTGCTCTAGAGTGTGACGGTGTCATAGTTATTAATAGAGTTAAACCTCATACGTCTTTCCACGGGCCCGTGGAAAGCGGTATTCATAAAATGATTGCCGTTGGCCTGGGCGGGCCCTCCGGTGCTGAAGCCATTCATAGACAAGGAGCACCGGCACTGCCTAAATTAATACCGGCTATGGCCACAGAGATTATGCAACATATCAACTTGATTATGGGGTTGGCCATTATTGAAAACTCGTACGAAAAAACCCGGAAAATAGCTGCTGTTTTGCCGGAAGAACTGGCTGACAAAGAAGGTACTTTACTGGAAGACGCCCGTAGAACAATGCCTTCACTTCCCTTAACAGATATTGACCTGTTAATAATTGATCAAATGGGAAAGAATTTTAGCGGCACCGGAATGGATACAAATATAATAGGAAGGTTGCGCATACAGGGGCTGCCTGAACCTGAAAGCCCGCGGATAAAGCGTATTGCCGTTTTGGATCTAAGCTCTGAAACTGACGGCAATGCTAACGGTATTGGCCTTGCCGACTTTACTACACGCAGGTTGGTGGATAAAATTAATTTCCCGGCTACCTATAAAAATAATATTACTTCCACATTTACACAGCGGGCAATGATACCCATTACCATGGATAACGACAGGGAAGTCGTGAGTACCGCTTTAAAAAGTATAGGTCTTGTTAACCCCGGGCAAGCAAGGGTAGTCCGGGTAAGAAACACGCTGCACCTGGCGGAAATACAAGTGTCAGAATCAATTATGGAAGAGGTTTTGTCTGTTCCACACGTTGAACTGATTGGCAATCCGGCACCCATGCAATTTGATGGGGTCAGGCCCCCAACTTAATAAAGCAAAAAGGGGACTGGCACCTTTTTGTAAAAACTAAAAAGGAGTCATTCCCCTTTAAGAATTTTAGATATCCTGCGGCCCCAGGGGCTGCGAAGTATCCCAGTGCCCGGCCAGGGTAGCCATTTTATCTCCCTCCAACAAAAATTGCACCTTTTCTATACCTTCCAGCTCACAAAGTGAATTGGTCACTGACATTAAGGTATGGGTTTCTCCGGTAGACCCTCCCCAGTGTTTCGTGGAAAATTCTTTAGAAAAATTCACGTAGGCAATATTATCCACTACCGAGACCGAGAGCAGTTTGGCTTCTTTGGGAACAGTCTTGTTGTGTCCCTGCTCTTGGGGTCCTTTAATTAACTCCTTTATAATTACTTCTTCCAGTGTTTCGCCCCCCTTGGTTACCTCCCGCTTCTCCGGGACCAGGTGCAAAGCCTCAGCATCAGAGAAATACAAAGTTACCGTCACAGGTTCCTCCCTGGGCTCATCACTGATATGAGGCTTATTCTCTTCTTCCCCGGCCTTAGAGGCCTCATTATCTCCACATCCCACCGCCAAAACGGCGATCGCCAAAACACCAACAACCAAAAGCAAGCCAATTTTTCTCTTCACATTTATAACCCCCTCGTATAATAAGAACAGTGTTTTTTATCGTACTGCTATTAATTATAGGTCATAAATCTTACAGGTAAATGAATAACTGTTACAAATCTTCGGTCTAAACATGACAAAAGTATTACAAATCAGGAATTTTGACCTCGAAAACGGTATTCCCGTGGCTGTTTATCACTTCGATTCTGCCGTCCTGTAGTTGGGCCGCCTGTTTGACTATGGAAAGGCCCAGACCTGCGCCCCCTGTTTCCCTCGACCTTGTTTTGTCCACGCGATAAAAGCGATCAAACAAGTAAGGAATTTCTTCCGGTGGGATACCTTCCCCGTTATCTATAACCCGAAGCACCATCTCTTTTCCGTCTGCCATTGCCGTAACCTTTATGCTTCCGGTTTCAGGCGACGTATACTTAATAGCGTTATGCACCAAGTTGAAAAGTATACGTAACGTTAAGTCCTCATCAAGCGGCCAGTACAGCCCTTGCTGTACGTCCATTTTCAACTTTCTCGCACCGGCCTGTGAACGCAGCAGGCCCAGTACCCGTTCCACTAACGGGGATACAGGCTGTGCCCGGCGTCTCACTTTTATCCCCTCTTCTTCAAGCCTCACAAGGTAGAGCAGTTCATCCGCCAGCCGTGCCAACCTGTCAATTTCCGCATCTATATCGGCTAGGAATTCACGGTATACTGTAGGGTCAGTTTCGTCGCTTTCTAACAAAGACTGGGCAAGCGCTTTCATAGATCCCAGCGGCGACTTAAATTCATGCGAGGCATTGGTGATAAATTCGCGCCGCGTCTGCTCCACTTTCCCCAGTTTGCCACTCATGATGTTAAAGGCCTTTGCCAGGCGCCCCATTTCATCATTACTACGTACGGGCACGCGCACTCCCAATTTACCCCGGGTCATTTTTTCCACCCCGGTAGTTAATTCCTTGATAGGACCTGTTAAAAGCACGGCTAAGAACCAACTTAGCATAGCCGCTACAGCCCCGCTGGCCAGAGTTAAAGAAATTAGCTGGCTTTCCACTCTGGCCAGGGTTTCAAATATATCTCCCAGCCCTGTAACCAGCATTACAGCCCCATAAACCTTCTTATCATGAAGTACCGGCACGGCCACATAAAGCACTCTTTTACCGTTTTGAATATTATGTATACCGGTCAAACTCTTGCCGCCCAATGCTGACCTAACTTCCCGGTGTTCTAATGTTCTTCCTTCCAGCCACGGTTCTCCGAAAGAGTCCATGAGCACTTTGCCCGTCTTATCCAGCATTAAAACCCTGGCATCGATTGTATTGCCGTAGTTCCTGGCCCAGTAAAAAGAATTTCGGTCACCGGATAATAATAATTCCTGCCCACTGCCGGCAATTATGTTAGCGTGGGCAAGATAAGTTTTTTCCCGCTCCTCAAGATAATAATTTTCGAGGGAATTAAACACAAGGTAGCTGAAAAGCAGCAGAGTTCCCAGGATAATTGTCATGTATGTACCGGCCAGACGCCATTTGATACTTGGAAACACTTATATATCCTCCTGGAAAAAATATCCTACGCCCCACTTAGTCAAAACAAATTGCGGCTGTTTAGGATCATCCTCTAATTTTTCCCTTAGCCTTCGAATGTGCACATCGACAGTTCTCAAGTCAGCATAATATGGAGAGCCCCATACTGATTCCAACAGATTTTCCCGGGTATAAACCCTCCCCGGGCTGGTCGCCAAAAGATATAGAAGGTCAAATTCCCGGGCAGTTAATTCTACCTTTTGTTCCCCTCTCTGTACTTTACGGCGCAATCCGTCAATATAAAGATTGCCAGCACTAATAACCTTGGCATGTTTATCTTCGGGAGTGCTGCTAAAACGACGCAAAACAGCCTTTATACGAGCTATTAATTCCCTGGTATTAAAGGGTTTGGTCACATAATCATCTGCTCCCAGTTCCAGCCCCACAATTTTGTCGACGTCTTCGCCCTTTGCTGTTAGCATTATGATAGGAATTTCACTGCTCTTGCGAATAAGACGACAGAGTTCCAGCCCGTCAATACCGGGGAGCATTAAATCCAACAAAATTAAATCAACCTGCTCCCTCTCCAACACATCCATACATTGCTGACCGTTATAGGCCACATATACATTATAACCCTCTTGTTCCAAACTTCTTTTTAATCCCTTAACCAGAAGTTTTTCGTCATCCACAAGCAAAACATTAGACATAGTTACACCCCACAGGCTTAACAATTGATTAAATTTTACCAGCCAGATACAGTAAACACAACATGGATGCACCATGTCCCTTTTTTTAATACATAATGGCCGTTCCCAAAAGCAAGGAATATGTTATAATGAGGAAAGTAAAAAACTTAAGTTAACTGGAAGGATTTAAGAAGCTTGATCAGAATACATTCAGTAATACATTGTTATAAGTAGTTGATCTCTCTATAGATTTGGTGGTGACTATGGCAATACTTGCTACACCAAAGGGCCAAGTTGAATTCCTTGGACCGTTAATCAGGGAATCTATTGAGCCCCTTGATATGAATAAGAACCTGAACAATTTCCGAAGGGCATCCAGACAAAAAGAAGCTTTACTCCAGGTGTCAGACCTGCCGGAAGGTATTGTTTATGTGGCAAAACATGCAAACGAAATAATCGGTTATGTATTATTTCAACATCCCAGCGAATTTGGCAGGTGGAACAAGCACCCGCGCTTGCTGGAGCTGGGTGCTATCGAAATCAGCAGGGATTGGAAATGCATGGGGATTGCATCAAAACTGTTGCATGAAGCTTTTAAAAACCCGGAACTGGAAGAGTATATAGTTATTACTACCGAGTTTTACTGGCATTGGGACCTTGAAGGCAGTGGGCTAAGCGTTTGGCAATATCAAAGGATGCTTAAGAAGCTTTTTGGCAGTGTCGGTTTTAAAAGGCGGCATACGGATGACCCGGAAATTCTGGAACATTCAGCTAACATGCTTATGGTACGATTTGGCAAGACCATAACCGACGTTCATTTAAAGGCTTTTGAAGACCTTACTTATCAAGCATCAATTTTCGTATGATCAAAAAAAGCCCGGTTGACTAAAACCGAGGCTTTTTTGCATGTTTCCAACTTAACAAAAACTACCCATTTTCCTTCTTTTCGGTCTTTATGCTTTTGGGATAAATAGTAGGTTAAATAACGTTGAGGAAAAGCTGCAAAAAGAACCATTGGAGGCGTGTTTCTGATATGGCGAAGAATAAAGCACCGGTTACACCTGCCGTACGCATGTTGCGCGATGAAAATGTAGAATTTACTGTGAACAATTATAAGTATGAAGAAAAAGGTGGAACTAGAGTTGCGTCACGGGAAATAGGTATTGATGAACATTATTTTATTAAAACTTTGGTAATGGAGGATGAAGACAAAAAGCCTCTTATTGTCTTAATGCACGGTGACCTGGAAGTTTCCACTAAAAATTTAGCTAGAACCATCGGGGTAAAAACTGTTTCACCTTGCATGCCGGAAACAGCGACTAAGCACACCGGCTACATGGTTGGCGGAACTTCGCCGTTTGGCACCCATAAAAAAATGCCGGTGTACATGGAAGAGACAATCCTTGATCTACCCACGGCCTATGTAAACGGCGGCAAGCGGGGTTATTTATTTGGCTTAGATCCCAAAGAGATGATGAGGGTTTTAAAACCTGAACTGGTGCGGGTAGGGATACAGAGAAGTTTATACAAATAACTCAACACTCGGTGCCAGGCACTATTGTTGAGTTATTTGAAGAAAACAAAGCCCTTCGGATAAAATCCGAAGGGCTTTTAAAAAGGCTCTGGCGACGACCTACTCTCCCGGGGGCGAAGCCCCAAGTACCATCGGCACTG